>DAIUEW010000033.1:0-62469 GCA_036844925.1 Candidatus Sulfotelmatobacter sp.
AACATCAACCCAGAACTTACATTGCGATTGGTGCAGCAAATGGGGGCACTTCACACCCTACTCATGAATCAAAGATGGCCTCGTGCATTCATGGCACAGCCCGAATGCACCAGGTTATCCCGCCCTTTCGGGCGGAAGCTGTGGTATTATACCGTCGCCTTTTCTGGTATCGCCATATGTTCGATACCGCTACCAAAAACAACGCGCCGAATGGCGCGAAACGTATATGAATAATTATGTAACTGGTATGCCGCCCCGCCCGCATCTACCGACGGGCATCTCTCACTCTTCGTCATTCCTCATTCGTCCTCAGAAAATCGTATCCGACTATCGGTTCGAGATGCCCGTCGCTACGCTGGTCCTACCGGGTTATCAGGACGGGGGCGGCGACTGGAACTGATATGGCAGACGACCTCGCAAAGCTCACAAAGCATGAATTCCCGGCCCTAACCAGAGAATTAAACAGATTCGTCCGCACACTCTATCAAACAAGGATAATTAAAAAGTCCGAAATCGCAGTTACCCAAGAGAAGATCCGCACCGAATACTTCAGTCATATGTATCACCTCCTTAAAACATTCGGCGATGACTTAACGGATGACGCCCTGTACCTCATGATGCACATTCATCTTGCAGTTTCGCTCGCCGATACGCTCCCGAACGGAATGCCAAACGAAAAGCGAAAAGAATTGGTGCGCGACCTTCTCCAATTTCTCGGTACAGAAGAATTCAAAAATGCTGGCCGAAACGAACCCGCAAAAAGGTCCCGCGTGACGAGCAACTGATGGCACCTCCCGGCGTAGCTATCCTTATCTTCCTTCTCATTGCTTGCCAGTGGAGCAATCGAAGTTGCTCAGCACGAGGCACCCTCCAATCGATCCAGAAGCAGGCGCTTCAAGACGCCCGCTCCTTTTGCGGACGCGAGTTTGAAGTGGAGACAAGCACTGTGCCGTTCACAACATGTGGGGCATTTCCGATGCCTCGCCAGAAGGAATGAGCGTTCCATCGTTCTCCTATCCCGCGTTCGAGCAATTGCGCCGCGACAACCGCGTGCTGGAGGACCTTTTCGCGTTCAAGGACGCGGGGAGGATAAATGCATCGATTGACGGCAACGCACAGATCCTTCAGGGTGAACTAGCTGCAGCCGCCTCGCTGCTCGCATTGATCGGATTGGCAGCGACCTGGGTTCCTGCCCGCCGCCGCGCGGCTGCTGTAGAGCCCATGGAGGCTTTAAGGCACGAATACCAGGGCTTTGTTCCCGCAGAGGCGACGAGCAAAATGAGTTGGTGCTGCTTTCAGCTGTTGTAAATAGTCCGACGGGTTGATTGAGATGAATCCGGACCACCTACCGTATCGGTGATGAAACATGGGGTGGGGTCACGAAACACTCTTGAGACATTCACAGCTACCCGTCATAGCACCACAGACGACCTTGAGTGGGCCTTGTGTGCCATCGGTGCCAGACATCTGCTAACGCGTCCTAAACAGAATGTGCGATGTCTCGGCTGATATCGGTCAGCCACTGAGTTTTATTTGGTGACGATTTCAGATGCCACATATATACAATCTCCTAGTCGCCTCGTGGCTTTCGGTTTGCCGACCATGCGCCAACGGGAGTTCGAATGGTGAAGCCGAGTACGAGCGTGCAGTGGAACCCGCTTGGGCTGAACTCAGAAGCTGAACTTGGCCGCCGCTTGCATCACGCAACTTCGCATTGCGCAACAATTGTCCGAGGTGATCATGTTTATTTTCAGGTTCGTAGTTCGTGCGATCCGTGCCACTGGTCGATGACGATTAGGAGAACCGCAAACGCGCCCACTTTTCCTTTTCCGTTTGCCACCGTGTTTGGTGCTGTACTAATCCGAATCGAAAGCGGGCGGAAACCCACCCGTCTTCGTTTGCGTTTGCCTGAATGCCTCGCTGCTGTGCTAATTCCTGTGTTGGCGGTTGCGGAAGTTAAGGTTTATCAGAATGGAGCCGTTGATTATTCAACAACTTACGTGTTTTCAATATGTTGAAAGGTTCGACCCCCACTCGCTTCCGCCATTACTTAGAAACCCTGGGGCTTGGGTCTATCGCCGCAATGGTCACGGAATCCGGCTGCGTCCACGCCTCTTTGCCGTTGTCCAGCTGCAGTCGATTCATCGTAATCTTCAATTGCTGATGGTCAACTTCGACGAGGAGATAGTGATAGTTGATCTCCTTGCTCTGAAACGGATCGTCGCGGGCACGCTCGATCGGGTAAGCATGAGCCGCTCCGCCACCGGAAACAAAGTACGTGACGCCGCCGTACTGATGGCGCTCATAGTTGTGTACGTGTCCAGAAAAGACTACGAAGTGAACGCGGACGTGCGCCTGGCGCTCCTCGAGCATCTTAGCGAGATGCTGTTCCGTGGACCGCGCAGAGTGTCCTCCACCAAACATTTTTGCGTCCGAGGAGCTGGTGTACGGCGGATGGTGAAACATCAGGAAGACGAAATCCACATCGGATGGAATGTTATCCAGTTTAGAGGCCAGCCATTGGCCTTGCGGTCCCGAGATTTCGTCGAGCGAGCTGTCGAGCACAAGTATTAGCGTATTAGCGGCTCTCACCGAGTAATAGCGGCTGTTCTTCAGCTCAGGAAAGCGCTGGAAATAGTTGCCCAGCGCAATCTTCTCGTCTCCGTGCAGGTCGTGGTTGCCAAGCGCAGGATAGACCGGAATCTTCTTCTCGCGCCAGATCGCGGTTTCGCTATCCCAAACCTTCCAATCGTTCCCATCATATCCGTTGTAGACGATGTCTCCGGTAAAACAAATAAATGCAGGATTGACCTCGGCGATGGCCTGCACCAGCGCCACGCGCACGGCAGGATTCGCGGCTTCCGTATCTTTGGGATCGTGAAAGCGAGTGTCACCGTACGCCACGAACCGGAGTGAAGCGTTCACGTTGAGTTGCAAATCAACCGATGTCTGCGCGGCAGATCTCTTTGTGCATGCAGTGAACGCAAGCAGGATCACCGTCACGCATAGGAGCGGAAGTTTGCGCGAAAAAAATCTTTCTAGTAAATGCATAGTGAAAAGGTTACGCCATTGACTGATCTATTCGCTACTTCCCCACCACCAACACTTCGAACTGCCCTGCCTCGGCAGTGGAGAGGAAAAGCCGATGCGTCTTCGGGTCCAGCGCCATGGTTTTCGCGCGCGGCAAAGTCTTCACAGTCTCGACCACTGAGTACTTGTCGGGACTCTCTTGCCGAATCACCGTGATCGTACCTTCGCCGTTGGAGTTGAAGACTAGCTTCGTTTCCGGATCAAAAGCCGTAGCATCTACATGATCGCCGATGGGCAGCGTTGTGATCACTTTGCCAGAGTCCGCATTCATCACGGCCATCACTTTGCTGCGGCAACCAATGAACAAGCGGCGGTTGGCGCGGTCCATCGCCATGCTACTGGGGGAAGCGCACGGCCCAGTGGGCCAGCGCTGTTCTACGGTGAGGTTCCGCGAGTCGATCTTCAACACCAAACTCTCATCTTCCAGATTGTTGTAAACGAAACCGTTGCCATCGGCGGCAGCGAATTCGGGACCGCCGCCGAGATCGATCGTGCCCGCGACTTTTCCAGAGGCGGCATCAATGGCGGTTACGCTATTGCTGCCGCCGTTGAAGGCGAAGACTCGCGACGAAGCTGGATCGTAAATGATAGCGTCCGGCTTCTGGCCGGTTGGAACGTCGGCGATGGGCTTCAGCGTCTTGAGATCGAAAATCGTAACGTTCGAGGCTTGCCCGTTGCTCACGAATCCGCGGCCAAGCTCCGGCGCGAGCGCGATGCCGTGGACACCGGGCGTCTTCGGAATATTTCCAACGATGGATTCGGAATCTACGTCCAGCACTTCCACTTGCGTTCCGTGGGACACATACAAATGCCGCGCGGTTTCATCCACGGTGAGATAGTCCCAACTACCCTGACCGGGAATCGGAATTTTCCTGGTGATGATGTACCCGTCGGCAGCGACTGCTATTGAAGCAACCGAGCCCAAAATGGCTACGACCGCAAAGATTGGCGACACTTGCAATAATTTGACAACGCCGCTTCTCATGATTGTCCTCGAATTCTCCGCGAAGAAACACTAACCCTTCAACCTGAAAGGAACCTGAAGTTGCAATGAGCTTTCTCTCTCTCAGAACTTGAAGCGCAGCATGAGCTGAATTTGTCGTGGCAAGCCGGTGCCGGTATTGGGAGACGCGGCGTTGTCATTGTTATTGTTGAAATTCACGGTGGTATCAATCAGGCCAAGGCTGGCGGTCGGTTGAAGTATCCACTTATTGGGTATCGGATTACCCAGACTGTCCGTCGGCTGAGTGTAGTCGAAACTCAGATTGTTGGGATTCGGATCGCCGTATTGTGTATGATTGAGGATGTTGAATACCTGCGCCCCAAACTCCATCGACACGCGCTCGGTCAGCTTGGTCTCCTTGGTTAGCGCCAAGTCGATCTGCCAGGTGTTCAATGCCCGGATCAGCCCGTTCGGCGCATCGCCAAATCGGCCTATGAGGCCGCAGGTATCAACACAATTCCCGCTAGCATCGGCGACACCGCCAGGAGCCAGCGGAGGTGGAGCGAAAGCCGCGGGATTGATGGGAAGGGTGTGATCGTGCACGCCTCCCGGCAAGAGTATCGGGACCCCGGGAACCAGGTCGGGTCTTTGAGTGGTTTGATCGTTTCCGTCAGGCAACTGGTCTGCCGAGAAATTTATCATTGTGATCGTGAGGGGATGACCAGTGTGCCAGATGCCGATGCTGCTCATTTCCCATCCTCCGACAATCTTGCCTAACACGCCCGAGCTATTCATGAAATGTTTTCCGGGCCCAAAAGGCAGCTCGTAAACAGCATTGAGCGTTACGTTGTTGCGAACATCGAAAACGCTCGGGCCCTTGTCGCAGGGCAGGCAATTCACATTCTCTGGACCGTTCGATTCCCCGCCGCCGACCGATCCGTCGTTGATGGAATGGGACCAAGTATAACGGCCCTGGAAGGATAGACCGTTCGAAAAGCGCCGCTCAAGGCTCAGCAAAAGTGCGTTGTAAGTACTGGATCCAATGTCGGATTTGTAGTCAACGGAACCGTAGGGGTCGCCTCCGGGATAGTATTGGTCGAGCGGCCGAGTGCAATTGGGGTTGCCGGCCAAGTCCGTCCCCTGCGGCGGTGTGCTGCAGAAATTTACCCCACCCCGCGAAAACAGACGCACTCCCCGCGATCCCAGGTACTGGGCCGATGCCAGGAAGTTAGACGGCAGTTCGCGATCGACAGTCAGCCCCCAAGTCTCGACATAAAGATCTCGGCGCCCGTGTCGCTGCAAGTCGCGAGGTTGCTGCTGCGGTGTGATGGGCAGGCTGCTGAGGTCGGGATTCACTTGCTGAAAGCCTGGCACTAGCGGCGTGCCGGGGCCGTTTGGATCGAAATTGGCGAACGCTGTATACCGGTCGCTCTCCAGCCCAGCGTTCAGATCGTCGTTCTGCGCCGCACCATGGTAGATCCCGAAGCCCGATCGAATTACCGTTTTTCCGTGAAACATGCTCGGCGCCCAAGCAAAACTGAGGCGAGGATCGAAGTTCCTGTAGTCAGCGTTGTAAAGAGCAGGATTCTTGGGGCACGGCGGAGTATTGATGGGGGTTGGAATCTGAGTGGGGAGGGCAAATCGCCAAGTGGAGGCTGAGCCGAAGCAGACTCCATGAAATTCGCTGACATCGAAGACCGTAGTGCGGTTGTCGGCCTCGTGTGCCACGCCGTAGTACTCCCAGCGAACGCCCAGGTTCAGAGTCAGAGTGGGAGTGACCTTCCACTCATCCTGGAAATAGGGCATGTAGAACGTGCGGCGGAGCTTATGGCAACACCAGGTATCGGTATACGAGATTCCGTAAAGGTCCGCATTTATAAACCCTGTGTCCGCAGTGCTGCTGTTGTCCGCAAAGGAAAGAGTGTTGCCGGCGGTCAGACCCTGATTGAGCCGAACCCGGCGAATCTCCATGCCCGTTTTGAATGTGTTTCGACCGTGTACGAAAGTTAAGTTGTCGACGATGCCATAAGTGGTGCCGATTTCGTGATCCGCCTGATTATTGTTGATCGTGACCCAATTATTCGTAGTGACCTGATAAGGCAAAGGTGGGACCTGCGGATTGATAAAAGGCGCGCGATTGATATAGATCTTGGCTTCGTTTACCAGCCGGGGGGAAAGAGTGTTCTGGAGGGCAATATAGTAGCCTGCAGGATGATTGATCGTCTCAAGGAGGTCATAGGGAAGAGAGCCGCTGCCATTCGTGCCGCTCACCAGACTAATATCCCGATGCGCGCTGCCGTATAGCATCGTCTTGTCATTGATCTTGTAGTCCATCCGGACAAGCCACGTATCTTCGTGGACTGTGGTGGGCGCCGGGGCAGTAAGCAGGTCGGAATCTGGGAGGGGGTTGACAGCGTTGGTTTGATCCGCGAAGGCTGTGTCAGGATAGATATGTAATGGGCTGCAGTTTCCGATGGCGCCAGTCGACGCACGCCAAGCGTAGGCCTGAAGGATAGAACACATCTGCGGCGACTTGGCAAGAGTAGCTCGCGCCGTGATCGGGTTAGGTACAAGGACCTGATTCGTCGTCGCGCCGTATTGCCGAAGACCCTCGTAGTTTAAGAAGAAGAACAGCTTGTCCTTCTTAACCGGACCGCCCACCGACATCCCGTATTGCCCGTATCGAAACGGCGGAATGGCGGGGAGGCCTAGAACGTTGAAGTCGTTGAAATTCCGGGCATCAAAAGCCGAATTTCTTAAGTAGCCGAAGACACCTCCATGCCAGTCGTTGGTGCCGTGCTTGGTTTCCACATCGATCTGGCCGCCCGCTTGCGTGCCGTACTCCGCATCGTACAAGGCGCTATTTACGCGGTATTCCTCAATCGCGTCCTGGGAAATCTGCAAACGCGTTTGCGATTTTTGCGCTTGCTCCTGAATACCGCCGGCGTCGACGCCGTCGATTTGAAAGTTGTTGTCGTCGCGCGCGCGTCCGGCAAAGCGGATGGTACGCTGGTCGCCTCCGCCGTCATCTTGCGCGAAAGGAGCAAGCAGACTGAGGCTGGACCAGTCGCGCCCGTTGCTGGGAAGATCCGCGATCTGTTCAGTGGTGATGACCGTGGATGCTTCGGCGGTGGTGCGGTTCTCGGGCGCAGCGGACGCATGTACCTCTACTTTTTCTGCGATCGCGCCAACTTCCAGCGTAGTGTCCAGAGTTCTCGTTTGACCAACTTGGAGAATCACGTCGCCAATGATTTTGGTCTTGAATCCCGTATGTGTCAGCGTGACTGAGTAGCCGCCAACGGCGAGGCCGGGAAAGCGGTAGTAGCCTTTCGAATTCGTAGTCTGCTCCTGCGTAATCCCCGTGTCTACGGCGACGATCTTAACCTTCGCCCCACTTATGGTGGCTCCGCTCTGATCACTCACTGTGCCCTCAAGCACTGCGCGATCGATTTGGGCGAACGCAGGTGTCCCTAGAACGAGGAACAGAGAGAAAAGCAGTGCAACCGCCATTTTTGAGCCACCAGATTTCGAGATAACAGAAGGGATGCAGTATGAATTCAGGATTTTCATGGTGACGCTCCTCCGGACGGCCACGTGGAACCTGCTACGACTGCCGTGGACTCAGGGCAGAAGAGCCATAGCGGTCGGCTCCACGAAAAGCAAAATCCTCTTTTACAGGATGACCGAGAATGGTAGGCGGGGCTTATTACGGGTTGATGAAGATGAGGTTAATATTTCTTCAGATTCGGTCGTCGAAATTCCGTTCCTGACCGAGGGTCGTCTCTCGGGCTTACGGCTATTCGTCAGTCTTGAGCGAAGCTCTCATCGGCAGAAAGACTTTCACAGTACAACCCGGCCCCGGCAAACGATTGGATAACTCGAGGCGGCCGCCATGCGCCTCGCAAATCTGGCGCGAAAGCACAAGCCCAATACCGCTGCCTTGTGGTTTCGTGGTGTAGAAAGGAACGAAGACGTTGCCGGGGTTCATCAGTCCAGGCCCGTTGTCTTCGATAGTAAGAACTGCATCTTTTTCGGCCAGCTTCCATGTCAAAGTAATTTGCGCTCCGGAATTCTCGGGAGAGTTCGTGGACTTGTTGCCATTCCGCTCGGATGTGGTCGGTTCCAGCAGAGCTTCGGCGGCGTTGCGCAACAAATTAATCAGCATCTGTTCGAGCAGGTCGGAATCTGCCATCAATGCAACGTCGGGACCCGGAATCACCGTGAGGGCAACCCTAGCTTCGAGAGCGGCGACGCGTTTCACCAGATCGGAGATCGAACACTCCCGCAAAACCGGCGAAGGCATTTGCGCTAACTGACGATAGGCTTGCAGAAAGCGATTCAAAGAAGCCGCGCGTGCCTCGATAATACTCAGGCCGCGTTCAAAATCCTGGCGTTGCTCGGGCTCAACATTCATTTGCGACAGCCGCGTCCCCAGGCTGCCGGCAATCGATTTAATGGGAGCAAGTGAGTTATTCAACTCATGACCGATCACCCGTATCAGTCGTTGCCAGGCTCCACGCTCCTCTTCGCGCAACGCACGGCTTACGTCCGAAAGCACGACGAGCGTGTGCGGGATTCCCTGTTGTCGGAACGGACTGCGGCGCACAAACCAGCGGGCATCGCTGCCGAAATGCAGTTGCACAAGCGTTTCGTTTTCACAAGACAAAGCGCTCTGCAAGCCAAGCTCCGAGGCAGTCTTGCCGAGTAATTGCAAAGAGGAGTTCTGGAGAAGCTTCTCCCCAGCCGAGCTCACAAGACGCAGCTTATCCGCGGGATCAAAGGCGAAAATTGGAATGTCCACCTCTTCTACCACGCGTTGCAGTAACGCGGTCGCCTCGATCGCTCCAGTCCGGTGTTGAGCGAGCAGATCGGCGAGCGCATTTACTTCGAGTGAGAGCTCGCCAAGAGCATCTTCAGGAACGGCGAGCCGCGCGCGAAAGGAGTAATCTTCTTCCCGCAGAGCCCCGACAACGTTGGTGAGGGTTTGCAGCGGGCGAACGATGTGTTCATGCAGTGCAGCGCCAATCAGCAAGCAAACTAACATTTCTCCGCCGAGCAGCAATGCCTTCGATTCGAATGTCCAGGGCTGGACCCAGACAAGAATGCCGCTGACCAGCAAGCCAGGCACGATTAGCAAGGCGGAGAAACGAATGATCCTGTGTTCAAAAGGTGCTCGCGCTGGTTTTCGCAGATTTCGTTTGGATGAATCACCCGCGCCCGGGCTAGAGCCCATACTTTTCCATCCGCCGGTAGAGGGCGCCGCGACTCAGGCCTAGTGCTTCTGCCGCCTGACTGACGTTACCCTGAAAGCGCTGTAGCGCTTTGCGAATCAGAATACTTTCAACCGCCTCGAGACTCAACTCTTCAAGGTTCTGTGAGGACGGGCGTTGCAATCCAAGGTCGGCAGGCTGAATCTGCTCGGTGCGGCACATCAGCACGGCTCGCTCGACGGTATGCTCCAACTCCCGAACGTTGCCCGGCCACGCATAGTGGATAAGCGCTTGGAGTGCGGAGGCGTCAAAGCCATGAATCTGCCGGCGATAACGCGAGGCATACTGCGAAAGAAAGTGCATGGCGAGCACCGGGATGTCCTCCCTGCGCTCCCGCAATGCCGGCAGGTGGAGTTCGACCGTATTGAGGCGGAACAGAAGGTCTTCGCGAAATTGTCCGGCATGGCTGGCAGCTTGAAGGTCCGCGTTTGTGGCTGAGATGATGCGGACATCAACCCGCATGCTGCGCGAGGATCCCACACGCTCTAATTCTCCCGATTCGATCACGCGCAGCAATTTGGACTGTTGTCGCAGAGGCACGTTTCCAATTTCGTCGAGGAAAATAGTTCCGCCATTCGCCAATTCGAATCGGCCGATGCGGTCGTTACGAGCGTCGGTGAACGCGCCCTTTACATGGCCAAACAATTCGCTCTCGAACAGGCCTTCGGCCAACCCGCCCGTATTGACAGCAACAAAGGTACGCGTGGCTCGCAGCGACAGCGCATGAACGGTTCGGGCAACAACCTCTTTTCCGGTGCCATGCTCGCCAGTGACTAAGACATTTGCCTCCGATGGCGCTATACGGACCATCGCCTCGAGCACCGATGCCATTGCGGGCGAGGTCGCGATAAACTCAGGCCGCCCCTGCGCGCTGAGCAAGCGGTTCTCCGCAGCCAGCCGTGCCGACTCCTGCAGCGCCCGATGCAACTCGACCTGCGTGCGCAGAATGGAAAGAAGGCGCTCATTTTCCCATGGTTTTTGAATAAAATCGCGGGCGCCCCGGCGCATCGCTTCCACTGCCAATTCGACGTTGCCCCATGCTGTCATAACAATGACCGGTAGCGTGCTATCGATTCCAACAATCTCCGAGAGTAGATCGAGCCCTTCCTGGCCCGAGGTTGTGTCGCGCGTATAGTTGAGGTCGATCAATACGGCGTCGTAGGAATCGTTTGCCAGCGCCTCGCGAGCCAACACCGGAGAGCGCACTACATCCACCTTGTAGCCTTGCGGCTTTAGCAGCAGTTCGATGGCTTCAAGGATGTCCTGCTGGTCGTCCGCTGCCAGAATCCGCGGAGCATTCGTAGTGCTTTTGGTGAGCACCGGAATACTGACGTCTCGCGGTTTGGAGGAGGTTGGCATCATTTATGGGGCGGGATTGGCGATTGTGCCGTTGCTCGCTTCGCCTCTGATCGCGTCCTGAATTTCGATTCCATTATGTTCCAAAGTGCTTGCGGTTGCACGTTCCAGTTCAACTTTAGCTTTTTCGTAAACCGTCATCGCCGTGACCAGGTCGAGTTCAGAGAGGGCGAGGTCGCGCTGCGCCGTCATGGTCTGAAAGGTCGAGCCCGCGCCGAGTGTTTGTTCTTTCTGTGTGATTTCAAACGTACGCTGCGCGAGGTCACGCGCTTTGCGAGCCGCATCCACGCGGGCGCCCGTTTGTTGGAGTGCATACTCGGCATTGCGCACTTCGATCCTGATTTGCTTTCGCAGCTCTTCGCGCCGCAGTTGGGCCTGGCGGTATTCAAGCTCGGAACGGTACTGGTCGGCTTTTGCGACGCGATTTCGGATCGGAATGTTTACGTTGAACCCGATGTAATAATCGGGCGCGGTGTTGTTGAACGCATTTTGTAATGCGCCCGTATAGTCGGAGGGAACGCTGGAACTGTTCGGCGTTCCAGGAATGTTGAAGACCGGATTCAGAAGGCCAGACAATCCCGACCCGCCATAGAAACCCACCAACGATAGCGACGGCAGTAATGCGTTTTTGGCAGCCTGGCGGCTGATTTGGCGGTTGACCAGGTCGATATCGGACTCGTTAAGTTCAGGGCGATCGTGAAGCGCTTGCGCGATTAGATCTTGAACGGGCTGCACAGGAGGCGTTTGGACGGATTGCAGACGATCCGTAGGTACGACCGTTACAGCTTCAAGCATTGGATCATCAAGACTTTTGGTCAGCGCGTTCTTGGTCAGCAACTCTTGTAATTGCAAGCTTGTTTTCGCCACAGTCAAGTCTTGATCGCGTCTTGAAACCTCGGCTTCGGAGCGCATGACATCCATAGCAGGAATGCTCTCCAACTGAAGCTGCTTCTTTGCATTGTCGAGCGACTGTTGCGCGAAGGCCAGCGATTGCTCGTTGACCTGTGCCTGCTCGTACGCATTCACCAGGTCCCAATAGATATTTTCGATCTGCGTGACCGTGGCGATAACCTGGTCTTTGAAGGCGATATCGGAAATTCTCTTGTTATTGTTTGCGATGTGGAGATAACGAAGATTCGGGCCAAAGCCGAATCCGGAGAGCAATTCCTGTTGAAATGAAAAGCGGTACATCGCACCCAGAGCCGGAGACAGGTTGAAGAAAGGGCTATTCGTGGTCTGGCGATTATTGTTGAACTGGAAAGAAATGCTGGTCCCGGTCGGGAAGGCTTGCGAGTAGCCAACGTTGGCCTGTCCGGTATTGAGTTGCAATAGCGGCACTCCATAGATCTGCAGATTGGCTAGAGGAGTAGTTTGGTGTTCGGCACCTACGGACGCGATGATTGCCGGATCGTAGGACGCGACCGGGGCGCCTGTGCCTAACGTCGATTGCACCAGGCCGGAAGCGCCAGCTCCTGCGCCGCCTGCGCCGGCAGTGGTGCCGCCCGCACCCGCGCCGGGCGCTCCGGTACCAAATCCGCCCACCCCGCCACCAGGAGTACCTTGCACAACTCCGGCGTTCACGCCCCGAAAAACTCCGCCCGCTTGCGTGCGCAGAATGTCCATGTTCGCGATCGGCAGATTGTAGCGGGCGATGGCCAGGTCAAGATTGTTCTCAATCGCCAGCCGGATCGCATCTTTGAGCGACAAATACAACTTTCCGTCACGGATGAGCTGAGTGAGCAACGGAGAATTGGCCAGCTGCGGTTCAGGCACATCGCTCGGTGAATACGCGCTAAAAGGATTGTGCGACTTGGCCATGTCGGAGACGACGGCATCGTTGGTCTGGGCTCCGGCGATGGCAGTAAAGCCAATCAGGAACCACGCCAGAAGCCGCTTGATCAAATCCCAGGGCGAACTCCTCATTGCTTTACCGCCTCTTGCGGCTGTAATTCGGGATTCGCAGTGTCGCTCACCACCCAGCCATCGCGAAGTTGAATGGTTCGCGAACCGTATGCAGCATTCGCGTCGGAATGCGTGACTTGGACGATTGTTGTCCCTTGCTGATTGAGTCCGCGAAAAAGTTCCATGATTTCTTTGGCATGCGAGGAGTGTAGATTTCCGGTAGGTTCATCGGCGAGTAACAGCGCTGGTTTGTGAATCACGGCTCGCGCAATTCCCACCAGCTGTTGTTGTCCACCAGAAAGCTGGCTGGGAAATAAATCTTTCTTGGCTACCATCTGAAAGCGATCAAGCGTGTCCGCTACCATGCCCTGCCGCTGGCTGTGAGGAATGTCTTTATAAGAAAGCGGAAGATCGATGTTCTCCCGCACCGTAAGGTCGTCGAGCAGATGATAGCTCTGAAATACCATTCCGATATTTTTCTTGGCGAGTTCACCGCGCTGCTTGCGCTTCATCTCGTGAACAGCCTGTTCGCGAAACCAGAACTCGCCCTGCCATCCGTCGTCGAGCAGAGCCAGCACATTCAGCAGGGAAGACTTGCCGGCACCCGACGGCCCCATGATGGTGATGAACTCACCTTCGCGAATCTCCAGGTTGACGCGCCGAAGCACCCAGAACTGCCCGGCAGGACTCTTGTAACTGCGTTCCAGATTTTTAAGTTGAATCATAGCTTCGTCACTTCTATTACAAAGTTCTATTCATACCGCAGCGCCACCATGGGATCGATCCTGGCCGCGCGCCGCGCCGGAATGAATCCTGCGATCGCTGCCACTAACCCCAGCAGCAAAATAACCGCGATCAAAGAAAGTGGATCTGAGCTCTTCAATCCAAACAGAAAGCTGTGCAACAGGCGGGTGCTAGCCAGCGCCAGAGGAATTCCAATCACAAGACCGATTGCTACCAGCAGCATGGCCTCGCGAAGCACCAGTTCCATCACATCACTACGCCGCGCCCCCAGCGCCATGCGCACACCAACTTCGCGTGTGCGCCCAGCGACTGTGTATGACATCACTCCGTAGAGTCCGATACAAGTAAGCAACAATGCTAATCCGCCGAAGAATGACGAAAGCTTGGCCAGAGCGATCTGATCCCCGGCTCTCTCGAAGACCAAGCTGTCGAGCGTTTTCACAAATGGGATTGGCAGATGAGGATCGGTGGCTCTGATCTGACTTAGAACGCTTGCAACGGCCCCAGATGGTTCGCCGCTGGTCTGCGCCTCGATCACGATTTGAAAAGGCTCGGGCACTTGCTGAAAAGCGAGATAATAACGCGGCTTGACCGCCTCGCGGATGCTACCTTCATAAACTTTCGCATCGCGAGAAACACCGACAATCGTGATTGGCTTGTCGAGCCAATCCTGATCGTCAATTCGAAATTGGTGTCCTACGGGGTCTTGTCCAGCGAAGAAGTACTTGACCATGGCTTCGTTCACAACGGCAACGCGCGCCGATGTCCCCGCATCCTGGGCTTCGATTCCGCGCCCCGCGAGAATGGGAATGCCTACCACCTCGAAGTAATCCGGACCAACGTAGTCTTCCATCGCGGCGCGATCCTGCGGGGTGCCGGTGAATCCGGGGACAATAATCGCTTCGCCGGATTCAGTGCCGGCAAATAATCCGTTAGCTGAGTAGGCCACAGTTCGCACGCCGGGAGTGCCCACGAGACGATTGATGAGTTGCTGGGCGAGCAACTTCATCCCCTCGCGACTGTAACCGGCTGCGGTAGGGTCAAGCCTCGCGATGATCAGGTGATCGCGGGTGTAGCCGAAATCCTGCGTAATCAACTTTTGCAGGCTCCGCACCAGCAGGCCCGCCGCAAAGAGCACAAGCAGCGAGAGCGCTACCTGTCCTGCGATCAAACTCTTCCCCCAAGCGAACTTGGAGCCGGCTTCACGCGTCGCCCGGTTCGCATCTTTCAGCGCCGGCGATACTCGTACCTTCATCGTTTGCAAGGCAGGAACCAAGCCAAACGCGATCCCGGTAAGCAGGGATACTGTGACCGTGAATGCGAGCACTCGCCAGTCGGGGGAGAGCGGAAGAATTGTGTCGGATCCCAAAATTCCGACCAGAAGTCTCACGCCCCAAATCGCAAGCACCGAACCGGCCATCCCCCCGAGAAGGCCGAGCAGAGCGCTTTCCGTGAGGAGCTGTTGCAACACGCGGTTGCGATTCGCTCCAATGGCCAGGCGAATGGCGATCTCTTTGTTGCGTACCCGGGCCCGAGCCAGCAACAAGTTTGCAACGTTGACGCACGCAATCAACAACACCAGACCGACAATTCCCATCAGCAAAAGCAGCGGAATCCGGTAGTCGCTGCGTAGCTCGGAAAGGCCACTTCCTCCCGGTGACACGTTTATGTGGATATCTTGAATCGCCTTCCGGTCGTCGGACGAAAGAGCCGCTCCATAGCTTCCTCGCACAGCTTGCTGAAACACGACGTTCAAGTTCGCTTCCGCTTGACCGGGAGTCGCGCTGGGCTTCAGGCGCCCGATCAGTGACAGCCATGATGTATTTACCGCGTTGCGCCAGTGGCGCCCGCGAACGATCTCCGGCTGCATGCTCAGAGGAACAAAAAGAGCCGTCCGTTCGCCCACGACATCGCCGTCGAATCCAGCGGGAGCCACGCCGATCACGGTGAAGGGGAACCCATTCAACCGGATATCTTTTCCGATGATCGATGGAGAAAGAGAGAATTTGCGTAGCCAGTATTCGTATCCAAGGACCAATACAGGATTGGCTTCTTCGGCGGTGTCGTCGGTGTGGGAGATCAAACGTCCAGCGGCGGGTTGGAGGCCGAGCACGGAGAAATAGTTTCCGCTCACCATGCGTCCTGTAATTTTTTCGTCAGGAAGTTGACCTTGGCCGAAATCGACTTCAATGTGATGATCTGTCGCCGCCGCACACACGCCGTCGAAGACAGAGTTCTGGTCGCGAAGCTCTTTATATAAAGGATAAGAGAAGATATCCGCGCGCGGCGTCCCGTTGGAGCGTCCGCCGACGCGTGTAGGATCGCCCACTACGGCAAGCCGCTGCGGTTCCTTCACTGGCAGCATCTTCAGCAGAAGCCCATTCACAACCGTAAAAATGCTGGTGTTTGCGCCAATACCGAGCGCCAGAGTAAGAACGGCAACCGCGGTGAATCCTGGGCTCTTGCGCAATTGCCGCAGCGCGTAGCGGATATCCTGGAGTAGTCCAGTCATATTTCATTCCTCACTCGTAGCGCAGCGCCACCATGGGATCGACCTTTGCCGCACGCCTGGCGGGAACAAGACATGCCAGCAACGCGGCGCCCAATAACACCATTGCCACCGCCCCAAATGCGCCCAGATCGATTGTGCCGACGCCGTACAGCATGCTCTTCATCGTGCGGCCGACCAGAAGGGCGCCTACCAATCCGAAAGCTAGTCCCGCCAGCGCCAACATCATTCCTTCTCTCAAAATCAGGCTCATCACCTGGCCTTTGTCCGCACCCAAAGCGACGCGCAACCCTAACTCATGAGTCCGTTGCGCCACGGCGAAAGCCATTACACCGTAAATTCCGATGGCCGCAAGCACCAGGGCAAATCCTGCGAATGTCATATACAGCGATGTGGTGAAGCGATCGGACGAGCGAGTTTCGCTGACGATCTGATTCATGGTTCGAACGCTGGCCAAAGGCAGGTCAGGATCCATCGAGCTGACTACAGCCGCAATACTGCTGGTCATTGCCGCTGGATCGGCGCTCGTGCGAACCGCCATTCCCGCACTCGGCCATGGGATTTGCCAGAAAGGCACATCGATTTCAGGAAAATCTTCGTTGCGCAGGCCGCCAGTGCGGACATTGTGGAAGACGCCCACGATTTGAAGCTCGATCGGTGGACCATTTCTGGCGACACCTGGAATCGGCTGGTCCACTGCGATGTGCTGCGTGAGTGGGTCAACGCCCGACAAATAACGCCTCGCGAAGTTCTCATTCACCATCGCTACGGCGACGCTGCCGGCTTTATCCTGTTCGGTAAATCTCCGCCCCTGGACCACACGAATCCCGAATGTGTCGAAGTATCCCGGCGTGACCATCTGAAATCCGGCGTCAGGGCGCAACGATATTTCTGCAACAGGTTTGCCCACGACGCTGAATGCCTTGCCGAACCCGACGCGTTCCAGCGGCACGCCAGTCGCCGCCTCGGCCCGAGACACACCGGGAAGAGCCTCCAACTTCTCGATAAGCTCACGATAAAAACTGATCATCCGCTCGGGTTGCGTGAGCCGTCCCTCCGGTACCGGAACACGGAACGTCAGAATGTGATCGCGGCGAACCCCCAGATCCACCTGGGCAAGATTCCAAAAGCTGTGGATCGCCAGTCCTGCTCCCGCCAGTAATGTCAGCGCGAGGGCGAACTCCATCACTACCAGCGTTCGTCGCAGCCGATGCCGCCCGGCACTTGTCCCCGAACGTGATCCTTCTTTCAAGGCGCTGTTCGGATCTACGCCGGACGCCTGCCAAGCGGGAGCGCAGCCGAACACGACGGCTGCCAGCACGGTTGTGATCAAGGTGAATACAAGGACTGGCAGGCTTATTTGGATATCCGCTTCCGAAGCCAATGTCGAAGGTGGCATGATCGCGACAACCGCTTTCACGATCACCTCTGCGATGGCGACTCCGACCGCGGCTCCCACGATGGCCAACGCCGAACTCTCGGTTAAGAACTGGAGGAAAAGATCCCAGCGGCTTGCCCCCAGGGCAGCTCGCAAGGCAGCTTCTCTCTGCCGCGTTGTGCCCTTGGCCAGCAGCAGATTGGCGACGTTGGCACAAGCAATCAACAACACGAAACCGACTGCGCCCATCAGCAAGCGTAAGGTTAGTAGCGTGTCGCGCGGTATGAAGTCGTTGCGCAGTGCCTCGACGCTTGCTCCCCAACTCTTGTTCGTGTCTGGATAGTCTTGCCCGATGCGGCGCGCCACCACATCCATGTCGGCCTGCGCCTGTGTCAACGACACTCCCGGCTTCAACCGGCCCATCACCAACAACCAATGAAAGTTGTGGTTAATTTGCTCGGGTTGAAAGGCTAAGGGAACAGAGACGTCGACGGGAAGCCGGTCCGCCAGGCCGGACGCTAAGACTCCCACGACGGTGTAAGGTTCGCTATTGATTCGAATCTGCTGGCCGATGATGTTTTGATTAGAACCCAGCTTTTCCCACAAGTGGTGCGTCAAAATCACTACGCGATCTTTTCCGGTTTCTCCCTCTTCCGGCACGAAGTCGCGCCCCAGGAAGAAACGGATCCCTTGCATTCTGTACCACCCAGGAGTTGTCATCTGACCCGGGACGTGCTCGGGACGCTCTGCACCGGCCAAGTTGAAAGTGCCGTCGTTCCACGCATTCAAGTCCTGAAAAGCTGTGGTCTGCCTCTTCCAATCGAGAAAGTCGCCAGCTGAAACTACGTTACGTTCCCCGTTTATCTTTGACCACACGATAACGAGTTGCTCAGCATTCGGGTACGGCATAGGCGCCAAAAAAGTGGCGTAGAGCACACTGTAAATGGCGGTTGTGGCGCCGATGCCGAGGGCGAGGGTCATTACGGCGACTGCGGTAAACCCCGCGTTCTTGCGTAGAACGCGCAACCCGTAGCGGAGATTCTGGAGTGGTCCAGTCATAGTTTGACTCCTCACTCGTAGCGCAACGCCACATTCATGCGCTCGCATCCTGCATCAGCTTCTGGAGTTCCTCCTCGGCTACGACTTTGCCATCGAACAGATGCACTTCGCGCTGCGCATGCTTGGCGAAGCGTGGGTCGTGCGTGACCATGCAGATGGTCGCGCCATCATGGTGCAGGTTTTGCAGTAGTTCCATCACCGCTTCGCCATTGCGAGAATCCAGATTTCCTGTGGGCTCGTCTGCGAGAAGGATGGAGGGATGTCCGGCGAGCGCACGGGCAACTGCCACGCGCTGCTGCTGACCTCCGGAAAGCTGCGAGGGATAATGGCGAACGCGATGCGCCATGCCCACCCGCTCGAGCGACTCCATAACGCGCTGCTTACGGTCGGCGGAAGGCATCTTTTGCCTGTAGGTCAAAGGCAGTTCGACATTCTCATAGACTGTGAGATCGCCGATCAGATTGAAACTCTGAAAGATGAAGCCGATTTCCTGATTGCGAATGCGGGAGCGCGCGGCGAAATCGAGGTTCTCGACGGGCTGGCCGTTCAGGTGATATTTCCCGCCGGTCGGCGTATCGAGTAAACCGATAATTGAAAGCAGCGTGGATTTGCCGCATCCGGAAGGCCCGGACATGGCCACGTACTCCCCTTTGCGAATGGCAAGGTGAACTCCGGAGAGCGCGTGGGTTTCGACTTCGTCGGTGTAGAAGACCTTTGTCAGGTCTTCAATCTGGATGAGCGATTGTCCTGCTTCGGTCATAAGCTTCTTCCTCGATTGCGAGCTATCTCGGATGAGATCAGTCAAGCCGGATGCGATCGGTGTTGTCGTTGCGCGACATGTCGGAAAGGATCACTGTGTCGCCTTCGTGCAAACCCTCAAGCACCTGGATCGAATTCACAGAAGCCCGCCCAACTTTCACGGGAACGCGCACCGCGCCTTTTCCGTCGGCGTCAAGTTTGAACAAGCTGATGATGCTGCTCTCTTGGCCGAATGCTGGGCGGCCAACGTAAAGAACGTCGCTTAACTGTTCCAGATCAACGGTGCCATCCACGCTCAGATCAGGCCGCGCACCTTTCGGTAAATCGCCGGTGAGCTTCACATCGACGGTTACCGTGCCGTTCTGCACCGCGGGATCGACGCGCATCACTGTGCCGGAAATAGTTCCGTTGTGCGTATCGACCATCGCAGGCTGGCCGATCTGCACATCGCGCGCCTGTGTCTCGGCCACTTTCAACGCGGCAATCAGGTGATTCGGCTGGACGACCTTGGCCAACATCGTGCCTGGAAGCACATGCTGCCCGACCTGCAGCGGCAGATCGACGAGAACTCCTTCGATTCCCGCGCGTACCTTCAACGCGTCCAATTGCTTCTGCTTGAGTTCAGCGAGAGCGCGGATCTGATCCACCTTGGCTTGCTGCTCTGCCATTTGCGACTCGATCGCCTTCTGGTTGATATCCAGTCGCTCGCCTTCGATGTTGTTCCTGGTCGTCAGCTCATCAGATCTGCTTTTGGAGTTTTTGTACGCAAGACCTGAAATGACCCCAAGATCGTAAAGTGCTTTGTCGGTATCGGCTTGAAGTTTGGCTTGGCTGTAGTCGGCGTTTACCGTGGCCGCGCCAGCCTTCTGATTCATGAGATTGCTTTGCAGGGTTACGCGCAGGCTCTGGTATTCAGCCTCCGCTGCCTTCAATTGAAGTTTGGTATCCACCGCGGCCTGCTCGACTTGGGGATCGCTCATCTCCAGCAGAATGGTGTCGGCTTTCACCTGCGAACCGGGCAGCATGCGAATACGCACGACTGTGGCTTCAGTCTCTGCCGGTATCTGACGGATAAATTCCTGGCTTGGAATCAGAGTGCCGAGGCCTCGGACCTGCCGCAGCATTGCGCCGCGCTTCACCGTATCGGTCCACACCGTGCTGCGCTCAACTTCTGGAGCTGCTGGTTTAAGCCGCGAAACAGCAACGGTTACCGCGCCCAGGGAGACAATGCCAATGGCCAAACCGATAATCTGTCGGCGTCGCTTTATCTTTTTGAATTCTGGCCGAGCGATGTCCATCGCCAAAGATTATGCACCCCGCAGGCCGAAGAGCGGGCGACAGCATACCATTGAAACATTGAGGGATGCATATCTTAAGGGGAACTCTTCGGAAGGCAATCCTGTCCGGCTGCGGAATGCAGTGTCCATTATCGGACAGGATTCTTGGCTCAAAATCAAAACGGTCGGCAAATGGTGCGACAACTGCCCTTGCTGCCGCCATCACCACCATTTAGAAATCCGGCAGATCCGAAGCATGGCCCGCCTGCTTTACGGATTGTCCGCGGTAGCTGTGTTTGGCACGCTCCGGGCCGACGAGTGCCGGGGCACCGACACGTTTTGCGCATTCTTATCCCTCAGATCAAGTCCAAAAGTTGGATGCTGATAGGTTCCGGATATGCGCACCGGGACAATTTCCTTTGTCTTCCTCTTCTTGAAAAATGGCTGGATCGCCTTCAGCAAGAGAGCCTTGGCTCCGCTTTGAGTGTTGGAGATTTTGGAATCCAATTTCAGCTGGCCGCGCAGGTCAATCTTGGAATTGGTCAGATTGCACGTTCCATGCAGGCGGGCGGCTGCACCGGGGACTCCGAAAGAGAGATCGGAGAATCTAACTACGCCACCGATGAGATCCTCGCTTCCGGACAAGTCGGTCAGAACAGTCTCGGGATCTGGAGACTCTTTTTGTCCCCGTGCACCGGCGCTTAGTTTGTTCACACCTTCCTGCGTGGAAGAATCCGAAAAACTCCCAGCCGCGATTCCGAAGTTTCCCCGCAACTTCACCTTTTTCAGGAACTCTTGTGGACCCGGTGGAATCTCGGCCCGCGCCCGGAAGGTGACACTGCCCGACATGGGCGGACTATTCTTCTTGACAAACAGTCGCAGAAGGTCCTCGATACGCGCGTCATTGGCCGCCACATCGATCAGCGCGGTTTTACCTTTCCCGTCTGGGGACTTGGCAACACTACCTTCCGCCACAATGTGGGTTTTCCAGAAATCGCCGGTGACACGCTTCAGGAATGTGTCGCCGTGTGTGGCATCGACGTAGGCACTGAATTCCGTTGTGAGCCGCATCGGATGCCCACCCGACTTCACCACAAAATCCGGAGTGTCGGTCGTGCCTGAAATGTCGATGTGACTGAGCTTGCCTCCAAATTTTCCCGTCGAAAAGAGCGTGCCCGCAATGCCTTCGTACACGCTCAAGTCAGCCTGTTCAAACTTATATTCGCCAGAAATCGGCGTCTCCCCCGGATCGCTCCTGTTCCACACTCCAAACTTTCCCGTGGCTGTGACTTCTCCGGGCGGCTCTGGATTGTGGATCTTCACGTTATAAGTAAGCGGCCCGCTCCATCCTACATTTTGCAGGGACGCTTCATGAATATCGAAGCGCAGGGACTGCTTATCGGGATTGCTGGATAAAAACTCGATAGCCGCGCCGTTGGCCACGATCTCGCCAATCGTAATTTTTGATTGCGTTGTGTGAAAAGCTGTCCCGGTGCCAAAAGGCGGAATCAAGACGCGCAGACCATCTGCGGTAATCCGGGTTACATGATTTGCAAGCAAGCCAAGGTAGCTGCCCTGAATCGTCAGCTTCTCAATGGTGATGAGCGGTTGGGCTTGGTTTGGGCCGTGATTGAAAACTACGCCTTCAAGAATGGCACCGGGGGAAGGGAAGTAGGTTTCGTGAAAAGCGCGAAACTTTACTTCACTGTTGCTCGCCTCACGCAGATTCTGCACTACCGTAACTTCGCCGAACGGCCAGTACCGGTGCAGTAGGAAGGCGAGTACGCAGAGCACTGCGATCGTTAGAAACGTAATCAGGATGAGTTTGGAAGAAAGATAAGGCGCTCCCTGCTTTCGCATCTCGAAGTTGACGGGCTGCGCCGCAGTCGAGGGAGTCATAGAGTTTTGAGGCCGATCCACGGATCGAGGTTGTGTTGAAAACACCTTATGCGACTGGTGCCGTCAACAGCGCCGAAGAGCTGGGGGCCGAATAGTTTGTCTGGAGAGACTTTCTTCTTCGTTGACAGGGTCCGGTAGAACGCGGCATACTTCGCGCCAGCGAAACTTCCGATTGCTGATGCTCCCGTAATGTCAACCCTGACGCGGCTTACCGCAGACTTCCAGGAGGATTGCAATGCCCCGAACTCTTAGTCTCCCGCGGAATCTCTTTCCGATAGTAGTCCTTGTTACGCTCTTAAGTCCATTTGCCTTAGCTTCCGGCCCCTATGTGATTGGTTCGGGCAATACGGTAACGGCTGATCCCAATGTTCCGCGTCCCTCCACCACTCCTTGTGTTGTTCAACTGTTCAGCGGCGCGCAGTTTTTCGATTTCAACGTCGAGAATTTCTCCTACGCTCCGCCTTCCGAGTGTCCCGGCGCGAACTAGGTGGTTCCGCGCGCCCTGCATCGCGGCTCGCGCGGAGTTGGAGTTGCGCGGAGTTGGAGTTGAGGTGAACGATGCCTGATTAACCTGATATCCGACTTTAGTCCTGGGGGAGGAGTTCACTTCGGCGGTTGCGTAATTGCTCCCTGCGATGCCGACGACACCAAAGCCGCATACTTGGCAAACACTCCGGTAGGGTAACGCGGCTGCGGCGGCTTCCAGTCTTTCATGCGCTGTCGCAGAACTTCGTCGCTGATTTCTATTTCCGACACTCGCTGATTCACGTCAAAGCGAATCGTGTCACCATCGCGAACAGCGGCGATCGGACCGCCCAGTGCGGCTTCCGGAGAAACGTGACCGGCCATTAATCCGTGGGTAGCGCCGCTGAAGCGCCCATCGGTCAAAAGCGCAACTGACGACCCTAATCCCTCGCCAACAATGGCGCCGGTTACGCTCAACATTTCCCTCATGCCCGGCCCGCCCTTTGGACCTTCATAGCGAATCACGACGACATCGCCGGAATGAATTTTCTTACCGGTCACAGCGGCCATGGCATCTTCTTCCGATTCGAACACGCGCGCCGGACCGCGATGCTCCAGCCGCTCATGACCGCTGATCTTGGCCACGCAACCCTCTGGCGCAAGATTTCCTTTCAGGATAACCAGCCCTCCTGTCCTCTTTAACGGCTTGTCGAGCGGTGCGATCACTTCCTGGCCCGGAGTTTCAAACGCTTTCTCGCTCTCTTCTTTAAGCGAGAGGCCGGTAACGGTTTTCGCCTCGGGGTGAAGATGTTTTCCGTGCAACAAGCGCCGGGCCAATAATGGCACGCCGCCGGCGCGATGCATATCCGCGGCGACAAAACGTCCGGAAGGTTTCAGATCCGCAAGCAACGGAGTGCGCTCGCTCACCGTCTGGAAATCGTCGATCTGCAAATCGATTCGGGCTTCGCGCGCGATAGCCAGCAAATGTAGAACCGCATTGGTCGATCCACCCGTCGCGGCTACAGATGCGATTGCATTCTCAAACGCGTCTCGAGTTAAAATCTCGCGCGGACGGATCCCTTGCTGCAGCAGATTCAGCACTACCTTGCCGCAATCGAAAGCGACCTTATCCTTTTTCCCGTCCATCGCGGGCACGCCGTTAAAACCCATCGGAGAAAGCCCAATCATTTCCATCACGGTCGACATCGTGTTGGCCGTGTACTGGCCGCCACAGGCGCCAGCGCCCGGACAAGCGACGTTTTCGAGATCGTGCAATTCCTGATCGGTGATTTTTCCCGCAGCATTGGCCCCGACGGCTTCAAACACATCCTGAATCGTTACATCCCTGCCTCGATAAACCCCCGCCGCGATGGTCCCGCCATAGAGAACTAGCCCGGGCAGATCCATTCGCGCAAGAGCCATAGCTGCAGCCGGGATCGTTTTGTCACAGCCCACCACGCACACCACCGCGTCGAATAATTGCCCGCGGCAGACCAGTTCAATCGAATCGGCAATCAGTTCGCGACTCACGAGCGAAGCGCGCATGCCTTCGGTCCCCATCGTTTCGCCGTCAGAAATCGCGATGGTATTGAACTCCATGGGAGTGCCACCGGCGGCGCGAATGCCCTCCTTCACTTTGGCCGAAAGCCGCCGCAGGTGAAAGTTGCACGGCATGGTTTCGATCCAGGTGTTGGCCACGCCGATCAACGGCTTGCGGAGGTCGTCGTCGGTGAAACCAATGGCTTTGAACATAGAGCGCGCCGGGGCCCGGTCGCGCCCGTCGGTGATGCCGCGACTGCGATGCTTAGGATCCATGATGGAAAGATTACAACAAGAAGTAAGAGTTTTTTTATCGCTCGAAGGCCTGTCATCCGCAGCGACGCGAGGGATCTTGGTTCCTTTCTCGCATCATCTGTGTCGTCGTCGCAGGCAAGAACCAATATCCCTCGCGGCTACGGGAAGATAAATGAATGTTTGGATGTCGGACAAAAAAGAATTCAAAAACGGAAACCCGCAGACCGGGGAGATGCCAGGAGTTCGCACTCCACACTGCAGGTTTCCAATCGCATGACGCTTCCCAGGAGGCGGCATGCTGCTGACACTTGCTGACAAACCTAAGCCAAGGCTGCGCGCGCCGATTGCTGCGCGACGGTCTCCGATGCTGGCGGATGCGGCGCCCACACAGGTTCCTCGTGCCCGCGTAGGACCGCGCTGGAACGTACCTCGATCACATCCACAATCGCACACCACTCGCGAGACAGTTGGCCGATCTGCTTTTGCGAGACCTCCAGCAGCAGCGTGACCGCGTAATCCTGCCCATCGTACTCCGCGTGCACCGAAGTAAGGTCGAGTCCCCGACGCGACACCGCGTTGAGGATGCGCATCAGCGCGCCTTGCGCGTTGCGATAGCGAATGTGAAAGACTTGCATGGTCGTTCCCTCGTGTCCGATTTCTTACTCGTCCCCGTACACCATCTCCGAAAGGGCCGCTCCAGCTGGAACCATCGGGTAAACATTTGCCTCGGGATGGCAATCAAATACCAGCAACTCCGGGTCCGGCGAACGCAGAAAATTCTCGATGAGATCTCCCGTCTCGGCCGACACCGGAAACTCTGCCATGGCAGCCTCCTTCAGCCGCCACGCGTGAATCTTGTACGCCTTCGCAATCTCGACAAAATCCGGATTGTCGCTCAAATCCGTTTCGGCATAATTGCGCTCATAAAAAAGCTGCTGCCACTGCCGCACCATGCCCAGATACTTGTTGTCGACAATCACCATTTTTATGGGCAAGCCGAGGCGGTGAACCGTAGCCAGTTCCTGAATGTTCATTTGAAATCCGCCATCGCCCGAAACGCACAGCACGCAAGTCTCTGGCTTGGCCAGTTGCACGCCGACCGCGGCCGGCAGAGCGAAACCCATCGCTCCCAGTCCGCCTGATGTGATGAATCCTCTCGGCGAGGAAGATCGATACCGTTGCGCCGCCCACATCTGATGCTGGCCTACGTCGGCAATGATCACGTTATCCTGCGGCAGACGGCTGAAAAGCTCGTCAAGAAAACGCATCGTCGGTTGCGCCAGTCCCCGCGGATCGGCTTCTGCACGCTCGGGCCCGCAAGCAACCGCGCGCCAACCGCTCCAATCAGGCAGGGAAGCGTGGCGTAACTCCGCTTGAAACGCCGGGATCGTATCGGCCAAATTGCCGATCACGGGCAACTCGCAAGCCCGCACGCGATCCAGTTGCGCCGGATCGATTTCAAAGTGCACGATCTTGGCATTCGGCGCAAAGCGCGTCGGATCGCCGGTCACGCGATCATCAAGCCGCGCTCCGAAAACCAGTAACAAATCCGTCTCGTGCAGAGCAGTATTGGCTGCTCGAGTCCCGTGCATTCCCACCATGCCAAGGTAATACGGTGATTGCGGCGGTACAGCGCCCAGCCCATGAACGGTTGCAAATGCGGGAATATTCAAGTCATCGAGCAGCCTACGCAGCTCCGGAATGGCTCCCGAAAGCTTGGCTCCCGCACCCACCAGCGCCACCGGCCTCGTTGCACGTTGCAGCAAAGCCACAATTGTGTCACTGAAAGCGCCCTCGGCATTCGCTTCTGCCGGTCGCGCGTGCGGAGTGAACTTCGACGGCCCGGAAAATTCCTTCTTGGCTTTCAGAATGTCCGTCGGGATGTCGATTACCACCGGCCCCGGCCTTCCGCTGCGCGCCCAGTGAAATCCCTCGGCAATCGCCTCCGGGATTTCGTCAATCGTCCGCACCAGCCGGCTCCACTTAGTGAGCGAAAGCGTCACGCCGAAAACATCCGTCTCTTGAAACGCATCGGTCCCGATCATCGCCGTCCGCACTTGCCCTGTGATGCAGACCAGCGGCACCGAATCCATCTTCGCGTCCGCGATGCCGGTCACCAAGTTGGTCGCGCCCGGCCCACTCGTCGCCATGGCCACGCCCACCTTTCCGGTGACCCGCGCGTAACCCGACGCCGCAAACGCCGCGCCCTGCTCGTGCCGCGTGAGCACATGCCGCACTCCGCTTCCCTCCAAAGCGTCATACAACGGCATGATCGCGCCGCCGGGATACCCGAACACCAGGTCCACCCCTTCGGCTCGCATGCACTGCAAAACGATGTCGGCTCCCTTAAGCATTCACGTTTTGACCCTTGTACGTTCCAAAATACCTGTCATCCTGAGCGAGGATTGTTCTTTGCGCTCAGCGCAAAGAACAACCGCAGTCGAAGGATCTCTATCTCTGCTTAGGCATTCACCGCCTGTTTAATCTCGGGTTTCGTGCCTTCGGCCGTTTTCGGAGCCTCAGCCGGCTTCTTCCCATCCTTGCCCGGGAGCCAGCTCATCATCCCGCGCAACTGTGCTCCAACAATCTCAATCGGATGCTGCTGCTCCTGATGCCTCAACTCAGTAAAGTGATATCCGCCGTCTTTGTTCTCTTTGATCCACTCCCTCGCAAACGTCCCATCCTGAATGTCGGCCAGGGTCTTCTTCATCGCCGCCCGCGTCGCATCGCCTACAACTTTTTCGCCGCGCGTCAGATCGCCATACTCGGCCGTATTCGAAATTGAGTACCGCATCCGTCCGAGACCGCCCTCGTAGATCAGGTCAACAATCAGCTTCATCTCGTGCAAACACTCGAAATAAGCGATCTCTGGCGCGTACCCAGCCTCCACCAGCGTCTCGAATCCCTTCTTGATCAGTGACGTCAAGCCTCCGCACAGCACCGCCTGCTCGCCAAACAGATCGCTCTCTGTCTCTTCTTTAAATGTGGTTTGCAGCACGCCAGCGCGCGTCGACCCAATCCCATGCGCGTAGGCCAGCGCATATTCGTGCGCCCGCTTGCTCGCGTCCTGACTTACGGCAATCAGCGACGGAACGCCGCGCCCTTCGGCATAAACCCGCCGAAGCAGGTGTCCCGGCGACTTCGGCGCGATCATCACCACGTCCACATCCGTAGGCGGAACAATGGTTTTGAAATGAATGCTAAAGCCATGCGAGAAGCCCAAAATTTTTCCCGGATGGAGATACGGCTGGATGTACTGCGCATACACCGCCGCCTGCGTCTCATCGGGCGTGAGCACGTGGATCCAGTCGGCGCGCTTGGCCGCTTCATCCGGCGCCACCACAACCATGCCATCGGCTCGCGCCTGCTGCGCGCTCGGACGGTTCGCCTCCAGTCCCACAATCACCTTGCACCCGCTGTCGCGCAAATTCTGCGCCTGCGCATGTCCCTGGCTGCCGTAGCCCAGGATGGCGATGGTTTTGCCCTTCAGGGCATTAGGATTCGCGTCGTGCTCATAAAAGATGGTAGCCACCGGGGAAACTCCTCTCGTGATTACTCACTGCGATTACCCACTAATTACTAAAAAACCGACCGGTCGGTCGGTCTAGGTATGCTACCGGAGGGGCATTCACGTGTCAAGCGGGAAGTTTCGTTGGTAGCTACTCAAAAAACTTGTCATCCCGACCGAAGCATCCCGTTCCGGGATGACAAACCTCATCGCGATGACAGGGCTTATCCGGATGACAGGTGTGAATGGGACATAGTGTGGGATGCGCCGGGCAATTGGCAATCCGGCCCGCAACGCTTTACCATGTCAGCCGATGGCCCGCGAAACCGTGGTCGACTCCCGGCAGGAAATTCTGCGCACCGCTGCCCGCCTTTTTCAGCAGCGCGGATACGACGCGACGTCGATGAACGATGTGGCCGCCGCACTCAAGCTGAGCAAGGGAGGCCTCTACCACCACTTCCAGAGCAAAGACGAAATCCTGTACGAGATCATGAACCACGCCATGGAAATCACCGAGGAGCGCGTGCTCAAGCCGGTGCGTGGCATCGCCGATCCAGGCGATCGGCTGCGAGCGCTGATTCGCTTGCACATCGAAGTCGTGCTCAGCCCGCGCGATCGCGAGATTACGGTGATGCTGCACGAAAACCATCCACTGCCGCCGGCGCTGCGCAAGCGCATCAACTCGCGCAAAAAAGATTATGTCCACTTCCTGGAAAATCTGATGAAGGAAGTCCAAGAGAAAGCTCAGGGAAATCACAACAAGCCTCATCCCGCGAAAGCGAAAGTCAGCCCGCGCGCCGCGGCCTTCGCCCTGCTGGGCATGATCAACTGGATTTATCAGTGGTACAAACCGGAGGGCAACTTGCAAGCGCCCGATCTGATTCCACAGTTTACCGACCTCATTTTCGGAGGAATCCTGGCGTGAAAGCATTACTCGCTCGCCTCGCGGAGATCGAGGAGCAGCGCGCCCAGAGCGGCAAGTCTTACCGCGAGTTCCTGCGCGTGCCGGCGATGAGCGCCGGGCTCTACGTCCTGCCCGCCGGAGCAACTGACCGCCAGAAACCACATCGTGAAGATGAGATTTACTATGTTCTCCGCGGGAGCGCACGGTTCAAGGCCGGATCGGAAGACCGGGAAGTTTCCGGCGGCAGTGTGATTTTCGTCGCGGCGGAAGTCGGACATCGCTTCTACGACATCTCAGAAGAACTGGCGGTGCTGGTAATCTTCGCGCCTGCGGAGACCTAATTTGCGAGGTTTGCCCGGCACTAGACACTACTTCGGCGGAATCCAGTAAATTTCTTCCTTGATCGCTGTGCGGTCGACGAAGCCGCGGCGCTTCAGGATCGCCTTGCTGTTTGCAATCATGTCGGGATGGCCGCACAAATACGCAGTCGTGTTGGTGGCGTCGAGTTCCCAGTGATCGGCATATTTGCGCAGGATATCGTCGGCCCGGCCGATTTCGCCCGGCCAGTCGGCGTGATCCCACGGACGGCTCACCGTGGGCACATACTTGAACCAGGGCAACTCGGCATCGAAGCGGTTCAACTCTTCTTTGTAGCCGAACTCCCACGGGCGGCTGGCGCCGTTGAGGAGATACAACTGGTGGCTACCATCGAAGCGGCCTTCCTTCCAGTCTCTGGAGAGTGTGCGCACGAAGCTGACGAATGGAGCTACTCCGGTGACGGTCGAAACCAGCAGGTGATGCTTCCGGCCGCTTTCCGTATCCAACGTGAATTTGCCCTTCGGAATTTTGCGCATTAGCAATCCGTCGCCGGGCTGCAGCTTGTAGAGGCGAGGGGTGAGCGCTCCTTCGGGCACGAGTTCGAAGAAAAACTCGATCTCATTTTCAAAAGGCGCAGAGGCAATCGAGTAGGGACGCTCCGTCCGCTTGCCGTCATGTTCCACGCCCAGCGTCGCGTACTGTCCCGGAACGAACGTGAACTGCCCTCCCGCCTGGATGCGGAACATCCAGAGATCAGGCGCGAAGTCGACGCGCTGGTTGACCCGCACATGGAAAAACTTGTCGTCCACTACCGTCATTTTCAGATCCTCACAGCCCCTGACAACAATCAGAACGCTCCCTGAAACTGGCGAGTGGGCAGCATTAAAGTGTTGAGATCATAAATGTGAAGAAACAATTTGACAACCGAACGGTCGTTCGAGCATGGCTTTTCTGGAATAGACGCTCAGGGTTTAACGGCAGTGTTCGCGGAATTCGACTCCAAGTATCCAGGGGCCTCGGCATCTTCCCGAATCATCCGCGAAGTCGTTTTGTTTGCCGCCGGTGAAGAGTCCGGCAGGGCGCGAAGTTTTTCCAGTTCGTCCTGGGTTTTCTGCCATTCTTTCGGATTCTTCTTGGTCGCAAGTGGAGCATTGGGGTCGGCATAGAACGCAAGTATATTGCTGCGTAGATCGGGAGAAATTTGGTCGAAGTTGCGTTGCGCCAACTGATCCAGCAGATGGGCGTAGGCCTTGTCGGTCATTGCATACTCGCCGGCACGCGTGTCGTGCCCAGTGTCGAAATCGGTATTCGTCAGGTGCGGAGTGCCATCCTCTGTTTCGTGAAGAAGTTTCTTATAGTCCTCCACCGTCAGATCGACACTCTTAATATAGCGGTCCTCTGTTTGCTGATTCGGAATTTTGAAGGCGAGCGCCTTGAAGGGACCTATTTTTGGCGCGAACCGAAGGAAAAACGCTAGCACGCGCGTTCCAAAGCCGGGACGCCGGTAGCCTTTGCCCCATTCCTTTTGATAGCTCGTACGCGAGAGATAATAGCGGAACTCGCGAGCACGAAAATTCGGTGTCTCCTTGACGATCTCCTGGCGGCGCGCGACCAGAGCCACGCGAGTCATTTCCGGGACTACCTGACTGATGGCGCGCCGGAAAGTTCCGAAGGCCAGATCCTCTTTGGTCAGGACCTCGTTTAACGGAATGCCGTAGGTATCCTGAAACGCCCGCTCCAGCACTGGCTTTGCAATCTCGAAGCCGATGAAGTCATGGTAGCGGTCGGAGGTATAGCGATTTTTCGCAACCTGGGTTACGTCGAAGCCGAATTCCGTGCGGATGTGGGCTTTCGGGTCTTCCTCGTAGGTCACCACGTCGCCATACTTCTTCCTGAGCTTGGGAAATTCGATGGCGACCGCCTGGTTGATAGTGGGATGTCCGCAATTGTCAGCGGAATAATGAGCCAGAGCGCCAAGGGCGAAAGCGTACTCGTCAACGTCTGACGATTCCGCGATCAGGCTCACCACGAAGTCGCCACTGCGCACGTAGTGTGTCAGGTCGCTGAAATACTTGTTGCCAAAAGGATAGTAGCCCATGTCCTGTATGAGGGAGCCTCCGTAGGCGAACGCATGGGCTTTCTTCAAATCATCGTCGGTGGCGGCTAGGAAGCGTTTCTTCAGGAGGGGAATTAAGTTGTCCTTCCATACCAGATCCACGATCTCTTCGTGGGTCAGTACGGAGTAAGCCGCACACGTCTCCACTGTGCAACTCAAGAGCCATGCAACCGCCAGCCCGGACCAAAGAATAGCGCGCCAGTATCCCAAAGGCCGCGTCATTTGCCGAGGACGAGAACCACGAAACTATCAGGCAGAATGCTGCGGCGAGGATGCGGATTCTCTGTGGTCGCGGCTGCAGGCGGACCGAATTTCGCTGTCACTACGTAAACGTTGTGCGTTTTAGAATCCAGCGCCATGGTACGCGCCCCCTGCTGCGTCGGAACACTTTCCGCCACGCTGAATTGGTCCGCCGAGTCTTCCCGAACCACAGTCAGCACGCCTTCGCCGCATGAAGCGAATGCCAGGCCGGTTCCGTCGTCGAAGGCTGTCGCGTCCACGCCTTCGCCAATCGCCGGCGTCGCCAGCACCTTGCCAGTGTCTGCATTCACCACGGCCAGCATCTTGTTATCGCAGCCGACAAACAACCGCCGGTTCTTCTTGTCCATGGAGAGCCCGCTCGGCTCCTGGCAAGGCGCGAGCGCCCACTTTGTCATGACCTCAAGTTTGCTGGCGTTGATCGCGGTCAACTCGCTCTTGTCTTCGATGTTCACGAAAATCTCGCCCTTACCGTCGCTGGCGGCAAACTCGGGCTTACCATCCAATTTGATCGTGCCCAGTACGGTGCCATTAGTGGCGTCGATAGCAGTTGAATCCTGGCTCTTGCCGTTGAAGGTGAAAACGCGCTTGGTTGCGGGATCATAAAGAATCGCATCCGGATTGTCTCCCACCTTCACTTTGCTACTGGTCGCTAGCGTCTTGAGATCAAAAATGCTGACCGTACCTTCGCGACCGTTGCTAGTGAATCCGCGCCCGAGCTCCGGCGCGAGCGCGATGCCATGGACGCCGGGCGTATCCGCAATGTCTCCAACCGTCTTGCCGGAATCCAGATCGAGGACCAGGACGTGAGTCGCCCGGGAAATATAAAGACGACGCGCGGCCGCGTCTGCAGTCAAATAGTCCCAACCGCCGTCCCCACCTACCTTATAAGTGTTCACTAACTTGTAGCCAGGAGCGGCCGCCGCTAGAGCCCCAACTACGGCGAGCATCATGATCGAATACAACCATCCACGCGTGGTTTTTTCTTTGGACATTCTTCCTCCGTATCTCTCCGGCTGCCGCAGCGTCTACTCGGACGCCAATTTCGCTCCGCAGGTGGCCGTCGCAATGAACTTAACCTGGGGGCAGGCCCCAGAAGTAACTTTACCCCATTCTGCGTGGCTCCTAGACTTTTAGCTGTGAATGTATTTCGCCGGAGGCCGACGGGGCTGAACGTTTTCCCGCAAGATGCGTCCCAGCAAGCGCAGGACGGGATTTTGCAGATTCACGACGCGCGCCTGCAACCCACGCCGGACTACGGTACGCTCGGTCCTAACACTGATTTTGAGCCCTCCGAAGTCAAGTCTTTGCCAACGCCTTCAGTCGGCGATGCTTCCAATCCTTCGCGACGAGCAACCGGACGCTCGCTCTTGCTTCCCTTAATAGCCATGATGGGCGGAGTGGTAGCTGCGCTGGTAGCTTCTGCTAACACAGGTTCACTCTTTGCTTGGAAGAAGATAGCAGCAGTCTCAGCGAGGCAAAGAAGTTCCATGGTCTCCTCCACAGCGTTTTCGGAGCGCGAACTCGATCGTCAGAAGCCGCAGCAACAAGCGGAGATTCTGCTCACCCGTGCGGTAAGCCGCGCAGACGGAGCCCCAAATCAAAGTGAGGGGCGGAGCAGGGCCCAGACCGAAGCACAGATCGAAGCGCAGATTCAAGCCCGCATTGAAGGCTGGCGCGGCAAGCTCGAGTGGAATCCGCAGTTGAGCCAACTCACCACGGCCGCGCTCAATTCCGACGATGAGAATGTGCGGACTTCCGCCATTGAGGTGCAGCTCGCAGCCTACGGTTTGAAGAAGAATGATTCGACCGTCGATGCCTTGGTGCGGCAGGCCGACGCCTCCGATCACAAAGAAAGAATTTGGGCGATGTGGACTCTTGGCCTGCTGGGGAACCGAGGAGTCGAGACCGATCGTGTGGTTCAGGTATTGACCGCGCACTTGCAAGGCTCAGGCAGGGGCTCGGCAACGGATCGAGAACTGGATAATGATGATGAAGACGTTCGCCACTGGGCCGTCGAAGGCCTCGCGCTGGTGGGGACGACTTCAACCATAGCACCGCTGCTTGAAGCCATGCACAATGATCCGTCTCCGCTGGTGCGCGAAAGCGCTGCCTGCAGTCTTGCCCAATCCGGCATGTTGACTCACGAGCGGCGACTCACTGCCGTGCCGCAACTGATCATCTATTCTGACGATCCCGCGCTCGACGCTCAAACCCACGCGTGGGCGTTTCAGGCACTCACCGACATCACTGGACAGCGTCTGCCGAACGACACTGGCGCATGGAGAGAGTGGTACCGGACGGCAGTCGTCAGTGGCCAGTGATCAGTGATCAGTGGCCAGTGAAATCGAACCCTAGACACCAAACCTCAGTGGTCACGGAAAGCAGCCACAACGCGCAGGTTGTTTACTGGCCACTTGGCACTGACCACTGACCACTGTATTTTCATTCCGCCATCTTCGCCACATGAACTTCGAATCCCGTCTTCGGAAGCAGCGAAGTCAGCGCGAACGCCTTGAATCCATCTCCGTCGACCTCGCTGTGGCGGTAGATGCCTGGCTCACTTTCAATTGTCTCCTTGCGGCCGTCCTTGTTCGCCAGAAACTCCTGAGCCTGTTCCAGGGTTGCCTCGCCGCCTTTTGCGCGCATCACCACCGCTTCCGAGGCATATGAGCGCACCAGCTTTGGCCAGTATTTTTCCAGCAACTCTGTGCTGGCGAAAATATCGGACCAGATGATGCGGCCGTTCACCGCAACCACCACTCCGACTGCCTTGCGATCACGCAGTTGCTGAATCAAGCTCTGATAGTTCTGTTCGATCGGCTTGGCGACCTCGTCCACCTTCTCTTTCACATCTTTGTTCTCCATCACGCGTGCATACGAAGTGGTTGATGTCAGCGCGCCCGCTGCGCTCGGCGCAGATACTGCTACCTCTTCGCTGATCGATTGCTGTTGCTTTCTGACCTCTGCCCAAACCTGGTTCTGATCTTTGTCAGCCATCGCTTTGGCTCGCACCGAGGGCTGGGCCATGAGCGTGCCGCCAACAGCGCCGCCGGCACCGCCCGTACTTCCCGACGCGTACGTTGTTCCTGACGCTCCGAAGTGCTCGCTGGACGCGACCCACCGCCCGGGCTCGACACAGAACACGCTCAGATCGACTGGATCACTCTCCGCCGGCACGATGCGATCTTTGCCGATCACGCGGTCCTGCTTGCCTCCGGCAACAATCTCGCCCGCCAAGAGTAATAGCGGACGCTTCGAATTGTTGATCAGCACCAGTCGGTTCACCTCCGCGGTATCGTGCTGCAGCGCCGGGGTATTGTGTCGCCGCAATAGTCCGCGAACGTTTCCATATTCGGTGACCACAACCTCTCCTGAGCGCAAACCTTCATCCAACGTGAGAAATTCGCCGGTAGGGTAAGACCTGGGAGCGACTACGGGAAATACTGTGAGACCTCCGTGCCGGATCGGATCCAGCACCTTATAACCGGAGGCGGAAGGCTGCTCCCCGGCATGTAGCGGCCGCAGGCCCAGACCGACAATGCCAGCCACGCCCCACATCGCGATCACTGTTACAAGCACTCTCGGACGCATAACTTTCCTCCTTCATGGCGGCTTGAAAGCTTCGGCTACAGCGGGTTTAGTGCGAGCCTCCCGGCTGCTGCGAATCCTCCGCGCCGCTCATCTCAACTCGGCGGAAGAACGAAAAGAAAGGCTGGTCTTGCGGACGAAATTAATGTTTAGGAGGGACCCGAAATTAACGTTACGAGCGTCTAATGAATTGATAGCATCATGTAGTGGCTGTAATGTTTGTTCTCCCGGATGAGCTCTGCGAAGCCAATCTCCGCTGCGGTGCAATCGGCAGTCAGCGAGCTACTCGCCGAGCTGCATGGGAGAAGTGGCTGCGAAAAATTCGGCCTCACGCGCGAGAATTTCTCTGCGATCCTCTGTGAGGTAGCGGCAAAATATCTTCCCGGCAGCGCGAATCAAACCGAGGCTCGCACCTTTCTTTTAACCCTGCGCGTCGAAGAGCTCGCGCTCGCCCGCGCTTGCGCAGCAGGTAGCGACCCGGCGTGGGAACTGTTCCTAACCCGCTATCGCGAGAAACTTTATCAGTCCGCATTGCGAATCGCGCGGGAGGATTCAGCCGCCCGCGACCTCGCCGACAGCCTCTATGCCGAGCTCTACGGCACCACTACGCGCAGGGACGAGCGGGTTTCGAAACTCGCCTCTTTCACCGGCCGGGGATCGCTCGAGGGCTGGCTGCGCACGGTGCTGGCGCAGGAGTTCGTGAATCGCTACCGTCGCACCAGGCGCCTGGTAAGCCTCGACGAAGAAAACGAAGAAGGTATACAGTTCGCCGCTCCTGAGCCGGAGCCGGTTCCTCCCGCAGATTCACGCCTGGAATCCGCGACCGACGCCGCATTGGCTGCGCTAGCTAGCGAAGACCGCCTGGTGCTGGCCGCGTATTATCTCGACGGGCGCACCTTGGCTGAGGTCGCCCGCATGTTGGGAGTGCACGAATCCACCATCAGCCGCAAGGTGGATAAGCTGGCCAAGTTGCTGCGTAAGAAAGTCGTGGCAGGCATGATGCAGCAGGGCATGGCTCGCCGTCAGGCCGAAGAGGCTTTGGAGGTGGATGTGCGGGATCTGCGGATAGATATTCGTGCCAGTCTGGCGCAAGAAAACCAGGCAGCACCGTTCTCAGGAGAGCGGGGCGGAATACATTTCGAGCAGCGAGTGGCGCCTAAAAGCGAAAAACTAAAAACCGGAAATTAGAAACTGAACCAGAAGTCACAAATGCAGGAGCTGCCAAAAATCGTGCTGGATCGCTTGCGGGAAGATCGCTTGCGGCTGGATGGAGTTGCGGAAGCGCATCCCGAGGCCGACCTGCTCACAGCTTTTGTCGAGCATTCGCTGGCGGATGCGGAGCGCGCCCGGGTGCTTGAGCATCTTGCCCGCTGCACTGACTGCCGCGAAATTGTAACGTTGGCCCTCCCCGCCACTGACGCTGTTGCCATCACCACATCAAGCGCCCCCGTTCGCAACCGCTGGTTCAACTGGCCCGCTCTTCGATGGGGAGTCGTGGCGGCGGGAATTATTGCTGTCGCGTCGATCGGAATGGTGCAGTACCGGCAGCGCACCTTGAAGAGTGAGACGCTGGCCCCCACTCTTACCGCGCGGAACGAAACGGTTACGACAGCGCAACGTTTTCAGCCCTCCCCAGGGTCGTTCGAACATCAAACTATCCTTCCGCAAATAACGGGAAGACAAGTGCAGGTTCGAAAGAAGGCGTCGCCGAACCCTCAGAACAAGTTGTCAGATGGCGAGTCCGTTGGATCGGTGAGTGCAGTTCCCAAATCGTATCCCATGCCTGGTGGAGCTTTGCCAGGTCGAGCTGTGGGAGGCCCAATTGGAGGCGTTGCAGGGTCTGGCTTTGCGCCCGCAAAAGGAGTGACGGCGGCGTCCGCGGCCCGGACTTCGCCGCCGCGCACTGGTCCGCAGTTCGCGGTCCCGCCCTCTTCACAAGTGGTCGACGATCAAAACGCAGATGCTGCAACCGTTGCGACCGCACAGAGCCGGATTTCGGACCAGCTCATTCAAAATCAGAAGGAGCTGCGATCGCAAAACAGGCCTGCCGCAAAATCAGACGTAGTAAAGGCCAAGGCTCCGACGTCGCTAGAAGCCACGCCCGGCGGTGCTTCCGCGCACACGCTTGAGCCTTCTATTATTTCTTCTCTAGAGACTTCCTCTGCAGTGGTGTCCGCGTCTCCGAGCTGGACCATCAGTTCATCCGGCGTCTTGCGGCGGTCCTTCGACGCAGGCAATACCTGGGAGGATGTCAATGTGAACAGCGTCGCGGAGGCCAGTGCCTCGAAAGGGAATCTCGCTGGCGCTGATGAGAAGGCTAAGGTCAATGAGAAGAAGGTTCGGAAAGAGATAGCACAACCGAGCATGGTCTTCCGCGCGGTGACGGCATTGGACTCCGAAGTTTGGGCCGGTGGCTCCGGGGCGGTTCTCTACCATTCGACCGACTCCGGAGCCCACTGGGTGCGTGTCCTCCCCTCCTTAGCGTCCACAGTGCTCACTGGAGACATAACGGTCATCGAATTCTCTGACCCTCAACACGGCAGGATCGCAACTTCCTACGGCGAGGTCTGGATCACCGCCGACAACGGCCAAACGTGGAGTCTGCAACCCTAGTTCCCGCAGGTCGGCCGTTGCTTCGAGCGCATTTTCTTTTCGCATCCCTGGCTCTGGCGAAACCCTAACAATTTCCATTACCAAAGTGACGTTTACCGTGAATGAGTAGTTCATTACCATCTGTTTGTGGTTTGGCAGTTCTGGGGGAGGGCTGCCGAGGCGTCTTGGACTGGAAAGTTCAGGGCGCTTTTTTATTGACCTGGCCACGCGCCCAACTGCGGACTCTAAAGGCCGTCCGCCAATCCATCAGCCCCAGCGGTAAATCCAACCTTACCTGGTGAAGCTCTCCCCAAGGAACGCGTTCGTTTTTGCGACCTCCGCATCATCCGCGCATCCAACACAGGTGATACGATAGTGGTCGTACCAATTTTGCGGAAGCAATCATAGATCGCCGGGACCGGCAACGACTGCTCGTTGTTTCCGAAACACGAAGCGTCCGCCGACAGAGCGACGTTACAACGAGGAGAAACTACAATGGCAGGTAATGGAATCGTCGAAGTAACCGATGCAAACTTCGACGCCGATGTTTTGAAATCAGACAAGCCCGTGCTGGTGGACTTCTGGGCGACGTGGTGCGGCCCCTGCCGCGCTCTCGCTCCCATCGTTGACGAGCTGGCCAAGGACTACCAAGGCAAACTCAAAGTTGGCAAGATGGATGTCGATGCCAACAGCTCCACACCGATGCGCTATAAGGTTACCGGCATTCCGACTTTGCTGGTTTTCAAGGGCGGGCAAGTGGTGGAACAACTGGTCGGCTATCGTCCCAAGGACGCCATCGCGCAGGCTATCGATAAGCACGTCGCGAAAGATAGCGTCGCGTAATCTCGCCCAGCTAGACTGATACGCGACATATTCTTCAGAAAATAATGAAAGCCCGGGACTTGTCCCGGGCTTTCGTGTCTGAAACCAGTCCTTCACGGTCTCGCCGGTAAGCTGTATTCGAAGTCATAAGAATGCTTTCCGGCGTCGATCGTGATGGTAAAAGTTCCCGCAAGACCAGCCAGTTCCCCGGTTCCCGTGTCCGGGACAACGGTGACGCTGAGTTGCGGTTCGCCGCGTCTCATGGTGCCGCTGTGCTGCAGGACGAAGCTGCCACTGCGCCCCTTCAGCGTCCCCGTGACTCGCTCCATCGCCACGTAGCCGGCCGACCCTTTCACGCTGCCCACGGCTGAGAGCATCTGTCCCTTGCTGGTTCCGTCCAGATCGCCGTGGATTTGCTTATCGAGCAACACTCTTGCGATGCTTCCATCGGCACCGTCTTCGCCTGCCTGCGGCGTCCCCTTTACTTCAAAAGTTCCAATTGCATGACTCGTCACAGCTTTCTCCTTAGCGGGCGGGGTGTGCCCAGATGGCGGGTTCTGTGCGTAAGCCAGGGCGGTGAGACCAAGGCACAGGCATACGGGAGCAATCATCTGCGTTCGCAGCGGGCGAGCAAGGTTCATAGTTGGCTGATCTGCGCGCGTGCTTTGAAAGGGCGCGGCTTCAGCCGCGCCGCCACCGACTCCATATGAATCGCGGCTTTAGCCGCTGAGGGCTCGCAAGCCCACACTCGGCAATATCGAGTTCGTAGCCGGCGCCCTTAATATTTCCGCAGCACGCCAATCACTCTGCCCTGCACTTCCACTGACGCCGCTGGAACGATGATCGGTTTCATATTCACGTTCGACGGCTGCAGGCGGATGTTGTCGCCTTCGCGGTAAAAGCGCTTGAGCGTGGCGTCGTTCGAATCGACCAGCGCGACAACGATGTCGCCATTGTGGGCTGTCTTCAACTTCTCAACCAAAACGTAGTCGCCGTCGAGAATGGCTTCATCCTGCATCGAATTGCCGCGCACTTCGAGGACGAATACTTCCTTCGAGCGCACGAAGTCGGCGAGCGAAATCGTCTCCGGAGTCTCAATCGCTTCGATCGGCTGGCCGGCGGCGATTCGCCCCAGCAGCGGCAAGATTACGCCCGTGTTTACGCTCATCGATTGCTTGAGCCGGCCCTTGGGCGGCAGCAGGTCGATGGATCGGCTGCGGTTGTAGTCTCGCGTGAGCAGTCCCTTTTTCTCGAGATTCGTGATGTGCTTGTGCACCGTGGCCAGCGAGTTGAGCTTCAAGCCGTTGCCGATCTCTTCAAACGACGGAGAATATTGATGCTCCGCCACGAAGCGGGAGATGAAGTCATAGACTTCGCGCTGCCTGCGTGTGATCGCCATGCGCACATTGTTGGCGAATATAAAGCGAATGTCAAGCAGAATGGTAATTATCCCTTGACAGTAGGTAGACATCCCGCCGATACTTTCCCAGCGGAGCAAACGTCGTTTCGTGCCCGCATTCCGTCTTGGAAGGACTACTATCGGCCCGTGCGCGTAACAGACAATGTTCTAAGCAACATCGGCTTCATCTATAAGACTGCAATTAGAGATGAATCTGGGCCGAAGGGCGATGCTCACGCTACAGGATTTTTTGTCAGTGTCCCATCCAAAGTTCGCGGTCGCTACTTGTACTTTGCTACTGCTAAGCATGTCGCTGAGGATTTGCGAGATTCAGATGTTCATATTCTCGTAAACAAAAAAGGTGGCGGGAAAACTGAAGTGGTCGCTGCTGATCCGCCAACTTGGTATACCCATCCGACCGACAAAACCTGCGATGTCGCGATTGTCCCCGTAGTGCCCAATTTTGAAGCTCACTTTACCAGCGTTCCCATCGAGCACATGCTTACGGCCACAGCTATAGAGGCATTGGAAATAGGGATCGGAGATGAGGTGTACTCGGTAGGCCTGTTCACGGAAGTGGAGAATACGTCGAAAAACATTCCGATTTTGCGACACGGAAATATCGCGATGATGCCAACAGAGCAAATCCAGACTGAGTTAGGATTTGCTGATGTTTATTTAATCGAAGCCCGATCTATTGGCGGAATGAGCGGATCGCCTGTTTTCGTCAGGCCCACAGCGCATATTGCTACTACCGAAATGCTGCCGGATGGTCAATTTGAATCCGTGATCGGTCTTCGAGACAGAACCAAGTTGCTCGGAATCATTCACGGCCACTGGGATGTGAAAGAGGTTGACATCAATTTGTACTCAGTAACCCATGACAGAAAACGCGGAGTAAATTACGGCATCGCGATCGTGGTCCCGGCTGTAAAATTGATAGAAACCTTGGATCGCCCTGACCTTAAGGAAAGCAGAATGAAGAATGACGAGAAGCTCAAGCGGCGCGGCGTCCCTGGAATGGATTCCGCGAAAGGGACTAATCAACAGAATCCAGAGACGGTTTTTACGAAAGATGATTTTGAAGCCGCGCTAAAGAAGGCGAGCCGCAAGGTCACAAAGCAAAAATAATCAACACGGCATCGTTGGGGAATCGTATCAACACTAGCGAGTCCCACAATGGCGGAATCAATTTCGCAAGGTTTGGCGGCAGTGGGTAATTGGCATCGTATCCATAGATGCATCCAGTAGGTGAAACCATGACAAAATCTTTCGGCGAAGAAAAGAACGTAAATGTTCCAGTAGATTCCTCTATCCGTGCAATTCGGCCAGTTGAGCGGAAGAATATCCCCGACATTAATTCCGAGCCTCCTGCTGGAGGACACATGAAGGTTTGGAGCATGACGACAGGGCTAGATTCACTTAGCCATTTCTTTACAAGCAAAAGCACTTCTCCGAGCGAGGAAGGCATGGCAGTGCTCATGGAATTTGTGCTCCTTCAAGAGAGGGAATCTGGAACGTCCATAGCGCCCGAAGGTTAGTCAGAATGGTTCTGGAATGGTTTCGACATGACGCACAACCGTATCTCGTTTTTCAATTTGGTGCAAGAAACTGGTGAACATCGGTTGTTCATCGGTGCGCCGATTGTAGCGAAAGCTGTACTCATCGAGATAGGACTGCAAGTAGCCTTTGCCAACCGAATGATAAACGCCACGCACGCCATTCTTGACCAAGCTCCAGAAGCCTTCCACGGTGTTCGTATGGATGTTGCCAACCACGTAGACCTTGGAAGTGTGGTTGATTCGCTTATGGTTGTATCCCATATTCGGCATGTGCTTGATACCGTCGTAGCTATTGAGTTCATCGGTAAACACGGTGCTCTTCGGAAGAATGTATTCCCGAACCATGCCAAGCAGAGTGGAACCTTTCACATCGTCCGAAACCAAAGCCTTGACGCGACCTTTGCGCTCTACAATTCCCACGACGGCAGTTTTAACTCTATCTCCGGCCATCGGTCGGCCCGTACCGCCTTTCCGTTTGCCTCCCATGTACGTTTCATCCATCTCCACGTGCTTGCCGCGTCCACCAAGTGGAGGAGTTTTCTCGTCCGACAGCATGGATCGAATCTGCTTGAACATGCGCCATGCGGTCTTGTAGGTAACGCCAGTCTCCCGCTGAATTTGCTTCGCGGAGATACCGCATCGGGTTTGGGCCATGAGGTAGATCGCATAAAACCAAGTCGTGAGCGGAGTGGGCGACTTGTGAAAGATCGTGTCGGCAGTCGGGTGAACGTGATGGCCGCAATGATCGCACGAGTAAGACGGTCGGCTCACAACACGATGGTGCTTGGTCACCGCTTCGCACGTTTCGCAATAGATACCGTCTGGGTAGAGGCGATTACGAAGCCATTCAAGGCAGGTCGCGTCATCCGGGAATTGGCGCTGGAAATCTTTCAGCGCGTACGGGAGCATTTTCGGTTTGCGGTTGTTATGGGCCATGATGTTTACCTACTCTCAGGTAAAACTGTAGCAGAAATCGTACCTACTGTCAAGGGATAATTACCAGCAGAATCCGCTCTTAGCTGCTAGCTCTTAGCTTTGAGCTCGTCGGGGAGCGGACACGGTCCGCTGCCGTGGCCGTCGCTACACGCGCATCTATCGCCTCATAGGGGGAAATGCATCCGAAACTTCCTTTAAACTCGTAACTCTAATGGGTGACGGTTGCGATAAGCGGCCGGGAGGGGATTTATGACGACAGGCTCGTTGCGGATGGTGGCGGTGATTTTGACCGTGCTGGCTGGGGTGATGGTATGGCGGGCGCGGAATGAGGTAATGGCGAGCGGAGCGCCCGGAGGCGGCGCCGCGGCGGCTGTGCCGGCTGCGGCGGTGGATGAGGCCAAGGCACCAGCTCCGAAAAAAGAGACGGCGGTTGTGGCGGGGGGATGTTTCTGGGGAATCCAGGCGGTGTTTCAGCATGTGAAGGGCGTGGTCAGCGCGACCTCGGGGTACTCGGGAGGGTCGGTGAAGAATCCCGATTATGAGGAGGTCAGCAGCGGCAGTACTGGGCACGCGGAGTCAGTGCAGATTGTTTACGATCCGTCGCAGGTGACTTATGGAGAGTTGCTGCGCGTGTTCTTCTCAGTGGCGCACGATCCGACGGAGTTGAACCGGCAGGGGCCGGATGAGGGCACGCAATACCGGTCGGTGATTTTCTATAGCAACGATGAGCAGAAGCGGATTGCCGACGCTTACGTTGCGCAACTCGAGCAGGCGAAAGTTTATCCGCACAAGATTGTGACGCAGGTGGTGCCGCTGCAGGCGTTTTATGCGGCGGAGGGATATCACCAGAATTATGCGAAGATTCATCCGGACAATCCTTACATTATGTTTAACGACGCGCCGAAGGTGGCGAATTTGAAGAAAGAGTTTCCGGAGTTGTATAGCAAATAAGGAAGGTCGCCTCGCGCTTGGTGCGACGCAAAGTGCGCGGCGTGACAATTGAGTTGGAGGAATTATGTTTGAGATAGATGACAAAGCGGAAGTGAACGTAGGCCGGCGCGTGTTTCTGGCGGGTGCGGGTGCGGCGCTGGGAGGTGCAATGTTGTGGTCGTGGCGCAAGCCTCATGTGATTGTGGCAGAAGCGAAGTCGGAGCCGGGAGAAGTGACGGTTGTGCAATTCTCGGATTCGGGCCAGCGCCTGGGGAAGGTGAAGATTGCGAAAGTGGTAAAGAGCGAGGACGAGTGGCGGAAGCAGCTTCCCTCAGGAGTGTTCGAGATCACGCGGCACGCTGATACGGAAATCGCCTACACAGGGAAGTATTGGAATCTGCATGACAATGGGATTTATCGCTGCATCTGCTGCGAAAATGCGCTGTTCAGTTCCTCCACGAAATTTGATTCGGGAACAGGCTGGCCAAGTTTTTGGGAACCGTTGGCAACAGAAAATGTGCGCGAGATTCGTGACACCACGTTGGGTATGGTCCGAACCGCAGTTTCATGCAAAGAATGCGATGCGCATCTGGGGCATGTATTTGACGACGGTCCGCGGCCGACAGGGCTACGCTATTGCATGAATTCGGCGTCGCTGCGGTTTGTGAAAACGGCGTAACGGGAAATCTCTTCGCGAAATAAAGGGGGACGGCGGTGTGGCCGTCCCTCCTTGGTTTTTGGGCTCGTCTGTTTGACGGGATTCAGGTTGATGGTGTTTATTTGCTGTCGCCGTCGTGGTCCACATCCCCGGTGCTCTTTAGCGAAACGGTGTCCGAAGGTTGCGAAGCGGACTTTTGCTGCGCCTGCTGTGGCTGAGCTTTGGGAGCGGCGGATTTAACGGCTTCGTTGGCGTAGCTGGTTTGGGCACTACTGACTGAATTCACCATATGAAGGTGTGATCGGCGGGGACGAGGATTACTTTAGCTGGAAATGCGGGTCGAGGATTAGAACTCTAGAATATTTTTGTGGGGGAAGAATCAGGTTCCGGCCCCGGTTGCCAAGTAGTTCTCGTCCGGTTTTCGCTCTGGATCGTTGGTGGCCGTGACGTCTTGCACGAACTCCCGCCTGCGTTCTGGGCCCTTGCGCTCAAGCACTCGCACGCGGCGGGCGGGCATAGTGCTGGGTTCGAGCTTGTGGATGCGGCCGTCGCGCACTTGTATGTGCGAGCGAAACCAATCGGTGCGGAACATTCGTCCGGAGCAATAAAAGGTCACCGAAGCCGCGATCGGGTCTTCGAATTCCTTTCCAGTGCAGGCCAGGATGCGCTTGCCCATTTCCTGAGTCCAGGTCATACCGCCGACCAGTGGATCGTTCAAGCGGCAGCGCTCGAAGGGAACGGCATGCGAGAGTTTGCGCAACTGCAACAGTTGCAAGAGAACGGAACTCTTGGCCAGGTTAGTGACGATAACCTGGGCTTCGGTGCTGGATACGCGCTCCAGTTTTATGTGCAGATCTGGTGTCCATTCACGCTCGAACTCTTCGCGCGCCAGGGCCAGCCCCTTGTCGGTCGCCTCCACATAACGCAGCGTGGCGCGGGCGAGCACCACGCTGAAGAGGCAGGTCAAGACCGTTGCGATGAGAGGAACGTAGCTGACGAGAGTGGTAAAGGAAATACGAAACGAGTTGATCCACTGCACGGGCACGGTGGTTCGGCTCCTCACTGCGCGCAAGGCGCGACTCTAGTGCAAAAACCGATGTGATCCGATAGGCGCACAACTAATTGCCGCGCCCATGTTTTTGAGTCAGCACGAGTCTAACCAGAGAGCCGTGTCGGCTCCAGATGCGCATGGTGAGGAGACAAGAGCCGGGCGGGTGCAGCGACTTTGGTAACTGGGAAAAAGCATTTCATCAGGGAGGCGCAGAGAGGAAAAGAAAGAAACGCAAGAGCGATTCGGGGTTTTGTCTGTGCCACGGCGGTGAGGTCTTGAGACTCTTGTTCGCGCTATTCCAACACACTGTCGTCAAGCTTTTTTCGTCCCCAGTCGGCTGCGGCTTGGACGAAGGCCAGGACCAAGGGATGCGGTTTTTTTTCGGTCGAGGACAATTGCGGCTGAAACAAAGTAGCGATGAAGAAACGGTGAGTGGGCGATTCGATAGCGCGGATCTCTCCTTGCTCGCCGCGGGCAACAACCGGGAAGCCGGCTTCCATTGTGGCCCATTCATAGTCCGGATTGACTTCAAAATTGCAGAAGAATTCTTCGGTCACGATTTCTTTGTCCTTGCCGTAAAACGATTGCAGGTAAGAGCCGGGGCGCAGCCTGATCTCGGGCACCATTCCCGATAGCTTTGGTGCGCTGCCTTTGCGGCCGGGTACGGCGCAGGCTACAGGATAGATCACGACATTCTTCGATCCGGAGTTGTTTTCGGCGCTGTTAGCGTCCGCGATGCCTAGAACGTTTCGGGCAAATTCGATCAGAGCGTACTGAAAGCCTCCGCAGGTGCCGAGAAATGGCCAGTCGCAGCGACGGGCGAACTCGATGCCCTTGAGCATGCCATCGAAGCTTTTGTAGGGACTGCCCGGCGAGGCCCAAAGGCCGTCAAAGCTTTCGAGAACTTTTTCTGCGCCCGCGGATGTCAGCGACGGCGTTGGGATCCATTCAGATTCGATTTTAAAATCCAGCTTGCGGGCAGCATGCTGCAGGGCGTCATTAATTGCGTGGTGAGAACGGAATTCGGGATTGAAGTCTCCGAGGATTCCGATGCGAACGGCATTAATCACGTGGTCATTGTACTAGAGGGTGCAGCACGAAGACGGCGGTTCGGCTTGGCGTGACGCCACGGTGATTCGAGCAGCCTAGTTCAGGGGCGTCAGTTCACCGCATTCCTTCGCTTTGTAAACGGGGGCGGATCGGCCTTCGCGCGTCCACCATTGGAGCCAACGGCGATACTGTTCCTGCAGATACGGGACACCACTCCCGTCTCCGCCGGTTCGATGAGTCAGCCGCTGCAAGCCGGACAGGGCCCGCTCAGCGATTCTGGTGTCCGGGTTCTTCAAGAACTCGAGAAGAATAGGAAGTGCGCTTCGCGATCCTGTATCGCCGAGGGCGCTCACTGCGTTGACACGAGCAAACTCGACGTCCGAGCTGCGGGTCAACTCAGATAGGGCCGCAACTGCCTGATCTCCGCCACTCTCGGCGGCATCGGATACGTAATTTGAGATGGAGGCATTCCTACGGGCATAATCGATCAGTAGCGGAAACCATTGCGGATCGCCGCTCTCGGCGAGATAGTCCGCGCTCTGGATGTTTTCGTAGGTTCCTCGATCTGTTTTGCCGAGCAGATCGGCCAGGGCCGCCATGCTGCGTGGCGTGTTGAGGCGGTAGAGTGCGAGAGGGGCAAACTGGCGGAATTCAGTGCTGTCGGCGAATGTGAGCAGCGTCTCTTCCAACGGTTTCGGCCCCAACGCCGCGAGGGTGCGTGCCGCCTCCCGGCGTTTCTCCGGGTCGGTCGATCGAAGCTGTTCTAGCCAATGCTGTAACTCCGCAGGATTCAGAGTGGCGTTCTCATTGATCTGAAAATGAAGCTGGCTGTGTTCCTCGAGACTATCTTTCGGGGCAGTGTAATAGTCCACGTCTGTCGCAGCGTACGAAAGGCGCCGCCCAGCTTCGACGTCATAGTCTCCTGGCTTAAGGTCGCGCTCAAAATTCAGCAGGATTCGTTCCGTGCGGGTCTTGCCGGGTCCCAGCCTGCCGACCCCGCTAAGGCAACTCCCTCCCACGCCGCGTGCGCAGGTCGAAGTAGGCGAAGCGTCGGTGGAAAGATAGATTTGGTAGCCGGAACAAAACGAGTACGGATCGGCCTGCTCGACGTATTGCGGTTTGGTCCAGGAGTTGGTGGCTTCAAAGTAGAGAAAGACTGGCTCGCCGGGTGCGAAATTGGATTTCTCCAGGTAGAAATGTCCAGTGACTTGTCCGAAGGCAAGGGCAGAGCAACCGAGAAGCATTGCTGACAGCCATCGGGTCCCCATGGAAGTCGCCGGAGATATCTTACATGAGCTGTGAAGCAGGGACTGTCTCAACGTTGGTTTGGCGCTAGGCAGATGTGTGTATTCTTAAAACCAGTGTGTGAGGGCGTGCAGGCCGTAGAGAGAGAGTAAGACGAGCGCGGGGCCGCCCCAGATCATGAGCGTGCACTTCCAGCCAAGCGAATTGGTGAGGTCGCGCTGGCTGCGCCAGGAGATCAGAAAAGTTGGGTTGTTTTTTCCTTTCATTAAGACGACCGGCGGATGTGGGTCGAAGCCGTCGGGCTGTGCTTCGGGTTGCGACGCGACTTGAGCACCGGAGTTCGGCGCGGTGTTTTGAGCAGAGCCGTTTGGCTCGGTCTGAACCTCGCCATGAGCGTCGCTATGAGCATCACCATGAGCATCGCTATGAACGAGGACCGGGGACGGTGTAACTCCGGCCGCGGCCCAGGCGGCCGGGTTTGAGATGCCAGCCTTCAAAAGCGCCGCCGCTACTTTTTGCTGCTGTGTCATGTCCCCGGTTTGGGGTGGAGATGGTGTTGGCGATAGGTGAATGACGTTCGTGGGGCCAACCGATTTTTGGAGAGTGCGGCCGCCGCCCATCAGGCTCTCGCTTATCGAACGCGTTTCGTATGTGTCGTCGTCAGAATGGCTGCCCCCAGTCGCGAACGACAGAGCGTTTCCTAATCCACTCCCGCCTGAGTTGAATGAGACACCAAGCGACCCGCCAAAGGTGAGCGTATTGTGCTCCTCATCTTGAATCGGCTGCGGAGTAAGCTCCAGACCTGGATTTTCGTCCAGAGTCCCCAGCAGAAACAGGGCGTTCTTCGGCTTGATGCAGAACTCTTCAACTTTGATCTTGTTGGTGGTGCTCACGCCGTGGCGTGCCAGGAAGGCGAAAACGTTGGGAGGCGCTTCCGGCTTCGTGGTGAAGAACGAATCGCAGAATTCCTGCTGGAAGTCGCGATGCAGATCGAGTTCGGCGCCGCGCGGGTCCACCATGACCTTGCCTGTATTGTCGTCGAGAAAAAACGGGACGTGCATGCTCTCGGCAGCCACCTTGACCCATTGGTTGTTCTTGCCGCTCCGCTTCCACTCCCACGCTATGGTGCGGTAGTAGTAGCAGGACCGCTCGCTGATCGGCGCAACCATGGTGTAAGGGCCCACGGCGAGGCCGCTGAGTTCGACCATTCCGAGGGAGGCGCTGCGAACCTTGGAAACCGGCGTGTCGAGAATAAGCCGCCGTCGCTGCAACAACCGGAAGCCTTGAAAAAATAGGTAAATGCCGACAAAGAATCCGATGACGCACCAGACGATCGGTCGGCTGTCTGACGATCGAAGTAGCAAGGTCGCGAGACTGAATGTAGAGAAGGTCAAAGGTCCAGCTCGTGGAGAAGTTTGCTCGGATTCAGGCTATTGGAGCGGAAAGCGGCTGGCAGCATAAAACAGCGTTGCGGGCTTACGTTGGTAATTGGATCGACCCAAGTATTTGCAGGTTTTAGCCACAGAGGACACGGGGTCACACAGAGGGAAAACGCATTGCGCGGCTAAGCCTGCCGGTGTCGTTTCAGCAGAATGTAGGCGATGCTGAGCGCTGCGAAGAAGACGAGGCCGCCGAGTTGGTTTATGCGCGAAGAGCGAAGGGTGTGGAGTATGGTGGCGGAAGCCAGGAAGAAGCCGAGGATCGATCCCCACATTCCCAGAGGAGAACGCATGGGCAGGGCGGTGACCTGCTCCGAAGTGAGCCGCCGGCGGAAGCTCACATGTGCCGCGAGCGATATGACCCAGCAGAGGAACAGACCGGAGAATGCGGCGCCCATGATGTAGAGGAAGGCTTGCTTCGGCGCCCAGTTTTCGATGATGAGTGCGGTTACGATTCCATAGGAAGAAACGAGCAAAGCGAGCCGGGGCGAGCGGGAGGCATTCAATTTGCCCATCGACGCGGGTGCCCATCCAGTACGGCCCATGGAAAACAGCAGACGGGAAGCGACGTAGAGTTTGGCATTGGCTCCGGAAAGGGCCGCAGTGAGGACAACGAAATTCATGAAGTACGCTGCCGCAGGAATCTTGGCCGTGCGCAGCACGCTGACGAAAGGGCTCTCGGTGACGCCCGCGTGGTTCCAGGGCATCACGCCGACAAGAACTATGATCGCGCCGAGATAAACACCGGCGAGCAGAAAGAAGGTGAGGCGAGCGGCACGGGAAATGTCCTTCGCAGAGCGCGATTCGCCAGTAGTGACGGCGAGCATCTCTACGCCGCCAAACGAGTAAATGGCGAGGAAGACCGCGAGCAGAGGCGCAATCGGACCTTTGGGCAGGAATCCGCCTTGTGCGGTGTATTGCGCGGCTACGCGGCCGGTCACGAGTAATGCGGCGCCGGCCAGGATGAAGGCGACGATGGTCGCGAACTTGATCATCGCAAACCAGAACTCGAAGCGTCCGAACACATTTACGCTGCGCAGGTTGACGAGCAGCAGTAGCGCAGAAAAAAGGAAAACCCAGAACACACCGGGCACTGCAGGAAGCCAATACGTCATGTAGGTGGCGGATGCGACCAGTTCGGCTCCGATGGAGAAAGCGATCGACGCCCAGTATCCGGCGCGGCAAAGGAATCCGAGATACGGCGTGAGATAAATTTCGCTGTAAACGCCGAATGATCCGGCCGCGGGATGTACGCTGGCCAACTCTCCCAGCGCCATGGCAACAGTGTACGCAATAAACGCCGCCACGATATAGCTGAGGATTACGCTGGGTCCGGCGATTTCGAGGGCGGCGGCTGAGCCGAGCAGAAGCCCCGTACCGATGGAGCCTCCGACGGCGACCATCGTCATTTGGCCGGCGGTGAGCTGATGATGAAGGCCTTGTTCTCGATTTTGTTCCTCGACGACGTTCCCGGCAGCGGCGAGAGCCATGCCGCACGATATCAAAAAGGGAGAGATTCTCCCAAGGGCTAAGACTTGAAAAGCCTTAACGCAGAGTTCGCAGAGAACGGGCGCGGGGGGCGCGAAAAGAGACTTCAACATGCTCACGGGAATTGGAGCCCGCTTTGCCGGTGACTTTCGTAATCCGTTGCAGACCCGAACCGATTGCTGCCCCGGAAGTCACCTCCTAGAATCGAAGCAGCCGCACCTAAAGCCAACCCATGCCCGAGATCACAAATCGTGTCGAGCGAGCCGAGTTAGCCCGGCGCATCGAGCGCGCGGAGAAGCTTTTGCAGAAGGGGAAGGCTGCCGAGGCACTCGAAGAATATCTGCTGGCTTTGCGGGACGATCCAGAAAACGATACGGTGCGACAACTTTCGGCGGACCTGTGTTTATCCCAGAATCGGGGACGCGATGCCGTGCGGTTGCTGGGCGAACTATTTGAACGGCAAGTAGATGCGGGAGACGCTACCCGCGCCAGCCTGACGTACAAGAAGCTGGCGCGGCACGGCAGCCCGACCTGGGAGCAGAAATTTCGCTTCGGGCAATTGTTGGAAGGATCGAATAAAAAACTCGCAGTCGGCGCCTACGAATCGGCTTTGAGCGATCTGGCAAAAATCAATAACAAAAAGGATGCATTGCAGGTGCTGGGCCGGATCGTGGAACTGGAGCCGGTCCAGGCGAATTTTCTCAGGGTGGCGGAACTCTGTTCCGAACTAGGCGAAAACAAAGCGGCGGCGGAAGGCTTCAAGCGAATCGCAAAACTGACAGTGGCGAGCGGTGGAGATCCGGCGCAATGGTTTGAACGCGCCTACCAAGAGGACTCTTCCGACGAAGAGATTGCGTTGGCTTACGGCAAGAGCCTGCTGGGGCAGGGCCAGGTGGGAGCTGCAATCTTTATTCTTGAATCGCAAGTGAATGCGGGGAAGAATTCCGCCGAGCTTCGTGATATCTATGCCGAAGCTCTGTTGGCCGCCGGCCGTTACGCTGAAGCGGAGCCGCTGGTGTGGCAACTCTTCGAACAGAATCCCAACCGGATGCTGCAAGTGACGACGCTGATTGGAAAGCTGCTGGAGACGGAGCAGGACGCGTCGGCCGTCTCGCTAGCGCGTAAGCTGGGGCAAGTCCAGGCGAAGCGTGGCGAACGGCGGCAGTTCCTTGCCACCATGCAGGAGCTTACCTCGGCGCAGCGGCCTTCGTCTGAAATGCTGGAGTTCCTCAGCGAGCTGTTCAACGCGGCGAACCGCGAGGGCGATTACTGCCATACTCTGCTGAAACTTTTCGATGTGTATTGCGGCACGGGAGATTTCGCGAAGGCTGCAGAGTGTCTGGACCGGGCGGCAGAGGTGGATCCCTACGAATCCGGCCACGCCAAGCGTTTGGACATATTGAAGAGCAAGATTGACGAAAACAAATTTAAGGAAATTGCTTCGCGCTTTACATCGACGAGTCCGACCGCTGCGCAAAAAGCGATCGAGCATGAGGCGACGCTGGGTGCGTCCACTTTGCAGGACTTGATGCTGCAGGCGGAAATCCTAGTGCAGTACGGCATGCGCAACAAAGCGATGGAGCGCTTGCAGCGGATTCAGGAACTTTTTCCGCGCGAAGAAGAACGCAACGAGGATTTGCAACGTCTCTACATGGCGGCAGGCGTAACTCCGAGCTATGCCGGGTCTACGCCGCTGCCCGCGCCATCTTCCATTCCGGCTGCGTCACCGGCAGCCGCGCCAGTCGCCGATCCGGCGGCGGAGATGCGCAACGTTACCCGGGTAGCCGAAATCACCCGCAAGTTGTACCACCAGACGAGCGCTCCGGCAGTGCTGACGACGGCGGTCAACGAGATTGGAGCGCACTGGGACGTCTCGCGTTGTGTGGCCTTAATGCGGACTCCGGGTTCGGCGCCGACGGCGCTGCAGGAGTTCTGCGCCAGGGGGGTGAAAGAAGGAAATTCCAGCGCGATTAAGGAAGTGATGACCGCGCTGCAGGAGGTGGCCGCAGCTGAACCCGTCATCATCAGCGATGCGCAGACAGCGCCGGAGCTGCAGGGCGTACGCAAGGCAGTGGCGGAACTGGGAGCCGCAGCGGTGCTGGCGCTGCCGCTTAGCAATGGCGAGGATTCCGTCGGAGTGCTGGCGCTACTGCACAACAAGCCGCGCGTCTGGCCCCAGACCGACGCGGTAGTGCTTAAGACGCTAGCGGATCAGATGGTGATCGCGCTGAACAACGCAGGTTTGCGGCGTCTGGTGAAGAATCTTTCGGTGACGGAGGAGAAGTCGGGATTGCTGAAGAGGGGATCGTATCTCGACCTGCTGCTGGCAGAGAGCAAGCGCGCTGTTCAAAATGCCGCGCCACTTTCAGTGCTGCTACTGCAGTTCGGGCGAAGTGCAGCATTGGTGAAGGAATATGGCGAGGCTGCGGTAGAGACCGCGATGGATAAGATTGGGCAGCAGTTCGCAGCGAACATCCGCACCAACGATCTGGCGTTCCGCTACGACACGACGACCATCGCTCTGATTCTGGGAGATACGGCGGAGAAAGAAGCCATGATGGCGATTGAAAAGCTGCGCAAGATCATCGCGGGAGTGCATCTGCTTGGCAAGGATGGATCGCAGAAAGGTCTGGCCATGGAGTTCTCCGCTGGGCTAGCGGAAGCTGTGGTGCGCGAGAACTACGACCCGATCGACATCGTGACGGAAGTGATTAATCGCGCCGAACATGCACTGGCGACGTCAGTGGTGCAGGGGCCGGGAAAGGTTGTGGCACTGGCGGCGGCGATGGCCGCGGGGGCCGTGGCGTAGTTAGTACCCAAATACTTAGTACCCAGTCTTATCGAGAGTCGATCGAGCAGAATGCGGTTGGAGTCGCTACGTCTGACTCAGGAGGCTTTACGCGGCGCTGGGCCGCTCTTCCAAGGTAGTACACGCATTTCCGCATTTTTCTACAGCGGGGTCTGTTTTTCTCTGTGACTCAGCGTCTCTGTGGTGAGTTGGTTCCTCCGGTGGTAAAACTTCCTCGTGCGCTGCTACACTAACCAGTTTGATTATCACTTTTGATCCGTTCTGAGCACGCAGTCTGTCAGGAAAAGCATGTTAAAGCCGGGTGATATTGCCATTGTCAGCGGGGCGCGGACGCCCTTTGGCCGCTATTGCGGCAAGTTGAGAGACTTCACAGCGCAGGAATTGGGCGCAGTTGCCGCCAAGGGCGCGATCGAGCGGGCGGGAATCGATGCCAAGGAATTTGATCACACTGTCTTCGGCAATGCGCAGCAGACTTCGGGCGACGCGCTGTATGGGGCGCGGCACGTGGGCTTGCGCGCGGGATTGCCGATTGAAACTCCGGCGCTGACGGTGAACCGGCTGTGCGGCTCGGGGATGCAATCGATTGTGAATGCGGCGCAGATGATTCAGTTGGAGGAGGCGAAGATTGTGCTGGCGGGTGGGATGGAGGCGATGTCGCAGGCTCCCTTTGTAATTCGCGGGCGCGACGGGTTTACCCTGGCTCCGGGCGGGAAAATGGAAGATTCGCTGATGGTGGCGCTGCTCGACAGCTATTGCGGTTTGTACATGGCAAATACGGCAGAGCTTTACGGCGAGCAGCAGGGAATTACGCGGCAGGCGCAGGATGAATTCGCGCTGCGCTCGCAGCAGAAAGCGGATGCGGCCTATAAAGAAGGACGCATTCAGGAAGAGCTGGTTCCGGTGCCGTTGCGAAATGCGAAGGGCGAGGCTACGGGAGAATCGCTGACCGAAGATGACCACCGCCGCCCGCAGACGACGATGGAAGGACTGGCCAAACTTAAGGCTTCGTTCGGCAAAAACGGGACAGTGACTGCGGGCAACGCGAGCGGCATTGTGGATGGCGGCGCGGCGGTTGTGTTGATGCCGCTGGAAGAGGCCCGCAAGAGAAGTATTCAGCCGCTGGGACGCATTGTGAGTTGGGGCATCGCCGGAGTTGAGCCGAAGGTGATGGGGCGCGGTCCGGTGCCCGCGACGAAGCTGGCGCTGCAAAAGGCTGGACTGTCTTTGGATTACATCGACCTGATTGAGGTGAATGAAGCGTTCGCGGCGCAGTATCTGGCTGTCGAAAAAGAGTTGGGCCTCGATCGGGAGAAGGTGAATGTGAATGGCGGGGCGATTGCATTAGGGCATCCGCTGGGGGCGACTGGAACGCGGCTGGTGATTACGCTGCTGTATGAGTTGCGGCGGCGCAAGAAGAAGTATGGACTGGCGACGGCTTGCATCGGCGGCGGGCAGGGGATTGCGATGATTGTGGAGAGTTTGAATTAAGCTTCTTAGCCAGGGATGGGCACGGATTCTTACAGATCAAAGCACTATTGTCATCCTGAGCGGCGCTTTTTGCCGCGAAGGACCTATGTAATTTGCCGCTGCGGGCAGAATGCAGAGGTCCTTCGCTTAGGATGACAAAGCAAATCTTGGGAAAAATTATGGAGATAAAAAAAGTTGGCGTTCTCGGTTGTGGCTTAATGGGTTCCGGAATCGCGCAAGTTTGCGCTACAGCCGGATTCGATGTGACTGTTCTCGAAGTGGAGCAGAAATTTATCGACAAGGGCTTTGCCGGGATTGAGAAATCTTTGGCGAAGTTTGCCGAGCGTCCGGTCGAGAAGGGCGGAATCACGGCACAGCAGAAGGATGCGATCCGGGCGCGGCTCAAGGGGACGACGAACAAGTCTGACCTGGCCGATTGCGACATTATTATTGAGGCCATCATCGAAAACGTGGAAGAAAAGAAGAAGATGTATGCGTCGCTCGACGGCGTCGTGAAGAAAGACGCGATCTTCGCTTCGAATACGTCTTCGATTTCGGTGACCGAGCTTTTGACGGCGGTGAAGCGGCCGGAGCAGTTTATCGGGCTGCACTTTTTTAATCCCGTGCCGTTGATGAAGCTGGTGGAAGTCGTGCGCACCATTGCCACTGCCGATGATGTTTACGAAACAGCTTACGAGTTCGCAAAAAAGCTGGGCAAGGTTCCGGTGCGGACTTCGGACAAGACGGGATTCATCGTCAACCGGCTGCTGGTGCCGTATTTGCTCGATGCTATCCGCGCTTATGAAGAAGGCGTGGGGTCCATTGAAGACATCGATAACGCGATGAAATTGGGCTGCGGCTATCCCATGGGGCCGTTTACGCTGCTCGATTTTGTTGGACTCGACACGACTTACTACATCACCCACGTGATGTACGACGAGTTCAAGGAGCGGCGGTTTGCATCGCCTCCGCTGCTGAAGCGGCTGGTAATGGCGGGGTGGTACGGTCGCAAGAGTGGTAAAGGGTTCTACGATTATTCTGACCCGAATACTCCGAAGGCGAATAAACTGTAATCGATCCCATATCGAGTCCCATGAAAAAGCGCAGAAAAACCGATCAGATGCCGGATGAGAACAGCCCGCACGATGTGGCAACGTATCGGCGGGCATGGCACAGCTACGTGGCGCGGCGAAATCTGGTGGTGGTGCTCTTTCTCAGCTTTATATTTCTGGGCTTCATGGTGGGGAAGCTCAAACTGGGAGAACCCGCTGACTTCGCAATTTTGTTGGGCTGGATCGGCGTGTACCTGGCAGGCGGATGGTGGCTTACAGAGTGGAAGTGTCCGCGGTGCGGGAAGGTGTTTGGACACCGGCTATGGACGCAGCGCTGCATCAGTTGCGACCTGAGCAAGGACGATGTGGCGGCGGTGGCGCGGGGGAAGGCAAGTTCAACGGGAATAGATTTCCCTGCGGTGACCGATCCGAAGAACCAGCACCACTAGCCAAGTAAATTCCGCGATCTGCTGTAGATCTTATAGCAGTCCTAGAATTGCCTGAGTTTCATCTCCTCATGACGGCTTAAATTCTATGAACTTCGAAAACATTCTTCTGGACAAGAAAAACTCGATTGCTTACGTTACCGTAAACCGGCCGAAGGTTTTGAACGCTTTGAACATGGCCACCATGGAACAGCTGCGGGCGGCGTTTCATGACATCAAGAATGACGCGGCGATTCGCGTCGTCATCTTTACCGGAGCGGGCGAGAAGGCATTTATTGCGGGCGCGGACATCAGCGAACTAGCCAACCAAGACGCGGTGACCGGCAAGGAGTATACGCATCGCGGACAGAATGTTCTTAATCTCATCGAAAATCTGGGCAAGCCGGTGATCGCGTGTATCAACGGATTTGCGCTCGGCGGCGGCTGCGAGATGGCGTTGGCATGCACGATGCGGTTGGCAAGCGAGAATGCCAAGCTGGGGCAGCCTGAAGTGAAGCTTGGAATTATTCCCGGCTATGGCGGGACGCAGCGGCTGCCGCGGCTGGTGGGCAAAGGCATTGCCATGCAGATGGTGCTGGCGGGCGAGATGATCACGGCGCAGGAAGCGCATCGCATCGGACTGGTGAATGAAGTCACGGCGGCGGCGGAGTTGATTCCGCGCGCGGAAGCAATTGCGGCAAAGATTATCGCCAACGCGCCGCTAGCTGTTCAGTATGCCATGGAGGCCGTGAATAAGGGCATGCAGATGACTTTGAGTGAAGGCTTGTATGTGGAGGCACTGCTGTTCGCTGTCGCTTGCGCGACTGAAGATAAGAAGGAAGGGACTGCGGCGTTTTTGGAGAAGCGGGCGGCACAGTTTAAGGGGAAATAGACAAAATCTTTAACACAGGGATCACAGAGGTACGCGGGGTAATACGGGCGGGACCACCACGGAGGCAATGAGTCACGGCGAAGAGAGATAAGAAACATTTTGGTGTTGAGGCTCTCCCTGAGCCTGATCTCGCCGCTCTTGAAGGCACTCTGAATGCTTCGGGTCGGGGTTTTGCTATTGTCGTTTCGCGATTTAATGCCTTCATCACTGAGCGGCTGTTGCTGAGCGCCGTCGACGGGCTGCTGCGCTCAGGCGCAAACAAAAAAGGTATTAATATCGTGCGTGTGCCGGGGGCGTTCGAGATTCCTCTGGCGGCGCGGAAGCTGGCGGAGACTAAGAAGTATGACGCCATCATCTGCCTCGGCTGCCTACTGCGCGGCGATACGGCGCACTACGACGTGATCGTGAATGAAGTGACGCGTGGGATTGGGCAGTCGGCGCAGGAAACTGGCGTGCCACATGCTTTTGGCGTTCTGACTTGCGAAACGTTGGAGCAGGCGATCGAACGCGCCGGGCTGAAGATGGGGAATAAGGGATTCGAAGCGGCGCTGGCGGCAGTGGAGATGGCATCGCTGGCATCCGGCATCCGACGTTCGGCGCCCGGCGGACGCAAATCATCCCCTCGCCGTCGGCCGTCAGCCGCCGGCAAAAAGCAGGTTCCTCCTTCTCGCTCCGCGAGTCGTCGGAATGACAAGAGTTCTTCTTCTCGTCAGAATGACAAATCGAGCGCCAGGAGCAGGCGCAAATAATCCTTCCTCTACGTTAGACTGGCAACTAGCAACCGGAAACTGGCAACTGTTTTTATGGGGACGCGCCGTAAATCTCGCGAAATGGTTCTGCAGATGCTGTTTCAGGCCGACATGGGGAAGCAGTCAGTGGACCAGGTGCAGCGCACGTTCTGGGCGGAACATGCCGGGACCAGCGCCGAGGTGCGAGGGTTCGCGGAGGACTTGTTTCGCGTGGCGGCCGATCGCGGCGCAGAGATTGACAAGCTCATTGAGGGGCACGCGCAGCACTGGCGCATGGAACGCATGGCCGCGGTGGATCGCAATCTGCTGCGCGCCGGAGTTGCGGAGTTTCTAGGCTACCCGGAGACGCCGCGCGCGGTAGTGATTAATGAGGCGCTCGAAATCGCACGAAAATTCTCCAGTCCGGAGTCGGTGCAGTTTGTCAACGGCGTCTTGGATAGCGTGGCGAAAGATTTGGCAAAGACGGCGTAGGCGCCGGCTTCTTCGGACGCTGAAGCGCGTGCGTGAGAACTTCTGCCGTCCCCTTCGGCAAGCTCAGGGCAGGCTCTACGAGACTCGTTCCTTCTTCTCCCTTATCCAGCGCTGAAGCGCTGGGCTAACTTAGGTCGCCGTACCGCGTCTGGAATTTGGTAGACCTCCTCCGACGCTGTATCTGAAATTAAGTTCTCAAGCCCCCGCTACGGTCGCACGGCGACGATGTTCATCTGGCAGTTGGTTCCGGTGAAGCAAAAGCTGTTGGTGGAGTTGGCCAGGGGCTGGAAGGAGACCTGGTTCTGGTCGAGGGCCAATGTGGTATTGAGTTGGTGCAACAGTCCGTCTGTGCCGGCGACGTAGATGAGCGTGCCGTCGGGAGTAATGTCGGCAGCCACGGGTGTTGCGTTGTTTACCAGCGCGATGCCCGAAGTGGCGTTCGTGGCGAAGTTATAGATCAGAACACTGCTGCGATCGCTGGCAACGATGTAGGCCTTCGTGGTGTCGGGCGAGAGAAAGAAATTGATGGGGTGAAAGGTGCCCTGGCCGATAGGTATGTGAATCGGCGGAAAGAGTGTGGGGGGCGTGACCGGCGGAGTAGTCTGTATTTGGGCGAGAGTGACCCCCTGTGGACACAGCGGAGCAAGAGAGGACGATCCTCCAGGGACTGGCTGCGACGAACTGGTAGCGATGACGTCGATCCCAGTGTTGTCAACGCCGAAGAAGATGTCGAGGCCAGTGGGTTCGAGAGTTACTGGCGGATTTCCAAAGATCGTTGTGTTACCCGGGGCGACATTTCCAGCCGGCACCACCTTCAGGAAGATGGGCGGACCGGGCACGGTCCCGGCTGACAGGGTCGGCACTGCGGAATTGTCGCACGTGTTGTAAGCCGCAAAAGTCCCAACGGCTCCTCCGCCCGAGAGTAAGGCGAACGATCCCGTGGAATTGAAAGTAATCGCAGTGGCGGGGGTCACCAAAGAAACGGGCGGTTGCAGGGCTTGGAGACTCGAGTAAATATATAAAGAGTTTCCGCCATTTCCGAGAATGAATGCCTTTAATCCATCAGGAGAAAATGTTGCCGCGGTTGCATTATTAATGTACAAAGCGACGGTGCTGGCGGCCGCGGACGAAGAAACATTGACGACATAGACCTGATTGGGAGTCGAAACCGTATCGGAGAAGATAGCAGTGCTGCCATTCTGCGAAACGGCTATGACTTTGCCTGTGACCAGGCCTAGAGGTGTGCTCGGTGCTGGAAGAGAGGTAAATGGGCTGGTGGTGCCTCCGATGTTCGCGGGAGTAATCGCGACGGCTCCGAATTCGCTGCCCATGTAGGCTCGGTCTCCCGCCGGATCGAATATCAAAGAATTCGGCGGAGTCGGTAATCCGCTGGGACGCCCCGGCAGGTTGGTGGAGGTCGCGACGTTGTAAATACCAACCTCGCATTGTGCGTCGCTGACACAGTCCTGACTGGTGACCAACACGCTAGTCGACGTGGCATTGCTGCCGCTGCTGGATGTTGAAGCAGCGGGGGTCACCAAGCCGGAAATAGCAGATACCGGATAAACCGGTTGCGGAATGTACGGCGGCTGAAGTGAGGCAGGATTCAAAGGGAAACCAATATTGCACGTGGGCGGCGAGCAAGATGCCGTAATAGCAGCGGCCCCGGCGAGAGTGGTAGTGATGGCGCAGGTTGTGCCCGGGCCGCATCCGGTAGTTCCTCCCGCCTCAAGCGCGGCTGGCGAAGACGAGACCCAGGTAAGCGGCGGCTTGGGCACAGTGCAGCCTTGGACATCGACCGCCGTTGCGGTGATGGTTTCTGATGTTCCCTTGGCAACTACGAAATTCGTCGCACCGCTACCCTGCGCGCCGTTGACACCTGCCTCCAGGTCGATGCACTGCACCGGGCAGGTTTCGAAATAGTAGGGCTGGCTTGAGACTCCTGAAGCTGTCGCGATCACTTGCGTCTGCCCTGGAACGCCGGGAACAGCGGTTGCCTGATTGGTGGCAACGTTGTCGGAAGTAGTCAAGATGGGTGTGATGGTAGTCACGGCGGAATTGACTTCGGTCCAAGTGAATGGGCCAACCGATCCAGTAATCTCGACACCCTGGCCGTAGGCTCTCGCTTGCAGAGTCTGCACTTGGTTTTGCGAGAGGCAGAAATTTGCGGCATTCTTGTTAAAGGGGAGGTGGCAGGCTATGGGGAGAGCCTGCTGGGTGGGGCAGGCGGGGGGCGGAGAATTGACGGGAGGCACTACGCTGACCACGATATTATCGATCGGGGGATGGACGAAAAACAGAGTGGGCGGACTGGTCGCACCCAGGGCTGAGGCAGTCACCGAAGCCGTGCCCGTACGCGCGGGGGTGCAGATACTGTAAAGGGGGGCATTCCAGGAACCGGCGCAGGCTGCGCCGTTGGGCGCAACGTCGACAATGCCGGGATCGCTGGAGGTAAAGGTGAAAGTCGGAGTAATGGCGGAGTTCCCGGCGTTCACCGCGGTTGCTGTGAGTTGTATGCTGGACCCCACTTGCATGGAGAAGCTGGTCGCCGGATTCAAGGTGATTCTCAACGGAAATGGCGAGGCTCCGGGGGGTTTGTGCCCACCGCACGCCGGCAAGAATAAGGACAAGAAGATGGTGACGATTATTGAAGCCGACTGACCGAACTGCAACCTTCCCATGCACCCTCTCGTCGCCTCACGGTTGTATCCGATGGGCGCGCCGCTCAAATGGAATGGAAAACTCGTAGTTTAGAGGTTGGCGGCGGATTCAGCAAGCGGACAGGCACACATTGCAACATCCCGCTGCTCACCTCATTTGCAGTGGGATGCGGAAGAGCTTGAGACTGATGTATGATTCGGCGGCGCAGTGGCTTTTTGCGCCACGGATCTGATCTGTCGGCAGGCACTCATTTCTCGACGAACGACTTTAGTCTGCCGAGCGCTTGATCCCACTGCCTTGAGACGAGGGCGAGGTGCTCCTTGATTTCTTCTATTGGCGCTGGATCCAATTCGAACCGGCTCTCACGACCCGCACGTACGCAGCGCACAATTCCCGCTCCTTCCAACACTCGAAGGTGCTTAGTGATTGCCTGCCGGGTCAGCTTCGAACCTTCAGTCAATTGAGAGATCGAGTACGGATTTCCCCGGCAGAGCGTCGCGACCAGGGACAGGCGGGTCTCGTCGCCCAGTGCGGCAAAAACAGGCGCATGAGCCCGCCGTCTGCCAGCCTTGCTTCTATGGCCTTTGTGCGACATAGGTCTCGATGTTGCTCATTTGCTGTGTCCAACCGCCGTCATTCATACGGAAAGCTTCGGCGCGACGGCCGCTAGGAATCTTGTCGAAGCCCGATTCCGTGAGCAGCAGTAACGTACCACCGGCGATCTTCTCAAGGCGGAATTCTACAAGCGTAGGCGGTTCCTTGGAGTAATCCTGTTTAGGGTCGACCGAATAAGGGTGCCAAGTGAAGGAAAAGAGACGTTCGGGCTCCATTTTCTGCACAATGGCGTCCCACTTCACGTGCTCGTAGCCAGGATGGGTAATCTGACCGCGCGAGATTTGACCGGGGACAAAGGGTCCTTCGAGTTTCACGCGAAACCACTCGCCAAACTCCCGGTAGTCCGTCAGCGCGCGCCAGACCCGGGAAATCGGGGCTTTGAGTTCGATACGTTTCTCGATGCTATCGTTCATCTTACGCAACCTCCAGGTTGCATATTAACTTGCGCCGAGACAAAATGCAACCGTTGGGTTGCGTTTCTCAGGAGGAAATATTTTGCTGCCAGTTGTGCCGCAACAAATTGCAGGGCCGGATTAACGCCGCGCTGGACAAAGGATGAAAAACCCAAGTGGAAAACAGCGCGGAGACTAGTCCCAGCTAAAGGCCAATTGCGTCCCGGATTTCCTCGCGCCGCCTCAAGAAGCAGGGTTCGAGCCGACGATAGCTGGCGTGGACATGCGCAATTTCTGACTAAACTTTTACTCACCTTTAAAAGATGGTTGACGACGTTTAGATTCAGTTGCTATAGTTGTAAGGTTCCGCGAGTTAATCCAGGCTTGCTGTGTGCCGTGAGTTCCTCAGGGTTCTGCGAGGAGCTTGCGGTAGAGTTTGAGAAACGCGTTTCCGGGAAGTATGGCGAAGTGAAGCAAGACCCGGAAACTTTCCTCGCTGAAACGTTCCTGCGCTGCCTTCTGCCCTTTCACGAGGGCTTCTGAAGCGTGCCAAATGAGGCGCGGCAGTAGTCTGCGGAAGGATATGCAGGACAGAGCTGGCGATACGGAGTACCCCCGGAGTTT
>DAIUEW010000034.1:0-60662 GCA_036844925.1 Candidatus Sulfotelmatobacter sp.
CGTGGGGATGGTACTTGCCCATGACGTCGCCGACGATGCGGGCGCACTTGCGCGTTGCTCGATTGGGCTGCAGGCCCATCTGCTGCATGGTGTAAAGGATGCGGCGGTGAACGGGCTTAAGCCCGTCGCGAACATCGGGTAACGCGCGGCCGATAATGACCGACATCGAATAGTCGAGATACGACTTGCGCATCTCGTCTTCAATGTTTACGGGCTGAATGTGCAGGGCGCCGGGGCTGCCGTCGCCCGGTGGCGTCGGAGGAGTCAGGGGAAGTTCGGGATTGTTATCGTCTGGCATATCTTTTCAGTTCGTGAAACTTGAGATCCCTCGCGTTCGGGACGACGGCTGCGGGCTGAGACGCCCGCAAAGCGCCGCCGGTTCGGGATTTTGATCGTCAGGCATGGTTAGCTTTTGGCTCTTAGCTCTTAGCTACGATTGCGGAGCGGCCCATGAACGAGCATCCGGGGCTCTCCTGAGTCTCGTAACTGGCTGTATTTAAGGATGTTAGGATCACTTCTAACTTCGTTAATTATACCACGATTGGGAGCTGAATCGGATGAGGCGTTGATTGAGTTGAGGCCTGGTTGCAGCAGCGTTCCGCGTTGGGAAATCCGCGAGAAATGATTGCGATCCATGGTTAGACATCACCGGGAATCAGGGGAGCAGGCTGCTATGCTGCGCGGCAATGAAACGAACTCCGTCGAACGTTATTCCGTCGAGCGTTGTTCCGTCCAAGCGTGTTCCGTCCAAGCGTATTCCGTCGCTGGATGGCCTGCGGGCTATCTCTATTTCGCTGGTTGTAGCTGGCCACTGGGTGGAGTTGCATTACCATTCCGATGTCGCGGGCGCGTTTGCAAATCTGGGCGTCAGAATCTTTTTCATCATTTCCGGATATCTGATCACAACGCTGTTATTGAAGGAATATAAAAAGACCGCGACCATCCGGCTGCGGGAGTTTTATGTGCGCAGAGCATACCGGATTCTGCCTGCCGCAATGGTGTTTATGCTGCCGGTATTCGTAATTTTCCGTCACGAGTTGCGCTGGTATCACGCCGTGGCAGCGGTCTTGTATCTCACGAATTTTGACTTTTCGCATCCCTGGTTTTTGGGACATTTATGGTCGCTGAGCGTGGAGGAGCAGTTTTATTTCCTGTGGCCCGGCGTGCTGAAAAAGTGGTATCAGCATCGCGTGGGAATTCTGCTTGGAGTCGTCGCGTTTGCGCCGCTTTATCGAATCGCCTGTCATCTGCTGCAACTGCATGGCAGGGCGGACGAAACGTTTCCCGCGGTGGCTGACATTCTAGCAATTGGATGCCTGGCTGCGATTCTTGCGCCGCGGCTGCCGAAAATCAAAACGGCGTGGTCATTGGCGATGATCCTGCCCGTGGCGCTAGTCCCGATCTATGCAGGGGCTTTGCGCTTCCACATTACCGCCCTGTTGCTGCTTGTGCTTTGGCCGGTGATGCATCTTTCAATCGCCGGAGTGTTGTTGCACGCGGTGGAGACTCCATATTGGATTCTGAACGTTCGGCCGGTCGTCTGGTTGGGGAAAGATCAGCTACAGCCTTTATTTGTGGCAGCAGTTGTTTGCTTACGGCAGTCCACACAGGCGCTGGTATTTTGTGTTGTTTGCGGTGGGACTCGCTACCGCGTCTTACTATTTGGTGGAACAGCCGATGTTGCGAATGCGGGAGAGGAAGGCTAGAGAGCGGAGTGTGGAAATTGTTTGCGTTGTCACCGCTGCGTAGCGTCGGGAGTCGTGGTCGTGGCAAAGGCCATCGAGCTTCGCTCGTCGGACAGCCGAGGGCGGCTGTCCCCACATCAATCTTGGTGCTTCATAAATCTCGCTGTGAATCTGCCTCACGGGCGGGTGATGACTTCGTTGGGTGATGATGGGAGAACGAATCTTACGTTGCGGCTGGCATTGGCTTTCTGAGTCTGACTCACATTGAGAGAGGAAAGTTCGATTTTTTTATTCCAATATCCGTCGGTGTAGTAGTCGCCGCGGACGTAGAGCATGCCGTCTGCAATGGCATAGTCGCGGACTTCTTCGCTGTGCCCGTCGCGGAAGACAAGGACTGCGGGCGCCAGTTCATTCGCAGGAGACTGCGTGATCCCGGCAAGGCGGTTCGATTGGGTACGCATCGGTGTAACTTCCTGAGCATCATTGTCATTGGGACCGAAGTTCAGTGGCAGGGCCTCGCCATCGATTGCGGCTCTAGCGACGCGGACATAGCGGCCGCCTTGCAGTTCCATCACCAGCGGCTGGGAGGACAGAGAATCGCGCGAGCTGCCAGAAATCATGTCAGGCCGCGGTGAACCGGACGCGGAGCCTAGCATCTGCTGCGCGGCTTGCAAGACGTATGCAGGAGGCTCAGAGGCGACCGGATAGCCAGTCGAATAGATATCGCCCGGATCAAAGGAATCTCCGAAGAACGGGAATGGAAGAGCAGCATAGGGAGCGTATGGATACGGATACGAAGAAGACCGGCGGAATCCGGAGTGGGAGAACGCTCCGCGTCCGCTCGCAAAACCGTTGAAGTGCGACCCTGCTGGTCTGCCTGCGGCGACGGCGTGCGCGGGAGAGCCAGATGCAGATCTCTGGGCCGAGGCGAATGGCGCAAGCATTAGGAGTAGCAACAACAGCGGTAAAACTGGACTGCGCCAGAAATTCCGTGCGCGGAGAAACCTACCAGACGCATTTCGGGGACGTGAGCCCCTTCGGCTGTCGCTCATGGTAGGTCCGCGCCCCACTAAACGGCCGAAAATAGCGAGGGGGCGCATGATTAATTTTCCTGGGCTGTGGGCGGCAACTGGAAGGTGACGCCGCGGTCGTCGTTTTGCTTTTCGGTAGCCTGGAGATCAAGGTCCGCCAGAGCGATCTTGCGCGGATGACCTGGACTTAGATCGTAAAGTGTTTGAGCAACGATGGCGTAGTTCTCCACTTCTACGCTGTGACCGTCTTTGAAGACGAGGGTAGTTGGGGATTGCAGTGATTCAGGAGTCGCATTGGCGCTCGATTGCGGTGCAGATGCGTTTTCCGTCCCACCGTGCGCATGGGCCGGGCCCTCGTACGAAGGAGGGACGTAGGAGGCAGCGCCCGCTCCTCGGCGGTCGAAAACAGTCGGACCTCCTTGATACTCAGGATCGTCGTCATCATTATCATTGCTACTGTTGCTGGCGTCGTTCGCGTCGACGGCGTACGGAACCGGGACCGCATACCAGTACGGGTAAATATTCGGAGAATAGGAATCGCCGTTGGCAGTGTGGTGCGGGTGATGGTGTTCGCCGGTGTTGTTTGACCAGCCTGGGGAATGCGGAAAGTTGCCGGAATGGGTTACGCCCGAGCTGGGCTGCCCAAAGCCGTTGTGAGCCGGTGCCGCGCCTGTTGGCGGAGCAATACTGCCGGTTGGCGGCGCGACGCTGCCAGTGGGCGGCGCAGCGCTGAAGGAATGACCAGAACCAGAAGAAGACGCGCTGTTGATTTGAGCGGGACTGCTGGTCACAAAAAGAGGCGGGAGCAGAAACATCCCGAAAAGCGCCAGCAGAGCTGGAATCGAGCGCTGTACCGGGCAGATCACATCACTATGATACTCCAACGGGAACGACATGGCGCACCTCCGGACAGCACAACCCTTTGAAATTTAGATCACGGGTGGACGGGACGAGATGCGCGGGGAATTGTAGAGAATTGTCACGCGACTCGCGGCTCGGCGCGCCTCAGAAATCAGTCAGAAATCATCCGTGCGGCACTTGCCATAAAGCCATCAGACTCCAGAGGATATACGCGCCGAGCAACCCCCCGACACAAGCGGTAATGACGAGACGACACGGAGTTTCCATGAGATCGGCTATAACGCCAGAGACGAAGATCAGCAGGAAAGGGATTGAGGCGACGAGAAATCCCGCGCCAGCGACGTGAGGATGGGCCATTGCCATGCCGATGAAGAGCAGGGCGACCAATGCAGGAGCTGTGTTGCCGAAATAGCGAGTGCGCGGCCACACGAGGTAAGTTGCTATCGCCACGGGCAGGAGCAAAGCAAAGGCAGGACATGCCCGCAAAATTTGTAATGCAACCTGCCGGTAGACTCCGAGCACGGTAAAGGCCCGCCAGGTTGCTCCCCAGAAAGAGGCGTGCAGCATCCCCTGGAAAATAGTGTGAGGATGGAAGAAGTAGGTTGCGAAGAGTATCGCCAGCGCCACGAGACAAGAGGTGGCCCAAATGATGAGGGCTGCAATCCGCCGAACAGGCGCAAGATAAAGCAGGAAGGCGAGCGCTAACGGCACCACAATGATCATGGAGAACTGGGATCCTACGGCAATAGCTATGGAGACGCCGAGCAAAACAATGCGGCGCCAATTCCACAGAATGACTTCGCGCGGGGCGTAGAGCGTGTGCGCAACGGCGATGGCGGTAAAGATAGCCCCGAACGATCCCCAGGCGGCGAGGATTTCAGGCTCGGCATGCCAGACGGCACTGGCCTGGATTAGTGAAGGAGAAAAGCAATAGAGGGTGAGGGCAAGGAATCCTCCGGTGTTTCCGCAGATGCGGCGGGCGACATACCATAACGAAGCTCCAAGGAAGACCCCGCAGGCGAGGAAAGGAATGCGCGTAAGCCAGCGCCCGTATGGCGATGATTCGGGATTGGGCAGGGCCCGGGGCAAGGCGAGCAGGGGCGCGGCGGTCGCGATGGCGAGGAGGGGGGAGTGCTCCGTGTCGAAGCCATCGGCGTCCCGATAAACTTCGATCGGAAGCGCACCTGCGGAATCGGGGTAAGGCGCTCCGGCGATGGCTCCGCCGTGGAGTTGTCGCCATCCTGCGGCAATGCGGGCTTGCTCGGAGGCGCCCGGAGCGGCGTTTTCACGAGAATCGGACGTCGGCGACTCTGGCGGGCGCAGTTCGCAGCGGACGAGCCAGACAGCCTGTGCCAGAAAGCCCACGAGCAACGTTCCGGCTAGAAACTGCGGACGGCCGAAGCGTTCGCGGTCGAAAAATCGCGTCATAAGGGTGAGCCGAGTGTTTTACCATGGCGCAGGACGGTTTGGGAAGCGAGAGACGCGGCACAATGAGTGCGTCCTGGTTTGAATTGAACGATCGTTGGTCGGAGATCTCTGGTCGGATGTGCGATGCAGGAAGGGATGAACATTTCGGGCCGGGAGCAGGAGCCGGAGTCGACTGCGGCCAGCATTCCGACTCCCGCGCCGGATTTTTCGGTGCGACCCTCCTACGTACGCGACGTGTTCTTTGGAGCAGACGGACTTAGAGCGGGGTGGGGACTCGCGTTCTATGTGGCGATGTTTTATCCGCTGCAGTTCGTCGCCAGCCGCTGGGCTGGGTCGCTGGAACTGGATGCCAGCGGATTGTGGCCGATGATGCTGGAGGAGTTTGGAGTGCTGCTGGCGGCGGTGCTTCCACCGCTGCTGTTGGCCAGAGTTGAGAAGCGTCGGTGGGGTGTATATGGTCTGCCCCGGCAGCAGGCGTTCGGAAAATTGTTCTGGCTAGGCGGGGTGTGGGGACTCGCGGCAATCACGGTACTGCTCGCGGCGTTGTATGGGCTGCGCGTGTTTGAACTTGGGCATCTGGCAATTCATGGCTCGCGAATTTGGAAGTTTGCGGGGTTCTGGGCCGTGTTTTTCCTGCTGGTGGGCTTTTTTGAAGAGTTCCTGCTGCGCGGCTATACACAGTTCACGCTAACCCGGGCGATTGGTTTCTGGCCGTCTGCAATTTTGCTGTCGTGCACATTTGGCCTGATCCACTCGCAGAATGCTGGCGAGCAGTGGCCGGGCTTGCTGGCGGCAGCGGTAATTGGGTTCTTCTTCTGTTTGACGCTGCGCCGCACGGGAACATTGTGGTTTGCGGTGGGCTTTCACGCAGCCTGGGATTGGGGAGAGACTTTTGTTTATTCTGTGCCGGATAGTGGCACGCTTTTCCCCGGGCATCTGCTGAAGTCGTCGTTTCACGGGCCAAGCTGGATTACAGGAGGGATGGTTGGGCCTGAGGGCAGCGTCTTGTGCTTCCTGGTAATCGCAGGGGCGTGGGTGCTATTTTCGAAGCGCTATCCGGAAGTCCTATATCGGGTGGCACCCTTGAACGAATAAGTGGAAAAATGGTTTATCCTGCGTGCTGACGTTCACGGGGACTCTAAAATGGAAACGACTCCGAAACGTTCCTCCGGCGAATCATCCGACGGTTTGCGGCAGAGCCTGGGAGATGCGATCCGATTCTGGGAGCCGCGACGCCTTGCCTACAATGCAATCCTCGTTGTCGTCACCCTCTTTTGGGTTTTGGTTTCCTGGCCCCATTTTCGCCCGGCGCTGACCCTGTCTTCACTCTTCCTGCTTGCCATCCTCGCTTTGCTGGCCAATCTTTGTTATTGCACCGCTTATTTCGTGGACATTCCAATCCAGCGCTCGGCTCTGGGCGCAGTGTGGCGCAACCGGCGCTGGATATTGTGGTCACTGGGCACGCTGTTTGCAATGGTGTTGGCGAGCTATTGGATCAATGACGAGATTTATCCCTTTGTTCACTGATGGACGTTTCTCTGATGGATTCTGCGGAGAGGCGCCAGCTCCGGATTTCGAGTGATCATCGCGAAGAAAAGTGCTCCGGGTCGTCTCAATAAATTAGCGAAAAACGGATTCTTCATGAGCGCAAGATCTCTTTTCATAACGGCTTCTTTGTTGGTGACAGCAATGGCAGTTTTCGCACAATCGGAACAGCGACCGCGAATTCGCGATCTGGGAGTGGAAGTGGGCGTTTTGCCTACTGGCCCGCTCAATGCCATCACGGATGTTGCCGGAGTAAAAGTAGGTCAAACGACGCTGATTCGCGGCGACAACATCCGAACGGGTGTGACAGCTATTCTGCCGCACGGAGGCAATCTTTATAAGGAGAGGGTTCCGGCCGCGGTTTTCCTGGGCAATGCATATGGAAAACTGGCCGGCTCGACGCAGGTAAACGAGATGGGCGAGATTGAGGTGCCCATCCTGCTGACCGCTACGGACTCGGTTCCCAGAGTGGCGGACGCTGTCATCACCTACATGTTCAACCTCAAAGGAAATGAAAATGTGCTGTCAGTGAATCCGGTGGTGGGTGAGACCAACGACGGCTACTTGAGCGACATTCGTTCGCGCCCCATTTCCGCCGACGATGTAATTTCGGCGATCAAGAACGCAGCTGCTGGACCGGTCGAGGAAGGGGTTGTTGGTGCAGGCACTGGCACGGTTGCGTTTGGGTTCAAAGGGGGAATTGGAACTTCGTCACGGCGGCTGCCAGCGTCGCTTGGCGGCTACACAGTGGGTGTGTTAGTCCAGACAAATTTTGGTGGGAATCTGATTATTGCGGGTGTGCCTGTCGGCAACGAGCTGGGAAAGTTTTATCCCCAGCGGGCGTCCAGCGAAAACAAAGAGCCAGGGCCGACGAGGGATGCGACGGCGCAGTCGGTGGATGGCTCTTGCATGATTGTGGTAGCTACGGATGCTCCGCTGGAACACCGCAACCTCAGCCGGCTGGCAGCACGCGCCATGATGGGACTGGCCCGGAGTGGGTCGAGTGAAAGCAATGGCAGTGGAGACTACGTGATTGCATTTTCCAGTTCGGCAGATGTGCGTATCGACCCGAATAATGCGCTGTGGCAGCCGAAAGGATTGTTGAGCAACGAAAGTATGTCTCCGCTGTTCGAAGCGGTGATAGAGGCCACCGAAGAGGCGATCGATAACTCGATGTTCCGGGCGCACGACGTGTCAGGGAACGGACACACAGTGAAGGCTTTGCCTCTTCAGCAAACCATCGATCTCCTGAAGAAACACAACGCACTCGCCGCAAAGTAAAAGTGTCACGACCGATTCGATTTGCTGTGACTGGGGGAAATTCCTGTTTTTGAAAAAGCGGCACGGTCCGCGTGCGAATTTACTTTCTCCTAAGCTTCGCCCCAGTGTACCTTGAGTTGATTGCCGAACGGTTGATTGACGAACACTGATTGCCGAACAGTTGATTGATGAACTCCGAAGTGGATTTGCTCAAACCGTTGAAGCAGTACTGGGGCTACAGCACCTTTCGCCCGTTGCAGGAGCGCATCGTCCGCAGCTTGCTGGCCGGGCACGATACGTGCGTGGTGATGCCGACGGGCGGAGGCAAATCGTTATGCTATCAGTTGCCGGCGGTGGTGTCGGAAGGAACGGCAGTGGTGATTTCTCCTCTGATTGCGCTGATGCAGGATCAGGCGACGCAACTGGCGCAGATGGGGATTCCGGCTGCGGTACTGAATAGTACTTTGAGCGACGCGGAGCAGCGAAAGGTGATGAGCCGCGCGCGCGAAGGCGCTTACCGACTGCTTTATGTTTCACCGGAGCGAGTGGCGCGAGGCGATACCATGGGTTGGTTGCAGCATGTGCCCATCGCATTTTTCGCCATCGACGAAGCGCACTGCATCTCGGAGTGGGGACACGAATTCCGTCCGGAATACCGGCAGTTGAGCCGGCTGCGCACAAAATTTCCGGATCGCCCGATTGCTGCCTTTACGGCGAGCGCCACGCGGCACGTGCGCCATGACATTCTGGCGCAACTGGAGTTACGCAATCCCGACAAATATATTGCCAGCTTCTATCGGTCGAACCTGCGCTACCTCGTGCGCGAGTGTGAAGGGCCGGAGCAAATGGAGTTGCTGGTCGATGCGCTGAGCAGCTACTCCGGCAGCAACGTGATTGTTTATTCGCCGACGATCAACCGCGTGGAAGAGACGGTGGATTTTTTGGGAGACCACGACATTACCGCCGTGGGTTACCACGGGAAGATGGGAGTTGAGGAGCGGCGTCGTAACCAGGAGCGATGGATGTCCGACGAAGTGCGCGTGCTGGTGGGGACCATCGCCTTCGGCTTAGGCATCAACAAAGCGGCGGTGCGGGCGGTGATTCACTTGTCGCTTCCGAAGTCGATCGAGCAGTACTACCAGGAGGCTGGCCGCGCGGGGCGCGACGGCGAGAGCGCGGATTGTGTTTTGCTGTGGCAAAAGAAAGATGCTGGGCTGCTGGGATTTTTCGCGAATCAGATTCTGGACTCGGCCGAGCGCGAGCGGGCGTGGGAGCGGTATCGAATTATCCGGGAGTTTGTGGAGTCGAGGCGCTGCCGTCACCGGCAGATCTGCGCGCACTTCGGAGAAACTCCAAAGTGGGAGACTTGTGCAGCGTGCGACGTTTGTGGGACCACGGCGGAGTGGATGGCGAAGTCTCCTGCAGCGGCGGCGGAACGCAGGTCTGCCGCTGGTAGGAAGCGATTGCCGCTGCTGCCAGTTCCTGTTACGGCTGAGGGAGCTGAGGCTGAGGAATTGCGCGAGTATCTGCGCGAGTGGCGGCGCGCCATGGCGAAGGAGCGGAACGTTCCTGCTTACATTGTGCTGCATGATTCTTCGCTGGAAGAGATTTGCCGCCGGCCTCCTAAATTCCTTGCGGAATTGCTCGAAATTCCGGGGATCGGCGAACGCAAAGCAGAAGTTTATGGACAGCCCATTTTGGATGCGCTCAAGAAATTTGACCAAGGGGAACGGGCAAGTCGTTCGGAACGGAAGGCAAAGCCGGTCGATGAAACTCTGCGTTTGCTGAGCGAAGGCCTAACCCTTGAAGAGATCGCAGAAGCTCGGGGACGGCAACTCTCGACGATCGTGAATGCGGTCGCGAATCTCCTGGAGACGGGGCAGGTTGAGTTTCAGCCTGCCTGGGTGAGTCCCGAGAAGCAATCTGTGATTGGAGCCGCATGCGCCCGGGTCGGGTTTGAGCGACTCAAGCCGGTGAAAGATATTCTGCCGCCGGAGATTACTTATGATGAGATTCGGCTGGTGGTGGGAAAAATTAGGCGGGAGATGAAAGTTAAGACCGATGTTCCTGCGTAGATTTCCTAAAGGGATCACTTCCTCGGGGTTCCTGCGCTGTACGTATTTCGCGGGCAAGCCTGCGCTGAGCTTGCCGAAGGGAGTGCCCGCGCCACAGATGTCTAACGCAGGGATGAGTCGCCAGCGACCGCACGAGGCAAGTCAGCAGTCATCTGTAGTTTGAGAACCTGATTGGCCGCCTCCTGGCCGGTGCGGACGCAATCGGGAACGCCGATGCCACGATAGCCATTGCCGGCAAGGGCCAGCCCTGGCAACTGCTGGCGCAGGCGCTCGATACGGTCGAGACGTTCGAGGTGGCCAACTCCGTACTGTGCCATGGCCGACTTCCATTTGTAGACGCGGCCAAAGAGAGGCGTCGCCCGCAGGCCGAGGATCTGCTGCAACTCGTTGCGGACGACAGCGATGATGGCGTCGTCGGTTTGCTGCGACATCTTTTCTGAGTTCGATCCCGCGAAGAAGCAGCGCAGCAGAGCGCGATCTTCGGGGGCGCGGTGGGGAAACTTGTTGTGAACGAAGGTCGCAGCCATCAACTGCTTGCCTTCACTGCGCGGTACGAGAAATCCGAAGCCCGGAGGAAGTGACTGCCGAACGCTGCGATCATAGCCGAGTCCGACGGTGATGGAAGAACTGTACTGGATGGCGGCGAGTTCGGCAGCGAGTTCCGGGCTGCAGTTCGACAGAAGTTTCGCTGCGGCGTGAGTCGGCACAGCGAGAATCACGGCCTCAAAATGACCGGATTTCGGTCCAGCCAAGACGCTCCAGCCTCCTTCGGCCTCGAGTTGAATCGACTGCACCGGAGTGCAGGTCAGAAGTGAGGTCTGGTTCAGCCGCGGAACGAGAGTTTCGACGAGATGCTGCATGCCGCGGTTGAGAGAAGTGAACAGCGGAGGTGCTGGTTTGTTTGCGGGACGAAGCATTTTTTTGCGTGCGGCTAGCATGGCTCGGCCAAGACTGCCGTGAACCCGCTCCATCTCGGCGAAGCGCGGAAGGACGGCACGAACGCTGAGGCTGGCCGCTTCGCCACCGTAAACGCCAGAGAGGAGCGGGTCGGCGAGGCGATCGACCATCTCCGCGCCGTAGTGGCGTTCGACCAGAGACGCTACACTTTCATCGGCGTCCCCGGCGTGCGGAGGATGAAGAAGTTCCCGCGCCATGCGCAGTTTGGTGGACCAGGAAAAAAGTGGAGAGAATCCCGTGGCCAGAATCTTAGTCGGAACCATGAACATCAGGCCGTCGGGCATCGGGATGAGGCGGCCATGCACCAGGATGTAGGTTTTGCGGTCGGCGTCGTTTGAGCCGATGAGTTGATCGCCGAGGCCGAGCGCGCGGCAGAGATCGGCGGCCCATGGCTTCTCGCTGATGAAGGAATCTGGGCCAGCTTCCACAACGCAACCCTGAACGTGTTCCGTGCGCAGGACGCCCCCAAGCTGCGGCGAGGATTCGTAGACTGTGTATTCGAGTGCTCCGGCGCGGCGATGGTCTCCGAGCGCGAAGGCGGCGGTGAGTCCGGAGATGCCGCCGCCGATGATCGCGATGCGAGTCATGGGATTCGACTTCCAACTTTCGGTATGCGGCTTTCCGCTGCCGGATTCATCGGCGAATGCTCCTGAGCGAATGCTCCTGAACCATGCGAGCCAGGTTCTTCACATTTTCGACCGGCGTTTCCGGCAAGATGCCGTGGCCGAGATTGAAGATGTGGCCAGGGCGTCCGCTCGCAAGGTGCAGAATGTGTTCCGCGCGAGATTTCAGTTCTTTCCAATCCGCGAAAAGCAGTACCGGATCGAGATTGCCTTGAACGGCACAGCGATATTCGAGATCTCTCCACCCCCGGTCAAGCGGAATGCGCCAATCCAGGCCGATAACTTCAGCCCCGGTTTCGTTCATCGCCGGAAGCAGAGTGGCGCTGTCAGTGCCAAAATAAATGATCGGAGCGCCGGACTTTTGAATGCGCTTGACAAGTGTCGTGACGTGCGGCAAAACGTGGCGGCGATAGTCCTCCACGCTCAAACAACCCACCCAACTGTCGAAGATCTGGATCACGTCGGCGCCGGCGCGAACTTGAGCAGCAGAATATTCAGCAGTGACGTCAACCAGCTTGCGCATCAACTGATCCCAGTTGGCCGGGGAGTTGTACATCATTTTCTTGGTGTAGAGATAATGGCGCGAGCCGCCGCCTTCGATCATGTAACTGGCGAGAGTAAAGGGCGCTCCGCAAAAACCGATGACCGGGAGCTTGCTCGCGAAATGTTTCGCGACCAAACTCACCGCCTCGGATACATAACCCAGCTCGGCGGCGCGGTCGGTGCGAAGTTGACCCACATCTTCGAGGGTGCGAACGGGCCGTTCGATGACGGGGCCCTCGCCGGCGGAGAAATGAAAGGGCAGGCCCATCACTTCGAGAGGAAGCAGCAAGTCGGCAAAAATAATGGCGGCATCGACGCCAAGAAATTCGGCAGCAGTGATCGTCACATCGGCCGCGAGTTGGGGCATCTTGCAGATTTCAAGCAGGGAATGTTGTTTGCGAACGGCGCGGTACTCAGGCATGTAACGTCCGGCCTGGCGCATGAACCAGACAGGAGTTCGGTCGACGGGCTGCGACTTGCAGGCGCGAACGAAGATGGAATCGGCCGCAGACATGACCGATTACTGTAGCATTTTTTCTTTGGAGGCGGGCGCGAGGAGCATGGGTTCGGGGTGAGTAATTATGCGAAACTAATTAGGTCATTTTGTTCTGGTCCAGGAAAGTGGCATGAGCTCGACTGAGGTTATTAGAGAAAACGTAGAGCTAGCTGTTGCTGACGGAACGCAGATGGCGGCCTATGTAGCGCGCCCGGCGCTAGGTGGGCCGCATGCCGGCCTGCTACTCTTCCAGGAAGCCTTCGGCGTGAATCATCACATTCGCAATGTGAGCGACCGGTTTGCCGCGGAGGGATACGTCGTGATCGCGCCCGAACTGTTTCATCGCACAGCGCCGCCGGGTTTTGAGGCCAGCTATACGGCCTTTCCTTCGGTCATGCCGCATCTCAAGGCGGTGACAACGGAGACGGCTGAAGCGGATACCAGGTCGGCCTTTGACTGGCTGCGGTCGAATGCGCTGGTGAAGCCGGGTGAGATTTCGAGCGTGGGATTCTGCATGGGTGGCCGCGTTTCATTTATTGCGAACAGCGTAGTTTCGCTGCGCGCGGCGGTTTCGTTTTACGGAGGAGGGATCGCTCCTGGTCTTCTGGATCTGGCGGCGAAGTTGCACGGGCAGTCGTTGCTTATCTGGGGCGGATTGGACAAGCACATTACGCCGGAACACCGGAAAGCGGTGACTGAGACGTTGGGCGCCGAACACAAGAATTATGTGAACGTTGAGTTTTCGCGTGCTGATCATGGATTCTTCTGCGATGAACGAGCGGCGTATGAGCCGCACTCGGCGCGACAGGCGTGGGCATTGACGCTGGAGTTTCTGCGCTCGTGAGGAACCTCGTGACACTTCCTGCGGCGGCGCTCTCTTTGCTCATCATTATTATTGGACCGACGCGGCAGATCACGATCGCCGGTGCCAAGGGATACGAGCAACAATCCCAACCTGTTTCGCTGACTACCTTCTATAAGGATGTGGTTCCGATCCTGCAGGACAAATGCCAGAGCTGTCACCGAGGTGGAGAAGCCGCGCCGATGCCGCTGGTGACTTATGAGCAGACCCGGCCATGGGCGCGGAAGATGGCGGCGGCGGTTAAGATGAGGATGATGCCGCCGTGGTTTGCAGATCCGCGCTACGGACATTTTGCGAATGATCCCTCGTTGAGCGCGGAGCAGATCGCGACGATCACGGCGTGGGCAAATGCCGGAGCGCCTGCAGGAGATGCGAAGGATGCGCCGGCACCACGGAAGTGGAGCGAAGGCTGGAATATTCCGCAGCCGGATGTGGTGGTGAAGATGCCCAAGCCGGTACAGATTCCTGCGCGAGGCGAAGTGGAATACACATACGAGATCGTGGCTACGCATTTTGCCGAAGACAAGTGGGTACAGATGGTGGAGGTGCGGCCTTCGAGCGCGACGCATGTGCACCATGCTGTGGTGTACATCCGGCCTCCGGATTCGTCGTGGCTTCGGCATGCGCCGGTGGGCGAGCCTTTTACGGCGTCGATGTTGAGCGATCCGGAAGAGCGGCGTCAGGCGCACGAGACCACCAGCGACCTGTTGTTGGTGTACGCGCCGGGAAGCGCTCCGGACCGGTGGGCTGATGGGATGGCGAAATTTGTGCCGGCGGGATCGGACCTGGTGTTTCAGATGCACTACACGACCAATGGTGATGCAGCAAGCGATGAGACGAGCGTTGGGCTAGTGTTCGCGGGGAGTCCGCCGAAGCAGCGGGTTGTCACATTGCAATTGAATAATCACGCGTTGATGGTTCCGCCGGGAGCGGACGATTTTCGCGTTCAGGTTCAGGGAACGCTGCCCAACGATGCGACGCTGCTAAGTTTTTTTCCGCATATGCATCTGCGCGGAAAACGATTTGAATACGATATTGTGCATGACGACGGAAGCGTGGAAACTTTGTTGCGCGTGAATTATCACTTTCACTGGCAGCTGAGTTACAAACTGGCGCAGCCCCGGGAGCTGAAAGCCGGGACGAAGTTGCGCGCAGTGGCGTGGTATGACAATTCGCGAAATAATCCGCATAATCCCGATCCGGAGAAGATGGTGACATGGGGCGATCAAACGTCGCAAGAAATGATGGTTGGCTTTTTTGATGTGGCGATTCCGGCAGGAATGGACAAGTGGCGATATTTTGTCAGGCCGGGCGGCGTTGGTGGAAAGCAATGATTGAGCGGGGTGTAGTGGCAGTATGATAAGGAAGCGAGCCAAACCCGCGATTCACACGTCGCCAAGAACCCTTCGCTACGCAAAGAACGCTTGGAATGACAGTGAAATAGTTGCTGACTGCGGTGGTATTTGTAACACTCGATTGGGCTCATCCTTTTGAACGCGAATCCGGCGTCTTTCACGACACATACAGATAACGCGCGGCGCGGGCGCGGTCCGCTGGTTGCTTACTGCGCGCTGGCCGCGGTGTTTCTCGCGGTATACGTTGGGTCGATGTTCACTCCCGGCCTGCTGGATGATGCTGACAGCACGCACGCCGAGGCCGCGCGCGAAATGGTGGTGACCGGCGATTATGTCACGCTCCACATCAACGGTGTTCGATATCTGGAAAAGCCGCCGCTGCCCTACTGGCTGGTCGCATTCAGTTATAAAAGTTTTGGCGTGAACGAGTTCAGCACGCGATTGCCGATGGTGCTGTCGATCATGCTGTTGGGAATCCTGGCACTTCGCTGGGGCCGGCGTGCATTTGGGGAACGCACAGGAATTTATGCTCTGTTGTTCGTCTACACCTGCGCGGGCGTGTATCTTTTTACTCGCGTTTTGATCCCAGACGTGCTGCTGAGCCTGTTGATCGCAGCGGCACTTTATTTTTTTCTGACTGCATTGGAGCCGGAGGCCGCACCCTGGCGATGGTACGCGGGATACGCACTGATGGCGTTCGGTGTGTTGACGAAGGGATTGATTGCGCTGGTCTTCCCTGGTGGCGCGGCATTTTTCTTTCTGCTGCTCACCGGCGAATGGCGGCGATGGCGGGAGTTCCGGCTGATCTCGGGCTTGGCTTTATTTTTGGCAATCGCCGCGCCGTGGCACATTCTGGCGGGCTTGCGGAATCCCGGCACTGCTGAACATCGAGGCTTCTTCTGGTTTTATTTCGTGAACGAACATTTCCTGCGATTTCTTGGCAAGCGATATCCGCGCGATTACAACAAGCTGCCCGCAACACTGTACTGGACGCTGCACATGGTGTGGCTTTTTCCGTGGAGTCTGTACCTGGCTACTGCGATGAGGACCGCAATGCGAGAGTGGCGAAACCGAAACACCAGCATTTCTGGCCAGAATGAAGTGCAGTGGAAAAGTGATCTTGCGACGCGAACCCGGTTGCTGTGCTGGATCTTTGCGGGAGTGGTGCTGATCTTTTTTGCCATCTCGACCAATCAGGAGTACTACACGTTCCCCGCGTATTTGCCGCTCTTGCTGTTACTGGCGGACGGAATTGCGCAGTGCGAACAAGTGGAGTGTGAAAGCGGAGTCCGCGCCGGTTGGCTCGTGCCCTCCGCAGGCGTTCTGGCTGTGATTGGGATCGCGGCCAGCGTCATGCTGTCGATTGGGCTATGGCAGTCGCGGAATCTGCCGTTCGAGGCGGATATTGGAAATGTTTTGAGCCGGCAGGATATAGATGCGTACACCCTTTCGACATCGCACATACTGGACTTGAGCTATGCTTCGTTCGCGGCGCTGCGACTGCCGGCGGCGCTGGCAGCAGCGGTATTGCTTGCGGCTCCGTTGCTGTCGTTCATTCTGCGTCTGTTTCGGCGACATTATGCTGCGACCTGGGCGCTGGCGGCGGGAATGGCAGTGTTTCTGGTGGCGGCGCATATCGCGCTGGGCAGATTTGGCCCTTATCTTTCTTCAAAGCAACTCGCGCAGGAGATTGCAAACCGGGCGAAGCCTGAGAATAAGGTGATGATTTATGGGGACCAGGCTTTCGGCTCGTCGTTGTTGTTTTATCTGCAGCGGCCGATCGACCTGGTGGAGGGACGGACAACGTCAATGTGGTTCGGTTCGACATTTGCGGACGCGCCGAAGATTTACTTGAGCGATGCGGATTTGCAGCGCGATTGGTCCGGCCGGGAGCGCGTATTCTTGTTTGTGCCTCCGCATCAGAAGGCAAGAGTAGATGGGCTTTTGCCGGAAAGGTTCGTGATTGCTGAACTTTCTGGGAAGTATGTGTACAGTAACGAGCCGTAAAAAGAGTGAAGGGTGAAAGAGTGATCAGTAAGCTCGAATCGCGGAGGGCGCCGGGAACATCCGCGGAGACCGCTGACAAGAATACTCCTTGAATCTTTTACGAGACTTTTCATGATAAATAGCAAACCAATGTTAGTGATTGGAACGTTTAGCTTCGTGGCGATTTGCGCCGTGCTCTTTGGCTTTGCACAAACGCAGTCGGGAGTTTCTCCGGTGGCTGACACGGCGCCGAAGAAGGCGGAGGAGCAATTCAAAAACATTCAGGTGCTCAAGGGAATCCCGGCCGATCAAATGATTCCTGGGATGCAGTTCATCAGCACCTCCCTTGGTGTCGAATGCGAGTTTTGCCATGTGCAGGGGGCGTTAGAAAAAGACGACAAGAAGCCGAAGCAGACGGCGCGGAAGATGATAGAGATGATGTTCACCATCAATCAAGAGAACTTCGACGGACATCGCGAAGTAACCTGCTATTCCTGCCACCGTGGCAGTACTGATCCTGTGGGAACGCCACCGGTGATGGCGGAAGATCTGAAGCCGAGCGTCGGCGAAGCGAAGAAGAGCGAAGGGATCAGGGCAGAAACGAACGAGGCGAGCGGCCCAACCGGTGATCAGTTATTGGACAAGTATCTGAAGGCGGTGGGCGGCGCTGCAGCGCTCGATAAGGTTACGAGCCGCGTGATGAAGGGAACAATCACATTTGGAGACCGGGATGTTCCCATCGATATTTTCTCGAAGGATCCGGACAAGCGAGTATCGTTGACGCACACTCCCGATGGAGAGAGCGTCACCGCCTTCGATGGCCACGATGGCTGGTTGGGTGTTCCGGGACGACCGGTGCGCGAGATGCACGGACCGGACATCGACGGTGCAGCTATGGATGCGGATCTCCACTTTGCGGCGCACTTGAAGGGGATGTTCAGCGAAGTGCAGGTGCGAGGCACGGAAAAGATCGGCGACCACGATGCTTACTTCTTAGTCGGCAGGCGCGGGGAAAAAACGCCGCTGCGACTTTATTTTGATGCTCAGTCTGGGTTACTGTTACGGCTGATTCGTTATGGAGAGACTCCCTTCGGGCGAATGCCCACGCAGATCGATTATGCGGACTACCGCGAAGTGGGCGGAGTGAAGATTCCATATCGCTGGACGCTGGCGCGGCCGGGCGGACGTTTCACGATTCAGTTGACCGAGGTCAAGCAGAACGTTCCGGTTGATGACGCAAAGTTCGCCAAGCCACCCGCACCGCCGGCTGAGGCAGACAAGGGATCGGCGAAGTAAGCGTCTTAAGGTGTTTGCATAACAAATCCTGATGGGAACGATAAATAGTTTCAATTTCCGCGAAGCGGCGACAAACGGTAAAGTGAGCGCGTGCCGGATTGTGTTCACATGGATCTCGCTTGCGGGAGCACGAACATGAGAACAAAATCATGACCAAGGTCGAAGCAGTCATACAAAACTCCAAGCTGGAGGCGGTAAAGAACGCGTTGCACGAGATTGGCGTTGAAGGCATGACGGTGATCGAGGTTCGGGGACACGGGCGGCAGAAGGGTCACACCGAGGTTTACCGAGGCCGCGAATACAGCGTCGATCTCATTCCCAAGACCAAGCTGGAGTTGGTCTTAGCGGATGCGATGGTGGAAAAGGCGGTGCAAGCCATACTCGAAGCGGCACGCACGGGTAAGATTGGCGACGGAAAGATTTTTCTGACGCGCGTGGACGAAGCGATTCGTATTCGCAATGAGGAGCGGGGCGAGGGCGCATTGTAGGGCAGTGTCTGGGGAAGGGGCCGCAATCGTACCAAGGCATCAAACATAACTACATTCATATTCAGACATCACCAGGCATCGTAGCGGCTAAGTATCAGCACTCCTCTCCCAAAGACATGAGAGCAACGGTCATCCATCGTCATGACGGCAGCGTCTTCACTGATTAGTGAACTGCGGGGTTCCCTCGCCGAAGAGTCGGCGAAAATTGGCCGTGATTTCGCAGTGACGGGGAATGGACACACGGCAGTCGCACAACGGACGCGGCTCATCGAAGAAATCCTCAGGCGGCTTTGGCAGGACATGGTTTCGGCCGATGAGCAAGGCCCCGCGAACTTCGCACTCGTCGCGACCGGAGGATTTGGGCGGGGCTGGTTGTTTCCCTACTCTGACATCGATCTGCTTTTTCTGTATGCCGATCGGAGCGGCGAAGAAACTCACAAAGAGGCCATCCAGCGATTCTCCCAGGAACTGTGGGATCTTAAGCTCAAGTTAAGTCCTGCATCGCGCACTTTGGCAGAGTGCGACCGCTTCGATCCAAACAATACGGAATTTACGATCTCCCTTCTCGATTGCCGCTACCTGGCGGGGGATCGCGGGTTATTTGCGCGGCTTCATGACAAATTGATTCCCAAGCTGGTGATGCGCGAGTCAAAGCCGTTGCTGCGTGGGCTGGCCGAGGTAACGCGGGAGCGGCATGGAAAGTTTGGGCAGACAGTATTCCATCTTGAGCCAAACCTAAAAGAGGGTCCGGGCGGTCTGCGAGACTACAACGTGGCTTGCTGGCTAGCACTGATCTCATCCATGGGCCAGCTCGGCGACTGGCCTGAAGCCAGCCTGCTGCGCGCACCGGTACGTAAGCAGTTGGATGCGGCTCTGGAATTCCTGATGGCAGCTCGGTGTTTCCTGCATTTTCGCCATGGCCGGGACGACAACGCACTGAGCTGGGAGGCGCAGGACGAAGCCGCGGTACGGAAAATCGGAGCCGCAGACGCAGCGGAGCTGACTGCTGCGGATTGGATGCGGATTTATTTCGGGCATGCCCGCGCAGTGCAGCGCACGGTAATGCAGCTGCTTGAGGAGATTCCCGAGGCGTGGTCTTCCTTGCGACGGCAAATTCAGGACTGGCGGTCGCGGCCCTCGAGTCCCGATTTCTCGGTGGTGGATGGGCTGATTTTTTTACAACAGTCGTCGTCGCTGCAAGATCCCGAAATGCTCTTGCGGCTGTTTCATTTTATGGCGCATCACGGGCTCAAGCTGAGCGCGAACACTGAGCACAGAATCGAACAGGCGCTGCCGGCGCTGGCCGTGACTCCGCCGAGGGGAGCGGAACTGTGGCTCTACCTGCAGGAAACGCTGCTGCAGCCGCATGCCGCGGAGGCTTTGCGCGCCATGCATTCGCTGCGCCTGCTGACTTTGCTGCTGCCGGAACTGAAGCCTATCGATTCGCTGGTGGTGCGCGATTACTATCATCGTTTCACGGTAGACGAACACTCGATTCTGGCTATTGAAAGTCTGCACCGGTTGAACCAATCGAAATCGGAGTGGGACAAGCGGTATGCTGAGTTGCTGGCGGAGTTGGAAGATCCGGAGTTGCTTTACCTCGCGCTGTTGTTGCACGACACGGGAAAGGGAGTGCCGAACAACAATCACGTGGAGGCGAGTGTGGAAATCGCCGGCCGCTGCCTGGATCGCCTGGATGTCGAGCCGGGCGAGCGCGCTATGGTGCTGTTCCTGATCGCAAACCACCTGGAAATGTCGGCGCAACTGCGGCGAGACATTTTCAACGCGGAAACGGTCGCGTCGTTCGCGGAGAAGGTGGGCACGCCCGAGCGGCTGAAAATGCTGTGTCTGTTGACCTATGCAGACATCAAGGCGGTGAATCCGGAGGCGCTGACCCCGTGGAAGGCAGAAAACGTCTGGCAGGTTTATATTTCCGCAGCGAACTACCTCAACCGAAGTGCGGACCAGCGTGTGCACGGCGATGCCAGCGATGAAAAACTGGCTCGGCTGCGCAGCCTGGCTCCAGTGACGGGCGCGAAGTTCAAGGACTTTGTAGAGGGATTTCCGCAGAGGTATTTGCTGGTGCACTCCGCCGAAGAAGTGATGGCGCACATAGCGATGGCGGAGGAGTTTCGTCATGATCGGGTGCAGGTGGGTTTGAAGCGTGGAAGGCATTGGTATGAGCTGACTCTGGTGACCAAGGATCGTCCTTCGTTGTTCGCGACTTTGACCGGCGTGCTGGCGGCCTGGGGAATGAATATTGTGAAGGCTAATGCTTTTTCCAACCAGGCCGGAACCGTGGTGGACACGCTCTACTTCACCGACCGCTTCCGCACGCTCGAGTTAAATCTCTCGGAGTGGCAACGATTCAAGCAAAGTATCGCGGCGGTATTGGCGGGTGAAGCGGATCTTGATCGCATGCTGCGCGATCGTCAGCGCAGCGAAAAGCACGCCAAAGTCAAAGTGATGGTAGAGACTCGGATTGATTTCGACGATCTGTGTTCGTCGACGAGTACGCTGTTGCAGGTGATTGCGCAGGATCGGCCGCGTTTGTTGCATCGCATCAGTTCCTGCCTCTCGCGGCAGGAGTGCAATATCGAAATCGCGTTGATTGACACCGAAGGGCAGATGGCGATCGATGCCTTTTATTTGACGTCTCGGGGAAAGAAACTGCCGGTGGAGTTGCAAAAGAAGGTGGAGAAAGCGTTGCTGGAGGAGTTGAAGAGTTTGGAGCTGGGCGGATAGGGGATTCAGCAAGAGAGTTTGCCTAACTTACTGACCTTGATGAGAGCGCGTCGAGCTTCGCTCGAACGGACAGCCGAGAGCCTGCCCTGAGCTTGTCGAAGGGGCGGCTGTCCCCACGCGAGTTTATGCTGAGGGAGTTGGCGGTGGCCTCGCATAACTAACGGTGGTACCATCCGGTACTCATATGACCAAGAGTCGCTGGTTCTTCTCATCATCTCTATTTCTGTTTTTTCCTCTCACCTTCCTGGGAATATCTCCGGCGCAGACGCAGTCCCAGCCTCCGGTGGGGCATGCGATCGTGCTGCACGCGGCTCGTTTACTGGATATAAAGAGCGGACGTTTGGTGAAACCGGGCGAAGTGCTGGTGCAGGGCGAACGAATCGTGGAAGTGGATTCATCAGTGAAGCATCCAGCGGATGCGGAGGTGATCGATCTGGGGGATCGAACTTTGCTGCCTGGGCTGATTGATGCGCACGTACATTTGTTTCTGCATCCCGGCGCCGAGGACTTGCAGACGGTGGAAGAATCAGTGCCGCAGCGCACGATCATCGCTCTGCTTGCGGCGCGGGACGACTTAATGGCGGGCTTCACGGCAGAACGCGACATGGGAACCGAAGGGGCTGGGTCGGCCGATACCGCGGTTCGCAATTCGATTGATGAGGGATTGCTTCCAGGGCCTCGGATGCGGATCAGCGGGAACGCGATCGACATCCTGGGCGGACACGAAGATGCCATTCACTACAATCCGGCTCAGCATGTGCTCTCCAATGCCACTTACGCCAACAATAAGGACGAATTGGTCGCCGCGATACGGCAGCAGCTTAAGGAAGGTGCGGACTTCATCAAGATTTATGAGACCGGGCCCGACAAGGTGCGGGACGGGCAATTCTCTACGATCTATCAATACACCGAAGCAGAATTGAAGGCTGCGGTCGAGGAGGCGGCGCGATCGGGCAAACGCGTCGCGGTTCATGCCACTGGCGAACCAGGAACGCTGTTTGCGGCGCGGGCGGGAGTTGCTTCGATTGACCATGCCAACCAACTCGGCGAAGAAACCATTCGCCTGATGCGTGAAAAGCAGATCTTCGCGGTGCCGACGTTTACCATCTTCGACTATTTTGCCGATCACGCAGCTACGCCGGCACAGGCCGCGCGCGAGCATGCGATGCTCGATGTGAAGGTGCAGGATTTTCGCAAACAGGTCGCGGCGGGAGTTCCGATGGCGGTCGGCTCCGACGTGGGTCCGTTTCCGCATGGGACGCAGGCGCGGGAATTTGTGCTGATGGTGAAGTATGGGATGTCGCCGCTGGCGGTGATGCAGGCTGATTTGCTGAATGGAGCGAAGTTGCTCGGCTGGGACGGGCAAATCGGTGCCTTGGAGCCGGGATACCTGGCCGACATCGTTGCGGTGCCGGGTGATCCCCTGCAGGACATCAGTGTGCTGGAACATGTGTCGTTTGTGATGAAGGGCGGGGTGGTTTACAAGAAGTAAATTCCGGCTGTGGAGGAAATTCTACCAATCGCTGCGGGAGTTGCCTTTATTCCAACTGATGTCGGATTCGGCGACATCGTTGCGAGTCTGATTACGCCGGCGATAGCAGACGAAGCATAACCCGATGCTCATCAAGGTCGGCGGAGCGATGAGGATCAGGATGCCACTTTTCAAAGCCTGAATCATACGCGCGCCCGAAGAGGCTGCTTGGGTATAACAAAGCGCGCAACTCTGACCGGAGGCCGGCATCGGAGCGAGCAGGATGATCAATCCCACCAACACGGTACCAATCATCCAGACTGATCTAGAAAACTTCATCGATACCTTCTTCCCCAAGTCAACTCGGCGAAGCCAACTCGGTCACCCAGCCCCGGTCACCTAGCCCATGGTACGCCATTTGAGACGCGGAAGGCGTCAGTCCATCCATACTGCAGGAACATGATTACAGTCACGGTAAAGATCAGGACGAACCAGCGCAGCCCACGACTGTCCGACAGGTGCATGAAGAACAAGAGCGCGACCCCAGCCTCGATGCACGCGACGATCATCATGCGCGCAAACATCTGTGATGTGCTGATGTCCTGATAGGCGATGACAAATTGGATCCCCGCCAAAGCCAACAAGCAAACGTAGACGATCAGATCTCTGGTCATCCCACCATTCTTGGGTGTGTCTGCGGTTGTCATAGTAGTTGCCTCTTTCCAGTCTTAGTGAGACAGATTCATGAGATAGACCAGCGGCACCACAAACATCCAAACCAGGTCTACAAAGTGCCAGTAAAGGCCCGTGACTTCGAGGTCATCGGCCTGGTAGCGTCCGCCCTTATAGCTAATTCCCACGGCGATCAGAGCGACCACGCCGCCGGTGACGTGCAGCAAGTGCAAGCCCGTGATGCTGAAAAACAGCGAACTGAACGCAGGGGTGCCCCAGGGATTGTGAAAAAGCGTCGCGCCCTCGTTGATCAGTCCCATCCATTCGCGAAGGTGCAGGGTGGCGAACAGAATTCCGGCAACGGCCGTAATCATCATCCAAAGAAAGGCCTTGGCCTTGTCGCCGATCTCAGCCGCCCGCACAGAGATCATCATAGTCAGGCTGCTGGATAGGAGAATGAAGGTCATGACCGCAACGTTGGTGATGCTGTGAAAAGGCCTTGGCCAATTCGGAGTGGCACCGCGCGTAAATCCGTAGGCGACCAGGCAACCGGCGAAGGTTGCACTGTCTGCGATGATGAACAGCCACATCGCCAACTTCTTGGCGGGGACTGAGAATGCGGGCGCGGTCATTATCTCCGTCGCGGTGGATCGAGACACCTGACCGTGAATTGAAAGATCGGCTTGGCTCACTTTGCCTCCTACCTTTAACAGGGTTAGAGCTTCATCCAAAGCAGAAAAAGCAGATACACCCACAGGACACCCATGAAATGCCAGTAGCGCGAAGTGGCGTCCAGCGTACTTCGTTTCAAAACAGAATGATTCAACTTCCCGATCACGCGCACCAGACCGCCTAGGCCGCCGAGCAGATGAAGCGCGTGGGCCACGGTCAGCACATAGAAGAACGAGTAGCTGATGTTAGTGGAGAGTTTGAAGCCCTGAGATCGAAGCTGCATCCAGGCGAAAGTCTGCCCCGCAACAAAAAGCAATCCTAAGAACAGCGTTATATACAGCCAGCGAGCCGGATTTTCGGCCCGGTGTTTGTCATGATCCTGATGCTGCAAGCCGCCCATGAAGGCCGCGACACGGCGCCGCGATATTTCCAGAGTGAAGCTGCTGGCGATGATCACGAGTGTGTTCAGATAAAGAATGGGAGGCAGCGTGATATGCCGCCAGTCAGGCGCGGCTCCCTGACGAACGATCAGAGCGCTGGTGAAGGCGGCGAAGGTCATCGTAATGCCGGCCAGTCCTACCCAAATGCCGGTACTGGCGGGAGGTGGGGAGTGGTCCTTAACCCGCCGCAACTCTCCGTCGGCGGGAACAAGATTCCGCCAGCCTCCATTGCCGGAGCCCTGGCTCGGTAGACGGTCGAGTTCGATTTTCGGCGGTTCGTGGACTGTAGTCGCCATACTGCTGACACTCCTTTGAAACCCGCTATGCCCCGGGGGCTGAAGCCCAGATTCCCTTAGATCTCTTGTTTGGCACGGCTGAAGCCGTGCCCTTTCAAACCCATCGATGAAGCCGACGGTTACTTCTTATTTCTCGTCGTCCGCGTTCTTAAGTTGCTCCGGCGAGGTCTGCATCACGAAGTCGGCGCTTGCGCCCTCGACGCTGTACTGGTACGGGTCGTGATAGACCACGGGCATCTTATCGCCAAAGTTGTTGTGGGGCGGGGGTGTGGCTGTGCTCCACTCGAGAGAAGTGGCCTCCCACGGATTATCGTTCGGAGCCTGCGGGCCCATGAACCGGCTGTGAATCAGGTTGTAGACGAAAATCAACTGAGCAAAGCCGGTGAACATCGCCGCGATCGTGATGAACTTGTGCACGGGGATCAGCGGGATCAAGTAGTCATCGGTGAAAGCCTGGTAGCGGCGCACGTTGCCAGCGATTCCGAGATAATGGAACGGCATGAAGATGCAATACGCGCCCACAAAGCTCATCCAGAAGTGCACCTTACCCCAAGTCTCGTTCATCATGCGGCCCGTCATCTTGGGGAACCAAAAGTAAGTTCCGGCGAAGATGCCAAACATGGCTGCAACTCCCATCACCAGGTGGAAGTGGCCGACAACGAAATAAGTGGCGTGCAACATGATGTCGATCGAAGGCTGAGCCAGGAAAAAACCGCTGACGCCTCCGCTGATAAACATAGAAATAAAGCCCAGGGCGAACAACGAGGCGGAATTAATTCGCAGCTTCGAACCATACAGGCTGCCCAGCCAGATCAGAACCACGATGGTGGAAGGGATCGTGATGACCAGAGTGGGGAACGAAAAAGCCAGTGAGGAGACGGGATTCATCCCGCTGACGAACATGTGGTGGCCGTAAACCATGTAGCTGAGGACGGCAAGGGCTCCCATCGAATAGATCAGCACGCGATGGCTCAGCATCGGTTTGCGCATGTTGGTGATGAGCACGTGCGAAACAATGCCCATGCCCGGCACGATTGCGATGTAAACCTCAGGATGCCCGAAGAACCAGAACAGGTGCTGCCAAAGCAGGGTCGATCCGCCGGAGTGCGGTAACACCTGGTCATTGATCACAAGGTTCGACGCGACGAAGAAACTGGTTCCGGCAACGTGATCCAGAATCAGCAAAATGCATGCAGGCATGAGCACCGCAAACGCAGTCAATCCCATGACGGAAGTGATGAACCAGCCCCACGCGGAGAGAGGAAGGCGCATCAGGGACATGCCTTTACAACGCATGTCGAGGGTTGTGGTGATGAAGTTCAGCGAACCGAACAATTGCCCCACGCAGAAAAGGCCGATCGATGCTGCCCAAAGAACCACGCCCAAACCCTCGCCAGGACCACCAACCGGTCCAATCGCACTTAAGGGGGCATATTGAGTCCAACCGCCGAGGGTCGGCCCATCTCCGAAAAAGAATGACGCAACCAAAACCAGGAAACCGGTGAAGGTGACCCAGAACGACATCATGTTGAAATGGGGGAAGGGCATATCTTCGGCGCCGGTCTGGATAGGAAGAAAGAAATTGCCGAATGCGGCGAACGGCGCGGTTGTGAGCACAAAGAAGACCATGATCGTGCCGTGCATGGTCATCAACTGCAGATAGTACTCGGGCGTGAGGACGTTGCCAGGAGCGCCGGTGCTCGAAAGCCAATGCAGTCCGGGAATCGCGAAACTGCTCCAGCCCAGATGGATGCGCATGATCCAGGAAAGCACCATGCCGATCAAGGCGGCCAGCAACGCGAGCGCGTAATACTGCTTGCCGATGACCTTGTGGTCAGTGCTGAAGATATGCTTTCGAATGAAGCTGGTGGGAGCGCCGTGCTGCGCCGCATGAGCTGACATATCGTGCATTGTGGTCACCTCACCTCAACAGAGATTTTGTCCAGTTTCCTCGGGGCTAAGCCTGGATTCTCTTTTGCCCGCGTCCAGCGAGGTCCTTCGCAAAACACCTTCTGAAAGACCTCCTACTTACTGCAAAGCCGCCTGCTGCTTAATCCAGGTATCGTAATCTTCCTGAGACTTCACTTCGAGATAAGCCTTCATGTTGTAATGCCCGAGGCCGCAAAGCTGCGTACAAACGATTTCATACCTGCCGATCTTGGTGGCGGTGAAGTGAACCGTCACGTCCAATCCCGGGACGAAATCCTGCTGGATTCGCAATTCCGGAACGAAGAAGGAGTGTCCCACGTCTTTCGAATGCATCAGGAGGTGAATCTGGCGGTTCACCGGAATGGCAAGTTCGGCAGTCACGATATCGTCTTTGGAATCCTGGTCGTGGGTGGTGTCCAGGCCGAAAAAGTTGGCATTGGCTTCACTGATCTGATCGGGGTGAATTGGGCCGAACGTTCCATCCGGGCCAGGGTAGCGGAAATAAAATGCAAACTGTCCCGCCTGCACCTGGACTGGCATAGCATCGGCCGCGGGAGGGGTTAGATATACATTGGCCCAAGCTTTGGTACCCAACACTCCGAGAGCCAAAGCCTCAGTGCCCACCAGTAAGAAGGCTGCGACCACCAAGCCCGTGGCGCCTCCGGGAAAATTCTTGACCTTCTCGCCTGGCTTTGGAGTTGAGAATCTCCAAATAAAGAATGCCAGCAGGAACTGCGAGGCGAGGAATGAAATACCAGCTTCCAGCATCGTGTCAGAATACTGCTCGTCAATCAAAGATCCATGGGTGGAGATGTCCTGCGACATGGGCCACATGTGCATCACGATGGGAACTGCCGAGGCAATTGCGATCAGAATGATCGTTACCGCGAATAGCTTCGCCATATCGTTCCGCCTTTGGCCATTAAAACGGGCCTAAGTTGTCGAATCGCCGCAGCGAGAACTGCGGCGATTCGTGAATTGCTTTGTGCTGTAAGCGCGCCGAAGCTTACCTTACTACACTACTTCGCCTTAAAAGTGAAATTCGCAGTTCCGGTGCCACCGGCCGCCACGGTAACCTTCTGCGTCTGCTTCTCGTCCGGTTCGTGCCAAGCAGTCACGGTGTAACTTCCGGGCGGCACGTTGTTAATGGTGAAATTGCCGCTGTCGTCGGTGGTCGCGTACGGTCCCTTGACCACAACGAAGTAGCCGTGCATCCAAGGATGGATGTTGCACTGCACCGGAATGACTTCCTCGGCCTTCCAACTCTTTTCCACGGGTGCTGCTCCAGGGGGCTGCGACTGGTTCCACGGGATATTTCCGGTCATCGGGTTGGGCAGCGGATGGATATTGTGGGTGGTCTGGTCACTGGTCGTAACCTTGAATTTCTGGTTGACGTCCATCGCCAGCACATGCGGCGTATACATGCAGTTCTTTTGATCGAATACCGGCTCGGTAGTCGATGTCTCCGCCGGGCCGCTGTAACCTTCGGAGATATAGACGGCTACATTCTCCAATCCACCACCCGAACCGACCACAGTCGTTTCCATGTGGGCGGGACTGGCAGAGTTGGCTTTGACGCAATAAGGATCCTTCGACATGTCGATGCCCCGCATATGCGGGGCCGCGCCGTCGAGTTTAACGGTTCCCGTAATTCTCCCTTCGCCAGCCGCGCTCACTTTCTGACCTAAGATCAGCGCTCCACACGCTACAAGAACTACTGCCGATAGTACAACCGCGAAATTGTATCGATTCTTCATGGAAGTTTCTCCTTAGAAACTGTGAAGCTCAAGCTTCGACTGCGATGCCATTGTAGGCGCTACTGTTGTCCCGCAGGGGCGTTTGGATCAACCGGCTTCAGGCCAAGTTGCTTCGCCATCTCCTTCTCTTTGCTGTGCTGACGCATAAAGGTGCGGAGATAGAAAACCAAATCCCAAGCCTCATCGGGCTTGATGTTGTCGGCAAACGACGGCATGGGAGTGCCATCCAGTCCCGTCATGAAAATTCTGTAAATATCGCGGTCCGTGTCCCCACACTTGGGACGCGAACCTTCAGTAAAGTTAAAAGCCGCTATCGGCCGACCGAGGTCATCGGTGAGAGTGGAGGCCGAGGGTCCATTGGCCATTCCTTGGACGCCGTGGCACTTCCAGCACTGCACGCGGGCATACACATCGCGGCCCGCCTTGATGCGTTCTGGAGTAACCTCGGGTTCGGGAGGAATTGTGATGGGAGTTCCTTGTTTTTCATTCGCCCAGCGCGGAGAGAAGTGTTTTACCCAAGCAACCAGGTCGGCGCGCTCCTGCTTAGTAAAGGTGCTCCACTGCGGCATAGTCGAACGGTCGAGGCCGCGAGCGATAGTGTCGAAAAGATCCTCATCGGTGGGCAAGGTCCCGGTCGGAGTGGAGCGGCACTTGAAGACGCCTAACTGGAAATCACGCGGCTTAGGGTACATGGGAGGCTCGAGCCACTGCGCATTCTCGCCGTTGCCATCGCCCAGCGGGCCATGGCAGCCGACGCAGTAGCGCCGATAGTCAGGCTGGGCATCTTTAGCGTGGCCGGTAATATTGCCAATGTGGCTTTCCGTTCCGATACGCGTCTCGATATCGAAGGTCGAGAGTTGCGCCGATGAAGTCAGCGGGAGCGCCAAAAGCGCGGTTGCGCCCAGCAAAAGGATCCACTTCTGCAATCTTGTCCGCATGTCTTTCCCTCACTTACGAAATCAAATGCTTAGAAATCAAAGTCAAATCCGATCAAGAGCTCGCTTGTGTTGAGGTTCGACCCATCGGGCGCGGTGCCCTCCTGATGCAGCCAGTTGTATTCGTTATGCCAAGCGAAACCAGCACGGCTGGTCATAAACGGGTTGTAGCGATAGCCGATCGTGTAGGTGCTAATGTTGCCGAGATTGGAAGGGGTTCCCACCGTCGCTTGCTGCGACACCTTTTCCAACTCGTAGCGGCCGATAAAAATCAGCTGCGGACTGTATACGTAGTGAGCCTCGAAGAGGGCGCCGTTCCAACTGGGCGCTCGCGCGGTCGCCGGAAGGGTCGTTCCCGGCACATTGTTTGGAGGGCAGCCAGTGGGAGTCGTGCACATCACTCCTCCATCGCCATTCGTGTTTACTGCGTTGCCGTAACCCTGGCCGAACCATGCGTTATCGGAGCCGTGCTGAGTTACGACTTGAAGATCGAAGTGTTGACCCAGATAGAATTGTCCAACGAAGCCCACACGGCTGAATCCCTTATTGCCAATTCCCGATCCGGGGATGGGCACGCCGCCGGAGGTTCGAAAATAGGTGGCTGCCTCTCCGACCATGGCGTAGAAGCCGACTCGCTGCACTCCGAGCTTCCCAGTGTCAAACGCCTGACTGCCGGTAAAGAATCCTGTGTAGGAGTTGGATCCCAAAGTCAGGCCCACGTTTCCATCCTGCGAACTGATCAGGGCGGCGGAGATGCGCGTCCGGTCATCCACGGAGTGTCCCAGGTACTCGAGGCCGAGCTGATTGTCGCCGATCTGCCCGAAGATATTCCCATCGCCCTGAGGACTGAAGTGATAGGTCTGATAGATACCGCCGTTCCCGGTGAGTGTGAGAATGCGCTTTTCAGAAAGCAGGTTGTCGAGTTCGAACTTGCCAAACTTTACGTTGAGCCAAGGAGAGCCAAACAGGTTGTCCAAGCGACCCATGACGGTCTCAAAATGAAAGCTCGCAGTTGAGTCCGACGACGGAAGAACATAGAAGGAGATGTTCTTCTCAAGAGTGCCGCCCGTGTGGAAGTCGAGGCCGCTAAGGTCAAAACCGGACTGTTCGACCCGCTGTATCGTCGTTGCGCCGGTAGCGGCACCCCCGGAATATACGTCAACCGCGACTTTGCCAGTGCTGACGCGGTGCCAGATCGGCGTGATGCGGAAGGTGACCGGCCAGTAGCCGGGATTCTGCCAGATCGGAGCGTCGCGATCGTTCATCAGCTGGTAGCCGTTGTCTTTGAATTTTTGGCCGAAGTAGTTAAGCATCGGCCAGGACTCGTGGCAGGCTGAGCAGCGCAGGCCATACTTTCTGGCGAATGCAGGTAAGGCGTACGCCGGCTGGCTGAGCGTGAGCATCATCGGCGCAACAACCACAGCCAGAGACAGAAGGGAAATCGCAGAGTAAACTACCTTGCGAAGATTGGAACGACTCAAAACGTGCATGGCCGGCTCCTCGGCAAGATTAAATCAGGGTCGGTGATTGAAAAAGAATTTCCACAGAATGCCGTAAAGAGACGCAGCAAACGCGAACCCCTTCACATTTGCTACTCTGTGACACTAAAAGAACGACAAAGGTTGTACCACCGTACCGCGCGAAATCCTACTACGGCCCAAAGCCGAAGTTCAAGTGGTTTTGACAATTTTTTTACAATGTCATCTTCGGAGGTGCCCCCACTCAAGATCTGGCATCGACCCTCGGAGGAGCTGAACGATAGGTATCTTTAACAGTCAAAATTGTGCTTCCCGAGCCAACTGCTTGCAGGATTCTCACTAACCCATGTACCTGTCTGCTAACAACTCACTCAATTGCGTGCGCCCTCCCATGTTGACAGCTACGTGCCGAGAGTACGAGACTTTGGAGTCTGGGACGGAGATCATCGTGAACTGGTGGACAGGAGTTCAAAGCCAGAAGCTGCGGCGGACTAGAAATCGTGCTATCGCGGGGCTCGTGCCTCTGGTCCTGCTTCTGGTCTTGGCGGGGGCTCCCCCACTTCTGGGCCGCGATAAAGACAAATTGCCTTATGGAGAAGGCTTGATTGTAAACATTCCGCTGTCAGCGAGCGAAGTCGAGCAAGTTGTGGAAGACGTCAGTCAGAATGGCACAATTCGGGGAACCAAGGAGTACAACAAGGACGAGTTCGTCGCGGGCGCAAAAGCGGCTACCTCCTCGCGCGTATTTCCAGCATGGGACCAGGAGGGGAAGGTCTTCTACAAAATTCGCGAGGGGGCTATCGACCCGCGCAACTTCAAGGATAGCGGAGACGTGGGGACGCTCGCGGTGAGGTACGTGGTGGCGGCGCAAGGAGAAAAGAACACGGTTTTGCGCATCGACGCGCTTTTTCAAGAAGACTTCCGGCGCACGGTTCATCAATCGAACGGCTCGGTCGAAAGCGCAGAATACAAGGACATTCAAGAGCACCTTGAAGCCATCGAGGTGATGAAAAAGCAGAACATCGAAGCAGAAAAGGAGCGGCAAGAGCAGCTGGCAACGAGGCGGACTTTCACAATACCGTCTAATGATCGTGCCGCACCGACGCCTTCATTCGCGTCCCCGGACGAGCCTCAAGAGACGGAAAATCGCGCGGCGCCCATCGCGCGCATCGACCCGGCACCAACTCGGAGCACGGCGCAGCCTTCGAGCACGGCGCAGCCTCCAGACAATGCGCCGCCGCTACAAACCGCGCCCGCGCAAACGTTAGAAGAGCGGGTTCAAAACCTGCGCAAGGAGGTTGAACGGGTGGTGAAAGCGCCGGGAGCCCCGCTGAAGTCCGCGCCTTTTCACACGGCGAGCACGCTGCAATCTCTTACTGCTGGTACGGAAGTCCTGATTCTGATTTCAACGCCTTATTGGTACGGAGTGGAGACGCACGAGGGGCAGCACGGGTGGATCATGCGTGACCAGTTGGAGCAGCGATGAAGCGTGGTTTCGCAGGTTCGGGCCGGTCGCTCGCGGGCCCATTCTTGACGTTTGTTGTGGCTCTGTGTCTCGTCGAAAGCGGCTACCCGCAAGGAAGCGGGTTGGAGCGTACGTTCCCCCAGTCAAAGGCAACTGTAGAGCAGGCGCTCAAAGGAATGCAAACTGCCATGGGGGGGCGTCTACCGGTGCTCGATGGCTTCGCCACCTCTTCGGATCATCCTTTGGAGCGTTTCCAGCGCGGTTACTATCAGTCGAAGATTCAAGTCAGCTCAACTGCGTCGGGAGGATGTCTGGTGCGCGTGAGTGTGCAGGTGACAGCCTGGTACGCCGATCCAGTCGCCGCTCATGCTGGATATCAACTACTCGCGTCGAATGGCCGTCTGGAGATGGACCTGCTCGATCAACTGGCGGATCAAATCGCTAGCAAAGCAGCACAACCGAGCGTAAAGAGTTTCCCGTCGGCTGTGCCAGCGCGAACAGAGAAGGCTCCGGATATGGCCGAACCTAATCCGGTTGAACCCAATCCGGCCGAACGTAATCCGGCCGAACCTACGATTTCAGCGCCGGTGCCGAGAATTCCGGAAAACAGCGGCAGTTTTTCATCCTCCCTGGCCCAGAGTCTGGCGGAGCAAGAAAAAGAAAAGAACGGCACCGAGAGTGGGAAGAACAAACTTGACGAGCAGGATGTACGGGGGCTGCAGGCGGAGGCAAATAGTCTGGACGAGATTCTGAAGAGCCAGGCGCATCCTACCAACCTTGTCGCGGTTAAAAAATCTGGAACCCCCGTAGTGGCCGCCGCGAGTTTGAGTGCCAAGACACTGTTCCTGGCGAGCGCACACGATGAGTTCGAGATGCTTGATTTTAATCGCGACTGGGTCCATGTGCGGATCTCAGGTCTGTCCCGAGGATGGATCTGGCGTAACAACCTGGAGATGCCGGCCAGCGTTCCAGACAGCGACTTGCCTCCCAGTCCGGTACCCGCGGCCGGGGATTTGTTCCATGTAACGCGGGAAGAAAAAGCGCAGTTCCCCGGGGACTGGGGCCCTCTTCGCGGGAAAACCGTAAAAATCGTCTCGGTGGAAAAGATTAATGAATCCCAGAAAGATGCTGGACCTCTACTGAGATTGGAGTTCGCAAAATCAGTTCTGGACAAGGATTACCCGGAACTCGCGCAAAAGCCGCAGGAATTGGCGGGAATTGTGCTGATCTTCGATTCCGCAGATGGAGGGATGATTGCCGCCACGCTTCCGACGCTGCAGCAATGGAAGGCCGGCACATTGTCAGACGCCGCGCTGTGGCATCAATGTTTTTTTGATCCGCCGGAGAGCTTTACTGCGGCTGGTTCTTCGGGCGGCCAGTAGCGGATTAGAACTGCTTCGCAGAGTTTAATCCGAACGGAGTTTGCTGGTCGATTCGGAGTTTGGACTTGACTTTAGAAAGCCATGAGAGTACCTATGCAATCCTTGGAGTATTTTGGGCGGCTTTGTGGGAGCTGCCTCCTTGCCCGGTTCGGGAAACACGTCTGACCCTGTGAAGGAAGCGGTACGACAACCACACCACTAACTTTCCAATGAGGACGATGACCCAGCCACTCTTTCTTCTACGCAGGCAGGCAACCGTTCTACTGCGCGACTATGCCGAGTTGATGAAGCTGCGTGTGACTACTTTGATCGTTATGACGGCATGGTGCGGCTACTATTTCGGAGCGCAGAAAACGGGAGTCTCCTCGCTATCCTGGGGCCTTTTCCACGCCTTGCTGGGCATTGGGCTGGTTTCCAGTGGAACGGCGGCGCTGAATGAAGTAATGGAACACGAAGTGGACGCACAGATGCGCAGGACCGCGCAACGTCCACTGCCGGCAGGCCGGATGAGCCTGGCTCACGCGATGACGGCGGGACTGATTGCCACGGTTGGAGGGTCGATTTATCTGGCGGTGTTGACGAATCCTTTGACCGGGTTGCTGACTTTCCTGACGTCCGTTGTATATCTTGCCGCCTACACGCCACTCAAGAAGGTTTCCCCCATCTGCACTTTCGTGGGCGCTTTTCCTGGGGCTATGCCGGGAGTTTTGGGCTGGACTGCGGCGCGAGGCCGTCTCGAGTGGGGAACCTTGATCCTGTTTGCCATCTTGTTTGTCTGGCAGTTTCCGCATTTTTTCTCGATCGCATGGCTCTATCGCGAGGATTACGCGAGTGGTGGAATTCGCATGTTGCCAGTAGTAGAAGAGGATGGACGCTCGACGGCCCGGCGCATTGTGGGCTACTCGCTGATTTTGATTCCACTCAGCATGCTGCCGAGCTTTTTCGGAATGGCGGGCAAGATCTATCTGGTTGGAGCTCTGGTTCTAGGCCTTGCACTTTTCTACTTTGGCGCGCGCCTGGCATTTCTGAAAATGCCGCTGAACAGCGCGCGCTCCAAGATGCTGGCTCGCCACGTCTTGCAAGCCACAGTTATTTATCTTCCGTTGCTGTTTGCTCTGATGATGGGAAACGCATTGCGTCCCTGAAATGGCCGCAGACTTGGGTTGACCATCTGCCTTGTCATCCGCAGGATTTGCTCTAAGCTATCGTGTGCAATCTGCGGTGACACGCTCGCCGGGCCGTGAATTGATCCGGCTATTGAATCGAGCTGCCGACTTGAGAGAACACGTTGCCTGCGTTGGAACCAATCAGCCGGACCGTGCCTACGACAATCACAAGAATGACCGCAAGCATCACGGAATACTCAGCGACGTCTTGTCCTTCTTCATTCGACCAGAGTGTATTTCGAAAGTAGTCCATGATTTCTCCGTAATTCAGAGTGCTCCAGTGCTGGCGGAGGCTTTTTTTGCCTGCTCTCCGCTGGAATTGAACAGGCTGACTAACCAAGCTTCCTTTGCGTGCGATAAGGCCTGGAGGCCGACCTGGTATTCGCCCGTCCCAGCCAGAAGCTTTGTCCAGACTACTGAGAATTCCATTCGGCGCTGGCGGTAAAAAATAATCAAGGTGTCGAGCGCCTTCAGTTCGTGTCGAATCGCCCCCAACCGTGCCCCAAGGGGCGTGAGGTCGAGAGTATGCGCCAGTCCTTCAAAGGCAACACCGGCTGCGTCTGTTCCCCGCACTCGGACGGGTAGCACAGCCTGCATGCGATCCTGCTGACGCCGGTTTGCTTTGGCAATCATGGCTTGTGTTTGATCCTGGAGATATTCTGCGACGAACCAGTGGCGCACGGGAATAGCTCCGACGAGTGAGGCACAAAGGTAACCAAGCCAAGCTCGAAGAAGCATGCGAGGTCAAAACCTGGAGCAATCGCATGCGAATTTCAGAGCGGGAAAATTCCGCTTTGACTAAAGCACATATTAGTTCGGAGGTCCGCCATTTCGCGTAGACTGAAACGGCGAATTCCGCATCTAAATTCGGCATCTGAGGCAGTCATGCGTTACAGGGGAATTGGCTGGGCTGTTGGTTTATTGTTGCTGGGTTGGAGTGTGACGGCGAGGTGCCAGAATCTATATCACGAGCAAGGTTCTGGTAGTTCGTCGTATTTCACACAGAGCGCTCCACTACCCGTCGAGGAGGTAACCCGGAGGCTTCAGGAAAGAAATGCGCAGCAGACTGCGGCGTTGGTTGAGTTCAGCGGCAGGCGCGTCTACCGAATGCAGTATCGCGGTTTCCCGAGTGATCGTGACGCCGAAATGGTAGTGGATGTGACCTACCACGCCCCCAATGCAAAAGAGTTTCGCGTAGTGTCGCAGAGCGGGTCCCGGTTCCTCGTCGACCATATCTTTAAGAGACTGCTGGAGAGCGAGCAGGAATTTCTCAACCAGGAGAACTTCCAGCACAGCGCGTTGACCACTGCCAACTACGATTTCACTTTCGCTGCGTACGAAGCGACTCCAAACGGCGCGCAATACGTACTTAACCTTTTGCCCAAAACCAGAAATAAGTTTCTCTACCGCGGGAAAATCTGGGTTGATGCGAAAGAGTTCGCCGTCGTGCGGATCGAAGGGGAGCCGGCTAGAAATCCGTCTATATGGATCAAGAACACGGAAGTCGACCACAAATACGTCAAAGTAAACGATTTCTGGCTTCCCGCAGAGAATCATACGGAAAGCGCGATACGCCTTGGAGGGCGGGCCATTCTCTCCATAGAGTACAAAGATTACAAAATCACAAAGGTTGCGGACCAGCATGTCTCGAACACCGCGCCCAAAGCCTCGAAGTGACTTCGCCATCCTGCTAACCCCTTAACACTGTAGAAATGTATATTGTGAATTGCCCTCTGACGACTTGGGCGGCTTTGTGGCGATAGTTTTAAATTCTCGAAGTCCTGCGGGCGATACGGATTGATTGGGCTGATTTCATATTTCGTTTTGGGCGTGGCGCTGATTGGTACTTTGTCTTCAGCCGTGTTCCTTATTCTGGCGATAGTGGGCGTTATCCGGTTTCGCTCCGAAGCTCGGAGACAAATCAGCTGCGCTCCTGACGACGCGCATCTGCCTGCAGTCTCCGTGCTGAAGCCGGTGCACGGTCTGGAGGCCAGGCTCAAAGAGAATATTGAGAGCTTCTTCCGGCAGGATTACCCCGATTACGAAATTATATTTGCGGCCGATGAGGCGGATGATCCGGCTCTCGATGTTGTGAGGGAAGTGTGCGCTCGCTATCCAAATATACGAAGCCGGGTTCTGGTAACCGGCACGCCGTGGCCGAATCCGGTGGTCTATGCGTTCCATTGCATGGCAGAGGCTGCAGCATACGACATCCTGGTTACGACCGATAGCGATGTAGAAGTTGGTCCGCGATACCTGCGAGAAATCGTGCCCCCGTTACTCGACCCGAAAGTTGGGATGGTCACGTGCGTGTACCGCGGCAAGAATGCGGCAGGATTTTTTTCCGGGCTCACCGCCATTGGGATGTCGGTGGAAATGACGGCCGGAGTGCTGGCGGCGAATCTGCTCGAAGGAATGAAATTTGGGTTGGGGCCGACCACCGTTGTGCGCAAAGATTCGCTGGCCAGTATTGGCGGCTACACCGCGTTGCAGGACTACATTGCTTATGATTTTGCCATCGGCAACTTGATTGCGAAGGCGGGTTACCGCGTGGTGCTCTCAGGGTACGTCATCGACCATGTGGTGAACCAGAAATCTTTACACCGGATGTGGCAAAACCAATTGCGCTGGGCACAAACGACGCGCTACTCGCGGCCCAAGGGCCATTTCGGAAGCGGGCTGATCTTCGCGATGCCGTACGGTCTGCTCGGATTCGTGGCAGCCGCGGCGTTAGGACACTGGAGACTTGGAGCACTGCTTCTGGGCGTGGCTGTGTTGAACCGCTTGGTTGAGGCGTGGCTGGTGGGCTGGATGGTGGTTCGGGATCCGCAAATACGGCGCGCGCCATGGCTCTATCCGCTGCGCGACCTGCTCGGCTTTGCAGTGTGGTTCGCCAGCTATCTGAATCTGCGATATGTCTGGCGCGATAGCCGGTTTGAACTGAAGGGGACACGGATCGCGCTGCGGCAGAGTTCCTCGAACAGTCGATAGCGGGATTTGAAAGCCTTTGACCGCCAAGCCCGCAACGTGTTCGCGAAGGTCGCAGAGAGAAACGCTGCGAATCGTCGCGGTCCTGCTTTCATCACGAACTTAAATTGTATTTCCCCAGCGGAGGTTTTTTTGCGCGTTCTAGTCACCGGCGCCGCGGGCTTTATCGGCAGTCACATGGTCGACCGCCTTCTATCCGCGGGCCACACTGTCATGGGATTCGATAATATGTCGACCGGGCAGCGAAGGTTTCTGGAAACTGCGTTGCCTAATCCTCGCTTCGCGTTTCATCAGGCGGACTTGCTCGACCGAAATAGTCTGGAATCGGCAATGGAGGGTGCGGAATTAGTTGTTCATTTCGCAGCCAATGCCGACGTACGCTTCGGCACTGAACATCCGCGCAAAGATCTGGACCAGAACACGATCGCAACCTGGAACGTGCTTGAGGCAATGCGCGATCAGAACTGCAAACGGATTGTTTTTTCTTCGACGGGATCGGTCTACGGCGAGCCGAAGATTTTCCCCACGCCTGAGACTTGTCCTTTCCCCGTACAGACCTCGTTATACGGTGCGTCCAAACTGGCTGCGGAAGGCCTGATTCAAGCCTACTGCGAAGGCTTCGGAATGCAGGGATATATTTTTCGCTTCGTATCGATTCTTGGCGAGCGTTACTCGCACGGGCACGTGTTCGATTTTTGGCGGCAGCTTTCAGAACACCCAGAACATCTCCACGTTCTTGGCAATGGCCATCAGCGGAAGTCTTATTTGTATGTGCAAGATTGCATCGACGCAATTCTGATCGCCCTCGAACGGGCCGATGCCAAAGTAAATATTTTCAATCTGGGCACGGACGCTTTCTGCGAGGTCAACGATTCGATCGGGTGGATCTGCGAGCATCTCGGTCTTCAACCAAAGCTCACGTATTCCGGAGGCGAACGGGGTTGGGTGGGAGATAGTCCGTTTATTCTTCTCGATTGCTCGCGGATCCGCGCGTTGGGCTGGAGGCCGAAATTAACTATTCAGCAGGCCGTGTTGGCTACCATCAAGTATGTAAGCGCAAACCTTGTCTAGCATCACACTGATCTATTCCATATAGCGTAACCTTCGCGCGGACAGGAAGTTAAAACTGTTAGCGATGTGGGTGTGACAATTGTCATGTAAGCCGGATGACGACTCCCACTGGCGTTCTCGTCTAACCCGATTGAGTATGGATTCGGGTTGGTTCAGGCAGGCTGCGCGAGTGCCATTTGAAGGTTCGAGACGAGGTTGGCGGAAACGGAGTCGTTCGTTTATCCTTGAAGCCTACATTCTTAGGTGATCTCGTCCGCGCATTCTTCCTGGGGTTCAACATGACTTTGAGCCGGTTTGTCACCAAGAACGCCTTCCGAAACAAGCGCCGCAGCATTCTTACGGTGTTGAGTATCGCTTTCTCTTTGCTTTTGCTCACCCTGATGATGACCATCTGGCGAGCTTTTTATCTGGACGAGGGCAGCGCTGAATCCGCCGAAAGGCTGGTGGTGCGGCACCGCGTGTCGTTGACTTTCAGCTTGCCCGGCTTCTATCGAGAGAAGATTCGCGCTGTACCGGGAGTCGTGGCCATAGTACCGGTCTCCTGGTTCGGAGGAATTTACAAGGATGACAAGCCGGAAAACTTTTTTGCGCAGTTCGGTACCGATCCCGAGGAGTTTTTCAAAGTATTCCGGGATATCAGGATGCCGGCCGAGCAAGTGACGGCATGGCAGCGGGATCGACAGGGAGTGATCGTCGATGACACGCTGGCCAACAAATACGGGTGGAAGCTGGGTGACCGGATTGTTTTGAAGGGAACAATCTATCCCGTTGATCTTGAGTTGTATGTTCGGGGCATTTTCAGTTCTTACCCAGACGACAAGGCCGTCTATTTCAATGCCAAGTATGTGGAAGAGGCGGTTGCGTTTTTCAAGGGGCAGGCGGGTACCTTCAGCATTCTTGTGGCTTCGCCCCAGGACGTGAGCAAGGTGGCGAGTGCGATTGACGATATGTTCCGCAATTCGCCACAGCCCACAAAAGCGGAGAGTGAGAAGGCGTTCGGACTGGAGTTCGTCGCCATGCTGGGCAATGTGAAGGCCTTCATCCTCATGATTTGTCTGGCGGTCGTTTTTGCGACGTTGCTGGTTTCCGCCAACACTATGGCGATGTCGATCCGGGAGCGAACGCGAGAAGTGGCGGTTCTGAAAACTCTGGGCTTCACTCGGCAAAGCGTTCTCGGGCTGTTCATCAGCGAAGCGGTGGCACTGGCTCTTGCTGGCGGATTGATCGGTGTCGGACTGGCGTATTTGTTGATCTACGGCGTGTCTCAGTCACCGTATATGAGTTTCTACAACATGAAAGTGACCCCCGGAATGTGGGTGATGGCGCTATTCGTCTCGGGATTGGTGGGGCTTGCAAGCTCGCTGCTTCCGTCTTACCACGCATCGCAGGTCAATATTGTGGACGGGCTGCGCCACATCGGTTAAGAGCGGATTGAAATATGACATTAAGCAGTTTTGTCGTGCGCAGTGCTTTCCGCAACAAGCGTCGCAGCGTGCTTACGATGCTCAGCGTCTCTTTTTCCCTGTTGTTGCTCACGCTCATGATTTCTATCTGGCGGGCGTTTTACATCGATCAGGTGGCGCCGGAGGCAGCCCGTCGACTGATCGTTCGTGACCGTGTGTCGCTTGCGTTTTTCCTGCCGGCCTACTATCGGGAGAAGATCCGCGCCGTACCCGGGGTGGTGGCGGTGGCACCGGAGACGTGGTTTGGAGGCCGCTATATCGATGACCGTCCGGAACATTTCTTCGCCCAAGTGGCTACGGATCCTGACGAATATCTAAAAGTCGCGTCCGACAAGATCGTGCCGCCGGAGCAGTTGAAGGCGTGGCAGCAGGATCGCGCCGGGGCTCTGGTGGATGTGATCTTGGCAAACAAATATGGCTGGAAGCTCGGCGACCACATCACTTTGCTGGGAACAATATTTCCGGTCAATCCGGAGTTGACGATTCGCGCGATTTATCACCGCGATCCGCCGCAGAATTCCTTGTATTTTCACACCAAGTACCTGGAGGAGGCGGTGCCGTGGTTCAAAGGGGAGGCGGGCTGGTATGCGGCGCAGATCGATTCCGCCGAAGGAGTGGGACGGGTGTCCAAACAAATCGACGACATGTTCCGTAACTCGCCTCTGCCTACGAAGAGCGAGAGCGAAAAGGCTTTTCAACTCAGTTTCGTGGCGTCGCTGGGAAATGTGAAGGCTTTCATTCTCGGGATTTGCGGGGCGGTCGCATTCGCCATCATGCTAGTTTCGGCCAACACCATGGCGATGTCGGTGCGCAGCCGGACTCGTGAAGTGGCCTTGCTGAAAACTTTGGGGTTTACGCGAGGGCGCGTGTTGTCGATCTTCGTCAGCGAATCCGTAGCTCTGGCGGTGGCGGGCGGTGTGCTTGGCGTTCTGGTGGCGATCCCTCTGATCTCGATGCTGACCCATCGATTCATTGGATTGGGAATTCCGCTGGACATGAAAGTTAATCCGCCGACGGCAGCGCTGTCGCTTTTTGTCGCTGTCACCCTCGGACTGGTGAGCGGCTACCTGCCGGCGTACAAAGCATCACGCACAAATATTGTGGAGGGCTTACGCCACATCGGCTAACCAGCCTGGCCCAATTGAGATGAATTTATGGCGATACCGATCAGCTACAACATCCGCAATTTGAGACTTCGCAAAGGCCTTACCATCATGACCGCGCTCGGCATCGCCTTGACGGTGACGACCGCGATCTTCCTGATGGCGTTGCTGGCGGGCTTGAAGCGCGCTTTCGTTTCCAGCGGCAATCCGAACAATGTGCTAGTGCTGCGCAAGGGATCGGAGGCAGAGCTATCCGGTGGCTTCGACGCCGCACTGTTTCCCACGCTGAAAGTTCTACCTGGCATTGCGAAGGATAGTCGCGGCGATCCCATGGTTTCTGGCGAATGGGTAGTGGTAATCGTGCTCCCGCGCAAGGATGGCACGGGCGAGGTTAACGTAACGGTGCGCGGAATGATGCCAGACGGCCTTGAGCTTCGGCCGAGTGCGAAGCTGATCGATGGCCGGTGGTTCCAGACCGGACAGCGTGAAGTGGTGGTGAGCAAGTCGATACGCGACCGCTTTGCCCATGCCAACATTGGCAACAGCATGGAGTTCGGCAAAGGATCATGGAAAGTTGTCGGAGTCTTCGACGCCGGAGGCTCGGCATACGAATCCGAAGTCTGGGGAGACGTAAATCAGATGGCGGCGGATTTCGATCGGCAGGGCGGGTATTCTTCTGCGTACCTGCGGGCTACCGATGCCATCGCTGCCGATGCGCTCAAGAACCGAGTTAGCGACGATCAGCGTCTGAAACTCGAAGGAGTTCTGGAGACCGATTATTACGCGAAGCAGACCAGTTCGGGCGCTCCCATCAAATACATCGGGATCGTGGTTGCGATCATCATGGCCATTGGATCGAGTTTTGCGGCCATGAATACGATGTATGCCGCGGTCGCGTACCGCGGCCGTGAGATTGCAACTTTGAGAGTGTTGGGCTTCTCTCGTCCCGCGATTCTCACATCGTTTGTTCTTGAATCCCTGATGTTGGCATTGCTGGGCGCTATCGCTGGAATTCTCCTGATGCTTCCCTTTAACGGAATGCAAACCGGCACGTCGAATGCAGTAACGTTCAGCGAAGTTGTCTTCAGCCTGCGGATAACGGCGCAAGTGGCAGCTTATGCGATTGTTTTTGCGCTGTTGATGGGCTTCTTCGGCGGACTTTTTCCGGCTTGGCATGCGGCGCGGCAGAATATTCTTAACGCGTTGCGAGGTTGATCCGAAAGCCGCATCCGTATTTGATTTATGCCGATTGACGCAAAACACGAAGACCTGCAGAGCTTGCGAATCGACCGCACCGCTCGCGGAGCAAGTAACGGAGAACCGCCGGCGTGGGCGCGCCGCTACATCGTGATTGGAATCGCGGTTGTAGTCTTGTTGAGTTTGTCTGCGCTCGCCTATCGCCTGCTGGCGCGGGACGCGCCGGAGGTGGAGGTAGTCCGCGCCTCCGCGGAGAGCAGCGATGTGGGCGGCACGGTCCTGTCGGCGACGGGCTACATCGTCGCGCATCACACCATCAATGTGAACTCCAAGGTGACTGGACGCCTCGCTTGGATTGGCGTGGAAAAAGGTGACAAGGTCAAAGAGGGACAAGTTCTGGTGCGGTTGGAAGATGAGGAGTTCCGTGCTGCCTACGATCAAGCAAAGGGCGCAGTAGACAATGCTCGCGCCTATCTCGATGAACTTGAGCACGGGTCGAGGCCGGAAGAAATTCAACAAGCTCAGCACAACCTCGACGAAGCGCAGGCTACACTGGTCAACGACAAACTCACTCTGGATCGTACGAAGGAACTCTCGACTGCCGGCGTGGTTGCCCGGCAGGCGCTCGACGACGCTACCGCGAGGTTCGATTCGGATCAACAGCGGGTTAATTCGCTGGAAAAGGCTTTTCAACTGATGAAGATCGGCCCGCGACAGGAAGAGATCGCGCGCGCGCGGGGAGCGTTGGCACAAGCCCAGGGCCAACTTGATTACGCGAAGTCGCAACTCGACGCGACCGTGATTCGCGCACCCGTCACTGGCACGATTCTTGATCGTACCGCCGAAAAAGGGGAACTGATTACCGCGCAGTTCGCCAGCGCGGCGGCTGGCGGGCCTCAGGGGTCGGTTGTTTCGCTCGCCGACTTGAACGATATTCAAGTGGAGCTCGATATTGCGCAATCCGACTTCGCGCGGCTCGGTCCGAAGCAGAAAGGTATTGTCAGCGTCGATGCTTATCCCGATCGCAAATACAACGGGGAAATCGCGCAGATCTCCCCGGAAGCGAATCGGCAAAAAGCCACGGTGCAGGTGAAAGTTCAGGTACTGAATCCGGACGAATATCTGCGGCCGGAAATGAATGCCACGGTGAAATTCCTGGCGGACGAGAAAAAGCCTTCGAACACGCAACCCGCCGGAGCGTTTGTACCGGCGACCGCGTTGCGGGACCATGACGGCAAGAAAGTGGTTTTTCTGGCCTTCGACGGGAAAGCGCGGATGCGTGAAGTTCACGTCATGAGCCAGCGCACCGATGGATTTCTTGTCGACGGCCTGGTAGGTGGGGAAAGCGTGATCAGCGCGGGGCCGCAGGATCTGAAAGATGGAGACACAATCAAAATTAAGGGGCACTCATGATGAGCACAGTTGTCGAAAACAAAATCGCTACCGGAACCAAAGTCGTTCAGGCGCGTAACGTCAGCAAGATCTTTAAGCGCGAGGCGTTTGAGGTAAAGGCGCTTGATGATGTCTCCATTGACATCGCGGCCGGCGAATTCATGGCATTGATGGGACCTTCGGGATCCGGCAAGACCACGCTGCTGAACATGATCGCGGCGATCGACCGGCCGACTTCCGGAGAGTTGCTGGTACAGAACCAGAACATTTTCCGCTTCAGCGATTCCCAGGCGGCACACTGGCGCAACGAGCACATCGGGTACGTCTTCCAGACATTCAATTTGATCCCGGTGCTGACTGCTTTTGAAAACGTGGAACTGCCTCTGCTTCTCACCAAATTGAACCACCAGCAGCGGCGGGATCACGTCATGACTGCGTTGAAGCTTGTAGGCCTCGAAGAACGCGTCAACCATCTTCCGAAGCAGCTTTCCGGCGGGCAGGAGCAGCGCGTGGCCATTGCTCGCGCCATTGTGAGCGATCCTACGCTGTTGCTGGCCGACGAACCAACTGGCGACTTGGACAGTCACTCCGCGACGGAGGTTTTGGAAATCTTGAAGCGACTGAACGAAGACTTCCACAAGACGATTGTGATGGTGACGCATGATCCGCACGCCGCTTCCTATGCGCACGTCACGCGGCATCTTGAGAAGGGAATGCTGCTTCCGCCGGATGGGAAAGCGTAGGGTAGGTACCTTATGGGCTGGGGCTAGGAAAGAGTGCCGCGGGCGGGCTTACCGGCTGCCGGTTTGTAGTCCGCCGGATAGAGGACTACGCAGCGGTTCGAACCCTCGCCGTCGCTTTCGGTGCGGAGATCGGATTGATCGCGCAGTGCGAGGTGAACGATGCGGCGCTCGCGCGAAGACATAGGCGCAAAGTGGAAGGGGGTTCCGGTCTGACGAACTTTTCCGGCGGCGACGCTGGCGGCCATGCGGAGTTCCTGAAGGCGAATCAAGCGCTGGTTTTTGCAATCGAATGAAATCTTGTCGTGCTCCGCGGAAGGCAGATGCAGAATTTCTAGAGCCAGCAATTCTAGAGCCCGGAGAAGTTCGCCTCCGCGGTCGAGGAGAAGCGTGGAATCGGGACCGGAGAAATCGACGAAGATTTCCGGCTTCTCCCATTCGCTCTGCGGAGGGGGATCGACGACGATGCGGTATTTGAGATGAAGTCCACCGTCAGTGACGACGGCCTGCAGGAATTCGTTGATCTTGTTGGCGGCGGCGAGTTTGTCCATAGGGCAGCTCTTAGCTATTAGCCATTAGCTTGAAACTCAAAACCTTTACCACAGAGGCCACAGGGTAACCTTCCCACTTAGAAACCAAATCTTATCGCAACCGGAGCGGCCCTGACGCGGTACAAGCTAAAAGCTAAAGGCTAAGAGCTAATAGCTGGTTCACTTCTCTTTCTTGCGCGCGCGTTTTTCGATCATTTCGCGCATTTCGCGGCCCAGCTTTGTGCGGTTCATGATGGCCTGCTGCGCAATCGAAATCAAATTGGTCTCCGCATAGTACAGATTCAATCCCGCTTGCAGATTGAAGAATATGAAGCCCATCATCAGGGGCATCATCACGGTCATCATTTTTTGCTGCGCGGGATCCATGCCGGCCTGCGGTGTCATACGCTGCATGGCAAACATGCTGATGACCATCAAAATAGGCAGCACGAAATAAGGATCGCGTGCGGAAAGATCGGTGATCCAGAGCCAATGCGCGTGGCGCAGATCAAGGGCGACGCCGAGCATTCGGTAATAAGCGATCAGGAATGGAAACTGGATGAGAAGAGGCAAGCAGCCTCCAGCGGGATTGACGCCTTCTTTCTTATAAAGCGCGCTGATCTCCTCGTTCATTGCGGCTTTGCGCGGGTCGCGGAGTGTGTACTTCTTGTATTTCTCCTGGATAGATTTGATCTGGGGTGCGATGCGCTGCATCTTGAGCATCGACTTCATCTGCGTGATTCGCAACGGGAGCAGCGCGATGGTGATGATGAGGGTTTGTATTACGATGGCCCATCCCCAGTTGGGAACAATGTGTTTGTATGTCCACTTAAGCCAGAGGAAGAGCGGGCGAGCCAGAATGCCCCACCATCCGAAGTCAACGACTCCGCGGAGATCTGGATTGTCGTTCTTAATCGTGGGAATAGAGACAGCATCGAGGACGGCAAGTTCCTTCGGGCCAACGAACATGCGCTCAGCGGTTGGGCCATGCAGGTTGCCGACGGCTGCTCCGAGGACATCGACTTTTGCAGTTTCAGAGGAGCCGGGCTTGGACGGAATCTGCGTGGAGTCGCGCAGGGTGACCATGGAAGCAGCCATGGGGTCGTCGGGAATAAAAATCGCGGTGAAGTATTGATCGCCCGTCCCGGCCCATTCGAAGCGTCCTTTTAGAGTATTGCCTCCACTAATACTCTTGATGGCGAGGCGCGAGACGAAGCTGGGAAAGACAAGCGCTGTGCGCTCCGTGGAAGCATCGTTGTGGTAATCGATGCGGGCGGAGGCGTAGGAAGCGGGAGTGAGTTGGTCGCCAAATCCGGCCGGCCAGGCTGGCGGCGCAAAAATTTCTGCGCCTTTGTATACGACGGAGGTTTCGACATTCAACACGTAAGTGTGGTCGAAGCGGAAAGTCTTACGGATCACGAGATCCTGATCGGCATACTCGAAGGTGATCTCGGCAGGGGCTGATAGTTCGCCCTGATTCGAAGCCACGTAGAGAGCGGAGTTCAGCCGATTGCGAAGAGTCTCGTCGTACGTCCACAGAGACAGAGGGTAACCGAACTTGGGAGCGGCGACGGGGTTGACGAGATCGAGCGGTCCGTTCTGAGCGTCGTTGTCGAATTTTTTCAGGATCCAGGATTTGACCTGGGCGCCGCGGTTGGTGAAAGTGATGCGGTAGAGACTGTTCTCGATAACGGTTTCAGTCTCGGCCGACGCCTGCTTCGTGATTGTGCTTGAAGGAGCGGCTGGCACTGCAGCCGCGACCGCCGGAGCGGATGACGCGGGAATGGGCTGGGACTGGACCGGCTGATTTTGCGGCTGAGCGGTGGGCGCCTGCGGCATGTATTTCTTCAGCAAAGGCTGGAACACAATCAGGACGACGAAAGTCAGAAGAAAGACGAGGAGAAGCCGGCGCTCAGCGCCTGGTTCCTGTTGAGGATTTTGAAAGTCGGGCAAAGTTTTACTTAGTACCTCGGGGGCTAAAGCCCACTCGTCAGCCTGGAAATTCTACGCAGCGTTGGAAGCGCCGCTCCAACCACGAACCGCCGATCCATACCAGCTGCCAACCCAGTGAATTCCCTGAATCGACCAACCTGAGTCACAATTCTCCGCAGTCGCTCGCCCGCTTGACTACTGGATCGTAGCCGGCGCGCGCGAAAGGATGACAGCGGAGAATACGGGTTAATGCCATCCATCCGCCGTGCACAGCGCCGTAGCGCTCGATAGCCTCCATCGCATACTCGGAGCAGGTCGGCAGGTAGCGGCAGGCTGGCGGCAATATGGGCGAGACTCCCCACTTATAGGCCCGCAGCAATTGCAGCAAGACGAATTTGGCGCACACCTTCAAGATGGGTTTCCAGCTTCCGGCTTTCGGCTACCCGCCTTTTTGTTATTTGCTGAATCGGGTGCTAACCGCTCCGATGGCTTCGGGGCCAGCCTTTGTTCAATGATCACGAAGGCGCGGCTTACTTCATTCAATATGTCTGCGAAATCAGCCGCCAGCAACGATTTCTTCGGATTGATGACAACATCTGCAGCCACTCCGGCCGCGGGACGGGACATGCGAACCGCTTCGCGCAGGCGGCGCTTCATGCGGTTGCGCTGCACAGCACCACCCAGGGCACGGCCCACTGTGAATCCGATGCGAGGACCGTGTGACGCAGCGGCTCCCGCCCCGGTTTCTACATTCACCGGACGCGCTAAATAAAAAAAGGTCATGGATGCGGAAAAATGCCGGCGCCCTTGTTTGTAGACGCGCTCGAAATCCGCATGACGCAAGAGGCGCGCCGTACGCGGGAATCGTGCTTTGACTGGTGGCATGGCGAAGTCCGGCCGAATTGCAAGCATCGCCTCAGCCATTATGCCTTTGTGGTGCATTGGACGGCTGAGTGTGTCGACTGTGGAAGTGAGCGGCACCAGAAACGCTACTCGCGGAAGCCGGGCTTCACGGAGACCCGCTTCCGCCCTTTGGCGCGGCGGCGGGAAATCACCTTCTTGCCGCCCTGGGTCTTCATGCGCACGCGGAATCCATGCTTCTTGCTTCGCTTGCGCCGGTTGGGTTGGAATGTACGCTTGGGCATGAAAAATAGCTGCTCCTGATTCCGTCGACAGTGTTAGGGCAAACGTAGAGTATAAATGACGGGGTGGCGACAGGGCAAAGGGGGTGGGGGACAGTTCTCAGTTCCCGAGTTCCGATCCTGATTTCGCCTTAACCAGTGTATCGATTGTCGAGTCGACAATTTGGAGAACAATCGGAAGTTCGGCCATGAGAACTGAGGACTTATTTGCATCATTCGCGTTGCAGTTAGATTGTCGATACTTGACAGTCGTAGCGCTTCGGGTTGCGAATAACGCTCACATGAAAATTTCACGCGAAGATTTCCGCACGAGGAAAAAATTTTGTGCTACTATGCCGCTCGGTCAGCTTTGAAATTCTCATTCACAATTAGCAACCGAGCGCGACACAAGGCGCATTCCGCAGTACACTAAGAGTTCCATCGGCAAGTAGGTAAACAGCACTTTTTACACGGGCGCCCTCAAGCCAGCCGCCGGGACGCCGCGGCGGGTATTTCATAATTATGTCAGCCACCACCTTATCCCCCAATCCGTGGATGCGCATACTGGATGCGTTGGAAAAAAAGATCAACCGGCACTCCTACGACACCTGGTTAAAACCGACGCGCTATAGTCATTCGAGCGGCGGAATCTTATTTGTGCGGGTGCCGACGGCGGAGTTTCGACACGCCGGCGACAAGTATGCGGACCTGATCCAGGAGGCGATCGACAACCTGGGCCTGGAATTCAATGACGTAAAGTTCGTAACGCCGGACGATGATCCCGCGGCGACGGCCGTGCGCCATAACGGCGGGCTCTCTGCCCCTCCTGTTTCGACCGGCCCAGCGCAAGCACGCTTCGACTGGGATGGCGCGGCGCAACTGAATCCGCGTTATACCTTCGACGCGTTTGTAATTGGCTCGGGGAACCAGTTTGCACATGCGGCGTGCCAGGCGGTGGCGGAGCGTCCTTCAAAGGCCTATAACCCGCTGTTTCTCTACGGCGGCGTCGGAATGGGCAAGACGCACCTGATGCAGGCCATTGGGCACGAGGTGAAGCGGCGACAGCCGCAAGCGGCCATCTGCTATGTGTCGAGCGAGAAGTTCACCAACGACATGATCAACTCGCTGCGCTATGACAAGATGACCACCTTCCGCGACAAATTCCGCGGCGTGGACGTGCTGCTGATTGACGATATCCAGTTCCTGGCAGGCAAGGAGCGGACGCAAGAGGAGTTCTTCCATACCTTCAATGCGCTGCACGACACGATGAAGCAAATCGTGATCGCGAGCGACCGGTCGCCGAAGGAGTTGGCAGAGATCGAAGACCGGTTGCGCAGCCGCTTTGAGTGGGGATTGATCGCCGATATCCAGCCGCCGGATCTGGAAACGAAAGTGGCGATCCTGCAGAAGAAAGCTGAGCAGGAAAAAGTAACGCTTCCGACCGATGTAGCCCTCTATGTGGCGCAGAATATCCGTTCGAACGTGCGCGAGTTGGAAGGTGCACTGATCCGGCTAGTGGCCCATTCGTCGCTGATCGGCGCAGAAATTACGCTGCCTTACGCACAACAGGTGCTGAAGAATTTTATCGATTCACAGGCAAGGAAGGTCACCATCGAATCGATTCAGAAGATGGTTGCAGAGCAGTTTGGACTGCGCTTGGTGGAGATCAAAGCTAAGGACAATTCGCGGGCCATTGTGTATCCGCGGCAGATTGCGATGTATCTCGCAAAGCAGATGACCGAGGCTTCGCTGCCTGAGATTGGACGGCAGTTTGGAGGAAAGCATCACACGACCGTGCTGCACTCAGTGGAGAAAATTGAAGAGGTTCGCAAGAACGACAAAGATTTGAACAGACTGCTGAATAAACTGACGGAGCAATTGGGCGGTTAAATGGCAGCGAGTTTGAGGTTTTGCACCGAGCGGCGCAGTCTTCCTTCGCCGAGACTGTGAATGAGATGTGGAAGCTGTGCAAGGGTAAGGGGAGTTGGCAGAAGCGGAAATCTTTCTCATGCAGCTCCGCCAAGTTCGAGACCGATTTCTCACACGAAGGGATCGGGGCAATGCGGTGAGAACAGGCAGGTTGGTCGAGTTTTCCACTTCTGCGCGGTGCCTACTGTTACTGCTGGTTTAATAGGTTTTTTATTTGATATAAGGAAGTAATAAAAGTAGGGCGCGGGCAGGGGAGCAAAAGTCTATGCCGGTGGAAGCGGTCGTTACAGCGGGAGCGGCGGTGGGAGCCATGGAGATTACAGTCAGCAAAGTTGAATTGCTGCGGGAGTTGACTGCCACGCAGGGTGTGGTCGAGCGCAAGACCACCATTCCCATACTTTCCAATTATTTATTTGAGGCGGCTGAGGGCAAGTTGTCACTGACGGCGACTGATTTGGATTTGAGCTTGCGCACCTCATGCAACGCTAAAGTGAAGAAGGAAGGATCGTGCACGATTCCGGCGCGTAAATTGCACGACTATGTGAAACTGCTGCCGGACGCCGATATCACGATCAAATTGCTGGAAAATCATTGGGTCAGCATCCGCTGCGGGCGTTCCAACACAAAGATGGTAGGGATGGCGAAGTCCAATTTCCCCAGTTTGCCGGTGTTCCCGACGGCGGGAGTGGTGAAGATTCCAGGGCAGGTTTTGCGAGGGTTGATTGCGCGGACGGGATTTGCGATCTCGAGCGAAGAATCGCGCTACACGCTGAACGGTGCGCTGATGCTGCTGAAGCCTGAATCGATCACCATGGTAGCCACAGATGGTCATCGCCTGGCCCACTGCGAACGCAGCGGGGAAAAGTTTGAAGGCGTCTCCGGCGAGATGAAGACGTTGGTGCCAAAGAAGTGCATGGACGAACTGAAGTCCCTGTTGGATTCGACGGATGCGGAGATGGTGGAATTCGCGAAGGATGAATCGACGCTGTTCTTCCGCATTGGATCGCGGCTGCTGACCTCGCGGCAACTCACGGGACAATTCCCGAACTTCGAAGCCGTTCTGCCTAAGGACAACAGCAAGAGCATCACGCTGAATGCCGACGATTTAAACTCGGCCATTCTCCGCGTGGCGCAGTTTGCCGACGAGCGTTCAAGGGCAGTGCGGCTGAAGCTCGAAAAAGGCGAGGTAAAACTTTCTGCGTCATCGACGGAAGCGGGTGAGTCTGAGGATTCAATTGAGTCGCCTTATGATGGCGAAGTGTTGACCATCGGCTTCAATGCGCAGTACTTGGTGGACTTTCTTAAGGCCGCGGGCACCGACGAAGTGCGGCTGGAGTTGAAGGATTCGCAATCCGCAGGGCAATTGCGGCCGGCGGAGGGCGATGATTACAAGTACAGGTATATTGTGATGCCGATGCGGATCTGAGGGAATCAGTCGGTTCTATTGTGTTGTCACTCCCTGAACGTGCAGTTTCTTCGATCAGCAGATATTGAGCGGTACGCTTGACCTTCCCGCCTCCCTGTCATACATTTGCGGCCAATCCTTTTTGGAGGTACTTATGCTAGACGGATTCAAGAAGTTCATTCTGCGCGGTAATGTGGTGGATATGGCGGTGGGCGTGGTGATTGGCGCGGCGTTTGCCTCGGTCGTTGGGGCGTTCACCAAGGACCTTCTGACGCCCTTGATCACTGCTTTAACCGGGGGAACGCAGCAATTCGCCACAACTACTTTCCACATTCGTACCGCCGAATTCAATGTGGGAGACTTCGTCAATGCGGCCATCTCCTTCGTCCTAGTCGCAGCCGCGGTTTACTTTTTTGTGGTGCTGCCGGTCAACGCGTTGGTGGCTCGAATGCACCGCGGCGAGAAGCCGCCTGATCCGACGACCAAGAAGTGTCCGGAGTGTCTGAGCGAGATTCCCATTGAGGCGCGGCGGTGTTCGCACTGCACGCAGCCGCTGGTCGGGCGGGCAGCATAGAATTGGACAAGGTGGTTGTGAAGCGCGCAAGCCAACTTCTGACCTGTTTCCTGTTTTGCGTGAGTGGAGCCCTGGTTGCGCAAGAGGCCAGGTCAGCGCCGACAGGCATCGTGGGTGACGTCCCTGGCTGTATTGCCGATGGTCCGGGTCGTGCTGTCACCGGCATCGACAGTTCTGCGCCGTTGGCTACGCCCGTAATCACCGCTCCAGAGCGAATCCGAGTTTCACCGGCCATTAGTCGAGGACGGGTGGTAAAGAGGGTCAATCCCGCATACCCCCAAGCAGCGCGCCGAGGACGAATTGAAGGCAACGTCGCGCTGTATGCCATTATCAGCAGGGCCGGTGATATCTCCGCGGTTGATCTCGTGTGCGGGCACCCGCTCCTTGCGCCCGCCGCCATCGAAGCGGTGAAGCAATGGAAGTACAAGCCATATCTGTTCAATGGGAAACCGGTCGAGGTCGATACCCAGATTCAGGTGAATTTCAGCCTCTCAGAGAATTAAGTCGGGTAACATGGCGGTATGAGTTTCCGCTTTCGGCGACATTCAATAATCCTCAATTTGGTGGTTGCGCTGGCAGCTTCCGCCTCTCAAGGGCGTTCGTTCTCACAGGACGCTTCTTCATCATCTGCCAACCGTTCCAAACCACATGCTTCGTCCCCTCCTTCTTCCCTTGACGCCGGTTCGATCAGCAACGGCGTATACCGTAACGCTGCGCTTGGGTTCGCCTACAAACTTCCTGCGGGATGGGTGTTGCGAACCGAGGAGATGAATACTCTTGATAATGCCAGCGATACCGATGAGCCCAAAGTGGAGGCCGGAAAGAATGCTAGCGGCGCCCGTGTTTTGCTGGCCGCGTTTTCGCGGCCACCGGAGGCTCGGGCAGAAGACGTGAATGCGTCGATTCTGATTGCGGCGGAGAGCGCGGCGGCATATCCGGGGTTGAAAGATGCGGCGCAGTACTTCGGGCCGGTGGGGGAGATTGCGCGGGCGCGCGGATTTGAAGTCGTCGAGGAACCGTATGAGTTTGCGATAGGGACGAAGACCGTGGTGCGCGGAGATTTTCAGAAAAATGTGGGATCGCGAGTGATGCGACAGTCGACGCTGGTGGTCCTGGCGAGCGGGTATGCCGTGTCATTTACGTTTATTGGCGGCACTGAGGATGAAGTGGAGGAACTGGTACAGGGGTTGAGTTTTGGGATGGCCGCGAAGACCTCGCGCTAGCGAACGCGTGGCGGAACCCCTGAAAACTCCTGCATCACCGGTGTGAAAGTTCGCGATGGACAGGTACGACTACATAGATAGAAGGATCGCAAATTAAAAGCCACAAGTAAGAGGACTGATGAGCAAGCCACTGGTTTCGATTGTCATGGGAAGTGATTCTGACCTCGAGATTATGCGCGAGGCTGGGAAGGCGCTGGAGGTATTCGGGATCGCTTACGAGATGGATGTTACTTCAGCCCACCGTTCTCCGGACCGTACAGCGGACTTCGCGCGCAAGGCTGCGGGGCGCGGGATTCGGGTGATTATTGCTGGAGCTGGCGGGGCGGCGCATCTTGCGGGTGTGATTGCGGCGCACACTACGCTTCCGGTGATTGGAGTGCCAATTCCTTCGACGTCGCTGCAGGGGATGGATGCTTTGCTGGCCACTGTGCAGATGCCTGCGGGGATACCAGTGGCGACAGTGGCCATCGGCAAACCTGGCGCCACCAATGCGGGCATTCTTGCGGCGCAGATGATCGGACTGGCGGATACGTCGATCTCGGAGAAGCTTGTGGCGCATAAGGAGAAGCTGGCGCGCGGGGTGGAGGAAAAGTCGAAAAAGCTGCGGGGATCGTTGGGCTAAGCAAGAACGGGGGCTAACGAGTGTGCGTGAGAACTCGTGTCGTCCCTACGGGACTCGCTCCACTTTCCCACTTACCCCCGCACTCACGTGCGGGGCTATCACATGCCGTCCCTGTCGGGACTGGAATGCGGCGGTTGCGTACCACGTCTTCGCCCAAATTCAGTTCTCACGCACCCTCTAAAGGCCTGATCTTGCGCGGGAGCTTATCGCAGCGCTGCAAGCACTGCGCCACCCAAAATCACAGAACAATCAACATCTGAATCAAACTCAAGCCAAAAATCCGAGATCAAAATCTAAAGTCAAAATCTGAAGTCAAAATCCTCACTGTCTCGCAAAGTGCGCGAGCAGAGTGTGGCACCTGCGATCTTTCGTGGCGCTATGGCGCGGCCGGAACATAAATCTCTTCCGGCGCTACTAGATCCACTTTGGGCACTTCAGTCCTGATTCTTATTCGCTGGAATCCGGCTTTCTTTGGTTGCTTGGCTAGAAATGTCAAGAAATACTGGTTGTTCAGCCGATGGGTTACATCATCCAAATAGGGAGCAAATGAAACCGGTGCGCCAGTAAAACCGACATAATATGCTTCGCCTCCGGTTTTCTCCGCAAGCTTTGACAGATAAAGCTGGCCCCAATAGGTTTGCCAGTAGCTGTGCCCGAAGTGGCCGACTCCGGGGGTATAGATTGCAGAAACGATAATGCTGGCTTTCCGAGCGTCGTCGATGGCAGCGTCGAGATACGGGTCGAGCAAATCGTTGCTGCCGTAATAGCGATCGATTCCGTCGGAGGCCATGATCACCTCACGGCGTGCGGTGCTTTCGGGCCATCGTTTGACCAAATCGCTGAGAGAAAAATACGGGCTGCCGTTGGCGCCAGCGATTCCCTCGGGAAGACGCAAGGCTTTTGCCGCCTGCTCATGGTCGCTTGTCAGATTCTGTTGGATCCGTGCTATGCCGTTCTGCATATAGGCAATCCCGATCTTGGCCGAGGCCGGCTGTCCAAGAATGAACTGCCGAATGCCATCCAATTGAGTGCCCAGTGTGACGTTGGATCCGTCGTCGAGCATAACGAAGAGCTCGAGCGCCGCGTGGTCGCCCTGGGCAGGAACCCAATCGGTGACGGTGTCGCGATCATGCCCCTCAAAAACCATGACGTCCTCCCGGCTGATAACTGGCGGGTTGGAACCATGATGAGATTCGGCGGTGACCACGGTGTGCACCGGGATTCCGTTTGAGGCCGGAGCTTGCGCAGAAAGGCTTGCTGGTGCGCATATCCAAACAGCAAATCCAAATATCACGTTAGCCAGAAAACAGCGCTGGTTCATAGACGCCTCCTGACCGCAGGGCGGTGATTCTTGCTTGGCTGTTTAGATTCAGTGTCGCCCCGAAACGGCGCATCAGAAATCAAGCCCACCGGCGGCGCGGTCGAAGTCGGGTCAATTGCGCTGGGATTGCCACCCAGGGTTAGAGTTTCAATCCCCTTAGATATTCGCGGAAGGCATCGCCTAAATCTTCGCGCTTGAGGGCGAATTCGACCGTGGCTTTGAGGAACCCTAATTTGTCGCCGGTGTCGTGGCGTCGGCCTTCGTAGACGTAGGCGTACATTTTTTCTTTCTGCAGGAGCATGCGCATGCCGTCGGTGAGTTGCAGCTCTCCACCGGAACCAGAAGGGGTGTTGGCGAGGCACTCGAAGATTGCCGGAGTGAGAATGTAGCGACCGATGATGGCAAGGTTGGAGGGCGCATCCTCGGGCTTGGGCTTCTCCACCATGTTCTTGATTTCGTACAGCCGCGAGCCGAAGCGGCTGTCGACGGGCTTTACGTCGAGGACGCCGTAGGACGAAATCATTTTGCCCTCAATGATCTGGGTAGCCAGGACGGAGCACTGGGTCTGATCGAAGACCTCGACCATTTGTTTGAGGCACGGGACCTTGGCGTCGATTACGTCATCGGCAAGGAGCACGGCGAAGGGTTCGTCGCCAACGAGTTCGCGGGCCATCAGCACGGCGTGCCCGAGGCCGAGGGCTTCTTTTTGACGGACGTATGCGACGTGAATCATGTCGGAGATGGAGCGGACGATCTGGAGCAGGTCGGTTTTGCCGCGCTGCTCGAGCATCGTTTCCAGTTCGTAGCTGACGTCGAAATGGTCTTCGATGGCCTGCTTGCCACGGCCGGTGATGATGAGGATCTGGTCGCATCCCGAGGCCATGGCTTCTTCGACGCCGTATTGGATGATGGGCTTGTCCACGAGTGGGAGCATTTCTTTGGGTTGAGCTTTGGTTGCGGGCAGGAAACGGGTGCCCAGGCCGGCAGCGGGAAATACGGCTTTGCGGACTTTCATGGGCATAGGAGGCGGTCTTTGATGGCGCGGTTGTTGGTCGTTCGTCGTTAGTCGTTGGCAATGCAGCTTCGGTTGCCGGATTATTGTATATGGTGGAGTTTGGGGATGGCGAGCGCGTGGGTCGGGGCACACCATGAGAGCGATCCGCGAGGAGTGGTGAGATTTGCGCAGGGCCTTGAAGATCGTACGCAACTTTGCCGTTGTCGGATTTGTCCTGCCGTGGTTGCTATTGGGTTTTTATTCGACAGCGCATTACATGGGCGGACACCCAAGTACGGCCCCTCTTCTTTGCCTTTGCCCTATGTCGATTGCTGCGCTTGGATTGGACAACGCGTCGTTGTTTGTAGGTATTCTAGGTTGGCTTCTGATTAGCCAGTAACGCCGCACTCTACACGTTGCGGGACGCCGTAGTGGCACTCGTTGTCACTTTAGGAGAACTGGGTCCGTCTACGTGTGGCCAAATCGTAGGATTGTCTGCTTTCCGGCAGATCTTGGGCTAAAGCCCAAGTCAACTTCGGTGTTCACGCGGCGCTGAAGCGCCGCTCTTTCTATTCTCCTAATCACTTGCGGCGCGACTAAAGCCGCGCCCTTTCAAAACTCAGACCTGTCCACTTGCGGATCGGACTTCCGAGGCGGTTTCTGCGCTGGCCAGTTGCTCGAGGATTGTGCGCAGGGCGCGCAGGACTTCTTCTGCGGCCGTGGCCTTCAATACAAACTTCAACATGCCGTCTGGAGTGAACTGCGCGCCACGCTGGGCGGAGACGAAGCGGGCTAATTGTTCGGGGTCCACGGCGGCATTTTGCTGGAATTTCAGGGTGACGGAATCGCGTTTTCGTTCGATGGCGTTTACGCCGACTTTCATGCACAAAAGTTTGAGGGAAGCGTAGTCGAATAAATTCCGCACTGCGTGCGGAGGCGGGCCGTAGCGGTCTTGCATTTCGGCAGCCACGTCGGTGAGTTGCGATTCCGTCTCGACGCGCGCAACACGTTTGTACATCTGCAGGCGCTGATTTTCTTCGGGAACGTAGTCCGCGGGGATACGGATGTTGAGGCCGAGATTGAGCTGGGTTTCGGCTTCGTCGGGGGCGGCTTCGCCTTTCATCTCTCGGACAGCTCGCTCGAGCATTTGGGTGTAAAGCTCGAAGCCGATGGCCTCAATGTGGCCGCTTTGCTCGCCACCGAGCATGTTGCCGGCGCCGCGAAGTTCGAGATCGAGGGCGGCGATTTTGAATCCCGCGCCGAGGTCGGAAAATTCTTTGAGTGCGGCGAGGCGGCGGCGCGCGATGGGCGTGAGTTCGATTTCCGGGGGGAGCATGAGGTAGGCGTAGGCGCGGCGGCTGGATCGTCCGACGCGGCCGCGGAGCTGGTAGAGCTCGGAGAGGCCGAGGCGGTCGGAGCGGTTGATGAGAATCGTGTTGCAGAGCGGAATGTCGAGACCGTTTTCGATGATCGTGGTCGAAACCAGGATGTCGGCTTCGTGGTGCATGAATTTCAGCATCACTTTCTCGAGTTCGCCTTCCGACATTTGTCCGTGGCCGACGATGATGCGGGCCGCGGGAACCAGGGCCTGAATTTTCGCGGCGATCTCCCAGATGGTATCGACGCGGTTGTGGACAAAATAGACCTGGCCGCCGCGCTCGAGTTCCTGCTCGATGGCAGACTGGATTAATTTTTCGTCCCAACTGGCAACGACGGTTTGAATCGCCATGCGATCTTTCGGCGGGGTTTCGATCACGCTCATATCGCGCAGGCCGACGAGGGACATGTGAAGAGTGCGCGGAATCGGCGTAGCCGACATGGTGAGCACATCCACTTGCTTGCGCATTTGCTTGATGCGTTCTTTGTGGCGGACGCCGAAACGCTGCTCTTCGTCTACGACGAGCAGGCCTAGATCGGAGAACTTAATGTCCTTGGAAAGGATCCGGTGGGTGCCGATGAGGACATCGATTTTGCCAGCTTCGGTTTTTTGAAGGATTTCCTTCTGCTGCTTTGGAGTGCGAAAGCGGCTGATCATTTCGATGGTGACGGGAAACGGCGCGAAACGCTGTTTGAAAGTTTCAAAATGCTGGAAGGCGAGGACGGTCGTGGGCGCGAGGACTGCTACCTGCTTGTTGTCGCTGATCGCCTTGAACGCGGCGCGCATGGCGACTTCGGTTTTGCCGTAACCGACGTCGCCGCAGAGCAGGCGGTCCATGGGCTGGGAGGATTCCATGTCGCGCATGACATCCTTGATAGCCTGGGCCTGGTCTTCGGTTTCGTTGAATTCGAAGGCGTCTTCAAATTCGCGGAACCATTCGTTGCCGGGAGGGAAAGCGTGTCCAACGGCGGTTTTGCGCTCGGCGTAGAGCTTGAGGAGCTCGTCGGCCATGTCTTTCATGGCTTTGCGGACGCGAGCTTTTGTCTTCGACCACGACTGCGTGCCAAGATGACTGAGGACGGGCTTGGCGCCTTCTGACGAGCGGTACTTCTGCACTAAATCGAGACGCGTCAGTGGAACGTAAAGCCGGGCGGCCTCGGCAAATTCGAGCAGCATGAATTCAGCCGGGCCATCTCCGTGGTTGATCTCTTTCAGTCCCTGATACTGGCCGATGCCGTGCTCGACGTGAACGACGTAATCCCCGACTTGCAAATCGCGGAAGTCGGAGAGAAACGCTGAGACCTTGGATTTCGATCGCTGCGGACGCGATGCGACGGATTCGGATTCGTCGAAGAGGTCGCGGGATCCGAAGACGGCGAGATTCGCGTCGGGCAGCAGCACACCATCGGGGATGTAGGCCGTGGCGAGCGTGGTGGTGAGTACTTCGCCGGCGAAATAACTGGTTTCGTCGGCGTAGCTTTCGCCGCCGCGAGTCCGGCTTCCGAGACGGAAGGAAACGCTGTATTCGGTGAAGACGTCGGCCAGACGCTCGACCTCGCCGATGTTGGGGACAGCGAAGAGGACGCGTTTACCGTCGCGGTTGAGCTTCTGCACTTCTTCGAGCATCGCGGGAACTGCGCCATGGAAACGGGGTGAGGGTTGGGTGAGGAAAGTGATTGCCGCGTCTTCGCTCTCGTTCACCGTACGCGTAATGCCCAGGTGTTCGATGTCGGCGCCGGGAAGCGCTGCTGTTTTCGTCCACCAATCGTCCGGAGGCACGTAGAGATCCTCGGGGCGAACGAGGTTTCCGACGCCGCTGCGCTCATGGACCTCCTGAACGCGGGTCCAGAAGCGGTCGAATTCCTGGCTGAGCTGATCGGGTTCGTCGAGAAGAATCGCAGCACGCGGGATGAGATCGAAGATGGTGTGGTCGGCCCCGGCGACCGGGGAGTAAAACTCCCAGCCGGGAAAGATATTCACTCCTGCGGAACGAACGGCAGCCTCGACGATTTCTTCATTACCAACTATGCGCTTGCCGCTGAGGCGGGCGTGAATTGCGCCGAGGAGATCTTCGCTGACGGGGGTTTCGGTGAGCGGAAGCAGCAAAGCCTCGTCTACCGGCGCGGAAGAGCGTTGTGAGGCGGGATCGAACTTGCGAATGGAGTCGGCTTCGTCACCGAAGAACTCGATGCGCAGGGGTCGGTCGGCTTCTGGCGAGTAGACATCGAGGATACCGCCGCGCACCGCGTATTCGCCGGGCATTTCGACGACATCGGTGGATGTGTATCCGACCGAGTTGAGATGCGTGAGCAGTGCCTCGAGGTCGAAGGATTCGCCGCGGCGGATGGTGCGAGCGAGATCGCCGTAGTATTCGGCGGAACGGAGGCGGATGGCTGTGGCCGCAACGGGCGAGACAACGATGGATGCTGTGCCGGTTGCAATTTTCCAGAGGGCGGTAGCACGTTCTTCCTGGAGTTCAGGGTGCGGCGAGAGATTCTGGAATGGAAGAACGTCGCGGGCTGGAAGCGGAATCACCGACTCGGGATCGCAAGCCGATGTGAGTTCGCAGAATCCGCGGAGGACGGGAACGAACTCCTCGACGGCACGATTATCGTTCACGACGAAGATCAGAGGGCGACCGGCGGCGCGTTGAAACAGCACGAGCAGCAAGGCTTTCGCGGCGGGTGCGAGGCCGGAGACACGAATACGCCCCGTGCCCTCCTTAAGGTGGGAGGCTACACGCGCGAAAGCGGGAAGCTTTTCTACGTCCACGAAGAGTT
>DAIUEW010000035.1:0-60197 GCA_036844925.1 Candidatus Sulfotelmatobacter sp.
TCATCTTCTAGGGCGGAAAGCGCGCGGAAAAACTGTAACGCGTGGAGAAAAGTTTGTCAGCGCGGAGATAATCCTCGGCGCGGGCCACGATCTGACATTCGCGCAAGCGGAGACGATCAATCGAAGGATGCTTGAATTCCTGCAACAGGAGCCTGCCGCGTCGCCCCGTGAAACTCGCGGTAACGTGCAGAGCCACGCAGCAGTGTAACGAACTTGATTGCCCTTGTCGCCCAGCGTAGAGCTGTCAGCAGGCACCTGGACGTAAAACGCCGTTGCTGACACGTGGCATGTCTTTCGATAGTCCCCCTGACGCCGGAAGGCTTTGCCACGAGACCGCGTCGAATAGCTTCCGTTATTGCCTGTTAACGCTCCGTTTCGTGCGTGGGGTGACTGCCCGAATCTCGCCCGCAATTATAAACGTACCCCAGGGAGGGTTCCCCGACTTCATTGTCGAACAACTATCCCGAAGAGCGGCCCCCGCGCTAAGGAGAATGCGCTTCGTCGATCGGATGGAAGGAGGTGTTTTTGAACAGGAGTGGTATTGTTGCAAGGAAGGAGAGCAGATCTCTATGAGAAATCGTCTATCTTGGCGCATCGTGTTCCTTGGGGTGTTGCTGTCATTGGTGGCAGCGGCTGCGGATGTGAGCGGCAAGTGGAAGGCCGAGTTCACTACTCCTGATGGGACGCAGCGCGTAAATACCTTCACCTTCAAAGTCGAAAATGGAATTCTAACGGGCACCGTGGCAGGTTCGCAGGACGAAACCCCAATCAAAGACGGCAAGGTAGCCGGTGACGAAATCTCGTTCTCGGCAGAGCGGCCATTCGGAACATTCACGTACAACGGCAAGCTTAGCGGCAACGAGATTAAGTTCAAGGTAACGTTCAATGACCAGACCTTCGAGATAACGGCGAAGCGAATGTCGAGTTAGCAATCTTCTCGAGCGTTGCGAGCCATGGACTGTGCTGCGCGCACTGGCGGAGTCTGAGCCGGATCTGGTGATCGCAGAACTTCTCCGTCGCCTCTGGCGCTCGCCATCAGCACCTAGAGAGTCCAGAAAGGAAATTCCGGGCCAGTGGCAAGATGCCGGACGAGTCAGTAAAGGATTTGCGCGAGGCAGTGTCGCGCATCGAGCGTGAGCTAGTGCAGGTCAAAGACGCTCTGGGCTTGCTTGGCGTCCGGCCGTGCCACTGGTGCAAGCGGTTCTTCCGGCGCGCAGACGCTGGTGCTCTACTGGATTGCGGCGATCTGGTTTGCTACGAGTGCATTCCTGAATGGTGGCCGCATCGGTGCGTGGAACTCAGCGTGAAAGACCGGGAAGCCATCGAGCGCAAACTGAAGCGCTGGCTGGTGACCCACCATAACGGCCAGGTCATTCACGACCTGAAGAAGCTGCCCGACAGTCAGCTCCTGGAACTGAAGATCGCTGCGACGTGCGAGGATTGTAAGGGAACAGGAGTCCAGGACCACGCGCGCTGTCGGAGTTGCGACAGCGGATCGATATGGGTAGTAGTGCTAAAGAGAGATGCATACCGCAACGCGAGTCTGGAATGATCAGCACTCAGTTCCGGCTATTGAAATAAGCGTGTTGGGTGAGCCGATGACGTTCTTTGTCCGCACGGTGGGTGATCCGGCCAAGGTAACTGCCGCCGTCCGGCGCGACGTGCAAGCCGTCGACGCAAACGTTCCGATCTACAACGTCCGGACGCTCGAAGAGTAAGCTGCATTCTGGTTGGCGGTGTAAATGAATCATCAGAGCAGCCCTTCAACCTCAAGTCTTGTTCGGGAATGTCGGGCTTGCTCTAATAGCTCCGATGCTGACCGACCTTGCCGGATGGCGGTGCAGGTCGCCATAATTTGGCTACCGGGGGTTGCTGCAACCGCTGTACGCACTGTTGGGGTGAGCTTGCTGACTCTTCTTACGACGCGGACTGCACGTGGATACAGCCGCACAGCATCTGGGCACCCGGCGGCCAAGTAGGCACGCAAAACGCGACTGCCACAGGTTGGTTCAATGGAAGCCTGATTCCAACTCGCAACCACTTAGGTTAGCTACTCAATGGTCGAGTCGGACCTCTGCCACGTGGTTTGACCAAAGTGGCGGAATGGACGTTACCCGTCAAAGTGGAACGCTGGGATTTCACGATCCGCAATTCATAAGTGGAAACCATGTTGCCGGCCCCCGCGTGACTTCACTGCCCTGCTGTTTTCGACCATTAAGCAGGAAAGTGGAAACCCTCTGTAGGATGTGCTCTACTGCTGGACGTATGGTGAAACGGTTGCGCTTGCACCTTGGACGCATCGAGGATGAGTTGCGTGATGTGCAGCGTCACTTCCCGGCAATCAATGCGGTGCTAAATTGCCGTCGTGATGACTTTAGTGATACGGTCCGGCAGAACATGCTCACGGCGTACGAATTTCTCGATGCAGTTGTCGATGAAGACCTCGACTTGTTCAGCGATGAGGGGCTCGAAGCGCTCTTACAGCTAAACCACCTCGTGCTCCTGGGTAGGGCTACAATCCGCACGCGTTCAGTCGCCACATTTCGGTAACCCGACGACAATTCTTCGATAACTTCCGCCGATACGTGAAGCCAATTCGTCGGTGGTATCGCAAGCATGAGACGGAGAACCCGTATAAGGTCGCGTCGGAGGTCTATGTGGGCGTGCTTAGCCAACCACAACTCTATCAAGAAGGCAATCATCGCACCGGGTCCTTAATTGCAAGCGGCATCCTCTTGCAGAACGGTTGCCCGCCCTTCGTCCTGACACGGCAAAATGCGGTCGCCTACTTCAATCCGTCATCGGAGATTAAGTTCGCGGACAAGCGCACGATCCGTGGCAAGCTCCGTCAGCCCAAGTACCAGCACGAGTTCCGAGAGTTCCTCCAACAAAACGTAAACCAGGCTTATGTGCGCTAGTCGCGGTGATTCCACAGACCATATCCGCGACAAGAGCGTTTCCCGTCAACGTGCGATTACTTCCGGCCCGGACCGCGGATGCTACAAAGGAACGTGATGCGGCCCAGGTTTGAAGAAGGGGCTCGCTGGGCCGCGAGGGACAGACGGATCGGTGTGCCGGCTCGATCACATGCGTATAGCATCGACTACCTCTCAGAAATGGCGCTTCGTTCAGTCCCCGCCCCGGATGACCGCGACGCCGTTGGCTGCACCGCTGATAGTGGCCGCGTTTTGCAGAGTCAGGTTGCCATCCTCGTCAACACTGAAGATCGACAGATGCGAGAGCGGGCCGTTGCCGTCAATCACGGCCACCAGTCCCTCTCCCGAGGCAATATCGGTCGGATCGCCATTAAATTGTGCTGCGACTGCCACGTCTTGGACGATCTTCTGCCCGTAGACGGCATACCGTGAAACGCTCATGCTCGGCGAATTACTCGAGAACAGAAACCGTCCCACCAGCGTCAACCAGCAGGGGGCGTTCTGTGTGCCGGAGCCGGTGACGGTGAGAACCGTTCCGTTGCGGACCAGGGTGATCTCATTGGAGTGAGCGATGGTGACGTAGGCATTGTCGCCGCCCGTAACCAATCCGAACGGTGCCAGGGGGTTGGTCGGGATGTTCTGTACCAGCGTGGCAGGCCCACTCACGGCTCCGTCGAAAAGCAGGTTTACCGTCTCAATCGTGGCGCTTTTTTCCGTGATGATGAGCTGGTTTTGCAAAACACCGACCTGCGCTGCGGACCCATCCGCCACAAGCAGTGCCACCACTCCATCGGGACTGGAATCTACATCGGATCCATCTATCCGGTGGGACTCAACCTTGGTAGTCCCGAGGATGTAGAGATGGCCGGCGCCGAAGGCCACGCTGACCGGGCTGGAAATCGTGGGCACTAGCTGCTTCATATGGAAGCCATTGCCCCTGCGTTCAAAAATGGACACGGACTGCGAGCCGAAATTCACGACAGCGACCATGTTGCCTTTCGCTTCGATGCCGCCAGAGTTGCCGCTGACACCACCTTGACCTTGCGTGGTAACCGTCTGGATCAGTTGGCCGCCGGTGTTGTAAACCAGAAGCTGGTTATTGGTTGCGTTTGACGCCGTCACCACCTGAGCGTTCTGATCGCTATCGGCTTGAACGGCAGTTACCGCTCCGATGAGCGGAACCAGTGTGCTGAGAAAACATAACTTCTTCATCGGCTCCTCCTGGAATTGTCTGGCGCCGGCGAGTGGACCGACTCGCAGCCGGCCCTGTACGCTTGCCCTTTACGAGGCTTCATGACGTTCTCCTTAAGATGTGTGGTCAATGGGCGCCCCCTGGGGATGTAACGAGCTGGTGATCTCCCATAAGGAGCGGAGCATTTGTAGTCGGGAGCGTATTCGCTGGCGGGAATAGAAAAGTTACGGTGCCAATCGCCGGGCACGTACGGATTACCACACTGGCGCCGAACGGCCACTCCGTAACTTTCCAGCGCGCTCCATCGTATATTTTTGCTTGGACTTGCATGAAATACACCTGCTGATGGCGCGGGCATGGCGCCAGTGGATGGGGCGCATCCGAAATCCCCTAACTCCTGGATTGTCGGGAACCCGGTAGTTACTTTTGGCGGAACAATTCACTTGGGCATAAAGTCGGCAAACCGCGAATTGAGTGAAGAACACATTGCGGGGTGGTCGGACGCAGCCTACGTCGCTAGTTCAGACCGTTTCCGCTTTGCTGCCTGCCTGTCCCGCTTCACACCCTCCCGTGCAAGACGCTTGGCGGTCCGAACCTCCGCTGCCGCCAGGGACGTTTTCTTTGCGTGCGCAGATCGCTGCTCCGGCGTCATGTTCCTCGCAGACGCTTTGCCGCCTTGCCGGCCGAACATGCGCGCGATCTCCGTCATGGCTGCTCGAACGTCTGGCGGTATTTTCATGCCTTCGATGGTACACCTGACGGGGTATGGTGAGGATTGCGGCTATGGTCGTGAGCGCTTCGATTCTGAACCTGCAACCGCACGCTCTCCGGATAGGCGACAACAACCTCAACCGACTGCCGGAGGAGCAACGCAACCGCCTTGAATTGGTTGTCGTTCTCGGTGTTGACCCGAAAAAGGTTTCCGCACACGCGTTAAATGCCAACAGGTATAACGCGCACTGGGAATTGGTCTATCGAAACGATCCGCCGCCACCGCTTACTCACATCGACGGCCCGCGGGCGTTGCTAGCGGAACTTCCTTAGCCGAAGCAATACTCCTCTGCATTTTCATTGCCTCGCTGTTCACCCGAATCCCTGATCAGATGTTCCATCGGCGACCACACGACCGGAGGCGTCGCGGTCCAGAACCCCATGCCGCGGGGGTGTCCTGGCCAAATCGTCTGGACTGATAGGGTATGGCACGGCTCTATTAACCAAGAGGAACTTCTATTGCAGGCCGGAATCGCGTAAGCTGAACCCGGATACGGTATCAGCATGTCGAGCCAGGCCAACTCTGCGATCGCAGAAACCCACACCACCTGGCGCTCGGGTGCTGTACTGACGTTTGTGAACAAACTGATCATGCCGGTCCTTTGGTTTGCGGTTCTTGTTGGAGTGCCCATCTGGGTCTACATCACCATGGGCCGCATTTCTATAAGGTCCGACTTCCAGTTCATTGTTTGGTTTGTCCTGATCGCCACGGTGCCGCTGACCTGGGTTACCGTACATTTGCAGTTAGTTGGGTACCGAGATCGGGAGTTGGTGGTTGCGAACTATTGGAGGGAAGCGCGCATCCCATTCAAATCCGTCGAAGCGGTTGAGCCGGTCTGGTGGTACAAGGGACGGCTGGTTCGCATTCGCTTCAACTGCAGAACGCCCTTCGGCTCCGTGGTCTATTACATGCCCAAATGGGGACCCTTGCGGGCAGCGTTCTCAGCGCCTGAACAGGAGCTAAGAAAGATTCTCGCGACGAAGATCTGAGGACCGCCGCTCAGCGCGTGCTCACGGATTCGTAACCGGTCGGGCACCGCGGGAGGTAATTGCCTTCCAGGACAGTCACGATGCTCTAAAGTCCGGTGACGTTGTCGTGCTGCTCATCCGGTTTCTTCTTGAGCCTCCCAGCCGGCGAGCGCGCGGCAGCCAAAATCATCATCGCCGCGAGCCGCAGATGGTATCCGTTGTCACGAAACATATCGGAGACAAAAAGGCTCGCAGGAATGTGGGATCGGAAAATCCGCCATCATCGCCGTAGTGAGAGCCGCCACAATCCGAAGCCTTCACGAACCTCGTGGGTCCGGCTCTGTCTCATCATGTGGGTGTGGAGTTTGTTCAATGGCCACTATTGAAACCGAATGGTAGCAGGCTGTCGTTAACAAGTCAAGTTGTCCGGTTTTATTAATACGTGATCTGTCCGCTTTGTGAAACAAAGCGTGTGGCCGTTAGGCCGCCTCCGCTTTGGTTTTGGGTTTGCCTTTTGCCTTTGTCTTCGAGACCGCAGAAGCCGTCGCCGGCGCGGTGGAAAAGTGGGAATCTCGCGCTCTGAGCGAGATTTCCAAGGGAGTGTGGGAGCCGGTGGAAACCTGCTTTTGGTTTTCGCTGCCTTCCATGCTCCCGCCTTTTCCACGGCGCTGTTTGGTTGTCGCGTTGATCAGCTTTTCTCCCGTCCTGTCATAGCGCCCCACTACATGAGGTCCGTAGCGGATCGACACGGTTTCGTCCAGGTGTTCGTGGATCGTTACCGTACTTCCTGCCAAGGTGTTGCAGAATCGTGTTTTGTCGATCTGCCACGACCGGTCCCGGATCGCCACCGTGTTGTCCTTCTCCACCACTCGCTCGGTCTGCACCGTGAAAATCCAGTTCAGGTCACTCCTCCCGGTCCGCCGAAATGCCGTGCCTTTCTCCACCGCCGGTACGCAGAACTGCGCGTTGAACTCCCCGATGTACCGTTCCCGCAAAAAGGCATTGGCGCCCGCCGCCGTGGCGATCCCCGCTAGGCGGAGTTCCTGTGGCAAGCGTCCCTGCCAGGTTCCAAAGTTCCTCTCCGAGCGGCCTCGCGCCTGCGGCGAGTAGGCCGCGATCATCTGCACTCCCAGTTCCTTCATCGCCCGTCCAACCTGCGTCAGGCGGTGCTTATCTACCTTTTCACCCTCCTTCACCGTCACGAAGAAATGACTGCCTCGGTCGCTGTACAAGGCGCAGAATATACCCTTGGTTTCGATCACCTCGCGCAAGCCGGCCATCACTGTTCGCGTCGATTCCTCTTCCACCAACTGCGCGTAGTAGATCTCACTGGTCGCATCGTCCAGAATCACGATCAGGTCATACCAGCGTTCATCGTTCAGCCACCGATGCTTGCTGCCGTCGATGTGCAGCAGCATCCCCGGCATCGGCCGTCGCGGCCGCCTCCGCCGGTGCGGCCCCCGCTTGTGCCGTTTGGCTACCAGGCCGGCTCCTTGCAAGGCTTTCTGTACCCAGGTGCAGCTCAACTGGATATCGTGCTCATCCCGCAGCTTCTCGTGAAAGTGCCGCATGTTCAGGTCATAGTAGGTCTCTTTGTACAGGCTAAGCATCTTCTCTACCGTGGCCAGCGGGATCCGTTTTGCACTCGGTTTCCCCTTGCGGCGATCGGCCAGCCCGGCGTAGCCATCCTTCTCGATCCGCTCCCGCCACCGCCGCATCGTCCGATCCGTTACCCCAAGGATTTCAGCCGCCGCCCACCAGGTGATCTTCTTGGCCATGGCCTTCAATAGCACGTCTTGGACTTTCATCATCCGCTCCATCTCGGCGGCTGAGTACTGCTGGGTTTCGTCCACCACCCAGCATCACCCCCCCGCTGTAAGCGGACAGATCACGTGTGAATTCAACCGGACAAGTCACATACTAACGACACCGAATGGTAGCAGGCTTCCCACCGGCCGCGGGCTGTGCTACAGTGCTCGCCCACAGGAGGCACTCATGTCCGCAGACAACAAGCAGATCGGTCGGAGGCTTTTCAAGGATTTCCTGAGCAAAGGAAATCTCGCGGTAGCAGATCAGGTCATTGCAGCCAACCACATCCACCACGATCCGGCAACGCCTGATTTCGGCAAGGGACCGGAAGGTCAGAAGAAAACGATCTCGCTCTATCGCGATGCGTTTTCCGATTTGCAATTCAAGGTCGGAATGATCGAGGCAGATGGATTTGTCACCACGCGATACACTTCAACTGGTACGCACACGGCGGAATTCCACGGGATTGCACCCACGAATAAAAAGGTCAGCGTGGAAGGCATCGCCATAAATCGGATCTCACGCGGGAAGATAGTCGAGACTTGGGTGATGTGGGACGCTCTCGGTTTGATGCAGCAGTTAGGAGTGGTACCCGCGTTCGAGAAGGCGAAGGGGCAAGCGGCGGAATAGCGGACCGTATGAAATCACGGGGCTCGGCAATATGTCGGCTTCCCAGTGCCCTGAATGTGATCGATTGTGGCGGGAGGACAGCGAAGTGAGCCAGAAGAGCTTTCGTCTGGAGGCGTGGCTGCGAAATGCCGAGCTTTGCCAAGACAATGATCTGGCTAACGCTCTGGCAAAGACGGCTGGTAAACCTTATCCAGGAGCAGAACCGGACCAGCGAAGCGTTTGTGGAGCATCAGGCGAAAGCTCACCCTCAAAAAGGCGCTGCTGGGTCCCCCCAACTGGGTGATTGAGATCTTGCCCTGATCGGCGCAGTATTGCTCCGGGCGGTAACTGAAAGCTCCCGTGGCCGAACCAGCATGGGTGCGGGCTGCCTATCGGAAACCGCCCCAAGAGCAACGACTGCTCCACATCGGATTACACGCCGTTATCCCTTTCGTCGAATTGTGGGCCAAATCCGCGTGCACTACCCTGGATTTAGGTTCGAGAGAACAGTGAATTCAGCAGTGATCGCAGTAGTCGTGTGCTTTGTGGTGCTTGGAGCTTTTCATTTCCTATTCGCCCGGCTCCTATCGTTGCGAAAGGTGATTTTTTCCCTGTTCATGGCGAATTGATAGAATCACGCGGCGATTGGAGTCTGGTACAACCCTCGACAGTGCCTCCTCCACTGGTACGAATCGAGACCTATTGGTGACATAGATCCGGCAACAGCCGGTTCTGGCAGGTGTCCTTCCAGCCCCGCATGCGTTCGATGGCAATTATAGTAATGCTGAAAATCGATCAGCTTCGTCGCCAGATCGGCCGTGGTCCAGAATAGGGTCCGGTCGAGGTACTCGCGCCGAACTGTCCCGATCAGTCGCTCTACGAAGGGATGCGAAAGCGGCACGTAAGGAACAGTTTTGATTTCGGTGACTTCGAGTACCCGAAGATTGGCTTGCCATTGGTGGAATCGATACAGCGGATCATGATCCGAGCTGAGGTATTTTGGCAGACTGTGCCCGCGAATCGCTCGGCGGAACATCCGGCACAGCGCCACTCCATCCACGATGCCGCGGTGGACGCCAAACCCAATGACGCGACGCGTAAATTGATCCATCACAACGAGAACCCAATGTGTTCTCAGGGTGGCCGATTCGCATCGGAATAAATCGCAGCTCCACAAACTGTCCTTCATGTGGCCGAGAAACGTAAGCCAGGAAGGACCTCCGCCCGAATCCGCTTCCGGCCGGTAATGAACACTCAGGAGACGGCGAACAACGTCCTTGTCGATCTCGACGCCGAAAGCCAGCGCGATCTTCTGCGCGATGCGGGGACAGCCCCAGCCAGGATTCCGACGTTTCATGGCAACGACGGCGTCGATGAGGGATTTGTTTGGTCCCTTCGGGCCGGGCCGACGCCGTCGCTCGGGCGAAAACAACATGCGGTACTTTCGTTTCCTCAGCGCACTGTGTAGATGCAGCAGAGTGGAAGGCTTCAGAACGATGGATGAACGGAGAACGCGTACCGGGCGCATGAAAAGGGTACACAAACCTGCCATGATCCGATCGGCGGCGCGCAGGTTGGGCGCACGCTTGCGGCCGCGATTGAGGACCAGCAGTTGATGCCGGACCAGCGCGGATTCGGCAACAACGGAACGGAGTCCGCCCGGCCTTGCCAGTCGGGCCACGGTGACGATCATATGAACGAACAGGATGAGGAAGTCGCGCATCCGGCAATGGTATCAGCACCTCAAGAACCACCGCATTCAGGCCAATCTGGCAATTCGCCATGGACAGGGCCAATCTGGGGCGGCTTGAGTTCTACGGCGTGACGCAAGATTCTACCGGGGCGTCCATGACAGCCAAGACCGGCGACGTGATGAATTATCGTGAATTCTGTGAGGCCATGACAAGTAACTCCGAGCGAGCGTGGTTCTTGACATTGACCGATACCTATTTCAAACTCTACCGGCAGAATCGAGAGAATGTCGAACGGGTCAATGAATCTCTTCGTGTTTTAGTCGCTTTGCTGCGCGAAATGTTGAAGCTCGACACTGAGGAATCCCTGGATAAGATCTAGCTGATTAAGCAAGCGACTGTCAGGATTGGCCGCATGGCCGTAACACCTACCTGTGGAAGTGGAGATCCAAAGGGCGGCAAGTCCGTTCATAGACACGGTCGATCCTTTCAAACTGACCCATTCCCGTATACTCGGTGCTACATGGACGTGCACTTGATTGACGGGACCTATGAACTGTTCCGGCACTTTTATGCCGTGCCCGCCGCCGCGGATGTGAGTGGGCGGGAAATCGGCGCAGCTGCACTTTGAAGGACAATGCCGCGGTATATGCTCGCCCCGATCTGTTCGCCCGCGCAATGTCGGCAAGAACAGCAAACGCCGTCACGCCAACCGCGCCCGTGTGACTTGGACGCACCCGCCCTACTCCGCTCAGCAGGCGTACGTAGAAGTCCGTTTTGACGTTACGACCAGTGGATTTCCGGACGCAGCAGCGTTTTATCAGTGCTAATCCGGTCGCACATCCGTTGTCTGGCTGATTCAACCACAGTTCGGCCTTGGGTAGCAGGAATGTTCTCGGTGCGTCGTCCAGGCAGTGGACGGGAAGAGTGGAGCGGTGCTCCAGTTATTTGGCAATTTCGGTACCTTTTTCGCCCCGATCCTGCCCGCTCCGCGGCTATTACTCCAAGAAGCCGCAGTTAATCCCCTACGGCAACGCAAACGCTACAACGTAATCCCCCAGCTTGATCCCTTTCACCTTGCCATGCCCGCCCGCCGCGACTACTACATATTGGCGGCCGCCCACGCGCGCCCGGTACGTGTTGATGGCGAATTGATAAAGTCACGCCGCAATGGGAGTCTGGTACAAGCCTCGACAGTGCCTCCGCCACTGGTACGCATCGAGACCGATTGGTGACACAGATCCGGCAACAGCCGGTTCTGGCAGGCGTCCTTCCAGCCCAGCATGAGTTCGATGGCCATTATAGTAATGTTGAAAACCGAGCAGCTTCGTCTCGAGATCGGCCTTGGTCCAGAACAGGATCCGGTCGAGGTACTCGCGCCGAACTGTCCCGATCAGTCGCTCGACGAAGGGATGCGAAAGCGGTACGTAAGGAACAGTCTTGATTTCGGTGACCCCGAGTACCCGAAGATTGGCTTGCCATTGGTGGAATCGATACAGCGGATCATGATCCGAGCTGAGGTATTTTGGCAGACTGTGCCCGCGAATCGCTCGGCGGAACATCCGGCACAGCGCCACTCCATCCACGATGCCGCGGTGGACGCCAAACCCAATGACGCGACGCGTAAATTGGTCCATCACAACGAGAACCCAATGTGTTCTCAGGGTTGCCGATTCGCATCGGAATAGATCGCAGCTCCACAAACTATCCTGCATGTGGCCGAGAAACGTAAGCCAGGAAGGACCTCCCGAATCCGTTTCCGGCCGGTAATGAACGCTCAGGAGACGGCGAACAACATCCTTGTCGATCTCGACGCCAAAAGCCAGCGCGATCTGCTGAGCGATGCGGGGACAGCCCCAGCAAGGATTCCGACGTTTCATGGCAACGACGGCGTCGATGAGGTCTTTCTTCGGTCCCTTCGGGCCAGGCCGACGCCGTCGCTCGGGCGAAAACAACATGCGGTACTTTCGTTTCCTCAGCGCACTGTGTAGATGCAGCAGAGTGGAAGGCTTCAGAACGATGGATGAACGGAGAACGCGTACCGGGCGCATGAAAAGGGTACACAAACCTGCCATGATCCGATCGGCGGCGCGCAGGTTGGGCGCACGCTTGCGGCCGCGATTGAGGACCAGCAGTTGATGCCGGACCAGCGCGGATTCGGCAACAACGGAACGGAGTCCGCCCGGCCTTGCCAGTCGCGCCACGGTGACGATCACATGAACGAATAGGATGAGGAAGTCGCGCATCCCGGCAATGGTATCAGCACCTCAAGAACCACCGCATTGAGGCCACTTTGGCAATTCGCCATGGACACGTTGCACCGCTGCGACGTACTCCGCGTGAGCCAGCGGCGTGCCGTGTGAATCAGCAGTGCCTTCGAGTTTGCCGTAGTGTATGCCTTTGGTCGTGTGACAAATGACGACGGTAGGTCTCGTGATGCCAAAACCGTGGTCTGCCATGCGATAAGCGTAGGCAAGCTCCAGCACATTGTGCCCGTCCACCTCGATGATGTTCCAGCCGTGGGCAGACCAGTGGCTCAGGTAGGGAGGCGGGAGGACATCGCTGATCGGGCCGTCGATGCCGAAGCGATTGTAATCGAGCGTCACAATCAGGTTTCGGACACCCAAGTTGGAAGCGACGTTGCGCGCCTCGTAGCTCATGCCCTCTTCGGTCTCTGCATCGCCCGCGATGACGAACACTCTGCTCCCTAGTCCGCAGGAACGGTGCAGAACGGCCAAGCCCAGCGCTGCGGAGAAGCCATGCCCGGAGGAGCCGGTGGACGTATCAGCCAGCGCGTATTGCGATTCAACGTGCCCGCTGGGCCCGCCAAACCGGCGGAAGCGGGCGAGTTGCTCAGGATAAACCGCGCAACGCGCGGCTTCGCTTGCCAGATGCACGCCTTGTTTTCGCAACGCTCCATAAACCAGCGCGATGGTGGCATGAAACAAGGGCGTGCAGTGCCCTGCGGACCAGACGATGCGGTCCCGGCCAGGATGCTTCGGGTCTCGCGCGTCGAAGGCCAGCACGCCACTCAACAGCAGAGTTAGCACCTGTTCTGTTTTAGACGACGAGCCGCCGGGGTGGCCTGACTTGGCGCCATCCACGGCCACGAATGCAAGGCCGCGGACAATGCGGGCGAGCGGTTGCGATTTTTGCTCGTCGATTTCCGGTAGCGGCTCGAGTGCCAGCCCTCTTAGGTCGAGGTAGGCTCCCCCCTCGGCCTGGTAGTGAAAACGCTCGGGCTCGCTGGCGCGAAGCGCCTCCAGCCCGTGTTTCTCGAGAAGATCGAATTTTGTCAGCAAGCCCGGCATGGTCTACCCCCGCGCAGCGACGCGATACCACGAAACTACTAATCCACTGAGCGTTGCTGCCATTCGAGATCCGAGTTGCACGAAGCTTGCCGAATGCGCCGCGTTCGACACCGCAGCGGCTTGTCACAGTTGTGTCACGGGCGCATACTTTACGCGGAGGTTCGTATGAAAGTCCCGGTGGCACTGGTGGCCCGCACGCTGGCGCTGTCGTGGGCCGGATTCTGGACGTTCTTTTTCGTGGCGGAGTCGGCCGCCTGGCACACGCCTCTGTCCGTGGCCCTGCTCTGGCTAGGCATGGGCCTGCTTTTTGTCGTTCTAGCGCTGGTAGCGTGGCGTTGGGAGATGACGGGAGGGCTTCTGCTTATGACCGTCGGATTAGCAACAGGAGTCGCTTACCCGATCTGGGCGCCGCCCTATTTGCCTGTCGCCAGCCGAGTTCTTACGACCGTCGTTAGCAGTGTACCGCCCGTCGTGGCGGGCATTCTCTTTCTTATGCATCGCCGAACCCTGACGGCCAACGGCTGAGGGCGGGAACTCCCTCCCCTTCAGCATCACGCGGAATTCCCGCTCTGGCGTTGCTCGGAAAATTAGTTTGTTTCAGCCGTTCAGGCGGCTGCTTTGAACTGTGGTGCCGATTTGTCCGCCGCGGGTCTAGGCGCGATCACCTTCGTCAACGCCTTCCAGGCGACTACGTTCAGCAGCACCGCGGTGATCGAACCGAGGATCGCCGGCACAATGTACACGTTCTCGAACTTGTACCACCAGTAGCCGAACACAGGCGAGCCCAGCCAGGCGCCGAGCCACCCCAAGGCGACTTTGGCAAAGAACGAGTCATATCCATCCAGGAATCGGTAGCGAAGGACGAAATGGTAGACCGCAGCCACGATCACGCCGATTCCCAGGAGAAGCAGAAAGGACAGGAAACTCATCCCGATCATGGTATTTGCCTCCCTGAACTGCCGGTTAGGGCGGTCCGAAGCAAATATAGGTCATGCGCATCCGAAATGCAATCCCTTTGACGGGATTTGGAGCTAAACTGATCACGGGGGCACCGCAATGCAGATGGTTGCCCACGAGCTCGCCGAGCACACTCGGGAATCCGAGCTTTAACGAAATCATCGAGGGTCATCGCTTGCGCTGCTTGGCGTGCGGGCATCGTTGCCCGATCAGCGCTGGTTTCGCGGGCGTCTGCAAAGTCCGCTTCAACCGCGACGGCAAGCTGTATGCTCCCTATGGCTACCTGAACAGCCTCCGGTGCGATCCCATCGAGAAGAAGCCTTTCTATCACGTCCGGCCAAGCGGTTTAGCACTGAGCTTCGGCATGCTGGGATGCGATTTGCATTGCGCTTACTGCCAAAACTGGATTACTTCGCAAGCCTTGCGCGATGCGCGCTCCACGACCAATTTCACGCAAATTCGTCTGGATCAGATTGTCGCGGCGGCGCTTTCTGAAGGTGCCGATGCGGGGATCAGCACCTACAACGAGCCGCTGATCACGGCTGAGTGGGCGGTCGAGATCTTTCGCGAGGCGCGTAGAGTTGGCGTTGAAGAATTGACAGGGACGCCAGGTGGTAGATGAACTGGCCAAGCGCGGGATTCTGGTGCGCAGCCCTTCTTACCGGGGTGTTGCGGAGGAAGCGCCCGGAGCCTACAAAGATGTCAGCGCGGTGGTGGATGCGGCCAATCGTGCGGGTCTTTCGCGGAAGGTGGCGCGCTTGCAGCCGGTAATCACAATCAAGGGGTGATTAAGGAATAACGGCATTGACTGCCTGGCGCCCTGGAGCTATGATCACGTCGGAAGTGTTTTGGGAAGATCCGCATATGGGTGAGGATCTTCCTCGGTGGCCTGCCGAACACTGCCTCGACCTGCTCCCCTCTGGCCGCGGTTGCACGTAGCCCCACGACCGAGCAAGCCGGCGGTTCGACCTCAATACGCAGCCCACGATCGCAATCTGCCCTAACGAACCTCAACTGATTAGGTGCTCTCGGGCCGCGAGTTCAAACGCAGCTCGGTTTGGCAGTAAAATTCCGAGGGCTTGGCCCGAACAACAAGGATATGGAGAGGACGCGATGCTGGATTCAGAGACCTTCTGGTTGACCGTAACCCACGTCGCGTTGGGGGTTGGAGTAGGCTTGTGCGTCTTGATCACGGCAATCGGCATAGGGCGCGACATTCTGGTCCGGCGGAAGCACTGTCGCTTCCGGCATGAAATAGACAGCAAGACATAAGTGCGCCAGGAGGTATTTATGAGAATTCAAGAAATCATGACTCGGGACGTAAAGTGTTGCGGTCCCGAGGCAACTCTGGCGGCTGCAACGGAAATCTTGCGGCGCAGCCACTGCGGCATTCTACCAGTGGTCGATTCTCGCGGAAAGCTAGTCGCGGTCATCACCGACCGCGACATGTGTTTAGCTTTGAGCGCGAAGAACGTCAGACCGAGCGCGATGACTGTCGGCGATGTCGCGGTTAAACCCGTGGTTCGATGCGGGCCGGAAGACGAAATACACACAGCTCTGGGGTTCATGCGCTTGCACCGGATCCGCCGAATCCCGGTCACCGCCGAAGATGACGGTGTGGTGGGTATTGTCTCTGTGGACGACATTGCGCTCCACGCGGAGAGGGCACCGGCGAAAGGCGGGATCTCCTATGAAGACGTAGCGGAGACCCTGAAAGCGATTTGCGCTCATCGGCTTGAGGAAACCCCTCAAACCACAGCGGTGGGTAGCGGCGGTCGCACTAGAAGATAGTTGATTTAACTTAAGCCGCAATGAGTACTTTGACCCACTGGGTTTTGAGGGCCGCGCCATCGCGCGCTTCAACCTCGCGCTGTAGCGTCAAGGCATTGATGATGAACGCCTCGCCTGGCGTGCCAGTACTGGGCATAGCGCGTGCGGTAGCGGAGGTAAGCGCAAACTGAAGGGAGCGGCGTCGATCCGGCAACACTGGAGAGGACGCGTGCGGACATGGAAACCACCGCTGAAAGCACTCGGTCGGTCCTCGATGTCGAAGGGATTGCGCAACTCATCGCATTATTGCAGCGTCGCGGGTATCAGGTAGCCGGTCCCACTCTGCGGGATGGCGCAATTAACTACGAAGTCCTTCGCAAGCTCGAAGACTTGCCTGCTGGTTGGACGGATGAGCAGGCTCCGGGACGCTATCGGGTCACACGCCGAAAAGATAATGCACTATTTGGCTACACCGTCGGGCCGCAGAGCTGGAAGAAGTTCCTTCACCCAAGCGAACTGCCGCTCGTCGAACTGCGGCGCGACGGGGCCAATTTCCAAATTCTCCACAACCACGGCGTTCCTCCCCGCTTTGCTTTTCTCGGGGTACGCGCCTGCGAACTGGCTGCCATCGCGGTGCAGGACCGAGTATTTCAGGGCGGCCGGTTCACCGACCCTCACTATGAAGGCCGGCGCAGTCAGGTTTTCATGGTTGCCGTCCACTGCACGCAGGCGGGGCCGAACTGCTTTTGTGCATCGATGGGAACCGGCCCTTGGGCATGCACGGGCTTCGACCTCGCGTTGACTGAGGTCATTGATGGAGGCCGCCACCTTTTCGTCGTTGAGGCAGGAACAAAGGCGGGCACGGAACTCCTCGAAGAGATGTACGCCGCCCCTGCGCCACCCGAACTTTGCCGGCAAGCCGAGGAATCCGTACGCCGTGCCAGTCTGCAGACACGCCAAATGGACACTGCCGGCATCCGCGATCTTCTCTATGAGAACTTCGACCATCCCGAATGGGACAACGTTGCGGCCCGTTGCCTGAGTTGCGCCAACTGCACTATGGTGTGCCCCACCTGCTTCTGCACCACGGTGGACGACCTGAGCGAAGTCACGGGCGAGCGCGCCGGGCGCTGGCGCCGCTGGGACTCCTGTTTCACCCAGTCGTTTTCTTACATTCACGGCGGCAGTGTGCGAACGTCATCCACATCGCGTTTTCGCCAGTGGATGACGCACAAGCTGGCTTCCTGGATCGATCAGTTCGGCACTTCCGGTTGTGTGGGCTGCGGACGCTGCATTACCTGGTGCCCGGTGGGTATTGACATCACGGAAGAGGTCCGCGCCATCCGCGGGGGCCGGGCAAATGCCGCGCCAGTTTCAAAGGGGGACAACATTCATGGAATCGCTTGAGCCGATACTTGCGAAACACGCATTTTTTGAAGGCCTGGACCCGGCTTACCTGAAACTGCTGGTCGGGTGCGCATCAAACGTGCGTTTCGATCCGGGCGCCTATGTGATCCGGCAAGGAGAGGAAGCCAGGCACTTCTACCTGATACGGCAGGGGAGGATCGCGCTGGAAACTCGCGCGCCGCAGCGGCCGCCGATCGTGATTGAGACTCTAGATGAGGGCGACATTCTGGGGTGGTCGTGGCTGATTCCACCCTACCTATGGCGCTTCGACGCCCGGATTGTGGAGCCGACGCGAGCGATCGCCCTGGACGGCAAGTGTCTGCGCATGAAGTGCGACGACAACCACGATCTCGGGTATGAGCTACTGAAGCGGTTTGCCCACATCGTTACGCAGCGCCTGCAAGCCACGCGGCTACAGCTATTGGACATCTATGCCCCCCACGCTTGAGCAACCCGGGATTTCCCAGGCAGCATCAGACCCGATGTGCCCGGAGCCCTATCGTGTGGCGTCGGTATCGCGGGAGACGCACGACACCTTCACGCTCTCTCTTGAGCCCGCAAGAGGCGTCCCGGCGGCTGGTTTTGAGCCAGGCCAGTTCAGCATGCTGTACGTGTTCGGCGTGGGCGAGCTGCCAATTTCCATCAGCGGCGATCCGGAACAAGCGGGACGGCTGACATATACGGTGCGGTCCGTCGGTCCGGCGACTCAGGCGCTGGTGAGCCGCGCGACGGGCGACTGGCTGGGTGTGAGAGGGCCGTTCGGCACCGCTTGGCCCCTCGAAGCCGTTCGCGGGAAGGACGTGCTCATCATCGCGGGCGGAATTGGTCTGGCTCCGCTGCGGCCGGCTATTTATCACATTCTGAAGCATCGTGACGACTACGTTCGTTTGATCGTTCTGTATGGTGCGCGTTGTCCGGGCGACCTTCTGTACAAGAAGGAACTGGCGGCATGGGGACGATCTCCCGACACGCAAGTGTTAACGACCGTCGATTACGGCGGTATGAACTGGCGCGGGCGTGTAGGCGTGGTGACTACTCTGTTCCGTCACCTGCGCATGCATCCGGATAAGACCGTGGCCTTCATCTGCGGGCCGGAAATCATGATGCGCTACGTGATTACCGAACTTGAGGAAAACCGCGGCGTGCTGCCCAGCGATATTTACCTGTCCATCGAGCGCAACATGAAGTGCGCGGTGGGCTTCTGCGGCCATTGCCAGTACGGGCCGTACTTCATTTGCAAAGACGGGCCGGTTTTCTGTTATCAGAAGCTGCGCGGATTGCTGGGGAAGCATGAGCTCTAATCACGCTCCAAAGCCGAGGATTGCCGTCTTCAAGTTCGCATCCTGCGATGGCTGCCAGTTAAGCCTGCTCGATGCCGAGGACGAGCTCCTTAGCGTAGCTGATGCGGTGGAGATCGCGTATTTTCCTGAGGCCAGCCGGACCATATCCAAAGGCCCTTACGACATAGGCCTGGTCGAAGGCTCCATCACCACGCACCAAGATGCTGAACGCATCCAAAAGGTCCGAAGGCAATGCCGCGTGCTGGTCACGATCGGAGCCTGTGCGACCGCTGGAGGCATACAGGCGTTGCGGAATTCCCAAGACGTTGACGAATTCGTCCGCGTGGTTTACGCCACGCCGCAATTCATCAGCACGCTCAAACTCTCCACGCCGATTGCCGAGCATGTGCCGGTCGATTTCGAGCTGCGGGGCTGTCCCATCAACAAGCATCAGTTGGTGGAACTCATCAGCGCCACTTTGGCCGGGCGAAAGCCCGCCGTTCCCACTTACAGCGTCTGCATGGAGTGCAAACGCCGCGGCACCGTGTGTCTTGCCGTGGCCGAAGGCGTGGCGTGCATGGGACCGGTGACGCAGGCCGGCTGCGGCGCGATTTGTCCCAGCTTCCACCGCGGCTGTTATGGCTGCTACGGGCCCATGGAAACGCCTAACACGCCGTCGCTCACGAGCCAATTTCGCGTGCTGGGCCAGGATGATCAGCAGATTGCGCGGGCTTTTCGCGCCTTCAACGCGTGGGCGTGGCAGTTCCGCAAAGCCAGCGAGGAATGCGAGCGTACATGAGCGACACGACGCACAAAAGCCGGACCATCAAGGTGGATTGCCTGGCGCGGGTGGAAGGCGAAGGCGCTCTGTTCGTCAAACTGAAAGGCGACAAAGTGACGGAGGTCAAGCTCAAGATCTTCGAGCCGCCGCGCCTGTTCGAGGCATTTCTGCGCGGGCGGCACTTTTCCGAAGCACCCGACATCACGGCCCGCATTTGCGGCATCTGTCCAATCGCTTACCAAATGAGCGCGGTGCACGCGATTGAGCGAGCGCTCGGCGTGGTCATCGATCCCGCAGTGAGATTGCTGCGCCGCCTGTTTTACTGTGCTGAGTGGATCGAGAGCCACGCGCTTCATGTATTTCTGCTGCACGCGCCTGACTTCCTCGGATATCCCGACGCGATCCAGATGGCGCGCGACCACCGTGAGCTGGTGGAAACGGGGCTGCGGCTGAAAAAAATCGGCAACCGCGTGGTCAGCCTGATGGGAGGCCGCGAAATTCACCCAGTCTCCGCGTGCGTCGGCGGTTTCTATAAAGTTCCTGCCGAGCCAGAACTGCGTGAGCTAACTGAGGACTTGAAATGGGCGCTCGACGCATCCCTCAAGACTGCGCGAGTGGTGGCCGGCTTCGACTTTCCGGATTTTGAACAGGACTACGAATTTGTCTCGCTTTGCCCCACCGACGAATATCCGCTGAATGAGGGCCGCCTCGTCTCGAATAACGGTCTGGATATCGACGTGGCCGAATATGAGGACCACTTCATCGAGCAGCACATGAAACACTCCAACGCGCTGCACTCGATGCTACGCGGACGCGGGTCGTACCTGGTGGGTCCCCTAGCTCGTTACAACCTGAATTTCGCGCGCTTTCCCGAGGTGGCGCAGCAAATTTCACGCGATTGCGGTCTAACCGTGCCGTGCCGCAATCCGTTCAAAAGCATCGTGGTGCGCAGCGTCGAAATGGTGTTTGCCTGCGCGGAGGCGATGCGTATCATAGAAGCATATGCGCGCCCCGAATCACCCCGAGTGCCAGTTGCGGTGCATGCAGGCGTCGGCTCTGCCGCCACTGAAGCGCCGCGGGGTACTCTCTACCACCGCTACAGCATTGATGACCGAGGCCTGATCCGGTTCGCCAAGATTGTTCCACCGACGTCGCAGAACCAGAAACGCATCGAGGAAGATCTCTGGCATTTCGTTTCGCAGGTGGCCAGCCGCCCAACCGACGAAGTGACTTGGAAATGCGAACAGGCCGTCCGTAACTATGACCCGTGCATCTCCTGCGCCACGCATTTCCTGCGGCTACAGATCGAACGCGAGTAGTGCATGCTCATCCTTGGCTGTGGAAACCCGGACCGCGCCGACGATGCCGCCGGGCTCCTGGTGGCGGCACGTCTCCGCGAACTGGGAATCGACGCGCACGCACGCAGCGGTGACATGCTTGCGCTCATCGACGAATGGAACAGCGAGCAGGCAGTGATCCTCGTGGATGCCGTAGTGAGCGGCTCTGCACGTGGAGCAATCACCACCTGGGATGCCCGCAGGGGTGCGTTGCCGGCGGACTGCTTCTCTTGCTCCACACACGCGCTCGGCGTGGCGGAGGCGGTCGAACTTGCCCGCGCCCTCGGCCGGCTTCCACGCAAGCTGATTGTCTACGGGATCGAAGCAACCAACTTCGAACCGGGTGGCTCGCTTTCTCCGGAGGTCGCAACCGCTGTGGAGCGATTAGCTCAGGATCTTGCGGCGACCGCCAGACTACTCAATAGCGCTTGACTCGCGCTAGATTCCGGAGTCAAATTAAATCGGCAGCGATTTCGTTACCAATGGAGGATCTCATGCATGCGCCAACCCATGAGCTTCTCAGCCTGAGCAGCGACGAGCTTGCTATTCTAACGGAGCTGTTGGAAGCGGGTCGCGTCGAGCTGCTGGTTGAGATCCGCCACACGCATCACCGGAATTATCGCGACTACCTTCGCAAGAGGGTGACCCTGCTGGAGAGATTGATCGAGACGGTCAGCCATCCACAGCACCACGGCACAGAGCATGCGGCTTGACGGAGACGTTGGGAACCTCAGTCTAGGGCCGTCTGCCGGACGATTCCAGAAACTCATGCAAACCTTCGCAGCTGACCCAGAGACCGGGCCGCCGCTGGAGCCAGCCCAGCTGTTGAAAGCGGCGCATGTAATGGGAGATCTGCCATCGTGTGCTGCCGATTGTTCTGGCCAGTTCCGAATTGCTCGGACTGAACTGCAAACGGACCCAGCCGGATCGAGGCTTGGCCGGTGCAAGGCGCGCCAGTAGCCTTGCCAGCCTTCGTTCAATTCTCTCCAACACGAAATCTGCAAGCGACTGTTCGCAACGATCCAAGCGATGCGCAAGGCTCTTTAAGAATCGGAGCGCGAAGCGACGGTCCTGCTGTATCAGATCCAGCAACTCCGATTTGCGAAAGACCTGCACGTGGACCGGCGAACGACTCGTCGCAATCTGATCTCGGGTTCCGGCAACGATGGGACTACGTTGAACGCATGAACGGGTTTCATAAGTGTCTGACTGAGCAGTTGCAGAGAATAGGAGCATTACCGGAAGCTGGGCATTGCGGACCACATCGAAATGGATTTACATGACGGCGGGCACGAGATTCGCGTGGAGTCCGGCTTGCCGTTCCTGAAGAAGTGGCTGAGTCAATGATCAGGAGTCTCAACAACTCAGCATCTCTGCCCGCGAGCGGACCTTCCTGAATTATGGAAAGACAAGTGTGAACCAGCATCGGATTGGTGCACGGCGGAACTGGAGGCGATGGTGCCTCAGGATATGTCTCGTCATCTTCCCCATGATGGTGACTTCGGGACCGGCGTGGGCCCAGGTAACCGCGGCCATTTCTGGTAAGGTGGAGGATCCATCCGGAGCCGGCGTAAGCGGCGCAACCGTCACCGTGAAGAGTCTGGAGACCGGCGCGACGCGGGTGATGACCACCGATGGAGCAGGCAATTTCAGAGTCCTCTCCCTGCCTCTGGGTCCGCAAGAAGTGAAAGCGGAAAAGCAGGGGTTCCAGGCAAGTGTCAGGACTGGGGTCAATCTGGCGGTAGGGCAGCAAGCCGTTGTGGACCTGCGGTTGGACGTGGGCGACTTCGTCCAGCAGATCACCGTCTCGGAAGGGGACCCCGTCGTCAATACCACAACCGATTCGGTCTCGGGGGTCGTGGGGGAGCGCCAGGTCAAAGAGCTGCCGCTCAACGGACGCAGCTTCGACAATCTGATTACGCTCAATCCGGGCGCGATCAATTACAGCTCACAGAAAAGTCCGAACACGAGCACGAGCAATGGAAATACGTTCTCGGTGGAAGGGCGGCGGCCGACGGACAATCTATTCCTGATGAACGGCGTTGAATATGGCGGGTCGAGCCAACTCGCCGTGACACCCGGAGGCGTCAGCGGAGAACTGCTCGGAATCGATGCCATCCGGGAGTTCAACGTCCTGACAGACACGTACCCGGCCGAGTACGGAAAGCGGGCCGGTGGACAGGTCATGGTCGTGACCCAGTCCGGAACGAATGCGCTGCATGGATCCGTTTTTGAGTTTCTCCGAAACAGCGTGCTCGATGCGCGAAACTTTTTCGACCAGGCGTTCGTTCCCCCGTTTCGCAGAAACCAGTTCGGGGGCGCGCTCGGGGGACCTATCAAGAAAGACAAGTTATTCCTGTTCGGAAACTACGAGGGATTTCGCCAAGCGTTGGCCGTAAGCAACGTCAGCATCGTCCCAGACCAGCAGGCGCGGCAGGGCTTCTTGCCGAATGCTTCCGGCGTGGAAACACAGGTGGCAAATCTGCATCCGGCGATGCTGCAGTACATGACGTTGTGGCCCGAGCCGAACGGGCGGGAACTGTTGGCCAATGGAGTGCCGAGCGGGACGGCGCTGGCGTACAACAATCCAAGACAGTCCATACGCGAAGACTTCGGTACCGTGCGAGCCGACTACACCGCACGGGATCGAGATTCGTTTTCGGCTGCGTACACGATCGACGATGGCAACAGTCTGATCCCTCTCGCGGACCCACTTTTCGGTTCTTACACTACGCTACGAATGCAGGTAGCCAGCCTGCAGGAAACGCACGTCGTAACTCCGGACATTCTCAACACGTTCCGCACCGGATTCTCGCGCGCGGGGTTCAATCTGGATTCGACTCTTCTGGCCATTTTCCCGTCGAGCCTGTCGTTTGTTTCGGGCGGCGGACCAGGCGGTATCGTCATAGGCGGCGGCGCCACGACAACGGGTGCGGCCTCTCTCACTTCGGCGGGCCCAAACAATGCCGCCGGTGTTTGGAATCGCCGAAACCTTTTCACCATTTCCGACAGCGTGCAAATCAGCAAGGGTATTCACCAGATCAGCCTGGGAGCCTGGTTTCAGCGGCTCCAGGACAATGAGGACACCGCTTCGCGCCAACTGGGCCAGGCGAGTTTTAACAGCCTCACGAGCTTTCTCCAAGGAACCGTGAGCACGTTTCAAGTGGTGCCCAATCCCAATGAACTGGGCTGGAGGAGCTTTTTCGGAGCGTGGTACATCGAGGACGCGATCAAGATTCGTCCGCATCTCACACTGCAGGTTGGCATCCGGCATGAATTCACGAACGGCTGGAATGAGGAGTCGGGCAGAGCCGCCAACTACATCACGGATGCGAAGGGCGTCCTTCTCACTACGCCGCGCGTGGCCGGCTCGGCGTTCACTCAGAACAACGCGATGCGGCTGTTCGGCCCAAGGACCGGCGTGGCGTGGGACGTGTTCGGAAACGGCATGACCGCGATCCGAGCGGGCTTCGGAACTTACTATTCCCTGATCGATGCGCTCAGCTTTCTGCTGAACTCGCTTCCGCCGTATAACGGCTCCGTCTCGTTTTCGAACGTCCCGCTGTCTTCGATCCTGCCTGTGGTTCCGAGCGTGCCGCCGCCGCCCGCGTGCGGTCTGGGTGTTCCGAAACCCTGCACCATCTACGCGCCGCAAGGCGTGCAGGCCAACGCGCAAACGCCGGCGGTGGAGGAATGGAATTTCGCGGTCGAGCGGCAATTGAGTCGCGATACCGCTTTGCGCGTCGCGTACGCGGGTTCGCACGGCGACCATGGACTGCTGAGCGTCGATCCAAACAGTATTCCCGCCGAGATTTGTTCGAAGGCCGGCGGTTGCAGATCCGGCGGCACGCCTGGCACGGTAAAAGGCACCGTGCCCCGCGGCGCTCAGTACATCCCGGTGGCAAAACGGCCCAATCCGTTCTTGTCAGGTGGATTCTTTTGGTACACCGAGGGGAACAGCAGCTACAACGCTCTGCAAATCGACTTGACACGCCGTTGGAGTAAGGGTCTGCAATTTCGCGCGAACTACAGTTGGGCGAAGAATCTCGATATGAATTCGGGGCTGACCGGCGCGCAGGCGCAAAATCAAGCGCAGATGATTTTGGATCGGAATGATCTGCCGAGGGATTGGGGCCTCGCCGCCTTGAACATTACCAGCCAGGCGAGTATCTCGGCGACTTATGAGCTGCAGTACGGCCAGGGTAAGCGCTGGTGGCCGCGCCCCGGACCTGTGGAAAGCAAGTTGATTGGCGGTTGGCAGATCAACGGTATTGCCACGTTGCTGAGCGGCTTTCCATTTACCCCGCAGATAGGCTCGAACCAGTCCGGGGATGGAGACACAAGAAACCCAGATCGTCCGTCCTTGAATCCGCACTTCAGCGGGCCAATTCTGCTTCAGAGCCCGAGCCAGTGGTTCAATCCGAATGCCTTCATTTTGCCGATCCCCGGCACCTACGGAAACTTGGGTAGAGGAACGCTAACTGGGCCGGGATTGGCCGATGTAGACATATCGATGTTCAAGACCACGGCTGTCTCTGAGCGGGCGAGCCTGCAGTTTCGGGCGGAACTCTTCAACGTGCTCAACCGGGCAAACTTCGGAACGCCAAACCCGACCGTTTTTTCGAACGGCGGAATCAGCGCGTCCGCGGGGTTAGTCACGGCCACGGCAACGACGTCGAGGCAGATCCAATTCGGGTTGAAGCTAGTTTTCTAGATCCAGCACCTGCGCCCAGGACGGATCCCTCACACCTTGTCTGGCACCACGAACGGCTTCCGGTAGTTGCGCCGGAACATGCGGTTCGCTTCCTCATCGCCTATGCATGAGTAACTGGCGGCGTCGAATTGCAAACTGCGACCCAGGCGATACGAGATGTTCGCCAGGTGCACCAGCGTGGTCGAGATGGCGCCTTCGTCGATGGGTGCGTAGAGGTCCGCGCGCTTCCGACTGCGCACGACTTCGATGAAGTTGTCCCAGTTGTTGCCGAGGTCGGTGCCGGAGGGTCCGGCTGTCTGCTCGCGCCCCAGCCAAGTCTGGTATTTGCCGGAGTCCTCACTCCAGACCGCCATATAACCCTTGGATCCGTAGAAAATCACACCGACGTTCTGGCGGCTGGGTTCCTCGATGCCCGCCTCATGATTGGTGATCCAGTGCCGCACTTCGAAAGTCATCATCTTCTTGATGCCGCCGTCGTTGAATTCAAAGCTGGCGCTTAGCGTGTTGGGCGTCTCCTGGTCGTCGTCGAACATGAAGTGCCCGCCGATGGCGCTCACTTTCGTGGGATATTTTACGCCCAATCCCCACCGGGCCATGTCCACCTGATGACTGCCCTGGTTGCCCAGATCGCCGTTGCCGTAATCCCAGAACCAGTGCCAGTTGTAGTGAAAGCGGTTTCGCGTGAAAGCGTGCTCCGGCGCCGGGCCGAGCCAAAGGTCGTAGTGCACACCCGCGGGCACCGGCTCCTCCGGCTTGCGGCCGATGGTGTCGCGCTGCTTGTAGCACATGCCACGAGCCATATACACATCGCCGATCAGGCCGTCTCGAAGCTGCTTGACTACGTCGCGCCCAATACCGGAACGTTGCTGGGTGCCATGGGCCACGATACGGTCGTACTTCTGCGCAGCGGCTACGATTTGCCGGGCTTCAAACATATCGTGCGAGCACGGCTTCTCGACGTAAACATCCTTGCCTGCCTGACATGCCCAGATAGTCTGGAGCGTATGGTGGTGGTTGGGTGTGGCGATGGAGATGGCATCGATGGACTTGTCCTCAAGCAGCTTGCGCAGATCGGTGAACGCCGCGGGACGCTTGCCCTTGACCTTCTCGACGGCGGCCACCTGTGCGTTGAGCACTGACTCATCGATATCGCAGATGGCGGCCACCTCGACGTTGGTCATCTGGTTATAGGCCTCCAGGTGGCTGAGACCGCGGTCACGCACGCCCACGCACGCCACGCGAACAGTGTCGTTGGCGCTGGCGAACGCGCTCGAGCGAAGCGCCGCACCTGCCGCCATAGCGGAGCTCAAGAAGTATCGTCGGTTCATGGTATGCAGTGTATGCTCCGAGGGTGTGGCAGCGCAATGCCAGCCGCTCTCGACACGGGTTCAAAACTGGCGACGACGATGATGGCAGCGGCGTCTGGGTTCTGAATGTAAGATCAGATACAAGACCAATCGAAAAGAGGAGTCTATGAGACGAACTGTTTCGACTGCCCTGATCGCCTGCACTTTCTTAGCGCTCCCGTCTGCCTTCGCTCAGGTAAAGACGTCGAGGGAGCAAATCATGTTCTACACATCGGAGTGGAAAGGCGAACGCTTCGCCGATGGGCGCCCGAAAGTAGCAGACAATCTGCTTGAACGTGCCTTGGATGTGACGATCGAGGATGTGTGGGACTATTTGCGGAGCCAAGGCTACCGCAATCAGTTTGAGGGTGGTTGGCAGGCTCTCCATATCGAGAAGCCATTTGCCGGACGTGCGCTCACGGCGCAGTACATGCCGGTGCGGCCCGATATGGCCGCGGCCATCACCGCCGAAGGGAAAGCGGAGGGACGCATCAGCGGAACCAACAGTTGGCCCATCAACCAGCTCCAGATGGGAGACGTTTATGTCGCCGACGGCTTTGGCAAGGTCATCGAAGGCACGCTGATCGGTTCCAATCTAGGAAGCGGCATCGCCGCGCACACCCATTCGGGTTTCATCTTCGACGGCGGCATCCGCGATCAGGAGGAAAACCGCGAAATCGCAAATCTCAACGGCTTCTATCGTGGCTACGATCCTTCGGCTTGGGCGCAAATGGAATTGACGGCGATCAATGCCCCGATCCGCATCGGACGAGCCGTGGTGCTGCCGGGAGATTTGGTCGTGGCCAAGACGGATGGGGTTATCTTCATTCCCGCCATCTTGGCCGAGGCCGCAATCAGTAAAGCCGAATTCACAAACCTGGAAGATACCTATAATTTTGAGTTGAATCGTGAACGCAAGAACGGAGCGGAATTCGAAGGTGGCTGGACGCCGGAGAAATATGCGGGCCTTGCCAAGTGGGTTGAGGCTCATCCGGACAAACTGAAAATGTCGCGCGCGGAATTTGACGCGCTGGTGGCTCAGGCGATCCAGTCATCCCAAGCGCGTCCCGCACGTGGGCGTGGCGGCGAACACCATTAGTAATGAGGATTTCCGGCTCGCCCGCTATGGAACGAAGGACGTTTCTTCGAATTGGGACGGTTACGAGCTTAAGGGCTGCAATGGGGGCAACAACCTCCATCGACGCGGTCCTTGCTGTTGTGGAGAAGAAGGCAGGAAAAGTCGCCTTCTACGCTGCCAGAGGCAAACGGCTGAGCGATGTAAAGGTCGGCAGGTTCCCTCACGAGATGGTGTTGTCACCGGACCGGCGTCTGCTCTATGTGACCGATAACGGACTCCTCTGGATGACGGACAAAGGAGAGGGCGGCAATACGATTTCCATCGTGAATGTCCGGGCGCGTCCCATCGCCGGGGTCGTCGATCTAGGTCATTATCGCCGTCCGCACGGGATCGCCGTCGTTCCGAAAACGGGCCAACTCGTCGTGACGATTGAGAATCCCTTCGGTCTGCTGCTCATCGATCCAGTTGGCCGAAGGGTGCTGCGGCGCTACGAAGTCAAAGGGCAGCACCCTCACATGGTTTTGCTGGGTCCAAATGCCGAAACCGCATGGGTCAGCAACGCCGGTTCGGGAGAAGTCGCGGTGATCAATCTGGCATCGGGCGAGGTTGAGAACATCATCCCGGTGGGCAAGGATCCGCAGGGTGGCGTCATGACCAAAGACGGCAGGTGGATCTTTGTGACAAACCACGCCGGCGACACGATCTCAATAATCGACGTAAAACAACGCCAGGTCACCGGCGAGATCAGAACCGGCGTCGGGCCCGCGCGAATTGTGTTGACCGCCGACGAACGAAGTCTCGTGTACAACCTGCAAGAGGGCGAGGGTGCCGGTTTTGCGGACGTAGCGACTTCGATGGAAACCGGCAGAATCAAGCTGCCGGGCCGCCCCCTTTCCCTGTCCCTTTCCAAGAATGGCCGAACCGCTGTGGGTCATCAAAACTCGGTCCGACCAAGAAGCAGCAAACGTGACGCGTCTCCGGGGGGGGGCGTCAGCGGGTACGATGTGAGGTGATGATAGTGCTCGTTCTCGCGGTGATCGCCTATTGCCGTGCGTTCTTCATCGGCCGCCACCGTCTCGGCTTGGAGGTTGCCGCGCTACGCCAGCAACTGGTCGTGTTCAAGCGTAAACAGCCACGGCCTCACCTATGCGATCTTGACCGAACATTTTGGGTCGCCCTTCGCCGTTTGTGGCCGGGGTGGGCGAATGCCCTGATCATCGTGAAGCCGGATACCGTGGTGTCCTGGCATCGCGCTGCTTTTCGCCTGTTTTGGCGATGGCGGTCGCGGCCTAAACGCCTTGGTCGCCCGAGCGTCAGCGTGGAGATTCAGCAGTTGATTCGGCGCATGGAGTCCGAGAATCCATCCTGGGGTGCGCCTCGCATCCACGGAGAACTACTGCAACTCGGATTTGAGGTTTCGGAACCCACCGTGTCGCGCTATTTGCAACGGCTGAAGCGCCAACCTGACAAGTCGAAGGTGCAGCGCTGGCTGGCATTCCTCCAGAACCACCGTGAGGTGATTGCCGCCTTCGACTTCTTCACCGTGCCCACGCTGAGTTTCCGTGTGCTGTACTGCTTCTTTGTCATCGAGCATCATCGGCGCCGCATTCTCCATTTCAACGTCACCGCGCATCCGACGAGCGATTGGATTTTGCAGCAGCTCCGAGAGGCCCTGCCGCTTCCATGCCCATACCGCTACGTCATCTATGATCGCGACCGCAAATTCGGCACCGAGGTGCATAGCTTTCTGAAAGCGAGCAGGATCAAATCTGTCCGGACGAGCGTTCGCAGTCCGTGGCAAAACGGAGTCGCGGAAAGATGGGTGGGGAGCATACGCCGTGAGATGTTGGATCACGTCATCCCGCTGGAGGAGCGACATCTGATACGGCTCAGCCTCGAATATGTTCGCTATTATCACGACGACAGAACTCATATCGGACTGAATAAGGAGACGCCGGGCGCTCGTCCGACCGAATCGCGGCCCAATGCAGTTCGCGCACTCCGGGCAGAGAAGAGAATCGGCGGTCTGCATCACCGGTACACTTGGGCACCGGCAGCGTAGATGCCGATCGCGGACAGTTCTTGGTCTGGCGCCCCGATTTCTCTTCTCGCTGACATTGTCGACGGTTCTGAATTTCAGGTGGATGGCGGTGCACGGGCCCCACCGTCGTCGTGGTCGCGTGCACCTCGCGGATCTCCTCCCGGCAACCCCGGGCCGAATGGACTTTTGATGAACAACAGGGGGAAGATGGCCGATCCGAATTCGAATCCTGATCGCGTCCCCGAGTTATTTGTCGGAGCTCCCATTTCTGATTCCGATGAGCCGATCGAGGACCGGCGTCGATGTATCGGTCCACCTGCCTTCGGGCGGACGCTTTTCGTCGATCGAAATCGCGGCAACGGACGAGACAGAAATCCGGCCTACTCCGCTTTCTGTTGTTCCAGCGTTGTCAAAGGACGGGGGTATTACCGGCGCAGTGAATATTCACTATGCTAACGACGCAGTATGGGATTTCTCGAGCGTTAAGTTCACGGTGGAAATACCGGCGCGATGGCGACCATGGTTCGTTCCTTCGGCTTTGTTCATTCTGCTATCCGCTTACGCCGTATGGCTGCAGACGGCGAAGATCGCGGCTACAACGGCGCGGAGGGATAACGCGGTACACGCGGTCCTGAAAGCAGAAAGCTTAGTCAGACAGCTACTGAGTAGCGAGTCGTGGATCGAGTCTTCGGGTGAAGACGCGGGCCACCGCAAAGCCCGTCTGAACGACTGTGCTCGCGACCTGGAAGCAATCAGAGCGCTTCAAACGAGCGGTAGCGTTGGCCAGCTTCGATTTCTTGAAAAGCAGCTTCTCGACATCAAAGGCCGACTGGAGCACGTGGCATTCGTCCAGTGGGCGGTGGTCGATGGGAAGTTGAAGCAAGAATATAAGTCCGCGATCTCCGAGCTCAACAACATTGCCAATTGCCTTAACCGCCCGGCCAATGGCAGTTATTGGCACTTGGTAATTGACAAAATGGACCTCGCCACCAGTGTGACTATTCTCGCGATCGTGTACCTGATCTCGCTTCTGGCAATATTGGCCAAGGCTCAGAATGCTTCAAGCGTTGCGCGAGCAGCTGTGCCCGCTCCGCCGGCGTTATACGAGCTCCAGATTGCTGTGACGCCGGGAGACTTGGATTCGAAAGCGAATTCGGTCGGCATGAACCTGACATTCTCGCCGGTCACCGATCAGATCGCTCCTCCGGGGCCGCGCGAAATTATGATCAGCTCGGGGTGGCAGAATGGGGATCTCCAAGTCCAAGACGTTTCGGTGCTACCAGCTCCAGCAGCCATTTCGAACGCTGCAGACAGGCTCCGCTTCAGCGTTCCGTGCTCGCCAGCGCCTGAGTTACGGCGCTTGCGCGAGTTAGACAAATTTCAAATTACGTCGGCCTACGAAAGCAGCATTTATGCCGCTAGTCAGTTCCGGGTTCAATATAACGTCGCTGGTGCGCAGAGCGTTCACGAAGGAACTGGCTGGTCCTGGTTGCACAGCTTTCCGTTTGACGAAGTTCGTGTTCACCTTCCACTCAAATTCAATGGAATGGCCGCGATTTCGCGGATCGACGTGCAGCGTCTTTCGGGGGAATACACTGGAGATGCGAATGTGAGCGGCCTGGATTGGACGTTCCGCCCAGTCGAAGACGGCAGAACGCACCGGGCTGAGAATGTAATGCGGGGTGACCGCAGTCTCATCCAGCCTGACCAGCAGTTGATCGTAAGTGCTGTCTTCCGAAGGAATGCCTTTCAGCGGTACGTCCTGACTGTGGGAGTCATGCTGATTTGTGTCTTGCTGGGCCTGGTTTCAGGCAAGGCCATGACTTCCGTCGAGAAGACGTGGCAGTCCTTTCTAATTGGAACCTTTGGACTTTTCGTCCTGCCATTTGCGATCCGGTCCGCGGTGTTGGCGGGCGACAAGCGCCTCCCCAATCTCCTCACATTCCAGGGAACTACGATCTTTGAGGTGATCTTTGTGTTCGACCTATTGTTGATGGCCGTCGCCTGCTGGTATATGAGTCAAAAACGCAACACCGCCTGAACCGACCGATTCGCGGACTTGTACATAGTTAAGGACACACCGGCGAATCGCTTAGGTTGCCCATGTTCGTGCCAAAAATGGCTTTGTGGGGATTACCGTTCCATAGAAAAAACAGCTGGCTTCGAAGAATTCTTGCATCAAGGCGGCCGCTTCTTGAGACCCGAACTTTTGGGTTTCTTACCAAAAATTGCATAGTCAATCGGGACGAACCAAGAGCCGCACCTGTGCGCGGCTTGACCGCTTTCTCCAGGGATGTCGCTATCCTCCCACAGATTAGCTTGCGAATTTACCATTCCGCTTTATGAGCTCGCAGGCGTTTGACTGCCGACGAGGGGTCGCTTGTGGACTTTCCGCTTCGGTGGCCACGGCTTTTACTCGTCGTTATCAGACTGAGGCGTGAGCCGGTGGATCAAAAGAGTTTATGAGTGAAGCGGTTACTCGATGTTCAAGGAGCGGGTTTCAGGACTCGCGCCCGCACACAATACGAACTGGCGGGTAGGTCCTGGAGACCGCCCGCTTCACCGGTTTACAATGCCTTGAGTGGAAGTGCATGCGAGATCAAGAATTGAGTACGGCACAGCGTGGGACCTTTGCAATCGCAGGTATAGTGCCCGCTGCCGGTGCTTCCCTTAGGATGGGCTGTGATAAACGACGTCTCAGTTTGGGGGAACGTACGATCCTTGAGACGACTGTTGCTAATTTGGCAGATGGGGGATGCGAACCAGTAGTTGTTGTCCTAGAGCCCCGGTCGCCATGCGCTAATCTCGCGCTACTGCATAGGCCTGGAATCTCTGTGTTGTGCTTGGATCAAGAATCTCCGAGCATGCTTGCCTCCATTTGTGCAGGGCTTCGCGTTGTCGAATCCTGTGCGCCGGCTGTGGCTGTGATGCCGGGAGATTGTCCCTTGATCACTCCCGACTTGATGCGATTAATTTTGCGTGCTTATTGTGATCTTCGGCCGCTGCTTTTCGTTCCCACTTTTCTGGGCCAACAGGGGCATCCGAGAATCATCGCGAGAGAAGTGTTCGCCGATGTCCATTCCATGCCCGAAAGCCACCGATTCTCAACGATCTTTCAGCTACGGCCGACAGACGTTTTATACTTGGAGACCGGCGAAGAGGCGGTGGTTATGGATTGCGACACGGAGCGTGACTATGCCGCGTTACTTGCGTATAGGGCAACGGGGAAAGCCTGGTGAGGGGTGTACCAACAAGACCGATTCCACCGATTAGGATCGGCTGGGGTTACGATATTCATCGACTCGAACCCACGCCTCCACGCGGCTCCGGTCGACCTTTTCTATTAGGTGGTGTGGAGATCGAGCATGATCGCGGGCCGATTGGTCAAACGGACGCCGACACACTCCTACACGCGATTACGGATGCGCTTCTTGGTGCAATGGGCATGCCCAATATGGGAACGCTCTTTCAGAAGGAGGACCACCATGCGCAAGATTCCAGAATTTATCTTGACGAAGCCTGCCGCCGTATGCGTGACGCAGGCTGGGAAATCGGCAACCTAGACGCAACGATCATCCTCGAGCGACCACGTATTGCAGCACACAAAGGGGAGATTTGTCGCAGTGTCGCGAAGTGCCTTCGCGTTCCGCAAGGACGAGTCAATGTCAAATCGAAGACCCACGAAGGGTTGGACGCGATAGGAAAGGGTAGGGGTGTCGAGGTGCAAGTGTGTGTGCTTCTGCATTACGTCGGCTTGAGTGCAACTAGGCGCGTCGGTCGACACAAAGGAGGATATCTTTGAGTGCATCTCGGATGATTGTTCTCGAACTCGCTCTTTCCTCGGCTGGACATCAGTTTCCACCTTTGTCCAAGCTCGTTACATCCGGCCCACATCCAGGGTTTCCCATGCGCATACGAACAAACACTTCAGGTTTCAGCATCGCCATCTTGGATGTCACGCTTGCGACGGAGGGCGCCATCTACCTGATCGAAGCCAATGGCTCCAATGGAGGTCTCACCAGCGTTGCTACGGGCCATGATGAAGTCCGCGCGACTCACATGGCACTCAGTTTCGAGAGCAAATCGCAACAAAAACAACCACGTGTGGTTCTGTTGCCATTCAAGCCGGGCTTTGTGCACTTGGCTGAGTTTTTTGCTCGTGCAGAACTTTTCACGATGCAAATTTCGAAAATCCATCAAACGTGTCTGCGACTTTCCAATGACCAACTGGGCACCGAGGAAGTCAGCATTGTTTGCGGAAGTATTCCAGCCCTCGCCGATCGAATAGAGCGGCAAGGTAGTCAGCTAGTCTATCGGACAAGACCCGTGGTGTTCGCTTGCAATCCCAACCTGCTACCGGAACTCGTAAGACGTTCCGTGATTGAAGTCTTGGACGGTCGGTACAACGTAGACATCGATTTCTTTCATGAAGAGCGACTGGCGCCGCTGATACATGAAAAGGGGGCCCAGCAAGTGGTCGCAGAAGGAACGGGCATCACTCCTTTGGCGCATTCTCTCGCTTGGAGCTTCGAAGAATGCCTGTCTATCATTCGAGGCTTCCACGAAAGAGGTAACGTTGCGGTCGGCAAGATGAACGCAGGATCGGGAGGGGAAGGCATAGGGTTCTTTCCACCTGCACTAGGGGTGGCCGCCATAAATCGGAAATTGAGGGACGTATTCCGTAGCGCGGAGAGCTCACATGGCCGGGCGGTTGCCAAAACCATTTTTCCTATCCGCTTTTTTGAGTTCGCGCGATCATCCGATTTTCTGCTAAACCGTCGTCCACATCTTTGGGATCTCAGGATGGAGTGTCTAATTTATCCAGACTTCGTTGAGGTTATGCCATGCCTCTTCCGTATCTGCCCAGCTCCATTCGTGGATATGAAGTATAATCGAGACTCGGTGGTATCGAACCTCACTGGCCGGAAACCCTCTTTGGACTTTGTGCGCTCAGCGTTCGACAACGCAGCTTGGGAAGTGTTGGGAATCGATTTTCATGTTTTAAGGAGAATTGCGACGTCCTGCGCCCGCTGGTGTGAATCAGCATGGAAATGGAGTTCGGTTGCGCGGTCGCAATCGACGACTGCTACCAGCGCTGGCACCGGTCGAACGACTTGACTCCTGTCGCAAAGAACGGCACGGAGGTTCAGGTGAGCTCATATTTCTAGCGATAATCGCCAAGCCGCCGAAGGTATTTTCGAGAGCATTCTCCGGCCCGAAATAACAAAGGTGTACGAGTGGAGAAATGCCCCTGAGCTGCGACAATTTCTCCGCATGTACTGTACCGCTGCATTTGGACTGGCACGCGTAGCCGGTTTGTTTGCTTTGGACCAGGAGTTTGGACTGAACGAAGAGAAGCACGAGCCGTCGACGATGTTGGACCTTCTCAAGTGTCGGCCATTTGAGGAGGTGGTCGATCCTGGTTCGTATGCCCCCGTCTGGCAAAAGGCGTTTTACTTGAATTCTGCAATGCTTCGGATCATGTCAGCCACGGAGCGATATCTCCACCACGCATTGACCTGTATCTTTCCGAAGAAGGTTCTCTACAACGAACAAAACATGGCGTTCTTGTACATTGGGATGCAGTTTTACCTCGTGTGTTTAGGTGTTAAGACTAAACTGCCCGACCTTAACTTGTCGGTGGTTGAGGGTACAAGCTCCGCTTTTAATATGATTCTGAGTATTGAAAACGCGCGAGCGCGTTTGGAGCAGTTTGAGCGTTGGATGGCAGACACTCCAAACATACTCACTGCATTTCAGAAGCTGGACCAACAGCATGTGAGTTATGAGGCGTTGCCCGTGGTAGTCATGTTGGTAAACGAGCACAAGCACAGAGGCTCTTCAAAGGATCGACGAGCATTTCCGGTAGAATTCTGCGTGGCTCTATTGGCCTTTCGGACATTGACTGATGTCTTTTGCGAATTGCAGCCGGCGTTGCTGAATCCGCTAATTGACCAGAGCGCGCAACAATCCCCATAATGAGTGTGTCCGCTCTAAAGAAACGATCGGCCGATCGACCGCAATGTAGTTATCGAAGTTGGATTTCTCCCGCGGACTTTGGGACGCCAACCCAAAGGTCGCGAAAGCCGCAACGCCAAAACCAGGTTATTTTCGTGGCGCTGGTGTGAAGGCCGAGTTAAACCGGGGGGCGCTGCCGGGCGACCATCGGTATCGGTTCGTGATCCACGACCGGGACAGCATATTGTCGAAGCGGTTGGACAAGGCCGTGAAGGACCTCGGCGTGAGAGTTCTTCGAACTCCGGTGCGGGCACTGATGGCAAACTCCGTATGTGAGCGGTTCGGCCGAACATTACGTCGCGAGTGCCTCGACTTCCTCATTCCGATCCACGAACGCCACCTGCAAATGACGATCAAAGAATGGGTACTCCATTACAACCGGGGCCGGTCTCACTCCTCATTAGGTCCTGGAATTCCGGAACCCAACCAGGATAGTATTCCGGCCAGCGACCACGGACACAAGCTGCCCGCCGGTTACCACATCGTTAAGACGTCGCTGCTTGGCGGCTTGCATCATGAGTATCGCCTAGTGAAGGAGGCGGCTTAACGACCATTTCTGTTTTTGGCGGACGACAGGGCAAAAGGAAACCGGAAGCAACGTCCGTGCCTTGTGGTATAGTCTGGCTGAAACTCGGTTCCGGCGAAGAATGGACACCAAGATGGACACCAAAGAGAAGGTCTGGCAGATCCAGATTCTCAGGATCGGCATGGTGTCCGTTTTGGTGTCCATTTTTCGGCCAAACGAGGTAGATTTGGTCGATACCAGAGACTTTGGAGACTTTGATCGAATCGTGTAAGTAATTGGGGAATCAGTTAAGTAGCTGATTTTAAGGCAAGCGGGAGTAATTCAGTGGTAGAATGCCAGCTTCCCAAAATGACTTTCAATTGCTAACAAAGACGATAGCGTTTTTGCAGGCCTCTTTCTGGCGATAGAGACCACCGCGTTTCCATCCTGAATATCGCAGCGTTCCTTAATAGTGTTCTTGTAGTGTTCACGGGAGTCAACCTTGCGGCACCTCCGAAGAACTGTGCTTCCTGATTCTAGTGCGGAGTATCGTGTCGTTTCATTCAGTTAACTGCCGGGTTCCATCTGAGCTAATACCCCAGGCTGGATCGGTCATGCCAACTTGAGTAAGTACTTAGCGCGGAAATATCAGCGCCGCATCGATGCGCTGGACGCTTCTCTCAAAAGTACGGAGTAGCAGAACCCGTTCTCCCTGTTCTGCGTCCAAGGCTGGGGTGTATGTACTCCGAAAAAAGGGATCGGCCAAGAACGTGCGCTTCTCGGAAAACGCGGTGTTGAGGTTTTCCCGGCGGCGAACTTTCCGACATTCCCGTTTCACAGCCGTTATCAGGGTTAGAAACACCGAGTAGTTCCATCTGGAAGATACGTGCAGCGGTCATTCGAGTATACGAATCCCAGTCCGGCCAAAGGGTCGTAACAGAACCCCAGGCAGATGTCCTGGAATGCAAATGATGACCCTCGCACTGCGGGCAGTTTCAAAATCTGTTTCAGCAGATCAATCAGTTCGGTGGGAGCCGTGGTGCCATACTCGCTTGTGAACGCCCGGACCGGCACGTGCCCTGTTCTGATGTACCAGCCCTCCGCGTTCCATGATCGCAGCGGGATTGGAGGGCGGGTGCGCAGGTTACCCAATGTGGGCGAATGAACCAGGTCAGCGGCGCGCTGGCGTATCGTCTCGGGCATCGCCCCGCCGCTAGTCGAACCCTCAAAGCGGTATTGAAAAAGCCTTCGGTCGTACTCGCTGACTCCGAACCTCGCATCCCTGATGTTTATACCGACGTTCGTCTCGTGGAATCGCAGGCCGCGCTTTTCTACATGCAAGATCCACAGGTCGCCCGAGGTACCGCGGTCAACGATGCCGGGAAGCATCCAGGGCATAGCGGAGTGGCATAGCCATGCGAACGGGACGGCGACGCCGACGACAATCGCCGGCCAGGTGCGGCCGGAAACGCGAAACTTCCGCGGCAGGACCGAGGGAAGCAGGCGCAGAACGGAGCACGCCACTGCCGTTGCGAGCAGCGCCACGGACAAGATTCTCAGTATGGCGACCGGTCTGTAGTATGCGGAAAACTGGTCGGGACCGTTGAGGTAGTGCCAGCTACTGTCCCAGCACGATGACTCGGTGAGAATAAACCAGGGAAGCGCCAGCAGGGCCGCATTCGCGCCAAGAAGGTAGCCGAGGTGCGGTCTGAAGAACAACAGAACACAGGCGAAAAGGAGAAGTGCTGGACTAACGACGGTCAGCATGCCAGCCGCGCGATAACCGGTCGCGAAAAGACCAGCTCCGCGCGGCAGCAAGAGAAACATGGAGGCAATGCTTAGGCCTGTGCAGAGGAAGATTACTGCGGGGATGAGGGCCTGGCGTAGCTGCGGAAGACGGTCCATAGTTCATTGGACACCGGAAGTGAGCCCGCCGCATTCGAAAATTGGGTACTACCCTTCGTAGAGATTCTGTCCGGGACTCGTGGCCGTTTTTTTACGGACGTGCCGTTCGGAGATCGGTTTGCTGGTTTCCCACCGAGTTGGCATGATATGTGCGCTTTCCTTCCATTGAGAAACTCCTTCGCCCCCGAGCGGACAGGCGAGCGGCCGTTGACGTTAAGTGGTCATCGGAGACGCCGTCATCGCTAACTGCCCATTCCAGTCATAACAGCACGTGCCCGCTGTCGCAACGACAGCATCGGGGCAGTTCACGAGCACAAGTTCACCTGTTTACGAAGGATAGTAGGTCGAGCTTCGCTTCCGGCGTCTAATCTGGTTAAGGTGTGAACTAAACTCCACCTAATGGATGGCGGCGGGCCAGCGCCGCCGGAACTTTGGTGCTGCCTGCGGAGTCGATACAGGTGTAGCCATGTCTTCCCCCAGGCGAGTCGCGACTGCCGTGGTTCTCGCCGGCCTGGCTTTGGCTATCGCGTCCATTTTCTGGCTGTCAACTCGGAAACTGGTTCCCCTGGACATACCCATCTCGTTGTCGCGTGGCCACGTCAGGACGGAGGAGTTCGGCATCAATCTGAATTCCGGCTACTACATCGAGATTGAGGTGGAAAAGGCGCTGTCTCTTGATAACCTCGAGTGTCAGATGTGGGGGTGCTATGAAGAAAAGCCGGCCAGTCTCGAAGTGCAACGCGTGCCGGCCATTCTCAGAGCGCAGTGGGTACTGTCCAGTGCCGGGAACATCAAGTTATCAGGACACAGCGAGGAAATAGACGGAGCGTCAGGCAACCTAGGTGTGGTAGGAAGCAAAGTTGGGTACTTCTTATCCTCTGGCGGGCGATACAGATTGGACGTCGATGTACTCTCTGACACGAGCGTCCTAAACAAGGGCAACCCCAGGCTAAAGGTCGAAGCAGATGGCGAGGGCTACAACCGTCTTAGCCGATTGAACGAGACTCTGGCCATTATTCCAGGGATGGTGGTGGTCGTAGGCTTAGCCCTGCTATTGCTGTCGTGTTCGCAACAGAGCGCAGAGCAATCCACAGTTCTCGGATTATCTGCAGCTCCGGGGATCGGACATCAGGGCGAAAGCTTCTTCCAAAAGTTCCCGCCAAGAAGACTTTCCTCCAGATTGCCGCCGTTTGTGGCAGTCCACGCATTCGGACTTCTGTATGGCGTTATCCTGCTCCTGATCGCGGTCCCCATGATGTTGATATGCACGATTGGGTTGGGGGTCTGGCCCTGGACCTCTTCTCGTGGGCTTGACGTTTGGATCACGAAGCCGATGACTCTCATGACCGATTTTCAAGGAGAACGCGTGATTGTTACCGTGCAGCGCACGCAAGGCGGTACGCTCGCTGCCAACGAGTCGGAACTCCGCTTGAACTCCAGACCGGTTTCATGGAGGGATTTAAGCGAGTTGCTGCGAACGGAACTCAGCCGACACGCCGACCGAGTCGTCTATGTGGAGGGCGAAGGCGACTTAGAAGTGGGGGACATTGTGCGAGTAGTCGATGTCGCCCGCGAAGCGTGGTACGGGGTGCCAGTAGTGCTGTTGACACCAAAGCTTAAGAAGGGCCTTGAGGCGGAGCGCGCAGGAGCAAGGCAAGATCGGCCTTCCAAGTCGCCTCTGGCAACCCAGAATGAGCCCAAATCAAAGTCTCGCTAACGGGATCTGCAGCTCCACGATCTCGCGTCTCCCCTCTACATCACCGGCCCAATCCGCCAAGGCCCGAATTCCTTCTAGGAATTGCCGATACTGCTTGAGAAGTGGCGAGAACCTCGACGCTCGTGCTTTCCAGAAATGCCGTTTTCCTGCCGCGGTCAAAGGACAGGCACCGCAGCACCAAGGACCGGCGAGAACCGATCCCCGCGGAACCACTCCCGAAGATTTCCTGGCCTGACTTTACGGTTTTTCCGCGCTTTTTCCGCCCTAGAGGGTAGAGAACGTTCGGGATCAACCCGAACACGAGAGAAAGACGGAGGAAACCTCAATGTCGAAACATACGATTGCCAAAAATATCCAATTCGCCGCATGCGCCGCGAGTTACTCGTCCAACCAGGTCGCTGTAACGGGTTCGCAGAGGAACCGGAGCTGTCTGTTAACGCTGACCGCGGTTCTGTGCAGCCTGGCAGTTCCAGCCTTAGCCCAGAACCCAGCCGTATCTCGGATCGCGCCGGAACAAGGCTTCACGATCACGCCAAACGCGATAACGCCGATGGTCTTCAAGACCGAGCCCGGCGCGGCCTGCGATCTGCATCCCGCGGATGAAAACAACGCGGTCCATAGGATGAGGCTCTACGCGAACGCCGAAGGCTACATTCGCGCTCATGTGAACGTAAAGCAAGCGTCGGGACAGGACATGATGGTGCTACTGGATTGCACGACTTCTGCGGCCGCTACAACTTATCCCATACGTTTACGGGCCGGTTCCGAGCCCACTGCGGACATGCCGGTGCCGGAGGGTTCCATGCCCACGCCCAAGGGCGCGATAGTGCTGCCGGCGATGACAGAGGACGCCGCTCGGTACCTCGCCGACAGTGATGTGATCGCGCTGGGATACCCGCCGCGCCCCGACGCCACGGCTTCACCCGATCGCTATGCGAAGTGGCTCGATATGGTAGCCCGGCCCATTACCTTGGTCCCGCCGGACTCGGGGAGCCGTTCCGACCGCTCTCACTTGCCAGGCGTTGAGGCGGGCACCAGCGACCAGGCGGGCCTCGCGACGTCCGCTAACTGGAGCGGCTACAAATTGACCGGGCCGGCGCACACCTATGAGGCGGTGCAAGCCGAGTGGAACGTGCCCGCAACCCCCATCGGCCTCGGCGAGCCGGGCCATTCGACCTCTTCGGCCTTCTGGGTCGGACTCGATGGCGCAAGCAGCACGGATGTACCACTGTTGCAGGCCGGAACGGAACAAGATGTCGTTGATGCCGGCGGGGTTTCGTTCAACAATTATTACTCCTGGACCGAGCTTGTACCGGTCCAGCCTACTGAAGTGCCGACGGGCGTCGCCGTGAGTCCTGGCGATCAGGTCTTCGTCCACGTCTATATCATGAATTCGTCGGGGACTGCTGTAGACCCATATGGCAATTCCTTCCATGCCTGGATCGTGAATAACACGACGCACATCGGGACTCATGTCACCACTGCGCTGCCCAAGAGCCTCCCCTTCAAGGGCACCCATGCGGAGTGGATTATGGAGCGGCCGTGCCTGGCATCGTGCGGTACAACCCCCGTGTTCGCCGATCTCGCCAACTACAGCTTTGCCTTCATGACGAGCGCGTTCGCCGAGACGGGGCCGTCCACGTGGATACCCGCCGGCGCTACGGGCAGCACGCAGATGTTTATGTACGAGACTTTAAACCCCCACCCCGACAACAATGTGCTCTCCGTTGCTGCCGCGATCGTAAGCGGTAGCTCCAGCCTGATACAGTTCAATTTCGCCAATTGGCATTAAGGCGAAATGCAAATGCCCGACCTGGCGTCACGCCTTGCGGCCGTGACGCCAAGACTCAGGTGATGACGCGAAACCGCACCTGGTCCGGCAGACTGCAATGCCGCCAACGGCACGTACACTTCCGATACGCCGACCGGGCCTTGTTTGACAGTTTTCATGGAGAGTAACGGTCAAGTGTAGATTCACGCGCAAAGTGCTTGGGGCCGATAGGTGTGCTTTCCTTCCATTGGGTAGCGCCGTGGCGGACCAGAGCGGCGAACTTTCCGAAATTCTCGTTTTTCAGCCTCAAGCTATAAACACACGCTTGTGCTCCGACCCGCCGAGCTTACTACGTGCGGTGACGCAGCGGAATGATTCGGACATTTCCGCGGGCCTGGATCTCACCGGTATCCTCGTGAAATTCGGCTTCATCGGCATGCACGATCATTTCCCCATCGCATACTGAAGCACCCTTTTTGCCGACAGGGAGGCAGACCGGTGCCTTGATCTCAACCCTTCCCTTCATGCTGATCACCCTCGGGTAATCCAAGCTGTGCTCGATGCTGAGGGCTATCAATGAAACGGGCCGGGAGCCGTTCAAGGGAGCCGCAGTGAAATACTTTAACTCAGCCGTATTCTCCTGAGCTGTGGTGGGTACCGCGATGATGCAGAGCAGCAAGGTCATGGTGGACGTTAACAAGGGAAACTTCACAATAGGGCCCTCCTCCGGCGTCAGACGTGGCTCAGGCGATGCAGGTTTCTCGGAAACCACGTTGATACCGCTAAGCTGCTGGCACGGTGACCTATGTGGCTCACGGTTGAGGTGTTGGTTGATGCTCGGGAGCCAACGGCAGCAGAGACTGGGTGTCGCGGCCCGGATGGGTTGGCATTTATTTGTTTAAAGATTGCAACCCTGCGTCGTCGTTGACATGGGACGGATGCCATTATGTTAGGTTTAAGCGAGACAGTGGGCCATGCGTATCACATGGGTGGCGACGATCTTGCTGGCTGGAGGAATCCCGGCGCTGCCAGCCGAACTGTTCGGTGTTTTCAAAGGTGCCGAACTTGATGCTCGCCTTGCCGGCTTGCAAAAGGATGAGATCATTCACCAGGGGTCGAACTTCACGATTTCGTTGAATGCACTGTCCGCGCCAGGCGCACTCGAAACAAATGATGATGATGCAGACCAGGTGCTCTTTGTCCGGCGCGGCTCTGGGGCGATTTTGCTAGCGGGCAGGCTACATAGGGTCGGTGCTGGAGACGTAATCAACCTTCCACGCAAAACTAGATATCAACTCAGAACGCCATCTGGTCGAATCGAGTACGTCGCGGTGCGGATATCGGGAGAGGGCCGCCCACTCTCAAGAGGCGTTTGGTCGAACGACATTTTTCTCAGAACGGTGTTGCCTGCCTCAGAGATTGCTGCGGAATTCGCAGGTGGAATGACTCATCTCATTCAAACCGCTCCAGCCTTCTTCATGGCCTACAGCATCTATGACAACGAATGGGGTCCGTGGGAATCGCATGTTCACCAAGGACATATCTATGTCGTTGGAACCGGACACGCTATTGCCGAGCTTGGTGGCCAAATACAAGATCCGAAAGTAGAAGGGGATAAGATCCTAGGCAGCGGTGTGACCGGCGCTCAAAGCTATGAGCTTGGTCCGGGAGATATCGTCGTTATTCCGCAAGACACGGCACATCACATGGCTCTCCGTAAGGAGAGGCTAGGATATTTGTTAATCCAACTCCGCTACCCTTGAGCTGGCGACTCTCGGCTGCTCGGAAGTCGCTCGGAAGGCTGTGACTGCGGGTTGGGAGAAGAAGCCGTGAATGATCGAACGAAAAAATCGGTATTCACCACGAAACAATGGCATTTGATCACCGCCTTCGTACTGGCGGTTAGTGCTGCCACGCGGTTGGCCGGGCAGCAGCAGACGATCACGCCCAAAGCGAAGGAGCTCAACCAGGCTTTCGATGCGGACGCTTCGAAGGCGCTAGTCGGTGTTGGTATGAAGACGATCATCAGACGACTGCGCCGGCTTGAGGATCGGTTCGGGCTTGCACCCGAGACGGAATTCGACCGGCAATTACTCGCACGACTTGAGGAAGGACTGCGGCGCGTTGCCGACGCCCGCGAGCACTCAAAGCACGGCACTGACGAGTAAGGAAGCCGATTGGCGTTATCGCTGCCTGCTGGCGCAGAGCGGCGTAAATCACCGATAGACACTACCTCGAAGCCGTACCGAGAGATGCCGCAGGTTGTCAGCCGCCGTTCTGGCCACGCAGTGTTTGCGGCCAAAAAGTAGCCGGGGTTCATCCTCCGTTCATGTATCTTTTCGTACCATCAAGACCGCCAGCGCTTTTCACCCCACGATACGCAGACTATCGTTAATGCTTTCACCGCAACGTCATCCGCCAATACTCACGCCGCGCTAAGCGATTTACTTCTGGTCCCAGCGCTATAGGCTAATTGCCGAGGGTTTTGCCACACCCGCCCATGCTTTCCGGAAATCCCGTCTAGCCTCGATACAGGTCTTTGCACCGTGACGAACAAAGGGGAGCTTAGCCCGAGCATGCGGAGTTACCATATTGAGCAGGCCAAACCATGAAACGTGCCGACTTCCGGCTGGCCGCCGTGATTCTCGCGGGAGTGGCAATCTCTCAGGATTTACCCCCGGAGGTGCTGCTTCTTTCGCGGGTCAAAAACCATGTCAAAGAGGAATTGCGGCACCTGCCCAACATCAGTTGCCTGGAGACCGTCGAGCGCGCATACCAGCCAGCCAAGGGCAAGATGCGGCCTCTGGACACGGTTCGCCTGGAAGTTCTAACCAACGGCGATAAGGAACTCTTCGCATCTCCCGGCGACCGGAAATTCTCGGAGCGGCACCCGAGCAGCTATGCGGGCAGCGGCATGCTCGGCAACGGGTTTTTCGGGCTGTACTTGAAAGAAATCCTGGTGACCGGGAATGTCTCAAACGAGTACAAAGTAGAGGAGGAGATCGGCGGGCGGCGCCTGGCGCGATACGATTACCGGCTGCCGCTGATGTGGAGCGGGCAGACGATTCAGATGCCGGAGGGATCGGGGACGGTGAGCCTCCACGGCTCCTATTGGGTGGATCCGCAGACGTACGATGTGGTCCGGCTGGAACTGAACGCCGGCGATATTCCGCCCACGCTGCCGATTACCGAATTTGTGACTAGCATCAATTATGCGCGCACTCAGGTGGGCAACAACGTGGCGGTACTCTTGCCGGAGTCCGCAGAGGTCCACATAGCAACGTTCTCCGGCGCAATCAGCCAAAATCGGATCGATTTCACGCACTGCCGCGCGTTCGGGTCGGAGAGCACAATCAGCTTTAGCGAACCGGACTCCGCCGAGCAGACGCCCCGCTTCGGTATTGCGTCGATCGACGACACGCTGCGGCCGCTGCCCGATGGGTTGCAAATCGCGGTCAAACTGCGCACGCGGATCTCAGACAACATGGCTGTCGGGGCGCTGATCGACGGCGTTGTCGGTGGCAACGTATCGGCAAAGGGTGTGGTGATCGCCGCGGGTTCTCCGGTGCGTGGCCGCATCCGTCGTCTGGAGCGCTACACGGACCCGTTCCCCTATTTCGTAGTTGCGCTGGAGTTCACAGAGGTACAGGTGGAAGGAATCCGGTACCGATTTTACGCGGATCCGATAGACATCGAGCCCATCGCCGGCCTGGAACAGAAGCTTTGGACTCAAGACAAATACGAGACGGCAAAATTCATTGACGGTGGCAGCCTAACGAGGCAAGGAAGGGAGAATTTCTTTCTCTATGATCTGCCGGGAGTCGTCTCGTTCTTTTTCAAAGCCTCGAAGCTGGAACTGCCCCAGGGGTTCCGCACGGTATGGAAGACGCGCCCACTGGTGCCGTGAGCCCCTAGGAGCCGCCCCCCGCTCAAGCAATCTGTCGCGAATGATATGTGCGCATATCGGAAAACGAGGTGGTCAGGTCTTCCCCGGCGACGAACTTTCCGAAATGTCCGTTATATCGGCCAGCACCCCTCGGCTTTTCAACGGTGGCATCCGTCTAATCCTCAAGGGGACTTCACGAATTTGTGGCGGACCGCAACACTACGGACGAGGATGCCACAGCAGATGCTGGCCACAACCACTATGAAGAAAATTCCTGATATCCACCATCCATCCCAAACGAATCTCTCCCGTGGGAGTTCGGGTACTGACCAATTGCCTTTGAAAACCTGACGGAAAGGGCGGGGGAACACGAGGTAGAGGAACAGCGCCAGGGAAAAGTAAGACGCTGCCAAGCCACTTGTCGCAGCAATTCGGGGGTACTTGAATACGAGACTGGCCGTCAGTATAAACAAGAATCCGGCGAGGCCCTCGTCGCCGGCGAGAGAGCCACTTCCAAACTCTGTCCCTTCGAACACCAAAACGCTTCTCCAGCACACAACTGTACACACGAGGCAGATTGCGGCAAACAAAAGTTCTCGTCTCACGGCTTCATTGTGCCAGCTTCGTGCATGGGCAGCAGCGATTCGGCTCGGTCCTTCCGACAAAACAATGCTTGCGAATAATTGGCCAATGCCCAACAAGTGCGCTTTCCTTCCATCACGCCGGGCTGGAGCCATCCTCACGGCTTCCGGTCGAAGTTGGTGTTAAGCTCGTTTTTCTGCCCGGTTCCTAATCGGAGCGACAATGAAACCGATGGGAACAGACAGCGTTGAGCTGTTGGGCCGTGCGAAAAGATTCCTACTCGCCCGTACCGTAGTGGCGGCAGTGGTTGTGCGCCTCGTGGTTGGATTCGGCCCTGGACCTCCGATCCATGCACAAACGCAGGTTCCGGGTAGCCAGGCGAAAGGCCTCCCGGCTTTCGAAGTGGCCTCGATCAAACCCCACGCGTTCGCGAGGAACGAGTTTGCGTTTGGGACCGCCTCTCGCGAGAGCCAGATTCGGATCAGCGGCACTCGGGTAACCATGCAGGGCCTTCTCGTGGGTCTGGTGCTGACCGCTTACCAACTGCGCGCCTTTCAGGTTGTGGGCGCCCCGGAATGGCGCAGCGAGACGGGCCGCAGCCAAGTTTACGACATTGAGGCAATGACGCCTGGCGACAGGGTGCCGACTATGGAGGAAGTCCGGCAGATGCTTCAGACGCTACTGGCCGACCGTTTCCAGCTGAAGTTTCACCGTGAGACCAAGGAGCTGCCTGCATACGATCTGGTGGTTGGCAACAACCGAGCGAAACTGAAGCCAAGCGCGCCGGACGTGGAGAGGAAGACGGTACATGTCGATCGCTTACGGACGAACTACACCAACGTCTCGATATCCGAGCTGGTGCTTGAGATCGGCCCGCAATTCGATCGCCCACTGTTCGACAAAACCGGTCTCCAGGGAGGTTACAACTTCAGCCTGGAATACATGCCTAGCCTCCCCAATACGGTCAACCTGTCGCCGGAGCAATTGGCCGCGCTAGCCGAGCTTTATCCTGCCGACGAAGTACAGCCGCTTCCCCTGGCTCTTCGACAGCAGCTCGGACTGAAAGTGGTACCGACGAGGGAGCAGGTGGAGATCCTAGTGATCGACCACGTCGAGAGGCCCTCGCCGAATTAGATTCGGCAGCGCCCTCACATTCAAACAACACCTTTTTCCCTACGAAGCAGTCGCAGTCTTGGTGCGCCAGCTCCGGGGACCGCACTTGAGCACATGACCGTGATGCAGCAAGCGATTCGAGCATGGCGCTGACCCGCGCGGAGGCGTTAATGGCATGAAAGTGCGCTTTTCGGAAATCTCGGGACTGCCGTTGGACGGGCAGGAGGCAGCCCAACAATTGCCCGTGTTTTGAACGTGTTCATATTTTGTCTTGACAACGCTGGGTCAAAGGCGTAGCATCGACTTGAACACGTTCAATTGTTGAATGGGTTCGGAACCGGAGGCGTGGAATGTACATTGTTGCCTGCTATTTCACCTATCTTGCCGTGAGCCTGGCCACAACCATCTGGGTGGCTCAAACACTACGGCACAACGGCCGGAGTTTCCTTATCGATGCCTTTCACGGTAATCGCGAGCTGGCCGATTCTGTCAATCACCTGCTGGTGGTTGGCTTTTATCTCATTAACGTTGGTTATGTCATGCTGGCCCTCCACACTGCCGCCCAAGTGGAGACTGTGCGGAGCGCCATTGAACTGGTGTGCGACAAGCTCGGAGTGGTGTTGATCGTGCTGGGAGTCATGCACTTTTTCAACCTATATCTCTTCAACCGGCTGAGGAGAAGAGGACAGGCCGACCTGCGCCCGCCCATACCGCCCGATGGGCGTCTCACGATTCCATTGGAGTCATGATGCCGGCGGTCAAGAGTATCACGATTGTCTATGATGCGGCCTGCGGCCTCTGCACGGGTGCGAAGGACTGGATCAGCCAGCAGGTTCCTCTTGTATCAGTCCAGTGCCTCGCAACTGGCTCATCAGAGGCACAGGCAAGATTCCCGCAGCTTCCCGCCGGCGAACTTGCGGTGGTAGCCGACACAGGAGAAGTGTGGCTTGGCAATCGCGCTTGGGTCGTTTGTCTGTGGGCGCTGCGGGGCTACCGCGAACTTGCCCTCAGGTTAACCAGCCCATTGCTGGCGCTTATGGCCCGAGAGGCCTACGCGGTTGTCTCCAGCAACCGTTATGCGCTTTCGAGCCTTCTCAGGCTCCGCAACGAACGGGAGATCGAGCAACAGCTCAGAAAGGTTGTCGTCCCAAGATGCCAGACCGCGCCGAAATGAAAGCCGGGCCAAAGAGCGAGGAGACCCGCGAGCGAATTCTAAAGGCCGCGCTGACTCTGTTTCACGAGCGAGGGTTTGAGGCGGCTACGATGCGGGACGTAGCAGAAGAGGCCGACGTTGCCACCGGCGCCGCGTACTACTACTTTCCATCCAAGGAGGCCATCATCCTGGATTTTTACCGGCGCTCCTCCATGGAGATGCAACCGAAAATAGAGGCCGCTCTGAAACGCGCGAACGGACTGGAACAGCGTTTGCGCGAGTTGATTCGTGTAAAATTTCTGCACTTTGCACCCAACAGAGGGGTTCTCCGGGCGTTGCTACGAAACGGCGCGGACCCAAAGCACCCTCTTTCACCTTTCAGTTCGCAAACGAACGAAATTCGGGACATCGACATGGCATGGTTTCGTCGCATCTTGATCGATTGCGGTGTGCGAATTCCACGGGACCTCGGGCCGCATTTGCCCGGTGTTCTTTGGTTCTTTCAAATGGGCGTGATCTTCTTCTGGGTCATTGATGAATCACCCAATCAAGCGCGCAGTAATCGGCTGCTGGACCTGGCCGCCAAGAGCGTTACCTCTTTGATTCGCGTGTCCTCGCTTCCTCTCATGCGGCCCGTGCGAAAAGCAGCGCTGGAACTGGTGGAGATTGTTACGGGAGCTAATTTGTGACCACGCTTGATGAGCTGACTGTCATCCATGCACCAATCGAACGCTGCTTCGATCTCGCACGAAGCGTCGAAGTGCACCTCGCGGGCAATATTCATTGCGGCGAGGCCGCCACTGCTCCGGCCGGCGTCACATCCGGGCTGGTCGGCCTTGGGCAGCGAGTGACTTGGCGCGCGAAGCACTTTGGCGTTTGGCACTGCCTCACCAGCGAGATCACGGCGATGGACCGCCCGGCATATTTCCAGGACCAGATGGTTCGCGGCCCATTTCGATCTATGCAGCACGACCACAGCTTCCGCGCCCTATCTCCTGATGAGACCGAGATGAGAGATGTGTTCCGTTTTGCTGCCCCTCTGCCTGTGCTGGGCCGCGTGGCCGAAATCGCATTTCTTTGCCGGTACATGCAGGCTCTGCTCCGCGAGCGGAATGCCCTCGTGAAGCAAATCGCCGAATCCGCGGCATGGCAAACGTACCTACCGTCATGAAAATCGTCATACCCGGCGGCAGCGGACAAGTTGGTCAGATTCTGGCCCGCCACTTCCACGCACGCGGGCACACAGTCACCGTCTTGAGCCGGCATCCGAGCTCGGCCCCCTGGCGCTGCGTTTTCTGGGATGCTGTCACGCCTGGCAGCTGGATTGCCGATCTCGAGCAGAGTGACGTGTGCATAAACCTCGCCGGGCGAAGCGTCAATTGCCGCTACACGGCGGCCAACCGGCGCGTCATTTATGAGTCGCGAATCCAAAGCACCAGCCTGTTGAACCAGGTCTTCCCGTCTCTAAAACGCGCTCCTCATCTATGGGTGAACGCCAGCACCGCCACCATCTATCGGCACGCGCTCGATCGCGCAATGAACGAGGCGGAGGGCGAATTAGGCGGCAACGAGCCTGGTGCTCCCGATACCTGGAATTTTTCTATCGATGTTGCGAAAGGATGGGAACGAACCTTCTTCTCCACGTCCACGCCGCTCACCCGTAAGGTCGCGATCCGCAGCGCACTCACTCTCAGCCCTGATCGGGGAGGCGTATTCGATGTGCTCCTGGGACTCGTCCGCCACGGTCTGGGCGGCAAACAAGGACCCGGAACGCAGTTCGTTTCCTGGATTCATGAAGCTGATTTTGTGCGCGCGATCGATCTGCTGATAGCTCGCGAGGAATTCAGCGGCGTGGTCAATCTCGCTTCTCCCAACCCGCTCCGCAATTGTGATTTCATGCGAGCCTTACGCGACGCTTGGGGCATCCGCTTTGGCCTGCCCGCCACGGAACGGATGATTGACATCGGCACTTGGCTGATGCGGACCGAGTCGGAACTCGTGCTCAAAAGCCGCCGTGTCGTACCTGGCCGTCTCCTCGCCGCTGGTTTCGAGTTTCTGTTTCCTGATTGGCCTTCCGCTGCCAGAGAGCTCGTTACGCGCTGGCGCGAGAACTCGCGTTAGGACGATGTCAGTCAAGCGGACGAGTGCTGTTGAAGCAATTGAGCCGGTGGAAAGGACTGCGTGGATTGGGTGGCTGCCTGTTACCGTATTGCCGCTGAGCACTCTGGCCGTGCGGGCTTTCCTGCCGTCGTGGGGATTCATGTGGGCTTTGGCATTCAGCCTTTATGCCGCGTTGAAGTTCCTAACCTGGTGGCGCGCGCGGAGAATGCCCCACAGTCGATGGCGCTCCATCGCATACTTGCTTGCCTGGCCGGGAATGGAAGCAGAGCCTTTCCTTGACGCGAACCAGTTTGTGAGGCCGCCTACATCAAGTAAATGGGCTGGGGCGATCATTGAGACTGCTTTCGGAGCAGCTCTGCTTTGGATGGTCGCGCGAACGATTCCCGAAAGATTAGCCTTGCTGCGCGGCTGGGTGGGGATGTTAGGCCTGATCCTGCTGCTCCATTTTGGCAGCTTTCAATTGCTGAGCCTCTTCTGGCAGACTGCCGGTGTGAACGCAAGACCCATCATGTCGGCTCCGCTCCGTTCGAGGTCGCTCGGCGAATTCTGGGGAAAGCGATGGAACCTGGGGTTTTCTCACGTTGCGCACGATTTGATTTTTCGACCGCTCCACCGAATTTGCGGTACCGATGTAACCGGGTTCTTGGTATTTGTCATATCAGGACTTATTCACGATGCCGTAATCTCATTTCCAGCGGGCGCCGGTTATGGCTTGCCGACGATGTATTTCATGATTCAAGGCGCGGGTGTAATGTTCGAGCGGTCGAGCCTGGGCAAACGCCTCGCTCTACGACAGGGTATTCGCGGCTGGATCTTCATGGCGGCCTTCACTTCCGTTCCTGCGTTTTGGCTTTTTCACCCTTGTTTTGTTCGGCGTGTAATACTTCCGTTCATGCAAGCCATTCGCGCCCTGTGATCGGCTCATTCACAGAACGATTCTTCGACATAGCCCTCTGGCTCGCCGGCGGGGGACATTTCCTGATCCTCGTTGCGAGCTTCCAAGTGCCCAGCCGGCTAGGCTGGAAGCAGGATCTGCAATCTCTGATACCGTTCAACCGGAAACTGCTGTGGGTGCAAAGTGCGTTCACAGCGCTGACGATCATCGCATTTGGCGTCCTGACAATAGTGCTCCACCAGGAACTGCTCCGGGGCGATCGAGCTGCTATTGGCCTCGCCTGCTTCGTGGGCATTTATTGGACCTCTCGCATTCTAGTTGATGCGTTTTATTTCTCTCATGCGGACTGGCCCAAGGGACGGACGTTTGCCATCGGGCATATCTTGCTCACATCTTTGTTTTCTGCATTGGCAGCGATCTATCTCGCCTTGGTAATTTGGCACCTGTGGTTAGAACCCGGACGTTGGCCGAAAATTTGAGGTAACAACCACCTTCTCTCAACTACGGAATGATCATCCAATAGGTTGCAAACTCCTCGCACAAAGACGAAATTTACAAGCTAAAGCGTAGTCCCCTCTCAAACGATTTGGCGACACTCCGCCTTCACCCGACGGTTACGCGGATGCGGTTGATCTTTCCCACCCAGACGCACGCCCCTGGCGTAAGCTGATGGGGCTGCGTCGCTCGCATGTCCGCTCCGTTCGCCCACGCGTACTTCGTGAGTCGGTGGCTTAAACGTCTCTAGAGCGGCGGAGCGCCAAGGTGCAATTACAGCCCGGTGGTTCCTCGAAAGTGGGCTAGTCGGGTCTGTCGGATCTCCGGATGCACATCGGGCGTACAGCTTGGGAAGCTAGACGAGGTTTTCAAATCAAGTACATAGACTCGCGGGCGTGAATTCTGGGAGCGAATAACGCCTTTGAGTTTCCAGTGATCCGGATCGGTACCCGCTAATGTAGTGCAAATGTAGTGTTGGAAAGTCCGAAGAGAGTTGGGCCCCCCCCTCGCGCCCGTCCGAGAACTGAGAAGTTCGTGAGTTCCGCTGCCTGCACCAAGCCGGTTCGGGAATGGAAAGGTACTCCGGGTCTCGGTTGCCCGTCTTCCGGTCAGCATGGTATGAGAGAGTGGTGAATGGGCGGCCGTTCCAGCTCGAATGGGACGAGGCCAAGGCGGATGCGAATGCACGCAAGCACGGCATTACGTTTGAATTGGCTTCCACCGTTTTCTTTGATCCTAACCTGCTCACGGTCGCCGATGTGGAGCACAGCGAAACCGAGGAGCGGTGGTTTTCCGTCGGCATCGCCAGCAATGGTGTGGTGCTGGCGGTAGTCTACGTTTGGTCCGATGCCGATCCGGCCGCGATCAAGGTCCGACTGATATCAGCCCGCAAAGCGACGCACACTGAGTCCGAACAGTACCAGGAAGGCTTATGAACAATCGACCGATCGATGATGACGAAATGCCGGCCGAGATCGACTTCAGCAAAGGAATTCGCGGGCTTCACCACATTCCACCGGGCGCCAAGGTGCTGATGCCCGTGTCCATCGAGAGGGGTGTGTGGGAGTACTTCTCCGGGAAAGCCGAACAGCGAGGCGTCGATCTGTCCGAGCTGGTGACCGAAGTGCTGAAGCGCGATATCGAGATCAACGAGGCGTTGAAGTAGCACGCTACTACGTGGTAGCAGCCTAATACTGCCGCTTGATAAAATCTCCATGTGACGACAGAGGAAATTCGTTCTGGAGAAATCGTTGTTGACGCCGTTGCGCCGTTCGTGGCCGGACTGTTTACCAAGCGCAGTCCGGAGCAACGGGACTGGACATTCGCCACTGGTAAAGCCATCGGGTTTTGAACGGACGCTCATCGAACGCCGAACCTTGGACCTGTCGCCGCCCAGCTTCCCAAAACAACGCTACTTTGTAAATCAAGTATTTAGCGTTCACGACGGAACGTTTCAGGCGATTCCAACCACTGCAGTTTCCAGTGCTCCGCTTATTGGAGCCAAGCGGTTGAGACCTTCCCCTTCGAAACAAGCTTGTCAGACGCTCGCCAACCTGGCCAGCGCCAGGATTTGATTCGGATCAAGCGCTGCGGATTTGTCATACTGGTTCAGAAGGAAGATTCGCAACTTGCGCAAACGCTCTGGCGCAGGCCCGTTGTTGCCAACGCTCTGCCGGTGGCGTATGCCACGGGCGAAAAGGGAGCAGATTGGTGGGGCGAGGTCGTCCAGCGCCCCTGCTCGATCTTATTCACCCGCTGTCTGTGATACTTCGGTCGGAGAACTACCAGCGCGCTTAGCCCGAACGATGCATGTGCATTACGGTTTTCACAGTTGAGAACCACCGAAGCCGCGTTACCTCATCGGCCAGCGAAACTGTCGTGGATATCAAAACGCGGCGAGGTCAGGGCCGCAAGATCAGAGAGTGTATCGATCTGGCGAAGACAGACGAAGACAACCTTGGCTATGTGCCCGTTCCTGATCACGGCTTCGCCAAAGATGTGCAAGCAGCCATCGACGGTCACGACGTTGGCCCTGGGTGAGACTGGAACGCGCGACCTCTTCCGTGCTATGGAGCCCTGATATACGCTTGCAGACAGGGTTGTCAAGATGAATCCGATCTCCCAGCTCCGCTTTGACTCTCTGGCTGGATATTCCCGAAGCCCCATGATGGCGCTCATAGCAAGGGATCTGGCCTGGTACGAAGTAGGAAACGAGCGGGTTCTGGGATTGGTCGCACTGGATTTAACAGACGAGGACTATGTCAGCTACATTTTAGGGCGGGACGCCAAGGGCCGATTTCGTGCAGTGTGGCTGGAGTGTTCAATTGAAACACAGGATGCAGCGACGGAGCTGCTTCGAACAACGATTGCAGAGTATGCCCTAAAACCAGCCGAGGAATTCTACCAAGGCGACGAGGGCGGTAGGAAGCTCGATTTTCTTACACCCGTTGTGCCACCGGAACGGCAGCACCCGATCTTTAAGACCCTTATTTCCGCGCGTGGATATTCTCCAGCACGTGCCCTCATCAGCGAGATGATGCACTACTTCGACGATGTCGATGGCAATTTCGTTCAGCAATTTCAGTCGGATGGTTTCAATCCCCGTTTTTGGGAGTTGTACTTGTACGCTCTCCTCAATGAGCTCGGATACGGATTCGATCGCGAGTACGAGGCGCCCGACTTTCATTGCCAAGGTCTTCTCGGAGACTTCTTTGTTGAAGCGACCACCATCAATCCAGCAGAGGAAGCGCCAAGGGTTGATGCTTCAAATCAGGACGCGTACTTCGAGCACTACGTTCCTATGCGGTACAGTGGCGCTCTGTGCGCGAAACTCAAGATGAAGTATTGGGAGAAGCCTCATGTAATCGGCCATCCACTTGTTCTGGCCATTCAGGACTTTCATATGTCCGACGCAATGGCTTGGAGCAACCCCGCATTGGTTGAGTACCTCTACGCCATTCGTCAGGTCGAGAGAGTCGGCGCCCAAGACAAATCGGAAATCGTAAGTGAGAAAGTGACGGAGTACAGATGGGGTGATAAGACCCCAATCGCGGCTGGCTTCTTTCTTCTGCCTGAGAGTGAGAACATCAGTGCCGTCTTGGCAAATCCGAGCGGTACGCTTCCCAAGTTCAATCGGATGGCCTTTCTTGCCGGGTTTGGCGATCGTGACATCAAGATGATTCGGAGCGGATTGTGCTACAGGGAGGGCTCGCTCACGCCCGAGAGGTTTTACTCCGAAATTTACTCGCCTGACTACTCCGAGACATGGTGTGAAGGCGTTTCCGTTTATGAGAACCCGAACGCAAAGATTCCGCTGCCTAGAGAGGCCTTTCCCTGCGCTGCGCACCATACAAGTCGGGACGGACGAATCTTCTGCCGCAAGCCGTCCTTCCACCCGGTAGGATCAACTACCTGTATCGTTACGCCCAAGGCCACCGAGGCAAATTCATGAGGCCGTGGATAGCGCACCCCTTCGGATCTCGGAGGGTCACACGAAAGTGATTCAAAAGATCTGGTGGACCTGGTCAGATTCGAAGAAAACGAACCTACTGAGAACACGGAGGTTGCTGATTCCAAACGGAGCCTGAAGCGCTGAATCTGCCATTTCTGTAAGTGCTCGGCACGTGTACGGCACGTGGAGCGGCCACTCATTCAGCCGCTGCTCGTCGTTTTCGCAATTGGTCAGAGAACGCCGTGCGCGCTGAGTCCGCTATGCTATTGTGTACAGTGAGTACACAATCATGGAAACCGTAAGGGTCGGCATGCGCGAGTTCCGCGAAAAGCTGGCGGACTATCTCGAATCGGGTACCCCGCTCGCGATCACGCGACACGGTGAAACGCTAGGTTTCTACATCCCGGCGCAGAAACGCAGCCGAAAAGCCGAACTCGATGCCATGCGCGCCGCGGCCAAAGACCTCGACCAGATGATTTCGTCCTGGGGTGCGAGCGAAGACGACTTGATAAGCGAGTACAAGGAAATCCGCCAGGCGGCTCGCGAGAAAAAGCGGAATGCCCGGTAGGGCACTCGTTCTGGATGTCGTGAATAGTCCTGGCGGTTGTTGACGCTCTGACATGCAGCCAGCAGATTCCCCGAACGGGTTTTTTGCGGATCGCCGAGCCTTAGCCCGCCTCGCCCGGCGATAGTGCCGTGGGTAGAAGATTTCATCGAAGAGCGCGCGGCAGTGCGGGCTACACTGGGAAGGGCGAATGGCCAAAGTGACCTTTCTTCTTGGTTTGTGCGGCTCAGGCAAGAGTCACCTGGCGAAAGGATTGGTGCGTGAGACTGGAGCGAAGTTTATTGAGGGCGTACTCGCTGGAAATCGCTGCGATGAGATCATATGCAGCGTGAGAGAGGGCAGGGATTGTATCGTTGAGGAGATCTGCTTTTGTGTTCCAGCCCATCGAGAAAAAATCGTTCGGAGTCTCCTGGATGTCGGGGCTCAGATCGAATTTATTTGTTTTGAAAATGACCTGGAGAGCGCCAACTTGAACGTCGTTCTCCGGCCGGGGGACAAGGATGTTGCCGACCACCTAAGTATTAACCGATCACTTCATCCTCAGTACGTGTACCCCGAAGGTGCTGTGCTCAGACCGATTACGCGGATTGCCACGTGGGTCGATCCGTATTTCGCCGATCTGTGTGCTAGGCTCCCCGCTGAGGCCGAACGAGTTTCTTTCCGTCAGGTGTCTCTGGAGGGATGGCAACCGCAACGAAATGACTGCCATGAGAATGTGGATTTCCTCGTCCAACACAACCCGCGGTACAAACCTGTACACGGATGGGCAGTGAGCGGATGTTACGTGCTAGATGCGCATTCGGTTGTCTGTGACCAGCAGGGAACACTTTGGGATATCACGTTTCCAGACCTTGCCGAGTACGGGATTCTCTTCATTCGCCATCGCGGCACAGAACAAGAGTTTTCTAAGGTTCGGAAGCAGCGCGCGCAACACATCTGCCTTTAAGTTTTCAGCGCACCGTGGACGGTTGATCGCGCGACGTACAATCCGAAGACGGCCATCGCCAGCCCAGTAACTTGCGCATGGTGTGGCGATCGCTCCTGTGAAACCCGGTCCAAGGCAATATGTCCCGCCCTCCAGTTCGGCTACGCAATCGGCACCCGGAATCTGCGACACTCCCAGATGGTTCCGAACCCGGCCGTCATCCAGCTCTGAGACCGCCCCCCCTTTTCCCTCCCTCTCAGCTTCCACAGCGGTCCTCGCTGTCAAGGGTGTGCTTCGCCGCGCCAAAAACCGCGCGCCCTTGACCCCTCCGGGCCGCTGTAAAGCAACCCGTCCTGACAAGAGGGAAAAGGGGGCTTCTGGTCCTGGGCTGTTGGGCGACCCACAAATCGAGGTTCACGTGATCACCGCTCAGCGAAGGCGGGCCAGTTCGTCTACTCTGGGAGGGCGCGCCAAATCACCTGCCAAATTCTACGCCAAATAATCTGCAAAGTCGGCTCTTGGATGTTGTGTTCGCCTAGGAAGAATGGCCTGCCGGGGTCCGAAGACAGTTTGATGCTGGGAGTGGCAGGCATAGATGGTCCAGTCTGAACTGTTGAGGTCGGGACGCTCCCGGCCAAACCTGTGCTATAGAAGGTATAGAAGGTATGTGCCTCAAAGTAATTCCCAGGCTCAACGACTCACAATGGCTCCGCCGGCCACTGTTCGCTTAGGCCCGCTGACACAACAACTCTTGTCCGGAGCCAGGTGGCGGGGCGCGGATGGTTTTCCCGCTTGGCAGAACTGGGCCGACGACGTGGAAGAGGTTCTCACGTTTTTGCAGCAGCAGGGTCGCTTTACACACTTTCTGACCGTCATGCAAAAAGCTCAGACACCGCAACACCGCGATGCCTGTTTGGCCGAGGCCAGAGGCGCTCTTCATTTCGCTCGGAGCGGATTCCGGATTGTACAGTGGGAGCCCCCGGGAGAGGGCACCACCAAAGGTGAGGTGCTGGTAGGTCTCGCCGACTCACCAGCCATATTCGTTGAGATCAAGCAGCCCGGTTGGCAAGGCGAATACTTGCCTCGGCGTGTTGCGGAGAGACGAAATCTACCACCAGAGGCCAAACAGCAACGGCTCGCCCGCATGAAACAAGACAAGTACGTAGGTATTGAGGGCGGCGCGGTTGGATCGGCCTTGGTGGCCATGGACGTAGTCAGACGGAATGCACTTCCGAAACTTCCGGATCGATGCCCGAATCTCGTTGTTGTAGTTGACGATTTGAAGGTCACCCCTGTCGGACTGCCGAGCCTGGCCGCGTTCGTGGAACGGGAGTTTTCCAACCCCGATCATGACCCCGACGACCCTGCCGATATCTTCTCGTACGAGCGCCTGGGCGGTGTACTGTTCCTCCATCCCGAGGCAGAAAGCAGCGAGTTGATCTATTACCGCACCGATTTTGTGCAGAATCCGGGCGCTTTGCCTGCCTGCGCCTTGCCCCCTCCTGTCGGAGCTCTACTCTCGCAAATGCGGGATCAGAGTCGGCTGCGGCGCAAACAACAGTTTGCCGGCGGCGCTTCACTCTGGGCCAGAATCTGGGGCAGCCTGCCTGATTAGCTTCGTAGCCGCAGCCCACAAGCTGTCGTTGGGCAGCATCACTCGCTTGCCGAAGACGTGCGGCGTTGTGCGTCTGGATACCCTCTGCCGACTGCGCTGCGCCAGGGAATCGACGGTCGCCCACTCTTCCCTGACCGGCTGGAAGAGTGCGCCGTCAATCGGTCATGGTCGGCGGCGATGGCCAGGCGCCACATCTACGTTTAGCGACGTTTCGTCCATATGGAATGACGATCAGTGGAGGCAGGGTGCTTATCAGCGCGGGAGGTCTTGCGCGGCCGGGATCCGACCGCGTTAAGACACCGCCTTCCTTCTCGGATTCCAGAACCCCAACTTAGCGAGCCCAGCCCGACACCGCTGGAAAGTCCGGGGTAGCGCTTTCGAAATTTCGGAATCGAGAAGGTGACCTGGGCATGGCCTTTCGTCGAGTGCCGCCAGAAAGCTTTCCCGGCAAGCCCACCTTCGTTTCGCGTTCACGCCGAGCCGTAAACCGCTGCGGCCCATGCCTCCGCCATTGCCCGACTTGCCGAGATTCAACCGCACTCCAGGAGCGATCCGAATCCGAAGCTGAAAGCGGAAGCCCATTTCTCACCTGATCTTACAGCAGGATCGCAGATGGTTCACGGGTAGGGGTTTGGCGTTAACCTAAGGAGTACTCGACGATGTCAAGTCAGATCACCAGGCGGCTAAAACCCGAAGAAAAGGAAATTCTTCGCAAGCGAGAAGAGTTAGCTGCTATCCGTGCGACTCTCGCGGAGCGCGAGCTGGAGCTTGTCGATCTCCGCAGCCAACTTGCCGCTTTTGAGGGTAGCTACCTACGGCAGGTGGGCACCCTCTACGCAGAACTGGACGAATGGAATGCGCGAATCTCGGAGTTGCACGCGCGGCTTGATCCTTCCGCCGCCGCGAATGCGCGGGCACATGAGGCCCGCGAACAGGCGCGCCAGACCTACGAGGACGCCCACAGCAAGGCATCTGAAACTCACGATTTCATCCCATCGCCCGAGCTGAGGAGCTTGTTCCGCGAGGTTGCGAAGCGCATCCATCCCGATTTTTGCAGAGATGCCGGCGATCTGGAGCGCCGCACTCGGTTCATGGCCGAGGCCAACCGCGCCTATGAAGCGGGCGACGCCGAGGCCCTCCAGCGGATTCTCGACGAGTACCACGATGGCGCGGATGCGGTCGAGGGGGAGGGGATCGGTGCCGAACTGGTCCGCATCATCCGGCAAATCAGTCAGGCCAAAGACCGCGTGTCTGCTATTGAACAGGAATTGGCCTCCCTGCGCCAAAGCGAAATCGCTCTACTCAAGAAGCAAGCTGAAGAGAGCGAGCAAGCGGGCCGGGACCTGCTGGCTGAACTGGCGACCACGGTTCGGGAACAGATTGAGCGGACCAAGAAGGAATACGAGGCCCTCGCCAAACAGGACAAACTATAAACGGCGGAGCAATAATAGACCACGAAGCGCCGCGTGAGCGGCGGTTTG
>DAIUEW010000036.1:0-25993 GCA_036844925.1 Candidatus Sulfotelmatobacter sp.
CGCGGGAATCTACGGCGCGGTCACTCGCATCGGTCGACTGGCGGTCGGACAGACCATATTCCTCCGTGCGGCACCCGGGAAAAGGGAACGTGCGTGATCGAAGCACGAAACTCAATGCCCCAGAACGCTATGGCAACAACCGGCGCAACAGAGGAAATCCTGACAACCTCGATTGGCAAAGCCAGCTGGAGGGCACTGATCGCCTCGTGGCTAGGATGGATGTTTGATGGATACGAATCTTGGGCACTCGTCCTTGTGATGGGGCTCGCCGTACGTCAGCTTCTCCCTCCGGAGAAGCTGCCGATGGCCTCAATATACACGGGTGGCCTGCTCTCCGTGACCCTGCTCGGATGGGCAGTGGGCGGAGTCGCAGCAGGCATTCTCGCCGACTACGTCGGTCGAAAGCGCATGCTGATGTTCTCGATTCTGTGGTATGCCGTTTTCGCAGGGCTGACCGCGCTTTCCCGAGACTACTGGTCCCTTCTGATTTTCCGTTTCTTTACTGGGATCGGGTTAGGTGGCGAATGGGGACCCGGCACCGCGATCGTCGCCGAGCTCTGGTCACCCTCGACGCGGGGGCGCGCTGCGGGTGCTCTCCACGCCGCTTATGGGGTCGGAATCTTCCTGGCATCTGGCATCTGGCTCTTGCTGAATCCGCTTGGGCCTTCATCTTGGCGCTACATGTTTGTAATCGGAGTTTTACCGGCTTTCCTGCTCCTATATATTCGCCGGTCGGTCGACGACTCTGCCCTGTGGGTTGATGCCGATAGACGTCGGCGAGAGGCGCAGAAGCGCCTTGAAATGGGTGTTGTCTCCCGGCAAGACCGAGAATTGGCGCAGTTCACTATTATCCGCATTTTATCGGACCCGGAGCTGCGTCGCCGAGTCGGCCTTTTACTGCTGATGTCCATTAGCGCTGTCGTGGGCTATTGGTCTATTTCCACATGGATTCCGCAGTATGCCGCACGGTTAGCAGCCACCAGCGGACACCAGTCTCAGTTATCCGCTTCGCTAGTCGGACTCACCCTCAGCGCCGGCTCGATCGCGGGCTATCTCGTACTGGGATGGCTGGCGGATGCCTTCGGTCGGAAGCCGACGATCTGGTTTTACTACCTGGGCGCGCTGACAGTCTCGTTGTGCCTGTTTCTGTTCGTCCACGACACGCGCGTACTACTTGTTATGGCCGCGGCAAACGGCTTTTTCACCAATGGCCTGTTCGCTTGGATGACGATCTATCTTCCCGAGCTGTTCCCGACGCGTGTACGAGGCTCGGCAATATCTCTCGTTTTTGACAGTTCGCGAAGCGTCGCGGCATTGGGTCCGCTCTTGGCGGGTTGGTTGATTTCTTCTTTGGGCGGCATTGAAACTGCCGCGGCGATGATGTCATTTATCTATGTGGTGGGGTTGGTAGTCACGCCGTTTGCCGGGCCGGAGACCAAGGGGAAGGCGTTGCCAACGTGAACGTGATCTTTCGCACGGGGTTTGGAAACGTGGTTGCGCGGAAGCGAAATACGAGACTCTGGGCGTATTGTCGGCAACCCTTCCCTTACCCAGATTGTGGAGAGTTGCCCGTGATCTGACAATTGAGATCGCCAGCGTGGCATTCGTGTTGAACCGGCCGACGTGCCGTCCAATCGAAGTTAGTTGAGAAACGAGTGGACGTTCTCCGAGGCCCACTGTCGCAGAGCAATAGGTTTTCTACCCAAGATCCGCTCGACACGGTCGGTGGTGGCAGCTAGCCGTCCCTCACGTATCGCCCGCCACAACGCCACGTGTGCTTCAGTTTCTTCCTGCGAGCCACTGATGCTGGGCGGGGGCGGGCCAAAAGTCAACCCCGGCTGCAGGGGAGGGGGTAGCCGAATTTTTCCCGAAAGGTACTACCCCTTGACCGGTTTGACTCTGCTTTTCTTGCACTTGTAAGATCACTCGCGCTCCGAGTCGAGAGTCGAATCCCAGCGAGGTCAATAGGCACGCGGCTAGGCCAATGCCGCGGCCGGCAATCGCATATCGCAGTCTGTGGCTTGAGATGCGAGGTTCATCCGCGTTTGACGCCTCGGATAGGAGGGCGTACCTTGGCGGCTGGCTTGCGGGGTTGTTCCTGCTGGGCCAGCCAACCACGCACCGATTCGATCTTGTAGAAGACTGAGGGCCAATTTTAATGCGGGGTGGGCCCAGTCTCCGCGCGGCGAGGCATTGCAGAGTACGGACGAGCGATTCAGTTGCTTAGCCAAATCGGCTTCTCGGATGTAGCCTTCGAGCACCGACGGTTCATAACTGGAAGGATCACCCAGTCTATTTCCCCTTCACAGATCATCGGGCAGGGATCGCGGCACCTTAAGAACCGTGGTAACCGGTTCGGCAATTGGCTGCTTCGGCTCCTATGCCCCTGCCTGTCGCAGCGCTCCTGTTCGTCGCCCTGGGAGTGTGCATCAAGCTGAATTACTCTCAGGTGGCGACACAGAGGCGACACAGATACCGTGGCGACATGGCAAACAGGAGAGAGGTGCGAGGAAACTAGCGTAAATACTGGAGAATATCTGGCTGCCCCCCAGGGATTCGAACCCCGATATGCTGATCCAGAGTCAGCTGTCCTGCCGTTGAACGAGGGGGCAGTGGTCACTGAGAGCAGCGTGGAGCTGGCTCCTCCTGATTCTATGATTGAGAGCAAAGGGCGGTCAACACTGCCGTCATAGCGTCGTTGGAAAAACGTCGTGAACCTCGGGAACTCTGCAACGGTAGCAGTTTTTCTTTCTAGCAGTCTTTCTTTGCTTTTGCTTTGATGACCAACTCCATCCTCCACCGGGTAGAATCAGTTTAGGCCTGCCCTCAGGAGGACCAATGTCATCGGTATTCGAGAATATCTCCACTCCCATCCCCGACTATGCCGAGGTCGTCCGCCAGTCGCTGGAAGCGGAGCGATGCGCCTTGCTCGTGGTGGACATTCAGGAAAAACTTTTGCCGCCAATTTTTCATAAGGAACAACTGGTGCGCAACTCGAAGCTGCTGATTCGCGCAGCGGATGCGCTCAAGATTCCAGCGATCGTGAGCACGCAATATGCAAGGGGCCTCGGTAAGACTGTTCCAGAGGTAGCTTCCCTGCTGCCTGAGACCGAGGCGATCGACAAAGATCAGTTCTCCTGCTTCGGCAGCGAGGTTTTTTGTACGCTGCTCAAACGCCTGCCTGGTAACCGCAATACCCTGCTGTTATGCGGCATGGAAAGCCACATCTGCGTGATGCAGACGGCGCTGGCGGCGCTGCGCGAAGGTTATCTCGTGCACGTTGCTTCGGATGCGGTGAGTTCGAGAACGGAGTGGAATTGGAAGATCGGACTGGAACGAATGCGCGGCGCGGGCGCGGTGATTTCTTCCACAGAGATGATGATCTATGAATTAATGCGATCCTCGTCGTCGCCGGCATTCAAGGCAATACTGCCGCATTTGAAGGGATAGGATCCATGTTCCACTCGTTATCGTCCTCCCGGGCGAGGAACCTTGGCGTTTGTCCGAAGCATGAGCTAAGGCCCTCGCCGGCAAGAACCATGGTCCCTCGCTTCGCTCGGGAGGACATTCATGTTCACGTATTATCGAAGGTCGGCCTAGACCGCGGGCTCCTTCTTCTTAACGCGGACAACCGTAATCTTGGCGATGCCCTCTTCGAACGTCGGCGGCTTGAGTTTCGCAGCCATGCGGCGCATTACATCTTCGGGAACGACGCGGTCACGGCGCTGGTGGCGTTCGAGGCAAACCTCCAGCGGCACATCGAAGAAGACGGCATGCACTTCGTACTGGTAATCCTTAGCCAGCTTGATCCAGTGCTGGCGTTCCTGAGGCGTGAGGTTCGTGGCATCCACATAATTCATGGGACGCTTGGCGATGAGGCGCGCCTTGAGCATCGAGCGCAGATTGGAAAATACGAGATCTTGAAAACGCTGCTCGCGCACATCGTCAAACAGAAGCGAACGCACCATGTCGCTGGAGAGTGGAACCACATTGTGGCGCTTGAACCACGTGCTCTTCCCTGAGCCAGGTAGTCCGATCGCGAGCACGACTATACCCTTGGGGGCGCGCGCCGCCGCCGCAGGGGCTGCCGGAAGCTTCGGTGGAGCGGTAGCCGCCACTGGAGCCGGCACTTGGCCGTCCGCTTCTGCAGCATCCGAGAAATTATCTTCTGACCCTCCTGCTTCCGCAGACTCGGCTGGCACTACCGTTATCGATCCCTTGACCGCAGCGGGGGTGAAAGCTTGAGCGACCGCTTGTTCCCGCCCACGTCCACCCCGTCCTCGTCCACCGCGGCGTCGGCGGCTACGACCCGCCTGTCCAGAACTAATCGGAGCAGAGGGAGGTGCAGCAGAGGATGGTGCAGCAGGTGACGGGCCAGCAGGTTGCGCCTCCGCAGTCTGTTCGTCGGGGCCGGGGCGAGCGCTGCGTCCTTTTCGAACTTCCGAATCTTTCTCTTTCTCTTGCTCGTGCTTTTGAGGCGTAAGCGAGACTTCCGATTCGATGTTTCCGGCATCGGAAACTACTTCGGGCTGCTGCTCCGCATCAAAATAAGCCGGTTGCAAAGGTGGAGGAGCGGGCTGGTCGGACGGCTCTGCGGGTTTTTTTTTGCGACGCTGTAAGCGCTCGCGCATCCATTTGCGCATGCAAGGCTTTTAACACAGAAGAGAGTGTCGGATCAATCGGCTCAAGCTGCAAACGAACCACGCGCGACAGCCGCTCAAGTCGTGCGACGGTAACCGGCAATCAGAAACGACGAATACAATAAATTATGCCAGGGCAAATTCCCTCTTCAATCCGCGACCAGAAATACATATCGCTCACCACGTTCCGAAAGAACGGTTCAGGCGTCGCTACTCCAGTCTGGTTTGGAGAAGACAGCGACAAGCTTTACGTAATGACGCGAAGCGATATGGGCAAGACCAAGCGCGTCCGCAACAATGCGCAGGTAAAGGTTGCTCCTTGCACAATCCGCGGGAAAGCGACGGGGCCTGAATTTGCCGCGACGGCGAGGATTCTCCCGCTGGCAGAACATGGGCACGCACGGCAGGCGATTAATCGAAAGTATTGGATGGCCCGCCTGCCGCTTGTCTGGCGTAGAACGGATACTTACCTCGAAATAACCTTTTCTTAGTTTCCTCTTCGGGGACAAGAGCAGAATCCCGCGATAGGATTGGAGAGCCTTCCGTAATCCCGCCCAACACATTTACGCTGGTTCGCGCTCCTGCTAACATCATCTGTCTGCAGAATGGCTCGAAAGGATTTCTGCAGCGCAGTCATAGGAAGTAAGAACGGAGAAACAATGGCAATCAAAGTTGGTATCAACGGTTTCGGACGCATTGGTCGCAATGTTTTGCGAACATCCCTCAACGATCCCGAGCTGGAATTTGTGGCCGTCAACGATCTTACCGATCCGAAGACATTGGCTCACCTCCTGAAATACGATTCCATCCTCGGCAACCTTCCGAACAAGATCACTGCCGGCGCCGACAGCATCTCGGTCGATGGAAAGACCATCAAGGTTTTCAAGGAGAAAGACCCTTCGGCGCTTCCCTGGGAATCGGTCGGGGCGCAGGTCGTGATTGAATCGACTGGCCGCTTCACCGATGCCAACGACGCCAAGAAGCACCTGCGCGGCCCGGTGAAGAAGGTGATTATTTCTGCCCCGGCGAAGAATGAGGACGTCACTCTAGTGCTGGGCGTCAACCACGAGAAGTACGATGCCGCCAAGCATCACATCATTTCCAACGCCTCTTGCACCACAAACTGTCTGGCGCCGATCGCCAAGGTGGTGAATGACGCGTTCAAAATCGTCAGCGGAACGATGACCACGATTCACTCGTATACCAACGATCAGGTCATTCTCGACTTCCCGCACAAGGATCTGCGGCGGGCGCGAGCTGCGGCCATCAACATGATTCCGACTTCTACCGGAGCGGCTAAGGCGCTCAAGCTCGTCATTCCTGAGCTGGCCGGAAAATTGGATGGATTCGCGATGCGCGTGCCAACGCCCAATGTTTCGGTGGTCGATCTGGTAGTGTGGGTAGAAAAGAAGACGTCGAAGGAAGAAGTGAATGCGGCATTGAAGAAGGCGTCTGAAGGCGGGCCGCTGAAGGGTTATCTGGGCTTTGAGGAAGGCGAACTTGTTTCGTCGGATTTCAAGGGCGACCCGCGCTCTTCCATCGTCGACGCACCCATGACCTTGGTGGTAGGCGGGAATTGTGTCAAAGTGATTTCGTGGTATGACAACGAATGGGGATACTCCTGCCGCGTGCGGGATTTGATCCACTACATCGCAGGCAAGGGTCTGTAGACTCGCAGTGCCGGCAATTTGCCGGCTACCGAAGTGCGGGCGAGGACGCCCGCACGACAACCGCCGAGTGAGCCTGTCCTGAACAAAGTCGAAGGAAGGGCGACTCTGCTTTTCGGCGGTGCATTTGCACATCGCCTTGAATTAGGAACGAACCGCATTCGGACAAACCAGCCAAAGGACGAACCAGCCAATGTCCAAGCTTTCTATCCGTGATCTTCCTCTCAACGGCACGCGCATCTTCATGCGGGTCGACTTTAACGTTCCCCTGGACGACGGGCGCGTTATGGACGACACGCGCATCCGCGAGACGCTGCCTTCTATCGAGTACGCTCTGCGGCATGGGGCGAGACTTATTCTAGCGTCCCATCTGGGGAGACCGAAGGGGAAGCCCAATCCCAAAATGAGTCTGAAGCCGGTGGCGGAGCGGCTGCGCATGGTCCTCGATAAAGAGCTCGCGCGCGGTGAGAATGTGGGCTTCTGCCCCGAGTGCGTGGGTCCCGAAGCTGAGGAAGTCGCCACCCAATTAGAGAAGGGCCAGACACTGCTGCTGGAGAATCTTCGCTTTCATGCGGAGGAAGAAGCCAATGACGAAAAATTCGCCAAACAACTGGGCAACCTGGCGGAATTCTACGTCAATGATGCCTTCGGCACGGCGCACCGAGCGCACGCATCGACGGTGGGCATTACGAAGTTCGTGTCGAAATCGGCGGCCGGTCTGCTCATGGAAAAGGAACTTCAATATCTGGGCAAGGCCATTGAGCATCCCGAAAAGCCGTTTGTTGCGATCCTCGGTGGCGCCAAAGTTAGCGACAAGATCGGCGTGATTCGAAATCTGATGACCAAGATCGACTCGCTCATCATCGGCGGCGGCATGGCCTATACGTTCCTGAAGGCTCAGGGAAAAGAAATCGGCAAGTCGCTTCTCGAAGCCGACAAAGTAGAACTGGCCCGGCAACTGCTGGAAGAAGCGAAGCAACGAAATGTGAAGTTCCTGTTGCCAATCGATCATGTGGTCGCGATGAAGCCTGATACCAACGCGGTGGTACAGCAGATCGGCGAGGGCCAGCCCATCCCAGCCGATCGCATGGCACTGGATATTGGTCCGAAGACGATCGAATTGTTCTCGGAGGAGATTTCGCGAGCGCGCACGATCGTGTGGAATGGGCCGATGGGAGTATTTGAGGTCCCAGGATTTTCGCGCGGAACATTTAAAATCGCTCATGCGGTGGCGGAAAACGTGGGTGCGATTTCAATCGTGGGCGGCGGCGACACAGTGGCCGCAGTTCGCGGCGCCGAAGTTGCCGACAAGATGACGCATATCTCCACCGGCGGCGGAGCGTCGCTGGAGTTTCTGGAAGGCAAGAAGCTGCCCGGGGTCGAAGCACTCACGGACAAAAAGTGATCGTTCTGGACGCTGGCGTGCCCGATTCTACACTTCGACTCGTACTGGATATTGGCAAGACCATCGAGTTTTGTGGTCCCGCTGACATCACTGAGGAGACGACAGATGCAATCGTAAATGCCGCGAATTCGGCGCTGCTGGGCGGAGGTGGTGTCGATGGCGCAATTCACCGCGCCGGCGGACCCGCGATACTCGCCGAGTGCAAACAAATCGTGAGCAAGATTCGTAGCCTACCCGCGGGAAAGGCGGTCATCACGACCGGCGGCCGCCTGCGCACAAAGTACGTGATCCACACCGTTGGCCCGATCTACCACGGGAGAGAACGCGAAGAAGCTGAACAGTTGGCGAGTTGCCATCGTGAATCGATTCGGCTTGCCGATGAGCACGCTCTCGTATCCCTATCTTTTCCTGCCATCTCCACGGGCGCTTTCGGATATCCAATTTCGGAAGCGGCGCCCATTGCGATTTCCTCCACGGTTGAAGCTCTGGCGTTGGCTAACCATGTCCGCAAAGTTCGATTCGTGCTCTTCGACACTTCTACTCTGCAAGCCTACACACGAGCCGCCGAGAACCTGCACGCGACGGCTTCCTCTTACAAAATCGAGAAGGGATCTTCATGAGAAAGAAGCTCATTGCCGCCAACTGGAAGATGTACAAGACTCCCGACCAGACACGCGAGTTCTTTCGCGACTTTCTGCCGCTGGTCAGCGGACACAGCCGCGACGAGATCGTGATCTGCCCGCCTGACATCAACTTGGCGGCTGCGCTGGAATCGACAAAGGGCTCAAGCGTTGCTATCGGCGGCCAGAACGTGCACTGGAAGCCGGAAGGCGCATTCACGGGAGAGACTTCGGCAGCCATGCTCCTGGCTCTCGGAGCAACCCACGTGATCATCGGACACTCGGAGCGGCGGCAATACTTCTGCGAGACTGACGATACCGTGAACCTGCGGCTGAAGGCCGCGCTGGAAGCCGGTCTCATACCGATTTGCTGCGTCGGCGAAGTGTTGGAAGAGCGCGAAGCGGGTCTGACTGACGACGTGCTGCGGCGCCAGTGTGTGAGAGCCTTTCATGCCATATCCTCCAAGAAAGCTGCGAAGCTGGTAGTTGCCTACGAGCCGGTTTGGGCGATTGGCACAGGCAAGACGGCTACTCCGGAATTGGCCGCTGAGGCCCATGCCGTGATTCGCCGGGAAGCCTCCGAAGTGTTTGGCGAAGATTTCGCTTCGAAGCTCCGCATTCTCTATGGAGGGTCGGTGAAACCGGACAACGCTTCTACTCTGATGGCACAGGAGGAGATTGACGGTGCCCTGGTCGGCGGTGCCTCGCTCGATCCGAAGTCGTTTGCCGGGATTGTGAAGTACTGAGGCTACCGGCAAAGCTACAACCGACTTGTCTGTCGCGAGCACCGTTGCGATCTGCTAATCTTCCTGTTCCCTTGATTTCCCGAGGTTCAATTCTGATCGAACACAGAGAGCGCGGATAACCAAGAGATGACCGAAACTGTGCGTCCTGAGCCCAGTCCACTGTACCGGTGGCTGGTGTTGATCTTTGTCAGCCTGGCGATGTTTGGCAGCTACTACGTCTACGACGCTCTCAGCCCGCTCGCCGATGTGCTCAAGCAGCAACTTGGCTTTTCTGATCTAGACATAGGATTCCTGCAGGCCATTTACAGCTTTCCCAACATTTTCACGGTGGTCATTGGGGGCTTCGTTATTGACCGTATCGGGCTACGAAAATCACTGACGATCTTCGCCGTGCTTTGTTTTATTGGCCCCGCCATCACCGCCACGTCTGGCCACCTCCCGATCATGGCCACTGGACGCCTCATTTTCGGGATGGGCGCGGAATCCCTCAATGTCGCTGTTATCACAGCTTTGGGTCGCTGGTTCCGGGGCAAAGAACTGAGCTTCGCTTTTGGGCTGAACCTCACCACAGCCCGCCTCGGCACGTTTGCCGCGCTGAATTCCCCTACTTGGGCACGCTGGGCCTACGCGAACTGGCGAACGCCGTTTCTCATCGCATTGGCCTTCTCGGCTTTATGTGTGGTGGGAGCGGTCATTTACTGGATCACGGAGGAATGGGCCGAGAAGAACTACAGTCTGGGAGCGGTTTCCACGGACAAGGTGGTTTTCGCCGACCTCTGGAAGTTCGGCGTCAGTTATTGGCTTATCGTCGCGCTTTGCATCGTTTTCTACTCCGCCATCTTCCCTTTCCAGACCTTTGCGGTGAAATTCTTCATGGAGGCGCACGGTACGTCCCGTGAATTCGGAGGCTTCTTATCGAGCATGCTGACGCTTTTTGCCATGATTGCGACCCCCCTGTTTGGCTTGTGGGTGGACCGCATCGGCAAACGTGCTCTGCTGATGATGTTCGGCTCGCTGCTTTTGATCCCTGTGTACCTAATGATGGCCTACACCCAGGTCAACTTATATATACCGATGGCGATGATGGGGGTGGCATTCTCGCTGATCCCCGCGGTGATGTGGCCCTCGGTCGCCTACATCGTCGACCAATCCAAATTGGGAACCGCCTACGGATTAATGACGATGATCCAGAATATCGGGCTGTTCGGTCTGAACCTGCTGGTTGGGTGGGCCAATAACTTTGGTCACGCGGATGCTTCCAATCCAGCCGGTTATCACCTGGGTATGTGGATTTTCTCCGTTCTGGGGATTCTCGGCGTGATATTCGCGTTCCTGTTAAGGCAGCGGGAATTGGGACCGCACGGGCATGGCCTGGAGACGATTACTACAGCGAAGGGTGCCGCTTAGTCTTCCAAATTGCGAAGAACGCGACTCCTGGCTTCGGGCAGGGTTTGACTTTTTAGGTGCGATTCCGCATTCAAACCACCGACTGCAAAGGCTTTCTTTGCAGCACCTGAGGCAAGCGGAGGGACGGTATTCGCATCCGAAGATCGGTAGAAATACTCTGATATTCTGGAACTTCGGTAGGTGAACGTCGGTGCTGCCAAGCTGGGCAAACGATACAACATAAACTACTTATGCCGCATCCCAATCAGTGCGGCCGGAAAAGGCGACTTGACCGAGCCACGACAACCCCAGAGCACCGAAGCTAGCGAAGCCGATTTAATCGAACGGGCTAAGCAGGGGGACGCGGAAGCGTTCCAGATGCTCTATGACAAGCACAAGAGGCGTGTATATTCGCTATGCCTGCGGATGACGGCGAATACCGCCGAGGCGGAAGACCTGGCGCAGGAAGCTTTCTTGCAGCTCTACCGCAAGATCGCTACGTTTCGCGGTGAGTCGGCGTTTTCGACCTGGTTACATCGGCTGTCCGTGAATGTAGTGCTAATGCACTTAAGGAAGAAGAGTCTGCCAGTGGTTTCGTTGGAAGAGACGACACAGGGCACAGACGATGATTCACCGAGGAAGGATTTCGGGGCGGATGATGTGGCGTTAGCCGGATCCATTGACCGGCTGCAATTGCAGAAGGCAGTGGACAGTCTCCCTCCCGGCTACCGAACGATTTTTGTTCTTCACGATATCGAAGGTTACGAGCACAATGAAATCGCCAGGATTGCTGGGTGCTCGGTGGGCAACAGCAAGTCGCAGTTGCATAAGGCCCGCATGAAATTGCGGGACCTGCTCAAGATGAATAGAGCCGAAAAGGCCGGGAAATCTCGGGCAGGGTAAGAGACGATTTAAAATTGCACGATTGTGACCGGCAGGGGCAGCAAGAGCTGCGGCCATACAATAGCCGTGGCGGACTTGGGGAGAAGTTGAGTATGAATTGCGTTGAGCTGCGGCAAAGCTTGGCGGAAGTAGAAAATGGCAGCACCGCGGAACAGAGCGCTCATCTGAGGACGTGCCCAGCGTGCTCGGCGCTGGTGACAGAATTAAGTTTGATCATCGCGGCCGCTGGCCGCCTGCAAGGGGCGGACGAACCCAGTCCCAGGGTTTGGAATTCCATCGAAATCGCCTTACGGCACGAGGGTTTAATCCGTCCGCAGCGCGCCGCGAGACCTCTCATACCTTCGTTCAGCGCGCGCTGGGGCGCGGCCCGGTGGCTGGTGCCGGCGGCCGCTCTGGTGCTGCTGGCTGTGGGAATATTCCTAAGACAGCAGTCCCAGCCCGAGGAATTGACCAAGACCGCATCCGCCACCATTCCAGCGGCGAGTCAATCTGATCTTACCCAGTCGGATTTGAACGACGAAGACTTGATGCAGGAAGTTTCGGCCAACGCTCCGGCGATGAAAACGCAATACCAGGAAAACCTGCAGCGGGTGAACGAATCAATCCGCGATGCTCAGGGTCTGGTGGATGAGAGCCCAAACGACCAGGACGCGCGTCGTTCGCTGATGGACGCCTACCAGCAAAAATCCATGCTTTTTGAGATGGCGATGGACCGTTCTCTGCCATAATATTGGAATTTTTCCAGCGGCACTCAAGGCGATGACTGAACAGATGACGAGGCAAGCTTGGGGGGAGTCGGTTATGGTGAGTACACGCGCGGCAAAGCTCGTTGCAATTGGCGTGATCGTCGCGGGCACGCTGGTGGCCGAGAGCAGGAAAGAGTTTCACTTCGCCGTGGGACCGAAGGCGGGCATCTCGGTTATGAACCCCTACGGCTCCATCTCGGTAAAACCATCGCTGAACAATACCGTCGTGGTCAATGCGGTTTTGCACTCCGATAAAGTTGAAGTCGATAACAATCAAACCGGAAACCGCGTCGATATTCAATCGCACCTGCTGGCCGGCGCCGACGCAGATTCCGGTCGTGTGGATTACGAAGTGCTTATTCCAGCCGACGCCAGCATCACCCTGCATTCCAGTAGCGGATCGCTGCGTGCCGAGAAGCTGCACGGCGACGTCACCCTGGAAGGCCCGGGGTCGGCAGTCGATGTTCGCGACGTTTCCGATGCTCACGTTCACGTGAAGACTATGAACGGAGCTGTAAGTTTAGCCAACATCCAAAACGGGCACGTTGAGGTCGATTCGTTAAGCGGAGACGTTACGCTTACAGGCGTAACCGGACCTTTGGTTCAGGTCGTGTCCACCAGCGGCCGAATCAATTACATCGGCGACTTCGGAAACAGCGGCGAATATCGGCTCACCAGCCACAGCGGCGATATCGAAGCTACGATCCCCGAATGGACCTCGGCCGACGTTAGTGCGCGCTCGGTAAAGGGAGAAGTCCGCGACGATATTCCTCTGCAACCCAAAACGCACACCTGGTTTCCCATCGACAAGGGACGTGCCTTCGCAGGTACCATGGGGCGCGTAGCTGTGTCCTCTACGGTGGTGCTGCGGACGTTCAGTGGTAAAATCCACCTCAGAAAACGCTCCGAAAAACAATAACTAAAACGAAGCGCAAAACGGATCGGCGCCAGTGGCCTGACCGGCCAGCCAAGACTTCTGGCGTTCGTGTGTTTAGCCCAGAGCCCGTGGCAGGTCGAGATTACGAAACGCAAGCTGTGATCTTGATCGGCTTCATGGGCGGTGGCAAGAGCAGTGTGGGCCGGGTTTTAAGCGAACACCTGGGCTGGACATTCGAAGACCTTGACCAGCGCATTGAGCAGCGTGAGCGGCGAAGGGTAGATGAAATATTCCGCGATTCCGGAGAATCGGAATTTCGACGCGCCGAACACGCAGCGCTCAAGGATTTGCTGAGCGAGTTACCCGCAGGAGCCGGGAGAATCGTAGCCCTCGGGGGTGGCGCCTTTGTGCAGAAGCACAATGCCAGAATAATCAAAGCTGCGAAGGTTCCCACGGTATTTCTGGACGCGAGTGTCGAAGAGTTGTGGCGGCGTTGCCGGCAGCAGGCCGATGACGAAGGCATGGAGCGTCCGTTGCTGACGACTCTCACAAGCTTTCGCAAGCTTTATGATGCCCGCCGTCCGCACTACTCGAAAGCATTTCTTAGGGTAGAGACCGGAGGCAAGACCGTCGATAAGATCGCGGCGGAAGTGGTTGCGGCTCTGGACCTGCGTCCAAGCCGGACGGTTTGAAACGGGTCGGTTCAGAGCGGTCGGGAGCGAGAGACCAAGTACGAGGAGAGAAGCTGTGATTTTGATAGCGCGGATGCGGTGGGAAATAACGGTTGTTCTAGCCTGCACCGCTTTATTATCTGCTGGCGAAAAGAAAGACACTGCAAAACCAGCAACCAGCCAAATGGTCGATTCAGGTGCCTTCGGAGTTTTCGTGAAAGGCCAGCGCGCCGTCACTGAAACTTTCACCATCCAGCAGGAAAACGGCACCAGCGTGGTCAAGTCACGCTTGCAGGAAACAAATCCTTCAGCCTCGGCAAGTCAAACGTCAGAACTGCAGATGACAGGAGCCGGGGAACTGATTCATTACGATTGGACGGATGGCACCGGCTCGCTGGTAGTAACTCCGAACAACGAATTCCTCCTTGAAAAAATAACCCCCTCGCCTTCGGCCAAGGCGGCCGAGCAGCCGTTCCTGATGCCGAACACTTCAGCGATTCTGGACAACAATTTTTTTATCCACCGCCAAGTGCTGGCCTGGCGCTATCTGGCAACCAACTGTCGCACGGAAGGTGGCTCCTTGAAGTGCCAGCAAGGCTCCGTGGAATTCGGCGTGCTGGTGCCACAGGATCGGACGTCGCTGCGAGTCCGCATGGAACTTGTGGGAAGAGAGAAGGTCACCATTCGCGGCGCGGAGCGGGAGCTGTTGCGCCTCGACCTGAAAGGCGAAGCTTTCTCATGGGCCCTGTGGGTCGATGATAAGGATCAGTTCAAACTAATCCGCGTCCTTATTCCCGACGCTAATACCGAAGTAGTGCGGGACTAGCGGCAACACGGCACTTGCGCGACACTTGATTCGGAGCTAGGTACTAACCATGCCGGTGACGGATGGACGGACGGCGCGGGTTCTAATCACGGTGCTGCTGTTTGCGCTGGGGTTGGGCTTTCTTTACGTCGCCAGGGAAACACTGATCGCCTTCCTGTTTGCCATCTTCTTCGCCTACCTGATGAGCCCGCTGGTCTCGTACCTGGAAAAGCTTCTTCGTGGGCGGGGCCGCGCAATTGCCGCAATTTACCTGTTACTGCTGGGCCTGCTGGTTCTCCTTTTCGTTGCCATGGGACCGCGCATTGGCCGCGAAGGGGCGCGCTTAGTGCAGTCGCTCCCATCGCTGGCCCAGCTGAGTTCCGGGCAGATCGCGAAACAACTGGAACAACAACACCCTGGCTGGGACTACCGAATTGTCAATTTGTTGCGCGACTACCTCGCCAGCCATGGCGACGACATCGCAAACCTGGCTAAGAATGTTGGCCTGCGCGTTGCGGACGTGGCGAAACAGGCATGGCTGCTGGTGATAGTGCCGTTATTGTCGATCTTCTTTTTGAAAGATGGCCGAGCCCTCAGCGAAATCCTCCTCGACCTGGTGCAGTCGCGGCCGCAGCGCGAACTTCTGCAAGGCGTCCTCAGCGATCTGAATCAGATGCTGGCCCACTTCATTCGGGCGCAGTTGACCCTGGCGGCGTTGTCGTTCGTCATCTATTCCTCCGTTTTGGGCATTATGCGAATGCCGTATGCTCTGGTTTTGGGGACGCTGGGCGGATTGCTGGAATTTATTCCGGTGGTAGGACCCCTGGTGGCAGGACTCACGATCGTCAGTGTCGCGCTATTGTTGGGCTACCCGCATTGGCTGGCAATCATCGTATTTCTCGGAATCTGGCGGCTGATTCAGGATTATGTAACCCAGCCGCGGATCATGGGACAGAGCATGGAATTGCATCCGCTCGCGGCAATTTTCGGTGTGATGGCAGGTGGCGAAATTGCCGGAATTCTGGGGATATTCCTTTCCATTCCCGTCATGGCTACTCTGCGCATTTTATTCCGGCGTTGGCGGCTCTACGCGGAAAAGAGAAAATTCGGTCCGCTCAATGAATACGTACTCGACCCGCAGCGTGTGCGGCCCAAGTAGTGCTCCATTCTTCCTCTGACCTTTTAGCAGGCTAAAAAATGTTAGCGAGCTAAAAAATCAGGTGCTCCGGCTTAGGCTCCCGCTCCGGCGGCTTTCTGGGCATTCACGTTGCGAAGGAATTCGGCCGCCGACTCAGGCAGCACTGTATTGATGAACATGCCCGATCCCAGTTCGAAGCCAGCCACGCGCGTCAAGCGCGGAATCACGCTCACATACCAGTGAAAGTGCCGCGCCCCCACATAGTCAGAGGGGCCGCTGCGGATGGTGAAATTGAGATCCGGATTTTCCAGGCCTACATAAATCTTGGCGAGCAAGGTCCGCAGCACACGAGCTAGGTCTGTGATCTCCACGGCGCTGATGTCGCCAAAGCTCGCCATGTGGCGCAGCGGAAAGATGTGAGTGGCGAACGGCGTAGGCGAAGCGAATACTTCCAAGGCCACGAACATTTCGCTTTTGATCACGATCCGCGTGTGATCCTCAATCTCCCGTTCCACCATGTGGCAAAACATGCATTCCCCCGCATCGTCGTAATGGCGCAAAGCCTCGTGGAGCCTATGCCGAACCTGGCTGGGAATCACCGGAGTCGCAATGAGCTGAGAATGCGGATGCTGTAAACTCGCTCCCGCATCGGCGCCGTGGTTCTTGAAAATTGTGACGTGATTGATGCGTTGGTCGGCACTCAGCGAATTGTATCGCTCCTTAAAGACGCATAATATTCGCGCCACCTGCGCATCCGGCAACAGAGCCATGCAGCAGGCATGGTCTGGACTGTCGATAATCACTTCATGAAAACCGAAGCCCTCGATGCGCCTCCGCAGGTGCTGAAGGTTTCGAGTCGGTTGAACCTCGCTGGACAGTGCGGCGAACTTGTTGGGAATCACTCTTACGGCCCAGGGCTCGCTTGTATTTCCCGGAAACCGCAGAACTTCAGGTGGCGTCTTGTTTTCGTTGCCGGGGCAGAATGGACAGCTCTCAACAAACGACGGCACTGCCTGCGCCGTCCGATGCGTGGCTAGCTCCTCGGGACGGCGGGCGCGTTCGGTAGCGATGATGACCCATTCCTTGGTGAAGAAATTCTGTCGAAGCTCCGGCATGGTGACCCTCCAATTCCTCCATCGGCAGAAAGAGCGTTGATCGGATGTGACGGAAGACTCGCCCCTATCGACTCCAGGGTTGACGTAACGACGTTCCTCCTCCGCGGTTTGCTTGTGCATAGTGACCTTTGGGTCGTTTTCCGGGCATACCCGCTGTTGTAGAATCCAAAGTATCCGCTTATGACCAAGAGACTTCCCATCGGCATTCTTGGCGCTACCGGTGTAGTTGGACAGCGGTTTATCCAAATGCTGGAGCGTCATCCGTGGTTTGAAGTGGCGTGGCTCGCCGCTTCTGACCGCTCTGAAGGCAAAACCTACGCGGAAGCTGTGCGTTGGAGGCTGAAGACACCCATCCCGCCAAATGTTGCCGGCATGAAGGTTTCCCCGGCCACTCCTGAGGGCGCTCCCAGGATTATTTTCGCTGCGCTCGATGCCTCGATTGCTGCCGAAATGGAGCCGCGCTTCGCCGAAGCCGGCTGCGCCGTAGTTTCCAATTCCAGCGCTTTGCGCATGCAGGCCGACGTCCCGCTAGTGATTCCCGAGGTCAATAGCGGACACATTAAGTTGATCGATGGGCAGGCCTGGCGGAAGAAGTCTGGCGGATATGTCGTGACTAATCCCAACTGCTCCGCCATCGGGCTGGTCCTGGCACTGGCGCCATTGCAGCAGCGCTTCGGCCTGGAAGCCGTGATGGCCGTGACCATGCAGGCTGTCAGTGGCGCGGGTTATCCGGGAGTGGCGTCGCTCGACATTCTGGGCAATGTGATTCCCTACATTCGCAACGAAGAAGAAAAGATGGAGGAAGAAACGCTGAAGCTGCTGGGACAACTCAACGGAACAAAAATTATTCCAGCCGCATTCGCGATGAGCGCGCAGTGCAATCGAGTTGCCGTCGAGGATGGCCACACCGAATCGGTTTCAGTTCGGTTGAAAACGAAAGCCAAGCCGGAGGAAATCGTTGCAGCATGGAACGGCTACCGTAGCGAGCCTCAGGAATTGAAGCTGCCCAGCGCCCCTGAGCGACCGGTGGTTTATCTGGAGGCCAATGACCGTCCGCAGCCGCGCTTCGATGTCGACATGGGAGCAGGTATGACCACAGCCGTAGGACGCCTGCGTTCCTGTGGCGTGCTGGATTGGAAGTTCACTGTGCTGTCGCACAACACCATCCGAGGCGCGGCCGGCGCGGCCGTGCTCAATGCCGAATTGCTCAAGGCCAGGGGTTATCTCGACCTGCAATGAAATCCGAGCCCCACTCCCGTAATCCCGCCAGGACGCCACGCCGATGATCGTGATGAAATTCGGCGGCACTTCGGTGGAGGATGCACGGGCCATCGAGCGCGTGGCTGCAATTGTAAAAGGCCGCCTGCCACAACAACCTTTGGTGGTGGTCAGCGCAATGGCCAAAGTGACCGACACGCTTCTCACGATGGCACGAGCGGCCGGTGCGGGAGAACGGAAAGCTGCCCTCAAACTTTGCCGCTCCCTTCAGGAACGCCACTACAATACAGCCAGCGAATTACTGGGCACAGCGCTGTTTACCGACTTCCACTCGGAACTTGGGAGCGACTTCGAGGGTCTCGATGAATTGCTGCGCGGCATCTCTGCAGTGGGCGAACTGACGCCACGGACCACCGATCACGTCGCCGCCTTCGGCGAGGTGCTTTCCAGCAAGATTGTGGCAGCCGCATTTTCCGCCCAAGGCTTAAAGGGCGCGCACGTGGATGCCCGAGACATCCTGGTCACGGATAGCAATTACACAGAAGCGGCGCCACAGCAGGAAGAAACCAACCAGCGCCTGCAAACCAAAGTAAAGCCGCTGCTCGATGCCGGGCAGGTTCCCGTGATGGGCGGATTTATCGGAGCAAATCGCGCCGGTGTAACCACCACAATCGGACGAGGCGGCTCCGACTATTCCGCGGCGATCGTAGGCGCTGGTTTGGGCGCGGAACGAATTGAAATCTGGACCGACGTCGATGGAATTCTGACCACTGACCCGCGCATCTGTCCGGAGGCCCGCAGGATCAAGGTAATTAGCTTCGACGAAGCGGCCGAGTTGGCCTATTTTGGCGCGAAGGTGCTTCATCCGGCAACGGTACTGCCCGCGATCCAGAAAAATATTCCGGTATACGTTCTGAATTCACGGAACCCGTCGTGCGAGGGGACGAAGATTACAACGCGGGCGCCGCAGGGCAAGAACATTTTCAAAGCCATTGCAGTGAAAAAACGCATCACCATCGTGGACGTGGCTGCTCCGCGAATGCTGCTCGCGCACGGCTTCCTGCGCGCGATTTTCGAGGCCTTCGACCGGCACAAGGTTGCGGTCGATGTCGTCTCAACCTCCGAGGTAAGCGTATCATTGACCGTCGATTCCAACTACGCGATTCCAGCTCTCGCCGCCGACCTTGCGAAGCTGGCCGACGTAAAATATGAAGGCCGCAAGGCTATCGTCTGCCTCGTAGGCGAAAGTCTGCGGGATAAGCCAGGCGTGGCCGCACTGGTGTTTGGCAAGTTGGCAGACAAAAAAATTCGCATGATCTCGCAAGGCGCGTCGGAAATTAATTTAACCTTTGTGATCGAAGAAGATGAAGTACCCGCAGTGATCCAGCGTCTGCATAGTACGTTTTTTGCGGAGCTGGATCCGGAAGTATTCGCGTAAGGGCTTTCATCGCAGAGGACGCTGAGCAAGACCGCGAGCGGAGCGCGAAGAACTTGCAGGGATTCTCTGTTCCTCCACGGCATTTCTCCGCGATCTTTCTCCGCGACCCCCGCGTGGAGGTTCGAATGAATATACTGCTTCTCGGCCGCGGCAAGACGGGATCGCTGGTGGCGCAAGTGGCGCGCCAGCGCAAACACAATATTCGTGTCGTGGGCGCGATCGAGAACGCTGCCTGCGCTGCCCTCACGGCGGACAAGCTGGGCGACATCGATGTCGTGATCGATTTCACCGCTCCCTCCTGTATCGTCGGTCATATCGAGGCCTGCATGGGCGCGGGCAAGAATATGGTAGTCGGCACTACCGGCTGGTACGCTGAACTGGACCGCATCCGAAAGTTAGTCGAAGGCCAGGGCTCAGGATTTCTCTACGCGGCAAACTTCTCCGTGGGAGTGAATCTGTTTCTTGACGCCGCACGTGCCGCGGCCGCCGCCCTGCGTTACGAGTACTCCGGCCAAATCTTCGAGCGTCATTACGTTCAAAAAAAGGATGCACCCTCGGGAACAGCCATTGCCCTGCAGCGTGCAATCCGCGAAGCCAGCGGCAAAAGCAATGATAAAGATATCGAAATCACTTCTTTCCGCGAAGGCGATGTTGTGGGCATGCACGAGTTCGTGCTCGAATCCCCTGCCGACAGAATTTACCTCTGTCACGATGCCAAGTCTCGGCAGGGCTTTGCCGAGGGGGCCGTGCGCGCCGCGGAATGGCTCGCCGGAAAAAAGGGATTCTACGATTTCCAGGACGTTTGGCGGGAACTTTAGCGGGCAACGGTTCCACTGCAACTACATTCGCGTTATCTTATTACCATGCAACTTCGTGGATGCGGCACCGCACTCGTCACTCCTTTTCATCAGGATGGTTCGATCGATGACGCAGCCCTGCGCAATCTGGTCGCATGGCAGCTCGAATCCGGCATAGATTTTCTCGTCCCCTGCGGAACCACTGGCGAGACGCCCACTCTTAGCCACGACGAATGGCTGCACGTTATCGATACGACTATCGAAGTGGCGGCGGGGCGTGTCCCCATCGTAGCTGGCGCGACTTCGAACTCGACGCATGATGCCGTAGAAAAAGCCAAGGAAGTCTCCGCGCGCCACGGGGTTGACGCGATTCTCACGGCGTCCCCTTACTACAACAAACCAACTCAGGAAGGCCAATACCGGCATTTCAAAGCGATCGCGGAGGCCGTCGGCGACAAACCGGTAATTCTCTACAACGTTCCGGGCCGCACCGCGGCCAATATCGAACCGGGAACGCTTGCGAGGTTAGCTGAGATTTCGAACATTGTGGGCGTCAAAGAAGCCAGTGGCAATATGACGCAGGTCGCCGAGATCATTAACGCCGTGCCTGAAACGTTTCTGGTCTTCTCCGGGGACGACGCGGTCACCCTGCCTGTGATCGCCTTGGGCGGCGTAGGAGTAGTTTCGGTTGCGTCGAACGAGATTCCCCGCGAGATGGCGACCATGACACGGGCCGCGCTCGACAATGACTGGAACACGGCACGCAGTATTCATCGCAAATATCTCGCCTTGATGCTGGCGAACTTCATCGAATCCAGCCCGCTCCCGGTGAAAGCAGTACTGACGATGATGGGCAAGATCGAGGAGAATTACCGCTTGCCATTGCTTCCGATGCGCCGCGACACTCGATCGAAGCTGCAGAAAGTTGCTACGGAAGCTGGGCTCATCGCGAGTGCCGCGCCGTCCGCTCCGCAACCTGCGGAATTCTACATTTATGAAAACTGGCTCGCCGGCCCACACAAGATTGTGTTGCACCGCGGATCATGCGGACAATGTAACCAAGGCAAAGGCCGGCCCGCGGGCCACGACGCCAACCACGCGCGCTGGCACGGACCATATTCGACTTTGGCCGAAGGCCGCGAGATCGCGCAGGGTATGACGGGCATTCTGATTCGGGGTGAGTGTAAGTGCGTGTAGCAAATCGGACCTCAGGCGTCAGACCCCAGCCAAATTCGTGGCCGCCTGGTATGAAGCCCTGAAGCTTTTGAGTACCAAGGTCCGACGTCTGAGGTCCGAAGTCACACATGCAATCCCTAAAATCTTCCATCGAACGCCTGGCCGCGCTAGGCGAAGTCGAACACAATCCCGAGGCTCGTGCGGCGTTTCTAGAATTCCGTGACGCACTTACACAGGGTAAGATTCGCGCCGCGGAGAAAATCGACGGCCGCTGGGTGGTGAACACATGGGTCAAGCATGGCATTCTCCTTGGGTTTCGGCTCGGCGAATTGGCAGAGACGGGCTGCGCGGCGCTGACTTTCGTGGATAAAGACACTTTTCCTGCGCGCCGGTTTTCCTTAGCCGACCGCGTGCGCGTCGTTCCCGGCGGATCGTCGGTGCGCCTGGGAGCGTATGTTGCGCCCTCGGTCATTTGCATGCCGCCCATGTTCATCAACGTGGGAGCATATGTCGACGAAGGGACGATGGTCGACTCTCACGCTCTGGTAGGCTCGTGTGCGCAGGTTGGCAAGCGCGTCCATATCAGCGCGGCGGCGCAGATCGGCGGCGTGCTCGAACCCGTAAACGCCGCTCCCGTGATCGTTGAGGACGACGTACTGGTTGGCGGCAACTGCGGAATCTATGAGGGCACGCTGGTGCGAGCGCGCGCCGTATTGGGCGCAGGAACAATCTTGACACGATCGACGCCGCTTTACGATTTGGTGCGGGACGAAGTTTACCGCGCTACGAAAGAGACAACACTCGAAGTTCCAGAAGGCGCTGTGGTTGTGCCCGGATCGCGCGCTGTGAGGAAGGGCGCGGCGGCTAAGTTAGGCGTCTCGTTATACACACCGGTAATCGTGAAGTACCGCGACGACAAAACGGACCGGGGAATCGAACTCGAAGACTGGTTGCGATAGTGTCATTGCACTCAGAGTTCCTTCGACATCACGATGCAGTGGCATTCCACTCCATCCTTCATCGGACGCAATGAACGAATCTCCTCTAGTCATCTTCTCCGCGAGGTCCGCCTCGTCCGTGCGTGTGCCTTCGAGAAAGGTCTCGATCGCAAAGGCAGAGTTGATAAGCGAGGCCATCGCTGGTCGGTCGATTGCAGTTGCAACGCGAACAAAAGATGTTTCGCGTCATGACGAGACCCACTAGCCGGCACTCACGCGAAGGTAACCGTTTTCGACAGCCACCGACAATTCTTCAAAGCTTTGGACTGCGGCATCCGCTTCTCCCAGTTTTTCCTTCTCGAATGTGCTAGCGAAGCCTACGACTTTCATCCCGCCGGCGTGTGCCGAGCGAATCCCAGCGGGTGCGTCTTCAATCACCAAACACTCCTGTGGCTTCACGCCCAGCAACTTCGCGGCTCTCAAATACGGCTCGGGATGGGGCTTTCCGTTGGCGACATCTTCTGCTGTAACCAGAACCTTGGGAACTCGCAGCCCGGCGAGGCGCAGCCGCGCGGTGGCCAGATCGCGCGTTCCCGACGTGACCACACCCCAGCGGCCGTCGGGGATCGTATTCACCAGGTCGATAGCGCCGGGCATCACAGCAACATCCACACGGTCGTCTGCCTCGCGACTTTCCAGTTTACGCAATTCCGCTCCAGCATCGAGATGGGGGGCTACGGCGCGAATCACTTCGATGGCACGGACGCCGTGGGCGATGGCGATTACCTTCTCCTCGTCAATTCCCTGCTCGCGCGCCCAGGCGCGCCACTGGCGGTCCACGGAGCGAGTGGAGTCAATCAGCACTCCGTCGAGATCGAAGAGAATTGCCGCACACCGGAAAATGGTCATACTTTTTTTTATCATAGGCAGAGTTATCGCGACCTTGAGCGCTCGGAACGTGCAGCACACGTGGGGAGAAATTACGAAAGCCGTTGGATGGCGCTAGGGGTTCGAAGGTGGAAGAATCAGTGTCGGTGTCGCCATCAACATCGAATGCTCGGATTGCTGGCGTATTTGCAAATGCTTCTGACGGAAGTGGTTCTTAGCGCGCTCGCCCCAAGCGCGTACGAACCAATAATTCAAACCAGCGCCAATGGCAGAACTGATCAGGGGAATCATGCGTCCAGCCCACTTTTCGACCACTTCCGCGCTGGCTCTCGCAGCGATGCGCTGGATTACTCGCGGAACAAACTTATTAACTATTTCTTTTTCCATCAGCTCGCGACTGATGTCGACTCCGGCCGCGCTGGCGGCCGCAATCCAGAGTTCAGCGATTTCTGTGTCGGTATTGAATTGAAAACCATAAACCAGGCTAAGCTTTTGGATGGTGCGCATGGTGATCGCGGAGAGGATTCCGAGATCCGGCAAAATCGTGATCAGCCCGCCCATTCCGAAGCCCGCTCCCTCGACCGCCGCAAGTTTCATACCGCTGCGAACGATGTCGTCCGCAACCACGTCGAGTTCACCCAGCTCCAGCGAATATGTACCGTGGTAGCCGCTGATTGGCAACCGGTATGCCGTCCGTAGTTGCAGCAGAAATTTCTCCGGGTCAACTCGCACCGTCGAGTAAGCGCTGGTCAGTCCCCTGGTCAGAGATTTTTCTACGCGGGCGCGAAGCCACGATTTGGTTTGAGCGTCAGCCATTTATTCACATTAATCCCGCGGCTCACAGAAAGCTATCGGGGACGCTCTGTAGCCGCGCTCGATGCGGCGCGAAACACAGTCTGTGCTAGCATCAAAGTTTACCCAATGCCAACTGGAAAGCTGCAAGTCATCCCTCTCGGGGGCCTCGGCGAGTTCGGTATGAACTGCATGGCCGTTCGCTGGGGCGACGACATTATTGTGATCGACGCGGGCCTCATGTTTCCCGAGGCTGAATTGCTGGGTGTCGATATTGTTGTCCCCGATATTTCTTACCTCGTCGAAAATCGCGAGCGGGTTCGCGGCATCATTCTCACTCACGGCCACGAGGATCACATCGGCGCGCTGCCTTGGATTCTCTCGGAGCTGAATGTGCCGGTGTGGGGCACGGAATTCACGCTGGCGTACGTGGATGACAAGCTCGACGAGCACGGCTTGCTCGACGATGCCGACCTGCGCGAGATTCGCGCCGGCGAGCGCTTTAAGGTCGGCGCGTTCACGATTCATCCCATTCGAGTAACGCACAGTCTCGTGGATTGCGTCGCGCTGGCGATTCACACTCCGCTCGGCGTGATTATTCATACTGGCGATTTCAAGGTCGATCCCACGCCGACCGACAACCATCTCTTCGATTTGCACGCCTTCGCCGAATATGGCAAACAGGGCGTCCTGGCGCTGTTTCAGGATTCGACCAACGTCGAGCGCAAGGGTTACACGCCGAGTGAGCGCGCGGTGCGCCGGAAGTTCGACGAAGTCTTCGCGCACACTCAACGGCGACTTTTCATTTCGTGTTTTTCCTCTTCCATTCATCGCATCCGGCTGGCGGTGGAGCTCGCCCACCAGCACGGTCGCAAAGTGGCGTTCATCGGCCGCTCGATGAACAACTCTGCAGAAATCGCCGAGGATCTTGGCTATCTCGAAATTCCCGATGGGCTCGTGATCAATCCCGGCGAGATGAAGAATTTTCCGCCGGAAAAAGTCTGCGTGATGATCAGCGGAACTCAGGGTGAGCCGATGTCGGCGCTGTCTCGTGCGGCGGTGGACAACCACAAGTACGCCAAAATCGAGAAGGGTGACACGGTCGTGCTCTCGTCGCGCATCATCCCCGGCAATGAGAAGACGATTTACCGCATGATCGATCACTTGTTTCGCCGCGAGGCATACGTGATCTACGAGGACGGAACCTCGCCTCCCATCCACGTCAGCGGCCACGCCAGCCAGGAAGAGTTGAAGCTCATCATCAATCTGGTGAAACCGAAGTATTTCGTCCCGATCCACGGCGAGTACCGCCAACTGAAGCTGCACGCCGAAATGGCCGGCGCTATGCACAGTTCGGTGGGAAAAGTAATCTTGATCGAGAGCGGCGAGGTTCTCGAATTTGATGACCACGGCGCCCGTAAAGCCGGACGCGTGAATGTTGGCCGCGTCTGCATCGATTCCGGCTCGCGCACGGACGTGGTTGAGGATTTGATTATTAAAGACCGCCGGCACTTGAGCGAAGATGGCATCGTGTTGCCCATCATCGCGATTAACAAGTTGTCGGGCGAGGTGGAAACCACGCCGGAGATCGTGACGCGCGGCTTTAATCCTGGCGAAGATGGTTTGATGGACGGAGCGCGGCGCGTTGTCGAAGACACATTGGCGCACTCCAGCGAAGAAGAAAAAGCTGACTACGGAGTGATCAAAGAAAAAATCCGCGCGGATTTGAAGCGCTACATTTCCAAGCAGACCCAGAAACGACCGCTAATTATGCCGGTGATACTGGAAATCTGACGCGATCCGCTGATGGTAACTCTCAATGACATTCGCACGGCCGAATCTCGGATCCGAGGCATAGCCGTCCGCACGCGCCTGATCGAATTCAAACTCCGCGCCGAGGACCGTCGCCAACTCTTCCTCAAGCCCGAAAACCAGCAACCGATCGGCGCCTTCAAGCTACGCGGAGCCTACAACAAGATTGCTTCGCTCTCGGCAGAAGATCGCAAGCGCGGAGTAATCACCTACTC
>DAIUEW010000036.1:26093-59870 GCA_036844925.1 Candidatus Sulfotelmatobacter sp.
GGATTGGAAATTCTGGAAGACCTGCCCGAGGTAGAAACCGTTCTTGCGCCGGTCGGCGGAGGAGGGCTCATCAGCGGCGTAGCGACTGCAATGAAGTTGAGCAATTCCTCGATCAAGATCATCGGCGTAGAGCCGGAACTGGCAGCCGATGCGCAAGCCAGCCTCCGCGCAGGAAAGATCGTTCAGTTCCCTGCCAGCGAAGTTTCGAGAACCATCGCCGACGGACTGCGCACGCAAAGCGTCGGCGCCATCAACTTCGAGCACATTCGCCGTTACGTCGACGACATCGTTACCGTGACTGAAGATGAGATTCGTGAAGCTGTGAAATTATTATCGGCACATTACAACACAGTCGCCGAGCCCAGTGGAGCGGTCGCCGTGGCAGGATTTCTGTTCCACCGCGAACAGCTTCCGAAGACGAAGGTAAACATCGCCATTATCAGCGGAGGCAACATTGATCCCAAATTGTTGGAAGAACTCCGCCTGCAGTAGCCACACCAGGACTAGACGCACGCAGATCCAGTCTACGATGCTGGAGGGGATGCTCCGGTCAGGATGACTACCTCTGGGAAGGCTCTTGAAGTATCGACTTCAGATCGCTTTTGAACCACCCGCCTTGGCCCAACGCACGATCGCTACGACAGACCAGACCGCCTCGACCAATCCGAAGGGCCAAGCGCCCTGCAGAAAGCCATACGCCGAGCCGAGCGCGCACGCTCCGGCAAAGGCCAGGATGAACCACCGGCTGCGCGCTTCCAGTGCGTAGCACACGAGCATCGCCGTAACCGCAAACAGGCCGAAGATCGATAAGGGCGTCATCGCAACGCGTTCACACTCGCTGATATTGAGTCGTCGTAAGCGCTCGCCGCGACTCCGAATTATGATAGCGCGATGGAGAACTGACCTGAGATGCCGACGGCACTCAAGACCCTAGAGATCCAAAACCGGCGACAATGGCGAACCTGGCTGGGAAAAAACCATGCATCGAGTCCGGGTGTTTGGCTCGTCTTCTACAAAGATCATACGGGAATTGAGTCGATCCCATATGAGGATTCGGTTCACGAAGCCCTGTGCTTCGGGTGGATCGACAGCCTCGTCAAACGTGTCGATGATGATCGATACGCGCGCAAGTTCACACCGCGAACGCCTGGCAGCAAGTGGTCCGAGATAAATCGCAAACGCTGGATCGAAGTCGAGGCAACTGGGCTCGTCACCGCCGCCGGGCGGGCAGCAGCGCCAACTGCCAACACTTACGCGCCGCGGCCGTCAATCCCAGATCTGCCTGCCTACATCGCCAGAGCGTTGAAAGCGAATCCGCAAGCATGGAGCTTCTTTCAAAAGTTGGCACCAACCTACCGACGTCATTTTGTGACCTGGATTCATTCTGCCGTTCGACCCGAGACACGTGAAAAGCGCATTCACGAATCGATCGCTCTGCTGGCGGCCGGATGAAAGCTAGGCTTGAAATAGCCGAGGTTCTGGTAAGTTATTGGACAGGAAAGCTCCTCGAATTTTATGAAACTGCGATTTGCCTGTATTGCCACGCTCACCTTAACTTTCCTTATTTCCTCCTTCGCCGCCGCCGATGCCCTGCGAGGAACTTTGGTGAGCGAAGAAGCCATCCGCATCTCGCCCAGCACAGAGGCCGCCAAACTGGTTGAGGTAGGACGTGGGCGCGAATTGATCATCATTGAGAACGGCCGCGATTGGGTTCACGTGCAGGCAATTCTGACTCAGCCCACTCACGAAGAAGGCGCCACCGAGGAAGAAGAGGAAGGCAAAACGGTTACCGGCTGGGTTCCCGCTAGAGCAGTAGTGATGGCAACCACTCAGGACGGTGATCGAATTATCTTTGGCGAAGCCGCGGATTCGGAAGATCAGGCCAGCCGTCGCCGGGGCCGGCGCGATGCTGCCCAGGATGCCTTGCAACTCTATTATCGCCTCTATGACCTCATGCCCACTTCGCCCCTCGCTGCCGAAGCGCTTTATCGTGCGGCCGATATCCGCTGGCAAATCGATCGCGCCGACGTTATGTCGCGGGCTTCGGCGCACGCACGCGAAAACTACATGCGCGCCCAAATGAGAGAAGAGTGGATGAGGCTGGTGATCAAAAAATATCCCGGCACCAAGTGGTCGGACCTGGCGAGTTTTCGTTTGATTGAGAACAAGCTTTGTGGCGAGTGGGAAGGCTTGGCGAAGTGTCCGGACAAAGAAGCCGATTTGTACGAGAATTATGCCAAGGAGCACTCGCAGTCTCCTGCAGCCGCTGAAGCTTTGTATGACGCCGCTTGGAGGCGCGCGGCGCTGATCGAGATTTATAAAACCGAGCCCAATCAGAAAAAGTCTGCCGAATCGAGGGACCGCGCGCTGGCGCTGGCGCAGAAAATCATCAGCCAATACTTGCAAAGCGATTGGGCCTTGCGTGCGCAGCGGCTGATCTTCTACATTCAGCAGGGCATCCCAACCTACGGAAATACGGCGGACTGAACTTGCCCATCTATCAAGCTGTTGTTCTTGCCATCATTCAGGGACTGGCGGAGTTCATCCCGGTCTCGAGTTCGGGACATCTCATCATCGTCCGGCGGCTGCTCGGCTGGAACGAATTGTCGCCTGCGCATGAACTTACGTTTGACGTGGCGCTGCATTTCGGAACCTTGCTCTCTGTCCTCATCTATTTCCGCAGAACCTGGTTCCAGATTGTTCGGGCGGCGTTTGGCGGAAAGGTAGTGCGCTTTTCCGAAGCTGGTGGCTCGGATGTGAATTTGTCCGCAGACGAGCAACGGGAAGAGCGTTTACTCCTTTGGTTCCTGGCAATCGCTACCATTCCAGGAGCGATCGCCGGCAAGCTGCTCGAAAGCTCCGCCGAGGATTATTTTCGCGAACACATCTTTTTGATAGCCGGGGCGCTGATTCTGGTAGGACTATTGATGTGGCTGGGCGAAAAAGTGAGCCGTGAGGATAAGCCTCTGACCCGCATCTCGCTGGTCGATGCTCTGGTGGTGGGCTGCGCCCAGGCGGCGGCGTTGATGCCCGGTGTTTCGCGGTCGGGGTCCACTATTACCGCCGGTCTGTTTCGCAACATGACTCGGGAAGCGGCGGTGCGTTTCAGCTTTTTGCTTTCGACGCCAATCATTGCGGGCGCCGCGTTGTTAAAGGCACATGAGCTCCACAAAGAGGGTCTGCCGCCGGGAATGCACGCCCCGTTTATTGTTGGGATTTTAGTTTCAGCGATTGTGGGTTATGGAGCGATTGCTTGGCTGATCCGATACCTTCAATCTCACAGTCTGAAGATTTTCGTTGTGTACCGCGTAGTTTTTGGGATAATCGTTATCGCTCTGGCGTACATCTGGCACCTGCAGTAGGGATCGGCTCTCGACGGCCTCCGTGTAGCCGGCAGCGGTCCTGACGACGGGGTAGTGCGCCATCATGAATCTTCTTCATAAGATTTTCATTCCGACCAATAACCGGCGGCTCAACGAGCTGATCGGTTTTTTGTGTTGTACCTTCGCGCTCCTCCTCTTCCTCGCCCTGGCTTCGTACTCGCCGCTCGATCCTTCGCTGAACAGTGCCTCTGTCCTGACCGGGACTCACGTGGCGCGCAACTGGATCGGAATGGTCGGAGCGCTCATCTCCGACGTAACGCTGCAGTTTTTCGGAATCGGGGCATTTCTGCTGCCGGTATTTTTCGGTGTGATGGGGATTCGCTGGTTTGCTTCGCGGAAGGTTCAATCCCCGGTCGCGAAGAGTCTGGGAGGACTCTGGCTGATAGTTTTCGTTCCTGCCCTGCTGGCACTGCTGCCGGGCCATTTGCGATGGCTCAACGTAATCCCTATTGAAGGTCTGGTGGGGAGGATTGTCGGCGATGTTCTGATCCATTACATGAATCTTGCGGGTGCATACATTGTTTGCGCTAGTGTGCTGGCGGTAGCCCTGTATCTCTCGACGGCTTTCTCGTTTTCATCGATCCGGCTGTGGGCGCCGACACGCTTTGCTTTTATAACCGCTCTGTGGAACCGGTATCAGGATTGGCAGGAAGAGCGGATCAAGCGACACCAGCAGAAGGAACTGGACAAGCGGCGTATTTCGAAGCCAACCGTGAAGACGCAGTTAATTCCTTCGCGGCAGAGCGCAGTCCCCGAACCCGCAGTGCAGGCGCGCGTGGCGCCGGAACCCCGCAGAACCGGTATTGAACGGACGCTTGGGCCCGAGGTCGCAGAGGAGGTTCCGGCAGCGACGGGCGGAATTCTGGGGGAGTCTTTGTCTCAAGCAGCGGCTGATCCAGAAGTTACGCAGCGAGCCGACAGCGATCACAAAGCTAGGACAACGATGCCCAAGATCGCGGGCGGTTACAAGTTGCCGTCGAGCAGCCTGCTGCAGCGTCCTGACGAACAGCAGGTTGTAGATGCCGACGAACTGAAAATACTCGCGCAGGTGCTCACGGAAAAGTATGCGGAGTTCGAAGTGCACGGGCAGATCACGCAAATTAATCCCGGACCCGTGGTCACTACTTTCGAATTCAAGCCCGACGCCGGAATCAAATACAGCCGCATCACCAACCTGACCGATGATCTGTGTCTCGCGTTGAAGGCTGAGAGCATTCTGATCGAGCGCATGGCCGGGAAATCCACCGTTGGAATTCAGGTACCGAATCGCGAGCGCGAAATTATCTGGTTGCGGGAGAACATCGAGTCGCAGGAATTCATGGGCCAGAAGTCGAAGCTGACGATGGCCCTCGGCAAAGACATCAACGGACGCATCGTAGTCGCCGACCTCGCGGGCATGCCGCACTTGCTGATCGCCGGTTCGACCGGTGCGGGCAAGAGCGTCGCTATCAACGCTTTTATCATGTCGATTCTGTACAAGGCTACGCCCGAGCAGGTACGGCTGATCCTTGTGGATCCGAAGCGTTTGGAGTTGGGAAATTACGAAGGTGTGCCGCATCTCTACACTCCGATTATTACGGAGCCGAAGCTGGCGGCGAACGCGCTGCGCAACGCTGTGCGCGAGATGGAACGGCGGCTCAAGCTGCTGGCTGCGAAGGGCGTCCGCAATATCGATCAATACAATCGTCTCTTCGAAAGCGGCACACCGAGCCTGTTCGAAGAAGATTCCGACGACAAACCGATTCCCTACATCGTGATCATCATCGACGAATTGGCCGACCTGATGATGCTCGATTCCAGCAACGTCGAAGAGTCGATCACAAGGCTGGCGCAGATGGCGCGCGCAGTGGGCATTCACCTGGTCCTGGCAACTCAGCGTCCGTCGGTCGATGTGATTACGGGATTGATCAAGGCAAACTTTCCCGCGCGAATTTCGTTCCGCGTCGCGACCAAGGTGGATTCGCGGACCATTCTCGACGCCAACGGAGCCGAAGCGCTCTTGGGCAAGGGCGATATGCTCTACCTGCCTTCGGGATCGGCGCGGGTGCACCGCCTGCATGCGCCTCTGGTCACGGAAAAAGAAATCGCGGCAGTCGTCGAATTCTGGAAGCAACAAGGCTCGGCCGAATATCAGCAGCAATTCCTCGAAGCACCGAAAGATGAGCGCGAGGCCGCGAGCGCCGAGAGCGGCGGCGAGAGTTCAGAGGACAGCGACGCTGAAGATGATCCTCTTTATCAAGATGCGGTAAAGCTGGTGGTGGAGTTTGGAAAGGCTTCCACTTCCCTGCTGCAGCGCCGCCTGCGCATTGGCTACGGTCGCGCGGCCCATCTCATCGATCTAATGGAGCAGGACGGAATTGTGGGCGCTGCGGATGGGCCGAAGCCCCGGGAAGTATTGAAGCGTCCCGACTGGATTTCCGAGACTGAAGAAACAATGCGGTAGCCAAGCCCCCTCAGCAGCATCCCACTGCTACTGAGGCGCTGGCGACCCAAGCCCCAGGATCGCCAGCACGCCGAGGGCAACTACCGCAAGCAGCATGGCCGCCCAGAGAATCCCCTTATGCCGCTCTGACCATGGGCGCTCGTCGGAGCGTCCCGTGTATGCCGCGTTCACCGCCTCCGCGCCAAGCGTCGCCTCGGCGGCGGCAGCATCCTTACGAAAGAATCGGGCGTAGTCATAAACGGGCGCCGGGAGTTTTTCGTCTCCGTAATAAAGTCTTAGCAATGATTTTCCCGGAGCGTCAAAATATACGCGGCGTTCGAGCGCCAGCGGTTGCACGGCCAGAATCGCGAGTAACGGATTATCTCCGTTCTGCACCGTCACAGTCAGATGTCCCGAACCAGCGACAGTATTGATTGATAGCTCTTCGGCAGTTACCAGGGTGCCGCCACGGTTCATGCGAACACGGCTGAGATTGCCGCTGGCCAGCTGCATGTTGGTTTTCGCATCCTCCACGCTCACAGAACGGTGAAAGTTCACCTGCCCGGGGTCGATCTGAAACTGGATGCGGTTGAGCGGCACGTTGCTGGGCACGGCACAGGTGAATACTGTCACCCGTGGCTGCTGGCGAGGGCTGGAGCACTGACCGGCATTGGTCCAGGAGGCCTGCCACTCGCGCAGGTTGGAAATCGTCGCTCCTTTCACTTGCTGCGGGCGAACTCCGTGAGAAAGTTTGATGTGAAGATAGCGAAAACTGGATGGTGGCACCTTCAATGTGAAGTTCGAGCCGAGCTGTTCGCTACTGAAGTCATAGAACGTTACGGGCGGCAAGTCGGTGGAGGTTTGCCCGAGCTCGCTTCCACCGGCAACGGAAGCGGTCACAACGAAATCCTTGGCATCAAGGTGCAAGCGAATCCGGTTGTACTCCGCAATGCCGTTCGCGTCGAGATCAAACTCGGTATGGCCCGCGACGCTGCCAAGATTGACAATCTTCGCTTCTGCCTCTTCCGAAGAGACGCCAGCGCTCTGCTCGGCCATAAAGTATTGCACCGGAGAATTTCCGTCGTAGAGTCGAATATCTCCGAGATCCGGTCGCGAATGATTCCAGAGCGCCGTATCAATCGTAAAGAAGTTTTGCCGGTCGGCTTGTGCGATACGAACGTCTCGAACAATCGCGAAGTAAGGGATCGCGGCTTCGTGCGGCCCCGTGTCCACGAAGGCCAGCACCGTCAACATCAGATAGGCTGCGTACCTCATGCGCCCTCGGCTGCCCTTCCTTTTTCTCTAGTACCCGGTGAAAGCTGCAGCCAATCGCGCTGGTAAACAAATGAAATTGCCAACAGCAACACGCCGAGCACGATGAAGCTGACGATGCGGTATCCCCGATCAAGCTGAGAAACGTCGTAGACAAATACCTTGACGATGGTCACCGCGATCAGCACTAAGGCCTGCCAGCGGACAAAGGCGGAGCGGCGGAAGAACCCGACTACCATGAGCATCGCCCCATACGCCATCCATAGCGCCGAATACGTGAAGTCACGTTCGATTTGTACTCGCCGCAACTCGACAACGTTGGCGCGATTCCACTGCCTGTACGCTCGTGGAACTTCAGCAAGCTGCCTGGCATAGTAGTCCGCAACTTCATGGCTCAATGCAATCAAGGCAAGGAAATTCAGGGCAATAATCGCGGCGGCGGCAACCGTACGCCCGGCTTCGTCAGTTCGGCGCGAGGCGTACCAGGCAACCGCGCCCAGCACAGCGACCGCAACTGTGTAGGTGGCCATGCGCATGTTGAAAATGAGCTGCGTCGTCCGAAAATTATCGATCAACAACAAACGCGCCACTCCGAGCGCCAGCGCGGCGAGGGCAAACACATTCAGCAGTTCAGACTCAACGCGACTGCCCACCCAGAGAAGGACGCCAGCCTCCACGAACCACCCAATCGTGATCCAGTGCGCATCGAGACGAATCGGAATCGCCACGGTAATAAAACCGAGGGCAACCGCGAGATGAAGATAGTGCAGGAGCTGCGTCGCACCGGGCGTACTCTTCCTGGTGTGGACCTGACGACTGAGAAAGATGTAAACGGCAGCCAGGGCGAGCGCGAACCAGGCCATATAGGATTGATCGACTGCTTGAATCATCGCGTAGGCCTGCAGAAAATAAACCACGGCATTCACAAAAGCTAAGAATGCTGGAACCGAAGCAAGGAGAGCAGCCTCGCGTTCCGGCTGAAGCGTGACCAGCGGTGCGATCGCAAAAATAGCGAAAAATAAGGTGGCAAACGTCAGGGTAAGATCGAGCTGATTGCGAGTGTAGAATCTGGAATACCAGCCGACGTAAAGCAACAGCGTACCCGCATAGCTCATGATGAGGAGCCGGCGCCAAGGCTTGAAGACAAGCAGGAACAACGTGCCCAGGTCGAGCAGCGCGACATAGGAAAACAGGGCCATTTCCCGGTTCTGTCCGGTCGAGAGTAAAACTGGAGTGGCGAAACCTCCGGTAAGCGCGAAAGCCGCGAGCAGTTGCGCGTCCTGCGCCCATGCCATTGCCGCTGTGGCCGACGTCACTACCAGCATCATGACGAAAGCGACACCGCTGGGGATCAAGTTGTAGATTTGAAATGCAGCCCACAAAGAAAGATAGAGCGCGCCAATGCCAACCGCTTTCAGCGAATAAGAAAATGCTTGATAACCCTTGGCGCGAAAGCGCTCGCTCCAAACAACCACCGCGATGCCGGCCAGCAGGCCGATGGTCACACGTCCAGCGGGTCCAATCCAGTTGTTGTCGAAGGCGAACTTGAGGAAATAGGAGATTCCTATCAATACCGCCGCAATGCCGATCCGGTTGAGCCAGTGTGAGCCGATCCGCGATTCGAGATCGGCCTCAGCCTTAGCGTTAATGGGCGGCTTGGTGCGTGGCGGAATGTAGGGAGGTGAAGGAAGTGGCTGCGCCGGGCTTTCCGAAATGGCATAGGGCACGGAAACCCCCGGGGACGCAGGCTGATTGGGTATCGCGGCGGACGCTTCTACACCACGCTCAGGCTCCATACCGAGCTTGCGTTCCATTCGCGAAACACGGTGGGTGAGTTCTTCGAGAATCCGCCGGATCGCTGCGAGATCGTTTTGCGAAGTATCCATGATCAGAGCATGGAAGATCAGAGCATGGAATTATGCGCGAAAACGGACCTCGGTGCACGTAATTTCTGCAGAGACTCCAAGGGCTTAGCGCTCCTCAGGTTTACGCCACGAGCGAAGATTCACGGCGTAGAGCCCAATGCAGAACACATTTGCGGGGATGAAGCCGAATTGCGCCGTGCGGAATCCGATCACGCACACCACCGCACTGTTGATTGCCGCCAGAATCCAGCCCTCCCAGCAACGCTTGCCCAACAAGATGGTCGATAAAACTGTAAGAATGCAGGATACGTAATCAAGCCTGAACAGCACCGAAACCTCCGAGACAATGTGAGTATGCATCAAGAGGGCGGAGCTTTCAGTGATCGTTGGTAGCAATTGGGGTAACGGAGGTAATTGTCCAACAGTGCACGCGACCTTCAGCTAGAATCTTGCGTACGTTTTTTCTCTTAAATCAGTTTCTCTCTTAACCACTTTTTCTTTTAGCCGGTTTTTCTCTTAATGAGGAGCAGTGCGATGAAAGTTCTTACCGAATATTTGAAATTTCATACCAAAACGCATCGGGCGTATGTGCACATTACGCCTCAGATCGAAGAAACCGTACGCAAGAGCGGAGTAAAAGAAGGGATGGCTCTGGTTTCCGCCATGCACATCACGGCGGGCGTCTACGTAAACGATAACGAAAGCGGATTGATCGAGGATATCGATCAGTGGCTCGAGCACCTGGCCCCCTTTCGCAAGAATTACAAGCATCACGAAACCGGGGAAGACAACGGCGACTCCCACCTGAAGGCGCTGTTGATTCACCACGAGGTCGTCGTGCCGATTACAGCGGGCAAACTTGATTTGGGAACCTGGCAACGAATCTTCTACGCAGAATTCGATGGGCAGCGCGACAAGCGGGTGATTGTGAAAGTAATGGGAGAGTAGAAGCGGTTACCTGCTACATCTTTTACTCTCCCGTAAAAGTTGGTTGCCGAGTCTGTCACCGCCAGTCGGCAGCCGCCAGCAGGCCTACCGGGCTCGCCACTCGCAACTCTGTTGGGCGCCGTTCCGCCACTGACTTCGAGCTTCCAATCTAGTCGGGCGTGCGGCCCAGAAAGTCCTGATGACCCTCGAATATCTTGAGCAGGAGGTTTCGAATGCGTTGTCCCGCGCTCACTGGCTTCGACTCGGGTTTCTCGACGATCTCTAGGGTCTTCTCAAGATAGAGTTTCACTTGAGGAACCGTGTTTGGGCTCGCCGCCATATGGCTCTCCTTCCTTTAGCCGTGGAATGCCCCGGCTTTCATTCTCCTGCGAATGTTTTCTTGCCCGCACCGTGAGGTTGGCAACGATTCGAAACACTGGCTCAGCCGGAGATCGAGCCTTTGGTGATTCGAACCTCTTGTCGGAATAGTGCAGCGGCGAGCGATTTCGTTTCACTCGCTCCGTGCTTTGTTGGGTCTTTTTTCAAGGATTTGGGAGAGAGCCTTGAGAATGCTGGTAGTATCCTGATGTGCCTGACGTCAATTCGTCGCGGAATGTTTCCGCGATATCGATCGGAAGAGGATTCGAGAAGACAATAATGGAAAACGAAGCTCAGGAGTTGCGGGAGCAGGCGGAAAAAGCTCGAGAAGACCAATCGCTGGCTCCAGTGTCATTGACGATGGCCGTGCTGGCCGTGCTGGTCGCGGTCGTGTCGCTGCTGGGACACCGGGCGCACACCGAGGAAGTCGTGCTGCAGGCGAAGTCTTCCGATCAGTGGTCGTACTATCAGGCTAAGAACATTCGCGAGCACGAGGACACGCTGTTCAGCGACATGGCCGCTTTAGTACCGAGCAATGATCCCGGAGCAACCTCGAAGGCCCGAGAAAAATACGCGCAGGAAGCGGAGCGCTATAAGCACGAGAAAGCAGACATCCAGGACGAAGCACGCAAACTGGAGAACGAGGTTGCGATGGAGAGAAAGCGCGCCGATCGCTACGATTTGGCAGAAGTGTTTCTGGAAATTGGGTTGGTCATTACCTCGATCACCCTGCTTTCAGGCCGAAGAATCTTCTGGCACCTCGGGATTGTGTTCAGCGTGGTGGGATTGGTCGTGGCGGCTATCGGAGCAATGGTGCATTGAGTTCCGGCAACCCTCTGTCTCCTAGGGCAGAAAAGCTTTCATACAAAATAAACTCCCGCCGGATTTTTCGAACTCTGAAGTATCCAAAACCACGGGCGTAAGTTCTTCTTCGCGCAGTATCGCCTCCACATGCGGTGTGAGGTAAGGTGTGAGGTAACGTCCATTCACGACGATGCCGTTGCCCATGAATTTGTGTGCTTCTTCGATAGTAAGTTCGTGTACGCGCTGCCAGAATCCGCGCAGCGTGGTTAGCGATTCCGGAGCATAGGCGCCCGGGTAAATGAGCACCGCCTCATTGTTCAACGGACAGAAGCAAGTATCGAGGTGGTAGCAGAATGGATCGACCAGGCGAAGCGGCACAACCGGGATTCGCAATCTGGACATTGCCACGCGAAACTTCTCGACGCCGCCGTAGGTCGAACGGAGGCCATAGCCAGCATAAATGCGGGGGCAGTCCGGGTGCCAAAGCAGGTCTCCATGACCTTCAAGGCGGTCCGTACCGAGGTCGGGTTCGATCACCTTAAAGCCGTGCTGACGATACCAATCCACATAAAAAGGAACCTCGCGCTGCCGTGAAGCGTGCACCATGCGGCTGGGCACCATGAACTTGCCCATTTGTTCGTGAAAACCGAGAAAGGCTTGGTTGGCGGCGAAGACCATGTCTTCGAGTCCCGAAACGGGAGGGATCGTTTCCACTAAGCACCCGGCCTGCTCGAGAGCTGAGCGCAGAGTCTGCCATTGTCGCTCGGCCTTTGCGTGATCAATCGAGGCGTGTTCCAACATGTAGGGATTCTTGCGGTTGGTAACGTCAAAAAACTCCGGAGGACACAATAAAACGTGTTTCGCCATTAGTGAAATGGTAACGGGGGCCGAGACTTCGAGCAAGGCGCACATGACGGAACTTCGTCGCACTGCCGACCCTTCGGCACCGAACTCGCTTACACCGGAGTCGGATTCAGAGATTGGAGGCCTTAAACCTCGTCTGGTATCTCACGTGCACATGGGTAACCTCCGGCCGCTCTCTCGAAGTCCAGCACATCTCGGTGTCGCAAGCTCGAACTGGAAGGGCGGTCGGTGGAGGGCGCAATGCTCAGTCACTGTGCGAATTCGCGATGCTCGAAACTATTTCTTCGGTTAGGTGAGGGCAAGTTGTTCCTTGTGGAAGTAGAGGGTACAGCCAGGCTGGGAGAGCCGACGGTTCCATTCTCTCCTTATGCAAGGCGCCTACCCCGGCACGTAGAGAGGTATTGGCTGTGCCCCCGGTGTGCGGACAGTTCGACGTTGGTTTACGACCGTCACCAGGGAATAGCGCTTGTGCCGCGGCCAAACGCCCCGGGGAGCACGAGCGTAGCTGGAGAAGCTTCTGCCGAAATGCTTGGCGCCCTACCACTCCCGGAGAGGGGGCTGGTCGCCAGTGCCGGCCTGCACGCGATCTCGCGAGAGGACGGTGTGGCTTAACGGCGGTGGTGTTTATCCCTTCCGCCCTATAGCCATAATGTGGGAACTGGCACCGATCAGAGAAGGCTCGTGTTCGACCTTGCGCAAAGTGGCGAGCAGCCGCTCGCGCTGGTCGGGACGCTTCCAGAGACCCTCGAAGTCACGCGCCAGCCAGCCTGGACCTTCAATGGCGACAAGTTCGACCGATTCGAAGCCTGCTTCGGTCACTTCGGCAGCGAGTTCGTCGGGGAGGTAAAAAAACGCGTCGGTAAAGTAGGCGAGGTTGCTCGTCGGATTGCGATGTTGTCCCTCGGAAAGATCCCGGTCAAGGATCGCCGCAAATTCCGGCTGGTCGAAAAACCCGTGGGAGAGCGAATCGAGCAGCGAGGCAAAGCGGCTGATGCCTGCTGCCCACACCAATCCCCCGGAGCGAAGCACTCGATAGGCTTCTTGCAAGGCGCGGGTGCGGTCCCGGCTTTGCGTTAGATGATAAAGGGGACCGAGCAACAGGACCGCATCAGCCGTCTGATCGGCGTGCTCAAGTCGCCGCGCATCTCCAACTGCGGCCGTTGCTAACGGATGCTGCCCCTGCTGCGCAGACCCAGCACGAGCTTGTTCAATGTGACGCGGCACAGCATCGACCAGATGCACCTGATACCCTCGCGAGGCCAGCCACAGAGCATAGGCGCCGGCTCCGCCGCCGATATCGAGCACCGTGGCGGGGGCAGCGTGAATGTGGCGCAGGATCAGTTCCCGGGTGCGCGCCTGCTCCAGCTGAAACCACCCCGTGCTAAGGCGCGAGGCTTCGTCGGCCTCGGTGTAATGACGGATGATTTCGTCGCAAGAGTTGTCGGTCATCCTGACTTTATGCTCCGATAAATTTCACGGCTGAATCCTTCGTTAAGCACTGCTCACTCTGCGCTGCGGGGCGCGATATCCCATTCCCATGGAGATGTGCCGAGCCGCGTCCTTGAGGGCTTCAAGGATGCGTGGCATGGTTTGCGCACTGACTTGTTGCGTTGTGCCACTCAGGCCCAGGCTAGCCAGGACCGAGCCGTGCTCATCGAAAATCGGGGCGCCAACGCAGCGCGCGCCAAGATTGTTTTCTTCATCGTCAACGGCGTAGCCCTGGGCCCGCACCTTCTCCAGGTCCTTGAGAAGGCGCGGCATAGTAGTGATGGTTTTGGGCGTCCGCTTTTCCATCCCGTTCTTGTGCACAATTTCCTCCAGCTGCTCTTGAGGAATGTGAGCGACAATCGCCTTGCCGACGCTGGTGGCGTGAACGCGCATGCGGCGTCCCACCCAGGTGTCCATGCGGATGAAGCCCTCCGGCTCAACCTTTTCGATATACACGGCGTCCGGGCCATCCAGAACAGCCAAGTGGCACGTGAGACCGGTTTGATGCGTAAGGCGTCGCATGATCGGTAGAGCCACTCCGCGAACATCCAGTCCGCCTAAAGCGCCCCGGCTTAGGCTCAAAATTTTTAGGCCCACGCGGTACTTTCCCGATTCTGCGTCGCGCGCCAGATATCCCTGATTTTCCAAGGTACGAAGAATATAGCTGGCCGAGCTCTTTGGAATGTTGAGTTTACGGCTGATCTCGGCATTGCTGAGGCCATCGGATGCGTGGGCCACAATTTCCAGCATGGTCAGAGCGCGTTCCACGGCAGCAGAAGGCGATTCGGAGGACGCTTTTGTCATAGTAGTGGCCAACCCGTAGTCGGACAATAAAATGAATGTATGTTCACTATACTGAACAACCACCTTGACCGGCAACAGGTAAATCGCTACCTTTCGCCAGTATAGTGAATGTATGTTCACTATGTTGAACACATAAAGAGTGAGCCGCCAAGGAGAACAAAAGAGCCAATGCCCGCCAAAGAAAACGGATCCAAAAACGCGAACCAACAACACTCCCCATTCATGAGCGCAGAAGAAAAGACCGCACAGTACGCGCTGGCGCAGGATTGCCTGGCTCACGAGTGGAAAAACAATCCGCGATGGAGGGGAGTTGAGCGTCCTTACACGGCGGAGGATGTGCTGCGGCTGCGCGGATCAATTCAGATTGAGCACACCCTGGCGCGCCTTGGCGCGGAGAGATTGTGGGAACTGTTGCAGACCGAGCCTTACGTGAACGCCCTCGGCGCAGTCACGGGCAACCAGGCCGTACAGCAGGTGCAGGCAGGACTGAAGGCAATTTATGTGAGTGGATGGCAGGTTGCTGCGGACGCCAACAATGCGGGACAAATGTATCCCGACCAAAGCCTATATCCAGCGGACAGCGTTCCCAACCTTTGCCGCCGCATCAATAGCGCTTTGCAGCGCGCCGACCAGGTGCATCATGCGGAAGGAAAAGTTGCTCCCTCTCAGACTTGGTTTGCGCCTCTGGTAGCCGATGCGGAAGCCGGTTTTGGTGGAACGCTGAATGCCTTTGAACTCATGAAGGGGATGATCGAGGCGGGCGCGGCCTGCGTTCACTTCGAGGATCAGCTTTCCTCCGCGAAGAAGTGCGGACACCTGGGCGGCAAGGTGTTGGTTCCGACCAGCGAAGCGGTGCAGAAACTCGTAGCCGCGCGACTCGCGGCAGATGTGATGGGCGCACCAACGCTCGTGATGGCCCGAACCGATGCGGACAGTGCGCATCTGCTGACCAGCGACATCGATGCCCGCGACCGCGAATTTTGCACTGGCGAACGCACTCCCGAAGGTTTCTTCCGCATTCAAGGCGGCATCCAGTCGGCGATCGCGCGCGGCCTGGCCTATGCGCCTTACGCGGATCTGATTTGGTGCGAGACCTCGCATCCCGATCTCGAAGAGGCCCGCCAGTTCGCCGATGCCATACACGCAAAGTATCCGGAGAAAATGTTGGCCTACAACTGCTCGCCCAGTTTCAACTGGCGGAAAAAGCTCGATGAGGAAACTATCGCCCGCTTCCAGCCGGAGCTGGCCCGCATGGGATACAAGTTCCAGTTTGTGACCTTAGCCGGCTTCCACGCTCTCAACCTCAGCATGTTTGAACTGGCGCGCGGTTACAAGCTCGCAGGCATGACTGCCTATTGTCGTCTGCAGGAAAAAGAGTTCAGCCGGGAAACGCAGTACGGCTACGGAGCGGTGAAGCATCAGCGCTTTGTGGGGACGGGCTACTTCGATCAGGTGCAGCAGGTAATCAGTGGCGGATTGGCCTCAACTACGGCGATGGCCGGTTCGACCGAAACCGAGCAATTCGGTGGACTGAAACCCCTGCTCCATCCTCAACATGGCCCTGATGCCGCATGCCAGCCGATCCTCGGCGATTGCCCGCATTTGCCCGTGCAAATTGAACCTGGTCCGGAGGAGATGCTTTTGCCGTCTGGAGATTGACATCACCTTGATGGCCCTTGATCTGATTAATCTTATCTCACGCCGCTTTGTTTGAGCGGGAGCCATGGTCACGGCTCCCGCACAGCTCCCCGACACGCCAGAGTTAGTCGCTGTCCCCGAGCCGCTGGAGATCAAGGCTGATAGCCGTCGCTTCTCCACTGCCGGTAAAGGGTCAACTGCTGATCACTCCAATAAGGTCCGCCCGGCGGCATGGATTGGTTTGCCAACGTATTTTCCACGCTCTGGGCATTGGCGTAATCGTTCGCAGGATTCGACATGTACGAATAGTCGTCCAGGGCCACTCCGAACTTCTTCATGTGATCGATATCAATTTGTCTAAACAACGGTCTGATGTCCCTCGCGAAGGAGACTGGCATCGTTTTGTCCTCACCCATGGTATTGGATTCGGCTACGGGGCGGCCAAAATCCGTTGCGCGCCAGACTACCACATTGGTATCTACTCGTACGCATTTCCGCGCGGAGACGGGTAGCGTCCTAATCCGATGTCTTTGCATCCTTCGGGGCATTTCTTGTCAACCTTCGTGGTGTGAGGTTTTGATCATTCGATCAATTCCAGCAAAGATCAACCCCTTGTAACCGCCAAGCATGCGAAGAAAATGTCGCAAAGAAGAACCTAGGTGGTGGATTTGGACACTGCCGCGCGGACGCCGTCGCATCCCCGCCTTCAATGTGTCTGCTATAATCAAAGCCCTGATGGTTTCGTTTCACATCTGTGCGGAAGTGGTGGAACTGGCAGACACACCATCTTGAGGGGGTGGCGCCGAAAGGCGTGGGGGTTCAAATCCCCCCTTCCGCACCACTTCTAAAGCACTTAGCCCAAGTTGCAGTCCGATTACAGTCCAGTAGGTAATTACTGGACTGTTTCTTCGTTCAACAACTGACCCACCAAGCGGGAGTTCGCTTCCCGATTAGCTGACGGTACGCCACGACCGTAGCCGTCCAGCGTCATCACGATTGAACTATGCCTCATCAGTTCCTACTGCACCATCGCACCAGTCCCGATCTCGTCAAGCCACGTGCCGTAGGAGTGACGCAATGCGTGCCAGCCAATGGGACTCAGCCCCGCCCGAATCGATGCAGGGCGAAGATCGTCCCGTTGAGCCGAGTTGGAGTTGAGCGGCTTCGCACCCATCATTGTCGGGGAGGCGAACACGTACAAGTCCTTCATTCTTTTCGGTGCATCGCTGGACGTTAGCCAGCCAACAACCTCGAAATACCCAATACGAAGTGTTGGCTCAAAGCCGTGGCAGAGAGGAACAATGTCGCACAGGGCATCCCGAAAAGCTCGTTGACGATGACGGCCTCCATTGCCGGGGAAGAGAGGCGGCTTGGGCTTGCCGAATCCTGACCACGGGGACACGGCACCACCAGAATCGAGTCGTTGTTGAGGTTCGGAAACGAAACGACATCTTTGCTTCCTGTGGGGTCGCCGAAGTGCTCGGAAAAACCATCCGGGTCGGGATGGCTCGCTAGCTCTGGACTGTCTAGCAGGACAAACTCAAATGGCCGAACTGCTGACGCCGTCGTGATTGGCGGAGTCTCCCAACGAAAGGCGGAAAACGGGGCATCGGCCAACAACGCAATAAAAAATGCACGAAAAACGGGGTCGTCTTGCCAACGTCGCAAAACATCCGAAAACTCTATCGGGCGGTTCTTTAGATCGACGCTGATCACGCGCCCATGAGCTAGTTATTGACTCCGAGTTGACCACATACTTACTACGCCCAGATGTCCGTTAGGACTTTGGCGAAATTGGCACCGATCACTTTCTCCGCCACTTCCGTCGAATACCCTCGCTTGAGTAATTCATCCGTGATGACTTCGATTCTGCGCGGCATGTTCAGTCCAACAACGTAGGTGGGGCGGTCTTCTTCCGGAGCGGCCAACCCCGATTGCTGGCGCACTTTCTCGGATTTATCGAAATCCCCCATGCCTTTGGGACTCGTATCAAAAGGCGCGATTGAAGCGTCGCTGCCAACGCCGACATGGTCTTCGCCCATGATCTTGAGCGCATGCGCCATGTGAGCCATGTAATCGTCAACTGTGGGCTGCCGGGGAGATGCGGTCAAATAAGGCAGGTCATAAATCCCCATCACTCCACCCTTATCGGCCAGCGCCCGGAGTTGTTCGTCAGTCTTATTGCGCAGATGAGGATGAACTGCGGCGCAACCCGCGTGCGACATAATCACGGGTTTGGAGGAAGCTGCTATTGCATCGGCTGTCGTCTGAGCATTCGCGTGGCTCAAATCAACCGCAACGCCGAGCCCATTCATTTTCTTGACAGCGTTATGACCAACCTCACTCAAGCCGCCGCCGTCCGGTTCCATGACTCCAGCCGCAAAGGGTGATTTGCGATTATAGGAAAGCTGCATGACGCGGACACCGAGGTTGCGAAAGAGTTCGAGTCGTTCGACTTTTCCTTCCAGCATGTCGGTACTCTCAAAACTGAGAATGATACCCATCTTCCCATCAGACTTCGCACGCTGCATGTCGCCGGGCACTCTCACCTGCGTGAAATATGCAGGATGAACCTCGATCATCTGCTGAACCCAAGCAAGATCGTCTACTGTATCCGCGAAAGATTCATTGATGCCTCCAAGTGTGAACTTAATGATGTTCACGCCGGAATTCCGGGCCATGTCGAGAGCAGATTGTGGCAGCGGCAGCGTCTCCTGCAGCGGAGGAGCACAATTGCAATCGAGGGTGAGCGCGCTGCGATACAACTTAGCTGCTTGTTCCGAAACAGAGGGCAGGCCGGTCACCTCATGCTCGGCAAAAAGCCACTTAGGCAGGAAAGCAGATGACGCCGCGCCTGCGAGTATGGCAGAGAATTCGCGTCGATTCATGATCGGAAGTATAAACCCAGTCGGGGGCGCGATCAGGGCGCATAAGCGCGAGTGAGTCGTCAAGGTGTCATAATATGGCCTTACGCCAAGGCCCGACACTGATGAACAATTTTGAAAGCGTATTGTTGACGGTTATATTCTTGGCCCTTCTAGCGGGTGTCTACGTTCTTATTTACAAGGCAGTCGCCCTCCGCAACCCGTTCCACAACATCCAACCCACCGAAGAAGGCTGCCGTGGCATCCCTCATCCCCGGTGTTTGCGCTGCCATTTTGTATGGAACGTTTAAGGGTCTTGATCTGTATTTGCACGATCACCTAGCAGTAAGGCCGCTGTCGATCTGGATCATTTTGATCGGGGTGATCGCTCCTTGGTGTGTGGGTATCTACTTTGCGTATAGGACCGCTCGCGCAACAAACAAGACATTGAGGGCCATTGGTTCAATGGAGGTGCTGGTGTTCCTGCTTGGACTAGCAGTACCCTTCGTAGCCCATGGTTGACGTAGCAGTGCGCCGTGAGAGGCGCTGGACTTCGGCGGCGGGCAAAACGTTGAAATCTGTTAACCGCAACTACTGACTGCTCCATCCTCTCTCAGGCTGTTCTCGTACCTGCGCGTACTAGACTGAAAGACTGTAAGTAAAAAATGCCAGCGTTCCAGACGAAAAAGCCATCCCGATATACCACCACTTGGAACCGCGAATCGCCGCAATGAATGAAAATACCGTGGACAATAGGGCTGCGCCTAAGACGATCTTGTATTCATGTTGAGGCCCGGCGAGAGCGTCTACAAGACGGTCTGCCCTCGCCGGATTGAGTAGAGAAAGCCAAAGCAGCATAACCAGCAGCATTCCGGTCGTCCCGAGCAGGTGGGAGATTTGGCGTCCCATGTCGCAAATATACGCCTCGGCGGTGTGGCCTTCGACGGAACCAACATCTGGGTGGCGAACAGCGGCAGCGGCAGCGTCACCGAGCTGCTGGCGAGCAGCGGTGCCGTGGTAGGCACCTATTCTGTGGGAGGCAATCCTCAAGGTGTAGCCTTCGACGGAACCAACATCTGGGTGGCGAATGGCAGCAACAGTGTCACCAAGCTGCTGGACAGCACGGGCGCGGTGGTCGGCACCTATTCTGTGGGAGGCAATCCCCAAGGTGTAGCCTTCGACGGAACCAACATCTGGGTGGCGAATGGCAGCAACAGTGTCACCAAGCTGCTGGACAGCACGGGCGCGGTGGTCGGCACCTATTCTGTGGGAGGGGTGAATCTCCAAGGTGTGGCCTTCGACGGAAGCAACATCTGGGTGGTGGGTACTGGGAGCAACACAGTAAGCAAGCTTCCAGCCTTCTGACACAGAGCGCACGGTGTCCTGTGCGGTACCTACCCAGTTGGATTGAGCCCCGATATGGTGGCGTTCGATGGAAGCAATGTCTGGGTCACAAATGATGGTGGATGCGTGACCAGAATAGGCGCAACCAAATAAGAACGGCGGCTGTAAAAACTCTTTTCCTCTGACCGGAGTCTCGGCAAACCAGCCGAGGCTCCCTCGTTTCAGTATTAATCCGTCAGTGCAATTCAGGTTTGATTTTGATGCGGGAGTCCCGTGGGACGCAGCATCGTGAGCCGTTTCGTTTATTGCCCTGGCCGACCAGAACCCTCTCAATTACACTGGCCGCTATGATTCGTCAGCCAGAAAAGTCAGCCGTTCTTCACGCCGCTATCGCTTTGATTGCAGCCCGCAACATCGGAATGGTCATTTCAGAAGAATGGAAAAATCTCGCCAAGGCTGTCGAAGCCGAGGCGCGTGAAAAAATTGAATGGCGAAGGCACGACGAGCTTCTGAGCGCAGAAGATCAGGCGACCCAACCATCACGGTAAACTTTTGGTGGCAGCGTCTAGGGTCCCCCGATGCGTTCAATACGGGAAGGCGGCACTAGCTTTGAATCCGAAGCCCGCCTTCGGCTTCAGATCGGCAGCAAACCCCGAAATGCCGCCACAACCGAAACCACGGGCTTTGCGCGAGCATTTCGTCGTGCCTTCGATTAGCGGCCGAGAGGTCGCTTGGGCTCAGCGGTCTCGTGTCGGGCACCGCGAAGATGCGCTCTAGCGACTCGATTTCGGTAATAGTTTGTTCGGCGTCCATCCCGTCTCAATATCCAACATAAGGGTCTCGATGGTCAAACCGAGCGACATCTGCATGTCCTGCCTGCTTGCTCGCCACCGTTCACTTTTGCGGAATTCCGCGCTTCGTGACAAGATAAACCGCAAAGCTACCCAGCCAATGACCGCCTTCATAGTGTTTGCCCGTCACCGCTGCCAATCCCGCATTCTTATGCGCCTCGGCACCCGCCAAAATTATCGGCAGGCGTTTGTCCCCCATGCGTAATCCCGCAGCGATACCCTCGAGTATCCATGCTCGGCTGAGGTTCAGCCCATCCAAGTGCGCCAACTTGGGGTCACTGGGATCGGGCGACACCACTGGCTGTAGCCAAGAGCCATCTTTTGCGCGGGAGATTTGAGGCAGAAACATGCGGAGCCAACGAGCAAACTCAAGACCCGGCAGCACGCGCCGCATCACGTCAGCTTCACCGAGACATGGCGAAAGAAAGTCTTCGCCGGAGGGCTCATAGGCTAGCGGGCAGTCTTTGTCACTGAGGTAGAACTGCTTGGCTTTGGACACAACTAATTCTGCGAATTTCTGATCGCTATTGCCGTGCGCATAATCGAACATCAGACCGAGCGCGAAAGCGGTCTGGTCGTGTTCGCCGATCCGCACAGGGTGCGAGAGTTTGGGTAGCCAGTTGTTCAGCCGTTCCAGTACGACTGTCTCAAGCGGATGCAGATTAGCCGCCATCTCTCTACCTTGCGGATCGTCCCACTCGCGTAATTCCGCAACCAGTTGAAGGAGCCATGCCAGCCCATACGGGCGCTCAAAACTGGATCGTCCTTCTCCTCGAAGATATGCAGCCTCCTGCATGATGTTTTCTGCGGTGAGACTTTGCCGCAGTGCTTCGCGAGCAGCCGGAACAAACGGTGCGTCCGGAAAGGTCCTGACCAAGCGAACGAGGAGCCAATGCCCGTGCACGGACGAATGCCAGTCGTAGCAACCATAAAAGGCAGGCGTCAATTTCCGTGGTGGTGCCGCGTCTGCATCGCGATTCAACGTGTGGCTGATGTGATTTGGGTACTCTTGGTGCACGCAAGCGAGTGCAAGATTGGCGAGCCGTTCAGCCGCTTTGATGTCGAACGTACCTGTATTTTGGGCGGCAGCACTCATCGCGAAGAGCAAGAACATGACGCAGAAGGTCAATTTCATCGGCTAATACTTTAGCTGAAGATGGAGAACGGAGGCGAAGTCGAGATTCGTGACTGCGACCGCTGGGCAGAGTTGGAGGGACTAGCTCATATACCAGACGCCATTGACCGAAATCGTCTGCCCAGTCATGTAGTCATTCGTTGCCAGCATCACAGCCACCGATGCGACATCGTCCACCGAACCAAAATGCCCCATCGGAATAAGATTCGGGTTGGCGTTGGGGTTGCTGGTCACCATATCGGTCTCAATCAGCGCGGGAGCAATAGCGTTCACAGTGATTCCGTCTCGAACGAATGATGAGGCGCAGGAGTGGGTAAGTCCTATGATCCCCGCTTTGGAGGCCGCGTAGTGCGCTCCCACTGCCCCGCCCGTCTGTGCGGCGACTGAAGACAGGTTGATGATGCGTCCCCACTTCCTTTGTCGCATACCGCCAGCCACCGCCTGCGTCACCAAGAACACCGACTTTAGATTGACGGTGAGCACTTCGTCCCATTCCGTTTCCGTAATCTCCTCCAATTTGCGCGGATGAGCGATACCCGCGTTGTTGACGAGAATGTCGATGCCACCAAGGTGCGCCTCAACCTCTGCGATCATGCGCCTCACGTCGGCTGAGACTGACACATCGGCTTGAACCGCGATTGCCTTCCGCCCCATCCCGGCGATTTCGGCACAGACTGCATTCGCAGCGCCTGCACGCTCACGGTAGTTAACGGCGACATCGGCAGCAGCCTTAGCCAGTGCGATTGCAACAGCGGCTCCGATTCCGCGACTCCCTCCAGTAACAAGAGCGATTCGATCCTTTAGTCCTCGCATGCTAAACACGGTACCGCTGCCGAGCCCCGCGGTGCTACTTTGAAATTGATCTGAATCCGCCATAGGTCAAGTAGAAGCCGAGGACGAGCGAAATAGCTGCGTACATGTAGAAGAATTGTTGGTAGTGAAGCTTCCGAAGGAAGAACTCCGCTTCGACCTCCGGAGACAAGAACAAAAAGGATAGGCCCTTGCTCAGCGTTACCCAACCGACGAGGGTGACCACAACCACGAGCGCACCGCCCGACCAGATATTGTGCGCGAGAACCATCGCTAACCCAGCCGCCAGCGTGATTACGCCGAGGATGAACATCATCGAAGGAGTCTGAAGAAGGGTGGTCACTGTCTCGACCGTAGCTTGTCTTCGAGTGATCATCGATAGGGCGACGAGAATGCAGTACAGCCCGATCAGTCTGCTCAGAAAAAGTGTGCGCGGCGACATGGTGGCCTCCCCCTGCTGGATGTACCAAGCGATTCGTCCACGCCAGTTGATCCCGGCAGCGCCTGCAAGGAACACCCTGCTGCTCTTGCCAACGGCACAGAGTACCATGTGGGACATGAGCAGAATACGCCCACAATGCCTCGCCGCGAACCCTTCGGATCGCTCGGCGCAAGCCGATGTCCTTCTTCGGGAAGAGCCAGACGAGGAAGAGAACGATGAGGAAGATGAAGGAAGCGTCACGGACGATGAGGGTGACGACGATGAACAGGATGACGGAGGCTACTCGGTGCAGGTGTGCCGTTTGTGTCAGTGGTGAAGGATGAAGCGCGAAGATTTCGTCAAGGTTGCAGAAGAGACTTTGGATTCGCTGCCGGAAGAATTCCGCAGCCGTATCCAGAACGTTGCGATTCTGGTCGAGGACGTGCCGCCGAACCAGTCACGATCCCAGCCGCGGCAGAAGCGGCGATTGCTTCTAGGCATCTTTCACGGCGTGCCTGCGACGAAGAGGAGCGTCTTCAATCTCCCCACGGGACCGGATCACATCGTGCTTTATCAGAAGAATATTGAGGCGGTCTGCTCAAGCGAGGCCGAAGTGCGTCATCAAATTCGCCAGACTCTCATACATGAACTGGGGCACTATTTTGGGATGACTGAGGAGCAACTGAAGGATGTCTAGATGCTCCGCTGAAGCGCGTGCGACGTGAGTAATCCGCTCCGCGCCGTGAGAGTGGTGATACCCTTCATAAAATGGCGACCAGACCAGCTAGTTCTGGACGCCAGCAAACAGCCGAAGCCTGATCTATTTTTGATTAGGTTCGGACAAACCTCAGCGGTCATGGGTTAACATCAATATCGTTGGACCCTCAGGACCGCTACGCTTCTCCCGTAGCCCAACCAAGTTTTTAAGGCTGGATGTTCGTGGGTAGCTCACAGGTTCAATTTCCAATAGCCTCTGAGCGGAGCATGTTGGACTTTCTGTTCTCTCAGCAGTAGGTTAAGCGCCTTGGTAACTGCGTCGGGGCGTTTTCCAAGTTGCTCTGCCAAGTCTTGCTCGCTGACGACCACATCTCCGGACGGGTAGCGTTGATGAACGCCCTGAGCATACTCGGAAATCTTGTCGGCCAGCGAACGGAGTTCTTTTCCTCGCTTGTGCTCGGCAGATTTGGCTCGCGCCTCGTCGGTTTCAAAGGCCCGCATGCAGATCGCCGCGATTCCAACAGCGGAAACTATCGCTGCGATCCACGGAATTGACGAGCGAACATCTGGGATAGAGTTCATGACTGGGATATTTCTCATTCGAGATCAGGAATCAAGAGAATACCTTTCCCCGTTGACTGCGCGAAGATTACCGAAGTCCCGCCCACCGGATGCATCACGGATGTTCCACTGGACTTCGACGCAGTGCCTCTCGTGCATTCGGATTGGTACGATAAATAAGAGGCGGCACGAGGGAGTGAAACATGAGCAACCTAAGTCGTAGCGGCGTGATCCGTCTTGCCGGGCTCAGGCGAGTATCACGCGAACCGCAGGCGAGCACTCCGTCAGCCTCTTGCAGCGCGGCACGCTCGACGTAAGGCTTGCCCTCAGCCCGCCTGAACGTCCGAGGCACCTTTGCAGCTTGCCCAAACGCAGAATCGGCTTTCCTTGTAACGCTCACGAAGTCCCGTCCCATGCGTCTGTACAACAAAGGGATGCTGCTTTTCGGGAGACCAATGGCTAAACCCTTCTTCTTCGTCTTTTCTGTTTTCGCGTTAGGTTTAGTCAGCTTTACTCACTCGGCGGAATCAGCGCGAACAGGACTCGACCTACCCCAACCGAACGGCTGCTACCCGGTCGGGGTGAAAACGGTGGTGCTCACAGATACACACCGTAACCGCGACTTGGTAGTCACGTTCTGGTATCCCGCAACGGATGGAACGTTTCCCTTTGCACCCTATATGGACAAGAAGACTGCCGATGCCGTAGCAGAGGAGTGGAAACTGCAACTCGGTTTTGAGCGTCAGGTGCACACACATTCCAGAACTCTTGCCCCTATCGCTCAGCGCGGCCCCTTTCCCGTCGTTTTTCTCGAACACGGCACGGGCGTGGTGCCGTCTGTCTACACGGTGCTTGCTGAGGGTCTGGCGAGCATGGGGTTTGTGATCGTTGCCATTAACCACACGCCCGATTCGCTTATATCAGTCTTCCCAGATGGGCGCGAAGTGAGATTTAAGCCCTATTGGCCTTCAGACGTGGATCGTAGAACGCAAGGTGAGGCAATGGGCAGGTTTGCAGAAGATGTGCTGGTACGGGATGTGCGTTTTGTTCTGGATAAGCTCGATGAAATGCAATCACATGACGATTTCTGGCATGGTCAGTTGGGCGTGTCCCGTGTCGGTATCGTAGGGCACTCCATGGGAGGAACCACCGCAGCGTTGGCCACGAAGGAAGACCCGCGAATCCTTGCAGGGGTCAACTTGGACGGCTCCACCTACCCCGGCATGAACGCTGACGTTCGACCCGTTCAGGTGCACAAACCCCTTCTCTTCATCATGACCGAGGAACACGCCTCAAATCCCGACGTTCAGGTTCGCGAGTACGCCGGGAGTAAATCGAATACGTACTATGTAGTAACGAGCGGAACCGACCACATGAGCTTCACCGACTCGCCCCTAGTCCTCAGTCGTTTCACCCGCGACTCGAAAGCAGACGACAGCGCATTTGAACGCGCAGTGCTCACCAGCACGCTCACGCGATCTCTAGTTGAGGAATTCTTCGGCAAGTATCTCAAGGGCGACGGTGCTCCCCACCTTGATGTGATCACACATGTGGATAGGAAGTAATCACGCCGCCTCCGCGCCCACGCTGCATGTGCGCCTTCGGAGTCGACGAATTGGGCAAGCACTCCACCGAAATCCTGCGTCTCGGGCGGCATGCTGAACAGCACGCCCTTGCCGCTCATGTCCCGGTAGAACGCCTCGACATCGGCAACAGTGAAACCCAATTCGACTTTGCCCGCTGAATTCTTGTCGGAAGCCGGGTGCAGCGCAAGAGTGGTTTCGCCCGTCACGAACTCGCTCCATCCGGCGACTCGAACTTCAGTTGGAGACGGAGCACGTCGCGGTAGAACTTAACTGCTTTGTTCATGTCGGCTACGAACTTGATCACGTATCTAAGCTGTGTTCCTTCCATTTGACCCCTCCACTGAACCGCTGAGTGCCAATTATGCCAACCGACCTTGCAGCAGCAAATCGCCTCAACGTAGGGGATGGGGCTGCGGCGTCGGAACTGCTGAAGCCATACGATGCCCAGCAGATGAGGAGCTATCCGGTGAGCACTCGTGTCAACAGCGTGGCGAACGACGACGAGGAAGGTTCTCGACCTGTGGAACTCGCAGGAATTCAGAATCAGCTGTTCTCATAGCAAGATGACCAATGACGAGCGCATGCGGCGAGAGTCCAACCTCATCGCGACCATCCGAACGAAGCTTCCCGAATTCGCGAAAGCCTGCGCGCATGACCCGGAACTGGTGTTGCTCCACAAGACGATTTTTGCCGCCGACTACCAAGAGGACAAATACAAGCTCCTCGGCATGGCGATCAAGTACGCAGGTCTGCGCGGAAAGGAAGTGCGTGTGATTGGGAAGAACCGGAGCAGTCTTGGAGAAGAAGAGAGAATCCAGTAAAGAAACCTGAGTCATGTGACTATCACTCCCACGATTATTTCTGACCGCGATGTTGAAAGGGACCGGGATACATCCGACCCGCGGATCCGTTGCCCTTTGTGCGGCTGGTCACCCCGCAAAGAGGACAAATGGTTTTGCACCTGCGGACACGAATGGAACACGTTCGACACGGGAGGAGTGTGCCCCGCTTGCCTCAATCGGTGGACTTCGACACAATGCCTATCGTGTAGCCGCTGGTCGGCGCACTCCGATTGGTACACGAAGTAAAGAACTCCAATTCACCGGGTTGGATTCTACAGCGCGACGATGCGCTCCCAGCCACCGGGGTAGGTGGTCTGTTGGGACTTTTGGAACCAAAGATCACGGTTGTCCCGCGTGTGTTGTCGTTAGTGTTGTGCCCAACCCCGCATAAAGGTAGTGATCGCCGAAGGCCTTTCTTAGGGCTGTGAACGCTGGCTCTCCGGTGCAGTGACCGGGGGCAACGTATTCGACTTTGAACCGATCATGCAGCGCGGTGACGATCCTCTCGATGTCGGGATCGGGTGCGACAACAAGATGAAAGCCGCCAGCGATGAAGTGAATGCGGGGATTGATCGCAGTTGCAGCTTCAACGATTTTGTCGATGCCGGGATGGGAACAGCCAACCACGATGACCAGTCCTTCGGAGGTATTGATGACCAAGGAAAGTTCGCGCAGTTCGAGAGTACCCGGCTTATCGGATACGAGTGTAACCAAATGGATATTCGGTGCGATTTCGGTGTTCTTGTCCACAAGTTGGAAATTGGCACCCGGCCAAGCTGAGCCAAACCGCATAACTTCTGGGGGCGCACCGTTGTAATAACGTTGTTCTTGCGGAAGGGACGGGTCTTTGCGATAGAAGGTGCTCGGCAAGTCCGCACCATAGACCCCAAATCCTTCCTTCGGCGCGTAGATGGGCACTCTTGGGTTCACGCTTAAAACGTAGCTCAGTCCTCCCATGTGATCCCCGTGGCGGTGCGACATCACCACGAAATCCAGTTTGGCTAGGTCGATTCCTTTTGCCTTCGCATTCTGCGCGAGGATGTCCGGGTTGTTTCCGGTGTCGAACAAAATGCGCTTGCCGCTGTATTCGACAAGAGCGGCATAGCCCCAGTCTTTTTGCATTGCAGCATTCTGCCCGAAAGCGTCGTACAGAACAGTAATTTGTGCCTTCGTCGGATCAGCATTTGCGCCGGTAGCAGATTGTACGGAGCCGGTTTCAACCAGAACCAGAAGTGCCACAGAAACAACCCAAGACATGGCTGTCATTTCTTCCTCCGGAGTTTGCATAAGCCTAGCATCCCGGATGTCGCACGCGCCTACCTTTGTAGCGGGTGGTCGCCGCATTCTCACTGGCATGCAACGTAAAATCGGCACTATCCCATGCTGCTACAGGAGGGCTTCCTTGAACATCACCGAGAACAATCGGCGCATCGCCGAACAATTCAATGAGGCGTTCAATCGCGGCGACCTCGACGCGGCAGCAAGCTACTTCTCGGAGGACTGCCAAAATCATGGCAGAAAGGTAGGGCGAGATGGCGTGCGAACAGTGTTGGGAGAGATGAAGACCAACTTCCCAGACGCGAGGCTGACGACGCTGAACTCTGTCGCGGAGGGCGAGTGGGTCGTTGTCCGATGCACTTATAGCGGAACCCATCGGGGTAGGTCACGCTTTCCGGTCGATGGCGGAATGCTCGTGGGTGTGCAGCCTACCGGACGCGCTTTCGAGGTTCAGCATATTCACATGTATCGGGTGCTCGATGGCAAGATCGCCGAGCACTTTGCGAATCGGGATGACGTGGGAATGATGCGGCAGCTTGGTCTGCTTCCTCCGCCTCCGTCGCAGTCAGGTCAGTAGGCTGGATTCTTTCAGCCACCACACAGGTATACGAGTTCTGTGAGCGGTTTTTGCTCTCCAATTCCCCTAACCGGATTACTGGAGACGCAGGGCGGCAGCAGATTCCATGCCGATGCCAAAGCCGAGACCATGGGCTATGCGCGAGTACATCGTCGCGCCTGCGATTCGCAGCCGAGAGGTCGCCCGCGCTCAGCGGTCTAGTGTCCGGCACGGCAAAGATGCGCTCTAGCCGATCTCAGCGATGGTCTGTTCAGCGTCCATGCGCCTCAATCACCTAGTACGAAGCGGGAATCGGTCAAACGAGAGGGGCACTGGTCTTTCCTGAGCGATTCGTGCGCGGCCAGTCGATCCGCCAACGCCCGCCGCCAAGCATCAACCTGACGTTCCGGCGCATAGAGCACAAATAGAATACGGCTTCGAGTGCGGAAGTGCGCACGCGTACCCAATCCGATACGAGAGGACTGTGCCCCCGCCGTTGATTAGCTCGTCTTTCCCGTGATCGTCGCCGGGTCCTCCATCTCTGCTAGCGCCAGAACTTTGTAAGTGGCATAGTTGTACACAGGCGACATCGCCAGAAGCCGATCAAGTTCTTCGTTCGATGTGACCTTGTAAATCCAAGCTCCGCCGTGACTGCCGATGACGTGGTAGCGGCACTCCAACTTGTCCCCCAGCTTCTTGGCGTAATCCGGCATCTGCATCACGGCGCGGGCAACCTCAGGCCCGATGCGTGTCAGGTCGAAGTGCCACAGCACTAGGAATTTCATAGCTTCCTCCTGCCCCAACTGCCCCACAGCATATACCCCTCGCAGGTTCCTGCGCCCGATCACCACCGCTCTGCTGCTCCAGTAGTTCCTCCGGCTGGGGCAGGAGCACCCGCGTTCGCAAACGGGTAAGGCGTACCATCGGGGATGAGCAGAATACGTCCAGAATGCCCCGACCCAGAAACCGGGGATGGCTCGGTAGCCGATGCCCTATTTCGAGAAGAGCCAGACGAAGAAGAGGAGGAAGAGGACGACAAAGGCGAGGACGAGAAAGATGAAGATGAAGATGAGGGCTACTCGGAGTGAACCCGCCGCCCGTCCTCACCGGGGCTTCTTTATGGTTGCGATTCTGCGTGTTTCACAAGGTATACCGGGCGGACTAGTAAATTCGAAAATTTCGGCGTTGAAAACAAGCCAGTTCTAGTTGCCGGGGGAAGACCCTTTTGAACCAGTCCTTCTAAGTGCTTGGTAATTGGCACTTCCACACACTGTCGGCTGTCCGTCATGCTCCAAACTGCCTCAAGTGGTGATCCATGTGGAGGTAGGCGTGGCGCATTCGCTCAGTCCTCGATAACTGACCGAACATCGCGTGAGCAGGGAAGTCATGCTTCCAACCGCAGAACCTTTCAAACAGAATGCGAAGGTTCTCGACATCGGATAAAAATTCAACGGGGCGAGTACCGCCCTGCTGCTGATCAACTTCAGGTCGTGTCTTGATGCCGTGCGGCCACCTGAGAGGCACCCAAAGAGCCGCCCACTTGTAGATCGTCCGCTTGAAGAGCGTCGAGGAAGAACTGACGTGCTTTTCGCCCAACGCCACACGGAAAGAATCGCTCAGATGGCAAATCATCTGATGAGCGGACATGCTGCCCCAACGCCGCTGGCTGTCGGGGCGCACCTTGCTCAGGCGATCCAGCACTTCCTTCTGGTCGCGATCATTCAGGAGAGTTCTCATCTGTTGGACGTGCATTCTACATCCTGCTGGCAATCACTCGCCGGGCTGCATGTGCGGTTGAACCGGAGCATTGTTGCGCTGCATTGACTTCCCCTTCCCCGCATCCCTACCATTGCACCCTGAGTCCTGCGCCCATGATCGGCCAAACCATCTCGCACTACCGCATCATCGACAAGCTCGGTGGGGGCGGCATGGGCGTGGTCTACAAGGCTGAGGATGTGAAACTCGGTCGCTTTGTGGCACTCAAGTTCCTGCCCGACGACGTAGCCAAAGACCCGCAAGCACTCAGCCGCTTCCAGCGCGAAGCCAAGGCTGCATCGGCTCTGAATCATCCCAACATTTGCACCATCTACGAAATTGACGACCAGCACGGAGAAGCGTTCATCGCCATGGAGTTTCTGGACGGGCTGACGCTGAAACACCGCATTGCTGGGCGTCCACTGGAGATCGAACTGATTCTGTCGCTCGCCATAGAAATCGCCGACGCACTGAATGCGGCGCATGCCAAAGGTGTCGTTCATCGTGATATCAAGCCAGCAAACATTTTTGTGACTGAGCACGGGCACGCCAAGATTTTGGATTTTGGACTGGCTAAGATAAATGCCACTTCAACTGACCCCAGTGCTTCGACGACTTCGGTGAGCACCGACTTGACCAGCGAGGGGGCAACGCTGGGAACGGTGGGATACATGTCGCCGGAGCAGATACGGGCTAAGGGATTGGATGCCCGAACGGATTTGTTTTCCTTTGGCGTCGTGCTCTACGAAGCGGCTACGGGTACGATGCCTTTCCGTGGGGAAAGCGCGGGAGTCATTTTCGATTCGATCCTGAACCGGGCACCCATACCTCCAGTTCGGCTGAACCCCGACGTGCCAGCGGAATTAGAGCGCGTCATTAGCAAGTGCCTCGAAAAAGCCTGCAACCTGCGCTACCAACACGCTTCTGATGTTCGCACTGACTTGCAACGACTGAAGCGGGACACGGATTCGGCGCGAGGGACCGCAAGTGCAAAAGCCGAAGCTGCAACTGGTGTCGGATTACGCTGGAAGCATATTGTTCCTGCTGCTATGGCTGTGCTTGCGTTGTCGGGCGTTAGTTATCTTTATTTCCACCGCACACCCAAGCTCACCGACAACGACACAGTTGTGCTCGCCGACTTCACTAACACGACCGGCGACCCGGTGTTTGACGGCACGCTCAGGCAGGGGCTTTCCGTACAACTGGAGCAATCACCATTCCTGAGCATTGTCTCAGAGCAGCAAATCCAGCAGACCCTCCAAATGATGGGTCAGAAGCCAGACGCGAAGCTGACGCCTGAGATTGCGCGGCAGCTTTGCCAGCGGACGGCGAGCGCGGCAGTGCTCAATGGCTCGATAGCTCAAATTGGAAACCCATATCTTCTGACCGTAAAAGCGGTCAACTGCTCAAACGGAGCAACGCTTGCGAGCACAGAAGCGGCGGCGAGCGACAAGGATCATGTGCTCGACGCGCTGGGGAAGATGGCGTCGGAGATGCGCCACAAACTGGGCGAGTCACTGAGCACGGTGCAAAAGTTCGATACCCCTCTGGAAGAAGCGACTACGCCCTCACTCGAAGCCCTGAAAGCTCTTAGCTCCGGCAAGCGGGCAACTTCCCCGCCAGTCGCAATTACCTTTTACAAGCGTGCTGTGGAACTCGACCCAAATTTCGCAGTTGCCTACGCGTGGCTGGGCATTTGGCACACCTCTATTGGAGAACCCACCATCGCAGCCGGATACACCCAAAAGGCATACGAACTTCGCGACCATGCGAGTGAGCCTGAGAGATATTTCGTATCAGCCATCTACTATAAAGAGGTTCCGGGTAATCTCGAAAAAGCCGAGCAGACCTGCAAGCTTTGGATGCAGGCTTATCCCCGTGCCGAGATGCCGCACACTTACTTGTCAGGTGCCATTTACCCGGCGATGGGTCGTTATGATGGAGTGATTTCAGAAGCCAAAGAGGCAGTTCGTCTGAAACCGGACTACCCTGTCCTATACGTCTTCCTGATGGATGGCTACATGGCTCTGAATCGCTTTGATGAAGCGAACTCGGCGTATGTGCAAGCCCTCCAGCGCAAACTGTACCACCATTACTACCCTGCCTCTCTGTACCGCCTTGCCTTTTTGGAGAACGACGCAGCGGGGATGCAGCAGCAGGTCACAGCAGCAGCGGGTCAGACCGGGGTAGAAAATACGTTGCTTGCATACGAGTCGGATACCTCGGCTTATTACGGGCGAGTGCGTGAGTCGGAAGAACTGACTCGAAGGGCTATGGAATCAGCCGAGCGCTTCGACGAAAAAGAAATTTCTGCCAACTATTCCGCCACGTCTGGACTAAGGGAAGCCCTATTTGATAACGCAGGGGAAGCCCGTCGGCGTGCCTCGGTTGCAGTGGCACATTCCACTGGCGTCGATGTGCTGTACGCCTCTGCGCTCGCTTCAGCATATAACGGAGACACGGGACGTGCAGAGACTTTGATCAAGGAGTTGAACAAGCGATTCCCCGAAGGCACGACCGTGCAGTTCAACTACTTGCCAACCATCCGCGCCAAGCTCGCGCTGAATCGAGGGGATTCTTCGGGGGCGTTAGAGACGCTTCGAGCCGCCCTGCCGTACGAATTGGGAACAACCACATTTAGCGGCGAGTACACTTGGAATGGCTTGTATCCCGCTTTTGTTCGAGGAGAGGCGTATCTAGCCGCTCATCAAGGCAATGAAGCAACGGCAGAGTTCCTGAAAATCCTCGACCATCGTGGGATTGTCTGGAACTCACCGATCGGCGCTCTTGCCCGTCTTCAACTCGGTCGCGCTTATGCAATGGTAGGCGACAGCAGCAAAGCACGTGTCGCCTACAAAGATTTCCTCACGCTCTGGAAAGACGCCGACCCCGACATCCCCATCCTGAAAGAAGCTAAGTCGGAGTACGCGAAGCTGCAATGACAGCATGAGCCATGAGCGTGGGCGAGTGCCGTTCGCTCCGTCTCTAGGCTGAGATAAGTCGAAACATTTTCCGGCGTTTTCGGGCTTCCCATTCCACGCGGGTGAGTTCAATCAGATTGGAATCGTCACAGGAGCTTCGGGTGTGAAAATGTCTCCCGATGTTCCCCATCGTCCAGAACGGGCTGCCTTTCGACAAAGTGCCAGCAGCTTTACGATTCTCCACTTCTTCCCAGAACTCGTGTGAACACTCCTCCCGGTGATGAACGAACA
>DAIUEW010000037.1:0-59186 GCA_036844925.1 Candidatus Sulfotelmatobacter sp.
GCCGGCACCGGCGACGTAGTCCACGCCGTCAAGCACATCCGCCAGATCGTGCAGGAGATGAAAATCCTCACCGTCCTCGGCGAAGAAGAACTCTACGCCAAAGCCAAAGAGCACGGCGCTCCCTACGAACTGGTAAGGATGGTCGCCAAAACCGGCAAGCTCCCCGTCCCAAATTTCAGCGCGGGAGGCATAGCCACGCCCGCTGACGCCAGCCTCGTCATGCAGCTCGGCGCCGAAGCAGTCTTCGTAGGCAGCGGCATCTTCATGAAAGATTCCACAACCTTCGCCGACCCCGTCGAAGCAGAAAAGCGCGCCCGCGCCATCGTGAAAGCCGCCACGCATTTCAACGACCCTAAAGTATTACTTGAAGTCAGCGAAGACCTGGCAGGAGCGATGAAGGGGCTGGCAGTCGCGGGGATGGATGAAGCGCAGATGCTGCAAACTCGGGGATGGTGAATTCAGGGGATCTGAGTTGAGGAGATAATGCGCTTTTGGGTGGCGCAGCGCTTCTAGCGCTGCGATTCAAGCGCCAATACTGAGCGGCTTGAGCCGCTGAGGTGCTTCATCTAACTGAACCTCTGGCCATGCTGAACAATAGGGATACTTTTCAGGACTAGCGGCCAATCCTCTCTTGACAGCATTCCGCCGAATATATTCCCGGAAAGAGAAATATTCCTCAGCATCTCTCACACGGCGGTCATAATAGCTAGGTTGCCAAATTTCATGCGCAAAGCCCAACTCTTTTTTCGCTCGATAAGACAATCCGCCCTTGATTAGCTGCATACTCCGTTCCAATGTTTCGAGCGAACTGATCAGTAGGTGAAAATGATCCGGCATGACCACAAATTCATGCAGCAGATATTTTCCCTGGCGGCGATAGTGAGAGAGAACGTCGACAAACAGACTCGCCATTCTGTCTGACTGAAGAATGTTCCTCTTCTGAAATGTCGAGGCGGTGATGAAATAGCAACTATATCCGGTGTTGCCTCGGCGGGGAGCGGCCATGGAAAGCACCTCAGCGGCTGAAGCCGTCCACACTTCCGTCACTGTATCGCAGCGCCGAAGGCGCTGCGCCACCCAAAGGCAGGAAATTTTCTGCCGCCTCCCAATTTGGAATACCTGGAATAGCGGCGAGGTGTCTAGGGTGAACCACCTTTCGCAGCTTTCGAAGGGCGTGATTTCCAAACTGTAGAATTAAGTGATTTTGGGTGGCGCAGCGGTTTACCGCTGCGACTGGGGCGCACAAAATTGAGCGGCTTCAGCCGCTGAGGCGCCGTGCGCAGAGGCAGCTTGGCTCCGTCTGGCTTGTCACACTACTAAAGAGGGCGCCTCGGGGCTGAAGCCCGATGGTTCGTCATTTAGGGTCTCTGATCGCAGCGCCGAAGGCGCTGCGCCACCCAAAGGCCTCCTCACATGTCTCGCAAAACCACATGGGCACCTATCCGGGATCTTTGGACCTAAAACGGAAATCTGTAAAATCGCTCGCGCCTTAGATGCCGCAGCAATTCCTAGATTTCGTTAGTAACCTGCACCGTTGGTTCATACTATCAACCCTGGCTGTCTCAATACTATCTGCCACTGTATCCGTGCTCGCTCAGTACGTCGGGCTGATTAGATAACCGTGTCGGCTCCAGGCCGCCGAGTAAACTTGGTGCGCTCAAGCAACCAGGGCTCGGAGGAAAGGAGCCGAGCACATGCAGATTGTAGGTTGTGATTTACATACGCGCTACCAGCAGATTGCGATGCTGGACCAGGAAACGGGCGAGTTAGTCGAGCGCCGGTTAGAGCACGAAAGCGGAGAGGCCCGGGCGTTTTACGCAGCGCTGTCGGGCCCGGTGCGAGTGGGGATCGAAGCGACTGGGCACACACGCTGGTTTGAGCGGATGCTGGCCGAGTTGGGGCACGAGCTCTGGATCGGAGATGCGGCGCAGATCCGGGCGTCAGTGGTGCGCAAGCAAAAGACGGATGCGCGCGACGCAGCGCACTTACTGGAATTGCTGCTGAGCGAACGCTTCCCGCGCATCTGGCGGCCGACGATAGCGGAACGCGATCTGCGGCAGTTAGTGTGGCATCGGCAGAAGCTGGTGTGGATGCGCAATGCGGTCGGTAATCAACTGCACGCGTTGGCGATGGGCGAGGGCGTGTGCCGGAAAAAGAAGTTGTTCACGAAGAAAGGCCGGGTCGAGTTGGAAGGGTTGGGGCTGGGAGTCTGGGCGAGCTATCGCCGGCAGGAGTTACTGACGATGCTCGATCCGTTCGACGATTCACTCGGCGAACTGGATCGCGCGGTGGCGGAGCAGGCGGAACAGAATGCGGCGGCAGTTCTGCTGATGACGCATCCGGGAGTAGGTCCGGGGACTTCGCTGGCGTTCGTGTTGACGCTGGGACCGGTGGAGCGGTTCGAGCGCAGCAAACAGGTGGTGAGTTATCTGGGTCTGAATCCGCGCGAGCACTCTTCGGGCGGGCGGCAGCGACTGGGAGCGATCTCGAAACAAGGCAATCCCATGATGCGCTCGCTGCTGGTGGAGGCCGGAACACCGCGGCGGCGGTTGGATGGCGAGTTACGGCAAGACTATCAGCGGCTGAAGTTGCGCCGGGGCAGTGGCGTAGCGAAGGTCGCGATCGCCAGGAAGCTGGCGGTACGGATGTACTGGATGCTGCGCGGCCAGGCCAGTTATGCGCAGCTGGTTCGCATGCAAGGCAGCCCGTGGGCCACCCTGGTGAAGGAGTAACTCATCGTTGGGCTGATTGGGCGCCTTGCCTCCCCGAAGAAGTCGGGGAGTCTGAACAACGAATCATGGTCGGAAGTCAGTGACCGGATAGATGGTTGGTGGAACCAAACTTCCACCGCAGGATTCTGAAAAGCGGGCCTTGGTCGCATGAGCAAAGCAACACCAACACCAAGAACAACCGCAACACCAAAACCTTCCACGAAAGGAAAAGTCAAAACCTTTCGCTGGTCCACGTGTCTCTTGACAACGCCGACACGGTTATAGAGGGTGGCCCATCCTTCGCGCCTTTCGAAGGGTGGGATTTCCGGATGCCCGCAGCCTAGGTCTTTTTGGTCGCGCAGCTTGTGTCTCAGCGTAAAATGTACTCATGAGCACAGAAGTTGCCGACATTTTGAAAAAGGCTTTAGCTCTTCCTCCCGAAGCGCGGGCGGCGATTGCCGGATCGCTCCTCGAAAGCCTCAACGACGCTCCAGCCGACGAAGGCGTCGAAGCCGCCTGGTCCGAAGAGATCAAGCGCCGTATCGAAGAGATTGATTCGGGCAAGGTTCAGATGATTCCTTACGAGGAAGTGCGGCGGCGCCTTGCAGCCCGGCTGTCCGATGCCGCCCGCTAAGCCATATCACTTCCATCCGGAAGCATGGCAGGAATTCGAAACTGCCGACAACTGGTATCGCCAGCAAAGTCCCGACATCAGCATCAGGTTCGTGGCTGCCATTTACGAAGCGTTGGAAGACATCGCCCGCTGGCCGCAAACCTGGACCGCCTATCTACACGGTACAAGAAAATTCGTTCTCCAAAGGTTTCCCTACGCAGTGATCTACCGGGAGAAGGAGTCGGCGGTTCAGATTCTCGCGATCGCCCACGGCCATCGTCGGCCAGGATATTGGAGAGGTCGCCTCTGATACCACGACGCCGCGTTGTCAATCATTGACATTCCGTGGCGGGTGGCCCGGGTTTCCGGCTCGAATTCCCAGGTCTCGCAAAACTACAAAACCCTTCGGCGGGGTGGCGCAGGTCTCACCGTGTCTCGCGGGTGGCCCATCCTTTGCGCCTTTTGCAAAGGGTGGGATTTCCGGGATTCCTCGAAGCGGAGACCCCAGCTTGTCGATACTCAGGAATGCGATGATTCGGCGTCAAGGAGGAAAAGCAGGTTCCTCGCCGGGCTTGACGCCCGACTCGGAATGACAAGAGTTTGGGAGCTTACGGCGCGGCTGAAGCCGCGCCCTTTCAAATCGCAGTGGTGACCAACCTCGGCGAGCACCGACCCAATTCGGCACATCCTCAACAATCTCGTAACCAATGACCTTGCCGTTTCCATCCGCGCGGGCCAATCTCTGTCAGGGCCCGTGGTGTAAGGGAAACAGCGAGAGGTCCTTCGTTTCACTCAGGATTTCGGCACGCGGCTCAGACGCCGCGTAAACGCCTCAAGTTCGAATCCCGCCGGGTCCATTCTCCCCTTTGTGAAGGAGAAATTTATTGGGGAGAAAATGCAGAGATAATCTCCTCAAGTAACTTGACAGTGCAGTTGCCTTCACCAATACTGAAATAGACAGAGTGCTTACACCATGTGATTTTGACAATGGCCCCGAATCTCCGGGGCCATTGTTCTTTCTGGCGTGGCCCGGTTCCTCGCCGGGCTTGACGCCCGACTCGGAATGACAAGAGCTTTTTGGAGCTAACGGCTCGGCTGAAGCCGCGCCCTTTCAAATCAGCGAAGTGTTGTCAAGAGCCTGGAGGCGAGGTTTTGGATTCGGCGCGGTGCGTGATTGTCCGAGGAGATGAGCAGAGGATAGCTTCCGTCCGGTGCGATTCGATTTCCAATATGCGGGTCTCGTGCGCCAACAAAGACACATCGTCCGCTAACCAAGACACATCGAGTGCGTCTATTTTCGGCAGCAGTCTTATCACAAAGGTCAAAGATGAAGGAGCACCTCCGATGAAGCATGCAATCGCGCTCGTAGGTTCGGTCCTGGTTCTAATGCTTTCACTTCCGTGCTACGCACAAAATCAACCGCAGCCTGCGACCCTGCGCAGTCTCCTGCTGCACGAGTTGCACACTACCCATACTGAGGCGGACTGGTTTGTGCCGATCAGTGTTGCGGTCGATGGGCTGACTGCAGAACAAGCGAACTGGCAGCCGCCCGGTGGAGGGCACTCTGCCGGACAGCTCACTTATCATCTGCTGTTTTGGAATCGCCGCAACCTTGCGAAATTTAAAGGCGAGACGCTGGAAAAATTCAGTGGCGATAACGACGAGACCTTCGTGAAATTTGACAGCAAACAATGGAACGACACGGTCAAGCAGCTGGATCAGGTGATGACAGACCTGGAGAAATTTGTCGAATCGGCCGACGATCAGAAGCTGGCATCGTGGGCGACGACGATTGGGAATATCTGCACCCATAATGGCTACCATGTTGGGCAGATCGTCTATGTCCGCAAGTTGCAGGGGTCGTGGAATCCGGAGAAAGGCGTGAAGTAGGCTGCAGGCTGCCCACCCTTTGCGGCTTTCGAAGGATGGGATTCCCGAGGCCTGAACTTTTCCCCTAACTACAGGAGCCGCGCTCCGTCTAACCGATAGTCCAGCTAACCGATAGTCGAAAGGAGAATAACAATGAAGCGGTGTTCGCTTGCCCCGGTCGTCCTCATGCTGCTCGCCCTCGTCGGAAGCAGCCTTCACGCTCAATCCCAACCGCAAGCTCCGCTCCCGGCAAGTTCTCGAGCCGACGAGATGCTGGATCGCTGGAACGCGATCGGGAACAAACTCATCGCCATGGCCCAGGATTTTCCCGAAGAAAAGTACGATTACAAGTTGCAGAAAGACGAGCGCACCTTCGCCTTAAATCTTCTGCACCTCGCCGCACTCGATTTCATCGTCATCCGCGGGGTTTCCGGTTCCAACATCGGGCCCGACTTCGGCGAAGGCGACAACCCTTCGCGGGACGCGTTCAAGACCAAGGCCGACGTGGTGAAGTTCGTTCAGCAGGCCGTCGCCGACGGCGCGGATGTGATCAAACAGCAGGGCGACGCGGGCCTCGACAAAACCATTCCCTGGGGGAAAAGGATGCGGCACAGTTCCGACCTCTGGATCTTCGCCATCGAGCACAGCGCGGAGCACTACGGCCAGCTCGTGGTGTACTATCGCGCGAACAACCTGGTGCCCCCGGATTCGCGCCGGCAATAATGCGGTTGGAAAAGTTCTCGACCGCGGGGCTGGCCCGCGTTTCGCGCAGTTGCTGCAAACGCAGTTGCTGCAAACAGTGATGGTCGCGGCGATTGATGGCGCGGCTCAGTCCGCGGGCAGCGCCCTGGCTATTAACAGCGCCATCCCGCCGAACAGCAGGGTATCGAAAACAAAGTTGATCGCGTCCGTCATCAGGGAAGGATCACGAGTCACGGCGAGAATCGGCAAGTAGAGAAATACAGTGAGCAGAGTCATCACAACACCGATCGAGGCAGCGGCGGAGCGTCGCCATTTGTTGAGGAGCAATGCTGTTCCCGCAACCAGCAGGAAAGCCCCCACGGGGTATCCCCAGAGCGCGTGAAGCGGAACCCATGCCGGCGTCAGCTTCGAGTCTGGAACTCCCGGGGCAAACTCCGGATGAAGCAACTGCTCCACCCCAAAGTAAATTACGGCAATCGCTACGAAGAAACGGCCAATCAGGATCATCCAATTCCGCCTTCCCGTCCGCGGTTCCTGGCTCTGGCTGCCGGCAAGGGCCCACGCACCCCCGGCGAAGGCTGATTCTCTCAGCACAAAGTTCCAGGCGAGCCGGTTCCCCGGATGGGCAATGGCGAACGGCAGATCCATCATCAGGACGAACAGGAAAAACATCACGCCCAGCAGTGTGGCTGAAAGGCGTACGAACCTCATCGCGACCAGACTGGTCGCAGCGGAGATCAATGCGCAGCCGACGAAGTATGTCCAGAACAGACGCGCCGGCATCCACACCGGAACCAACTGCATGATGAGCCGTGCGTCAACGAAATGTTCAGCTCCGAACGTCGCCAGCGGGGTGGCGACGAACACGGTCCCTAGCGCGATCAGCTTGCCCAGGCCACGGGCCGCCACCAACTCTTTTCTGACGGCGACCAAACCTGCGATAAGAAAAGTCAGCCCAGCGAACCAGAGCCAAAATACGAAGTGTGTAAACATGAGCGACTCTCCTTCGCGGATCTCCACGAAACAGTCGGCATCCGGGCCACGCGGAAGTATATCCCTATGCGAATGCGCACGCGGGCCGCAGCGCCAATTCCAACAGCCTGATTCAGCGTTATACTGCTCGCCAGCCCGGCAGCGTATTCGCTTAAGCGCCCGGAACAACAGGATCAGTGATTCACACGGAGGCACGATGCTTCGAGAAGGAGCGCTAAAGATTGTGCTGGTGGTGGTTGGGTTACTCTTTCTGGCTTTGGTTTATCCGATGACGACGTTCTTCTCGCAGGATCCGGCGCTGTCGATGATGCTGAGCCTGTACGTTACGCTGGGAATTTTTTTGCTATGGGCAGCGCGGAACCCGCCGGCGCATCGTAGCCTAATCGCTTTCACGGCGTGGTCGAGTTTTGCTCATGCCGCGATTATGGGTACGCAGGCCTACCTAAAAGTAGTGCAGCGCCAAGAACTGTTTGGTGTCGGCGTGCTCATTCTTATTGGAGCGCTCCTGGTCATGCTGGCTCCGTTAAAGGCGGGTGGCCCTGGTCTCGCCTCCTCCCATGTCTCGCAACAGAAAGCGAGAGATGGGGTACCAGGCCGTGGTTAGGTTCTCGCGCGGGGCGGGCTGACCTGCCTCCCAGGATTGTGGCACACATCACTCCGACCCGTGCCTCGGCGCACAGACAAAATCATTCGAGGGCCGAAATATATAGGTGGGCTATTAGGGCCATCCGCCGTGACTCTGTGTGGAGGTGTACCATGCGCCCAAGGCTGATTATTACTCTGCTGCTGCTCACTGGAGTCTGCATCGCGCAAAGCCAGAAGAGTTCGGGGGCTCCGGATCGAGATCAGGCGGCGCGCAATCCCATCGAGGGAGCAAAGATTTTTCAATACCACTGCGCCGCGTGTCATGGAGCGAATGGGCGAGGGCATGGGCCGGCATCCCTTGCTCTAAAGCATGCGGTTCCTGACCTGACCCTGATCTCGCAAAGAAATGGCGGGAAGTTTCCCGCCCAGCGTGTAAAGGAAATCATCGAAGGAAAACCAACTGCACCGCCCGCCCACGGTGATCGCGAGATGCCAATCTGGGGACCAATCTTCCATCAGATCGAAGCCGACCAAGATTGGGGAGAGGTAAGATTGGACGCCATCACCCGGCAGGTGGAGTCAATTCAGCAAAAGTAGGGCAGCGCAGACGACCTATGTGCTCGATCCGCGCTTCGATCATGGCCACGAATTTCGGCGTGTGGCTTTCAACCCTCCGACTCTTGGCACGGCACAACTCCATCAAGCAGTTGCGGCGCTGGTTTCTTCCATCCGCTTTGCAGCTCTGGGCAGTTCGAACTTCAGCAACCCCGCCTGTAGTTCGACCACTGCTCCTTCTGGGTCAACCGCTGTTGGAAGATCGATTATCCGCAAAATCTGATCAGGGTAAGAGTCGACGCGCTCGGTCTTTTCCCTTTCGGCCTGGGTGGCAGCAACCTCTTTTTTTCCGAGGATCGCAACCCGTTTGGGCTCGACGCTGACCTGGAGTTCTTTCTCTCCGAAGCCGAGGACGTTGGCGTGAAGACTAAGCCGGTCTTCTGATTCGAAACTCGCGATCGATACCGGGTGCAACACTTCCGACTCCGCCTGGAACCAGTCCTCCCAGTCGTGGCCCTGCTCACGGCCGCGCTTTTCGAACAACTCAAAAGCCCTGCGGGCAATCGCAAGTTGCACTGGTTGCATCTCCCAGCGCAACTTTTCGGGATCGCGCGGTTGCAAGAGCGTGGCTGGCGTCTCAGCTATGCGTGCAGATGTTTTGGTGGGTTTCATAACAGCCTCCTTCCAATACTGCAATGAAAGAGGATCGCTCGGCCGCTTGTCGAAATCAGCAAACAGACTGAAGCGAACCGTTGTGGTTAGGCCGATGATTGGTAGAGAACACTTCCGCCTACTCAATTCTCCTCGCCCTTTAGCTGCTTTGCCGTGATCCACGTCACTACGCAACATTTCTCTACAGAGATGGCAGGATTAGATCAAACCGCTGTGACGCTGATCACTGAGAATCGAGCCCCTCGGGAATAACATATTTGTTACCAGAAAAAACTGGGATAGGTCCGTTCCTTAGCGTTCTCGTGTCTTGAACAGAAGGAGGCTGCCATGCCGCTTAACAAGCTGCGCGAGTTTCTTGACACTTACAACATCCGCTACCTGATTTTTTCTCACTCGCTTGCGTACACGGCGCAAGGCATCGCCGCACTTACGCACATCTCGGGAAAAGAGCTAGCCAAAACGGTGATCGTAAAAATTGATGGGGATCTGGCGATGGCGGTCGTTCCCGCGTCCCGCCATGTCGATCTCCGGCTGCTAAAGCAAGCCACGGGCGCCCGCACGGTGGAGCTTGCTTCAGAGCAGGAGTTCAAGGACAAGTTCCCCGATTGTGAGGCCGGCGCCATGCCGCCGTTCGGAAACCTCTACGGTATGGCCGTCTATGCGGACGAGAGCTTAACCTCGATTAAGGAGATCACGTTCAACGCGGGCACGCATCGCGACCTTCTGCGGATGGATTGGGCCGATCTGGTAAGACTCGTAGAACCCAAAATTGTCCAGATCACAAAATCGAGAGTCGCCGAGACTGCCGCCTAGGCGTGGCAGTCGGGCCGTCGGTTCCACGCCGGCACAGGTTTCCGGGATCACCTCTTAACTACCCTGCCAGCAAAGCCACACCTGCGGCCACGAGACTGGCAGCAATCCATCGCCGGCGATCGACGCGCTCGTGGAGAAAGATTTTAGCGGCCACGGCGTTGCCGATGAAGGTGAGGGAAGCAGCAGCAGGAGCGACCAGGCTTACATCTCCCCAGGAGAGCGCGAACAGCAGGCTGAAGAAAGCCACGGCCATGGCCGTGACCCCGAAGAGAAAGTTGGGATTGCCCAGCGTGCGTCCGATCACCATGCCGAGTCCGGCGCGGCGCCACAAGGCGCCAACATCCCCAACCTGCTTCATAGCGCGGGCCAGCAGAACATCGCCCACCACGGAGGCGAAAACAATCGCGAGAATTGCGCTCCATGTGTAAACGGCTCTCATAGTTCCACCTCGCTGGGCGCCCCATTTCTCGCGTCCTTCGTTAGAAGTGGAGCCTGTGCCGCGACGGCGCACGCTTCCACTGCCGCCGCGGCGGCTTCCGCGTTGGGAGCAGTGGTGGGGTGCGCAGGATGATGTTCGGTGATCTCCGGCCCACCCGCAATGAATCCCACGCCTCCAGTGATCAACGCAATTCCCAGCCAGCGCAGGGGACTTACATGCTCGTGCAAGACGAATCTTGCGACCAGCGCGAGCAGAACATACCCAAGAGAGGTTGCGGGCAGCACATAAGTGAGGTCGGCCCACGAGAGAGCGGTCATGTAGGTGCCGAAAAAAGCCAGCAGGAAGAGAATTCCAACCGCGACCCACGGATTGAGCACCGCTAAGATAATGCCTTGCAGATGATTAAGTGAGATGCTGCCGGTTTGCTTCATCCCGTGAGAGAGCATGGAGTCGCCAGTCGCCGCGAACACCGTGACTCCTGCCAGCACAAGATACTTGCGAAAGTTCACTGGAAGTTTGTGCCTTTACCACGGAGGCACAGAGGCACAGAGAAAATCTCGAAATCTTCTTGTTTTTCTGGCTTCATTCGTGTGCCTTCGGATCACCGCAGAAACCTTACCGGTAGATGTGAATGACCTCACAAACGAACCTCAACCACCGAGGCCCGTCGCACGGCTACTTATCACGCCTTGACGAGCTCAGCCGCAGCCTCGTCGCTATGTCGCTTGACCATCTTGTTGCGCTGCGAACGGAGCTTCAGGAAGGTCTTCGCTTCTTTGTACAGCCGCCTGCGATCGTTGCTGTCGAATGCAGCCTTCTTCAATATGCGGAAGACAGCCTTGGGCCTGAAGTAATACTCGTCGTAAAAGCGATGCACAGCCGAAAGAATGTCATCCGCAGGCAGTCCCGGATATTGAATGTGCGCCAGTTGGTGCCCGCCTTCATCCACCATCTTGTTGTCACCCACCATGAATCCATTTTTCACCGCATAGTCGTAGAGTTCAGTGCCTGGATAAGCATGGGCCACCGAAACTTGGATGGTTTCGACATCCAGCTCTTTCGCGAATTTGATGGTGTTGTTGATGGTCTCGTGCGTTTCGCCCGGCAGACCCATAATGAAGTCGCCGTGAATGACAAGTCCCAGCTTGTGGCAATCTTTGGTGAACTGCAGTGCCCGCTCGATGGTTGCACCCTTTTTGATGTTCTTCAGAATCTGCTGATCGCCCGACTCGTAGCCCACAATAAGCAGCCGGCAGCCAGCCTCCTTCATCGCCTTGAGCGTCTCGTAATCGGTGGTGACACGCGACGTGCACGACCACGTCAGGCCCAGCGGCTTCAGCTTGGCGCAGAGTTCGATGGTGCGCGCCTTCTGAATGTTGAAAGTATCGTCGTCGAAAAAGAATTCTTTCACTTCTGGCCAGTACTGCTTCACCTTCGACATCTCGGCGGCCACATCGTCGGTCGAGCGCTTGCGCCAGGGATGCCCGCTCAGGGTCTGCGGCCACAGGCAGAAGGTGCACTGCGCCGGGCAACCACGCGTGGTGTAGAGCGAGACGTACGGATTCAGCAGGAATGGCACATTGTAGCGGGTGACATCGAGATCGCGTTTGTAAACGTCGGTGACATGGGGCAGCGCGTCGAGATCCTGAATCTGCGGGGCATCAGGATTGTGCACGATCTTGCCGTCTTTCAAAAACGACACACCGGCAATCTCTTCCAGTGGCTTGCCCTTCGCGTAATCAACCACTGCGTAATCAAATTCCTTGCGGGCAACGAAATCGATGGCGGAACAATCGCGCAAAGATTTTTCCGGCAGGACGCTCACGTGCGGCCCCACGAAAGCAATTTTTATCTTTGGATTGGCCGCCTTAATGGCACGGGCGAGTCCGATGTCGCCTGGGAAACCGGGAGTGCTAGTGAAGAGCACCAGAAACTCGTAATCCTTTGCAATTTCAATGGTCTGATCCGCCGAAATATAGTGCGGCGGCGCGTCGAGCAGCCGAGCGCCCTCCAGCATTCCTGCCGGATAAGCCAGCCAAACCGGATACCAATAACTCTCTATTTCGCGGGTCGCGGGCCAACGGGAGCCGGCGCCACCGTCGAAGTTTTCGAAAGAAGGCGGATTCAAAAATAGGGTTTTAAAAGGCATATTGGGTGAGTATTTATTCTACCATCCAGCAGTCGCCAATGTGGTCCAAATCCAGTGTTTACGCAGGTTCGTCGTTGAACTGAGCGTTTGATGCAGCGAACGGGAGAAAAGAGGCATTGGCCAGTTACTTGTTTCCCAAAGCCCAGTTTTCGAGATCGCCCGTGGCGCGCAAGAGAGCGACCTGGCTGCGTTCCAGTTCGAAGGTGACATCCTGTAACGTGATGAAGCGTTCGCTGCCTTGCGCCTGAGCATTGTCGAGATCGTGCAGGTTGGCCGTGGCGGAGGTCATGCGTGTTCGGACGGCCTCGATATTTTTCTGCGCGATCTCGTATTCGAGTTCCGCGACATCGCGAGCGGCCTGCATTTGAGTTACGGAACGCTGGAGCCGCAGAGTTTCTTCCGAGACCTGGTTGCGCGCAGCCTCCGCCTGGGTCGTTGCTTTCAAGGCCTCCGACTGAGCCTCTTGCACGCGAGCGTGCTGAGCATAGTTCAGAAAGGGCAGGTGAATGGCAACGCCGACGGTGGCGTTGTTAGGCTGAAAGCTCCGGTAAAACCTCTCGTAGTTGTTGTAGCTGGCAAGATTGGCATATTGGGCCGCAAAGTCCAAGCTGGGCCACAATGCGCGACGCTCTCCTTTTACCCGCAAGTATTGCGCATGGGCGTGTTCGACAGCAGCCTGAACGGTCGGGTTGGCGTCTGTGGTTTTGCCGGACAGATCCTCGTCCTGCTTTGCCGTGGGCAGGGCTGGCACAGACTCAGGATCGATTTCAAAAGATGCGATCGGGATGCCCGTGAGTTTCGAAAGATGCTCGCGGAGAACGTCAGCCGCACCGCTGGCCTCGGAGAGCCGCAAGCGCACGCGGGCCACCGACAATCGAGCTTTGCTGCCATCCATTTCGCTGTCAATGCCTTCTTTCACGCGCTGTGCGACCGCTGCTTCCATCTTCTCCGCCTCGGCTTGAGTCTCGCGCAGGCCACTCAACCGCCGCTCCCATTTTGCCAGTTCGGAATAGCTCAACACGGTGTCCTGAATCACTTGATTGCGCTGGTCTTTGGTGCGCAGAGAATTGACCTTGATTTCGGATTGAGCGGCGCGAATGAAATCTTTCAGCGCAGGATTAATGAGCGCCGATTGCGCGTTTACATTGAAGAGCGAGGGGGCGGCGCCTTCGAGGCTCAGCGGAAAACCATCAGACCAGCCGATTCCCGCTCCCGCATTCAGCTGCGGAATATAGCTGTTGCGCAACTCGCGGTAACTTGCCGAGGCGTGCTGCTCGTCGGCGGCTGAAATGTTCACGCCAGTGGCATGTTTCAGGGCAAGTTCCACGGCGTGCTTCAAAGTAACTGGCTCAGCCAGCAGGGAAGCGGGGAATGCGAGTGCGAGCAGGAAGAATATGTGAACGCAGGCACCGCCGCCCCATAATTTTATTTTCATTGTTCTCACCTTCGCAGTATCTGGAAAGATTCTACGGACAATGGGATGCGAGAGAAATGATAACGGTGAGTCGGGCCTGCGTTGCATCCGCTGCGAATTGCTGACCCAGAACCCTTCAGCCCCGCAGAACAAGCAAGCTGGCGATCAGCGCCAGTGGCATCGCCACCATGCCAACGTCAAAAAACTCCCAGGCCGTGATCTCGACTTGCTCGTGGCGGAGTGCGATCAGCCAGAGAATCGTGGCCAGCGAGCCAGTGACGGAGAGATTGGGTCCCAAGTCAACTCCGATCAGAATTGCATGTGCCACAATGCCTGATTCCTGAGCGTGCGGGACAGCGATGGCCGCGCCGCCCATCAGGCCTACAGGAAGGTTATTCATTCCATTGGAGAGCAAGGCTACCGCGAACGCAGCTGACACTTTCGCAAGCTGTGTTGAAGTACGTGAAAGTGCCTGCAGGCCAGCGAGCCCCAAACGAAGCAAGCCAGCGTTTTGAAGGGCAGCCACAATCACGAAGAGTCCAGCGACCAAGGGCAGCACAGACCACGACACTCCTTTCTCAATGCGCGGCACAACGGAGCGATTGCGCCACGCTACGACGGCCATGGCAACCATCGCCGCGCCGCATGTAGGAGCGCCCAGCGAGAGTCCTAGCGCTGAGGAAAAAATCAGAGCAGCAGCCGCGAAGAGCAATCCGGCGAGAGCAAATTTTCCTTCGGTGGAAAGTAATACGGGCTGCAGATTGCCTTGGAACCCTCCGCGCAGGCGCCGGCGCGAAAGCCAGCGCAGACACAGAAAAGTAATCAGCACCGAAGCCAACGACGGCAGTAGAAAGATAGACAGCCACGCTCGAAGCGGCGGTATGTGCTGACCAAAGACGACTAGATTCGCCGGGTTGGAAATGGGAAAAACAAAGCTGGCAGCATTCGCAATGAACGCACAAGCCAGCAGGTAAGGCTTGGGGTCGACCTTCGCCCGCCGCACCACAGCAAGAACCGCAGGAGTAAGCACCACCGCGGTCGCATCGTTCGAAAGAAGAGCAGTGACGATGGTTCCGACAAGATAGACCAGAACAAAAAGCCTTGCAGGCGAGCCCTTCGCATGCCGCGCGGCAATGTCAGCGACCCAGTCGAAAACCCGCTCTGCCCGCGCTAGTTCGGCGAGAATCATCATCCCGGCGAGAAAGAGATAGACGTCGAATCCATCCCGCACAGCCTGAGCGGCTTGTCGCACCGAAATCAGCCGGACCGCGACAAGAAGAATCGCGCCGGCGCACACCCACCAGGCTTCCGTAATTCCGCGCGGGCGCAGCAGCATGCACAGAATGCTCGCGAGAAAAATCGTCCAGATCACCTGTTGCGACATGGGGAGCGTACATTGCTAACCGTTTCTCAGAATACGATGGGGCGCAAAAGAGTGGAATACTTGACGGGATGCGCAGCGGTCTTCGCTACAACGATGATGTGTCTGGACCTTGCGATGATCAAGTCCTGCCGCGGAACTGTATGATTCTCCGGCGGTCGCGTTTGGATGGCCGTCCTGCGGGTAGCTCTTCGAACTGCTTCATAGCCCTACGCTCGGCTGCGACTTTCTGGCGCAGCTCCCGGCTGGCCTCGGTTTCGAGGTAAAGCGTCCGCGCGACGGAGGCCGGCCCGCGCACCTCGCTGAGAAGCAAAACTTCGATCTCAAACTCGCCGCCATCGTTGGTGACGCGCAACATGTCTCCAACCCGAACCTCGCGCGCAGCTTTGGCGGGCTGCCCGTTGGATTGAATCCGGCCCAGTTCGCAAGCTCGCGCTGCCAGGGATCGCGTTTTAAAGAATCTGGCGGCCCACAGCCACTTGTCCATTCGCACGGATTCCATGATCTATTTTCCTATTTCACGGCGTGGAATATCTTTCCCATGCTGTTGGAGCAAAAGTCACATCAATGTGCGCCGATTTTACCCATGAGATAGAAGTCTTGCGACCAGCTTATGATCACAATCACCGTAGCGAGAAGCGCTTGCGCCCGCGCAGGGGTGCCCGTGGGAGCATTAGCATACGCCGCGATCAACGCCAGCAAAGCGGCTGGGTGGATGAGGACAATCATTATCCAGTTGCTTCGGTTCAGGTGTGCCGCCAAAACGGACCACACGGCGAAAAGCTCCAATCCCCATGCGACAAAAACCAGACAAAAGGCACACCACATCAGTTTTTCTCTCGTGTCCATGTCGGTAATCTCCTCGCGCGTTTCTCGCAGACGCGGTCAGCTTAGCACGACGACGGGGCAGTTTTTCGCGCCTGCATAGCTCGTTTAAGGGCTCCCGGCGTATTCTCTAAAGATGGCGTCTTCACACAGCGGCCCACGTGCCGCAGATCAGGCATTAATCCAGATCGTGGACTCGGCATGGACCGAAACTGCGCGCAGGAGCGGGAAGTGGCTGGTTTGTCGTCCTGGGTGCACGCAGTGTTGTGTTGGAGTATTCGCCATCAATCAACTCGATGCTTTCCGCCTCCGCGAGGGACTTGCCGATCTTGAAGACCGCAGTCCTGACCGTGCGGCGCGGGTACGCGCTCGCGCTCGCGAAGCGGTGACCCGCCTGGGGCACGACTTTCCCGGGGACCCGATCAGCGGCGTGCTCAACGAAGGAAGCGAGGCCGAAGAACGTTTTGCCAATTTTGGCAATGACGAAATCTGCCCCGCGCTCGATCAGGAAGGCGGAACGTGTGAGCTTTATGATTCGCGGCCTATGACGTGTCGCGTCTTCGGTCCGCCGGTGCGTTCGGAAGAAGGCCTGGGATCGTGCGAGCTCTGTTATCAGGGAGCTTCCGACCAGGAAATTGCCGCCTGTGAAATGAAGCCCGATCCAGATGATCTGGAATCTACGCTGCTGCGGAAACTGGAAAAGCGCGAGGGAGTTCACGGTAATACCATCGTTGCTTTTGCCCTGGCCTCGTGAGGTTAAAAGTCTGAATTCAACCCTTCTTCGCTTCCAGCTCAGACCAGCGAGCGTAAAGCTCGTCCACGCTTTTCTGCGCAGCTTCCAGCTCGGCGTGAAGAGCTAATAGACGCGGCCCATCACTGGCAATGGCTGGGTCTTCGAGCTGAGCACGCTTGGCTTGCACCACTTCTTCGGCTTGCGCAATGCGCTCTTCGATGGTCGCGTATTCGCGAGCTTCGAGGTACGCGAGCCTCTTTCTGCCCAGTGCAGGTGACTCCGGTTGTTCGACAACAGCAACGGCGCGGTGAACGTTTCTAGCATCTCCGATATCTTTTCCGACCTCTTCCTGGCGTTCTTCCTGCCAAGACTCCCATTGCCGGTAATCTGCAAAACTTTCCGCATTTCCATCGCCGTCCAGACCAAGCACGATCGTCGACACGCGATCGAGCATGTAGCGATCATGCGTAACCAGCACCACCGATCCGCGAAACTCGAGCAAGCTTTGCTCAAGTATTTCGAGGGTTGGAATATCGAGATCATTGGTTGGCTCATCCAACAGGAGAACGTCGGCAGGCTGCAGCATGAGCTGAGCGATCAACACCCGCGCCCGTTCACCTCCTGAAAGCCGCTCGACCGGCTGATTGAGTTGCTCACCGGTGAACAGAAATCTCGCTGCCCACGATGCCACGTGAATCACTCGATCCTGATAAATCACCGAATCGCCTTCCGGCGCCAGCGCGCGACGCAAAGTCAACGTGGGATTGAGTTCACGGCGCTGATCGAAATACACAATCCGCAACCAATCGGCTCTACGAATCTCTCCGCTTGTCGGATTTAATTCGCCGCGCAATATCCGCAGCAAGGTTGTCTTGCCGCTGCCATTCGGGCCCACTAGGCCAACTCTCTGCCCAGCCGAGACAACAAAATTGAGATTCGCAAAAAGCTCGCGCTCTCCGATCCGGTAAGCGACATTCTCCAATTCGATCAGTCGCTTGGTCTGGCGATCGGTCGCTGAGAAATCGATTTGAGCGGTTGCGATGCGAGTTCGTCGATTCAGATCGGCTAGCTCCCCCATCAACTCGTTGGCCTTCCCGATGCGTGCTTTCGATTTTCTTGTGCGCGCCTTGGCCCCGCGGCGCAGCCATTCAATCTCGCTATGAACCAGGTTCTCCAGAGCCTCCTGCCGCTTTGATTGCGCGTGCAGAAAGTCTTCTTTCTTCCCCAGAAACCGGCTGTAATTTCCGCGTACACGCAACACACCGTCGGGATAAATACGGTTGAGTTCGGCCGTTTCGTTGGCGACATTTTCGAGGAAGTAGCGATCATGACTTACGACTATGCAGGCAAATGCGGCCTCTGCAAGTAATTCCTCAAGCCACTCGATTCCTGCCAGATCCAAATGATTGGTTGGTTCATCGAGCAGCAAAACACTTGGCGCCTGCACCAGGGCCTGGACAATCGCCAGGCGTTTCTGCCAGCCTCCGGAAAGCTGTGCGGCCTCCGCGTCGAGGTCTTCAAAGCCTGCGCGACCCAGCGTCTCGGCAATGCGATTGCCTCGCTCAGACTCCGGCACGGCAGCGCGCTCCAGCGCACCTTCGACCACTGACCGCACAGTCGCACCAGCGTCAAATCCCGAGTCCTGCTCGACAAAGCTGAAGCTAAGGCGCTTGCGGACGGATAGTTCTCCAGCGTCGGGAGCTTCAATTCCCGCCAAAATTCGCAGGAGCGTAGATTTTCCCGACCCATTCGGACCAATCAGCCCAATGCGATCGCCTTCGGAAACCGTGAAGGAAATTTCCTGGAAGAGCGGAACTGCTCCGAAAGATTTCGTGATCCCCTGGGCGTTAATGATCGGCGGCAAGGACTTGCATTCTCCCTAACATCTTGTGTGAGGTTATCAGGAAATTACTGCGGACCGGCCGATTCTGCTCAGCGCGTCACGCGCTTCAATCCATCCTGGGCGCGCCTGTAACCGTGAGCCATGGCCAGGGCCGTGCGATATTCTTCGGCTGCGGCGGAGGGATCGCCTTGCCTTTCGAACAACTCGCCGAGCATGCAATGCGCCTTAAACACCGGAGCTTCTTCGACCGTGGAGGAGGCCATGTAACGGCGAAGCAGGCGAATAGCTAAGGGAGTATCGCGCCGGGTTCTCAGTAAAATGCTGGCGCCATCGACCAACGCGCCAGGATGATCAAGCGGGCTGGATTCCAAAGTGCGCAGCGCGCGATCCATATCGTCGAATCGGCTGTTGTGACTGTAAAACCCGGCCAGATTGAGCCACGCGCGGGCGCCACCATGACTGACATCAATCGCGGCCCGATATTCCTGTTCCGCAGTTGCAATGTCTTTGTTTTTCTCGGCGATCCGTCCCCTTACCCAATGAGCCATAGCGGGATTCAATGGCGCAATCTGTTCCGCCTGGGCACGCGCTTTGTCTTCGCCTCCCCCTACAATCCCCGGAGCTTCTACATAGAATTCAGCCAAATCGGTGCGGGCTTCCCAACTGTCGGGAGCGAACTCCACCGCGCGCTCGAACTCACTGTGAACTCTTTTGGCCAAGCCGGCCGCCCTGAAAAAGCTGGTGTGATCCGCTTTCTCTCCGCAGATTCTTCCCAACCACAGGTGATACAGTCCGTTGTTGGGAGCGAGCTGAGCGGCTTTCTCGCAGGAGGGAATGCCGGCGTCCCAGGCTCCAAGCTCGAACTGCGCGCGGCAAAAAAGGTTATAGGAATCCGCTGTAGGGGCGTCCTGGATTTGCTGCTCGAGCACTTGCATCGCCTGATCGACACGCCCCGCGGCGAGGAGGTCTTGCGGGGATTGCCCAGCGAGGGCGAAGGGAGTGAAACACAGCAATCCGATCACAAGGCGAGCTAAGAGCACGAGCGGTTGACGACGATCAGAGTGCTGCATCCACTTCATGGGCTACTGCACCACCTTGACTCGGGCACCATCTGCGAGAGGCTTCGAATCGGCCGAAGACAGCGCCACTTCGGCATTTTCCGGCAGTCCGGCCGTGATCTCCACGCGCGTTAGGTTTTGCAGGGAGACTTCAACGTCCCGGCGCTTCAGCTTGCCATCCACTACCTGAAAAACGTAAGGCTTCTCGTCATCCGTGTGAACGGCCTCACGCCGCAAGGTCAATACTCCGCTGTGCTCTGCGGTTATCACGGTGACGCCCACGTTGACATTGGGCAAAAGTCGATGATCCTGGTTATCGACCGTGCAGGTGACCTCACCCACATTGCGCGCCCCGCGAAGTTTCACGGTAGAAGGAATGGTGCTCACTGTGCCGTTCCAGATTCGCCCAGGCACGGCATCCCAGGTGACTTCGATCTTTTGTCCCGTGGCGAGGCGGCCAATGTCTGGCTCGTCGACAAAGGTACGCACCAGCATTTTGGAGAGATCGCCTTCCTGCAATAGCAAGTCTCCGATCTGCACGTAAGCGCCCTGCTTGACGGGAAGCGCATAGACGATACCGTCAAAGGGAGCGTGCACGCTGGATTTCTGCAGCGCATCTTCAGCCGCGTCGTAAGCGGCTTGCGCCTCAGCTCCCTGCGCCTGAACCTTGGCAACCTCCGGCTGCGAGTAACGATCTTTCTGCTTTTGTTCGAGCAGGGTAGCGTCGGCTTGCGCGCGTTGCAATTCGTCCTCCGCCTGCTTCACCTCACCGGCAGAAGCTGCGCCCTGCTGCTGCAGGCGTCGAAGGGCTTCCAGATTGCGCTGGTCTGCGTCCCTCACATTGCGCGCCTTGACCAGTTGGGAATCGAGCGTAAGCATCTCCTCGCGCGTACCGCCGGTACTAAGATCGGATTGATCAGCCTGAGCCGCTTTCATGCGCGCCTGGGCGCGTGCGGCCTGGGTGCGCAGGTCGGCATCATCGAGCTGTAGAAGGAGCTGACCTTTGCGAACACGGTCTCCTTCTTTTACAAGCAGGTGCTTGACTGTGGTGGGCACCGGCGAATGCGCTTCGAAATTCTGGATCGGCTCGATTTTGCCGTTGGTCGAAATCAAACTGCGGATCGGTCCGCGTTCTACGGTGGTCGTTCGAACTCGAAGCGGTCCCTGGCGCGTAAAGATTGGAATGATCGCGAGAACGGCAATTGCCCCAACCGCGAGCCACGTGCGGCCTTTGCGGGATGGCGGCCGCCCATTCGAATTATGATTTGTTGCCAACTGATTATCTTTCAGGATGCAACGGGAACTACTGCAAGTACTAATTTACCACTCGCAGCGACGCGACAGAACGTGCGTCTCACTGACCCGATGTTTAGTTAGATGCGTCCCAAGGGCGACGGATGCTCGATTCGATAGTCGCGCTCGCACGCCAGCGACCCACCAAGGCGAGCCGTTACAATAGCCTAATGGCGAAACAGTCACGTTATACGCCCGCGCACGCCGCCGCCGGCTTGGACACCGAGTTTCCCGAGATCGAAACCTGGCCGAATCAGTTTCCCGGTTACGAGATTGTGATCGACGACCCCGAGTTCACTTCCGTTTGCCCGAAAACGGGGCTGCCTGACTTCGGCGTCATCACGCTGCGTTATCAGCCTGGCAAATTATGCCTGGAACTCAAATCATATAAAGAATATTTGCAATGCTACCGTAACCTCGGAATTTTCCAGGAGAACATCGTGAACCGCGTGCTGGAAGATGTGGTGCGATGGGCGAAGCCGGTGTGGGCCGAAGTGAAGGGTGACTTTCGTCCCCGCGGTGGGATCTCAACGACGGTGGTGGCAAGGTGGCCGCGCGCAAAGAAATAAGTAGTAAATGAAGACAGAAACCCTCAGCCCTTGCGCGGTCTACGGCGTTGCGCGGCAAACATGCGCGGATCATAGCTTAACGGTTCGACTCCATGTACGGCCACTCTGCGGAAGTCGCGATGCTGCGGATTCAGGAGCCAGTTGTTTTCGTGCGGGGCCAGGGCTGATGGCACAACCCGGCCACAGTGTTTGGCCTCAGCTACAAATTCGTCTCCGATGCGGGCAAGTTCAGCGGGCGCTGGGGAGCGCCGCCACGAGGATGGAAGTTCATCGACTGCGACGACTTCGGACGGCAGATCGTCGGGAAGTTCAGCGGTGACCAGAACCAGATCCGGCGGCGCGTCGCCCGCGTCAAGATGAACAAAATATTCCAGCATCGCCAGGGATTGATGCTCAAAGGTGTACGCCAGGCGAGTGCCCGGACTCGACCAGCGCCCGCCGTAAAGGTACGCACCTTCACCATTCAGCGGTGAGCGCGCATATGCCTTGCGCAGCACGCGATACACTCGCCTCAAGAGATGCGCCTCAACTGATGCCACCGTAGGCGATCCGGCCAAGCACGTTTTCTACCTGACGAGCTCCCAATTCCGTGTCCATGGCGCTGATGGGAGTGGCTCCACCCAGCGCACGATTCGCGCGCTTCAGCCAGCGCGCAGCACTCTGGCGGTCGCCGAGACTGTGCTGTGCCAGGGCGACGACTCGGGCCAGACGGTAGAGGCGATCAGATTCGAAGCGGGCCAGCCGTCCACTGCGGCGCCTGCGCTGCAAGCTGCGCGGCGAGAGGTCCAGGGCATCGGCTAATTCCTTAAGGGTAAGACCGGAAGCCTGCATCAACTGCTCGACGACGGCGGGAGGGAAACCGGTGCGGATGGCCTCGCAAAGATCGTGCTGGCTGTTGAGGTTGCGTCCCAGAACAGTTCGCCCGCCGAGTTCTTTCACCACCGCGCGCAATTCGTTTACCATTTGGCGTCTATTATGGCGACAATTGTCGCCTTTGTCAACGGATTCTGCGCCGCCCGACCGTCGCGGCGCAGCCTCGTGCTATATTCGCTCGACCGTGACCTCCGCGAAACTCCATCCGCGCACGGCGCTGATCCTACTGACCGCGCTGAACCTGCTGAATTATGTGGACCGATCTGTGCTGTTTGCCGTACAGCCGCTGGTGCAAAGCGAGTTTCAACTCAGCAACACGCAGGTTGGCTATCTCACCAGCGCGTTCCTACTTTTCTACATGGTTGCCGCGCCGTTCGTGGGGCCTCTGGCGGACCGCTACTCGCGCAAACTGATCATCGTCGGAGGAGCAATCTTCTGGAGCGCCCTCACGCTCCTCACGGCCGTCACGCACACTTACACTCAACTGCTGATTCGCCACACGCTGGTCGGCATCGGGGAAGCGACCTTTGTGACGATTGCTCCCACGTTTGTCGCCGACCTTTTTCCGGAGGAGAAGCGCGGGCGCATTCTAGGGGTCTTCTATCTGGCGATTCCAGTAGGCACGGCCGCAGGATATCTGCTGGGCGGAAATCTGAGCCCACACTATGGATGGAGATTTCCTTTCTATGTCGCGGCAGTTCCGGGATTCTTGCTGGCGCTGGCCGTGCTGTTCTTGCGAGAGCCCGAGCGCGGGCAGTTCGACTCGGAGAAAGAAACTCCCGAGAGAGGAACAATCATTGGGTTGGCGCGCAATCCAGCCTTCTGGACCTCGACCCTCGGCATGGCGATGATGACCTTCGCCCTCGGCGGCATACAGGTGTGGATGCCAACATTTTTGTCGCGGGCACGAGGCTACTCCTTGGAGTCGGCGAACTTCATGTTCGGGATCATCATCGTCGTCGACGGCATTCTGGCGTCGCTTGCCGGGGGATGGCTCGGCGATTATCTGCTGCCACGCATGAAGGGCTCTTACTATTTTGTCTCGGCTGCCAGCATGGCTCTCGGCGTGCCTTTTATGATTGTGGCCCTATTCACGCGCGGACCAATCATGCTTCCGGCGATTGCGGTCGCGGCTTTTTTTCTCTTGCTGAACACTTCGCCGCTGAATGCGGCGGTGATCAATTCCGTCGGTGCACACATTCGTGCCACGGCTTTGGCAGTGAACATTTTTATCTTTCACTTGCTCGGGGACGTGCCGTCGCCAACCCTGATGGGTTATGTGGCCGACAAGCGGTCGTTGCAGGCCGCTTTTATCTTGCCGGTGATCGCCATGATCGCTTCCTCTGCCATACTGTTTTACGGCATGAGATTCGCATCGGCGGTTCGGTTGGGAGATGCGCGCTAAAGAAGCGTCCACCACGGAGACACTGAGACACTGAGAAAATCGAAAACCTTGCAAAAACAACTGGTGCGAAGTTTTCTCAAGAGCGGTTGCCTTCTCTGTGGCTCCGAGACTCCGTGGTAGGTTTTCGGTACCGCACAAACTCTTGATGCACTACTTTCACTGGATTGCAGGCACGATTCTCGCGCTAGCCTGGTTGTCTCGCGTCATTGATGCTGGGCTCGGCATGCCCAGCGTAGCGGACATTTCGAAGCCTGAGTGGAATCGCAATCCAGTCGCGGCCTCCCGCAATCCTAGAGTCTCGATCATTGTGCCCGCTCGTAATGAAGAAAAGGATATCGAGCAATCGCTGACCAGTCTGCTCGCACTCGACTATGTCAACTACGAAGTGATCGCGGTGAATGACCGCTCCAGGGACTGCACAGGAGAGATTCTAGAGCGCGTCGCCGCTTCTGCGAAAAGGCCCCTGCGCGTGATTCAGCACCGGGAACTGTCCTCAGGCTGGCTGGGCAAAACTCATGCCATGTGGACGGCTACAAATCAAGCAAAAGGCGACTGGCTGCTGTTTACCGATGCCGATGTGTTGTTCAAGCCGGATTCGCTGCGGCGCGCCCTGGCTTACGCGGAGGCGGAATACGCGGATCATGTCGTCTTATTCCCTGAACTGATCATGAGTCGGCCCGGCGAATACATGATGATCGCCTTTTTTCACACTCTGTTTCTGTTTGGACATCGGCCATGGAAGGTAGCTGATCCAAAGGCGCAGGACTATATCGGTGTGGGCGCATTCAACCTGATTCGCCGCAGCACATATGAAGCCGTGGGTACTTACGAAGCGTTGCGCATGGATGTGCTCGACGATATGAAACTGGGCAAAGTCGTGAAAAGCGGCGGCTTCGCACAGCGCAATGTTTTTGGCGGCGACTTGATTTCGATTCGCTGGGCGCACGGCGCCATGGGCGTGTCCGATAACCTGACCAAGAATTTCTTCGCGGTGTTGTCGTTCCAGTGGTGGCGCACGATCCTGTCGGCGTTCGGCTTGGCCTTCCTGAATCTTCTGCCCTTTCTCGGAGTGTGGCTGGCGCATGGTTGGTCGCGCTTGCCGTACGCCATCGCCCTGGCATCAATGTTTTTAATTTACGTGGGAATGTCCAAACGGCTCAAAATTCCACCTTATTATTTTTTGTTGCATCCGGTCAGCGCCGCATTATGTATTTACACCCTGTTGCGATCCATGATTCATGCGCTATGGAATGACGGCATCATCTGGCGCGGGACGAGGTATCCTCTGGAGGAGTTGAGGAAGGGAATGGTGTGAGGCGGCATTCACGAGACGGCGACCTGTCGCCGACGTTTGCCATACCCACGCAACTGCGCCACGCTGCCTGACAATGCCCGAGGATCTTTACGCGAATCTGGACCTTCTGCGAGCCATTGCGGTGCTCTTGGTCCTCGCACAGCACCTCAGCTTGAGGATGCATATCGAGCACATCGCCTGGGTGCCCACCAACTCCCTGGGTCTTTTCGGAGTGCTGCTGTTTTTTGTTCACACCTCTCTGGTCCTTATGTACTCGATGGAGCGCAGCGGCCTGCAGGGTGCCCGCCTGCTTAAGGACTTTTACATCCGTAGAGTTTTCCGTATCTATCCCTTGAGCATCTTTGCCATTGCGGTTGCCGTGACTCTGCATTTGGAGTCAAATCTGAATGGGATTGCCGGCCTGTCGTACGGCCAGCTTCCGGGGAAGATCGCGCTTCTTTCTCAGGTCCTTCTGGTCCAGAACTTGGTGCATGTCAAATCGATCGTGAATGTGCTGTGGTCGTTGCCCTTTGAGGTGCAGATGTACCTATTTCTGCCGTTTCTGTTCGCCTGGGTTCGGCGCAAACGGATGCTGCGGCCCCTTCTGGTTTTATGGATGGTTTCGCTGCTCGCCGCTTTGGCCCAACCTTACGTGGCTGCGCTTGGCCGCGCCTCGCTGTTTCGTTTTGTTCCGTGCTTTCTTCCCGGAGTCATCGCCTTTACCTTGCCGAGGATTCCCCGTCTGAGTTCCTCCCTTTGGCCTGTCTTCATCCTCGGATTGGTCGCCGCCTTCGCCCTCAATCCTGTATTGCCGACGGGGTGGGCGCTCTGTCTGGTGCTTGGACTGCTGCTTCCATTCTTCCGCGAGATCCAAAACAAGCCGATCCGCACCATCAGTAATCGTATCGCGACGTACTCCTACGGGATCTACGTGTCGCATCAGTTTTGCATCTGGCTGGCGCTGGGAGTTCTCGCGGCGCAACCCGTTTGGCTGCGCGTGGGAGTTCTCGTCACATCGCTGACTGTCCTGCCCATCGTTCTATACCACGGCCTCGAGAAACCTATGATCCAGGTGGGAATTCGCCTAGCTGCGCGCCTGCGGGAGAAGGCCCCCACAGAGCTGCCTGTGGCAGCGTGAGAATGCCTGGCGACAAGCTGCCTGAACAATCTCGGTTCGTTTGACCCGGCTCACCCTGCCGGACTAAGTCAGTTGGGCGGCTCTTCGCTAGCATCCGCTTCGTTACCATAGGTTCCAGAAGTTGCGGGGGTGGCTTTCGTCTTCGCAGGCTTTTTTGTGGGGCGCATTCTGCCCGCGCTGTAGTGGCCTTGCTTCTCCACGTCATAGTTTTTGGGCAGGGGCGGAATGAGAGTTGAGCCGCCGGTAAGCTGGCTGACGCGGTTCAGGACGATCTCTGCTCTTCCGTTATAAAGCTTTACTGGGCCCCGGATTTCAATGACCCGACCTGTAAGGCGGCGAACGTCGCCGACATCTTTGAGGTCGGACGCAAAGACCACTACGGTGAATGGGCAGGTCATTTGATCTTCGCAGAAGTCTACGAAGTGCACTCCTTTCGCGCCGGCTTTTACACGCAAGACTTTCCCTATGATGCACTTGGTTTCGCCGACGTGCTGGCTGGCCTCACGAATCGGCAGACAATCGGAAGCCGCGAATAGGGGGATCGCCGATAAGAAGAACAGACAAAGCATCGGCCATTTGCGGAGAGTTGAGGAACGCCGATCCGAGGAACGCTGATCTGAGGAATGCCGATGGCAGAGCATGAGATTCTCTTCCGGAAGGCAGTAAAACTGTGTGCCGTGAATTCCTTCAGTCCGGTGTTGCTCCGGCGACCGCAGGGGTTACGCGATTCCTGCAACGGCGATTGGAACTTGTCGCGCCTTCGGCTTATGTTCGCTGATCATGTACCCGCCGCACCTCTCATAACGGATTGACCACAGCTCTTGCGACACGATCACTCGGTACAGCCTTGACTCAACCCAAATCCAAAAGTATTTCTTCATGGTTTCCACTACTCGCTTACATCTTACGGCTGGAAAGTAGTCAGAACAGCGGAGGACACGGATTTCTTTGGCTGATTTTCCCGGAATGGAAGCAACGATGGCTTGTCCGCGCAGGGCGCGGCGAGGCGAGAGTACAGGGAAGAACGTCGAGGGACCGGACGCGCCAGTCCCCGGTTCAGGCGCCACTTACATCAGATGGCGGTGGATTATTTGAAACCCTTGACTGCAGCGGCTTCGTCATCCTTTACGTCGAAGACGGTATACAGTTTGGTGATTTGCAGCAGGTCGTGCACCTTCTTGGTGAGGTGCAGTAATTTAAGTTCGCCACCCTGGTTCTTGGTGGTGGTAAAGGCGCTAACCAGTTCGCCGATGCCAGAGCTGTCAATGTAGTTGACCTCGCCGAGGTTCAAGACAATTTTCTTATTGCCTTTGGCGAGCAGATCGCGGACGGTGTCGCGCATCATGACGCTGCCTTCGCCGAGGGTGATGCGGCCGCTGCAGTCCACGATGGTGACTCCATCCACCTGCCGAGTATTAAGTTTCATGCTCACTGAGACCCCTCCTTGCCGCCCCCGGATGGCCCGTGGACGTGCTTAATCAATTTCACTTCTGTCCCTGTCTGAGACGGGCGGATTTCCACCACGTCCATGAAGGAACGCATAAGAAAAATGCCGCGTCCCGAAGTCTTGAGCAGATTTTCCGGCGCCAGAGGATTCGGAATCTCGCTCAAGTTAATGCCTTTCCCCTGATCGCGAATGGTGATGACCAAATCTTCCGGGGTGCGTTCGAAGGCCAGGATCACTTTTTTGTCTGGGGCATATGCATTGCCGTGCAGGACGGCGTTCACAGCGCCCTCGCGCACCGCCATCGAGATTTGCATGACCTCGTCTTCCGCGAAACCCAATTCTGTCGCAATGCGGGTGGCTTTCTCTTCCGCATTGTCCACGGTGTCCAGAGTGGAATCGAGCGTGTAGGAGACGGTTTGCTCCATGGCCGAAAAATACGTGTTAGACCCGCACCTTTTTACCTCTAAATTGCCGTTAGGGGCTCGCCGCTGCCCGTATTCGGCGGATGCGGTAGTTTGCCTGTCGAAGCGGGGAGTTGTCAACGAGGCGTCACCCTGCGTAGTGTGCAGTTCAAACTGCACTACGACTACTCTGTCGCTGACCGCAACCGCTCATGGCCGGCGTGACGGCGAGCACAAAACTGGCGATCGCATGCGGCCGCTGCCGATTGCAATTAAGCGGACCGTCGCTGAGCATGATCTGCAATATCTGTGTCCCGGCCGGAGGAGGGCTTCCCGGTTGGATCGCGAAATAACGATACTCCCTTCATATACTCGGGTTTGTCGATTGCCAGAAGGTCAAGGATTGTGGGAGCGACTGAAAGCAGTGGCACCCGTTGCTGATGCACCTTATGTGTACGTGCGGGATGGCGAATCCAGAGCATGCCATCAGGATGATGCATCCCACTCTTGCCCCCTCCCACGGCGTAGAGCATGTCGAAGAAGGGTATGCTCCGGCCGGAATTTTCAACCCGCAGCGTGGCATCGTCCGAGAGGGCATGATGGATCGAGCAACTGGTGAACACACCGCAGCCATCGCGCTTGGCAAAGAAGGCGCGCTCTTGCCCTACTCTCAGGGAGGCAAGCTTCATTTCCGCGTCTGCAGCATCGGACACGTTGTCTAGGCGGAGCCAGAACTGCTCGGCCATCACTGGCTCCGAGCGGCAAGGGCTGGTGATTCCCGCGAAACTTACGAGCCGGGCAAAGTCCTTCGGACGATAAGACGACTTTCCCCCGGTATCTTCATACCTCAGGCAGGGCTGCTGGCTCATCGCCGTGGAGAAGATAAGGGTGGTTTCTTTGCCGACCAGTTCGAGCATTCGGCCCAAAAGTTCGTCCATGGCCAGATAGCCTTCCAGGATGGATGACTCATACTCAAGTTGCTTCTTCCGATCGAGCGGAACCGTAAATAGTCCCGGCTCCATGTAGCGCCAATACAGGTGCTGCAGGTGAGCTGTGCTATTGAGAAAGAAAGTTGAAAAGGCAGGCCGGACCCGGCAGTACACCGCGCGGAATACGTCAAATTGCAACTTCTCAAGAATGAAGGCGCGACGCCAGCGCCCCGTCCCAGTCTTCTTCTCCGAGAGTAATTGGCGGAAAATCGCGGCCACGCTATTGGCTGACAGTCCGTGTCCGATCATGAAGCGCATGAACCGGAGGTAGTCGGACTTGCTCAAAGGCACCCGGTCGTTGCTGTATTCCTGGACATTCCGCTGGACGAAGCGGAAGTAGGGCAGCAGGGTTTCAGGCTGCGGCGCGAAATCGGCGGACCAGGGATCGGGAAGCAGGTAGCCCTTTGTGCCCTTTTCGCGGCTAGCATTCATGCTACCGCAGACCCAGACTGGTTCTCCTGACTCCGCGATCAAGTCCCACACGTTCTTATGCCGTAACTTGTGTCCTTCGGAAAGCCGGAAGACACCGTGCTCGGAATAGGGGACGCCCGTGTGCACCGTCACCCACTGGATCCACGGCTCGAGATAGGGTTCCTGCTCTTCCGCATCGCTGATGAAAACTTCGCAACTCTCGCGCAAGCGCGCAAAGTTTGGCAGCTTGCCATCGGCAATAAAGCGGTCCATTAAGGCGGGCGTGAGTTCGTTAAATTCCAGAAGCACGAGGGAAGATCGGGGACACATATCCCCTCCATTATTCTTCCTTCCAGGGGGATTAGCCGGGATGCATGCCTGACCGATGGCAGACTCAGATCGCTTCAACCCGCCTAAGGTGTTCCTAAAAGGACGTTCCCGGCCCGCGTCGCGCGCTCCCGTCCAACGTCTGCGGAAGCCAATGGAATGGCACACCGGAGGCGAATACTACCGCCGTCCGCGACAGGAGTCAAGGGGAATCACCACCCTAGTGGTGGCTGATTTGGATCGGCCCCACACTCATGCAAGGCAAATTCAGCCACTACCCACCACCTCCGCGCCATGATCGGAGAGAGGAGTTTATGGAAATCTAGTCGGAAACGAAAACCAGAATAGGAAGGTATAATTGGCCGCCGTGACCCCAGTGCTGGGTGCCAGAATCAAGCATTTTGTGAAGCGATTGCTCGTCGTCGGGTTGTTGTCCGCGCTGGGCCTGACGGCTTTGGCATATGCCGTGGACTACGCTGTGTTCCGCTATCGCGTGGCGGCGAATCGCCAGCCCTTCGGACAATTCACCGTCTCGAGCTACGAAGCGGTGCGGCAGAAAAGTGGCAAGACCCAATTCATCTTCAATCCTCCGGAGGCGCAAACCTGCGTGAATGCGCTCTTTCCGCGTGAGGGGTACGTCCCTTGCTGGTATTTACAGCGCCATACTGAGCCGCGTACCGACATTTAACTAATTGCATTCCACTATTCTTTTCTAAACTGAATGGTCAATTTCCACCACTGGTTGATTTCAACCACTCCAAACCCCTTGTCCTGAGCGGCTTGCGGAGCATCGTCGCGGCGGCGTCCATCATCTAAACCAGTAGCGATCAAGATGAAGCAACTGAGTTGGTAGGAGGAAAGTTTTATGAAGCTGTCACAGGTACAAGGATTTGTGGGCTTGTTCCTGGCAGCGGTTTTATCTGTGCCCGCCTGGGGTACGGCGAGCTCAAATTCAGCTGTGCCGGGAACTTTAAACTATGTCGAGGGGCAAGCATACATTGCTGATCAGCCTGTCGACCACAACTCGATTGGAAAGACGACGGTGGAGGTTGGACAGTCGCTCAATACCCAAACCGGAAAGGCCGAGATTTTATTGACTCCCGGCGTGTTTCTGCGTGAGGGGGACAACACATCGGTCAAGATGATATCGGCTGGCCTTGCGAATACAGAGTTGAGCCTTACGCAGGGTCATGCCATGGTGGAAGTGGACCAAATCTATCCGCAGAACGATCTTCGTGTGATCGAGGGGAATGCTACTGCCAGGATTTTGAAGCCTGGATTGTACGACTTTGATTTGCAACAGAATCAAATGCGTGTCTTCGATGGCGAAGCCATGGTGCAGGAAGGTGACAAGCAAATCAAGTTGAAAGCTGGACACGAGCTGACCGTGGCCGCCAATGCGCCAGAGAAAGCGGAGAAGTTCGATAAGAAAGCCTTAAATGGCGACGACCTCTACCGCTGGAGCAGTTTGCGGTCCGACTATGTTGCCGAAGCCAACGTAGACGCGGCACGAATTGTGGTCGCCGACGGCTGGTACGGCGCTGGCTTCTGGGGTCCGGGATGGGGTTGGGGTCCAGGTTGGGGATGGGGTGGATGGTACTGGGATCCCTGGTTCTCCGCATTCACCTTCATGCCCGAGGCCGGAATCTTCTACAGTCCGTTTGGCTGGGGATTCTACTCGCCGGGCCTGGTATATCGGGCTCCATTTTACGGCGGACATTTCTACCACACATTTAACGCCGCTGATGTTCGCGCCTGGGGTCCGGGACCGCATTACGCAACCAGTAGCGGTTATGCACACGGCGTCTACACCGGAGCTGGAGCGGCGCGCGGAGCCTTCCACTCCGGGCCGATGACGGCCTCGCGTGCCGGCTTCGGCGGAGGATCGCACGGCGGTGAAGGTGGATTCCATGGCGGCGGTGGTGGTTCCCACGGTGGTGGTGGCGGAGGAGGGCACGGCCGATAACAAAAATGAAATAAAATAACCGCTAGCGGGGCGCCGAAATGCGTCCCGCTTTTTTTGCCTCTGGCTTCGGCTACAATTGTCTTCACTCCCAGGAGATGAAACAAACTTTCAGCCAGGACAAACACAATGAAAGAGACTCCAGAGCAATACATTCGGCGAATAGCTGGTCACGCTGAGGGCAAAAAGCCTTTGGCAGTGCAGGCCGCGACGGCGAAAAAACTTGAGCGCCTGATCAAGGGTGTACCCTCGAGCAAACTGCGCAAGAGACCGGCACCTGACAAATGGTCGGTTAGCGAGATTCTCGCGCACCTTGTCGACGCGGAGATCGTGGGCGGCTTCCGCATGCGGCTCATTCTGGGCGCGCCGGGAACACCGATTGTGGCTTTCGACCAGGATGCCTGGGTAGTTAGCGGGCACTACCACAAGCGCGATCCACGTAAGTCGCTCGCGCAGTTTGGTGCAGTTCGTGAAGCCAATCTGGAGCTGCTCAAGTCCCTGACGCCGGAACAGTGGAAGCATTATGGAATGCACGCCGAGCGTGGGCAGGAGACGATTGAACACATAGTCCGCATGTTCGCCGGCCACGACATCAACCACCTGCAGCAGATCGAGCGCATTCTCGGTTAGCGCCGATGTGACTTGGAATACAAGGGCCCGTGCTCCCGAGCACAGACCGGGACGCTCGCCCGTGATAGCTTCCCTGCGTGGATACTGCAGGGCTTGACGCCATCGCGCGTGAGCTTTGCGAACTCCTTCAGCAACAGGTGGAATCCGTCGTGGGCCGAAAGTTCAACGATTTTACGGTGGAAGAGCTGGAAGCCTACCAGCGTCGAAAGCGACGCATCCTCGAATTACGCTCCGAGCTGGATAAGTTTGTAAAACCCATGTAGGACTTGCGCCCGAGACTATCGCTTGGGACGATTATCGAGGGGCCGAGGGGTATGCTTTTCTTCCTCGCTCGCAGCCTTCTCGTACTCGGCTAACAACTGGTTCATCTCATCGATGAGTTCAGCGAGTTTTTTCGGATCCTTTTCGAGTTGCGCCCGTTTCTGCAGCACCCGCCAACCCTTGGGTTCGTCTTCCATAAGACAGCCACGCTAAACCGTCCACTACAGGGTACCTCATCTTATGAAAGCGAAACGACCCGTTCGTACTCACCTCAGCCAGCAGCCTTCATCAAATCGCTCAGCTTGTCCAAATCCTGTGCGCTCGCGTCGCCGATAACAAAATAGCGGAGGCCATTGAGGCTCCAACTGCGCACGTTGAACGACAGCGCTGTTTGCACCGAGTCGCGTGTTTGCAGGTTCCCGACGGCGCGTTCCTGGAAAATGAAGACCGAAATCTGGTGCTGCCGCACGCGGAAAATCAATTCCGCCCCTGGCGCTTGATTTAAGTAACTTACCTTGGCGCCGACCAACACAAACGGCGAATCCTGCAACTCGGGCAGGTTGAAGGTGAAAGGAATCCTCCCCGCAAACCAGGGCTTTACGGTGTGCCGGTCGGAAGAAACAACATCAACCGGATTTGAACTTGCCAGCGTTGCCACGTGCAGGTCCGCTAACTCGCTCACCAACTGTTGCTCGCTTCTGCGGCTGCGATTCAGCGCGAAGAAAAGTGTTATAACAACCACCAATGCCATCGCCGTTGCCAGGACAGGAAGGCGGAACCAACTCCTCCGCGCTGATGGCCGCGCCGCGATGCTCTCTTGAATGCGCACACGAAAGGCTGGGTCGGGCGTAAATCTTTGGCCGGCAGTTTGCACCGTACGCTTTTGCTGCAGCCTGCTCAAGCTCTCCGCCGCACAAGCGGAGCATCCGCGCAAATGCTCGCTTAACGCCCGGGCCTCGCTGGCGGGAAGCTCGCCATCGAGGTAAGCGTCGAGTTTTTCAATCCAACGGTCGCACGCCATGAATTTAAGCCTTCGGCTGACTCCCCTGCTTTTCCCGAACCGCAACCCGCAGAGCCTGACGTGCGCGGGATAAACGTGACATCACCGTGCCAATCGGAATGCTAAGAGTGGCGGAAATTTCCTGATACGACATCTCTTCGACTTCACACAGTAGCAGCACCTCACGATAGGCGACCGGCAGTTGCTCCATCGCCTTCTGCACGAGTTGCAAATCCGATCGCTGCAGCAGGATGCTTTCCGGCGTTTCCTTGGCAGTGGGAAGGGCTTCCGCTTCGCCATCAAGATCGAGCGGCACGGTCGCAGTGGCTTGCAGCCCGGTGCGCGAGGTGAGGAACGCGTTGCGCAGGATTCGGTAAATCCAGGCGCGGAAGTTTGTTCCCGGCTGGAATGAAGAAAATCCTTTCAGGGCCTTGGCGTAAGTCTCCTGCACAAGATCCTCGGCTTCTTGCCGGTCATGAGTCAGCCAGCAGGCAAAGTTATAGAGCCGGTCGAAATGGGGCATGGCGAGTTGTTCGAACGTCCCCGATGACAGGCTCTCTTGCGACACGCACACAAGGGTAAACCAGCGGGGGCACGTTTTATTCCCGCCGCGCCATAAATATTTCTCTTCTTGTTCGTGGAATAAAACCCAGCGTCCGCAGTTAAGCACATTGAATCGCGCAGCAAATCCATACAGGAGACTACGATGCCGCAGCGCAACAACGAAATCTTGTTCGACCACAACCACGACGGAATCGACCGCCGCGGGTTCCTGAAGTGCATGGCCTGGGCCGGTACCGGAGCCCTATGCGTGCTCCAGGGCGGCGTGCTCAAGTCATACAGCCTTAGCGATGCTTCGCACCAGCACGCTGCCGGAGAGTTAAGCTTCGTCCAGATCAGCGACAGCCACATGGGCTTCAACAAGCCGGCGAATCCCGACGTGGTTTCAACGCTGCAAGCCGCCGTAACCAAGATCAACGCTTTGCCGGTTGCGCCAGAGTTCATGCTGCACACCGGGGACATCACTCATTTATCGAAACCAGGGGAGTTCGACCAGGTCCAACAGATTCTGCAATCAGCGAAGCCGAAAGAAGTATTCTTCGTTCCCGGCGAGCACGACGTGCTCGAAGATGACGGCCAACAATATCGCGAGCGTTTCGGCAAAAACACCAAGGGCGCGGGTTGGTACAGCTTCGACAAAAAGGGCGTCCACTTCGTTGGACTGGTCAATGTGATGAACCTGAAAGCCGGAGGCATGGGCTCGCTCGGTGCCGAACAACTGGAGTGGCTCGAAGGCGACGTGAAACATCTTACGAAGAGCACGCCCGTGGTTGTCTTCGCGCACATGCCTCTGTGGAACATCTATCCGGATTGGGGATGGGGCACCGACGATAGTGCTCAAGCCCTCTCTTATCTGAAGCCTTTCGGTTCCGTGACTGTGCTCAACGGACACATTCACCAGACCATGCAGAAGGTGGAAGGCAACGTTACATTTCACACGGCCGCTTCAACAGCGTTTCCGCAGCCGCATCCGGGAGAGGGTCCGTCGGCGGGGCCGATGAAGGTTCCTGCCGAGCAATTGCGCGCTCTCTTGGGAGTTACCGATGTCAACTACACGCGCGGAGAGCGTGCCCTGGCGGTTATCGATTCCACACTTGAGTAATTCCCGAATCGAAGCCGGCCGACGCCGTCCAAATTCTGAAAGGAGCAGGCTTATGACAGCCCGTAAGGGGATTTTAGGAGCGACGATATTTTTCGTACTTGGATCGATCGTGTTCGGCGTCGTGTACAGAACTATGGCAGCTCGTCCCGTGGACGCTTCGAGTGTAGAGGTGAAGATCGATAACTTCAGCTTCACCCCCCCATCGCTTAAGGTGCGCGTAGGGACGCAGATCACGTGGACGAATCGCGATGACATCCCACACACGGTGGTCGAGGAAGAAAAAATATTCAGGTCCAAAGTCCTCGACACCGACGAGAAGTTTGCGTTCACGCCAACCAAACCCGGCACCTACAAATATTATTGTTCGATTCACCCGAAGATGACGGCGAAGGTAGTGGTCGAGTAGAAGCAGGCGAGTAGAAGCAGGCCAGTAGGAGCAGGGAAGAGTTGCCAGAAGAAAATCTGATCCTATGTTCCTGAAATCCGTACTACCCGAGCAGCGCTCTGTGCTACCTTCTCAGCTACTTTATCGGTTCGCAACTCTACTCGGAGCGAGGGCACTAACTTCGAGATGTTCACAAAAGTCTGCACGAACAGCAATTGTCCGGCCTACGCGCACTTCGTTTATACCGTTGCCATGCGCTGCGTTTTTTGCCGATGCGATCTGAAATCCGCGCAAAGAATCTCTGAAGCCGCCAGCTCCGGACTCGGGCGTAAGAACGGTCGAGGCGTAACCGGACTATCCCTGCACTCCAAACGAACGCGCGCCGCTAGGTAGACCGCGGTCCAAAAGAGAGCTCAGAACTCCCCGCTCACCAACGAATCCCGGAATCCCTCATCCGCCGGGTAATGGCTTAGTTTGAATTCACTCTCCTACGAGGCCGTCATCCCGAAACGCGGCGTACTTCAGCCGCGTGAGGGATCTCCCATAGATACGGCCAGTGGGAGATCCTTCATTCCGCCTGAAAAACGGCGGCACTCAGGATGACACAGAAGCTATAGGCCGAAAATTCAAATTGAGCCACCACCCATCCGCCGCAAGCTCTTGACAGCGATGCCGAAACCGTACATTCTTGTGCCCGCATTGACAGTTTGTTTTTTCCACCTCTGTCGAGGCTGATTAACCCCGCTCCTGAGTGGCGAAGGTTCGCTATGAACAACCGAAGAATTATCGTGATACTTAGAGTTGTGCTCGGCCTGGGTCTGACGCCCGCCGCAATAGGGCAGGAACTGCAGTTCAACGTCATCTACCAGTGCGCGCCGCCCCTCAGTGTCAAAATTTTCTCCTGCGCCGGCACCGCGCCGACGGCCAGCTGCGACCTGCAGAATTATCGCGACGGCAAATCGACGGTACGTGGCTCGCTGACGCGCCAGCAACTCGCCACTGGTCTTCAGAAGTGTCACCTGCAAACCGCGGACGAGGCCAAGGCGCATCCGCCGGGCGCGGACCTGCCCGCCAGCGCCGCCACTCCTGCGAACCGAGCTGCCGGCGGAAGCGCAGCAGCCAGCGCCAGCCAAGTTGGCGCCGGCGGCTTCAAGGTGGGCGATACCGTCCGTCTTCCGCTCGGCGATGGCAAGATTCTCCAGGTGCGCGGCTCCGAATATTTTGTGCGCAACGCCAACGGCGTCGAAATTTGGATGAGCTATCCGGCACAAATCCGCCGCATAGGGAAGCTGACAGCCGAAGATCATGCTCTCGGACAATACGACGCGCACGACTGGGTGCAGGTGCTAGTCGAAGGTAAATGGATGGAAGCCGAAGTCATTCGGCAATCCGACAACGTTTATACGATGAAGCTGGCCAACGGCCACGAAGTCGATACTTCAGCGCAATTTATGCGCCCATCCACCCCGCCTCCAGTGGTCAAACCGCCTGCCTTCCAGTTCGGAGTGCCGCCCAAACCTGGTGTGATCAGTTGCGCCGGGAAGTTCGAGGGCCGCTATTCATCGGCCGCCGGAACTCCGGGCATGGTGACCATCACCTTCCGCTCCGGCAAAGCGACCCTGCGCGAGCCGGACATGGTGATGACAGATGGAAAGCTGAGCGCCATGTCGAGCGAGAAAGAAGCCGAATGCTGGACCGGCGGCGGCAAGATTTACCTGAAATGGATCGACGGCTCCAATTATGACTTCCCGATTGATATCAACGACGACGGCACACTCGACACCCAATTGGGAGAGCTGAAGAAAAAGGGTAACTGAGTCCTCGGAGAAAGATCTTGGTCGAAGCCGCAAAAAACCTCTTCCTGATTCTGAGTGCGCTCTTTCCCATCGTTGACCCGCTCGCCGGAAGCCCGATCTTTCTGGCGATGACCAGTGAATACTCACGCTCTACGCGGAAAGCCCTGTCTCTGCGAATTGCGATGGATAGTTTTTTCCTGTTGGTCGGGTCGTACTTCATTGGGACCCATATCCTCTCTTTCTTTGGCATTTCACTGCCCGTAGTTCAGGTCGGCGGAGGACTGATCGTGATCTCCACCGGCTGGACGCTGCTGAAGCAGGGCAATTGCAATGATCGAAATGATCGAAAGGACATGCAACAGAATATTCCGCCGGACGATCCCTTCCGAAATGCTTTTTATCCTTTGACCTTGCCCCTGACAGTCGGCCCCGGATCGATTTCCGTCGCGATCACGCTGGGCGCGAATGCTCCGTATCATCAAGGGTTTCATCTCCTAAGTATTTTGACAGCGATTGTTGGGTCGGCCCTGCTCGCGGCCAGTGTTTATCTCTGTTACGGATACGCCGACCGTCTTGGCCACGTGGTTGGACCGACGGGTATGGCGGTGATCATGAAACTTACATCGTTTCTCCTCGTCTGTATCGGCGTCCAGATTCTGTGGAATGGCGCCAAACTTCTGTTGGCCTCGGTGCCCTTTCAGGTGCGGTGAGCGGCGCAGCGCGCAGACGTATACGATTAGAGCACTTCCTTATCCAAGTGCACCACTACCCGCAATTGCGTGAAGGTGCAAATTCCCGCGGCTTCATGTATTTTCAATGTTTAAGCAGCATTGGCGGCCGTGCTAAGGCCTCCTTTGGCCTTCGGCGTTCGGCAGGCGTCGTGGAGGGGGCCTGCATGAAACTGAGGTTGGTTGTCCCGGGGTTGTTACAACAACTGGTGTTGCTGGGCTTCTGCATTGTCCTGAACAGTTGCCAATCGCAGCGGACCGCCGGCCCCTCGATCGAGTTCAGCAAGATTCCGCCGGCAGCGCAGGGCGGTCGAGAGAGAGTGGATAGTATTGCGGGGCGTGTCGTCAGCGCTCGCCCGGGCCAGCAGATCGTTATATACGCGAAAAGCGGGCCTTGGTGGGTGCAGCCCTGGCCTGACCGGCCCTTCATTCCGATTCAAGGTGATTCCACGTGGAGCACGGACACTCACCTTGGATATGAGTACGCTGCGCTGTTAGTAGATCCCGGCTATCACCCACCTCCAACCATGGATGTGGCTCCCACCCCAGGTGGTCCTGTAGTCCTGGTAAAAATTGTAAAAGGTGTTGGCACCCTGCCTCTATTTCCTACCGTGCCACTTCATTTCAGCGGATACGATTGGAATATTCAGACCGTATCTGCGATTCGGGGCGGATTGAACAATCTCTACGACGCGGACAATGCCTGGACGGACGCGAGCGGAGCCTTGCACCTGCGCATCATTAAGAAAGGCGATAAATGGACTTGTGCCCACATGATTCTGACGCGCAGTTTAGGCTATGGAACCTACGTTTTGGTGGTGCGCGATACTTCTCGGCTGGAACTCGCTGTTGTTCTAAGTATGCATACTTTCGATCCGGGAGGAGGAGACCAGCACTACCGCGAAATGGACGTTGAAATCGGTCACTGGGGCGATGCAGCAAGTAAGGAGAATGCCCAGTACGGCATCCAGCCCTTTTACGTCCCGGGAAATATAGCGCAGTTTACCGAGCCTCCTGGAACCCTGACGCATTCGATGCTCTGGGAACCGGGACGAGCAAGCTTCGAGACGGTTCGCGGTTCTTCGATGCGTGCCGGGGCGCCCGTGGTCTCCGAGCACATCTTCACATCTGGAGTACCTTCTCCCGGCCAGGAGTTGCTCGAGTTCATGCTGTACTTCGTGGCGAGCGATAAGAATCCGATCCAAAAAGGCGCTGAGGTTGTCGTTGAGAAATTCGAATATCTTCCTTGATCGATGTCCTGGAAAGCGCTGGCTCTCTAAATGGGCCGTTGCCGCATTCGCCCTGGTGTACTTTGCCGCAGCGGCATACGCCATCGATCCTCACCGAATAATCTCGCAATATTCGCGGGACCGATGGGGAGACCGGAGTGGATTCCCCGGCGGATCTGTGTCGGCCATCGCTCAAACGGCGGACGGCTATCTTTGGATCGGTACCGAGAAGGGTCTGATTCGATTCGACGGACTAAACTTCCGGGCATTTCCGCAAGCGACCCCCGAGTCGTTTCCAATCGGTCCGGTTCAGGGACTGGTAGCGGACACAGCGTCAAATCTCTGGATCCTGCTGCAAAGCACAAAGATTTTGCGCTTCCACGACGGGAAATTTGAACTGGGCCGGGATGAGGCGGAATTTGGCATCACCGCGATCGGCAGGCGAAGTAACGGTAGGGTTCTTTTTTCGTCGCTTGCCTATGGCACTCTCACCTACAACGGGCAGAGATTTGAAATTCTCGCCTCTCCAGGCGGCGAGCAACCCGCTTCCAATGCGGCCGCAATCGCTGCAGGGAACGACGAACTTTCAAGCCGCTTCGCCTGGGCCACTGGCGTCGCTGCTCACCGTGTCGCCGAGCCTAACTCCTCTGTTGTTTCGATGGCTGAAACTGCCGACGGAAAGCTTTGGCTGGGCACGGGAGATCGCGGTCTTTTCTACATGACCGACGGGCTCGTTACTGCGGTAGGCAAAGGAGCCCACGTTCGTAAGGTTACATGCTTACTCCCAATGGAGAACGGGGAGTTGTGGATCGGAACCGACAAAGGCGTTATGCAGTGGAACGGGACGAACCTTACGCAGACCGGAGTGCCCTCCGCTCTCCGTCACGTTCCAGCTCGCGTCATGATCCGCGACCGCGACTCGAACATCTGGGTAGGCACTGCCGGCGGACTGATTCGCGTCAATGGAGACGAAGTTTCCTTTGATGAGGACAGTCATGCCGAACCGGTCACCGCGCTTTTCGAAGATCGAGAAGGGAACCTATGGGTAGGACGTCCGTCGAGCATTGAGCGTCTGCGCGATAGTGCCTTCGTTACCTATTCGGTAGCGAGCGCACAGTCGGAAAGCAGCGGGCCGGTTTACGTCGACCCGCAAGGACGCGCATGGTTCGCCCCTTTTGATGGTGGATTGCACTGGCTGAAAGCTGAAAAGACCGGGAGCGTGTCAAACGACCGGTTGAGGCAGGATGTGGTCTACTCAATCGCGGGTAGCAAAAACGAACTCTGGATTGGAAGACAGCGAGGAGGCCTGACGCATCTGCTATACGGTCCGGGCTCGGTTACCACAAAAACTTATACGCAGGCCGATGGCCTCGCGCAAAGCAGTGTTTACGCTGTGCATGAAAGTCGCGATGGTGCAGTCTGGGCGGGGACACTGAGCGCAGGTGTTAGCGAATTCAGAAACGGCCATTTCACAACTTATACGACTGCGAACGGTTTAGCGTCTAATACAATCTCGTCGATCGCGGAGGGCGATGACGGAACCATCTGGTTTGGCACGCCGAAGGGTCTCAGTGGATTGGCGAAAGGCGGTTGGCGAACCTTTACGACGGCCACCGGTTTACCCTCGGATGACGTTAACTGCCTTCTGCAAGATTCGACGGGAGTGCTATGGATCGGAACTGCCGATGGCCTCGCATTCCTCCGCGCAGGAAGCATCCATGTGCCTCACGGAACGCCTGATTCGCTGCGCGAACCGACGTTCGGAATCGCCGAGGATCGAAGCGGATGGCTTTGGATTGCAACGGCCAGTCGCATACTGCAGGTGAAACGCTCAAGCTTGACAAGCGACCTACTGGAAGACGCAGATGCGCGGCAATATGGGCTGGACGACGGATTGCACGGCACCGAGGGCGTCAAGCGGCACCGATCAGTTGTAGAAGATCCGCAGGGATACGTTTGGTTCTCTACGAATCGAGGACTTTCTGTCGTTAATCCTTCGCGTGCGACAGTAAATCCCGCTCCGGCTCTGATTCACATTGAAGCAGTCTTGGCGGATGGCATACCTCTCGACTTTCGCGGACCCATCCGCGTTTCCACCAGGCGGCAAAGGACAACGTTTCGATTCGCGGGGCTTAGCCTAGCTCGTGCCGGGCGCGTCCGCTATCGTTACAGGCTGGAGGGTTTTGATAAGAGTTGGAGCGAGCCGACTGCGACGCCGGAAGCCAGCTACGCTAACCTGCCCGCAGGCTCGTACAGGTTCCGTGTTATCGCCTCTAACAGTGACGGGCTGTGGAATGGTTCGGAGGCTGCCGTCCCCTTTGAAGTAACGCCAACCCTTTGGCAAACGTGGTGGTTTCGGTTGGCGTTGGTGTTGTGTGTCGGACTTGCTGCGCTGGCGGCGTATCGGCTGCGCATGCACGAGTTAACCCGCGTTCTCAACGTTCGCTTTGAGGAGAGGCTTGCCGAACGAACCCGCATCGCTCAGGACTTGCACGATACATTACTGCAGGGTGTTCACAGTGCGTCAATGCAGCTTCATGTCGCAATGGATCAGTTGCCCGACCACTCTCCGGCGCGGAAAACTATGACCCGGGTTTTGGAAATCATGAGCCAGGTCGTCGACGAAGGCCGCAACACGCTTCGAGGATTGCGGTCACCGGTTAAGAACGCGCCTGATCTGAAAAGTTCATTCTCACGAATCCCGCAAGAGTTGGGAGCGTTGGAAAGCATTGACTTCCACGTGGTTGTGGATGGACCGTCCACTCCGTTGCGGCCAGCCATCCGTGATGATATTTATGGCATCGGCCGGGAAGCTTTAGTCAACGCGTTTCGCCATTCACGCGCGAACAAAATCGAAATGGAGCTCGAATACGCTGCGGACCATCTGCGCGTTCTCGTTCGCGATGACGGCTGCGGGATTGACCCCCAGGTGCTTCGGTTTGGCCGTGACGGGCACTGGGGAATGCCAGGGATGCGAGAGCGCGCGGAGAGAATTGGGGGGAAGCTCACAGTTTGGAGTCGCAGTGGAAGCGGAACCGAAGTCGACCTTCGTATCCCTGGCGCCATTGCTTTCGAGTCCCGTCCGGCCACGGCAGCGTCTAAATGGCTGCGTCGTTTTCGGCGAAACGGACACGCTGACTGAATGATTCTCCAAAGGCGGGTGGGATGAATGAGCGAACTTTCAAAAATCCGAATCCTCAGTGTTGATGATCATCCGCTGATGCACGAAGGGATTGCGACAGTTATCAGAAACCAGCCCGATATGCTGCTCGCAGCAGAGGCAACCACCGGCTTGCAAGCCATCCAGAAGTTTCGGGATATCAAGCCCGACGTGACGCTTATGGACCTGCGCCTTCCCGACATGAGCGGCATCGATTCCATGATCGCGATCCGCGCCGAGTCCCCAGAAGCCCGGATCATCATTCTCACCAGCTTTGGAGGCGACGTAGAGATTCAGCGCGCTCTCGAAGCTGGTGCTCGCGCTTATGTGCTCAAGAGCATGCCTCCGAAAGAACTCGTGGACGTGATCCGTCAGGTGCATGCAGGCAAGCGGCGAATCCCGCCCGAGATTGCCGCCCATTTGGCCGAGCACTTCACCGACGAGGCTCTCACTGGCCGGGAGATCGAGGTTCTCCAGCAGATTGCCGGGGGCAACCGCAACCGTGACATTGCCGAAAAACTCTTCATCACGGAAGAGACCGTCAAGGTACACATCAAGCACATCATGGAAAAACTCGGCGCCTCCGACCGAACCCAGGCGGTCACCATTGGGGTTCGCCGGGGAATTATTCAGCTTTAGACCTGTCTTCGAATACTTCATCCGATACCTCAAAGGTGTTACGAAAAGATTCCAGGCACTAGGGATTCGCGGAGTCGGCGAAGCCTTTACTCTAGGCATGCTTGGTGCGCGGGCGGCTGCGACTTTAAATGTTTTCGAGATTTCCACACGGATGGCCTGCGGCGGGTCTTCTGCTTTTGCGAGCAACTGCCGGAGTTGTGTTTATTATTCAGGGAGCCTCCTCCTTTGGAAGTAAATACGAATCGGGGCTTCCGTTTCTGGCCGTCGCTTCGCTTACCATTACAGTTGGCGCTCTGCTCTTGATTGGGTTTCTAACTCGATTCGCAGGCGCCTTAGCGGTGTTGGCCGCAGTGGGCAGCATGTTCTTGTGGTTCCCAGCTCCCAGCGTCGGATTGTTTGAAACCGGATCGTTTGAAACCGGATTATTTGAAACCCGGATAATTGCGGGTTTAGTCGTCGTGATCGCGGTCGCTGTCGTTTGCCTCGGCCCGGGGGCGTTTTCCGTCGATGCCCGGCTATTCGGTCGACGGGAAATCATCATCCCCAAGCATCGGGATGACTGCGAGAGCTAAGGATTTCCATTTCATTGCCCTGCGTTATAAGTTCCAAGAGTGCCCAAGGTTTATCCCAGAGCGCCGCTGAATCGCAAAAAACAAGTTGTCCTACCACTAATGTGGTATCCACAGCCCAGTCTTCGGTGGTAGCAAAAAAACACTGTATGGCGTGATGTGCTCTGCTCTGTGAGCTAGCAGAGTGTTGATGACAAAGATCAGTAGCTAGGACAGAGAGGATTCACTATGGACAGCATGAACAATCCGTTAACCGAATTGAGCCCGTGCGTCAGAATTTTCGTCGAGTCGTTACTTGCCGAAGCCCGATCGATCGACTCAGGTAGGCCAGCGAACCTTGATTCGTCCAATCACGATTTATTCAAACACGATTCATCCAATCAGCGGTCGTCCAATCCACGCGCTCGCCGCGATGTTCTCGCGAGTGGAGTGCCGCTCATCGCGACTGGCTTCGCTTCTCAAAGCTGTCTTTGCAGTCCCGCCAAAATCTAAAGCGCCCACTTCATGAGAATTTGCTGAAGACGCCTCCGCCGGGTAGTGTGTATGCGGAGCCGGCCGGCGCCAACCACTTTGCCCGTACCGGCGACACATCTGTGATCGTCCACGGATGCGGATATGGTCCGACTGACACGCGTTATTTTGATCCAAAGAACGACCCGGCACACTCGAATTAAGCGGAATCTTGTCGGTTGCGCGGCCAGGTGGAATACTCGTGGGCGAGGACGTCCACATTAGGACGTCCACATTACAGTCGACCTGGAGTTCATTAAGGCGTAGCCGTGGGAGGCGCGCCACTCTGGTTGGAGTGAATGGCGATCAAGTAAGAAGTGGACCCAGTCAATTGACCAATACCGAAGCAAAAAAGTTGACTCAACCGGGAGCGTCGAGTTTGTGGCGGCCTCTGCGGCTGCCAACATTCCGCAATCTCATGGTGGCCGATGTTGTTTCCGACATCGGAACGTTCATGCAGAGCGTCGGGGCCGCCTGGTTGATGGTGTCGCTGCATGCCGGGCCGGCTCTCGTCGCGCTCACCCAGACCGCATCGTCCCTGCCGTATTTTGTGCTGGCTCTCCCCGCCGGTTCTGCTGGAGATATCTTCGATCGCCGCAAGCTGATTCTCGCCACCGAAACCTGGATGACGGCCGTGGCTCTGCTGATCTCAGTCTTAGTCATCAGCGGTTTCATGTCGCCCTGGCTGCTGCTGTTGTTGACGTTTGCGCTCTCCGCCGGAGATGCCTTCGAAACCCCAACCTGGCGCGCCATTCTGCCCGAACTGGTGCCAAAGGAGGATCTCGTAGCCGCATCGGCGCTGAACGGAATCGAATTCAATCTTGCCCGCGCAGTTGGGCCGGCACTCGCGGGGATCGTCATTGCTGCCGCTGGAGTGGCAACGGCATTTGTGGCGAATTTCGTCTCGTTTTTCGGAGTCATTCTGGTGGTTGCGAAGTGGCACAGACCGGATCGCAAGCGCACCGGACCACCCGAAACATTAACCGGAGCCACAGTCGCGGCCATCCGTTACGTCAGCCACTCCCCGGCGATCCTCAATGTGGTGCTTCGGACCGGCGCAGTCATGTTTTTCTCCAGCGCCCTGTTTGCGCTATTGCCAACGGTCGCTCGTAGCGTGAATGACAGCGCAATCGGTTACGGTCTCTTGCTCGGATGCTTCGGCGCTGGTGCGATTGCCGGTGCGTTGATCATGCAGTGGGCCCGCGCAAGATGGTCATCGGAAATTATTGTCTCTTCGGGCGTAGCGACGCTGGGAGTGGTGACTGTAGCCATGAGCGCTTTACACACGTTGAAAGCGCTCGCTCCCATCATGCTGATCGGCGGTGCCGCGTGGGTCACCTTCATCTCTCTTATCAGCGCCCTGGTGCAGAATCTAGCGCCCGATTGGGTGCGGGCACGCGTCCTCGCAATCTTCATCCTGGTTTATCAGGGAACGTTTGCTCTAGGAAGCGCCGTCTGGGGTGCCATCGCCCAGCGATCAAGCATAGAGATTGCTCTCGTCGCAGCCGGGATTGGAACGCTCGCAACCACCACCTTCGCCCTTTTCGCAAAGCTTCCCGACTCGACCGCCGATCTCACTCCGTGGAACCACTGGCGCATGCCTGTGGTTGTCGACGAGAGTGAGTCTTACCTTCGCCAGGGTCCCGTGCTGGTTACGGTCGAATACTTTGTCATTGCAGAACGGAATGCAGAATTCATCGAGTCGATCCATGAATACGCGCGGATACGACGTCGTGACGGAGCGTATCGTTGGGGAGTCTTCCGTGACACCGAAGTCGCAGAGCGTTATCTGGAGATATTCCTGGTGCATTCCTGGGCAGAACATCTGCGTCAACACGAGCGTATAACTCAGGCGGACCGCGATCTGGAGCAACGCCTGCAGAGTTATCTCACCGGAAACTCCTTAGTGCGTCACCTGATCTACGAACATTCAACGGAGACTTAGCGTACAGAAAGTCGAACCAGTCTCCGATCCTCAAGCTTTTGCTTTCGAGATTGGACGAGTTGAGCATCACTGAATTTACAGATTAGAGAGCATGACAACGGCGAATTATGAGCAGACTGTCTGAGCAAGTGGCAATAGTGGCGTGAACTGCAAACAACTGCACTTGGTCGCGCCTTGAACCCGGCTTGTTCAAGCGCCGTGCGCGTATCCCTCTCACTGCGAAAATGCTGGCGAGCACCTTGCTTCATGGATCACACGTAATCGAAAAGGGTCATGAAACCGAAGTCCATGTGCAGCTGCTGGTGACAGTGGAATAGCGTCAATCCTGGGTTGTTCGCGACGAAGTCGATTTCAGCCTCCTGGTAGCCACCCAGCATCACCACATCTTTTAAGATTCCGGATATTGTCTTTTCCGCCACACGCGTGAGTTCAAAGCTATGCCGGTGCAGATGGATGGGGTGGATGTCGTCACTGGCATTGCGCATGTGAATGCGATACCGCTTGCCTTCCTTCAAATGAAATGAGGCGGGAACCATATCGTTGCTCATCGGATAAGCCACGCCGTTGATCGTCCACTGGTTGAAGCCGTCGTCGGCGGCATTGTCCTTGGCAAAGATCATCACGAAGGTTTCATCTGGTGGATCAGCATTTGCACCGGGCTTCGCAAAGAGCCCGTAGTTCCAGCGATGCGGTGGAGGCGCAATCCATTCCGCCTTGCCCTTGGCTCCTGCGTATTCGACGACAATTCCCATGCCGTGTTGACGATCATCATCCGCCAGATCGCCCATGATCCAGATTCCAGGATGCTTCATTTCAACAATGGCAGAGAGGCGCTCTGCGGTGCCTATCCATAGCACCGGAACCGTCGCCGGGTTGGGCACCGGATTTCCGTCGAGCGCCACCACCTGGAACGAATGACCGGGCAAGGCAAGACTGCGAATCTCGGTCGCGCTTCCATTCAACACATGGAACAGAACTCGTTCGCCTTGGTTCACACGGATAGGCTCCCCATGGTGCAGCATCCGGCCATTGATCGTAAAAGAACCGTAGCCGACTTCGTATCCGTGCGGCATGCCCTTGGCGAGAGAAGCTTTCATGGCCGACTCGCCTTGCTCTTCGAGCGCTTTAACCTTGGTTGGAGGCAGGAAGTTCTGGTCCATGTCTCCACCACGGCTGAAAGTCGGCTCGAACTCCTTCAGCACGAGGAAAACCTCGCGGTCATAGTTGCCAGGCTCATGCTTGGGTTTGATGTACACAGGACCTACCTCGCCGCCGTACTGTCCGGCGTAAAGATTCGCGCGCGCTCGATTGTGCGTGTGATAGAAACGAAATCCTGCAGGACGCGGAGTAAACACGATCCTTCTTTCACCATGAGCCGGAATAAACGGCGTGCCCTCCTCGGCGGCTCCATCGACGTTAACGGGCACTATCTGGCCGTGCCAATGCAGTTGTTCTGGCACATCCGTCTCGTTGAACACATCCACAGTGGCCTCCTGGCCCTCCTTGAAGCGAAGTAGCGGACCGGGAAACTGGCCGTTGTACGTGGTCACGGAGATGATCCGCTTTGGCGCAATCTCAACAGGAGACGTTTTGATTCGCAGCGTGTAGTCAGGAGAACCTGACTCCCGTGAGTCGTTGCCCGGTCTCGAAACGCCGGATTCAGCGATGGCAGAACCGGGGGGCAGAAGAACCGCTACGGTGGTTAGACCCGCCGTTTTTAGAAACCGGCGTCTGGATTCGGATCGTTCCATCATCGAGCCTCCCTGTCTTCGCTACTTGGGTGCCGAGTAGGCGTTGCGTCAAGAGACTAACTCCCGCCATCAACTGATATCAGAAAATTATGCAGCAGAACATGGCAAAAATTGGTGCGCGCAGCGCTGACCATGTACCAGAAACCTTGGTTGGCGCGGAACAACTCTGGAGCCTTTGTTGTCGTGATCGCCGTCGTGATGACGTTGAGCAGCGGGATGAAGACGAGTCTCGTCCGCGGCCTACCAGGAGGAGGAAGCCGCCCAGAATCTCAAAAGTACCGACAAAATGTGCGGTGAAGTACGGATGCCGAAACCCGATTCTTGTGAAGCGAACGCATCCCAACTTGAGATCGGTGCATTTCAGAATGCCCTGTGTGAAGAAGATGAGCCCCACCTGATATTTGGCGCTTTGACAAATGTCCGATCGATATCAACCGCGCCATTGAAACCACGATCGCTGTCGCGCTGACCTTTGTCGAGCGCCGCGATTGGATTGCGGCTTCATAGTCCTCTTGCTGTCCGCTGTCTGTCATGGTGCCATCTCTGGAGTTCCCCTCCAATAGCGGATCGTTTGAGGTCGGGGTGACGGGCAACCTTACCTTAGCGATTAGGGAAGGTTTGCAGACCAACCGGGAGTTATCGAGTGACCGGTCGAACCGAAATGCCGGATACCGCAACGTCAAAGAACTACCTTTTCAATCGACCGCCGCGGGCTGGCTCGGGCTGTCAGTGTCGGATAGCCCATATAGAAAACAAAGGTAGGCTGCCACTCGGCGTCACCGATGACTTCTGCAAGCAGGCCAGCTCGCCGTGCCTGTTGTCCCAGCTTCTTTTCGTTGTCGATCATTTCCACTGCCTCGTTGCAGGGTCGCCCGGCCAGGTCCCGGGCAGTTGCCAACAGGTGCGTCCGCTGCCAAATGCGCCCTGCGCGCAAACACTGTTCCCGGTCATAACGATCGTGTACAGCAATAATGCCAATTAGGGGTGCACGCAGCATGAGTTTCGAATATCCATCCTTCGGCCCTCGTGACGCAGCCCAGCGCAGCATCCACAAAGGCATCATTTTGGCGATTCCAATCGCGATTGGGGGCTGCCCGGAGGCATCAATCGTAAGGCCATCGCGAAATTTCTGAACTGAACTCCAGCGGGTCCGAATCCATCGCTCGCTGCCGCGCTGTACCTCCGGGTCAGAATAGATTTCGTGGTTTGCCGCGGAGCTAATTTCCGCGATCTTCTTGCGGTCTGCATCCGCCGTAAAGAGAAAAATCCTGACGTCTGGTTCGTCGGTGGCCAAACGACTCAAAGCATCGATGAACTCGGGCGGGATCGGTTTCTGTGGAATGTAGGCACTGCGATTCGTGTGGCGTCGCGGGATCGCATCGTACAGTTCACTTTCCTCGCGTTTGCCCGTGGCCAGATCTACGCGCGCCAGGAGTTCCGGTTTGGGCTCGGCGGGAATCGGTCCCAGCTTTCCAGGAAGTAGCGTCACGGTGGCTTGGTAACCGTTGGCAGCCGCAGCCAGCATCAGGTTCTCGAGAGCACAGCCGATACCAATGTGCTCTTCCCGCAGATAGGGATCGAGCGCCCCGACGTTCCTCTGAGGATCGATATACAATTCGATGGATGAACTCGTCACTTTGAAGAGCCAAGGCTGGGTGTTGTGCGGGCTCGCGGCTAGAATCGCTGCGCGCACCGTCGCGAGGGCTCCACCCTTTGAATCCTTGCTCCAGTCTGTCCAAGGTTTGTAAGCCGGCCCTTCACCAACACTGAAGAGGCCCTGATCGTAGGCGCGCCAGACTCCCCCGCCCACAACTGCGACGGTAACGACCCCCGCTCCCTTCAGAAATGATCTGCGTAGCGTAGAGCACCTCTCGCCTGTGTCTTCTCCCGTGAAGCCCGCAGCCGCACTGCAACTATGTCTTGCCGACTTTGCGGATCTTATAGATTCTATGACGCCCTCAAAAGTCGTCGGCAAACCTATCGATGTGGCGACGCCTGAAACCGTGGCGATGGCTCCCAGTTGACGGGGTAGCGGAAATTATGCCCCTGGACGGGCTCTCAACGACGCTGGTCAGAACTGGGTTGTAGCTCCGTGGATCACTTTACTGGTTCCCAGCCCTCCGGCAGCATATCGAATGCCAAGGTGTCACGGTAGGCGTACTGATTGCCTTCCAGTACTGCCACTGGCGTCAACATATGCCAGATGCAGTCATCGTCGAAGACATAACACTCACCCATCTCGCGCATAGTGAAGCGATCCATTTCGTGTTTGTCATTGTCGGTTATGATGACTTCCCCACCGCGAGCGCCGCAGCGGCCCAGTAGATGCGTGGCGATGTATTTTTCTCCGTCTTTGTGCAAGCCCGGTGGGCTTGTGTCGCACGGACGACCCGGCGTAGCCGTGAACCTTATTAGATGGACGTTGACCAAATACCTCCTACCCAGCGCAGAGAGTGGAAGGTAATGAAGGTGGTGAGCAATCATCTTGCGAACGCCCATGGATGCAGCGATCGCCGAGGGCAGCGGAGCATACTCTCGCTGCTGACCGCCCAGTGTCGTGTTGTATTTTTTCAGCTGCACATAGGGCGTGTTCTCCTCGCTCGACCAAACTTTTACACCGCCCTCAACAATCTCGGCCCGGAGGCGATTCAAGGAACGATACCTGTCGCCCCCGTCATAGTACTTGTCCTTTGGAATGGACCAGGCTGCATGGGCTAACGCTTCCAGCGAGTGCGCTATGTCTACATCAACTCTGAGCGGCTGACGACTGAACCCGCGATCGACGAGGTCATTTCGCGACTTGGCATTGTCTGCAACCGGAATGAAGCTATCTTGACTCATGATTCCTCTCGACCTCGGATTTGCTCAGCGGAATGGCCAGGCAGGAGTCGTGCGGCCCTCCCGTGAAAATAGTGTACTTTGAGCTCACAGTAGACACACCAGAGGGTGAACTGAAGAAGAAAGGCAACTGACTGAGGCCGGGCGCCTGTCAGTTTTCTCAAATATTGCGACCTCAGCCGGGAGCGAAGATGGCGAACCTGTCCGCGACCCGCCAGCAGCTTGCCTTACCCTTCAGGAAAATGCCTTCACCGTGCCGGTGTCTTCGCCACTCCCTCTCGCCTCGGTCTTCGCCAATTCCGGTCTCTTTTTATCGGGAACGGGTTTGCTGACAGCTTGCGTAAGCTGGGTCATCAGAGTTCGAAGATCTTCATCGCCGGTGTCCAAAACCTTACGAATTTCCGCGCTGGCCTTCATAGCTTGGTCATACGCATTCCGAGCCTTGGAAAGCAGGGGAAGATGCTCCATAAATGCAGTGGCAGTTTTAGTGAACTCATTCACCGCTTCTGAGTACGCTGCCATGTTTGCCGGATACGCTGCCATGCTTGCCGGCATCGATGGCTGATGACGAACGTCACCCAGAACTCGCTGCGGCCCCACACTCGATCGCACTTTTTCGGAAGCGCTGTCAGGGGGAACCGCTATCGTTCCTTCGTCTACAGCCCGAGAAGACGACTCGGCCATCTGATTCGAGTCAAACGCATGGTTTGTATTCATCGCGTCGTCCTGCTTCTTCCACATTCGCTTTTGCTCCTTTGCAGTCAGGCTTCTGCATGGTCGCAGATTCTTCGCCGGCTTGCAATTGGCCTGATTTAACCTAGTTCGATGGTCGTCTGCTTTCAAAGTTTGCCAGGGAAATGCGATTCAGGCGCAGAAACATAAAATGGCGGAGAGGGTGGGATTTGAACCCACGATACCCGTTAAGGTATGTCCGCTTTCGAGGCGGATCGTTTCAACCGCTCACGCACCTCTCCGGAGGTTTGCCGCTGCCGGCCAAAACCAAGGTTCCTCGCTTCGCTCGGAATGACAAGCTTTTTTGAGAGGAATGTCAAAGGCCAGCCGTTAAGGACCGACGGCTGACGGCCCAACGGCTAACGACGGCTCTTAAAGAACATTTGCAGCAATTCCGCGCAGCGTCCGGCTAGCACTCCGCCGCGAACTTCCGTGCGATGGTTCAGTTGCGGATGATTCAGCACCTGCATCACCGACTGCACGGCGCCCGCTTTCGGATCATCCGCACCATAGATCAGGCGCTTGATCCGGGCATGCACCAACGCGCCCGCACACATCGCGCAAGGTTCAATTGTAGCAAACAGCTCGCACTCCGCCAGACGATGGTTCCCGACGGCCGCCCCCGCCTCGCGCAGCGCGACGATCTCCGCATGCGCGGTGGGATCAGAGTCGGTGATATTGCGATTCCATCCGCGGCCAACGATCTGGCCGCCGCATATCACCACGGCTCCGACGGGAACTTCGCCCGCTTCGAGTGCCCGTTGCGCCGCGCGCAGAGCCTCTTCCATCCAGAGTTCGTCGGATTCAGTCGTTCGTCGCTGGTCGTTGGACGTTGGCAAAGATCGCTCCACGCAGCAGGGTATCACCATGACAAGACAAGAAGATGTGTGGGCGGGAAAAACGGGATAGTGGTGCAGTTTGGCGTACGTAGCAGGCCGGTTGAGCGGGAGATCCTTCGCTCCGCCTGAAAAACGGCTACGCTCAGGATGACACCACTACCAAGAACGGAAAGCGCTTGACGACCAAACAACCGTCAGATCATGCTCATCAGATCGGGCTCATCAAATCAAGCTCATCAGATTAAGCTCAACACTGAGCGCACCACGTCAGGTACAACCGCTCGAATGATTGCCGGAATAAGACAGGTCACCACCGGATATGCAATCGCAACGATGGGCAAAGCTAGAAGCATCCTGGTCTTAGGCGTCAAATTGGCGAGATAGGCTCGCATAGCATCCTGTTCGCCTCAAATACGAAAACGTCTCTGCCACCGTGCACTCGATTGGCCGAGGAAGTCGCAGACGATTCACATCAGGTGCAGCACGTTTCGCACCACGTTCGATACCATGGTGTGAAACACCGCCGACATCATGGTCGTTACGGAACTGGCGATCACAAATACCGGCACGGCCAGCAGCAGCAAAACTCTGGGGGTAAACTTGTCGAGATAAGTTTGCATAACAGCCTCTGGTTTCAGATACGAGGCCGGGGCCGCGAAAGTTCCCTTAAGTTCCGCTCATGTCGCCCGAAGTCAAGTACTGGCAACTGGCAACTGCTCAGTGGTATGCTAACCCCGTCATGGGGATGCAAAGCCTGCTCCGCAAAGTCTTTCTGATCGACCTGTTTCAAGGGTTGAGGGTCACCTTCCGCTATCAGGATCCCAAGGAAATCTATACCGAGCAGTATCCCATGGAGCGGCCGCAGGTGGCCGAGCGCTACCGCGGCGCGCCGCGGCTAAATGTCAATCCTGATACGGACGAGACCATGTGCATCGCCTGCGACCTTTGCGCGCTGGCCTGCCCGGAAAATCTGATCGTGGTTTCGAGCGCGCGCAACGAACAGACCCGCCGCAAGGAACTGACCAACTTCACCTACGACTTGAGCCGCTGCATGTTCTGTGGACTCTGCGAGGACGCTTGTCCGGTCGATGCCCTCGAACTCACGCAGGACTTCGAACTCGCCAGCTACACTCGCCAGGGTTGGATCTGGGACCGCGAGACGCTGGAAAAAGGTCCGCAGCCTACGCAGTATAAGAAGTAAAGCTTTCATTACTTCCCTAACTGTTTGTCATTCCGAATCGGGCGATAGCCCGGTGAGGGATCTGCTTTAGACTTGCCCCCGCCGTGATTTATAAGTTACACTCATTCTGTGGTCATAGAAGTTCGCCGTTATCTCACGACAGCCGGAAGAAATGTATTCAGCGAATGGCTGGCGGGGCTGGCTGACGCGCATGCCAAGGCAAGGATCGCGGATCGGATTGACCGGCTTTCGCGTGGAAGCTTTGGGGATTGCAAGGCGTTGGGTGGAGGGCTATTTGAGTTGCGCATCGATTGGGGGCCCGGTTATCGAGTCTATTACGCGATGATCGGTCAGACTTGCGTATTGCTGCTTTGTGGCGGAGACAAGCGCAAGCAGGCCTCCGACATTCAGCGCGCACGCGACTACTTCGAGGATTACTTGCGGAGGACACGCATACAATGAAACGCAAAAAGAAAGATGTGACGAGCGTATCGCATGACAAATGCATGATTCGCGAATTGCGCGCAGATCCGAAGTTTGCCGCCGAATATCTCAAAGTCGCATTGGAAGACACCGAGGAACCCGCCGTGCTGCTGATCGCCCTGCGCCGCATTGCGGAAGCCAGAGGCGGCATCGCCAAGGTGGCCAAGGCCGCCGGCATTGAGCGCGAGAGCCTCTATCGAGCCTTGTCGGCGCGCGGAAACCCTCGACTCTCCACGCTGGTGGCCGTGACCAAGGCGGTAGGCTTGAAGCTTACGGTTGAAGCCGCGAGGTGACCCACAAAGATCCCTCGACGTCGAATAGAGGACATGTCGATGTTAACTCTGTACTGCGATGACAGCGGCACTCATGCCCAATCCGACATCGCCGTCGCGGCTTGCTATATTTCTACGGCAGAGCAGTGGGCTGAGTTCAATCGAAACTGGGATGAGGCCAACGCTCGCGGAAATTTCGGGGTCTTCCATATGGCGGACTTTGTGGCGAGGCAGCAGCAATTCGCAGCCCCAGCATGGACGAATCAGGCTAAGCGCGATCGAACAATCCAGGCGCTGATAAACATAATAAAAACTAGAGCTAGGGTTGGCTTTAGCGTCGTGGTCGTGAAGTCCGCATACGACGAGGTGATCGTCAATGGAAAGCTTCGGGAAAAATTGGGCGAGAACCATTACGCATTTGTTGTTCGCATATGCACGGCCCTAGTTGATAGATGGCGTCAGAGGCACGGCTACCGAGGGCCTGTGCAATACGTTTTCGACCGCTTATCGAAAGGGAAGGGCGACATCAACGCCCTATTCGAAAAACTGCTGATGGGTGGCGAAATCGCTCTTCGACAGTATGGAGTCTACGAAGGCTGCTGGTCATTCCAGGACAAAAGCCAAGTCCTTCCACTCCAAGCCGCTGACATATGGGCATGGGAAAACTGCCGCTATATGAGTGAGTGCGTCATCCCGGCCAAAACTCCCGGCGTTGTAGCCAAGAAGCCTCGTCAATCGTACCTAGCGCTGAGGGGTTCACCTGTTGAGGTCAAATACCACATAAAGGAATCACTCGAGGAATTGGTGCGACTCGGCTGACCACAGTGGGGGGCTGGCCCACGTTTGATTTTTCACTGTGTGTAACGTTCAGTACCGAGGCTGCCCCACGCTGTGCGATTTTCGAAGCGTGGGTACCACTGGCGATGGGTTCAGGGGACTGGCTGCAGCCCCGGGTGTGTCCAGACATTTACAATCAGCAGGATGCCAAGCCGCCAAACCATTGCCGAAGCGCTCGCCCTGATCTTCGATGGGATCGCTCGCCTTAAGAAGGCGTTTCCGAACCGCGCATTCACAATAGATGGCCGCCTCGTGGGCGACATTGGCGATATAATCGCAGCTCTCGAATACGACGTGGTCCTGCACGAGGTTTCCCAACCGGACCATGATGCGGTAACGCCTGATGGACGCAGCGTCCAGATCAAGGCGACCTTTGAAAGACTCGCTCACGTTCAAGACCGTTCCAGGCTACTACCTCGGCTTCAAATTGTTTCCTGACGGGCGACACGAAGAAGTTTTCAACGGCCCTAGCAGGGTCATCTACGAGCGGTACAAACATCGCAAGGGCATCGGCGTGCAGTTGCTATCGTTTCCGAACAAGGAGCTCAATGCGCTGTCTCGCGAGGTTCTCTCGCCTGAGCGCATACCGAAGCGTGACGTGTTTGGGCCCTAGCGGTCTCCAGTTCGGGAGAACGCCGTTTTCGCTGTTCCGCCAAAATCTTGTCAAGCCCCCGCGGCGGCGATTTTTGGACTATGTTGTTGATTAGCTGGGTGAAATAGTTTGGGCTAACATGTCCCATTTACCCTATGCTGTATGATATAATGGTATTAGAGAGTTGAAACAGCGGCGCGGCCCTTTGGGTCTGCGCCGTTTGTGTTTGGGGCGGCGGTGGACCTCAGCGGCTAAAGCCGGTCTAAAAATAACCGGCTTACCGCAGCGCTGAAGCGCTGCGCCACCCAAAATCGCAACCAAAATCACAGCAACCCAAAATCACAGCACCCAAAATCACAGCAACCCAAAATCACAAAAGGAGTGTTCTTCGGGCGCAGCTTACTGGCTGCGCCTTTTCTGTTTATGGAAAAAGAAAATGGCAATTCGGGTGAGAAGCGATACTTCGATGTGCACGGCCAGGGGACCAGGTTCAACCCCAACGTCAAAGGCGTCGGACAGGAGTGTCCGACCCACACGGGCAAAGTCACAGGCGTCGGACCCTTCGGCGGAGCTCAGGGCAGGGAGGAGTGCCCGTCCCACATGGAAGTGATCGACTTACAGGCGGTCGCTGACGGTACCAGCAAGCGGACCGGGGAGGCGGTGGAGGCGGCGTTTCTGAACAAGGTTTGCGGCCTCAGGATTCCGGTATGCAAGCCCTGGGGAGACAGCGAACGCTACGATTTTGTGGTGGATTGGGGCAAGGGGTTTTGGCGGGTGCAGGTGAAGGGCGGGTCGTATTATGAGCGGTCGAAATATCAGGTGGGAGCGGGAGGCAAGGGCAAGCCATTCACGAAGGAGGACATGGACTTCGTTGTCGTCTATATCGTGCCTGAGGATTTGTGGTACGTCGTGCCGATCGAGATAGCGGAGGGGTTGAGTGCGCTGTGGTTCAATCCGCGATCGACGCGGGCGAGATTTGAAAAATATCGGGAGGCGTGGTGTTTGTTGGATTGTCCGCGGAAGGTGCGGGGGCGGGGAGATATTCCGATTCGGTGCCGGAGTGAGGAAGTGAAGGTGCGGTGTGCGGTTTGTCCGCTGCGCGGGCAAAGCTCTTGCGGAAATCAAAATCCCAAGACGGCGGAAGTAGTGGAATCCCACTTCTCGAAAAAAACTGCGAGAAGTGGGGCACCCGGCAAATTGCATAGGTCCTTCGGCCCGCAAAGAGCGCGGGCCTCAGGATGACAACGACAGAGCTGAGGTTAAGCTGACGGCTGAGAGCCGACAGCTGAGAGCTGCTTCCGAGCTGGCTGCTGTTGCGTCATGCAATGCACAGTCCCGAGTCCCCAGACCAGATCGCCGCAATAAATAGGGACGATTTCTCGCGTGGGGAAGACCGCCGACAGAGTATCGAGGGCGATGCGATCGTTGGGATCGTTGAAGACCGGCACGAGCACGATGCCGTTCGCAATGTAAAAGTTGGCGTAGCTTGCCGGCAGGCGTCGTTTCTCGAAGACCACGGGAGCGGGCATCGGCATCTCGACGATGTTGAGCGGCTTACCAACCCGGTCGCGCGCAGCGTGGAGACGCCGAAGATTTTCGCGCAGAGGTTTATGATTCACATCCTTGCGATTGGCTTCGACCACGGTGACGATTGTATCGGCAGCCACGAAGCGGGCAAGATCATCCACGTGACCGTGAGTGTCGTCGCCGGAAATGCCCTTGCCGAGCCAGATCACATGCAGCGCGCCGAGATACTGTGCAAAAGCCTTCTCGTAATCTTTGCGCAACATCCCAGGATTGCGTTGCTGAATTTTGCTCAGCAAGCATTCTTCGGTAGTGAGCAGGGCGCCGCATCCATTGACGTCGATGGAGCCGCCCTCGAGCACGACGCGGGAGCCGCGATGCAAGGGGCGGATTGCTTGCGAATGCGTGGCGCTTGACATCAGCTCGCCAATCTTGTCATCGTGCCGCCAGTTCGAGTACTTGGCCCAGGCGTTGAAGCGAAAGTTGATGGCGACGAGGTCGCCCCCAGGGGCTGAAGCCCCGCGCTTTTTCTGTCCCTTAGTGGCACGAGTAAACTCGTGTCCTTCCCGGTTATTATGTGGGGCAAAGCCCGTCTCTGCGTCAACAAAGATGCAACCGGAGTCGCGCATCCACCCACGATCTGTAGGCCAGCGGTGAAAGCGGATGTTTCTCAAGGGCGCGTTCGCTCGATCCAGCAACTTGCGTGCTTGCCGTCCGCTCGCCGCATCGGTAACGATCAACTCAACCCGCTCGTGCCGCGCGAGATTGCGGATGATCTCGGTATAAACCCACGGAATCGTCTCGAACTTTCCCGGCCAGTCGCCGCGATAGTGCGGCCATGCCAGCCACGTTGCCTCGTGCGGCTCCCATTCTGCGGGCATGCGAAAGTGGAGGGTTGCCGGGGAAATACTTAAAGTATTACTTGAATGCTCGGCTCGGGGCATGGAGGTAGTTTATTGCACGGGATGATAAATCGTGCATTGAATCCTGAGCCTGACAGTGATCTTGACGAACGGATTCTCGCTCAACGAGTGCTATCGCGATTTGTTACACCAGTCAGGCGGTCATCTCTACAACTTGCCAGCGAGCCAGTAATCGACACTGAACTTTCCGGGGCCAGAGCAGATCAGCCAGATAAAGAAGAGCACGTACAAGACTTCCGGAAGGTAGAGGAAATCGTCGAGCCAGTTAAGGGGCGAAAGTCCTTTAGGCAAGGTGGAAACCGCGCTGGTCAGGGTGGCGACAATCATATCGATCAATAAAGCGACACAGGCCGGGCTCGAAAGAAACCCCACGGTCACTAGGGATCCGCCCACGAACTCGACACCCGACACGAAATAGGCCGTCTGGCGGGGAAACGGGACTTTGGCCTTAACGAGCGTCTCGTAAACAGGTTTCGTGCCGCCGGCGACAAACAATTTGTTTGCCCCGGAGATGGCGAAGAACAGCCCGACCGATACGCGTACCAGGAGGATGGCATATTGTTCCAAATCACTGCTACCCTGCAGCGCAAACTGCACCAACCGCTTCCAATCCATCTCTCCTGCCCCCTCCGACCGAGGATTTGCTCTAACCATACCCCGTATCGTCCAAATTCGATTTTCCTGTTAACCGCGGCCAGAGCGGTGTTGTATCGTTCGCGCCAATGGGCTGGCGCTAAGCGGAGTTCTGCAAGCGTTTAAATCCTATCCCGTCCGGGCCGAGCGTTAACCGTACGTCAGGGTAGTGCTCTGTGCGACCTCGATGATATAACCGTCAGGATCGCGGATATAGCAGCGCGTCTCGCCGTACTTGGGGATCGGCTCCGTGATGAACTCGGCTCCTCGACTTTTCCATAATTCATAGCACGCTTGAATATCCGCAACGCGGAAATTCATAAAGCTGTTGATGTGATTCGGGTCGGGGACGCTGAGCGTTACCGTCGGCTTATCCGGGGTCGGCCCGCCCCCAACGTTCAGAATCATCCAGATATTCGCAAGCTGAAGGTACCCAGGCGCGTTGCCGTCACCCAGGGTCAGAATGCGAGCGCCGAAGACCTTTTCGTAGTAGCGGGCCGATCGCTCGATGTCGGCGACGGTGAGAAAATGCGCGATGCTGATCCCTTCTCGCGGGGGCATCTCATAGCTCTTCTGTTCGATTTGTACGCTGTTCATTGACG
>DAIUEW010000038.1:0-58548 GCA_036844925.1 Candidatus Sulfotelmatobacter sp.
GACGGTTAGTGTTTCTTCTTTTTTGCCTTCTTCTTCGTTGCCATGAAGGTTCCTCCGTGAACGATTTTCCCTTGCAAAGGTTCTGTACTGGGCCCGAATGCATAATGCCACCCAACTTGTGGTACGGGCAGCATCCTTAGCACAAGATATTGAGCCAGTGTAAACAAAGTGTCAACAGAATTTTACAATTGGCTCAAGAATTCTTACTCTTCCGGTACACTGCCCCTCATGCGGCGCGATCCAGTCGAGCTGGAAATCTTCAAAAATGTTTTTCACTCCATTGCCGAGGAGATGGGCGCTGCGCTCCGCCGAACGGCTTTTTCTCCCAATATTAAGGAGCGCCGCGATTACTCCTGCGCAGTGTTCGACGGAACGGGTGAAGTGATCGCCATGGGCGACCACATGCCGGTGCATCTGGGGTCGATGCCAATGTCGGTGAGAGCGGCAATTGCGTCGTGTCAGTTGGGTCGCGGGGACGTCGCGATGTTGAATGATCCCTTCCGCGGCGGAACTCATCTGCCCGATATCACCCTGGTAGCACCTGTTTACGCGGGCCGCGCTCGACGACAAACTGCGAGTGCTGATTTCTACGTTGCTTCGCGAGCCCACCATGCGGACGTAGGCGGCACCTATGCCGGGTCAATGGGACTATGCCGTGAGATTTATCAGGAAGGATTTCGGATTCCTCCGGTGCGGCTCGTGCGGGCAGGCGTAATGGAACGCGATGTGCTATCACTCTTGCTCAACAACGTGCGTACGCCCGAGGAACGGGAAGGCGACCTGGGAGCACAACTCGCTGCCTGCCACACCGGGGACGAGCGGCTTCGCGAGGTGTGCGCCCGCTACGGAATCGACCGCATCAAACGCGCGGCGCAGGAGTTGCTGGAGTACTCCGAAGAGCTGATGCGCGCATTTCTGCAGAAGCTTCCGGCGGGCACGCATCGCGCCGAGGATTTTCTGGACGGCGACGGCATCAGCGACAAGCCGGTAAAGATCGCCGTAACCGTAAAGGTCGCGAGTCGGAGGTCCGCATCTTCATCTTTATCTCTGCAGCCGATGGTCACTCTGGATTTCACCGGAAGCGATCCACAGGTGGAAGGCAGCGTGAACGCGGTCGAAGCGATTACCTATTCCGCATGCTTCTACGTTTTCCGTTGCCTGCTGGCGGATGATGTTCCCGCGACCGCCGGTCTGATGCGCCCCATCCGGGTGATCGCTCCGGAAGGGACAGTTGTGAATGCGCGTCCTCCAGCAGCGGTCGCAGGCGGCAACGTGGAAACTTCTCAGCGCATCGTCGATGTGCTGCTGCGTGCCCTTGCCCAGGCCATTCCAGACCGCGTTCCGGCCGCCGCTTCGGGAACGATGAACAATCTCACCATCGGTGGAATCGATCCTGGCACGGGCAACCCCTTCGCTTACTACGAGACGATCGCGGGTGGCATGGGCGCGCGGCCCACCAAGCCTGGCGTCTCGGGCGTTCACACCCACATGACGAATTCGCTGAACACACCCGCGGAGGCGTTAGAGTATGCGTATCCTCTGCGAGTTCGACGCTACTCTCTTCGGCCAAGTAGCGGCGGAAACGGAAAGCACAGGGGTGGCGACGGTATTATCCGTGAGATTGAAGTACTCACCGATTGTGGGGTTACGCTTCTCGCAGAACGCCGCGCGCATGGACCATGGGGACTGGCCGGCGGCAATCCAGGTGCGCCGGGACGGGCAAGCGTGATTCGCAACGGTGGCCTGATCGAAGAGATGCCGGGAAAGTTCAGCACGCGGTTGCAATCTGGGGAACGAATCAGAATCGAATCTCCTGGCGGCGGAGGCTGGGGCCCCGTGGGTGGGAAGTAAAGTTTTCGTGCGGCTCTTTATTGTTTCGACTCAAGAATTTGAGATCAGTATTCGGTTTCAACAGGAAACGAGGACGATTCATGCACATCGTCAAATCGGTTGGAGTGCTCTCGATTGCTAAAATCATAGGATTGGTCCAAGCTTGCCTGGGCCTGATCTTCGCCCCTTTCTTCCTGCTCATCGGATTACTGGGGTCTTTGGCCGGCCAGCACAGATCTCCATTTGCCGGCATGTTTGGCGTATTTTTCGCCCTATTCATGCCGGTACTCTACGGCGTGATTGGATTCCTCACCGGTGCGATCGGTGGCTTGCTCTATAACCTCTTTGCCAAGCTGGTGGGCGGCTTTGAACTCGAGATCGAACTGCAGCCGCAAACTCCGGTAGCGCCTTATCCCATCATTCCTTCTGTCAACCAACCATCTACTTCCTAGGACACGATCCCATGAGCGATATTGCATCTCACTATCTCGAGGAAGCGAGGCGGCAGTTCCGCGGCCACAAGCGCATGGCGGAGGGCGCGATGACGCAACTTCGCGACGAAGACTTCTTCGTCACCCTCGATCCGGAGGCGAACTCCATCGCAATTCTCGTTAAACATCTTGCCGGGAACATGCGCTCTCGCTTCACTGATTTCCTTACCAGCGACGGGGAAAAGCCCGACCGTTTTCGCGACCGCGAATTTGAACTCAACCCGGCAACCACTCGCGCGGATGTGATGAAGTGGTGGGAAGAAGGGTGGAGTTGTGTCTTTGCGGCTATCGAAGCGTTGCGGCCTGAAGACGTGATGCGCACCGTCACCGTGCGCGGTGAGCCGCATACAGTAATGCAGGCGGTCAACCGACAGATCGCGCACTACGCGCAGCACACCGGGCAGATTGTATTTTTATCCAAGCATTTGCGCTCCAGCGATTGGAAGACGTTGAGCATTCCGCGCGGCAAGTCGGAGGAGTACAAGAGCGTCGCGCCTAAGCCTCACAAGCCGACGAGTTGAGCACAAGCAGTTTGCAACATGCGGAAACTGAACCCGCTACCCCTGCCGCAAAGTGGATTGACAATGGGGCTTATCCTGAAAGCTGTGAGAAGAGAGGTGGAACGAGTTGGCTAAAAAGGTGATCGAACCGATCTTTGTCGCTCCAAGTTCGATAATTGCTATAGGACCATTCCGTCATCTGTGGAACCATCCTCCGGGCTTCGTTGGAAAAAATGTTTGGTTGGCATTGTTCACGGCATTCACAGTTTATTTCGTTATCGCTCTCGGCTTGTCCTACGTAATGACCTTTTGTTGGAGAGTCTGGAAATCAGAATGAGCCACGACGAAACTAAGTGGCCCGTAACTCGGCATCTCCGCCACGGTGCTAGAATCATACGTTTGCGTCTGAGCCTCGATTCGCATAGGTAGCCTTCATGCCATCCACCATGCTTGCTGTCGTAAAACCGGAGGCTGCGCCGGGCGCCGAAATCCGGGAAGTTAAGATTCCCGCATTCGGGCGTACCGACGTCCTGGTCAAAGTGAAGGTCGCGTCCATCTGCGGCACTGACCTGCACATCTACAACTGGGACCGCTGGGCGCAAAACCGCATTCACCCTCCCCTGATCCCGGGACACGAATTCTGCGGCGAAGTAGCCGCCTTCGGCGATGAGGTCACCAGCGTGAAGGAGGGTGACTTCGTTTCCGCCGAAATGCACGTGGCGTGCGGCAAGTGCCTGCAATGCCGCACCGGCGAGGCTCACATCTGCCAGAACGTGAAGATCATCGGAGTTGACGCCAATGGTGCCTTTGCCGAGTACGTAGTCATCCCCGAATCGAATATCTGGAAGCTGGATCCCGCCATTCCGCAGGAATACGCGTCGATCCTTGACCCGCTCGGCAACGCCGTGCACACGGTGCTCGCTGGGGAGATCGCTGCCAAAACCGTGGCCATCACGGGATGCGGGCCCATAGGGCTGTTTGCCATCGCCGTTGCGCGGGCCGTGGGCGCAACCACCGTTTTTGCCATCGAAGTCAACGAGCACCGGCGCAAGATCGCGCGTGAGATGAAGGCTGATTATGTGATCGATCCGTCGAAAGAAAAAGCCAGCGCCTTTGTGATGGAAAAAACCGGCGGGCTGGGCGTGGACGTGGTGCTCGAGATGGCCGGCCATCCCGACTCAATTCGAACAGCGTTCGAGATCGTGCGGCGTGGCGGGAGAATTTCTCTCCTCGGCCTGACCTCCAAGCCCATCTCGTTGAACTTTTCCGAAGACATTATTTTCAAAGGCATCACAGTGCAAGGCATCAATGGACGCCGCATGTACCAGACCTGGTATCAGATGAGTGCGCTGCTCAAAGCCGGCAAGCTCGACCTGCATCCGGTGATTACTGACCGCATCTCCATGAGAGACTTCTCGAAGGCGATGGAGCGGCTGAAGACGGGCGAAGCCAGTAAAATATTGGTATACCCGAACGGCGTAAAGTAAGTGTGTGGCGCGGACATTCTTGTCCGCGAGTTCTCAGCCACATATCTTAACTACATACCCACGTTCGGTCCGGGGAATTTATCGACGGGAGGTCAACCCGTGGCCCTTGATGCATTCGTACGTTGCACCTGCATTCGCGATGGCAAGACCAAACCCCATCCGTTCCCCGACCGGCTGACGTTTGACGAGGCTGGCGACCCGATGCTGAGTGGCGATCCTTCCGACGAGGAGTGGGATGCCCACGACCAATGGCTTGCCGATTCGTGCGAGCACGAGGGATACATTCTCTCCATGTTTCTGGGAAACATTACGCGGGTCAAGAATCTGCGAAGCTTTCTGCGCGCGTTGCAGGGAAGTCCGGGGCCGCGATTCCCTATTCTGCTGGAAAAGGTTATCTACGACGGCACGCACACCGGCGATTGGATCCCCGTGAACGAATCGCCGGCGCTGCTGAAGGAAGTCGAAACTGTCCTCCACTCCAGCGATATTCTGGCGGAATCAGAAAAGGAGTTCTTCGACAATATGAAGCAGCTGTGCGAAGCCAGTATTCAAACTGGAAATCCAATTATGTTTTAACGGAGCTGGCTTTCCTAATTTTGGGCCGTCCCATCTTTTTGTGACATCCATCACTGACTCTTAGTCTCGTTTTCATTTACTTCCATCAGTGCCGAGAGCCCCGAAGGGGCGCGATTCGTTAGCCCAGCGCGTCAGCGCTGGGTCAGCTTCACGATGCGACCACGAGTCCCGGAGGGACGCCACTGATGCCGCATGCCTACTCTACAAACCTGGTCCATTGTGTGTTCAGCACGAAGGATCGGGCGGATCTCATCCCGCACGACGCGCAGGACCAGTTGCACGCGTATGTGTTCGGAACCGCAAAGAATCTCAGAATTGAAATCATGGCGATCGGTGGGACGGCGAATCATATCCATATTCTGATCGCCCTGCCGCCCAAACAGCCGCTCTCATACGTCGTGCGCGATCTCAAAGCCAATTCGTCGAGATGGATGAGAGAACGTGGGTTATCCTTTTCCTGGCAGGAAGGATTTGGGGCCTTCAGCGTCAGTCCATCGCAGTCGCTGATCGTCAAGAAATACATCCGCAATCAGGCCGAGCACCACAGGAAACGCAATTTTGAGGAGGAGTTTCTGCTTCTGTTGAAAAAATCAAGGATTCATTACGATCCAAGGTACGTCTTTGGGTAGTGCCGCCCCTCTAGGGCTTGTTCTTTCCTTCGCATGGTTCCCAGCGCTTACGCGCTGGGCTAACGAATCACGCTCCTTCGGAGCTGTCGGTCCAACACCTTGATTCCATTCGGTATTACACTGATTTTGTCTCTGAATCCGGATTGAGGTTTTCCGATGACCACTGCAACCCGCACCAATCCGCTCTCTTATCTCACCGACCAGCTCAACGAACTTAAGGCCAAGGGCACGCACTTCAAGCTGCGCGTGCTGGAGGACGAGCAGGCGCCCGTCTGCACATTCGACGGCAAGAAGGTCATCAACCTGGCGTCAAACAATTACCTGGGGCTGACCACCCATCCCAAGCTGCGCGAGGCGGCGCTCGAGGCCACGCGAAAATACGGCGTGGGATCCGGCGCAGTGCGCACGATTGCCGGAACCATGAAGATTCACATGGAGCTGGAAGAAAAGATAGCGCGCTTCAAGAACGTGGAGGCTTGCGTCGTCTTCCAGTCCGGCTTTGCTGCGAATGCGGGCACGGTGTCGGCGGTACTCGGCAAGGATGATTTCATCATCTCCGATGCCTTGAACCACGCCTCGATCATCGATGGCGCCAGGCTTTCGAAAGCAAAGATTCTGGTCTTCCGCCACAAAGATGTCGCCCACGCAGAAGAGCAACTCGCTAGCGTGAAGAGCGAGCCCGGCAAGAAGTTGCTGATCAGCGATGGCGTCTTCTCGATGGATGGCGACATCGGGCCGCTGCCCGGACTGTGCGATCTGGCGGAAAAATACGGCGCGATCATGATGGTCGACGACGCGCACGCCTCCGGCGTTTTAGGACGCAACGGCCGCGGCTCCATCGATCACTTCAACATGCACGGGCGCGTCGATATTCAGGTCGGAACTTTGTCGAAGGCGATCGGTGCGCTGGGCGGATACGTCTGCGGCACGCGCGATCTGATTGATTTTCTCTATCACCGGGCGCGGCCGTTCCTGTTTTCGACTTCGCATCCGCCGTCCGTCGCGGCGACATGCATTGCCGCTTTCGAGGTTCTAGAAAATGAGCCGGAACGCATAGAGAAGCTCTGGGAGAACACGCGCTTCTGGAAAAAGGAACTCGGTCTGCTCGGCTTCGACATCGGCGGCCGCGCCACTCCCGCCAGCGAAACGCCGATCACACCGATCATCATCGGCGACGGCAAGCTCACCATGGACTTCTCGCGCGAGCTCTTCAAAGAAGGCGTCCTCGGCACGGGCATCGCCTTCCCAACAGTGCCCGAAGGCAAAGCCCGCATCCGCACCATCATGACCGCCACGCACACGAAAGAAGAGTTGCAGCAGGCGCTGGAAGTGCTGGGGAGAGTTGGGAAGAGGATGGGGATTGTGGGCTGATCAATCCGCCCTGCATACAATCTTCCCGCCCACAATCGTCGCCACAACTTTCCCCGTAAACTGCCAGCCATCAAACGGCGTGTACGCGACAACATGCGCAACTCGTCGGCCATGCTCCCCTTACGGTGCCCGTCAAGCCTTTCCTAGATGCGGAATCCCGCAAGATATTTGCGATGGGTAAGACGGAGATTCGGTCCCGGAGGTTTTAGCATTGAGGAGGGACCGGAGCTCGTAATGCTGATGCGCCCGCAGTCCCCGAAGGGGACGGAATTCATTAGCCCCGCACGTGAGTGCGGGGTAGTCGGGCATTCAAGCACAGAGTCCCTTCAGGGACGGCACTCTCTCATGTCTCACACACATGCCGCCAATTTCGTTCATTGCGTCTTCAGTACCAAGGAGCGCCGCCCCCTGATTCCTTCTGAACTGCAAGAACGGCTTTACGCTTATTTGACCGGTATAGCAGACAACCTGGGTTTCAAGATTCTGGCCGCTGGCGGCACGTCTGACCATGTGCATTTGCTGATCGGGTTGCCGCCTGCGTTGACTCTTGCTGAAGTTGTGCAGAAGCTGAAGGCCAATTCCTCACGCTGGCTTGGGGAGAACGGCATGCAATTTGAGTGGCAGAAAGGATATGGAGCTTTCAGCGTAAGTCCGTCTTTGCTGTCAAAGGTCCAAGCCTATATTCGTAATCAAGCGGAACACCACAAGGAGAGGAGCTTCGAGGAGGAGTTCCTGGCGCTTCTGAAGAAGTCTGGCTTGACCTACGACGCAGAACACTTATTTGCAGCCTGAGTGGCGTCGCTAGCGCGACTCGCCTTTTCCCCTTCAAGCTTCCCCGCACTTACGTGCGGGGCTAATGAATACCGTCGCTTCGCGACTCTGTTCAATCTGTGCGATATACGATCTTCCCACCCACAATCGTCGCGACAACTTTCCCCGTAAACTGCCAGCCATCGAAAGGCGTGTTGCGCGACAGCGAGCGCGATTTGGCGGCTTCGAACGTCCAGCGCTTCTTGGGGTCGAAGACGGTTACGTCGGCGAAGTCGCCGCGCTGCAGCGATCCGCGGCCGCGGAGATCGAAAACGCGCGCGGGGCCGGCAGTGAAGAGTTCGACGATACGTGTAAGCGGAATCTTGTGGTCGCGGTGAAGCTTGGTGATGGCCAACGCCAATGCGGTTTCAAGTCCCGTGATGCCGAAAGCGGCGCGCTCGAACTCGACCTGCTTTTCGTGCGTGGCGTGAGGCGCGTGGTCGGTGGCAATGGCATCGACCGTGCCGTCGGCCAGAGCGACCAGAATGGCCTCCCGGTCCGTGGCCGAGCGCAGCGGCGGGTTCATTTTAAAATTGGTGTTGTACTCGCCCACGTTTTCGTCGAGCAGGGTGAAATGGTGCGGCGTCACTTCGCAAGTCACGCGAGCTTTTGCACGTTTGCCGCGCCGAACGGCCTTGAGTGCATCCGACGTGGAAAGATGCGCCACGTGCAGGCGCGATTCGCGAATCTGCTGCGCGAAGTTCACATCGCGATCCACGATGTTTGCTTCGGCGGTAGCGGGCATCCCACGCAGTCCGAGACGAAAGCTGGTAGGGCCTTCGTGCATCGAGCAGGTCTCGGTCAGGCGCGTATCTTCGGCATGCTGCACCACCGGCAAGTTCAGTTCGGCGCCGAGCCGCAGGGCCGCGCGCATAACCTCGTCGTCCAGTATCGGCTTGCCGTCGTCGGTAACGGCCACCGCTCCCGCCCGCTGCAGCGCGGCAAAATCAGTGAGAGTGGCTCCTCGGGAACTGCGCGTTGCGGCGGCGATGGGGAAGACATTCACCACGGCGCCGCGCTCGGGATCACGCAACCATTCAACCCACTCCTCTGAATCGACGACGGGCAAAGTGTTGGGCATGGTGCAGACTGAGGTGAAACCACCGGCGGCAGCGGCTGCGGTGCCGGTGGCGATCGTTTCCTTATACCTCTGCCCCGGCTCGCGCAAGTGAACGTGCAGGTCGATGAAGCCCGGGGCAACGATCAATCCGCGCGCATCGAATTTCTCTTCGGCGCTGGCGCGAATTTTGTTGGGCGGCGCAATCTCCGCCACGCGTCCGTCACGCAGAAGAACGTCCATAGGCGCGTTGATCTTCGCCGCCGGATCGATCACATGCCCGCCTTTGATCAGTAGGCTCGCGGCTTCGCGTCTTTGGCTTTTGGCATTCACCATTCAGTGCTCGGCAGTGCTACCCGCAGATCAGCAGATCCGTCTCGATCAGTACAAATCCAGGGCTCATTTCGCCTTGCCCAATGCCCTTGCCAGAATCGCCATGCGCACGGGCACTCCGTTGCGGACCTCATCCACGATGACGGATTGCGGGCCATCGACGACTTCAGACGTCAGTTCCAGCCCGCGAATGATCGGCCCGGGATGCATGACGATGGCCTCGCGCTTGGCCAGTTTTTGGCGCGACGTGGTCATCTGGTAGCGCGCCATATAGTCTTGCAGGTTGATCTTCATCCCCGCGAGGCGCTCTTGCTGCACTCGCAATAGCATGATCACATCGGTGCCGCGCAAAGCCTCTTCGATGTGGCGAGTGATGTGCAGACCCGGAGCGAGGCTAATCGCAAATTCCGGCACGAGTTCGGGCGGGCCGCAGAGTGTGACCTTCACGCCAAACCTGCTCAGCAAATGACACGCGGAACGAGCCACCCGGCTGTGGTAGATGTCACCGATGATTGCAACCCGCAAGCCCTTGAAGGACTTCTTGTGCTTCAAAATGGTGAAAGCGTCGAGCAGGGCTTGGGAAGGATGCTCGTGCATGCCATCTCCAGCATTGATCACGGGAATGTCGAGATGCTTCGCCATCAGGTGAGGCGCTCCGGCTGCGGGATGGCGAATGACGATGGCGTCTGCCCCCACCGCACGCAGCGTGTAGGCGGTGTCCAGCAGAGATTCACCCTTTTCGATGCTTGACCCTGAAGACTCGACCAGCGTTGTAGTCGCGCCCATCGACTTGGCGGCAATCTCGAAAGAGGATCGCGTGCGGGTGGAAGCTTCGTAAAACAGCAGCATGATGCGCTTGTTGCGCAACTGAGGCCGAGCCTTGAGGGGATTCATGCGGCGCGCCAGCTTCAGTAGCCCGAGGATTTCCTTATCCTCCAGGTGCTCAATGCTAAGTAGTGATCCGCGTGCCGGTTTGTTCATCGCGTAAGAATACAAACGGTGCATCATACGCGCCAAACGTTTTCGGGGCAAGACCGACACGAGAAAGACCGAGACGAGAAGGCGTCCCGAGAGATGTTTATTCCAGGCCGGCCGGCTCAGTTACGTGTGACCACGCCGACCCATAAAACGCGCGCCGAGAGCTCCTCCCAGACTTCCCAGAGCAATGAATGCCAGCAGACCGAAAATCACCGAGGCTACCATCATAAAGGCGAAGCCTCCGGGGGATTTTGCAAAGTCCAGGAACGGCTGGACTTCAGGACCGGGATAGCGCGCGGCCGCCTGCTGAATCTTGTCCATCATTTCGTTTCGCAGCTCGCCCCCTTTGTGAAGGAAGGCGAAGGCCAGCGTCTCGAAAATAGTCGACATGCCGAAAAGCAGCAGGCCGCTGATGGCGCCGAGCCTGGCTCCGGCAGCGGGTCGGATAACAATCCCTAAGCCGCGGCGGCGAGAAAACACGACGGCCAACAGCCCTGTGCCAAGGGCAGCCACAAATGGATTAAGACCGAGAAATGTGAGTACAAGAGCAATTGCAGCCGCGAGGGTGCACGGCTTCATGTCGCGAGACCAGCTTTCGGGCAAGGCGTTCGCGGTGATGCCGGGAAGGACCGCCTCGACTTCAGCATCTCCTGCCGCGACTGCTCCATCGGCGGCGAGAACGAGTGGGGACGGAGGTTCCGGAAGCGTCACTCGAATTTGCGGCGCGCCGCACTGCAAGCAGAATGGCTTGCCGTCCTCAATGCTGTGCCCGCACTTGTGGCAGGAGTGGTCCATCGGAGATTCTGGTGGGACAGACTTGAAGGTATCGCACGGTGCGCCGCAGATGCAAGGAAGTCGCGGCGCTGATCCTGGAATTGGGCCGTGGTGCCGGGCGGTGTCATCTTGAGCGAAGCCGTTCTTCAGGCCGAGTGAAGAGCCTGCCCTGGCGAAGTCGAAGGGATCTTCCGCTCAACCAGCTTGGCGCATAAGCTGATTGCACCGCTACCCGGAATCAAGAGCCCCTACCACTCCAGGCCCACTCCGGTGTATTATCCTTCCGCGATGTTAGGCAACCGAAGCAACGAGCAATGGATCTCGCAATACGCGAGCAGCCATCGGCATCCCGTAAACCGCGCCTGCCACACGCTGGGCATTCCAACAATTCTACTTTCGGTCCCGCTTTTTCTTGCCAGCATCCTTTTCCACCGGCTCTCGCCGTATGCGTTGGGATTATTTGTCCTGGGATGGATTTTTCAATTCGTCGGCCATGCGTTCGAAGGCAAGCCTCCGGAATTTTTCCAGGACTGGCGGTTTCTGTTCGTCGGCGTCCGATGGTGGTGGGCTAAGATTCACGGCAAGGCATAAATCGCCAGAGCATCCGTGTCTCGTCGGAAGAATATCCGCCAACCTCAAATCCATGGCGACACCTCGAAAGAAACCTGCTATGTTCCCTCAACTGGCCCGCTTCACCGATCTCGGCTTGCTACTCCTGCGATTGATGGTCGGCTTGGAGTTCATCACTAGCGGCTACAGCCATCTCAAAGATCCGGCTGCCCGAGCCCAAAGCATCGGAATGTCAGTACCCTTTACCATCTTTCTCGGCATCGCCGAAGTCGCCGGAAGCTTGGGTGTTGCCTTCGGAGTTCTTACCCAGCTTGCGGCTTTCGGTCTGATCCTAGTCATGCTCGGCGCTATCGAGAAAAAGATTTTTGTTTGGCACACCGGCTTCTGGGGCGAGAAGACCTATGGCTGGCATTACGATCTGATGTTTATTCTGATGAACCTGGTCATCGCCTTCACCGATGGCGGCGCCTACGTGCTGATGCACTAATCGACTTTGCGGGCCTTATCAGGGTTTTTCCTTAGGGTGTCCTCGCGACCTTCGTGGTTGAAACTTTTACAAATACCCTTGCTTGCCCTCGTCGCGTTTCTGTTCTATGCTGTCAGCACCTTGGGGTTCCCGATTCAAAGGAAGTATGCAGCGCCTGACCGCCAGATTGCTGTTGCTCTTCGCGCTCGCGGGAAACCTTGTTCCGCTCGCGCTGGCGATAACGGCCGCCCCGCCCCATGCCTGCTGCGTCCGTAAAGCTGCGCATCACTGCCACGAACCAGCCGACGGGGATTCATCCCAGCTTGTTATTCGCGATATCGGCTGTTGTAATCACGATTGCTGCCGCGCTGTCACCACAGCTCAGTGGGCCCATCCGCAGCCCAAACTGACAGCGTTCTTCTTGCACCCTATCGATATTCACCTCGCCGTGTCCCAATCGGACTCCCCGGCTGCCGCTTCTGCCGAGTTTCAACCCTCACGCGCCCCGCCAATTTACTGAAGTTTCTCCAAGCTTGACTGCACTGCATTTGCTCAACGCATGGCTGCGCGTTCCGCCGGAACGCGCAAGCGCTATCCGAGCTCGAATCGGCGCGGCTGTGCTACGCCCGAACCCGATTCACATGGAGGAGAAAATGAATTACAAGAGGATCCTCATCGCTCTGGCGATATTCCTCCCCGGCATCTCAGCCTTCGCGAACGTCTACGGCGCCATCCGTGGCGTGGTGCACGATCCGCAACATCGTCCCGTGCAGAATGCAAAAGTGATGTTGAAAGCGAAATCGTCGGACTGGGCCAAGACGGCCTCCACGGACGCGAACGGAGAATTTCAGATCAATGCCGTACCCTTGGGCGACTATACGGTGAGCGTTGCCAGCGTGGGTTTTGAGCAGACCGCACAGGACGTCACCGTCATCTCGGGGACCGTACCGGTTGCTCACTTTCAATTACGAGTAGCTTCGGCTCGCGAGAAAGTCACGGTCTCCGCAGCCCAGGCCGTCGTGCCCACTGACAGCTACACTCCCATCACTCTGGTGGACAGCCTGGACATCGCACATACTCCTGGCGCCGATCGCACGAACAGTCTGGCCATGATCACCGACTACACTCCGGGCGCTTACGTCACGCACGACATGCTCCACATGCGCGGCGGGCACCAGACTACATGGCTGTTGGACGGTATTCCCGTCATCAACACTGCGATCGCGCAAAATGTTGCCCCACAATTCGATCCTAAAGACTTGGAGTACGTTGAGGTCAATCGCGGCAGTTACGGAGCGGAATTTGGCGACCGGACCTATGGAGTCTTCAACGTGGTTCCGCGCACCGGCTTTGAGCGCAACAACCAAGCCGAACTCGTCCTAAGCGCAGGCAATTTCTACCAGACCAATGACGCGTTCAGCTTCGGGAGCCACACTCGAAACTTCGCCTACTACGCCAGCCTCAACGGCAACCGCAGCAATCTCGGCTTGCAACCGCCGGTGCCACAGGTCGTGCATGACGCCGTCAACGGCGTGGGCGGCTTCGGGTCTTTTATCTTTAACGTCGATCCCTCTGACCAGCTCCGCCTGATCACGTCGCTTCGGCGGGACTATTTCCAGATCCCTTACGATCCTTTTGCTAACGACATTGAAAACAATCCCGCAAGCGGCCAATACACTCCCAGCATCGGCCTGCGCGATGGCGAACACGAGGCCGACGCGGGCGTGCTCTTCACTTGGCTGCACACTTTCAACTCTCACCTCATGACCACGGTTTCTCCTTTCTACCACTACAACAGCGGAAACTATGACAGCAATCCCAATGACGTTCCTATCGCCACCACGGAAGACCGCGGCTCCACGTATGTTGGAGGTCAGGCCAACTTCGCCGCCAACTACAAGAAGAACGATCTGCAAGTTGGATTCATCAGCTTCTACCAGAGCGATAATCAGCTCTTCGGCGCGATCTTCAATAACGGCAGCGGAATACCAACGATCAACGACAGGGAGCACCCCACTGCCAACTTCGAGGCCTTCTACATCGACGACAAGTTCAACCCTTTTCCCTGGCTGACGCTCTCTGCCGGGATCCGGCCCACCCGCTTTTCCGAGAGTAATTTTGCGGTGACCTCGATCGCGCGGCCCGTGGACGAAACCGCCATCCAACCGCGCTTTGGCGCAACCGTCACCCTCCCCAAGTTTCGTTGGACGTTCCGCGCATTCTACGGACACTACTACCAGGCGCCGCCAATCGAGACCGTTTCCGGTCCGGCTCTTATCAACTTCACCGGGCAGCAAGGCCTGGGATTCGGCACACTTCCCGGCGAGCGGGACGAAGAACATCAATTTGGAGTGACGATTCCTTATCGAGGATGGGTCATCGACGCCGACAACTTCCAAACCAACGTCGTCAACTTTCTCGACCACAACAATATTGGCGCTTCCAGCATCTTCTTCCCCCTCGCTGTTGCCCAGGCCTTAATTCGCGGATGGGAGCTCACGCTCCGTTCTCCTCGCCTCGCTCACCGCGGGCAACTGCACCTCGCCTATTCCAACCAGATCGCCGAGGGCGCTGGCACGATCGTCGGCGGTCTCACTGTGCCGGGAGCCATCTCCCCCCAACTGACTCCGCTCGACCATGACCAGCGCAACACCCTCAACGTGGGCGGTGATGTAAGCCTCCCGCGGCACGCCTATGTTTCCACTAACGTTTACTACGGCTCCGGCTTCCACAACGGTTTCCCCGGCGCGCCCTATCCGGGCAACTATCTGCCCCAGCACACCTCCTTCGATCTGTCGCTCGGAAAAGACTTCGGCGAGCGTTTCACCGCGTCCCTGACTGCGCTAAACGTGGCGAACCGCCGCGTTGAGTATGACAATAGCCTTACATTCGGCGGATATCACTGGAATAATCCGCGCGAGATTTTTGTTGAGCTTCGTTATCGCTTCCACTACTAAGGAGGTTGAACTATGGACAGTCGAATCCAGACGGCTATACAGCTCATTCACAACGATCCGCAGCACAGACTTGACCTATCGGCTTTGGCGCAGCAGGTTAACTTGTCGCAGGGCCGATTCAGTCACCTGTTCAAGGAGCACACTTCGCGCTCGCCCAAGCGATACAGGCGCGAATACCGGCTACAGTTAGCGAGGGTTTTGCTCGAGCACACATTTCTCCGAGTGAATCAAATCGCAATGCGGCTTGGATACCGGCACGCCCCGGACTTGACCCGCGATTTCACCAAATTTTATGGACACTCTCCCTCAGCTGTTCGAACGGAAGCCGCAGGAGATGTGGTGGATCAGGATTAAATTCAGAAGGGGATCGCTGATGCCCGGTAAGACGATAAGGGTCCGACTAGTATCAATGATGATCGGAGATAATAAAGAAGAATACATATGCTCAACCGATTCGATTCATGCTCCAGGCGTCTCCCACTTCTCTGCGTCTGCGTCCTAATCGCATTCTCCGCGGCCTGCAACCGTGGACCATCCCAGTCCGGTGCGAACGCTGCCAAGCGTTACGCACTCAAGGGAAAAATTATTTCTATCGATAAGCAGGCTGGAACCGCCAATATCGACAACGAGCCGATCGCTGGTTTTATGGACGCAATGGTGATGCCGTACACCATGAAACCTGCTGACTTGCTCAATCAGCTGCAGCCCGGGGACTCGATCACTGCCGATGTCGTGGTCGGACCAGACAAGTACTGGCTTGAGAATGTGAAAGTGACCGCACATTCGCCAGCCACTGACACAAAACCCACAGCAAACCTGCACATTCCTGCTCCCGGCGACGAAGTTCCGGACTTCAAGCTGATTAACCAAAACGGCAAAGGCATTTCGCTCCATCAATATCGCGGGCAGACGGTGCTCCTCACGCTCATCTACACGCGCTGCCCCTTCCCCGATTTCTGTCCGAGAGTCAGCCACGAGTTCGCCGCGATCGATAGCAAGGTCTTGGCTGACCCCGCTCTCTACGGCAAGACTCACCTGCTCAGTATCAGTTTCGACCCCACCCATGACACGCCTAAGGTCTTGCGCACTTACGGCTTTTCTTGCGCCGGAAGGAAAGACTCTGCACTCTTCACCCACTGGGAGTTCGCCGCGATTCCGCAAACTGAGTTACCTGAATTTGCCAATTATTTCGCTCTAACCTACAACGAAGAAGGCGGACTGATTACACATTCGCTCAGCACGGCGATCATTGCTCCCGATGGAAAGATTTCCAAGTGGTACCATGGCGCCGACTGGCAGGCCTCCGATTTGCTGCAGGATATCGCAGCAGTGCATGCTGCCAGTTAAGCTTGGAACCTATGCAAGCGAGGGGAGCGTGCTGATAAATGGATTTGAAAGGGCACGGCTGATTTGAACACGACTGATTTGAAAGGGCACGGCTTAAGCCGTGCCGTTAAACACCGCGTCAAGAATTCAGGGCTTTAGCCCCTGAAGTTGACTCGCCACAAGCGTAGACATGAGAATGAGGAACATCACATGAGGTACCTTCTGGTCGTGTTGGCGACTCTCGGAATTGTCGTATCCGCTCTCGCCCTGCGCGAGCACTACCGAACCGAAGGCGATTCGCCCTGCAGCATCAACGAACGCTGGGACTGCGGCATCGTCAATCACAGCCCCTACGCGATGCTGGCAGGCATTCCAGTCGCTGCCCTCGGCATCGCCGGATACATTCTAATGGCAGCGCTGGCATGGCGACGCTCCTATCGCTTGATGTTAGCCGTTGCATTGGTGGGCCTGGCTTTCTCTCTGTACCTCGCCCGTATCGAACAGAACATTCTGGGAGTGTGGTGCATCTACTGCGTCATCTCTCTCGGGGACATCTCACTCATTACCTTGCTGGCGCTTGGAAGCGCTTTCTTCCCGAATAAAAAAACGCCAGAAGTCGCGCCGACGGCCCGCTAAATATCCAGATTCTTCACGTCCAGCGCGTTCTCTTCGATAAACTTCCGCCGCGCTTCCACGTCCTCGCCCATCAGCGTGGTGAAGATGGTTTCGCATTCGGCGATGTCTTCGAGCTTCACGGACAGCAGGGTCCGGCGCTCTGGGTCCATGGTCGTCTCCCAAAGCTGTGGAGCCGTCATCTCACCCAGGCCTTTGTAGCGCTGGACGTCGTAGCCGCGGCTGCCTTCTTTCTTCACGTACTCGAACAGCTCGCGCGCCGTGGCCTTCTCCACCGGCTCAGCCGAGGCTCGGCCCTTGGTTGCAGGCGCAGCCTTGGCGCCTTTCTTGTCGGACTTCTCATCTGTGTCCACGCCGGTGTCCGCGCCCTCGTCGTCTCCGGCTTCGTCCCCGTTGTTGCTCACCGCGCCCGTCTTCGTCAGAGCTTCTACGACGAAGGGCGGCTCCAGATAAGGTTCAATCTGTTTGAACTTTGAAATCAACTGCCGGCACTCAGCGCTTGACGCCAGTTCCCAGTTGATCACGTGTTCGGAACCCTGCGAGTTTACAATCCGCACTTCCCACAGGTTGTGCTCTTCGTCGAAGACCGACTCGATGCTCTTGAACTTCCGATCTTTCTGTAATCGCTTCAGCTCTTTTTCCAGCTTCTCGATCTTCTTCGATGGCGTATTCTTATCACCCTCGAAATCCGAGTGCTTTGAAAAATCCAGCTTGGGCAGCAGTTCCGTAACGCTCTCGTCGCGCAGACGCTTATTGACCTTGTCAAAGAAGTTGAGATACTCCTTCAGCACGCTCATGAAGCGCGTCAGGTTTGCACCCTCCAGCTTGGCCGCTCCCTCACCATAGCGAACGATCAGTCCGTCGGCGGCGCGCTTCAGCATTACCTTGTCGAATGCATCATCGTCCTTGATGTACTGCATCGACTTGCCCTTCTTGATCGAATACAGCGGCGGCTGCGCGATAAAAACATTGCCGCGCTTGATCAGTTCCTGCATGTGGCGAAAGAAGAACGTCAGCAGCAGCGTGCGAATGTGCGATCCGTCCACGTCGGCGTCGGTCATCAGGATGATTTTGCCGTAACGCACCTTCGTAGGATCGAAGTCATCCTTGGCGATGCCGGTGCCCAGCGCCGTAATCATGGCACGAATCTCTTCGTGCGCCAGCATTTTGTCGTAGCGGGCTTTTTCGACGTTGAGAATTTTTCCTTTCAGCGGGAGAATCGCCTGGAAGCGCCGGTCGCGCCCCTGCTTCGCCGTTCCGCCTGCCGACTCGCCCTCCACCAAAAACAATTCGCAACGGTTCGGATCGCGCTCCGAGCAATCCGCAAGCTTTCCTGGCAAACCGCCCGAATCAAGCGCACCTTTGCGCCGCGTCAAGTCGCGCGCTTTTCGAGCAGCCTCGCGTGCCCGCGCCGCATCCACCGCCTTGTTGATAATTTTTTTCGCTACGGTTGAATTCTGTTCGAAGAACGCTCCCAGCCGCTCGTTGATAAACGCCTGCACCACGCCGGCGATATCGGAGTTCAGCTTGCCCTTGGTCTGACCTTCAAACTGGGGCTGCGACAGCTTCACGCTGATCACAGCGACTAGGCCTTCTCGCACATCGTCGCCGGTCAGGTTTTCCTTTACATCCTTGAACAGGCCCATCTGCTGCCCGGCATAATTAATCGTGCGGGTCAGAGCCATGCGGAAGCCGGAAAGATGCGTGCCGCCATCGACAGTGTTGATGTTGTTGGCGAAACTGAACACCGACTCCGAATAGCCGTCGTTGTATTGCAGCCCAATCTCCATGGCAACGCCGCTGCGCTCTGCTTCCATGTAGATCGGTTTGTCGTGCAGCACTTGCTTGCCGCGGTTCAGATGCTTGATAAATTCCGCGATGCCGCCGTTGTATTTGAAATCGGAATGCTTGGCCTCGCCGCTCTTTGCATCGGTCGAACGCTCATCGGTGAGAGTAATCAGCAATCCCTTGTTCAGGAACGCGAGTTCGCGCAAGCGCTGCGCCAGCGTGTCGTAGTTATATTCCGTCGCCGTAAAAATAGTTCGGTCCGGCAGGAAATGGACCTTCGTCCCGCGCCGCTTGGCCGCGCCCGCCTTCTTCATCTTGCTGGTCGGCTCGCCCTTCGAATAGGTCTGCTCCCAGGTAGCGCCGTCGCGCCAGATTTCAAGTTCCAATTCCTCGCTCAACGCGTTCACGCAGGAGACGCCCACGCCGTGCAGTCCGCCAGAAACTTTGTACGTGGACGAATCGAACTTGCCTCCCGCGTGCAGCGTCGTCATCACGACCTGAGCCGCCGAGACTTTTTCGCCGTCGATGTCCATATCGTCGACAGGAATGCCGCGTCCGTCATCAATGACGGTGATCGAATTGTCGATGTGGATCGTGACTTCAATCTTGGTCGCGAAACCGGCCAGGGCTTCGTCCACGGAGTTGTCCACCACTTCATAAACGAGATGGTGCAGACCGAGGTCGCCGGTCGAGCCGATGTACATCGCCGGACGTTTGCGCACGGCTTCCATACCGCCGAGCACTTTGATCGAGTCGGCAGTGTAATCGCTCTTGCTTCCGCCATTATTTCCGCTGAACGGAGTCACAATTGCGTTTTTTGTTTTGGTATCAGTGATGGGAGTTTGAATCTCTTTGGTGGCCATTCCGCTCCGCGGGAGAATGCCCCGACTTTCTCGCAAAACTGGGTCCGGCGAAGCCGTCTGAAACCAGCCTCTAATCTCGGCCCAATTAAGGTTTGCCGCCTCTACGAACCGACCTCAAGTTATTGAAATATCTTATACTTAGGTTCGTTTGGCGAGTAACCAAATTATACCACAAAAACTTCATTTTTGGCCCTCGGTCAGGCCAGAACCGTTCCGGTAAACCGCCGATCCGCAAGGACTTCCGACGGCCTCTTGACGCCGCTCACGGGAGGGTTGTGTAAGACGCGAGACTTGTCTGTCGCGTTTCATTTTCTGCACCCCATTCGGCACCCCGTTCCGCACCCCGGCCGCTGCGCCGTCATCTAACAGTCCGTCCCTGCTAAAATAAACAGACACAGGAGTGACCATCCAGGATGGCTGTCCCCGTTTCACAGATGTGGACTGTGACGAGCTATGTGCTTCGCCAGAAGCTCGCCGGTCGCAAGCAGTATCCACTCGTGCTGATGCTCGAGCCTTTGTTCCGCTGCAACCTCGCATGCGCCGGGTGCGGTAAGATTCAGTATCCTGCCCACATCCTGAAAAAGGATCTCTCTCCCGAAGAATGTTTCCGCGCAGTGGATGAATGCGGCGCCCCCATGGTTTCAATCCCCGGCGGCGAACCGCTCATGCACCCGCAGATCGGCGAGATTATCGAAGGCCTGATTTCGCGCAAGAAATATATTTATCTGTGTACGAATGCCCTGCTGCTCAAAGAGAAGATTCACCTTTTCAAGCCGAGCAAATATTTGACCTTCAGTGTGCATCTTGACGGCCAGCGCGAAGAGCACGACCTCGCCGTCTGCCGCGAGGGTGGCTACGATATTGCAGTCGATGCGATCAGAGAAGCCCTCAGCCGCGGCTTCCGCGTAACCACCAACACCACGCTATTCGACGGCGCCGATCCAAAATCCGTTCGCGCCTTCTTCGACGACATGATGGAGCTCGGCCTCGAAGGCATGATGCTCTCGCCCGGGTATTCCTACGATAAGGCCCCTGACCAAAAGCATTTCCTCGGCCGCGCCCGCACCCGCCGCATGTTCCGCGCGATCCTCTCGAATCGCAAGAAGAACTGGCGCTTCAATCTCTCGCCGCTCTTCTTGGAATTTCTCATGGGCAAGCGCACCTATCCCTGCACGCCCTGGGGCATGCCTACGTACAACATTTTCGGATGGCAGAAGCCTTGCTATCTGCTACAGGATGGCTACGCCGAAACCTTCGCCGAGCTTCTCTCGACGACGAATTGGGGCAACTATGGCACCGAGTCGGGCAATCCCGCTTGCGCCAATTGCATGGTCCACAGCGGCTACGAAGCCTCGGCGGTGAATGCGACATTTAGTTCGCTAGGCGGATTTCTGGCCACGGTGAAGGCGACCTTGTTCACTCGATATCGCGACGAAGAAGCGCTCCGCTTGCTGGATGAGCCGCAAGCTCCAGTACACCCACTGGTGCAGATCGCACCCACAAAGAACTCCTCCTTGCAAGAAACGCGCGCCTGAAATGGGAATGTGGGGACAGCCGCCCTCGGCTGTCCGCCGGGCGAAGCCCGGTTAACTTGCCCTGGAAAATTAAATCATGACAGGCAAAGAATCCGGACGAACAGAATTAAAGAAACGGTATCTTCAGAAGGCAATCGACGAATACGAATACTCTCCCACGCCGGAATACGAGAGATCGCGGATGGGCTCTAGGGCTGCTGAGTCCGGAACGCTCGACTTCGATTGCCACGATCCCGAAAGGGACGTCGACCTATGCAACGTTGGCAGTGGGGCATGGGTGAACGCGCGTGTTTGGGTTCCCAGGGAGTGGCTGGAAAATTGATCCTACGCGAGAAAAATAGCAGACTATGACAGGCAAAGAATCCGGCCACATCGATCACGAAGCCGCGCAAGCGGTTCCCCACGTAAATCCTGACGCCCTGGAAGTCGCTCCCGGCACCGCCCACGAACAACTCGAAGGCTGGATTCCACAACTCGCCACAGAGGAAGAAATCCGCGTCGCGCTAGAAAAGGCCTTCGACTATCGCGGAGACGTAACCATCACTCGCAAAGATGGCCGCAAAATCGAAGGCTACCTCTTCGACCGGCGCACCGCGGCCACGCTGAAGGATTCGGTCGTTCGCCTCTATCCCAAGAACTCCAACGAGAAAATCTCCATCTCGTATGCCGATATCGCCGCCCTCGCTTTCACCGGCCGCGACACCGCCGCCGGAAAGAGTTGGGAAGCCTGGATGAAAAAATACGCGGCAAAAAAGGCCGCTGGCGAAAAGAACATCGCCCTCCAGCCCGAACCCCTGGACTAGCAGCACGGAATCGCTCGACTACGACCCTGGACGAGTGCCCCTTCCCCACCCTCGCCGACGCCTCCGGGATCAGCACGCGGTAGTACACCGTTACGATACGCCGTGCGTTTGTACGCAGTACGGAGCATACGCTGTGCGGGTCGGAGTCGAACCGTCTAATGCTGCCCTCGCACTGCCAGATCGGCATTTCCCCGCCGTGGGGTTGTGCTCGCTTCCCGGTACGCCAACTACCTTCTCGTCCAATCAAATGAAACTAGTCGTGCAAAAGCGTCAACCAGTCGGCTTCTTGGATACGCGTGTCGAGTTCCCTATATTCCCTTGCGAGGTCGTCTGCCTTCCGCTGTGTTGCCGCAACGCTTACCGTACTGATGAATTTTATCTCGGAACGTGTGGTACGGCCCTGCGCGGTCGAAGCCGCGGTCGCCAATTCACGATATGCGTTGTAGCGCATTTTCAGGACATCTCGTTCAGCGAGGGCGTCAGCCAGGGTTTGGGGACCGAATCGCGTCGCCGCGTTGGTCCGGTTGATGCGTTGAATCATCGAAGTTAATTGCTGCGCCACCTGTTCCAATTCTGCTTCCAGTCCAACTGGGTCCTCCGCCGGAACATCGCCCTCCTGGATGCGTGCGTTCTTGACCAACCTCTGTTTCAGTTGCTCCAAACGCCTTTGAAGATCCGAGCGTAACGCCAGCCCTTCCGCGATTTTCATTCAAGACTTCCTTTCCTTTCATGGGCATTCTTGCAGCCAACCCGATCTCATGCAAATGGATGTTACTCGGGCCGCCGGCAAGAGCTGGGAAGCCTGGATGAAAAAATACGCCGCCAAAAAAGCCGCCGGTGAAACCAACATCGCCCTTGAGCCCGAACCACTAGAATAATTTCGATACTGTCATCGTAAACGTGAGAGTGCGCACCCTCACAAACCTTGTCATTCCGAGCGCCTTCCGGAGCGAACGCCACGGCAAGTCGAGGAATCTGCTTTTCTTGCGACCCGATCCGACGTACTTACTTCTTCAAAGCCCGCGCAGCAATATCCCTTCGGTACTGCGCGCCATCGAAACGAATTTTCTCGCAGGCTTGATACGCCCGCTCGACGGCAGTGCCCAATTTCGCTGCTCGCGCCGACACTCCAAGCACACGCCCGCCCGCAGTGTAGAAAGCCCCGTCGCGCCGGCTTGTGCCCGCGTGAAAGACTTTCACGCCATCAATTGCCGCGGCCTGATCGAGACCGCTAATCTGTTTCCCCACCTCAAACGTCCCGGGATACCCACCAGAGGCCATCACTACACACACCGACGCGTCGCTCGACCATCTGAAATCCCCATCACTTACGCGGCCTGCAATCGACGCCTCCAGAGCATCCACTAAGTCGCTCTCCAGCCGCATCAGAATCGCCTGTGTCTCCGGATCGCCAAAGCGGCAATTAAATTCCAGCACCATCGGACCACGCGCGGTCATCATCAGTCCGCAGTAGAGTACGCCTTTGTACTCCGCGCCCTCGGCCTTCATGCCCGCAACCACGGGACGCGCAATGTGATTCACCAGCCAGTCGCGCATTTTGTCGTCGACAATCTCGGCGGTCGAATACGCGCCCATGCCGCCGGTGTTGGGTCCAGTATCTCCATCGCCCACTCGCTTATGATCCTGCGCCGCCACCAGCGGCGCAACCCGCTCACCATCACTCAACACCAGAAACGAAAGTTCGTCGCCCTTCAGAAACTCTTCCAGCACAACGCGCGCGCCGGCGGCTCCCACCATCTTTCCGCTGAACATTTCAGCGGCCACGTTTGCGGCCTCTTCCTTGCTCGCGGCGATTACTACTCCTTTACCCGCCGCCAATCCGTCAGCCTTCACCACCACCGGCAAGTGAAAGTGCGTGAGCGCGGGACGCACCTCATCCACTGAATCGCAAATCGCGTAAGGAGCCGTTGAAATGTGGTGTCGCTGTAGAAATTCCTTGGCGAAGCTCTTGCTCGATTCCAGTTGGGCCGCCGCCTTGGTCGGGCCGAACGCGGCCCATCCGCGACGCGTAAACTCGTCCACCACACCCAGCGTCAGCGGCAATTCCGGTCCCACAACCGTTAAGTCCGGGCGCAATCGTTCTCCCAAAGCCATAATCGACTCCAGGCTTTTCAGGTCAACTGGCAGGCACTCCGCTTCTTCCGCAATGCCGCCATTGCCGGGCGCGCAGTACAACTTCGAAACCCGTGCCGACTGCCGCAGCTTCCAGACCAGCGCGTGCTCGCGACCGCCGTTGCCAAGAACCAGAATTTTCATAGCCAGAAAAGGTCAAGGTTAGGGGAGAGCAGGAAGACTGTCAAACGCGCATTATTCTTACCACGGAGGCACAGAGACGCGCGAAAGGAAGATCGGGTAGGAGCCACGTTCGAGTCACCCGATTGCGGACCTAAGAATAAGACCAGGACTCTAAGACCCAAGACCTGAAACCTTGGTGCTGGTCTCCTCCGCGCCTCTATACCTCGGTGGTGGACTCGGAGTTAACTCTACTTAACTCCCTCGCCGTATAATTTCCTCAGATGATCACCGTTTCCAAAGAGGACTATCTCAAAGCCATCCTTGAGGCTGAGAGCGAAGGTGAGTCGGTTATCTCCGCCCGCCTCGCAAACTGGCTGAAAGTGTCGCCGCCCGCCGTGACCATGGCAGTTCGCCGCCTCAAGAAGGACGGCTTGGTTCGCGTTCCGGCCAACGGACAGGTGCACCTCACCGCCGCCGGCCGCAAGATTGCCCGCAAACTCACCCTCCGCCATCACCTCATCGAACGCATGCTCTCTGAGCTTTTTGGCATGGAGTGGTGGAAGGTTCACGACGAAGCCGAACGCCTGGAGCACGCTGTCTCGCCCGACTTCGAAGCCAAGCTCCTCGCGAAACTCGGAAAGGGCGGCATCTGCCCACACGGGAATCTCAGCGAGATGGAGAGCCCCGCCAGTCGCCGTCATCGCGGTCTGCTGCTGCTCGCCGACGCCGTTCCGGGCGCGACCTACTCGGTCAGTGGAATTTACGAAAGGGACCGCCGCCTGCTCGAATTCCTCGAAGTCCGCGGAATCCGTCCGGGTTCAAAGTTGCGGCTGCTCGAACGCAACTACGACCAGACTCTCACGCTATCAACCACTGTCGGCAACGTCTCCCTAGGCCGCGCCGCCACGGAACGCGTCTGGGTCTCTGCCCCCTGAGCGCGGCCGGCCCAGTAACCAGACTCTTAACCTGTAAACCCCTTAATTCTGTCCTCCTGAGCGAGGATTTTGCTTCGCGAATGCGAAGCAAAATCTCGGTCGAAGGATCCCTATCAGCTTGCCAGGTCCGGCGAGGCATTGCGGAGTCCTCGCCGCACCCGTCGCCTGATTAACCATGGCCTTAGTTAACCATGGTTTATCCTATAGTGTATACTTACGCTAATTTCTGCTTAGAAAGTCCAGACGGACTTTGGTAGGGACCATCCCTCGCTGGGGTCAATGAAGCCTGTCGCCACCCAAGCCGAAGAAGTCGTCATCACTCACGAAGACGTCGACCGTGCCCATGATCGGGTCCGCGTCTCCGACGCCCGCGCTCGTCGCGGCTTTTCCTCGAAAGCCCGCCTTCTCTGGTTGCTCGTCGGCCCCGGCGTCCTGGTCATGTTGGGAGAAAACGACGGCCCCAGCATGCTCTCCTATGCCGCCACCGGCGCCAAGTTCGGCATCGGATTTTTCATTCCCTTCGTCGCCCTCACGTTTTGCATGGCGATCGTTGTCCAGGAGATGACCGTCCGCCTCGGCGCCGCCACGCATCGCGGTCACGCCGAACTTATCTTCGAACGCTTCGGCCCCTTCTGGGGATGGTTCTCCATGATCGACCTCGGCATTGGAAACTTCCTCACTCTCATCACTGAGTTCATCGCCATCCGCGCCGGCCTCGGATTTTTCGGCGTGCCTCCCTGGATAGCCATCCTCATCGCGCTGGTCGTTCTCTATGCCGCGCTCATGAGTCACCGCTACTGGACCTGGGAACGAATCACCCTCGCGGCTGCCGCCTTCAATTTAATTTTCATTCCAGTCGCGCTGATGACTCACCCGAGTTGGCATGCGGTCGGCCACGCCGTCATCACTTGGCAACCGCTCCCGGGCTTCAACAAAGACACGCTTCTTATCGTGCTCGCTGACATCGGCGCCACCGTCACGCCCTGGATGCTTTTCTTTCAGCAGAGCGCCACCGTCGACAAGGGCATGACCACAAAAGATATTCGATTCGGACGAATCGACACCGTGTTGGGCGCCACACTTGCTGCCGTCGCAGCTATAGCGACCATCCTGGCAACGGCCCCGCTTTTCGCCCATCAGATGACCGCCGACAATTTCCAGGCCGCTGAGTTTGCCCAAGCGCTGCAGCCAATTATCGGCCGCTTTGGGGCATCGCTGTTCGCTCTCGGCATGGTCGAGGCCGGCATCGTCGCCGCCATCACCATTTCCACATCTTCCGCCTACGCCTTCGGAGAGGTCACCCATCGGCCACACAGCCTGAATCTTCCCATGGGCGAAGGTAAATCGTTTTACGCCGTTCTGACGCTCTGCGCCGTGGCGGCCGCAGCCATCGTTCTGATTCCCGGATTGCCGCTGGTGTATGTGGTTCTGGTCGTAAACGTGGTCGCCGTTCTCGCCATGCCTCCTGCCCTCGTATTTCTCTTCATGCTGGTGAACGACAAAGAAATCATGGGCGACCTCGTCAGCCCTCTGTGGGCAAACATTCTTTCCACCGGGGTGGTATTTCTCCTGACCGCAGCCGGCATCCTCTTCGGCGTCAGCATCATCGCCCCCAACATCTTCGCCGCCCTGGGAGGAACGTAAGCATGGATCCCGACGCACACAAATATCCATGTGGGGACAGCCGCCCTCGGCTGTCCGTTCGAGCGAAGCTCAAAGGATTCTTGTCCCCATCTATGAAAGTCGACCTATCAATTCGACTCGCGCGAGACTTAGCCCTATGACCAAAACACAAACCACCCCACATCCCGTCTCGACCGCCGATCAAACCCTTGCCCTATCGTCCCTCGAACACGATCAGCTCGCCAATGCCAAGAAGCACCCCATCCCCCGCCGCCATCTCAAAGGCCCCGAACTTCTCGTCCTTTGGTCGCTGCGCATCTATCTCCTGTTCATGATAACCGTCGTCGCCTATCAAGTCTGGATCGCGGCTCGCTAGCCTTTCCTCGTCGCTTGCGCCTGTTGGGCGAGGTCATGCTACGCATTCTTCCCCAAAAAGACTAAACTTATGGGTTCCCTTATCAGCAGCCAGCCGAGCGGCGCCAGCCAACTCGCGGCATTCATCTATCAGGAAGGCCATCATGTCCCTAAATAGTTTCAACTCCCGCTCCGTTCTCAAAGTCGGAAAAAAAGAATACGAAATTTATCGCCTTGATGCCCTCGACAATCAAGGCATCTCCACCAAACATCTGCCATTTTCGCTGCGCATCCTTCTCGAAAATCTCCTGCGCACCGAAGACGGACGCAACGTGAAGAAGGAGGACGTGCGTTCGATGGCCGCATGGAATAAGAACTCCAAGCCCGACAAAGAGATTGCCTTCACTCCCAGCCGTGTCCTGCTTCAGGATTTCACTGGAGTTCCCTGTGTCGTCGACCTTGCCGCGATGCGCGACGCTATGCAGCAACTCGGCGGCGATCCAGCGCTCATCAATCCTCTGCAGCCAGTCGAACTCGTTATCGACCACTCCGTCCAGGTGGACGAATTCGGCACGAGCAGCGCCTTCGACGTGAACGCCCTGCTCGAATTCCAGCGCAATAAAGAGCGTTACTCGTTCCTCCGCTGGGGACAAACCGGATTCCACAACCTCGCCATCGTCCCTCCCGACACTGGCATCGTCCATCAAGTTAATCTCGAATACCTGGCCCGCGTAGTTTTCGTGAACGAAACCGATGCAAACAGCGGATCTGCTGCCAAGCGCACCGCCTACCCCGACACTCTGGTAGGCACCGACAGTCACACAACGATGGTCAACGGCCTCGGGGTTCTGGGATGGGGTGTAGGCGGCATTGAGGCGGAAGCGGCGATGCTCGGGCAGCCTGTTTCGATGTTGATTCCGCTGGTTGTGGGAGTGAAGCTTACAGGGCGGTTGCGCGAGGGGGGGACGGCTACTGATCTTGTTCTGACGATTACCGAGATGTTGCGCAAGCATGGGGTAGTGGGAAAGTTTGTCGAATATTTCGGCCCCGGCTTGCGCGATCTGCCTCTTGCCGATCGTGCAACGATCGCTAATATGTCGCCGGAGTATGGCGCTACGTGCGGCATCTTCCCTGTCGATAAAGAGAGTTTGAAGTATTTGAAACTTAGCGGGCGCAGCCCGGAACAAATCGCGCTGGTAGAAGCATATTGCCGCGAGCAGGGACTCTTCCACGACGACAAAACGCCGGAGGCAGAATATTCCGAACTGCTCGCGCTTGATCTCGGAACGGTTGAGCCGAGCCTGGCGGGACCGAAGCGTCCGCAGGATCGTGTAGTCCTCTCTCAAGCAGCCGACTCTTTTCAGAAAGCTCTGCCCTCGCTGGTCAAACCCAAAGCCGCCGCGAAGACTACCTCTGCCTCGGCGGTTGCAAACTCTGCGCGGTGGGAGCAGGAGGGCGGAAGTCCGGCGGCAATTGGAGTCGAGGATCCCAACGTGCACGAGCACGTTCCCGCCAGCGTGAAGGACTCACTCAAACACGGCAGCGTTGTGATTGCTGCCATCACGTCGTGCACCAATACTTCGAATCCTTCGGTGATGATTGGCGCCGGACTGCTGGCGAAGAAAGCGGTCGAAAAAGGTTTGTCCATACCGCCGTGGGTGAAGACTTCGCTCGCGCCGGGATCGAAAGTGGTGCGCGATTATCTGGAGAATGCCGGACTCACGCCTTACCTCGAAAAATTAAAATTTCATATCGTGGGGTACGGTTGCACTACTTGTATCGGCAACTCTGGGCCGCTGCCCGCCGAAGTGTCGCAAGCCATCGACGAAAAAGATCTTGTCGTTGCTTCGGTACTTTCGGGCAATCGTAACTTCGAGGGGCGTATTAACTCCGAAGTTCGCGCGAACTACCTCATGTCGCCACCGCTCGTTGTCGCCTTCGCGCTTGCCGGACGCATCGACACCGATCTTCGCAAAGACGCCATCGGCAAAGGCAAGGACGGCAAACCTGTTTACCTTGCAGATATCTGGCCCACGCAGCGTGAAGTCGAAGAGGCCGTCGATCACTCGGTCACTGCCGAGATGTTCGCGAAGAGTTACGCGGATGTCTTCCAGGGCGACGAGCGCTGGCGCAGTCTCTCCGTTCCCAAAGGCCAGACCTATGCCTGGGAAAAGGATTCTACCTACATCCGCCGCGCTCCGTACTTCGACGACATGAAGGTCCAGCCGTCACCTGTTGAAGATATCAAGAATGCTCGTGTGCTGGCCGTGCTCGGCGACAGCGTCACGACCGACCACATCTCCCCCGCCGGCTCGATCAAGAAAGACGGACCCGCCGGAAAATATCTGCAGGAGCACGGCGTCAAGCCCGCCGATTTCAACTCCTATGGCTCGCGCCGCGGCAACCATGAAGTCATGGTCCGCGGCACCTTCGCCAACGTCCGCCTGCGCAACAAACTGGTGAACGTGGAAGGCGGATTCACCCGCCACCTGCCGACCAATCAAGAAATGTCGATCTTCGACGCTTCGCAGAAATATATCGCCGAAGGCACGCCGCTCATTATTCTTGCCGGCAAAGAATACGGTTCCGGCTCCTCTCGTGACTGGGCCGCCAAAGGGCCGTTGCTGCTCGGAGTTCAGGCGGTCATCGCCGAGAGCTATGAGCGAATTCATCGGTCGAATCTGGTCGGCATGGGAATTTTGCCGCTGCAGTTCGAAGCAGGACAAACCGCCGAATCGCTCAAGCTGACGGGCGAAGAAGTCTTCGAGATCACCGGCATCCGCGACGTAGTCGAACGCTTCGCCGCCGGACGGCAACTGAGAGTCCGCGCCACGTCAAGCGGAAGCAGCAGCGGAGGTGGGAAGGACAGGCCGATCGAGTTCGACGCGCTGGTCCGCATCGACACCCCGCAGGAAGCGCTCTACTACGCTAACGGCGGGATTCTGCAGTATGTGTTGCGGCAGTTGCTGGCTGGGAAGCCGCAGCCGGTCGGTGTGTGAATTGTCAGTTTTCTTGCGGAAACTCTGCCTAGAGGTTTTGATGATCGGTTGCCGCATCCCACTGTGCCGTGGTCAACATTCCGAGAGGAGCCCCGTATCGAACCGCATTCCTTCTCGGATTTCTAGTTCCGTGTCCGCGCTGCTTCCGTCAATCACTTCCACAACTCCGTCTGTCCCCACTCGCCTTAGCGCCTCAAGGACGACGGTGGCCGCCCCCTGGTCGGAGCCCGTGGCCGGGTGCCCCACCCTTCGTTTTTTGAAGGGTGGGATTCCACGGTCGTGTCTGGTTTGGATTTTCTGGTGGCTAACTGGGGCTGAAGCCCCTTTCCTCTTTCCACGGCTTACGCGGCGCTGAAGCGCCGCTCTTCCACGGTCGGCCCACATTTGGGCATCCCACGCTTCGTACAAAATCAAGGTCAAAGGCAGCGGACAAGAGTGTCCGCTCTACACGGTCCATCGCGACGAAGTGAGAGCAGCAGATTCCTCCGCTCCGTCCCCTTCGGCTTACACAGGGTCCGGCTTCGGTCGGAATGCATGTTGTAGAAGTAGGCGGCTTTAATCGCAGCGCTGAAGCGCTGCGCCACCCAAAATCCCACCGGTTGCCCGGCCCTTCGTTTTTTGAATGTGTGATTCCACGGTCATGTCGGGTTTGGATTTTCTGCTGGATAACAGGGGCTGAAGCCCCTTTCCTCTCTCCGCGACTTACGCGGCGCTGAAGCGCCGCTCTTCCACGGTCGACCCCACATTTCGGGCATCCCACGCTTCGTACAAAATCAAGGTCAAGGGCAGCGGACAGGAGTATCCACTCTACACACGCGTCTAGCGGGGGGTTGGGTTCGGTATTCTTCTTCTGCTCGGCTAGCGCCTTGATGTCTTGCGTTATCTCTTCGTGTCTCTGGAGGCGCAAGCGATGTTCCTCCGGGTCGTGTTGATTGGGGTTGGCTTCGAACTCTCGATTGAGATCCTTTAGAGTGGCGAGCTCGCTCAGGAGCGCCATCATCTGTTCGGATGCTTCGCTAGCCATCATCTCCCTCCGCCAATATACGTGGCTTTAGATGGAGGCTGGCGGCGTAAGGTTGGCGAAAGTACCTCTCTTCTTCGCGGAAGCTTTGTTACACCCTATTAATATTTTTGGATGAAGCCACGGTGACTCCGGGGGCATCTTAAGGGGGGCATCTTAAGAAAGAAAAGTCCGCTAGTATCGCTACACGGCCGATTTCTTCCCAGGAGTTTTATTTCTATGACATCCACAGTGAGTACTGTAGCCGCTGAGCGGCAATCTGCATCGTCATCTTCCGACCAGACACTTACATCAGAAGAGCTTCGCAAGATTGATGCGTACTGGCGCGCCTGCAACTACCTTTGCGCGGGGATGATCTACCTTCGTGACAATCCTTTGCTGAAGAAGCCGCTTCGACCGGAGCATCTTAAGAATCGATTGCTGGGACACTGGGGCTCCGATCCTGGGCAGACCTTTACGTGGGTCCATCTGAATCGGGTAATTCGAAAGTACGACCTGAACATGTTTTATATCTCGGGTCCGGGGCACGGCGCGCCGGCAGTGCTTTCGAACTGCTACCTCGAAGGGACATATTCGGAGATTTATCCCGAGAAGAGCCTGGATGAAGCGGGCATGCTCAATTTGTTCCGCGCGTTTTCTTTCCCGGGGCAGCTCGGAAGCCACTGCACGCCAGAGGTTCCGGGGTCGATCCATGAGGGCGGCGAGCTAGGGTACAGCATTTCGCATGCGTTTGGAGCGGCCTTCGACAATCCGGATCTGATCGTGAGCGTAATGGTTGGCGATGGCGAGGCCGAGACCGGACCGCTGGCGACCTCGTGGCATTCCAACAAATTTCTGAACCCGATTCGCGACGGCGCGGTGTTGCCAATCCTTCACTTAAACGGATACAAGATCGCGAATCCTACGATTTTGGCGCGTATCACTCCCGAAGAACTCAGCGATCTTTTCAAGGGATATGGCTGGATGGCGCACGTGGTCGAGGGCGACGAGCCTGCGGTAATGCACCAGCGAATGGCCGCCACGGTTGAGAATTGCGTGTTAGAGATCCGTGCGATTCAGGAGAAGGCACGCAGGGCCGGAAAACCCGACCGGCCGCGATGGCCGATGATTATCCTTCGATCGCCAAAGGGATGGACCGGACCGAAAGAAGTGGACGGACATAAGGTGGAGAATTTCTGGCGAGCGCACCAAGTGCCGGTGCTCGATGTGAAAACGAATCCAGAGCATTTGCGGATCGTTGAAGAATGGATGCGCAGCTACAAGCCGGAAGAACTTTTCAACGAGCGCGGCACGATTGTGCCGGAACTGCGAGAGCTGCCGCCCACGGGAGAACGGCGCATGAGCGCTAATCCTCACGCCAACGGGGGCAAGCTGCGCAAGCCTCTCGATCTTCCAGATTTCCGCGACTACGCCGTATCGATTGACGCGCCTGGAGCGAAGGAGATTTCACCCACGGAGACTCTCGGAAAATTTCTGCGCGACGTAATGGCGCGTAACATGACCAGCTTTCGAGTGTTCAGCCCGGACGAGAATGCGTCCAACCGGCTGCAGGATATTTACGAGGCGAGCCTGAAGACGTGGCTTGCTGCGATCAAGCCGGAGGATGCGGACGGTACGGACATTGCTCCCGATGGCCGCGTGATGGAGATGCTGAGCGAACACACGCTCGAAGGCTGGCTTGAGGGCTATCTGCTGACCGGACGTCACGGACTTTTGAATACTTACGAGGCTTTCGCCCACATCATCGATTCCATGTACAACCAGTATGCAAAGTGGCTGGAGAAAGCGAAGCTCGAAGTCGATTGGCGTGCGCCAATCTCCTCGCTCAACCTATTGATCTCGTCGCTGGTCTGGCGACAGGATCATAATGGCTTCACTCATGAGGATCCCGGCTTTCTGGATGTGGCGAGTAACAAGAGCGCGGAAATCACGCGCATTTATCTTCCTCCTGATGCGAATTGTTTGCTGAGCGTGGCGGACCACTGCCTGCGCAGCCGGGATTATGTAAATGTGATCGTCGCCGACAAGCAGCCGCATCTCGTCTATCTAGATATGGAGGCTGCGATCCTCCACTGCACCAAGGGGATTGGCATCTGGGACTGGGCCAGCAATGACGATGGAGCCGATCCGGATGTTGTTGTGGCCGGTGCCGGCGATGTCATGACGCAAGAGGCGTTGGCTGCAGTCGCTATTCTTCGGGAGGGCCTTCCCGATCTTAAGATTCGTTTTGTCAATGTGGTGGACTTGTATCGCCTTCAGCCGGATTCGGAGCATCCGCACGGGCTCTCCGATCGTGACTTCGATTCGCTCTTTACGAAGGACAAGCCCGTTATTTTCAACTTCCACGGATATCCCTGGCTCATCCACAAGTTCAGCTACCGGAGGACGAATCACGACAACATTCACGTGCGCGGATACAAGGAGAAAGGCAACATTAATACGCCGCTCGAGCTCGCGATTCGCAATCAAGTGGATCGCTTCAATCTGGCGATCGATGTCATCGACCGCGTTCCGAGGCTGCAAGGGCGCGGCGCCCATCTTAAGGAGTGGCTCAAGGCGCAGATCATTGAGAGTATCAACTACGCGTACGCGGAAGGGATCGATAAGCCGGAAATCCGGGAGTGGAGATGGCCGGCGGCGAAATAGGCGAGTCATTAGGTTCTACCTCATGAGGGCAGTCGGAGATGAGCAGACTACGGAAAAAGTCGGCCATGGGTCGCAGCGACGACCACTGGGGCTAAAGCCCACCCAATTTGCGATCGCTTACGCGGCGCTGAAGCGCCGCTCTTCCACGATTAAGGCCGAGTTTTTCTTCGCAGGGCCGATGGAGCGAATGTGATTTTGCAAGGAACGGAAGAAACGGTATTCTGCGACGGGGCATGGTAGCGACCGGGAGTTTCCTGAGTTATAACAATCTGGATGGCCTTGTTCGATCCACTGTTCGGCTCGGCGGCGATGGGCGAAGTCTTCTCCGACATCGCGCGTCTTCAAAGCATGCTGGACTTCGAAGCCGCGCTCGCGCGAGCTGAGGCCGGCTGCGGTGTAATACCCGCCGCTTCGGCCAGAGCGATTGCCTCCAAGTGCAAGGCGGAGCTGATCGACATCGATGCTCTTGCGAGTGCGACCGCCGAATCCGCGAACCCCGCGATCCCTCTCGTGAAGCAGCTCACGGAGCTGGTCGCGAAAGATGATCCTGAAGCGGCCGGATTCGTTCACTGGGGCTCGACCAGCCAGGACGCAAACGATACCGGCCTGGTTCTGCAGATCCGCAGAGGTCTCCATCTTATTGAAGACGATCTCAATGCTCTTTGCGCGAGCCTGGCACAACTGGCCCAGAAACATCGTTCTACCTTGATGGCTGGCCGCACGCTTATGCAGCAGGCGCTGCCAACGACTTTCGGGATCAAGGTTGCCGGGTGGCTGGACGCGATGGATCGCCATCGCGAGCGCGTTGCGGAAACCGGGAGCCGCGTGCTGGTTTTGCAGTTTGGGGGAGCGGTTGGGACGCTCGCTGCTTTGCGGGAAAAGGGATTGCAGGTAGCCGAGGCCCTGGCGGCCGAACTCCGCCTGGAGCTTCCGAACATGCCCTGGCATTCCCAGCGCGACCGCGTGGCTGAGGTAGCGACCGTACTTGGTCTTTGTGCGGGCACACTGGGCAAAATGGCGCGTGATATTTCGCTGCACATGCAAACCGAGATTGCGGAAGTCTTCGAACCGGCGGGCGAGGGGCGTGGCGGCTCTTCGACGATGCCTCATAAGCGCAACCCGGTGAGTTGCGCAGTCGTGTTGTCGGCGGCCACGCGGGTCCCTGGTCTCGTCAGCACAATGTTGAGCGCGATGGTTCAGGAAGATGAGCGCGGCCTGGGCGACTGGCATGCAGAGTGGGAAGCGTTGCCGGAGATCTTCCGGCTGACCGGCGGGGCGCTGCATCAGATGGCGACGATCGTGCCTCATCTCGAAGTCGACGCGGCGCGGATGCGGCGTAACCTCGAAGCGACCCATGGTCTGATTTTTGCCGAAGCCGTTACCATGGCACTCGGAAGTCACATCAGCAAATCTAGTGCGCGGAAGTTGCTGGATGCTGCGAGCAAGAAGGCTCGCGAGTCAGGAAAACATCTACGAGAAGTACTGGCGCAGGAACGCGCCGTTACCGAGGTTCTGTCTCCGGCGGAGCTGGATCGCCTGTTCGCTCCAGAAAATTATCTGGGCGTCGCTGAAAAGTGGGTGGATCGTGTCATCGATTCGAGTCGCAAGCGCTAAGTATTTTTGTAACAGCAGCAAGGGATAAGGTATGCCGTTCGCCGAAGTTGCAGAACTGAAGACGCACTACGCGCTCACTGGCGACAAAGGTCCGGTGCTGATGTTCTCGAATTCTCTGGGCACTGAGTTTTCCATGTGGGATGCGCAAATGCCAGAATTGCAGCGGCGCTTTCAAATTCTGCGCTATGACACTCGCGGTCACGGAAAGTCTTCGGTAACGCCCGGTGACTACACCATGGAGCAGTTGGGGCTCGACGTTCTCGGCCTGCTGGATTCGCTTCGCCTCGAGCGCGTGCATTTCTGCGGGCTGTCAATGGGCGGCAGTATCGGCATTTGGCTCGGTATTCGCGCTCCTCACCGCCTCCATCGACTGATTCTCTGCAACACTGCGGCTCGTATAGGCACGAAGGAGGTATGGAACGCGCGCATCGCGACGGTGCGTAAAGATGGAATGAAATCCGTGGCTGCAGCCGTCGTCGAGCGCTGGTTTACGCCGGAGTTTCGCGCGTCGTCCAGGGAAGTTGTGAGAACGCAGCAAATGCTCGCGAACTCGCCGCCGCAGGGTTATGCAGCGTGCTGTGCGGCCGTACGCGATATGGATGAGCGGGAAAGGGTGGCGCGGATCAAGGTTCCGACGCTGGTGATTTACGGTGGACGCGACCCAGTCATCCCGATCGCTGACGCGCATTTTCTTGCCGACCAGATCGCAGAATCGGAAAAGGTCGAACTCGATGCTGCGCACCTCTCGAATGTCGAGCAGGCCAGCGCGTTCACGGAAGCGGTGAGCAACTTTCTTTCCTCATGAGGCCTTGCACAATTTATGACGCCAACGGATGACAGCAAGCGCTACGAACAAGGCATGAAAATCCGGCGTGCTGTTCTCGGTGACGAACACGTGGACCGGGCCGCCGCAGCAACCACAGACTTCAACCGCGATTTCCAGGACTTCATTACCCGCAACGCATGGGGCGAGATATGGGCGCGTCCAGGCCTTCCTCGCCACACTCGCAGCCTGCTGACACTCGCGATGATGATCGCTTTAAATCGTGGCGAGGAATTCCGCATGCACGTGAAGGCTGCCTTCAACAACGGTGTCACCCGCGAGGAGATCAAAGAGGTGCTGCTGCAATCGGCCATCTATTGCGGCGTGCCGGCCGCGAACTCCGCTTTTCAGATGGCAGCCGAGGTCTTCAAAGAGCTGGACCGAAAAAACAAGAGAAAATCCGAGAAGAGGAAATCGTAGCTGTGAGAGTCCTCCGACCTCAACGTAGCGGGTGAGTGTTCAATTCTGTGGCGATCTCAGTGCGAACCCAAGTCGGAATTGTTGGTGCGGGACCTGCCGGTCTCGTGCTCTCTCACCTTTTGTATCTGCAGGGGATCGACTCTGTCGTAGTCGAAACTCGCAGCCGCCAGTACTCCGAGCAGCGCGTCCGCGCGGGCGTTTTGGAGCAAGGGACCGTTGACTTGCTCACCGAAATGGGCGTCGGCGAACGGCTGAAAGCCGAGGGCTTGGTTCACTATGGGATCGAGCTGCGCTTCGGAGGGCGTGGTCACCGCATCGATTTTCAGGATCTTACCGGTGGAAAAGGAATTACGATTTACGCGCAGCATGAGGTTTTGAAAGATCTGAACAATGCCCGCCTCGCGGCTGGTGGCCAGGTCTTGTTCGAAGTTGAAGATGTTAGCGTGCACGACTTCGATGGTTCCAGGCCGAAGATCCGATATAGAAAGGATGGAAAAGACTTCGAGCTGATCTGCGACTTCATCGCCGGGTGCGACGGGTTCCACGGCATCTGCAGACCCAGCGTTCCGGCGGGAGCGCTCACTTACTATGAACGGGAATATCCTTTCGGATGGCTGGGCATTCTGGCGGAGGCGCCTCCATCGTCGAAAGAGCTGATCTATACCTACCATGAGCGCGGCTTTGCCCTGCTCAGCATGCGGACACCGCACATCAGCCGCTTGTACCTGCAGTGCAAGCCGGATGAGGACATTGATCGATGGAGTGACGAAGACATCTGGAAAGAACTTCAGATTCGTCTGGCTTCAGACGGATGGAAGCTCACCGAGGGCCCGGTTCTACAGAAGGGCGTAACTGGCATGCGCAGTTTTGTGGTCGAGCCTATGCAATACGGCAGGCTCTTTTTGGCGGGAGACTCAGCGCACATTGTTCCGCCAACTGGAGCAAAGGGGTTGAACCTGGCGATTGCCGATGTGTGGGTACTGGCGCGGGCGCTCCGACATTTTTATGACAAGGGAAGCCGCGACTTGCTCGATACTTATTCTGATGTGTGTTTGCGGCGCGTCTGGAAAGTGCAGCGCTTCTCGTGGTGGATGACCTCGATGCTGCATCGTTTCCCCGATGAGAATCCTTTCGACCAGCGACGACAACTTGCCGAACTGGACTATGTGACCAGCTCTCGGGCCGCCGCGAAAACGCTCGCGGAAAATTATGTTGGGCTTCCGATGGAGTGACGGAAGTTGGCGGCTAAAGCCCGACAGATTCTGGATTAGCTTACGCGCCATAAAGAGTTGCTCTTCCGCGGTCGTGCCAATGCTCGACTCGCATCCGCTCTTTCAGTTCTTCCGTCTGGGAGCCTTCTTCGGTGTGGAAAGTGCGCAGATTACATCCGGGGGTAGAGGCACGCTCTTGAGTCGGTGAGCCTCCGTAGGATCGACGCCGGTCCAGACGCGTGTCTCCCAGCCTTCCATGGCCAATTCCTCATCGCGCAGAAATCGGTGGCTGATCACGAAGCTGCTCTTTTTCCACTCTCTCACAAAGGATTCTGCCACCAGTTCATCACCGTACGCCGACGGAATGACAAAGCGCGCGTGCGCTTCCACCACCGGAATACCGATCACGCCGTGGGATAAGAAAAGTTCCTTCAGAGGAAGCCCCGCCGCGCGGAACAGGGCGGACGTGCAGTTATCGAACCAGCGAAAATAGTTTGCGTAGAAAACGATCTGGGCCGGATCACAATCTCCGAACTCGATCCGGATTCGCACACGATTCGTGAACATGGGTGAGTGTTTACTATAGCTGCGCGCAGACCGACTTGCTTTCGGTGTACAAGTCGAGCGCCGCGTGTCCCATTTCGCGGCCCCATCCCGACTGCTTGTAACCGCCGAACGGCAGGGCAGGATCGAAAACGTTGTAGCAATTGATCCACACAGTGCCTGCGCGAAGCTTGGCCGCCATGCGGTGAGCCTTGCTGATATCGCGCGTCCAAACCGCAGCCGCCAATCCGTAGACGGTGTCGTTCGCGAACCTTATGACTTCTTCCGGCTCATTGAATGGAATCGCAGTGACGACGGGGCCAAAAATTTCTTCGCGAACCACTTTCATCTCCGGCTTCACGTCGACCAAAACCGTGGGCTCGACAAAATATCCAGCGTCGCCAATCCGTTTGCCACCAACCACAGTTTTGGCGCCTTCCTTCCTGCCAAAATCAAGGTAGCCGCAAACACGGTTAAGCTGTTCCTCTGAAACCAGCGGCCCCATGTTGTTTGAGGGATTGATCCCGGGCCCTACTTTAAGTTTTTTGGTTTCGCCGGCGAGTCCTTCCACGACTCTGTCGAAAATGCTTTGGTGTACGAACAGGCGGGAGCCGGCGGTGCAGACCTGCCCTTGATTAAAGAAGATGGCGTTCGCGCTTCCGGGAATGGCAAATTTCAAGTCGGCGTCGGCCAAGATCACGTTCGGAGATTTCCCTCCAAGTTCGAGCGAAACTTTTTTCAGATTTTCCGTAGCCGCCTTGGCTATGAGCCTGCCGACCGCGGTTGAGCCGGTGAATGCGATCTTGTCCACGTCAGGATGGGCCGCCAGCGCGGCCCCGGCCGTTTCGCCGAAACCAGGCACGATATTAACCACACCATCCGGAAAGCCCGCTTCCTGAATCAACTCGCCCAACCGCAAGGCTGTGAGAGGAGTTTGCTCGGCGGGCTTAAGTATGCACGTGCACCCGACGGCGAGCGCGGGAGCGAGCTTCCAAGCGGCCATGACCAGCGGATAATTCCAGGGAATAATCTGGCCTACCACTCCAATCGGCTCGCGCACGGTATAAGCAAAATACTTACCTCGCGCGGAGATCGGAATCGTATTGCCTTCAACTTTGGTGGCCCATCCAGCCATGTAGCGGAAAAATCCTACGGCGCTCGGGACATCGACGATGCGCGAGAAGAGCAGTGGCTTGCCGTTGTCGAGGGTTTCAAGTTCGGCGAGTTCTTCGAGGTTCTGCTCGATCAGATCGGCGAGCCTCCAGAGAAGTCGTCCGCGCTCGGCGGGAGAAACATCGGGCCAGGGTCCGGTTTCGAAGGCTTTGCGTGCCGCTGCTACCGCCTGGTCAATCTCCACCCTGCCGCCTTCGGCCACTTGCGCCAAGACTTCCCCGGTGGCAGGGTTCCGGGTTTCGAAATTCTTGCCCGACTGCGCGCCGACCCACTGGCCGCCAATCAATAGTTTTCTAGGTTGGCTCAGGAATTCCTGCACGGTGTGGCGAAGTTGGATGGGTTCGGTTGTGGTAGCCATGCGTCTCCTCTATTGCCATTGTACTGTGGCTGTGACCCCGGAAAATCCCGAGATTTCCCGTGTTCAGCAACACAATGCAGCGTAAAAAACACTCCTAGTATTCCACTATTACCAATGTGGTTCGCCTGGTGTCAAACTAATGGCATTTCCCGGTGTACCACTTCAGCCCATGTTAGCGGCCGCGGCGGGCCGCTAGCGGGCGTTCCAGGGATCGATCGTCCCACAGGTTATCTGGCTTGATTCCTAACTCGCAAGGTGCCTCTGAGCGCCTCATTTTCATTCGGGTCATTGGAGGGTTCTAATGTTCGCCACGACAAAATAAAAGGCGGCTCGGGTAAGCCGCCTTTCCAGAGCTTAGAAATGACACCGTGGATTCTACTATCTTCCGCCAGCCGTCGCCTTCGCCGCCACCGGAATAATCCCGGCAATCTGCATACCTTCAATCAGCGACAGAACATTGCCCGCGCTCGCGCCTGTATCGGTGCACGCATCCACATACGGATGGCGGCTTCCATCGGCGTGCATCACCAGCACATTCGCTGCCGCCTGCGCTTTTTTCGCCGCATAAGGCAGATGGTGCCGGTCATTCCGGCTCAACGTCGGTCCCAGCACAACCAGATCGAACGCACTCATCTTCAGCGCTGCTTCCGCGGCCTTCCGGCCGACGGCCTTCTCTACCGTGTGGCCAGCCTGTTCAAACGTCTTCGCTCTGGCCTCCTGCTCGTCGGCATCCCCTTCGCAATAAAGAATCCTTAGCTTGCTTGCCTTCGCCATGAGTCCTAGTCCTCGCCGGGTGCCGGGATTCTGTGCCCAGTACCCGACACTCACGGTAGCAATCGCACCGCCCCCTGAGTACATCACCGAAGACCAGCAACGAACGGGCCCAATTTGTGCGAGAAGCACGCCGCATCCAGCTGAGCAAAAACTTTGCACATCAAAACTTCTTCCCCTATGCCGATTTCAGAGCTACACTTTTGGCCCAGAGGGGCCTCACATGTTTCGCGCTTGCATCGTCGTCAACATTTTCCTTTTCTTTACGTTTGCCGTTGCTGCCATCTGCGCGGCACAGGAATCGGACCAGTCCACCGCAAGTTGTAATCTAGACGACGGCCGCCAGGTTTATATCCGCTACAACCCGGTTGCCACTAAAGCTGAGAAGGCGCCCAACGGTAAACCCTGGGCTCCTGGCGGCGCTCCGATGACTCTATTCACCGAAGTCCAACTGAGCTTCGAGGGCTCAACCATTCCCGCCGGGGCATACACGGTTTATCCGATCCCGGGCAAAGATAAATGGACTCTGGCCATCAATAAAAACGTTACGCCCCACTCAGCGTATGACGAGAAACAGGACATCGCGCGCGCGCCGATCGAGACCGATCAGGTGAGTCAGCCTTCGGATGCGCTCGAGGTTGCTTTCGCGCACGTTGGCGAGAAGTGTACGCTCCGGATTTATTTCGGTAAGGCGGCTTGTTTCGGCACGTTCACCGCGAAGTAAGGGGGCGTAGCGGCTTCGGGCAAACTTAGCATCGACTCCGCATTGCTGCGAAAATCTTCCTGGTGAAGAATCTGTTCTGCGACAATCTCTCCATGCGTTGTTTCCCGATCCTATTGTTTTTCGCCGCCGCTAGCGTCCTTGCGCAGCCCGCTCCGCAAACCCGCTTTTCCCGCACAACGGAAGACCTGCGCGGAGTAAGCACTGTCTCGGAGAAAATTGCCTGGGCTTCGGGCACTCACGGCACCTATCTTCGCACCACCGACGGCCGCATCTGGATCCCGGAGCAGGTTCCCGGCGCCGAGGCTCTCGACTTCCGCGCAGTGGTCGCCTTCTCCGAGGAAGAAGCCTTCCTGATGTCCGCAGGACCCGGCGACCAATCCCGCATCTATCACACCGCCGACGCTGGCCGTCACTGGTCTCTCCAATTCACGAATACAAATCCCAAAGGCTTTTTCGATTCGATGGTTTTTTGGGATCGAACACATGGGATAGTCCTCGGCGATCCCATCGCCGATGAGGCTGGCAACCTGAAATTTGAACTGCTGATCACGGAGAACGGCGAAAGCTGGACTCCGATCCCGTCAGCTCAGCTGCCGCCGGCGCTGGAGGGCGAGGGGGCCTTCGCTGCCAGCAATACGTGCGTCGCGATCCTGTCCTCAACGCAGTCTGGGAAGAGCGGGCTTCAGCCCTCCGAAAGCGAGGGGGCTTCAGCCCTCGACACCAACATTTGGTTCGGCACTGGAGGCAAGGCTGCTCGCGTCTTCCATTCTCCCGACCGTGGTCGAACGTGGCAAGTCTTCGATACGCCGATAGTTCACGGTACCGACTCTGCAGGCATCTTTTCGATAGCCTTTCGCGATGCGAATCACGGCGTGATCGCGGGAGGCGATTACAAGCGTCCTGACCAGGCCGGTCCCAACCTCGCCTTTACCAATGACGGCGGCCGAACCTGGACGCTTTCACAAATCTTCCCGCAGTACTATTACTCAGCCGTCGCCTACGACCGCACAGTCAGGAATCCGGACGCAGAAAAATTGAACGATAATCAGGCCAAGGTCCGCCTCTTCATCGTGGGACCTAAATCGATCTACGACTTCCGCCCGCCGCGAAACCCGACGCGCATCTGCCCTCGCAAGGCATTCGGAACCCAATTCAACGCTGTCAGTCCTTACCCTAACGGTGGGGCGCTTGTTGTCGGCCCCAAAGGCGCGATGGCCATTGTTCCCTAGCGCTTGGGAGGATCATTTTGGGCTTCTAGCCGAGAACCCAAGAGTCCATCCGCCCTACGTTCCGTGAAAGTCCAAACAACCCTTGCTCGTTCGCCCGAAACCCATTACCCTAATGCGAGTCGACCTATGTTTGCCCCGCACCCCAATCTCGCGGACGACGTTAACGAGGCGATCATCCAATCGGAAATCGAAGGAGGAGTATTTCTCCACGATCTTCCGCCATCGACTGTTCTTCACATTCAAACACTTCACCATTGCTACACTGCGGTTCTACTGGGAGGTAGCGACGCGCTGCTCTCCGGCCATCCCGAATTTTGCCCCGACCCGGTTCATGTCGCCATTGCCGGTTCTACCTGGGGTGGCTCCATGCTCAAGTTGCAATATGTAGGAAGGGGCATGCACCTCGAATTTCATCATCCCGAATACACTGCTCCCATCGTCACCTCGCCCATCCAGGAAATCCGGGACTCCCAACCCATCCCCGCCGCAGCCGTCCCCAACTCCCTAAGCCTTTAATTCCGATCGCACGCCGATTATGGGCGTTTCCCGATGAAATCGCTCACGCGTCGCGAGCAGGCGAAGTGGGTGTATAATCCCTGCCGTTCTTGGCGGCAGGAAAAGAAATACCGACTCAAGTTTCCGTTTTGTAGAAGGGGCATGGGCGTGCGTAGATGGATTACTCTTGTTTGCCTCCTGTTGTTCCCAGCCCTCGCCTGTGTGTCCGGCCTTTCACAGGAACCGTACGAAGCCCGCGCCGCTCGCCTCCAGCCAGAGGACATTCCCCCGTTGATTCAGAAGGCGCAAGATGGTGATCTTAGTTCTCAGGTGCTGCTCTGGCTGGCGTACAAGGGGGGACACGGCGTGCCCAAGGACGTCTCCAAAGGGCTTCCATGGCTGCGCAAAGCCGCCGAACAAGGAAGCACCGAGAGCCAGTGGGTTCTAAGCACCATGCACGAAGGCGGCCGCGCTGGGCTTCCAGTTGATCATGCTGAATCCTTTACGTGGGCACTCAAGGCTGCGCAGCAAGGCCACATGATCGCGCAGCACAATGTCGGCAGCGCCTACCTTCACGGCTCGGGAGTTGAAACCAATCTCGAGCAGGCCCGTTATTGGTATGGCCGCGCCGCCCAGCAGGGATTTGCCCATTCCGAATGGATGATGGGCCGCATCTATCTCGAAGGCCTGGGAGTCTCTCCCAACCGCGACGAAGCCCTGAAGTGGTTGACCAAGTCTCTAGCTCAAGGCCATGCCCCCACATTGATCACCTTGGCCGAAATGTATACCAGCCCGGGTCACATCCCCCTGCAGCCTCAATTTGTATTTGATTTGGATCGTGCCGCTGCACAGACCGGAAGCCACTTTGCCGAATTCGAGGTTGGCCGCTTCTATCGGGAAGGCTACTTGAACGCACCAGATTAAGCTCAGGCAATGGTGTGGTTCAAGCGTGCTGCGGCCGCTGGCTATGCTCCGGCAGACTACTCTCTCGGCGCGATGTACGAAGCTGGGCAAGGAGTCTCCGCCGACCTTACCCAAGCTCGCAGCCACTATGAACGTGCCGCTGAGCTCGGCGTCTCCGCTGCGATTCAGAAGATGGGTGAGCTCTACCGCGATGGCCACGGCGTACCGCCTGATCCCGTAATCGCCTATATGTGGTTTGCCGTAGGCGCCAGAATGGGAATACCGGAGAGCGAGAACGCGCTCGAAACCATAAAGCCCCAGTGCACTCAGGGGCAGCGCCAGATGGCGGAGGCCAGAGTGAATACCTGGGTCGCCGGACACGCCAACGCGATGGAGCAGAAGCCGGGACGCTTCGTCTATCACGATTCGACATGGGTGGAGCGCGGCCCGCGCCCCTCGCGGGGACCTTCCACGCCAGAGGAGCGTGCCTATGCAATTCTGCTCACACGAAATCTGGAGCAGGATCCTCTTTCCCTCGATGCCTCCGCCGCCCGCGCCTGGCTCGGCACCTGGTGGGACGAAGTTCCCGACGTCGTCGTCCTCCCGTGTAACGTGGTCGATGCTCCCAAGCACGATCCCTACCCATACGGCACGGAACTCTACGAGCAGATCACTTATTCGGAAGGTACCTTCATTTTGCAAAACCCCGGCACACCAACCGATTGGAGTGCTGCGTTTCTCGCCGGCGTGAATGGAGCTCTGCGGGCCTACGAATCGATCATCAAGCAAAAACCCTCGGACACATCCGCATTTCTCGACGATCTTCGGCAGCAACGGGACAGCGGCCAACTCCCGAACACGATAAGCCGCCTTGTGCAGCAACGCTGCAAATAGATTCAGCAAGCATTGTGTCGCACCCTGTAACTCTGTGCCCCCTGTGTTAAAGCTTTTGCCTCACCCGCAGCAACACCCATTGACTTACCAAGCCCCGCACTCTAACATTCCCGCCAAGGGCCGAAGCTTGAAGCCCGGGGCTCGAAACTCAAATGTCCATCACCACCCGCGAAGTCAGCCACGTAACCATCGTCGACATCACCGGACGCATCACTCTGGGCGACGAAACCGGGCAGCTCCGCGACACCATTCGTCAACTCCTAACCGAAGGCAAGAAAAAAATCATCCTCAACCTCGCCCAGGTCGATTACATCGACTCCTCGGGCGTTGGAGAACTGGTCAGCAGCTACACCGCCGTTCGCAACGCCGGCGGCGACCTCAAACTTCTGAGCCTCACGAAGAAGGTAAACGACGTTCTGAATGTCACCAAGTTGTACACCGTCTTCGACATCAAAGAAGACGAATTCAACGCCGTAAAATCGTTCGACTACTTCTTCGCCAAGTGAGATTGGTGCTGCGAGATTGGGTGCCGCAGATTGGGTGCTGCGAGATCAGGAGCTGGGTACTCGGCGCAGCTAACTATTTGCCATACTCCCGCACTTCTCCGTCGACTGCCACCGCGACATATTTATGAGTTTCGACATCGCGAAACTGCACCACCTGATGTTTCTCTCTCGCGAGTTTTCCCCAGCGGCTCGGCTTCTCGCGGTTCTGTTCAATCGCTTCGAACCTACGGCCATTCAACTGGAACTGAACCATTCTCAGCCGGCCGCTACCCACTCGCTTCACGTGTGATTTTTGATCGCCGAGAATAACTTCCTCGCCGCTCATAAGCTGTGCCGCCACCGATCCCAGAGCTTTTTCCGTGTCAGTCAAGTCAACCTCCCACTTCGCTGGGAAATCCAAATCCATTTTCCGATGATAGACCGGAAATTTCGACAGCCCGCTCCACCGATTACTCTCTCGATTCCTATGCTATTTCGATTAGTTTTCGCGAAAACAAGCGGACCTGACGAAAATGCGTGGCGTACCGACGAGGGCAGCAGATCAAGCTCTGGCGAGGAAGTGAACGGTAAGATCAGGCAGGATCAAGTTTATGTAACATCCCGCTGCGGTCCCACTTTAGGCCTTGAAAACTTCCGCGACAATTAAGAAACTCCCTACCTTCGGCGCTCCCGAACCGGCATGATTCCACTCTTACCACTTTGATTCCTTCATCAAACGAATCGAAGCGTGCGCCGAACTATCCTTCGCCGAACTATCCTTCAAGCTGGAAAGTGAGCGGAGATTCGGCATCCCTGTACTCGGCAACTCGCTATCTCTTCCCGTTCAGCATTTCCACTACGCGCTCATAATCATCGACGCTGGCGTACTCGATCACGATGCGGCCTTTGCCGTTGCGATCTTTAATTCTCACCCGCATTCCGAGCGTTCGCTCCATCTCCATTTGGGCTGCGCGCACGTTCGGATCAACCCACCGGGCACCGCGATTTTTGTTCTCCGCACCAGGAGTTGGCGATCCAGGCAGCGGCGGCAAATCGCCATTCAGACGCATCACGCGGTCTTCAATCTCGTCCCACTTCAGGCGCTTCGTCACCACTTCTTTCGCCACCAGCAAAATGTGCTCTTCATTCTCCAACCGTAAGATCTCGCGGGCGTCGCTGAAGCTTAAGCGGTCTTCGAGCATATAGCCCATGACTTCCTTCGGCAGCCGCAATAGGCGCATGTAATTCGATACGGTCTCCCGCGAAACTCCGATGCGCTCGGCAATCTGCGCTTGCGTAAGATGAAACTCCTTGCTCAGGACGCGGAAGGCCTCCGCCTGCTCCAGTGGATTTAAATCTTCACGCATGACATTCTCGAGGACGGTCATCTCGGCAGCTTGCTGCGGCGAGAGGCGCCGCACCAACGCTGGGATGGTCTCTTTGCCGGCCATCTTCGACGCCCGCAAGCGCCGCTCGCCCAGCACCAGGGTGTAGCGCCCGTTTTCCTCAGCCGGACGCACCACCACCGGCTGCACTACTCCGTGTTCCTTAATCGAGTCTCGCAGCTCGATGAGCTGCTCCTGGTCAAACACGTATCGCGTCTGGTAGGGATTCTTATCAATCGACTCGATTGCAAGATTCACCACTATTTGGCTTGGCGTGGTCTGCGCTTGAATAGAAATCGCCGCGTCGGGTTGCTGCCCGAAGGTCGGGACAGGCGGCCCCGGCTTTACGGCCTCGAGCTCGACGCCAACGCTGGAGCGGTCTCCCACATTGTTGTCATCCCGAACAGAGTGAGGGACCTTGGTTTCGCCGCTATCCCCATCGCTTTGAACTGACGTCACTACCCGCGGCCCGGGCAGCAACGACTCGAGCCCCCGTCCCAGAGCTCGACGCTTCTCTACCTTCTCTTCTTTCTTCTCTTCTCGCTTGCCGATCGCCCGTCCCGCAACATTCTCCGCCGCCGCCGTCGTCATCGTCATCCTAGGTTTTCTCCCGTGAACCTCAGTGTCGCGAAAGTGTTTCTCGTCGTACATCGATCGTCGTATATCGATCATCATCAATCTAATATATCGATGATGGTCAATATGATGATCGATATAACTTCAAGCGCTAATCGCCGAAGGCACAGCGCCTGCAGCCGCCATATGTTTCCCGATGATTTCCTTCGCCAGCCGAATGTAACTTTCCGCCCCCTTCGACCGGGGATCGTAGACCAGTGCGGCCTTGCCGTGGCTCGGCGCCTCCGCCAGGCGTATGTTCCGAGGGATGGTCGTCGAGCAGACTTTATCACCAAAGAAATTGCGGAGCTCAGCCATCACCTGCTGGGCCAGGTTCGTTCGTTCGTCCAGCATCGTGAGCACCACGCCCTCAATCTCAAGCCCAGGATTTAGCGCCACGCGGATTCTCTCCACCGTGTCGAGCAGCTCGCTGATACCCTCGAGGGCAAAGTATTCCGCCTGCATTGGGATCAGAACCGAGTCGGCAGCCACCAAGGCGTTGAGAGTCAGAAGATCAAGGGCAGGCGGACAGTCCAGCACGATGTACTGAAAGCGATCGCGCAGGGGGGCGATTGCATCGCGCAGGCGATACTCTCGCCGGTCCACCTCGACAAGTTCGATATTCGCCCCGATGAGGTTCTTGTGTGCCGGAAGCAGCCAAAGCTGCTCGAGCTCGGTTGTGGCCAGCGCTTCCTCGGCCCCTGCAGCACCGAGTAAAAGGTGATAGGTGGAAATACGTTCGGGGTCCTTCACCAGACCCAGGCCGCTCGAGGCATTCGACTGCGGATCGCAATCGATGAGCAGCGTGTTGACTTCCGCCGCGGCAAAGGACGCCGCTAAGTTGATGGCGGTCGTAGTTTTGCCTACGCCGCCCTTCTGATTGGCAACAGCGATGACCCGTCCCATAAATTGTCGAGGAGCCAGAGTCTCTGCAGCATAATGCGATTCGCTTTTCGAATGCAATGCGGAAGTGCTGTGGACAAGCTGAATTCGTGTGCAAAACTGGTTCAGTGTTCCGGCCGGAACATTTTGTTCTCTCTGCAATACGGCGATACTTGTGGGAACGAGTGTTCCAGTCGGAACATTCAAGATTAGGTCCTGTAGTGGGCTAGTGGATCGAACGCTAGAAATGAAATAGTAGGTTCAAGACGTTCCGACTGGAACACTTGGTAGGCTTGTGTTCAACGGAAATGTTTATCGCGCAAAGTTGGAGCAGCGCTGCAACAAGAATCAGAACAAAATGGCGCACGTTCCACTTTGGCTTGCGATGCCCATTATTGTAGGCCATAAATCGAGGGTGAATTGGGCTAATTATCCCACCTGTTAATCCTTATGGTTCCAGCTATTTTCTGACAGCGCCTTCGCTCCAGTGCGCTAGGACAAGCAACCCACCAGAAGCTGGCGGGATTGCGACTGAGGAATCGGGATCGGAGCACGCCAGACGATGTCAGGCAGCGCCGATTGAGCAGTCGGCAATTGCGAGGAGCTGATAAGAAGCGCCAGGCGCCCGGCTGGGGCAAGAAGAGTACGGGCTACGTGTAGCGCATCGGCGAAGCCCTCGACCGCACGAAAGGTGACTACGTCGAAAGTCAGAGTGATAGTTTCCGCCCGGACGTTCATTATATCGATCTCCGTCAACGTTAGGGCTCGGACTACTTCGCGGAGGAAAGTGGCTTTCTTGTGATTGGATTCGATGAGCGTGAGGGCAATGTCAGGGGCCCATAGTTTGATGGGGAGTCCGGGGAAGCCGGCGCCAGAACCGAGGTCGGCCAGGCGGACTGCGGAGCTCGGCTCCGCTGCACAGTCCCTTCGGCTCCGCTCAGGGCAGGCTTGGGGGGCTGTCCCCACATGAGCATCGGGAAACAAATGGCGGGCGGCGAAGAAGGATTCGCCGAAGTGGCGGGTGACTATTTCTTCTTCGTTGCGGATGGCGGTGAGGTTGATGCGGGCGTTCCAGCGGAGGAGTATATCGATGTACGTCGATATATATTTATAAAGGGCGTCGTTAGTCCCTTTGCTCAGCTCAGGGCAGGCTAAGGGCAGTCGTTGGTCGTTTGCATCGTGCAGGAAGGGTTGCAGAAGTTCGGCGATGCGGGAGGGGTGCATGTGGAAGTAAGTGTAGATGGCATCGGGAGGGTCTTTCAACGCAGAGGCCGCGACGGGATTTTTTTCTTTACGGCTCTGGTTGGTTGGGGAGTTCGGCGGTTGGTTCGTCGAGCGACTTCAGCTCGGCCTTTGCTTCTTCGACGAGTTCCTGTATTGCCCCATCCGGGGGTCTGCGGAACGGTTCAATACCTCCTGGAAGGATATTCTTGCTTCCTCTGAACGCTCGAGCATCTTTAGCGTCAGTCCCTTGCAATAAAGAGCCTTAGCGACCTGCTCGCGCAGCGCTGGCTCAGTGGCATCGCCGAAACGGCGCAGCACTTCGTCATAAACCTGGATCTCTTCCTCGCTGCGATTCAGCTGGCCCAAGCGGACGCCTCTGTTGACGAGGGCCTTGCCGACCTGTTCGCGCAGCGCCGGCTCCGTGGCATCGCCGAAGCGGCGCAGCACTTCGTCATAAACTTGGATGGCTTCCTCGCTGCGATTCAGCTGGCCCAAAGTGATGCCTTTGTTGAGGAGCGCTTTGGCGGCCTGCTCGCGCAGCGCTGGCTCCGTGGCATCGCCGAAGCGGCGCTGCACTTCGTCATACGTCTGGATTTCCTCTTCGTCGCGATTGAGCTGGCCTAAGGCGATGCCCTTATTGACGAGGGCCGTGGCGACGTTATCGCGCAGGGTTGGCTCGGGGGCATCGCCGAAGCGGCGCGGTACTTCGTCATACGTCTGGATTTCCTCCTCGCCGCGATTGAGCTGGCCCAGGGTAACGCCCTTGTTGACGAGGGCCTTGCCGACCGCTTCGCGCGGCACCAGCTCGGTGGCGTCGCCGAAGCGCCGAGCCAGTTCACCGTAGGCGTGGATTGCGTCCTCGCTACGATTGAGCTGGCTCAGGGTGGCGCCTTTGTTGAAGAGGGCCTTGGCGACCGCCTCGCGCGGCGCTGGTTCCCCAGCGTCGCCGAAGCGGCGTAGCACTTCGTCGTACGCCTGGATTTCTTCCTCGCGACGGTCGAGTTGGCCCAGGGTGACGGCTTTGTCGAACAGGGCCTGCGCGAGCAACCTGCGAACTCCCGGATCAGCGGTGTCACCGAAGCGGCGCAGGAATTCGTCGTACGACTGGATTTCTTCTTCGCTACGGTTGAGGTGGCTCAGGACGACTCCTTTGTTATAGAGCGCCAGGGCAGCGTGCTCCCGGACGTGCGGACTGGCGCCCACCTTCCCCGTCGCTAGGCGTAGCGCGAGCTCGTACCCTTGCAACTCAGCCTCCGAGTTGTCGTCGAGGCCGAGGGCGGCTGACATCACGGATTCCATGAGCGCTTCGCGCTGGGCATCAGTTGAAAGTTTTGGCTCCAGCTGGCTTGCGATTTGGAGCGCTTCGAGGTATGCGGACCGCCGGACGGCGTCCCGAGCGAGTTCGATTTGGGACTCGATGGGGCTTGGTTCCTTCTCGCCCGCTTTCGCAAGTTCCACCCGACGGATTACGTCGCGCAAAGCGTATATATCCTCGCCTGGTTTTTCGGACGGATCTAACGGAAAGGAATTCTTGAGCTGGTCGGCGAAAAAACCGATGGGGTCCAGAGTGAGGGTGGGCGACTTGTTGGTAAACGCGTCCACGAGCTTGTCGAGTACCGATTGGGCTGTTAGCGTCGGCTCCAGTTCCGCGGCGATGCTCGGCAATTTTGCTCCGGAGGCCGATTTGGAGTCCGGTTTGCCGGGCAGCGCGGGCGGCAGGACGATGCGAGCGTCGCGATGATTTGTCAACCAGTCGGGGAGGGCGTCGGCATCGCCCCTGCGATAGCAGAACCAGTAGAGGTTATTAGGGAGGCGGCTCTGAAGTCGGCGCTTCAGGGCGGTCATGATGACATCGCCTTCCCAACCTGCGTACCCAATCACAATCGCTGAATGGCGAGAAAAAATGTTGCCTAGAAGCGATGTCATCGTGACGGAACGCTCTCGCGGGTCTTCCGTCCTGGCCTCGATTTCTCCGCGCAGGTTGCAGCCGTCGTAGAACCAGTAGGTCCCGTGAACATGGACAATCTGAATTTCATCAGATTCGGGATTGATCCGCTCTACGGTGTTGGGATGATCGCAAACGATATGTGGTACTCCAAAGAGCGTTAGGGCCCGAGGAAGGAAATCATCGAAATTCGGAGTCACGACTAGAGTAGCCAGGCTTTTCTCGCTGAGCAGGTGGGCGAGGCGGAAGTTGGCATGCTCGCTAGACACGTACTCTCACTGGTTTGAGGCGGCCCTCCCACAGGCCAGCCAACGGCAGAGAAGACTCGCCCTCATACACTGATTGTCATCCTGACGAAGGGCCTGCCCTGAACCTGCCGAAGGGACCTATGCATCTTGCTGCCCACCGCAACCACTCTGTCATGCTGAGCGAAGTCGAAGCATCCCTACGCCCATGCCCGGCCACAATGCGCTATAATTCCGCCGACCCCCTTCCCCCCGAAGGAAGCAGCACCACGCGCGAAATCGATCTCGCGACTGCGATCTCGGAAATTAAACAGGCCTGCGAAACCGAGGATGGCAAGACCCCATTCTTCATAATCGCTGGCGCGGGCATCTCCGCGCCAATAATTCCCCTCGCCTCCGAAATCGCCCGAGAGTGCAAAGAGATAGCTGCAAAATATGACCGCACTACCGAGCCCGCCAGCAAATTGCGTCTTCTCTCCGCTGAGGCTGGCTATGTTTGCGGAGGTGTGGCAATCTGAAGGGATGAAGAAACAAGCGGCGGATCAGTCGTTTCATGATCGGCGGTATCAGGAGCGGAAACGGGCGGAGGCAGCGCGGAAGGCCCCGAAGAAGAAAGTGGCTGCGGAGTCTGGGAAGAAGAGTGGCGAGTCCAAAGTAGCCAGTTCCGAGTAGCTCGGGGCTGCGTGGGCTTCCGCTACGGGGCGGCGGTGGCGCCGGCGAGAAGCGGATTCCTCACTGCGTTCGGAATGACAAACATCCCTTAATGACGAACATCCCAGGACGCCTTGTGTTGACATGGCGGTGCTTTGTTCTGTAGATTCTGTTTGAACTGAAAGTACTGATATGGCGACTTTGAGTGGGGTGCAGAAGGCGTACATCCTGCATTGGGGCGAGATGGGGACGCGGTGGGGGATCAACCGGACGGTGGCGCAGATCCATGCGCTGCTGTATTTGTCGCCGCGCGCGCTTCCCGCGGAGGAAATTGCGGAAACGCTGAGCGTGGCGCGGTCGAATGTGAGCACGTCGATTCGTGAGCTGGAGGGGTGGGGGATTGTGCGGGCGGTGCATGTGCTCGGCGACCGGCGCGAACATTATGAGTCGATGAAAGACGTGTGGGAGATGTTCCGGCTGGTGATTGAACAGAGGAAGCGGCGGGAGATCGATCCGACGCGGGAGATGTTGCGGAGGAGTTTGGAGGAGATCGATCCCAAGGAGGCAGGGGCCGACTTTACTCGGGAGCGGCTGGCGGCGATGGCAGGATTCTTCGAGGCGGTCACCGAGCTGCACGATCAGATGAAGCAGCTGCCGACAGGTACGGTGCGCAAATTATTGCGAATGGGAACGAAGATCAGCGGGAAGAAAAAGTAGTAGCGAGTTTCTAGTGTCTAGTTTCTGGTGTCCAGTTCTTACCTTCATCAGTCTGATGTTTACCCCGCGGCATTGATAAAATTGCGGGGGACTCAGATCGTCCCCATGATATTTCCATACACATTACAGAGGATCTAGAAATGGTGCAGGCGGGTGGTAATGAGAAAAAGATTTGGGTGACGCTGAGCGGGCTGCCGCTCGCGATTGCGCTGGAGTGGCCGTTTCATCGGTCGACTTCGGGGGCGGATTTTTGGGTGTTGCATGGAGATATCCGGCTGGAAAATTCCGAGGGACTGCACGCTCCGGTGGCGGTGAATTTATCGGCAACGGTGCGGGAGGTGTTGCCGTCGCTGGAGCCAAAGGATGCGGAGGCTCCGGTGATCAATGCGTTGCGCAAGGAAGTGGACCGCCGGCAGATTGAATTTGTGAAGTCGGGGAAGCTGCTGCCGGTGGCATTTTCGAGCCGGCATTACGACTTCAAGCGCCAGAAGTGGGTTTTTGGAAAAGCATCCGACGATGTGATTGCGACTTTTGTGGAGCGGAAAGTTTATTGGACATGTGAGAGTGGACAGACGCGAGTTTGGATTGGGGATCCTACGGAGGCGCAGTATCTGGAGACTACGCCGGGACATCTGCTGGAAGTAGCGGGGCGGTTAGTGGCGGGGGATGGGCTGGTGCGGATGGAAGGGGAGTGGGCGGAGGCGACTCCGGGGCTGATGGGACAGGCGGAGAGATTTGAGAGCGCGATGCGGACGGCGGTGGAGGAGTTGGAGAAGAAGCACGCGTTTGAAAGAGGGTAAGAGTACCGGGCTGCGAATACTGAGTACCGGGAAATATCCGGAAAATCCTGTGAGGCGAGTGCAGAAAACTTTGGCGGTTCGGTTCAGTCTCGCGGGCCCTGTGCGCCGCTGAGTCGCATGGGATAGATCTCGAATCGGTTAAGGCCTGCGCGCACGGACGGGTCATTCTCGCCAAATTGCCGAGCTTCGGCCTCATCCTCGACTTCAAGCACGGCGAGCCCGAAGGCTCCGCTGGTTGCCATGACCGGACCGAAAACGAGAATCCTGCCTGCCGTGAAATGTTGCTGAAAGTAACGTGCGTGCTCTTTCATCAGGAGGTTTTCGTCGTCGGTGATGTCATGAGGAAAGGTGGAGCGGGGAGGGATGAGCTTGAAGAAGTAGTGCTGTTTGCTCATGGAGAATGCATTCTAGCGCATGTTGGGCGCAGCGAAAATTGAAAATGCGGGACGCGGCGCGGCTCAATCCGCGAAAGATTTCCCCGTTCCCCCTCAGCGTCTGAAGCCTGTTCCCATTTAGGCCTCTATGCGGCGCGACTGAGTCGTGCCCTTCCCGATCACTTTCCCACGGCAACGGGTCTAACGTCTACGATTCTTCGGAGGACTTGCGGGAGAACAGTCCCCAGCAGAATCTTGGGGCGATGGCATAGTTTAATTGGACCATGACGATAGCGGCGATGCTGTAATAGGTGTTGAAGAAGCAGAGGGCTGCGCCGGCGGCGTAGAGGGATTGGGCGATTACGATGCGGCGCACCACGGCGGGGTGGACTTCGGGCGGGAGATCGTCAGCGAGAAGGTGGGCGCGGGTTGCATAGCTCCAACTCCAAAATAAGGTGAGGCCGAGGAGCAAAATATTGTTCCAATAAACAAGCAGTGCAGTGCGGTAGTGTATGAACTCGGCTAGCAGCGCCGTCGAAAATGGCGTGAGCGAGATGCAACAGAGGAAGGCAATGTGAATCCAGGCAAGGTTTACGATCGGCGCGCGCGAAGTGGTTGAGTTGGGTTTGCTGTCCGACCCAGAAGATGCCGTTGGTCATGATGCTCATGAGGAAGACGAGGAGGCGTGGGGAGAGTGCGATGAGCATGCGGCGAAGGTCGTGTTCTGAGTGGACGGCTTCTGTGGCGGGGACGCGAAGGTCGAAGACAAGCAGGGTCATGGCAACGGCAAAGATACCGTCACTGAGAGCGGCGAGGCGTTCGACGCTTTGTCCGGCAACACGGTTGTAGAGCGAGCGCATCGAAACGAAGTTTAGCGACTGTGGCGTCGAAGTCAAAGGCTTAAACACAGGGCACAGGGGTTCACAGAGGAAAGGCCGCGTGTGGCGGAGTGCGTGCTGATTAGATGCAATATGAACGGGCAATCAGGCTGGGCAGGGTGTGCGGTGTTCTGGTGGCGCTGTGCGTTTTGGTGGTAACGGGCACGAGCCGGGTGTGGGCGCAGGGCGACGAACCGGGCCAGAAGCAGCCAGAGCAGAGCCAGCCGCAGGCGGGTGCATCGGGTCAAGCGCCTGCCCAGGAAACTCCCGATGCGCCGGGAGAGACTAAGAAGGATGAGAGCGCGAATCCGGTGCAGCAGATCCAGGACAAAACGAAGCAGGCTGTGAGCATGACAAAGGATGCGGCTACGGCCGGGCTGCTGAAGGCGCGGGATTGGGAATCAGGATGGATTGCTGGAATTTATGTGGGCAAGAACCGGAAGCTGGTTACGCTGACGGCGCAGGAACGAAAAGATATTTATTTGCGGCAGACTTTGAATACGCCGGAAGCTTATATGAAGAGAATGTTCGCGGCGGGAATTGACCAGGTGCGTGGCGTCCCTTACCAGTGGGACGACGGATGGGCGGGGTATGCGGAGCGGTTCGCGTCGCGGGAAGGGCAGTTTATTGCGGCGAACACGCTGGCTGCGCTGGGCAATGCGAAGCTGGGATATGAAGTGCGCTACGACCAGTGCAAATGCCAGGGGCTGTGGCGGCGGACGCGGCATGCGTTTATCAGGAATTTGGTGACTTATGATCGCAGCGAGGAGCATTTGCGTCCGCAGTGGGCTTTGTATGGGGGAGCGTTTGGCGGGGGGATGATTTCAACGGCGTGGAAACCGAGTCCGAAGAACGCGTTTACCAACGGTGGACGGGCGGCGGCGGAGCAGGTGGGATGGGGGACGCTGCTGAACTTCTTCATTGAGTTTTCGCCGGAGATTAATCGGAAGCAGGGAGTGAAGTAGGGCCACCAAGCAGGAATATTCCGCGCGAGGATGGTGGCGGATGGCGGCGAGAAGCAGGTTCCTCACTTGGTTCGGAATGACAACGTTGTGGGAACGACAACGCCCGTAGACTGCCAGAAATCAATTTGGGTCGCTGTGGGACCTACGATCTAAATGAGTCGCTAAACACACAAACAATTACTGCAACAGGGTGCCTCCGTTGCCGTTGGGTTCTTCTTCTGGCGCTAACACAACGGCGGCGGCTACTTTGTCGCCGGGCTCCATGTGCAGGAGGCGGACGCCCTGGGCGTTGCGGCCGGATTCGCGGATGGTTTTTGAATCCATGCGGATGATTTTGCCGTAGTGGCTGATGAGCATGACTTGGGACGACTCGTCAACCAGCGCGATAGCAACGACTTTGCCGACGCGCTCGGTGGTCTTGATGTTGATCACGCCTTTACCTGCGCGATTCGTGAGCCGGTATTCGTCGGCGGGAGTGCGCTTGCCGTATCCGTTTTCGGTTACGGAGAGGATGAGCGTGCCTTTCTGAGTTAGGTCGACGGCCTCGGTTGGTGCGACTTCGGTATCGACTGCGGATGTCCCCTCTGCCGCAGCGAGTCCGCCGACTGGAGCCGCGCCCGGTTTCGGCGTGACCGTCATGCCTACTACATAATCTCCCTCTTCCAGGTTGATGCCGTTGACGCCATATGCGGCGCGGCCCATGGGGCGAACGTGGTCCTCGTCGAAGCGGATGGCCATGCCCTCGTGAGTGGCGATGAAGACGATCTGGTTGCCGTTAGTGATGCGGGCGGCGACGAGTTCGTCCCCGTCTTCGATGTTGATGGCGTTAATGCCGTTGGAGCGGACGTGCATGAACTCGCGCAGCTCTGATTTTTTCACCAGACCGTTGCGCGTGGCGAAGAATACGTATTTATTTTCTTCTTCGAGGTTGCGCACAGCCAGCATGGTGCGAACGGTCTCACCGGGTTGCAATCCAATGAGGTTGCCGATGTGTTTGCCTTTGCCGGCGGCGCTAACATCGGGGATTTCGTACACCTTGAGCCAGTAGACGCGGCCTTTGTTGGTGAAGATGAGAATGTAGGCGTGAGTGGAGGCGATGAAGAGGTGTTCGACGAAATCCTCATCGCGAGTCTTCATGCCGGTGCGGCCGCTCCCACCGCGGCGTTGCATGCGGTAAGTAGAGATGGGCGTGCGCTTCATGTAGCCCGAGTGGCTGAAGGTGACGGCGACCTGCTCGTCGGCGATTAAGTCTTCCAGAACGATTTCGGCGGCTTCATCTTCGATGCGAGTGCGGCGCTCGTCTCCGTAGAGCTCTTTTACTTCTTCGAGTTCCTTGATGATGACGGAACGAAGTTTTTTCTCGGAGGCGAGGATCGATTCGTAGTCTTCGATGCGCCCGCGAACTTCTTTCAGCTCGCTGGAAATTTCGTCGATGGAAAGTTTGGTGAGGCGATGCAGTTGCAGTTCGAGAATCGCTTCGGCCTGGCGCGTGGTGAAAGGCTTTTCGGGATCGAGCTTGGGAGCGCGGCCACTGGTGTTGATATCGATTTTCTTGCCGCCGAAGTAGGCGACTAGATTTTCGCGGGCGTCGGCACGGTTGGCGCTGGCGCGGATGATGGTGATTACGTTGTCGAGATGATCGAGGGCGTTGAGATAGCCTTCGAGAATGTGTTCGCGGTCTTTGGCTTTCTGCAGCAGGAAGGCGGTGCGGCGGCGGACTACTTCGACCCGGTGGTTGATGAAGTGCTTGATGGCCTGAATCAGGCCCATTTCGCGCGGCTGTCCGTTGACCACAGCCAGCAGGATCATGGAAAAACCTTCCTGCATGGCGGTGTGTTTGTAGAGCTGGTTGAGAACGATTTGAGGCTCGGCGCCGCGCTTTAGTTCGACTACGATGCGCATGCCGTCGCGATCGCTTTCGTCGCGGATGTCGGAAATATCTTCGATGTCCTTGTCGTTGACGAGTTGCGCGATGCGCTCAACCAGGCGAGCTTTGTTCACCTGATACGGAATTTCGGTGACGATGATGGCCTGCCGGTCTTTTGTGATGTTTTCGATGGCGGCTTTGGCGCGCATCATGAAGCGACCGCGGCCCTCGCGATACGCTTCGAAGATTCCGGCGCGTCCGTGGATGATGCCGGCGGTGGGGAAATCGGGGCCCTGAACGAACTTTAGAATTTCAGCGAGCTGCGCGTTTGGATTGTTGATGAGCGTGATGGTCGCGTCAACGATTTCCGTGAGATTGTGCGGAGGAATTTTAGTGGCCATGCCGACGGCGATCCCGTCAGAGCCGTTGATGAGCAAATTGGGAATACGCGTGGGAAGAACGTCGGGCTCGACTTCGCTGCCATCGTAGTTGGGACGGAAGTCGACGGTTTCCTTGTCGAGGTCTTCGAGCAGCGCGGTGGCGACTTGCGCCAGCTTGGCTTCAGTGTAGCGATCGGCTGCGGGAGGATCGCCATCGACCGAGCCGAAATTTCCCTGACCGAAGATCAGCGGATAGCGCAGGCTCCACGTTTGGGCGAGGCGGACTAGAGCGTCGTAGACGGCGAGGTTGCCGTGGGGATGGTACTTGCCCATGACGTCGCCGACGATGCGGGCGCACTTGCGCGT
>DAIUEW010000039.1:0-58041 GCA_036844925.1 Candidatus Sulfotelmatobacter sp.
GGGGCTAAAGCCCTCGTCTTTATTGGCTCTGGACGGCACGACTGAAGGTCGTGCCCTTCCCGAACCCATTATGAGATGGCTAGATGACTTCTACACTTATGGGGCAGCCGGCCGACCCTCCAACCGCGCAGAGGCGACCAGCTCCCTATTGAACGTTGAGGTTGATGGTGACGGTGTGCGAGATGCCCGACTCCGATGCTGTGACGGTCGCGCTGGTTTGGCCCACGGGTGTTCCGGGATTATGGTTGCCTCCGCTGCCTCCGCAGGCGGGCATCCACAGCGTCACAACCGCGAGCACAGCCACGAGACCAAGCACGGCACGAATCGTTCGCTTGCGGCGGCCGGAGGGCAACACCAATCCCACCAGACCGGGGAATAGCAGGGCGTAGAAGATGCCGCTGCGGCGTCCTAACGGTCCGTCATGCAGCCACGATGCCGCCGTTGTGCCGATCGTTACCGTCTCGCTAGTTGCGGATGCCGCCGTGAAAGTACAAGTTGACTCGGAAGGCAGACCGGAACAACTAAAGCTTGGGGCCTGGGTCAACCCTCCCAGGAGTCCGAAGGTGATGGTACCCGAACCGTTCTGTCCAGGGGCGGAAACGGCGATGCTCAAGGTGCTTGGGCTCAGGCTGAAATCCTCGACGTTGAGAGCCTGCGCCGGCGTCGAAGCCGAGGACGCAAGGGTTGTGTCCCCAGGATAGCTGGCCACTACGGTGTACGAACCTCCTGCAATGGCTGTACTTGTAAAGGTAGCCTTGCCGGAAGCAGTGCTCGCTGTGCCCAAGGGGCTATTCGGCGATTTTGTGTCGGTGAAGGTCACGGTTTCACCGTCGGGCGGAGCGGGGGTGATGGTCGCAGTCAGGGTCACGCTTGAGCCCGCGGTCACCGTGGCGTTTGAGATAGCCAGGGCTGTGGAGGTCGGAGTCTTTACGGAGTTAGCCCAGGCGATCACGAAGTTGTACGCGTCCACTGAGCCCAGGCCGCTGACCTGATCATAGCCGACACCTGCACTGAAGCCGAATTTAAACGGAGCGCTGGTAGGGCAGTTGGGCGACGGGTTGGTGCAGGGAACGATATTGCTGCCGGTAGTAATGTCGTGGAAAGGTGAGCTACTATTCGCAGCGAGTTGGTAGAGCGTTTGATTGACGTTAGTAAGTCCAGGGGTGCTCTGAAGCCCATTCTTAACCAGATAGTGGTTGAGCAAAATCAGGATGCTGGAGAAGACTGGGGTCGCCGCAGAAGTCCCACCCACAATTTCAGGAGTGCTGGCGGTGCAACCGTCACCGCTATTTGAGCAAAAAATGACATAGCCGTCGTGGTTGGCAGATGCCGTCATCGAAACGTCTGGAACGTCGCGTGCGTTGTCCTTGGGAACTCCACCACCCACCTGCCACGATGGTTTTGTAAATGCGATACTGGCTCCGCCCCCGCTGGCTGCAAGGGTTGTGTTGAGATTCGGGCCGTCGCCAGTGACATCCGAGTCGTTCCATGCCATCTCCGGAATGTAGGAGATGGCTGACTCGTCAGTAGCCGTATTTGTGGTATTCCAATATTGGCTCTGGTTGGTTACATCGCCGCTGAATTCAGTGCCGCCGACGCCGGTCACACCTGGCAGACTGGCCGGTTCGTTAACGGCTAGCCCGGTGGTTGCAGAGCTCGAACCGCCGTTGGGTTCACACGCTGCTGCGCCAGTATCGCCGGAGGAGGCTGCCCAAGTTATGCCTTCGGTGTTTCCCTGCTTCGCGATGGTCTCTTGCTGAGTCAAGTAGGTTGTCCCGGCGGTAGGTTCGCATAATCCGAAGCTCTCGCTGATCACCGAAACGGGGATCGAAGTGTGGTGGTCGATGACATAGGCCGACGCATCGTCGGCGCTCTTGCCGAAAACGTAGTAAATGGTGGCGTTCCGTGCAACGCCGGAGACAGTCTCCAAATCGAGGTCAGCCTCAAGCTCGTCGCCGGTAACTCCGGGATCTACGCTGTTGGTGTCGAGTACCTGATTAATCGTCGGCGGAGTAAGGCTAAAGAAAGTCCAGAAACTTGACAGGTCCGTGGTGTGGATGTCCGACTGCCCGACGACTGCAATAGCTTCGCCCGTTCCGTCATAGCCCTGAGAGTAAAGCTTGGCGATATCGTAGATGGTTGCGAGATCGTCTGGGGCCAGGTAGTTAGACCCGCCGGATGTATAGTCGGGACTGCTCGGCAGACCCTTTTGGCCGAGCGGCCGGACTTTCTTCGTGCCACTGGCGGGTTTGGGATAGAAGTCGTTCAAGCCCCGGAAACCAGACACCACTCCCGTCAGGGCTGTGGGAATCGACGGTGCTGTGGAATTTGCGAAGTGGGTTTCACCGTTCACCGAGTAGCGGTGCAATTCGGTGTGAAACGCGCTCTGCACTTGTGCGGCGGAGCCGCTGAATACGACCCATCCACGGCCGTGGGCAACTTCGGTAACGTTGAATCCCTGGGATTCGAGCCACTGCACAACCTTGGCTATATCGCGCGAGCTTAGGCCAAAGCGATTCGCGTATTGTTCGGGAGTCAGCCATTTGTGATAGTTCGGGGACGCCGGGTTCTGTTGCTGAGCGAGCAATTGCTTGAGCGCGGCGCTCTGCGCGGTGGAAAGCTTGAATAGAATTCGTATTCCAGCCAGTGTTATCGAGGGATCAATCGGACCCAAGTCGTTTTGAGGTTGGGCCAGTGGCGATACGTTACCCTTTAGGACAACGGTTTGGTTAACGTCCACATCGCTGCTGATGCGATCTTGCTGGGCCGCCGCCGTGGCAACGCAAATGCCAGCCAAGCAAATTAGAAGAGCGCACACTCGTTTCGTCAAAAAGACACCTCCACGCGTCATGATCTTTGGCCAAGGGCTTCTGAAGGGTCAAGTAACCATAGTCATGCGTCGGCTGGGTCTGATCGGTTCGACGGGGTGGAAGGAGAGGACGGCAAATTCGTCACACCTCACACTACAACATCGGGATCACCCAAAATCTATTTTCAGATGCTCCAATCGACTGACAGAACCAAGTGTGGCAAATTTTGCGGTCCTCTCCGTCCACCCCCCGCGCTCACGTGATCGCTGCAATTGCCGAGGATGGCCGTACGGATGGTTTCGACTAAGAGAAGTGATAAAGATTGCAGTCAGAAAAAAGGCCGACGCTAAACTGCCCAGCTATTGACTGGTAGGTAAGTTACTAAGATACTTGGTCTCGCCGGTTCTGCCCACCGTCCTCATCCGGGCATGGTGACTTATGATTGCGCCCTACGTCTCGCCTGGAGTGCATCGCCCTCCAGGCCTGCATTTAACACGGCAACTGCGTCTTCTGTCATCCTTGTTGATATCGGGATTGATGGCATGTGGAGGGGGAGGGAGCGGCTCCCAACCTCCGCCACCTCCCACGCCGGATTTCAGCTTGGCCGTAAGCCCAACCAGTCAGATGGTAAACGGAGGAAGTTCGGCTTCGGTATCGCTATCTGTTACGGCGATTAACGGCTTTTCATCTGAGGTCAGCGTCCAAGTGAGCGGCCTTCCAACGGGTGTTTCTGCTTCGCCCACCAGCATCACTCTGACGCCCGGCACGGCGCAGCAGGTTAACTTTTCAGCCGACGCGAACGCGTCGACCACGAGCCAGACAGTTACTTTTACTGGCGTTTCTGCCTCGCTTACACACGCGGCAAAGTTGAGCTTATCGGTTTCTGGTGGTACTGGTAGTGGTCCTTTCACCGCTGGTCGGACAAAATACGTGCGGACGGATGCGACCACGGAGTACTTCCAGTGGGTAAATCTGCATTGGATCGTCTACAACCCGATCACAAACTACTTTTACGTGACTGATCCCGACTCGAACCATGTGATGGTTTTGGATGCGGCCTCGGAAACTGAAGTAGGAGAGATCAGTGTCCCTGGGGCGTATAGCATTGACGATACGTCCGATCACAAAACCCTCTATATAGGGACTGCCATTGGCGATTTGTACGCCGTCGATCCCGTCGCCATGATTGTCACTCACAGGTACGTGGCATCTCAGATTGGACCTTCTGGGTACGACGCTGATGCTGCTGTCGTCCTTGCGGACGGTCGGGTAGCGCTGCTCCACGGAACAGGTGGCATCACGCTTGATGGATTCGCAACCTTCGCAGTATGGAACCCCAGTGATAATTCCTTAGCGACCATCGGCAGTTGTGGTTTCAACATCGGCGGGTTTTCGCGATCGCCCGACCGGACAAAGATTATTCTCTCCAGCGTAGATGGTGGCGCGCTCTGCGAGGTCGATGAATCGACTGGCCGCACCGTTACCGGCGGTGGTTCCGGATTCCCCGGTGTCAATTTCAGAACAACACCCGACGGGAACTACGTGATTGTGCCCGCCAACACCGAAACCCTGCCTCCCAATAATTACGCGTATGTTTACGACGCAGCGACGCTTAGCCTAGTTACTCAGATTCCGGTGAGCGGCGATACATCCACGGGTGCGGGCTTTGCAATCAGCGCAGATTCCACCACGCTGTTTGTGCCAAATGATTGGATGGTTTATGCCTACGATCTGGCAAGCGGTCAGCAGGTCGGGTGGCTCCCAAATATAGATATTCCCATCACGATCAGCGGAATGGGATGGGGCCCCTCCTTCAATCCAAACCTCCAAGCAGTCGATGGTACTGGCCTGCTTGTTGGGCCCTTGGAAGAGGGTGTCGGGTTCATTGATACGACGACCATGCGCACTGGCGCCGTGGGCACCGAATTTCCTTATGGATTCACGGTCCCAGCCGCGGGACCGACAACGGGCGGTACTCCGGTACAGATAAGCGAACCAGCTCCGTTCGGCACACTCAGCGGGGTCTACTTCGGCTCTCAGGGATCCAAGAATATATCTGGAGTCTCCGGGCCGGATACATATGGAAATTTCGGATCAATCTCGGCTACGTCTCCGCCGGGAGCGGCCGGACCCGTCGATATTTACGCATTTATTACCGATGGCGGCTTCCAAATTCTTCCCGAAGGCTTCAGCTATGGCCCTACTATTGTTGAGGTCACGCCGAACATGGCCACTGGCGAGGGCGGAGGTACCGGAGTGATTTACGGCTATGGCTTTGGTCCCGTCCCCTCAGGGACAGTGACTGGCCCGCTGCCGAATATCCGGAGCGCAAGCAGCATTCCACCCTCTTTGCAGGTGAGCATAGCCGGCAATCCAGCACAGGTCACTGGCTTCGCGCCATACGCGTATGACCTTCAGACGCCACCTTTTCCCTTGCAAGCTTTGGCGTACACGATCCCGCCAGGGACCGCAGCTGCGGACGTGACCATTACTAGCACTAGTGGCAGTACGACAGCACATTCGGCATTGACATATCTGCCAGCGATTCAGCAGTTCGCCCGGCCGGGATCAAACCTGGCACAAGGAATCTACGACTCTTATTCCGATCTGTATTACTTCACCGACGCCAACCAGATTCAAGTCTTTTCTAAAACCCAAGGCTCGTGGCAGTCTCCAATAACCATTCCGGCACCCCCAGGAGCAACCCAGAGGCTGTGGGGGATTGCGTTATCACCCGACGGAAGCAAGCTGGCTGTCGCCGACACCGCTGCCGGCGCCATTTATCTCCTTGATCCTGCGAATCCGACATCGGTCAAGACATTCATGGTTGGGTCAGAGCCGGGCGGGGCTCCAATCCCCTGCGGAGTCGCGATCAGCGACAGTGGCGCCGTATATTACGCGACGGTAGGCGAGGGCATTGGAGGCGGCGATCAGTTTTACAAGTTGGATACCACTACGGGCGGGATAACCAACTACGGAATTGAAGGCCCGGACGTAGTTGGTGATGCATATCTGCGAACGATCATCAGCTCGGACAACAGCCGCGTGTTTTTCAACGACGACGGCCTTGTCTTGTACATTGACACTGCCACCGACACTTGGGTCCCAGCCTCCGTGGACCCGAGTTGCTGCTATGGGGACGAGGATCTAGCGCTTTCGGCCAACCAGGCCCAGTTTGAAGCGACCAGCTATCTTTACGATTACAATCTCGACGCTGAATCGTACTATGCGCTCAATGATCGTGAAGTCATGAACATTGCGTATGTCTATGGTGTCAAACTCAGCGCCGACGGTAGCCTATTGTTTCAGCCATCCACCAATGGCATTGACGTGTTAGACGGCAGACTCGGAAACTTAGTGAACCGCATTGTTCTGTCGGTGTCTCTCTCTCCCAACTACGATGCACTCGTCGCTGATGGCAAAGACAATGTCCTGATCGCAATAACTGGGACTGGTGATGGAATCGCCATCGTGGACCTAACGTCAATTAAGGAGCCACCGGCGCTCCAATACGCGAGAAGGCTGGGTTCTAAATCCAGCCCGGATATTAATTGGAGGCACACGCGCTCGGATTCTGGTATCCAGAATCAAACTAACAGACGAGCGAATACTTTACCCTCGACTGGCCGTAGAATTCCGCACGTCACAAAATCGATTTTCTCGGCCTCTCGCCCAAGATCAGCTCGTGATAGGTAGGAACACCGCAGAATGGTTTCGTAAGAAGGTGTTACGCACTGCCCGGCAGAAGGCGTGGTGCATATTCCATCCCGTCCTGTTCTCACCCCCTCATCGGTTTGACCGTCTCGGTGGAAGTCCATACACTTGTGGGTAGTTTCCGGCGGGCATGACACTGATGCTGTGGAGGATTTGCTGAGTTTGCGATTGCGAGGCTTATTCCTTGCGGCCCTGTTGGGGCTGATGGCGTCGTTGTGTGCGGGGCAGGATTCGGCTCCGCAGAATCTGCCTTCGGCTCCGCAGGATCAGCCCTCGGAGAGCTCGTCTCGGACTTCACAAGAGCAATCTCAGGAAGCGCAGCCACCGGCGAATCAGCCCGCTCAAAAGCCTGCTCAGCCGAGTTCGTCCCGGCAAAAGGAACCCCAGCAGAAGCAGCCGGCGCCTTATCAGCCTTCGGGAAATTCGGGTCCAATCACGCTCGATAACAGTGAGACTATTTTCTCCTTTCTCACCGCGCTCAATACCTGCGGCTATGACCTGGATTTAACGATTTCTGATGCAACGCGCAGCAATGTGAGGGCTGAGGTGCAGAGGAACCTTGCGGAGTCGCAGGAGGCGCGCGCGGCGCAGGCGGCGGTGTGCGATTTCTACCAGAAACATGCGGCATCGGACGCCACTCGCAATTTGTCGCAGTATATTTCGCTGGCGTTGTACGCGGATGGTGCTCCGCACTTTATGCCGCGCATGAAAGAGGAGGATTTGCCTCCGGATGCGGCGCAGATTGCGGGTTTCGGTATGTTGATGGAACATTTTTACGAGAAGGCGGGAGTGCATTCGATCTGGGAGCGGCACCGCAAGGATTACGCGGAGGCGGTGCGGCGTTATCACGAACCGCTGGCCAAGATGGTGCTGGACACCGAGGTTTACCTGAAGCAGCCTTCCGCGCAGTATTTGGGGCGAACGTTCACGATTTATCTCGACTTCATGGGTTCGCCGAATGAGACGGACGCGCGAAACTACGGCACAGCTTATTATGTGGTGGTGTTTCCGGCTCCGAACTCGGCTCCGAACTCGCCGTCGGGAGCGGCGGCGCAATCTGGGCTGAAGATGGACCAGATTCGGCATACGTTTCTACATTACGAGATGGATCCGCTGGCGGAGAAACATTACAGTTCCATCCAGCGGCTCAAACCGTTGCTGCAATCGGTGAGCCGGGCTCCGCTGGAGGAGAGCTTCAAGACTGACATCTCGCTGCTGGTAACGGAATGCCTGGTGCGGGCGATTGAGATTCGCACGGGCGGCAAAACCGAAGAACCGATGCGAGCCCAGGCAGTGGATGATGCGGTGAAGCAGGGATATATTCTGACGCGGTACTTTTACGATGCGGTGGTTGCTTTCGAAAAAGATCCGGTGGGGATTCGAGGAGAGTATGGCAGCATCCTCGATAATGTGGACTTAAAGAAAGAGGAGAGAGCGGCGGCGGAGGTTCAGTTTGCGAAGGTGGCTTCGCCGGAACTGGTACGGTTGTCGCGTCCAGAAGAGCGGCGGATGCTGATCACGGCGGAGAAGCGGTTGGCGGCGGGCGATCCCAAGGGTGCGCAGGAATTGGCGCAAACCGCACTCGAAAGAAAAATCGGGGACCAGGGGCGGGCGCTGTTTATCCTGGCGGAAGTGGCTGTGGCGAATAAGAATCGGGATGGAGCACAAGATAATTTTCAGAAAGCAATCGCCGCGTCGAAAGATCCGACCGTGGTGGGATGGTCGCATGTGTATCTGGGAAGAATTTTGGATATGAAAGAAGAGCGCGAGGCGGCGTTGCAGGAGTATCAGGCTGCGTTGAATATGGCCGGAGGATTGCCGGAGATCAAGACAGCCGCCGAGCGAGGTCTGCAGCGGGCGTATGAGCCTCCGGCTAAGCCGCAGCCGCAGCAATAGTACGGTTTGCTCAAAGAACCTCCCAAGAAATCTTTACCACAGAGGACACAGGATTCGAGGTCGAGTCGGGGAAAGCTGAAATCGTGAGAGCCTAAGGAGAAAGTATGAAGCGAGCTGCAATTCTTATTGCGATGATGGGGATATCAGTTTGGGGTTTCGCGCAGAGTACTCCTGCGCAGAGTGCGCCCGCGGGGCAGGCAAGCGGACAAACGCCAGGGCAAGCAGCTGCGCCGGCAGGAAAGCGTCCGCCGCAGGCAAAGACACAAGAGGAGTTCAAAGCGTACAACGACGCGGCGGCCTTAACTGATCCCGCAGCCCAAGAGAAAGCAGCCGGCGATTTTGCAACGAAATTTCCAGACAGCGAGTTGCGCCCTTTGCTCTACAAAGCTGTGATGCATGGATATCAGGGGGCGAACAATGCCGACAAAATGATGGCCATGGCGGAGAAGATTCTGACCTACGACGCGGACGATCCGGAGGCGCTGTTGGGAGTTTCTCAAGTGCTGGCGGAGCGCACGCGCGATACCGATCTGGATCGGGACCAGAAGCTGGCGGAAGCCACCAAAGATGCGCAGCGCGCGCTGGTTACTGTCGATACAGATATTCCTACCGCAGGACTGCCGCAGGAACGGGTCGATGCGTTCAAAGGTTTTATACGTTCGGAGGCTTATGCAATTTTAGGAACGATCGAGTTCAATAAGAAAGCCTGGGCGGACGCGGAAGGAGATTTGAGAAAGTCGATTGATGCGTTCCCACAGCAGGTCGATCCGATCGCGGTATTCCGACTCTCGGTGGCGCTGGATATGCAGAGCAAATATCCCGAGGCGCTGAGATACGCCAATCAGGCAGTGGAGTTGACGAAGGAAGGCACGAATGCCGGGGATGCCGCGCGTAAGGAGAAAGATCGCCTGACCCAGTTGAGCGGCGGCGGCGCTCCACCCGCTAAGAAGTGACCGAAGAGTTATTCGTACCATCACCATGAAAGAAAGGGAAATCACCGCACTGGAGTCGGCGTTGGGCTACCACTTCCGCCGCCGGGGCGTGATTGAACAAGCCCTCACGCACAGCTCGCAGGCGCGGGAACTGGAGTCCCAGCAGCCCGGAGACAGCAAGTATAAGGTCAACGACAACGAGCAGTTGGAGTTTTTGGGCGACGCGATTCTGTCTCTGGTCACAAGCGAAGAGTTGTTCCAGCGCTTTCCCCAATTTCGCGAGGGCGAGCTCTCAAAATTGCGCGCCCATGTGGTGAGTGAACGGCATCTGATCCGGGTAGCACAACGATTGGAGCTGGGACACTATCTCCGGCTGGGACGCGGGGAAGAAAAGAGCGGAGGACGCAGCAAGACAGCCCTGCTGGTGGACGCGCTGGAAGCGATCCTGGCGGCCATCTATCTCGATGGGGGAATGGAGCCGGCGCGCGAATTCATCCTGCGGGAAATCCTGGCGCCGGAGCTGGCAAGCATGGAGCGCGACGGCGGCGCGCTGCCCATGACCGATTTCAAGTCGGCGCTGCAGGAAACTCTGCAGGGATTGGGAATGGCACAGCCCTCGTATGTTTTGGTGCAGCAAGCGGGACCGGAACATAACAAGACGTTTACCGTGGAGGTCCGTCTGAATACAAAGAACGGCGAAGGCGGGGCGGAGTTCGTGGGAAGAGCACAGGGCTCGACCAAGAAAACGGCCGAGCAGGACGCCGCGCGGCAGTTACTGGCTTATCTGGCTTCGCGACCTCAATCGGGGGGAGCCAAAGTGGCGCGGGGAGCACGGTCCGAGGATAAGTAGAGTTGTTGCAGAAGCAGAGTATGAATTCTCCAGATCACCTTCCCGTGGAACGTCTCCCTGAACAGGCTATTCCCGACCAGGCTATTCCTGAGCAGACTCTTCCGGGCCAGCGCCTTCCCGATGAGGATGTTCGCGATCGTTCTCTTAATCATTCTCTCAATCATTCGGGAACGGCGGTAGCTTTGGGTACGGACGCGATCGGTTCGTTGCAGTCGTTGCTCGGAACGGTGGTGATCGCGGTGTTTGTTATCACGTTCATCGTGCAAGCGTTTCAGATTCCTTCACCCTCGATGGAGAATACGCTGCTGGTGGGCGATTACCTGTTGGTGGACAAGCTCTGCTACGGGGGAGGCGTGGGCGATCACGTAATGCCTTACCGGCGGGTGCGGCGCGGCGACATTGTGGTGTTTCACTATCCGATCACCCCGGCGCAGCATTTTGTGAAACGCGTAATTGGGGTGCCGGGCGACCGTGTGCGGCTGGTGAACAAGCAGGTTTTTGTGAACGGAGTTGCGTTGAAAGAGCCTTATGCTCATTTCACCCGGCCGGCGAACGATTTATTTCGGGACAATTTTCCAAGGCTTGATGTGGCGCCGGGCGAGACTCCGGACTGGTGGCTGCTACTGCGCAAGTTGGTAGAGGATGGGCAGCTCATCGTTCCCGAGGGTCATTACTTTGTGATGGGAGACAATCGTGACGATAGTTATGACAGCCGGTATTGGGGATTTGTGCCCGGAGCGAATATTATTGGGCGGCCGCTGCTGATTTACTGGTCGGTGCGCGGCGCTGAGGGGGAGAGTATAACGCCCTCTTCGGTAGGTGATAAGCTTTACCACTTCGCTTACGCATTCACTCATTTGTTTCAAATTACGCGCTGGAACCGCACGCTGCGGCTGGTGAATTAGAGGCCGTGGTAGGGCCTGATAGCGACGGATTCAGGCGCCTAAAGTCGAGTTCTAAGGTCTGGCGCTCAGGGCGTGCATTGATGCGTGCCCTGACACACAACCTAGCCGAGGGGCGAGGTGCGAAGGTTGAGAAAGCTTTCCCACGTGCTGGGAAAAGATTGGACGGAATAATTGGTGGCTAAGAAAGATAACAAAGCGAAGGACGAGGTCGAAGAGAAACCGCGCGAGACTACAGTGGAATTCCTGGCCTCGCTGGCCGCAGTGCTGGTGACGGGACTGTTCATCATCACTTTCGTGGTGCAGGCGTTCGAGATTCCCTCCAGTTCGATGGAGGATACGCTGCTGATCGGCGACCACGTCTTCGTGAACCGCGTCCAGTTCGCGCCGCAGACTGCGTCTGTGGGACCGGTGCTTCCTTACAGGCAAGTGCGGCACGGCGACATTGTGGTGTTTCTACATCCCGACGCGGCTTACACAGGAACTTACGTTGTGAAACGGATTATCGGCGTTCCCGGCGATCGGATTCACCTGCGCAATGGCGAGGTCTATCGCAACGGGGAGAAACTGAACGAGCCCTATATAAACCATGATCGGGATGAGCCGTCAGATTTCTATCGCAACAATTTCCCCGCAGTGCCGCCCTCGGACCCGAACATTTCTCCGATCTGGGAGACGGAGTTGCCCTCGCACATTCAAGGGGATGATCTTGTAGTGCCACCCGGCCGCTACTTCGCCATGGGCGACCACCGTGGCGTAAGCCTGGACAGCCGCTACTGGGGCTTCATTCCGAAGGAGAACATAATCGGACGTCCCATGTTCATTTACTGGTCGTTTGATACGCCGAGCGACCAGTATCGCAAGACCGATTTCGGAGATCGCATTGGCTTCCTGGCGCACGTGGTGTTGCACTTCTTCGATGAAACGCGTTGGAAGCGAACGCTGAAAGTAGTGCGGTGAAGATCTACTCGCCCAAGCGCCGGATGGTGATCGCGGCAGTTGTGATTCTGCTTGTGCTATTTCTCATGCGACCTGGGGCGTCGTCTCTCAAAGCGCGTATCGCGAACTCCATCAGCCTTGCCGTAGCCCGGCCGGTGGAGGTGGGTTCGGTTCATCTTCGATTCCTGCCGCCCAGCTTTGATCTCGAAAATCTGGTGATCCATGAAGATCCGGAGTTCGGAGCGGAGCCCATGTTGCGGGCTCCGGAGGTCACGGCCGTGGTGCGTTTGACCTCTCTGCTGCGCGGACGGCTGGACATTGCGCGCCTCGAACTGACAGAGCCGAGCTTGAACCTGGTGCGGCGACCGGGCGGACGCTGGAACTGGGAGGCGCTGCTGGAACGCACGGCGCGCACGCCGCTGGCACCAACCGCGAAATCGAAGTCAGAAGCGCGGCCAGGATTTCCCTATATTGAAACCAGTTCGGGCCGCATTAATTTCAAGGTTGGACAGGAAAAAAAACCATACGCGCTTTTGAATGCAGACTTCGCCTTGTGGCAGGAATCGGAGAACACGTGGGGAGTGCGGCTAAAAGCACAACCACTGCGCACTGATATGAGCTTAAATGACGCCGGCCTGTTGCGGATGAACGGGACCTGGCAGCGGGCTGGGAGTCTGCGTGAAACACCGCTGCAGTTCAGCGTGGAGTGGGACCAGGTGCAACTGGGGCAACTGACCAAGCTGGTGTCGGGGAATGATAAGGGCTGGCGTGGAGCGGTTCGCCTGGATGCAACTCTCAAAGGTACTCCGGCAGCGATGCTGGTGGCTGCGGATACATCGATCGAGAACTTCCATCGTTACGACATATCGAGCGCCGCCGGAATGCGGCTGACCGCACATTGCGATGGCAGATATAGCTCATTGGATAATATGGTGCACGAAATCCTGTGCAGCGCGCCTGTGGGCACTGGCATGATTATGCTGCGTGGCGATGCGGGGCTACCGGGAGTCCACCGGGTTGATCTGATCCTGAATCTTGAAAGCGTTCCCATGACAGCTGTGGCGCAACTGGCTCGACGCGCCAAGAAAAACATTCCTGCAGATCTCGTAGCCACGGGAAGTGTGCAGGCGGATGCCACGATGAAAGAAGACGCCGCTTCGCTGCGAGGACCGGAGTTTCAGGGCGAGGGTGAGATTACCGATCTCCGCGTGCAATCGGCGAGCGCGAAAGTTGACCTGTCTCCGGGGAGCATCCCGTTTGTCCTCACCTCGTTGAGCATGGCTACATCATTGAAGAAGGATTCGGTTCGGCGTTTGAAGAACGAAGTTTTGACGCCTCAAGACGAACTGGGGGTGGAATACGGACCCTTCCCGGTAGCACTCGGACGACCCACTCCCGCGCTGGTGCGAGGCTGGGTTGCGCGGTCGGGTTATGGAATGGTTGTACGCGGAGAAGGAGAAGTCGCGCATACCCTACGCGTTGCCAGTCTTTTGGGACTCCCAGCGATGAAGGCCAACGTTGCGGGCGTGGCCCAGATGGAATTGCTCATCGCGGGGTCGTGGGCGACAAGTGTGTCAGGAGCTTCGTCTGACTTTTCTTTGCCGGAAGTAAGCGGAACTGTCCAACTGCACAACTTGCGCGCAATCGTACAAGGAGTGAATGAGCCGATCGAAATTTCATCCGGCGAATTGGAGCTTTTGCGAGATGAAGTGCGCATGGAGAAGTTGAGCGCGCGGGCAGCGGAGGCGCAATGGACTGGGTCAGTGAGTTTGACCCGCGGTTGTGGAACGCCTGGAGCTTGCCTGGTTCGCTTCAATTTGAATACCGAAGAAGTGGGATTGAGTGGTTTGCATAAGTGGCTGAGTTCACCACCAAGCCAGCGCCGATGGTACCAGATGCTAACCGCCGCCGAACCTGTGCCACCATCGTTCTTACGGAATTTGTGGGCGTCCGGCAAAGTGAGTGCGGGCCGGTTGCTGATTCACAATCTGGTTGCAAATCGTGTGTCCGCTGCTCTTGACCTGGAGCATGGGAAACTTAAAATTTCTGATTGGCGAGCAGAGTTGTTGGGAGGAAAACATCGCGGCGATTGGCAGGTGGATTTCTCGGCAGGCTCTCCTCTCTATACAGGGGCTGGAACTCTGACGGCTGTTTCGCTGGAGCAGATCGCCGATGCGATGCATGATTCGTGGATTTCTGGAACTGCGAGCGGAACTTATCAACTCACCGCGTCAGGCCGGGATTCGCAGACGTTCTGGCAATCGGCCGAGGGGGGATTGCAATTTGATTTGCGTGATGGAGTTTTGTCCCATATTTCGCTAGCGAGTGATGAGCAGCCTTTCCGACTCGTGCGCTGGCAGGGTCACGCTCATCTGCGTGATGGGGCGATTGAGATCGACAAGGGGCAGATGGTCTCGTCGTCGGGAGCGTATGAGATTAGCGGCACGGCATCCTTCGGACGGGTGCTGGATGTCAAACTTATTCAGGGTTCGGAGAGCAAGCCGGCGCTGGCGGGTTCGATGGTTTACAGCATCACGGGAACGCTGGCTGAGCCGCGCGTGGCGTTGACTCCCGCGCCGGAAACCCAAGCGCAATTGAAACCGTAAGGGAGAACGTTTCGGGCTTCGCCCGAACGGACAGCCGAGGGCGGCTGTCCCCACACAACCGAGGGCTACCCCCACACAGCCGAGGGCGGCTGTCCCTACACGAACTGTGCTACTGCACATAGCCTGGGCCGCGCAGAGCTTTCCCTGGCAGCATTCCCGTCATTTTTCCTCCATCGATCACGGGCACGCCATTCACGAGAACCCACTCCATGCCTTCGGAAAGCTGATTGGGATTGTCGAATGTGGCGAGATCGCGCACGGTTGCGGGATCGAAGATGACTATGTCGGCCCACATGCCAGCTTTTAGAACGCCGCGGTCGGTGAGGCGAAGACGCTGCGCGGGCAGCGCCGAAAATTTGCGGATGGCGTCTTCGAGCGTAAGCACTTTTTCTTCTCGAACATACTTGCGCAGGATGCGCGGGAACGTGCCATAGGCGCGGGGATGAGGATGTTCCTGGCCAAGAATTCCTTCAGGCGAGGTTCCGGAGGAGTCATTGTCAATGGCGACCCAGGGCTGCTGCAGCGCCAGCGTCACATCGGGCTGCGACATTCCGAAAACCGCCACGTCGGCATACGGATCGTCGATGAGGAAATCCAAGAGCGCATCCATTGGATCTTTTTTCCAGAGCTTGGCGATTTCGGAAAGGCGCTTGCCTTGCAGAGGAAGCATCTTGGGATTCTGCACGACACCGATCATGACGGCATCCGGGCCGGGAATTTCCTGCCATTCGTTGTCCCAATCTTCCTTCGAATCCTTGGAGGGCGTGAGCATATCTTTACGGATGCGCTCGCGGGTGGCGGGGTCTTTGAGGCGCTCGACGAGCTTCGCGGCGCCACCGTCGTGAGCCCACGGCGGAACGAAGGCCGAGAAATCGTTGAACCAGGCGGTGTAAGCGTAGGTGTCGGCGGTGATGTCGGCGCCACTGGCGCGCGCGGTATTAATCTTGGCGACGACTTCGGGCATGCGTCCCCAGTTATTTTTTCCGGCGACCTTGATGTGCCATATTTCCACGGGAACGTGAGCCTCGCGGCCGATGCGCAGGGCTTCGTCGATGGCATCGAGCACGGAATCACTTTCATTGCGCATGTGGGTGGCATAGATTCCGCCGAACTTGCCGCCTTCGGCGGCGAGCGCGATCAGTTCGTCAGTCTTGGCGTAGGGTGCGGGAGCGTATTCGAGCGCGGTCGAGACACCGACGGCCCCGTCTTTCATGGCATCACGCACCAGCGCTTTCATTTGCTCGAGTTGCTCGGGTGATGGCTGCTTGTTATCGTCGCCCAGGACCATGCGGCGAACCTGCGTCGCTCCGACATAGCTGGCGAGGTTGATGCCCATGCCCTGCTTTTCGAGACGGGCAAAATATTGACGGAACGTGCGCCAGTCGGGAGTGATGTGGTAGTGCTCGTAGCCGGGACGATCGCTCTGAATGATGGCGTCGTTGAGCGGCGCGATGGATCCGCCCTCGCCGGTGATCTCGGTGGTAATTCCCTGAAAGATTTTTGAAGGCAGGCGCGGTTCGACCAGGATCGTAAGTTCGGACTGGCCAAGCATGTCGATGAAGCCGGGCGCGACGACTTTGCCGCCGGCATCGATCGTGCGCTTGCGCGGCGCGGAGGTTAAATTGCCGATGGCGGCGATTTTTCCGTCGCGAATACCGATGTCTCCCGAGTACCAGGGAGAGCCGGTGCCGTCGATGATGTGTCCGTTGGTGATGACAAGATCGAAAGTGTGGGTTGATTGTGCGGAGGCCGGGAGCGTGACGGCGAGGAGAGTGACCGCCAGCGCGAAATTTAGTTTATGGAGCTTCATCCTTATTTCCTTCCGTGTCGTCACCTCAGCGGCTAAAGACGGTTAGGAACGAACAATCCTTACCGCAGCGCTGAAAGCGCTGCGCCACCCAAAATCGTGCTCACGCTAGTGAACCGCGGCGATGCGAAATTGTTCCCAACGCGATCCAGATTCCGAGGGCGATCCATTCGTAGATTGTGAAATGGCCGGGAATCACGGGAACGATTTTCATCAGCAGCATTGCGATGGCCACGAGCAATCCAAGACCGGCGACGAGGTATTCGGCTGCCGACAATCTCAGTTGGCCGGGCAGCGAACCCGCACGTCCCAGGCGGAGATATGCGGCGCATGTTGCCGCCCATCCGATTGCGCAGGCGACCGAGCCGACTTCAGTGATGGGCACCAGGATCGCGTCTCCGAGGAGCATACACGCGGCCGTTGCCAGGCCGATACAGAGCACTGCGACCGACGGCGTTTGGTGGTGAGGATGGATGGCTCCCGCGTGTTCGACGATGAGACGGCGGCGTCCTAGAGCGAACACCATACGGCTGGCGGCTACGAAGTTTCCGTTGAAGCATTTGACCAGTGAGAGCACAGCCGCCACCAGTATGACGTTGACGATCCAGCGCGAGCCTATCGCATTTTGAAAAGCGACGGCGGTCATAAATTTTTCGCTGGTCAACTCACGCCAGGGTGCAACGTATGCTACTGCGGCGATGATGATTGTGTAAAAGAGAATTCCGACGAGGACGGCCATCCAGATGGCTTTAGAAAATGCTTGCGAGCGAAACTCAGGAGCAGACTCTTCCGCGGCCTTGCTCACGGATTCAAATCCCGTCATGAAATATGGGACGATCTGAAGCACGAGCAGAAACGACACCAGCGGCGCATGGGTAAAAAGCGGCGGGAAGTTACGCGGCGATCCTTTGCCTAGTCCTAGCGCGATAATAACAATGAATAGAGCCAGCGTGGCGAACGCCGTCCAGTTCTGAAAGGTCGCGCTGAGGCGGATGCCGCGATAGTTTAGCGTGGTGAGCAGCGCGGTGAGGCCGAGGCCAATGATGAGGTGCGGGAGATAAACGGGGCGTCCGGCGATGCGGTAGAGTTCGAACGAATCGAGTGGCGGGACGATGTAGCCGGCGATGCGGCCTACGGCGACGGCCTCCCAGGGGCAGACGATGAAGTAGGCGAGCATCATCATCCATCCGGTGGAGAAACTGATGGGTCGCGAGAAGGCGGCCGCGGTGTAGGCGATTTCGCCGGCTGCGTCGGGCATGGCGGCTACCAATTTGCCGTAGACCCAGCCGATCGGGAATAGCAATGCGCCACCGATGGTGAAGCTGAGAAGTGCGCCCAGCGCGCCGCCACGCAGCAGCCAGTCGTCCATGACCACGAGCCAGCCGACGCCGACCATGGTGCCCCAGCCCAGCGTGAAGTAATCGGTGAGGCGGAGTTTGCGGGCGAGATGGGACATCGGGTGCGCGAATTATAAGGCATCGGCAGAGCTGTCATGCGGAAATGCCCACCGTAGGAAACGCTGATCGAGCTTCGCTCGATAGGACAGCCGAGGGCGGCTGTCCCCACACGAGCATGATAGTATCGACATTACCCTCGCATGATGTGCCAGCTGGAAATGTGAAAGAATTTTTCTGTTGTGCCTCTTGATTTGCGACTCGTTGAAAACGGATGACACCTTCCACCAACTTGCGAAAACGCGTGCTTAGCGGCATGCGTCCAACTGGGAAACTGCACCTGGGCAACTACGTTGGCGCGCTCGACAACTGGGTGCGCATGCAGGACGAGTACGAGTGTTTCTTCGTGATTGTCGACTGGCACGCGCTGACGACCGATTATGCCGACACGTCGCGGGTGAAAGAAAACTCGATTGAGGTTGCGCTCGACTGGCTGGCGGCGGGGCTCGATCCGGAAAAATCCGTGATTTTCATTCAGTCGCACGTTCCGGCACACGCCGAACTGCATCTGCTACTTTCGATGATCACACCCTTGGGCTGGCTGGAGCGGGTTCCCACATATAAGGAGCAGCGCGAGAACATCAAGGACAAAGACCTGGGAACCTACGGGTTTCTCGGCTATCCGGTGCTCCAGGCGGCGGACATCTTGATGTACAAGGCAGATGTGGTTCCGGTGGGCGAAGACCAAGTGGCGCACGTGGAACTGACACGGGAAATTACGCGACGCTTCAATGGGTTTTACGGGAGGCGGGGAGATGTTTTCCCTGAGCCGCAGTCGCTGCTCACACGCGCACCGAAATTACCTGGCACCGATGGGCGCAAGATGTCGAAGTCATATGGCAATGCGATTTTGCTGACCGACCCGGAGCCAGTGGTGCGGCAAAAATTGAAGACGATGGTGACCGATCCGGCGCGAGTAAGGCGATCCGATCCGGGGAATCCGGATGTGTGCCCGGTTGGCGATCTGCACAAGATTTTCAGCAACAAGGAAACGATGGCCAAGGTGAACGCGGGCTGCCGGTCGGCGGGCATCGGATGCATCGAGTGCAAAGGATGGGCCGCCGATGCGCTGGTGCAGTTGCTGAATCCGATGCAGGAGCGGCGCAAGAAATTCGAGGAAAATCCACGGCTGGCTTGGGATATTCTTGAGGCAGGCTCGGAACGGGCGCGTAAAGTGGCGGCCAAAACCATGGAAGGGGTGCGCAGCGCGATGGGAATGTCGCTTGCGTATGAGCCTTCGGCGGTGAATGATGGGAAGTAGCATGAAAAACAGAATCGCTACATCAGCGGACGCCGGGCCGGAGACTCTTCCATTTGTGGTTGCGAATCATCCCATCGCTGGAAAAGCGAATCACGAATCAGAGAGTAAGCCGGCGAGGAACGAGAAGGAAGAGAGCGATTCTCCATTTGCGGTTTCGGTGACCGACGTATATGAGGGTCCGCTGGACCTGCTGCTTGATTTGATTCGTAAGCAGGATATCGACATCTACGACATTCCTATCGCCCGCATCACTGAGCAGTATCTGGCATACGTGGAAAAGATTCGCGAGCTGGACGTGAATGTAGCGGCCGATTTTATCTATATGGCCGCCGTGTTGATACACATTAAGTCGAAGATGCTGCTGCCGCGCGATCCGTCGGCGAAGGCCGAGGAGTTGGAAGATCCGCGAACCGAACTGGTGAACCGGCTGCTGGAGCATGAGAAGTTCAAGTCAGCGGCGCAGATGCTTTTACAGAAACAGCAGATTGAAGATGCCGTGCTGACGAATCCTGCGTTGAAGGAATTTATCGACGCCGAGGGCACTGAGGCGCAGATCGCGGTAGACGTGATCGATCTGGTGAAAACATTTCAGCAAATCCTGGAGCGCGTGCGCACGCGTCCCATGATTAATGTTGATGAGGAAACCGTCACGGTTGGGCAGATGATTGATTATCTGCGGCGAAGGCTGGCGCTGGAATCGCGGCCCATCCGGCTGAAGCAACTTCTCATGCGCGTGGAGTCGCGCCAGGCGCTGGTGTGCATGTTTCTGGCACTGCTTGAAATGGTACGGCTGCAGGCAATTCAGGTTCGGCAGGATCGGTTGTTCGGGGAGATTGCGGTGCGCAAACATGTTGGGTTCGACGCCATAATGAGCGAGCAGGCGGCAGTACGCGATGACTGGAGATAGGTTTGGCGGTTCGGAGCGACGAAGGTGACGGTCCCGCGATCACGGGAGATCCTTCGCTACGCCTGAAGAACGGCTACGCTCAGGATGACGCCGGCAATCTTAGAAACTGATTTATGAGTTTAAAAGCTCAACTCGAAGCCATTATTTATGCGGCGGAGACTCCGATCACGCTGGAGCAGTTGGTTCAGCTCGTCAGGGAGTCGGTGACCGCCGAAGGCGCAGCTGACGAAATTGAGGTGAAGTCGCGTGTGCGGACGACGCTCGAGGAATTGGTATCCGATTACGGCAGCCAGGATCACGGCATTGAGATTCGGCAGGTAGCAGGCGGGTACCGCATGTCCACGAAACCCGAGCAACATGAGATGGTGCGCAGCTTTGCCAAGAGTTTGAAGCCGCCGATCCGGCTGTCGTTACCCGCGTTGGAGACGCTGGCTGTGATTGCCTATAAGCAGCCGGCGACCGTGCCTGAGATTAACGAGATTCGCGGCGTGGATTCTGGCGGGGTGATTGCCACGTTGCTTGATCGCAAACTGATTACCACAGTCGGCCGCAAGCAGGTAATTGGGCGGCCTATCCTTTACAAGACCACGAGGGAATTCCTGATGCGCTTTGGGCTGAAGGATGTGAACGAGTTGCCCAGCATGGAGGAGTTCGAAAAGTTGGTGGCGGAATCGTTCCAGGGCGAGATGATTGCGGCGGAAGAGGTGGTGCAGGCGGGCGAGTCGGCGTCGGAAGAGATTGCGGAGTCGGCGGCGCAGAAAGAATAGCCGCGGAGAAGTATGACCACGGGGGCTGAAGCCCGCAATCATTGGGACGCCTTACGCGGCGCTGAAGCGCCGCTCTTCCACGTCATTGCCGGCCTCACGGAATCTCTTGGGTGCTCCTGAAGGTGCGGTCTTCTTTTAGCAATTTCACGGCGCGACTGGAAGTCGCCTTTCAAAACAGATCTCTGGACAACTCCCGAAATGCCCGCTGAACGCCTACAGAAAATTATTGCCGCGGCTGGAATTGCTTCCCGACGCAAAGCCGAAGAACTGATCAGCGCGGGGCGTGTGAAGGTGAATGGAGCCGTGGTAACGGAACTGGGAAGCAAGGCGGACGCGGAGACCGATCACATTCGCGTTGACGGAAAACTATTGCAGGCCGCAGAGCACCATGTCTACCTGGTGCTGAATAAACCCAGAGGCTACGTCACGACGGTGAGCGATCCGGAAAACCGGCCGACGGTGATGCAATTAATTCGCGGCGTGAAGAAGCGCGTCTATCCCGTGGGACGGCTGGATTATGCCAGCGAAGGACTGCTGCTTCTAACCAATGATGGTGCGCTCGCGAATAAGTTGATGAAGGCAGCATCGCAGGTGCCTAAGACTTACGTGGTGAAAGTTGCAGGAACTCCGAGCAACGATGCGCTGGAGAAATTGCGCGGAGGAGTTTCGATCGCCACAGAAGATGGACGGCGGGTGCGCACTGCGCCGGCGGGCATCCGGTTGGTTAAGGAAGCCAACAACCCGTGGTACGAGGTCACGCTGATCGAGGGGCGTAATCGAGAAATCCGGCGCATGTTCGAGAAAGTCGGACACCATGTGGAAAAGATCAAGCGCGTCCGCTACGGGCCGCTTAAGCTCGACGTTCCGCCAGGGGAGTTCCGAGCCCTGACTGAGCAGGAGGTTGATCGTCTACGCACTGCCTGCAACAAACCGATAGCGCGCGCAAAGCCTTCCGTGGCATGATGCGGCAAGCATGAGCCGATTTTTTGACCTGGTCTCCACCCCCGCCCGCGACATGGGCACAACCAATGCGCCCGACGCAACACTGGCCGCTTTCGAACGCCGTTCGCGGCTGATTAAACTCGATTCCAACGAAAATCCTTTTGGACCTTCGGAGCGTGCCATCGATGCTATGAGGAGCATGTTGCCGAAGGTGAATTCCTATCCTGACGACGACTGCGGACCGCTGCGACTGAAACTGGCCATGCATCACGATTTGCAGTTGGAGCAGGTTATGGTGACAGCGGGATCTACTGGGCTGTTGAGTCTGCTTTGCCAGACGCTGCTGGCGCGGGGATTGAATGCGGTGACCAGCGAGCGGTCGTTCATCGTGTACTCGATGGTTGTGCAGGCGACGGGAGCGCATCTGATCGAAGCGCCGATGCGCAAAGACAAGGACGTAGACGCCATCGATCTCGATGCGGCTCTCGCGGCGATCGACGCGAACACGCGCATCGTCTTCTTAGCAAACCCTAACAATCCCACGGGGACGATGCTGGAATCGGCCGTGGTGGAGCGCTTTCTGGCGCAGGTTCCGGGGCACGTCGTCGTGGTACTGGATGAGGCTTACTACGAGTTCGCGATGCATTTCGCGACGCTGCGGCGGCTTCAGTATTCGAACTCGCTGGAGTACGTCCGGCAGGGCGCGAGCGTAGTGGTGCTGCGAACGTTTTCAAAGGCGCATGGGCTCGCCGGACTGCGCGTAGGTTACGGTATGGGCCCGCCCGAATTGTTAGGATATTGCGCGCGCATGCGCAACACGTTCTCTGTGTCATCCATGGCGCAGGCGGCGGCGATGGCGGCCCTTGACGACCGCGATCACATTGTACGCGTGGTTGAGAGCAATGCGGTGCAATCCCGATTTCTGGCACAGGGACTGTCAGGGCTGGGGTACCGCGTGGTCCCCACTTCGGGGAATTTTCTGTTCTGCGATCTGGGAAAAGATGCGGCAACTTTCGCCAACCGGCTACAGGAAGAAGGCATTGCCGTGCGGCCGCTCGGACCCTGGGGTGCGCCGAATTGCATTCGAGTGACGATTGGCACGCCCAAGCAGAATGAAGATTTCATGAATGCGGCGCGGCGGATGGAGTCGGCGGCGGGCACCGCATCTCGAGTTTGAGGAGAGAGAATAAACGAACTGTCGTCGAGTTGCGGTTCCCCCACACTGGCTCACTTCTTACGCCGGTTCTTGCGAAGCGCGTCCAACATGGCGGCGATGCGTTTCTCGCGGGTTGCCGGCCGTTTCGCGCCATCGATTTCCCGCACATATTCTTTTTGATGGGTGAAGGAAAGCTCGGGCCAGGACTCCCTGGCCTTGGCGTCGTTGTCGATGATCTTCTTCAAGTAGGCCGGAACGTCGACCTTCCGTTCCTCTTCGTCAATTTCCATAACGACGCTGACGGTGTCGCCGGCCTTGCAGTTGCCGCCGGCGCGCATTTGAGCGTTGACCGCCATCATGTGGCCATCGCCCATGTTCATTAGCGAACTGCGAAAGGGGAAACCGTTGATGGTGCCTTTGACGGGAACGCGGCCTTTCCGCTGGAAAACTTCGACCACGTCGAAGGGAGGTTTGAGGGCCGCCACTTCGGAATCTGGCTGACCGATCAGCTTCACTTTGAACTTATGTTGCGTCATCGCGAGGCTCCTTATTATTTAGTGTCGTGATTCTTGAGTGTCGTGGTTTTCAGGCCTGCACGCAGCAGCGACAATGAGCAACAATGCAATCCACAAACTTGTTCGATTGCGGTCTCGGAATTTTAATGTCGGAATTTTAATGTCAAAGATCGACCCCTATGTGAGCGTTGCGACCCTCGCGGCGCCGTAAAGTCCCGCGTCGCTTCCCAGCAAGGCAAGGGTAATAACGGTTTTTCGCTCCTCGAGGCTTTGGGCTAGCGCAGATGCGGCGTCGGGGTTTACCGTAGCAAGTCCAGGGTTGCTGTGGGCACCGGCAGCGGCCGAGCTTTTCTCGGCACTTTGCTCGGCCTGGACAGCCGAGGGCGGCCGTCCCCACACGGATTGGGGAGCGGTAGCGGCATAGACCAGAGATCGCTCTCGGAGTTCCTCGAACATAGCGGGAGCGTAGGCGTCCCATGCGCTCGAAACGCCTCCACCGAGGACGAACATTTCGAGATTCAAAACGTTGACTAGGCCGGCGAGCAGCAGGCCGAGGTAGCGGCCGAAGGTGCGAAAGATGCGGCGGGCGTGTTCGTCACCCTGGAGCGCGAGGTTGTAAACGGACTTCGCGCCAAAATCGGCATCGGACGAGGCTGCTTTAGCGAGCGCTGTCGCATCTCCGCCGGCGATTGCTTCCCGTGTCATTCGCATAATGGCAGTGGCAGAAGCGTATTGTTCGGCGCATCCGCGATTGCCGCAGCCACAAAGGTATCCTTCGGGTTCGACGGTCACGTGCCCAAATTCGCCAGCCATACCATTCATGCCGTGCCAGATCTTTCCTCCAAGCACAATGCCGCCACCGATTCCGGTACCCAGCGTGACCACGGCCATGTTTGGAATACCACGAGCAGCGCCCAGCCATTGCTCTCCAAGGGCGGCAACATTGGCGTCATTTTCAAGGACGACGCGCGCTCCTAAGCGACGCTCGATCGCGTCGCGAACGGGATAATCTTCCCAGCCGGGAAGATTGGCTGACTTGCGCAACATTCCAGTTTTGATGTCGATGATGCCGGGGATGCCGATACCGGCGCCGAGAAGGTGTCCCGTTTCCTTATATTTCCTTGACAGACGCTGGATCGCGTCGCACATCTGGTCGATGACTTCGTCGCGGGTCGGCGCGGCTTTGGATCCGAGGGTAACTTTTTCGAGAAGCTCTCCCTGGCTGCTTACTGCAGCGATGCGCAGGTTGGTGCCGCCGAGATCGACTCCGATGGAAAAATCAGGCATGGAGGAGAAGATTACCAGAACTACGGCGGAGCGTGCTCATGTTGATTGATAGGGTTTGGAATAGGGAAGCGGGCCAAACGCGCGATTATTGCGTCGCGAAAAACGCGACGGCGCGCTGCGCTTGCTCAGGGCAGGCTGCAACGCGCGGCTCGCCCAGATCCCCTTCGGCAAGCTCAAGGCAGGCTCTCGCGGTGCAAAGAACGCTTGCTCGGGGATGACAATCATTTTTGGCACCGCGGGCAGTAGTGGCTGCTGCGGCCGGCAATCACGATGCGTTTGATGAGCGTTTTGCACGTCAGGCAGCGTTCACCTTCGCGGCCGTAGACGCGATGTTTTAGCTGGAAGAGGCCTTCTTCGCCGTCGGAATCCACATAGTCAGATATCGATGAGCCGCCCAGGGCGATCGCTTCTTTGAGAACCTCTTTCACCGCCGCGAAGAGGCGGCCGAGTTGAATGCGCGTGATGGTGCTGGCGCGGCGGCGGGGACGAATTCCCGCACGGAATAAAGATTCATCTGCGTAAATGTTCCCCACGCCACGCAGCAGCTTCTGGTTGAGCAATGCACTTTTGATGGGTGTTTTGCGTCCGCGAAATAGTGCAACGAAGCCGTCGAGATCGACTTCCAGCGGCTCGACGCCGCCAGCGTCGAACTTTCCGGCGCGGGCAACACTTAAGCGTCCGAAGCGGCGAGGGTCGACAAATCGCAGTTCCCTGCCCGAGGCCAGCTTTAGAATTGCGTGCGTGTGCTTGAGAATTTCTGACTGGGGTTCGCAGACTTGCAGGCGGCCGGTCATGCCGAGGTGAACGATCCATTGGGCTGGGGCTGAAGCCCCGTTGGACTGTGCTGGGCTCACGCGGCCCTGAAGGGCCGCTCTTCCACGGTGCTGCGGGCCTTTGGCGGGCAGAGCCCGCCCTGAGCCTGCCGAAGGGAGTGTCCGCTCCACACTGTGTTTTGCCACACCATTCGGTTCGAGGTCGAAGACGATGTGCTTGCCGATGCGCCTTACGGTGGCGATGCGGCTGTTTTCCAGTGCGGCAGCAATTTCTTGTGCCGAAGACTTCAGCGGCTCCGGCTTCTGACCCAGCCAGATCGATTCGATCACATCGCCTGAGACGCGGCTGGCGAGTCCGCGGGCGATGGTTTCAACTTCTGGGAGCTCAGGCATGAATTAATAGTTTACAGGGCTTTTCCGTGGGATGAGTGTGGCCTACTTGGCTGTTGAGTGGTGCCGACTCAAAACCATCGAGCTTCGCTCGAATGGACAGCCGAGGGCGGCTGTCCCCACATCCCCACATGATTCGATTAGAGCTATAGCTGATTAGTCTTTCAAGGGCACTACGGCTTTACCGTCGCGGCAGAAGGTGGCGACTTTCTGGAGGTCGCCATTTGCCTGCGGCAAAACCATTACTGGCCCGTAGCAGTAGACTGCGTGGCCGTTGGCGGCGAAGTACCAGCGTCCGCCTTTGGAGTGCTGATCGAGATGGCCGGTGGGCCTGCGATCTGGCTGCGCCGGCTTCGCAACCGCCAGACTAAACAACAAGGCTAGGGTCAGGACCTTCATTGTTGCCAAACTTTCCGAAATACGTCCGTGGACGTTTACTGTCTACCAACATTGCCTACCTAAGTCGTATGTAAAGCGCGACGCTGATCGATCAAATCCGATGCGGGCACGGGAGGAACTTGGCGATTGGGCTTCGCTGTCTTGTCTGTCTGGTTTTGGGAATGAGGTTGGGGCCCTGCCTCGGTCGCCGGGGGTTGCGTAGTCTGCGTCCGGTCGGAGGGAACCTGGGACGACGGATCGTTCGCGTGACCTGGTTTCTTCGTCTTCGCCATCTGATTATCGGTGATGGCTTTTCCCCTCAGAGACCATAGCTCTCTGCTGTCTGGCATCAGAACCTTAATCAGGTTGCTCTGCGATTGAATCGCCGCTCCCTGTTCCACAATGAGCATGGTCATCAGGCCATAGGAAACGATGAACAGCACCGTAAGGATAGGAAGAAGGCTGCTGCGCCTCTTCCTCGGGGCTGCAATCGCATGCACCGCTGTAGTTTCGAACGAAATCGTCAAGTTGCACCCCGGCCATGCCACACACGGGCAGGCGATACTTGGGATTGCAGCTTGTCAGCCAACAGCGCGAGTCGCGGGAACATATTGAATTGATTTGATTTAGTGCGATTTAGCGGCTGCGGATTTTAGATTCCAAGTGCAATTGAATGCACATATTGAGCAACGGGGATTGTTAGAGGAGCGCCGCCACTACTTGAAAGGGCCAAAAGTAGGGCTTCGCAGATGAGAAGAACTACTCTCCGCGAAGCTTTGCCAGGCTTACTTTCCGCCGAGCAGGAGTTTGGCGATGGTTGCCAATTGCATGTTGGAGGTTCCCTCGTAGATCTTGCCGATTTTGGCGTCGCGCCAGTATTTTTCGACGGGATAGTCCTTGGTGAAACCGTAGCCCCCATAGATTTCGATAGCCAGGGAGGTGACCCGCTCAGCAACCTGCGAGGCGAAGAGTTTGGTCATTGCGGCTTCTTTGACGAAGTTCACGCCCGCATCTTTCATGCGGGCTGCGTTGTAAACCATGAGGCGAGCGGCTTCGATCTCGGTTGCCATCTGGGCGATCTGGAACTGGATGCCTTGAAACTCAGCGATGGCCTTGCCGAACTGCTTGCGCTCAAGCGCGTACTTCGCGGCAAATTCCCAAGCACCACGCGATAACCCGATCATCTGCGCGCCGATACCGATGCGGCCTTCGTTCAGAGTTTCGATTGCGATTTTGTAGCCTTTGCCGGGCTCGCCCAGAACGTTCTCTTTGGGTACGCGGCAGTCTTCGAGAATCAATTCGCAGGTGGAGGACGCACGAATTCCCAGCTTGTCCTCTTTTTTGCCGACACTGAATCCGGGTAAATTCTTCTCGATCAGAAAGGCGGTAATGCCTTTGTATCCGGCCGCAGGATCGAGCGTGGCAAACAGAACAAACAATCCGGCTTCCTTGCCGTTGGTGATCCACAGCTTGCGGCCATTGAGGCTATAGTCGCTGCCTTTTAACTCTGCGCGCGTCTGCAATGCGAAAGCGTCGGAGCCGGAACCGGCCTCGCTTAAAGCATAAGCGCCAAGGGTTTCGGCCGCCATCTTGGGCAGATAACGCTTCTTTTGGTCTGCGCTGCCCCAGCGCAAAAGGGCGTTGTTAACCAATGTATTTTGAACGTCCACGACTACGCCTGCGGATGCATCGACGCGCGATAGTTCCTCGACCGCCAGAATCGCTTCGAAGAATTTGGCGCCGCCTCCGCCGTATTGCTCCGGAATCTCGATCCCCATAAGGCCGAGCTGGAAGAATTCGTGGATGAGATCCTTTTCGAAGATTCCTTTCTCGTCCATTTCTTTGACGAGTGGACGGATCTTATCGTCAGCGAACTGATGGATGTTGTCGCGGAAGAGGATCTCGTCGTCGGTTAGTGTGGTCAGCGGTGTGGGAACGGCGGCTTGCAGGGTGGTCTCGGGCATGAGGATACCTTCAATCAGAAGAGTGCAAACCATTTAGTTTAACACCTGAGAAGAAACGTCATGCATCGTATGTCGTGTGGTACTGTGCGATGCGGGTATTTTTGCCTTGGTGAGGTACAATCTCGCGGGCACAAAAAGATGCATCGCTTTAGGATCGCACTACTGTTACTGCTTTCGACAAGACTCGCTCATTCGCAAGACACCATTTCCGTGGATGCCGTTTCGGCGATGCCCGTGTGCGGCCAGAAGAATTCGCCGGCCGACGGCGCCTGTGCAACCGCACCAAAGCCTCTGAGCAAGGTCAATCCGTCTTACCCCGAAAAAGCCCGGCAGAAGCGGAAGGAGGGAACTGTCGTTGTGGCATTAACAGTGGGCAAAGACGGTTCCGTAAGCGGAGTACATGTTGTGACAGGAGTTGACAAGGAGATCGATAAGGCCGCGATCGAAGCAGTAAGGCAATGGAAGTTCGAACCGGGCGCCTATCAAGGTAATGCGGTCGATGTGGAGCTGACCGTCTCGGTTAACTTTCGGCTCAGTGGGACGCCACAGCAATCTCCACCGGTGGAAAATCTGCAAGAACGGAAAGAAGCCGCTGATGACATTCGCAATCTGTACTCCGATGCCCGGGAGGCTTACAGCCGCGGAGATTACGCAACAGCAGTGAATATACTGCGCAGGGTCACCTCGATCACGCCGGAGAATGGAAATGTATGGAACGAGTTGGGGCGGGCATTGCTTGCGATGAACGAGCTGGACGCCGCTGCGCAAGCGTTGGAATCAGCAATTCAGAAAGATCCTGCCAGCCGGGACGCGTATAACAATCTAGGGCAGGTTTATTGGCGGCAGAGGAAATACGAAGAGTCGGCAGCAGAATTCCGCAGGCAAATCGTCGTAAATCCTGACGACCACTACGCCCATCGCAATTTGGGAATGATGCTGCGCGACCAGCACCGGTGTAAAGAAGCCATGCCGGAGCTTCAGAAGGGGCTTTCGCTTACGCCCAATCATGCCGAAAGCCTGGTAGCGGAAGGCGAATGCGATATCGAACTTGGCAACCAAGCTAAGGGAATCTCCGAACTGCAGCAGGCCGCTAGCATTTCCTCCGCACCCAACATTTTCAACAGTGCCGCCTATGTTCTGGCGAATAGAAACATCGAGCTCGGGATGGCGGAAAAATGGTCGGATGCGTGCCTGACCATTGAGAAGGCGCGTCTTCAAAATATTTCTATCGATCACCCGACCCCGGAACAACTCAACTACGCTAACTGGATTTCGGCGTACTGGGACACGCGAGGCTGGATTTACTTCATGCGAGGCGATACCAGCAACGCGCGCTCGTATGCCGAAGCGGCCTGGTCGCTGCGCGCCAATCCCAGCGTCGGCTACCACCTCGGCCGCATTTATGAGAAATTGGGCCGACCTGAGGACGCCGCCACGATTTATGCCATGGCGATCGCCTCCGCCGACCTGCCCACCAGATCAAAAATCGATCAGGACGATCTCGATAATGCGAAAAAGCAGTTGGCGAAACTTATGCGAGAAAAGGCCGACAGCGCGATCAAGCAGGCACGCGGGGAGCTAAGCGGTAAGAGCATTATGTCCGTGGCAAACGAAGGCGCGCTGAGTGCCTCCGCGGACTTCGCAGTGCGAATTACCCCTGCCGGGAAACCACCGGAGTTTCATCTATTAAGCGGAGATAAAAGTCTGGCGAAGTTCGTCGATTCACTGCAGACGGCCAAGCTTCCCGTTTTCGTTCCAGAGTCCTCCGACGTGCAGGTGCTGTTGCGAGGAATATTGACTTGTCATACCGAAGAAACGCGTTGCCGATTTAGCTTTCTGCCGCCGGAGGAAGCTGTGAATTTGGCGCGCAATGAGATGGCAATGGCAAGCAGCACGCCGCTCAGCACTATAACGCACGATCCCCATGTATACGAAGATGCAGCTATTGGTATACGCATTTCTCTGCCAGATGAGTGGAAACTGGTCAAACTAGAGCAAGGATCCTTCAGCAAGCCACGCAATGCCATGTTTGGAAAGCCGGGCTCACCGGCGATGTTCATGCTGACAAAAGACCGTTTCGAGGGTTCGCTAGACCTTTACCTGAAAACGCTCGGCGCTTTTTTCGCCGGAAAGACAGACTTCAACCGCTCGGGCGAGGAGACGATGAAACGCAATGGGCTGACAGGTAAGCGATGGCACGTGAGTTGGAGCGAAAATGGAATCATCTACTCCTCTGTAATGGAGGTGTTTGGTGTGGGAGACGATTATTTCCGCGTCACAACAGTTGCGCCGAAGGAAGTCTACGAGCGTTACGCTGAGACATTCGAAAACATGTTTCATTCAGTAGAGTTTCCCATGCTCCACGCAGACCCGCACCTTTTCGATCCCGCGAAATAGACGACTGACTCGACTCGAGCCAACCCTACACAATTCAGTGCTCGCTTGGAGACCGCGCTGTTCCTACGTGAGGGGCTACTTCTTGCGGAAATGCACCAGTTTGAGCGTGTCGGCTTGCAGAATGCGCTGAATCTGATTGCGGGCGTGCACGGACCACGGTCCTGTGGTATCGAGTTTGATGTACGCCTGCCAGTGCTTCAGGGCCTTGCGCGGCTCGCGGGTTTTTTCGTAGGCGAGGGCGAGGTTGTAGTGCGCGTCAGCGTAAGTTGGAGCAAGCAGGATCGCGGTCTTGTAAGTCTGGATGGCCTCTTGTACGCGCCCAGTCTCGTCGAGAACGTTGCCCAAGTCGAAATAGGCGAGTGCGTAGCGGGGATCCGCTTGCAAAGCAGCGCGATAATGTTTTTCCGCGAGCGCGAAGTCCTGGCGATTGTAGTGCAGCGTGCCTAAATTAATGTGGGCGGCGGCGTGGCCGGGATCAAACTCCAGCACCTTCTGGTACGCAGCCAGGGCTTCCGTCTGGGTTGCGGGATCCTCTTCGAGGGCGATGCCACGCGCGAACCACACCGCAGCCTCGTTTTCCTGCGGCCCAGGCTCGGTCACGGGACTCAGCGTGCGAGTCACTACCTTTTCGCGGGAAGAAAAATCCATCACAAACTGTCCGGCGATAGGCTCGAGCAGTCTGCCTTCATGACGGAAAGCTACGCGGTGCTTGTTGGTGGATGAGGCCCCCGCGTCGAGTAGAGGATTTCCCATGCCGGATGCCTGCTTCTGCATGGCCTCGAGCGATTCGCGAATCACTGCGGGCCGCACCTTCATGGCGCACAGGTCGCGAACTTTCTTGATCTTCAGCAGGTCGGAGAAGGAGTAGGCGGTGGAGACGACAATCAGCCCGGCGCGCTCCCAGCTGGCCAACTGGCGCGGCGTGAGGTGAAGAATTCTAAGTAAATCGGCTCGACTGTACAAGACGGTACACCAGTCTCGCGTGCTCGACCACGCAAGTACGTCCCCGGCGCTATTATCCGCAACTTGCAGGAGTAAAGGCAACAGCAAACGCTTGTGGAAATCTGTGGAGAACCTGGATGATCTACAGGCAGCGGAAACCGTGCAGTTGCGCTTCGCTGGACCGAGGGCGGCTGTCCCCACGTGATCTTATACGGTCACAGCGGCTTGGTACTCCTCGTAGGTTCCCTTAAAATCCGTTATTTTGTGATCGCTCTCGAAGTGCCAGATGCGAGTTGCGACTTCGTCGATCAAATCATGGTCGTGGCTTACAAGAAACGCCGTACCGTGATAGCGCTGGAGAGAAATGTTCAGCGCGTTGATAGCTTCGAGGTCGAGGTGATTGGTAGGCTCATCGAGGACCAGGACATTCGGTTTTTCCAGCATCAGCTTGCAGAATAGCAGGCGCGCGGCTTCGCCGCCGGAAAGAACGCTCGTGGATTTCGTGGCTTCGTCGCGCTGAAAGAGCATCTGGCCTAACAGGCCGCGAATTTCCTCGCCGACGGCGGCTGGATTCCACTGATGCAGCCACTCGAGAGCCGTCATGCCGCCTTCGATTAGGCTGCGATGATCTTGCGCGAAGTATCCGATGGAAGCTTCGTGTCCCCAGATCACTTTTCCGGAATCGACGAACGGACCGTCGTAGCCGCTGGTCTTGCGCAATTCGGCCTCCGGAGTGGTCGGCGAATTTGCCAGCAGGGCATTGATCAGCGTGGTCTTCCCCGCCCCGTTGCGGCCCATCAGAGCGATTCTCTCTCCGCGCGTGATGCTGGCGGTGAAATCGCGGATCACATTCTTGTCGCCGTACGATTTGCTGAGGTGCTCGACTTCGAGAATGTGTTTGCCTGACGGGCGCTTCTGCTCGAACTTGATGTAGGGCCGCTGGATGTTCGATTTGGCGAGTTCGGTGACCTGCAAGCGCTCGACTTCCTTGCGCCGCGACTGCACCTGGCTCGACCGCGTGCCGGCGGAAAAGCGCGCGATGAATTCGTTCAGCTGCGAAATCTTCTTTTCGCGCTGTGCGTTTTGCGACTCGATCTGCGAGCGTACTTGTGTCTTGGCCAGAACCATTTCGTCATACGACCCGGTGTAGGTGATGATGGTCTCGTAGTCGATGTCGGCAATGTGGGTACAAATGCTGTTGAGGAAGTGGCGGTCGTGCGAGATTGCGATCACGACGCCGTCGTAGGCATTCAGAAATCCCTGTAGCCAATGGATCGAATCCAAGTCCAGGTTGTTCGTGGGTTCATCCAGCAGCAAGGCTTGGGGATGGCCGAATAGCGCTTGCGCGAGCAGCACGCGGACTTTCTGACCGCCCTGAAGCTCGGACATTTTTCTGGAGTGGAGTTCCTCCGGAATATCCAGGCCATCTAGCAAAACGGCAGCGTCGCTCTCGGCGGTGTATCCATCTTCTTCGCCAACGATGCCTTCCAGTTCGCCCAGCTTCATGCCGTCTTCGTCGGTCATGTCGTGCTTCGCATAGATGGCGTCGCGTTCCTGCATCGCAGCCCACAGGCGCTTGTTGCCCATGATGACAGTGTCGATCGCGGTGTAGGCATCGAAGGCAAACTGATCCTGGCTCAAAACGCCGAGCTTACGCGGACGGACGACGGTACCCTTTTGCGGCTCAAGCTCACCGCTGAGCAGCTTCATGAAAGTCGATTTACCGGCGCCGTTGGGACCGGTCAGGCCGTAGCGCTTGCCCGGCGTAAATGCGGTGGAGACTTCATCGAACAGAATTTTCGCGCCGTAGCGCATGGAAACATTGCTGACTGAAAGCATGGGTTATAGTTTCTCTTCTTCTGGGCTTCGTCAGGGAAGCTTCTTTTGGACTGCGGGGAATTTCCGCCAAAACGGTACGCAGCTGGAGTTAATAGGATATCACGCGAGCTTCTGTTAAGCAGTCCACGGATTGATTATCGGCGCTGACAGGTCGTCGAAGTGCGCCACGTTTCGCGTCGCCAGCGCGGCATGACGAGCCAGAACGATGCCCGCGATCATGGTGTCCCGATCTTCGCGTGGACGACCTTGCAATTTTCGGGAAGCTGTCAAAATGCTCGCACGTTCTGCGGATTCTGTCTCGAAAGGGGCGACTCGTTGGTCAATTCGGTCCAAGAGATTCTCGAACGCTTGTGTGTAAATGTCGCGCCGCTTCCCATGCGGCATCAGTTCCAGTCCCAGACGAATCTCAAAAACAGTAATCGACGTTGTCCAGATCGAACTCCGCGGCTGCCGATCCAGCCACGCTATCACCGCTAGGTCGGGACTAGGGCGCATCACCTCCGATACCACATTGGTATCGAGAATGATCATTCCTCAAAAGACGGAGGCTCGACCTCGAAGCCGCGGAGCTCTTCAATTTGGAAATCGGGTCCGCTCTTGGGAAAGAGCGCTGCAAGCTCCGTGCCCAACCCGCCTGCGGGAGTGCTTTTTTCCGCGCTCACCGCAGCACGCAGAATATCGCGGACCTCTTCTTCCATGCTGCGGCCGTTGCGGCGCGCGCGGCGTTGCAGGCGTGCTTTGACGCCATTTTCAATATTTCGAACCAAGAGCTGCGCCATATTTCGGCCTCCCAATTCACCGATATCATGATATCACATCTTATGATATCACGCTATCATTTCGGGAAGCGGCTGCACTCTAATGTCCCCCGCTCAACTCCCTGACGATCGCGCCGACGAACTGTTTGGCATCGCCGAAGAGCATGAGGGTGTTATCCAGGTAATAGAGCGGGTTGTCGATGCCGGCGAAGCCGGGACTCATGCTGCGCTTGATCACCATGACGGTGTGGGCTTTATCGACGTCGAGGATAGGCATGCCGAAGATGGGGCTGGAGTGGTCGGTGCGCGCAGCGGGGTTCGTGACGTCGTTGGCGCCGATTACGAGGGCAACGTCGGTTTGCGGGAAGTCGCCGTTGATCTCGTCCATTTCGATCAGGCGGTCGTAGGGGATGTCGGCCTCAGCGAGGAGAACGTTCATGTGGCCGGGCATGCGTCCGGCGACGGGATGGATGGCGAAGCGGACATCGACTCCCTTCTTGGTGAGGATGTCATACAGTTCGCGAACTTTGTGTTGCGCCTGAGCCACCGCCATGCCATAGCCTGGAACGATGACCACTTTGTTGGCTGCTGTAAGGATTGCGGCGGCTTCCTCGGGCGTGGCGCTGTGCACCGGCCTAGCTTCCGCGCCGCCCGCTGCTGCGGCCTGCACCTGGCCGAAGGCTCCAAACAGAACGTTGGTGAACGAGCGGTTCATGGCCTTCGACATGATTACGGAAAGAATCAGTCCGGAAGATCCGTCGAGCGCGCCAGCGATGATGAGGAGCTTGTTCTGGAGGACGAATCCCATGGCTGCGGCGGATAATCCGGCATAGCCGTTCAAGAGGGAGATGACGGTGGGCATATCAGCGCCGCCGATGGGGATGATGAGCATCACGCCGAAGATCACGGAAATGCCAACCACCAGCGGGAACAACTGCTTTGCTTCCGGATGCAACACCAGGTAAACCGCACTGGCGATGGCGACGGCAAGCAGCAGGAAGTTGACGAAGTTCTGTCCTTTATAAGTGATGGGCCGCTGGGGCAGGATTTCTTGCAACTTCCCCGCCGCCATCAGGCTGCCAGTAAATGTCAGGCCTCCGAGGATCACTTCCATCGAGAGCACCGACATCCCGAACTTCGAAGCGCTCTGGGTTCCCAGATAAAATTCCGCGGTGCCGACCAGGGTGACGCAAAGCGCGCCGAAAGCGTGACTGAGCGCGGTCCGCTGCGGGACGGCGGTCATCTGCACCATGCCGAGTGGGATGCCAATACCGCTGCCGAGCACCAGCGCGATGACGATCCACTTCCAATCGACTATGCCATGGTGCAGCAGAGTGCCGGCGATAGCCAGAACCATGCCGATTTCGCCAGCCCAGATTCCGTGACGTGCCGTGGCGGGCGAACTCATCCACTTCAGGGAAAGAATAAAAAGTGCGCTGGCGATGAGGTAGATGACTTCGATGAGGTACTGGCTTCCTGCGAATTCGTTCATGATTTTCTAACTCTGAGTGGTGTCAATCCTTCCCCGGCGGCCTTCGCATGATGGCGCGAATCGGCTCATTGTCGGTAAAGACTTGCCACGACGCGATCTTTCCGCCTCTCACTACGGCACGCCATGCAGCGGGCATCGTCCAGAAGTTTTCCTTGCGGAGCTGGCCGTCTTGCGAGAATGTTCCACGCGCGGAGCCGAACATGGCTACGGTGTTACCGTGCTCGAAAATTTCATCGTGAGAGACGCTGTAATCGGGCACCATTTTGAAGTAGCCCTCCCATGCGACGCGGAGTTTTTCCACGCCCTGCACTCGCGATCCCAATGAGTCAACAAAAACTGAATCGGGCGTTAGCAATGCGACGACGGCCCCGGGATTGTGTGAGTTGATTACCTGCTCGAACTGCAGGACCACCTCTACCGAATTGGAGCTCATCACACCTCCCAACAAGACCTACAGCGCAGAGCACTTACTTTTTTACGGGACGGCTGGTCTTGAACATCTTGAGCATGCGGTCTGTGATAAAGAATCCTCCGACCACGTTGCTGGTGGCGGCGATGATGGCGATCACGCCCAGGACAGTCGCGAATTCGCTTTTGCGCTCGCCGACCAGCACAATCGCGCCGACAACGGCGATGGCGTCGAGCGCGTTGGTCAGCGACATCAGCGGAGTGTGCAGCAAGGGCGATACGTGGCGGATGACTTCGAAGCCGATGAAGCAGGCCAGCATGAATATGAACAGCGCGTCGATCAGATTGGAACCCATTTGCGACCTCAGGGGGCTAAAGCCCCGATTCCTTTGGTTCGTTGCGGCACGGCTGAAGCCGCGCCCTTTCAAAGCAAATTGCCGACACAATGTAAGCCCTCTATCCGCCCGCTGGCACCAATGCCGGCATTTCGAAAAATTGGCGCACTCTCGGATTCACGATTTCGCCGGCGCGCGTGCAGATCGTTTCTCGAATGATTTCGTCCTGCAGGTTCAGCTGCAGTTTGCCATCCTTCACCATGTAGGCCAGAAAGCTGGCCACGTTGCGGGCGTACATTTGGCTAGCGTGGTATGGGACGCTGCTCGCCAGATTGATGGCGCCGATGATCGTGACGCCGTACTCTTGCACGGTTTCTCCGGTGCGCGTCAGTTCGCAATTGCCACCGCGCTCGGATGCAAGGTCGACTATCACGGAGCCGGGGGCCATCCCTTTGACCATCTCCGCCGTGATCAGCACTGGCGACTTTTTGCCGGGAATCACTGCAGCCGTGATAACCACATCGCTCTCGGCGACGACGCGGGTGAGGAGTTCGCGCTGGCGGGCGTAGAAGGTTTCATCCTGGGCAGTTCCGTAGCCACGGGCATCTTGCGCATCCTTGGCTTCGATGGGCAACTCTACGAAGCGGCCGCCCAGACTCTGCACCTGCTCTTTGGAGGCGGCACGCATGTCGTAAGCCGACGCAACGGCACCGAGCCTGCGGGCGGTCGAGATGGCTTGCAGACCGGCCACTCCGGCACCGATGACGAACACGCGGGCGGGAGTGATTGTGCCTGCAGCAGTCGTCATCATGGGAAAGATTCGGATGGAGGTTTCGGCGGCCAGCAGCACCGCTTTGTAACCACAGATCGTTCCCATGGAAGAGAGCGCATCCATACTTTGCGCACGTGTGGTGCGGGGCACCAATTCTACCGAAAATGATGTGACGCCGGCGGCGGCAATCTGTTGGATCACGTCGGCGGAGCCGAAAGGACGCAGGAAACCGATCAGCACCTGGTCGGGGCGCATGAGTGGAAGGTCGGCCTTGCCGGTCAAGTCATTCGAGCCGTAGCAAAGCACCTGCACGATAATGTCGGCGGTGCCGAACACGGCGGCGCGATCGGGAAGAATCTTTCCACCTTTCTCAACATACAGCGCATCGTGGTAGCCAGCCTGTTCGCCAGCGCCGGATTCGACGACTATCTCGAGTCCGGCTTTGGCAAGAATGGGGATGACGGCGGGAACAAGCGCAACCCGGCGCTCTCCCGGATAACTTTCCTTCGGAACTCCAACAATCACGCGCTTGTCCTTTCTTTAGGGGAAATTGTAGGCTAGCACCACCGACTAAAGCTGCCGCACCGTACGTGAATACTATAGACCGAGTTGGGGAAGAACCGTGACGCCGGTCCCAGGCATTCGAGAGCAGCGCCGGCGGACCCAAGACAATACCAGAAAGAACAAGGGAGTGGAAGGGTGAGACCGAAGAGTGGTAACGGCCTGAATTCATGAACCACGAAGGACACAAAGTTACACTAAGGCCACAAGCCATCTCATAAATAGTCTGGAGTAGCAGGTCGAGGTCCCTCAGGGGCTAAAAGAGTGTGCGTGAGAACTCGTGCCGTCCCTACGGGACTCGCTCCACTTTCCCACTTACCCCCGCACTTACGTGCGGGGCTATCACATGCCGTCCCTGTCGGGACTGGAATGCGGCGGTTGCGTACCACGTCTTCGCCCAAAATTCAGTTCTCACGCACTCTCTAGAAGCCCTCGTCTTTGTTGGCTCTTGGCGGCACGACTGTGAGCGTCGTGCCCTTCCCAAACCAATTTATGAAATGGCTTCTAGGAAGGCAGGGGTTCCTTTGCGTATCTTGGTTTCGCTCATGATGAAATTAGGACACCGACCGCGAATGGTCTGAGGATGCGCCGAACTATGCGGCCGTGCGCGCGGCAGCCATGGCGTCGTACTCCTCTTGCGACTGCGCAGGCAACAGAACCCATAGCGTATACACACCGACGGCCGTGCCAAAGGGTATGTGGAACAGCGAGATGAAGCCAAGGACGAGGGTGAGGATCCGAGCCCAGGGTTCGCGCTGCAACAATCCCCATCCGGCAATGAATCCGAAGGCTGCCTTTGCCAGCACGAAGATACCAATCACACTCAGCAAGGGACGCAGAAACGCAGTTGGTGCCTCGGGCGCGCCGAGTTCGTGCAGGTGAGCAAACAATGTGTTGGCGAGGATGTAGAGCACAACGCCCGCGATGGTATTGAACGCGGAAATCGCAAGCCAAATAATTCCCAGTAAATGGGCGTGCGCCTGAACTCGCCCGGGACGTGGCTGCATCACAGTCACGGGCCCGATGATTTGTTTGCCGCAGCGGCTGCAGAACGTCTGGCCGGATTGAACGGCTGTGCCACATCCGTCGCAGAACATAATTTCCTCCCGCGTCGCTTTGCGAACCGATCCATGCTACAGCACGGTGCCCGACAGAGGATACGGAACGGCAGCGTCAAAGTTCCGTGGAGTCATGCTTCAACGTTGTTTCGCTTCAACGCGATTCGATCAAAATGTGCGACTTCGATTGACGGCAAAACGAAAAGGCCACCCGCAACAGGGCAGCCTTCTCTTTTCAAGGGAGAATAGTTCCAACGGAGGCAAAAGATCCCGTCAAAACTTTTCTGAACGAAATCTTATGAGCCGAAAAAGGAGGGTGTCAAGCAATTTTTAGCAAATAAATGTCTTTATTTTCAATGAGTTACGGATTCGGTCAACACTTACTGGGAGTGTTTCAGTTTGAGACGAAAAACCTGTGGAAGGGACATAAGCCGATGTTCCTCAGGGAGTTAAGACCCTTGAGAGGGCTCCCCGGCACCTGAAGGATGGCTGGGAGAATCTTGCGCCGCAGTCTCAGCCAAGTCGAGGGAAATGAACTCTGTTTGATCGCTGCTGCCGAAAATCGGGCCGGGAAAATAGCGTCGCAACAGAACGCGAGCGCCGCCGAAAGCGACTCCCGCTGCCAAAGAGATCGCGCCCACGATGATACAGAGCAGGATGATGTTCACCAGCAAGTTGGCGACGTTATTTTTCTTGTCGAAATATGTGTTCTCGTTCCAAGTGACGCTGGCGTCGTAGTTCACGGCACCCAGCAACGTCTGGGCGTCGCTTTGCGAGAGCGGGCCGGCTGCGATGGCGACGATAGGCCCCGTGCGCTTATCGAAAAATGGGCCGGCGTTTTCAACGGCTGCGATTCCCGCCTGAGGCTGAGGAGCATGCTGCGCGGCGTCGATGCGACGCAAGTGTTCTGCCGCCAACGCCGGGGTCGGGTACTCGATCAGCATCAGTGTGGCTCCTCCGCCCGAAGTTGAGTATTGTCCGAGAACCACCTCGGGGTTCGCGCTGAAATCAACCAGGTCGGCGGGAAGAGGAGAGCCGATCGCTGCGAGAGCCAATGGGCCCTCGGCGTATTTCTCCGTGTTTGCCGAATATCCGTGGTGCGGCATAAAGGCGAGAATCGGAGGCAGATTGCCGGCGTTTCCATTGGGACGCGGCAGCACTCCAGCCAGCTCACGCAGGGCCGCGGCCGACATTACCGACAACTGGCTGAACCCGGCGTCCACAAGGATGTGGCCGCGATAAAACAGAACGCGCTGATTTAACGACGCGCCCTGATCGCCGATTTGTTCCCGCGCCATCTCCGGTTGCAGATAGAAACTGTAGGCGCCGAAGGCGCCGCTGGCGTCGGTGAAACGCGCGGCGCGGATCTTCAGCGTGCGTCCGTCGTCGCTCCTGTAGGTTGAGGACTCGACATCGGTGAACCCGTACTCTTTGAGTAGAGCTGCGTTGGTTGGGTCCGCGGCTGCGGGGTTTTTGCTGGCTTGAGACGCACCCTGGAGCTGCCATCCGGCGAATTGTTTGGGAAGGATTGGCGGCTCCGCTGGGGAATTGTTTGGGCTGGCTGCGAGAGCCACGCTGGCCAGAAAGACCCTTACAACCACTTTGAGCAAGAAGCGTGAGGAATGCATGGATGGACGGCTGGGCACAAAATCCCTTTAGTAATTAGACCACAGTGGAGGGGAAAAAGTTTCCGAGCCGAGCCCCGGGTGTCAGATTCTCTACTGGCCCGCCGCCTTGTCCATCTTGCTCGCGACCTTCACCCCGCTCAGCCCGTTTACGTATTTGGCTATGCCGCGGTAGAGAGACTCGGCGATGCGCTGGCGGTACTCGCTGGTGGCGAGGCGATGCTCGTCGGTGGGATTGCTGACAAAGGAAATCTCGGCGAGGATTGACGGCATGTTGGCGCCGATCAAAACGATAAACGGGGCCTTCTTCACGCCGCGGTCGCGGATGGCGGGACTTTTGACCGCGAGACCGCTGTGCAGTGACTGCTGCACATCCCAGGCGAACTCGCGCGACTCTTCGATCTTTTCTTTGAGGGCGATCTTTTTAACCAAGTCCTGCAGCTCGTAGATGGATTTCTCGGAAACAGCGTTCTCACGGGCTGCCACTTCCAGCGCTTCGGGCGAAGAGGTGAAGTTCAGGTAGTAGGTTTCGACCCCGCGTGCGTCGGCATCGTGGCTCGAATTGGCATGAATTGAGACAAACAGGTCGGCGCGCGCCTGATTGGCGATTGCCGTGCGAGTTTCAAGCGGGATGAACGTATCATTCTTACGCGTGTAAACCACTTCGGCGCCCAGACGCGTCTCCAGCAGCTTCCCCAGACGACGCCCAACTTCGAGAACGAGATCTTTTTCTTCGAGGCCATTGGGGCCGATGGTACCGGTGTCGTGGCCACCGTGGCCGGGATCGATCACGATCTTGCCGATTTTCAATCCCAATGCGCGGATGAGCGATCGGTTGCCGCTGACCGTGGGCCCCGCTTCCCGAATCCCGAGATCGGAGGCATCCGGGTTCGCGGAAGCAAGCGGGCGCACAGAACTCTTGCGATGCGCGTTGTCCAGACTGCTTCGGCCGCTCTGGGCGACGCTCAAATCTGGAGCTTGAACGGGAGCGCTCGCGACGTCATCCTCGTCATCGGCATCCACAACTTTTTTCACCACGGCAGTTTGTGGCTTTTTGTCTAATTTCTTATCCACTGACGACGGCTCTGAGACAGCTGTTGTTTCATCGTCGACCTCAGCCCTGGCTGATGCTGCGGCCTTCCCTGACGAAGGAGCATGTGCTGAAGCGGCAGGCATCGCATCCGAAGAATTTGAATCGTCGCTGGAGTCCGAGGTGTTTTTCGCGGAGGCCGTTATATCCTCGCTCGTCTCGTCTGCATTTTCTGGCAGCTTGGCGAGCAACTTGCCCCGTCCGTTCTTGCCGTGAATGTCGATGATCAGGCGGCAGGGATTCGACAGAAGGAAGGCGTGGTAATCAGAGAGGTTGTCGACTTCAAGCACAACCCGGGTGCGGCGCGGCGCGAACTGCGCTACGCGAATCTTCTTGAGAAAGCCGTCATCCACGTCAAGCGTTTTGCCTACCAGGGTGGAGGCGAGCTTGGTTTCGTGCAGATCGAAAAAAATGCGCGATGGCCGGGCGATTCGCCGCGAGGAAAATTTTACGTCGCTTTCAACGTCAATGGCCACGCGAGTGTAGTCGGGAGTGGACCAGTGCCGGATGCCAGTTACGCGTGGCAGCCCAGAACGCGCGATCGGGGATTCGTTCTTGCCTGAAAGTTCCTGGGAAACACTGTGCTCCGCGGCAACTTCTCTTCCCTCTTTATTATTATTCTTATTCTTGCCGCTGTTTTCGGACTGTCGCTTCTCCGCCGTGTTCTTTGCCTCTGTCGTTTTCTCAGACTGCGCCTGCTGCTTTATTTCGACGATGGCCTGCCGCGCACCATCGGCCAGGCGATTGTTCGGGTAGCGGCGCAGAAAGTCTTCGAAGGTGGCGCGCGCCGTTTCGGGTTGGTTGAGATCGTCCTTATAGATCTCGCCGATGGTGAACAGGCCGTCAAAGCGGTACTTGCTCCCGGGATACTCGCGGCGCAGAAACTTATATTGCTCGATAGCCTCGTGCAGAATTTTGTCGTCTTCAAAGCGCCGGCCCATTTCAACCAGAGTCTCGGCGACCGCGACCACGCTGGGGTCAGCTTTGGATGAAGCGGGCGAGCCCAGGTAAACGTTGCGGTAGGCGTTCAATACGCGCTGGTAGTCGTGGCGGGTGCGGTCGGCGGAAGGCCTTCCATTCAGGGCCTCGCGCATTCGCTCGGCGGCGGCGAAATGTTCGCGCGCCCACGCGTCGGAGTGGCGTGCACGCGCGTGGGCCAGCGCAGGAGTGAGCGCCGCGAATATGGCGAGCGCAAATAGCCCTTGCCACCGACAACGCGGACGCGTTGGACTCTTCAAGTGAGCGTACACGACAACCAACCCGTGCCTTCGATCCCGCATTTTGTACCAGTTGGTTGAACCAAATGCCCTGGGTGCCAGAGAGAAAAAAGTACAACAATCGTTCAATAGATGCTGTGAACCTTACTCTGTGTTGCTGATGTAAAGGACGCCACGCGCATCCCGTTGAACCCGAACGGGATCGTGCGAGGCGGCAGGGTTAAAGTCGGAGCCGCTGTAGTAGAGCTTGGTGATCCGCCGGACGTAGTTTTGAGTTTCGGCGTAGTGAGGGACGCCGGAACTGCGCGCCACAGCGCCTGCCCCCGCGTTATAGGCTGCCAGGGTCAGTTTGATATCGCCTCCGTAGTTTTCGAGGAGCTGTTTTAACTGGCGCACGCCCGCGTCCACATTCTGTTCCGGGTCGAAGGGATTTTTCACCTTGAGCTGGCGTGCGGTCGAGGGCATCAATTGCATCAGCCCCATCGCGCCCTTGCGCGACACTGCGTTGGGATTGAAATTCGATTCCACTTTCACCACGGCTCGTACCAGATTAGGGTCAACGTTATGGCGCGCAGCGGCCTGCTCGATGGCAGTATCGATATCCACCGACGTTGCCGCCGTACCGGAAGAATTCGCGGCTACGATCTTTGCGTTCGCCGACTGGTTAGACTCGTGTCCCAGATATTGACTGACCTCAGCCGCTGCCGACCGCGCGGCGCGCATGGAAGCTGCATTGGGCGGAGGCACCGGCTTCCAGCGATTTTCTTTGGAGCTCCAGTACATCAACGACCGCCGGGGTGTTTCGGTAACTTCAGCTCGGTGCGCTGGAGTTGTGGAGACGAAGTCATTTACGTAAACCTTGCGGCCGTGCTCATCGGTCGCGGCAATATTTTCGGAGGATTCATTGCCGTCGGCGGCGCGGAGTTGGGGAGTGAGAGAGAGTGAGGTCGCGGCTAAGGTGCTGGCCATCAGTGCGATTTGCAGGCGCTTTCGCATTACCGGGCTTTTCATCCTCATAGGGCGAAGACAGACTTCGGCCTTGAATCCGCTACCCGGAACCTGACGGAGAATTTAAACCAGAGTAGAACGATTATAGGCGCGGGATCGAGGACGGGCAATCGCCCGGAAGGGAGTAGAACCACCGAAGTAATCTTCGTAAACGACTGAAAACATTGTTCTTAAATCAGATGATGATTAGGAGGCTCTTAACCACCCCTCTCCCAGAGCCAGCCCGAAGGCGTCGAGCGATAAGGAGCGGAGAAGGTTGCGGCGCATGCCGCGTTCCACGTCAGCGAGGCCGTCAGAGGCCGCAGTGATCCAGTCGAAGTCGGTAGCCTCAGCCAGCTTCGCAAGTTGGCTTTGGATATCCGTATTGCGAACCAGAGCTGGGGCCCCCGAGGTCAGAAACATTAGATCTCGCAGCAGCGAGTAGAGTGTGCGCAGGAGATATTCCATCTTCTCGCGTCCCTCGGCGCCGGGGCGATAGGATTCCGTGATCTTGAACAATGCACTATGGTCGGCACTAAGCAAGGCTGAATTGAGCATGGTCAACGCGTCGGTACGGGCGCGGATGTAACCGTCGAGGTCGAAGCTGCGAGCCCGGCCCAGCGCGCCCCCGCTCAGCCTGGCAACCAAAGCTCGTTGCGCGGTTTTCCACTCGGGACGATGCATGGTCAACTCGCGTTCTACTTCTTCAACCGACAAAGCGCATAGAGTAAACGCCATTGATCTCGATCGGATGGTCGGGAGGAGCTCCCCTGCGTTTTCCGAGAGCAGAAAAATCGTGGCGAACTCCGGGGGTTCTTCCAACACTTTGAGCAAAGAATTCGCCGCCTCTTTCATGAAAGCCGAGTCGGTGAAAATGTAAACGCGCTCCCGTGCCTCGGAAGGGCGGTAGTAGATCGTATCGATCACCCGCCGAACTTGATCCACTTTGATCATCATCTGCGGAGGGTCGGGAGGAATGATAAGCACATCGGGGTGAGTCTGAACGAAGAGGCGAGTCTCCTTTTTGTCGGCTTCGCGGAGGCCTTCACGCGTCTCTACCGCTTCGGAAAAGCGCGCGTCGAGGTCGGCGGCCTGAGCGATGCGGCGGCAATTCGCACATTGGCCGCAGAAATCTGGGAGACCACCGGTCTCAGTCGGCGTCAGGCAATTCAGAGCCTGGGCCAGCATCAACGCCAGCGTGTATTTGCCCGACCCGCGCGCACCGGAGAGAATTACCGCATGTGGAAAGCGTTTTCGCGCCAGCATATCGCGCAGGCGATGGACGGTGTCGGCGTTACCGTGAAAGTCGGAAAAGCTCAAGCGTTCTCCTTTCCAACAGATGGCCCTTTGGACTTCACCAGAGTGAATGGCCACAGTGAAGGCCTATTAATGCGTACAAGACGACGTTTGTCCCGATCAACGCTATCCAAATGAGCACAACTGTCGTCCTAGACGCTGGCGGCTGGCCGTCCAATACCATCAATCCGATAGAGCCCGGCCAGAGGACTTCAACGCCTAGGGAATACCCAGAAACAGCCCAGACGATGAGGAACACGATCGGAGGAATCAAGCTGGCTATGATCCATCCTCTTTAACGAATAACGTGAATTTCAACTCCGAGGCGCAGCTTTTTCCACGCCCGGTCGGCCGTGTAGATAGGCGCTTTCAATGTCATCCCGAGTGCGAGGCAGGCACGGTCTCCCAAGGATAAGCCTATGGAGCGCGTTTGTGGCACCAGCGCACCCGCAGTCTTCGCTTGGTTTTTATCGAAGTCCACGATCTCTGGGATCGGAGCAATTACAGCTTCCCAGGCGTCTTCGGAACCGATTCCCAACCCGACCAGCTTGCCGTATGCCTCCGTGATATTCACGGCGCTCATGGTGGCGTTCTCCAGCAGGTCAAACTGCTGGCTGAATATTTCCGCCCCTCGTTCCTCATGGAGAATCGCGAGAAGCGCGGAAGCATCCAGCACGATTTTATTCACGTCGCGCGGCCTCGCGGCGCTCGGCGATCAGCTCATCCGCCAAGGACGTAGTCGGCGCCACATGTTTGCGTACCAGTTGCTGAGCTTTGGCCAGGCGCTGCCGCAAGGTGGTGAGTCGCAACTCCTGGTTTTCAATCCGCAAAACGACTGTGTCTCCCGACCGGATGCCAAGAGCCCGCCGAAACGAAGCAGGGATCACTACCCTCCCGTTTTCGTTGATACGGATATGACTTTCATGTCGATCCATGACATTTCATATGATATGACATATATCCATAAAATGTCAATCCAACTCGATATGACTTAAGTCAGATGTCGGCCCACGATTCGTCAGTTTCCCAATCTCAAGTTTCGCCCCACAACCTCCATGATCCGCCGATGCGTCTGAGCTGGCGTACCGCTGGCATCCACTTCCACGACGCGTTGCGGCTCGCGTGCGGAAATCGCCCTGTAGCCTTCGCGCACGCGGGCGAAGAAAGAACGAGTCTCCTGCTCGAAGCGGTTCTCGTCATGGTGATGTTTAGCCACGGTCTTGTTTGAGTTGCCTGCGCCTTTGGCTGCGACGCGTGAGGCCCGTTGGTTGCGCAGACGGGCTCGTCCGACGCTCATCGCTGGATCCGACTCGAGCAGGATCGTCAGGTCGGGCTGCAAGTTTCCACACAGCACACGATGAAGTTCGAGCACGCCCTCGTTGCCGAGCCTGCGGCCGCTACCCTGGTAGGCCTCGGTAGAATCGGTGAAGCGATCGCAAAGCACAATCTGCCCGTGATCGAGTGCCGGCTGGATCACTTCTGCAATATGTTGTGCGCGGGAGGCGAACATCAAGGCCATTTCCGCTAAGGGCGAAAGACCTGCGGTCGCGGAGTCGAGCAACACGCGGCGAATTTTTTCCCCAGTTGCAGTCCCTCCCGGTTCGCGCGTTTCCACAACTTTGTGACCAGACGCGCGCAGGGCGGTCGCGAGCTTGCGCAGTTGCGTGCTCTTACCCGTTCCGTCGAGTCCTTCGAAGGTAATAAATTTTCCGCGCCGCGACATCGAGGAATGATAGCAGCGCTGATGCGTCCCTGTACCGGCGCTCTCACGGGCTGCTATAGTCTTTAGTTCTCCATTTGCTCTGGGAATTTTGTCATCACCCTTTTATCGACACTTTGATCGACACTCTTATCGACACTATGGGGGCCCTATAAATGAAACTCTCAAGAATCTTGGGAGTGGTTTGTCTTCTCGTCTTCTTCTCTCTTTCCTTCTCGAATTCCAGCTGGTCAGCCACACCGCCAACCGTAACGATCTTCGTGGACGCAACTTCTGCTCCCCGGAAGATCTTTCACGCTAAATTGAAAATCCCCGCCAGCGCAGGCGATCTGACGCTCTATTATCCGAAGTGGATTCCCGGCGAGCACGCGCCCGATGGGCCAATCGTCGATTTAGCAGGACTCAAGTTCAACGCCAGCGGCAAGTCACTGAAGTGGCGGCGCGATCTGCTCGATGGCTTCACCATCCACGTGGAGGTTCCGGCGGGCGAAACTGAAGTCGAAGCCGAACTGGATTTCCTTTCTCCTGCCACCTTCGAAGGCGGATTTTCTGCCGGCTCTTCCGCCACGGACAAAATGGCAGTAATCAGTTGGAATCAAGTTCTGCTTTACCCTAAGGGCTGGAAGGCGGATGAACTCACTTACGTTGCGACCCTGAAATTGCCTGCCAATTGGAAATATGGGACGCCTTTGCCGATCGCATCGACCACCAGCGACAAGGGTGAAGCGCAAATCACATTTGAGCCGGCTCCCCTGAACACTCTTGTCGACTCGCCCGTAATTACGGGCGAATTCCTTAAGGTCGTCAAATTAGCCGACGATCCGCTCACGGAAATGGATATCGCCGCCGACAGCGCCGCAGCGCTCGAGCCTCCGCAGGAAGTTTGGGACCACTACAAAAATCTCGTGGAACAGGCAAACAAGCTTTTTGGCGCGCATCACTATCGCGATTACCACTTCCTCTACAGCTTGAGCGATCACGTGGCGCACTTTGGGCTTGAGCATCACGAATCGGATGACAGCCGCGTTGACGAGCGCGGACTCATCGACGAAAATTCACGCAAGATGGAAGCCAGCCTGCTTCCCCACGAGTATGTGCACTCGTGGAATGGAAAATATCGCCGTCCCGCAGACCTGACGACGCTCGATTATCAACAGCCGATGCAGGATGATCTGCTTTGGGTATACGAGGGCTTGACGAATTATCTTGGGACGGTGCTGACCGCCCGCAGCGGATTGCTGACATTCGAGCAATCGCGCGACGATCTCGCCTTAACTGCCGCTACGCTCGACCACACGCCGGGCCGGACGTGGCGCAATCTCCAGGACACGGCCGATGCGGCGCCACAGCTTTATTTCGCTCCGCAGGCGTGGCACTCCTGGAGGCGCGGGGTCGATTTCTACGATGAGGACACGCTCAACTGGCTGTGGGCGGATGTGATCATCCGCCAGCAAAGCAAGGGGAAGAAGACGCTGGACGATTTCTGCAAGCTTTTTCACGGCGCTCCCAACACCGGGCCGATGGTGAAGACGTACTCATTCGATGACGTGGTCAACACTCTGAACCAGGTTGTATCGTACGATTGGCGCGGCTTCTGGACGGAGCGGTTGACGAATCACGGTCCGGGCGCGCCGCTGGGGGGAATCGAAGGCAGCGGATGGAAGCTCGTCTATGACGGCTATCCCTCTGAAATGGACCGCGGCGGCGAGAGCGACGAACGCTTCATCGACGTAAGATATTCGATCGGTATCGAGCTACGCGAGGACGGCACGATCACCGATACCACGGAGGGCATGCCCGCCGCGCTCGCGGGAATCGGCCCCGGAATGAAACTGGTCGCGGTGAATGGGCGCAAATACTCCGCTCAAACCCTGCGCGACACGCTCAAAGTTGGAAAAGGGGGTACGGCTCCGCTCGAACTACTGGTCGAGAATACCGATTACTACCAGACCTATAAGATCGACTACCACGGGGGAGAGCGCTATCCGCACCTGGTGCGCGATGAATCGAAGCGGGATTTGCTGACGGAGATCTACACAGCAAAGTAGCGTCTCTAATAAGGAGAGCAGAAAACTGTGAATTTCGGCTGGCGCGTTGCCCGTGAGCTTTCTCCGCGGAAGTTCTCAGCGCACTCCGCGATTGAAGTGGTAGTTAAGCCCATGAGTCACGTCGAGCGACGGAAAGCGCAGGGAGTCGTTGCTCTCGGATTTGTTTTTTGCGCTACCCTGCCCGTTTTTTCCCAGACTTCGATTCTGGGCTTCACCCCGTCCGACGCCGCTCATCAGGTAGAGATTGAGAATAGGTTCAAGGCGATTCCGTCTCCAGACGAAGAGCGCCGTCAGCATCACATCTTCACCGCCGAGCCGCACGTCGCCGGCTCCGCGCGCAACAACGAACTGGCTCGCTATATTGCCGATGAGTGGCGCAACGAAGGTCTCGAGGACGTCATCATTCGCCGCTACGACGTTTACGGGTCCAATCCAAAGTTCACTTCGTTGGAAATGGTTGCGCCGGTTCATTACCGCGCCATCCTGCGCGAGCTGCCCGTTACCGGCGATCCGGACTTAAAGAATAAGCAGATAAGTTCGGCGTGGAGCGGCATGTCAGCTTCCGGCGAAGTAACGGCGCCGCTGGTGTATGCGCACAGCGGCAATCCTGAAGACTACGAACTTTTGCGCAAGCAAGGCATCGACGTGAAGGGCAAAGTCGTCCTGGTGCGGTACTCGAACCCTTACAGCTATCGCGGATTTAAGGCCCTGACTGCCGAACGCGAAGGAGCGGCCGCCATCCTCATTTACAGCGATCCCGCCGAGGATGGCTACAAGAAAGGCAAAGTCGTCCCAAATGGGCCGTGGGGACCGGAGTATCACATTCAGCGCGGGGCCATCACCTATGACTTCATGGTCCCGGGTGATCCGCTGACGCCGGGATGGGCATCCGTTCCCGGTGCGAAGCGAATTCCCGTTGAGGAAGCGGTATCGATCCCGAAAATCATGGCGCTGCCGCTTTCCTGGCATGACGCAAAACCGCTGCTCTCGAATATGGACGGCCCCGCTGCACCCGACGATTGGCAGGGTGGACTGCCAATCAAGTATCACCTCGGCGGCACTCGTGTGCGCGTGCACGTGAAAATCGAAATGGACAATTCGACGCAGCCCTACTACGTGGTCGAAGGACGCATTCGTGGCGCGCAGTTGCCGGACGAATGGATCATTCTCGGCAATCATCGCGATGCCTGGGTCTTCGGTGGCGTCGACCCCAGCAGCGGCACCGCATCGCTGATGGAACTTACGCGGGCGATGGGAAAGTTATCTAAGCAGGGAATGCGGCCTCGGCGCACGATAGTCGTGTGCAGCTGGGATGGAGAAGAGGTGGGCCTCACCGGCTCCACCGAATGGGGAGAGCAGTTCGCCGACGAACTGCGCAAGAAAGCCGTCGCGTACATCAATGTAGATGAAGCCACGTCGGGACCGAACTTCCACGGGGAGGCGGTAGCGTCGCTTGCACCGATGCTGGTTGAAGCTAGTCACACGCTGAAGGATCCGGGCGGCAAGACGTTATACGAGGCGTGGAGGGAATCGTCCGCGCACGAGCGGAGGGAGGCCAAACGAAATGGGGACGACACTGACGCGAACGTCACGGACTTGAATCTGGCTGATACTCGCATCGGCAGCGGTTCCGATCACACAGTCTTCCTCAACTTCGTCGGCATGCCAGTTCTGGGTCTGGGCTTCGAGGGACCGTACGGCGTTTACCACTCGGCTTACGATGACTTTTTCTGGATGAACCACTTCGGCGATCCCGGTTATCGCTATCACACGCTGATGTCGGAGTTGTGGGGAGTGCTCGCGCTTCGCCTCGCCAACGCCGACTTGCTACCCTTCGACTTCGCGAGCTACGCCGCCAACGTTCGCCAGTTCGTGAATGAATTAGTTAAGGGAAAGGACATGAGCCAGCTCGATCTGAAGCCGGTTCTTGAGGCCATTGACGACTTCGAGGACGCCGGCAAGAGGCTGAATGCATCGGCCAGCCGCGTGTTGGCCTCCGATACCGTCGATCCCAAGCTCGCCGCGACCATCAACCACGGAGCAATGCAGGTCGAACGCAACTGGCTCAACCCTGACGGCATTCCCGGAAGGCCTTGGTTTAAACATATTCTGTACGGTCCGCGTTTTACGTATGCGCACTTGGAATTACCCGGGCTGACCGAAGCGGTAGAGAAACAGGATTGGTTGACGGCGAAACAGCAAGCGGAAATCCTGCGGCAGGCTCTGGTCAACAATACGAAGCTCGTCAACCAACTCAACTCCAGCCTGGCCGGCGAGACAGCCGACGGGGGAAAATAAGTCCCAACAAACAATTTCCCACACTGCACCAAGAGACTAGTCTGACAGCTTCCATCATTTATCCTAGAAGAGACCATGATCCAGAGGCGCCGCTCCTTTGACCCGCGAACCATTAAGCTGGTGATCTTCGATCTCGATGGCACGCTGATCGACTCGCGGCTCGACCTGGTGCACTCCGTAAACGCCGCGCTGCGCCACATTGGACGCGCTAGTTTGCCGGATGACGTGATTGCCAGCTACGTAGGCGACGGCGCACCGATTCTAATTCAGCGCGCGCTGGGCGATGAGGCGGTTGACGAGGCGCTTGTGCGTCAGGGCTTGCAGTTTTTCCTTTCTTACTATCGGGAGCACAAACTCGATCACACCACGGTCTATCAAGGAGTTAAGGAAGCGCTCATGGCGGTTCAAAGTGCGCACAATGGCGTTCCGCGCAAGATGGCCGTGCTCACGAACAAACCCGTGGTTCCCTCGCGGGCTATCGTGGAAGCGCTGGGACTGGGCCCGTTCTTCACCCAGGTTTATGGCGGGAATAGTTTTGCAACCAAGAAACCTGACCCCGAAGGCGCCCGCAAGCTGCTCGACGAAAACGGTGTGCGCCCGGAGGAAGCCGCGATCGTCGGGGACTCTCACGTTGACGTCGAAACCGGACGCAACGCTGGCATCTGGACCGTCGGCGTGAGTTATGGCTTTGCCCCGCACACGCTGCAGGAGGCGCCGCCGGACGTGCTTGTGGATACACCTCTCGAATTGGCTGAGGTGTTCATGTGATGAGTGCCCGGATGGCACTTTTGGTGCCTCAGGGCTAAAGCCCGATGGAAGCTTGTCGTCACGCAGGCCTGGAAGACTTGCCCCACCATCATCTTCCCGCACATGCGGCAGGGATGTTCCACCACCCTAATATTCTTCTCCAGGCACTCTCATGTAAACTCATCCGACGATGAGCGAGGCGACGGGCTTCACTGCTTCCGAGTTGCGCAAGCTGCGCAGCATGAAAGATCCGCACGGCATTCAGAAATTTCTTGATGATGCACCGTATCATCTGGCGGACACGGCGTGGTCGCCGCGTCGCGTACTGGCCGAGCAGACGGCGCACTGTCTCGAAGGAGCTATCTTTGCCGCCGCGGCACTGCGCGCCAATGGATATCCTCCACTGCTTCTGGATTTTGAAGCCGAGCACGATACCGATCATGTGATCGCTATCTTTCGCCAGCATGGGTGCTGGGGCGCCATCGCAAAATCGAACTATGCTGGATGCCGCTGGCGCGAGCCGATCCATCGCACTCTGCGCGAGCTGGCATTAACTTATTTCAATGGATACTTCAATTTGCGGCGCGAGCGCACGCTGCGGAGATATTCGATCCCGGTCAACCTCAAGCGCTTCGATCGCCAAAACTGGATGACCACTGACAAGCCGGTGTGGTTCATCGTCTATCACCTGTTCGAGGTCAAGCACTACCCACTGATTACTCCGGCAATGGCCAAAAGCCTGCATCGACTGGACGAGCGGTTATTTCAGGCGGAGTGCGTGGGTAAGGCTTACAAAACAAAGGGAGAGTGAATGAGTGTCGTTCCGGTGCATCCCGACGGAACTTCTGGTCTTCTAAGAACGTAACATCCCTCATGAAACGCGTGGGTCTCGCTACTTGTGTTGTGCTTTGGTTTCTGCTTTGCGGTCTGGTCGCGATCGGTCAGACAGAGCCGGATGCGTCTGCACGAAGAAGTACGCCGACAGCGACTTCCTTGATTGATCTCACGCCGGATGCTAATGGCAAACTTTCTCAGGGGCAGATGCAGCAACTCTTTCGCGTTGTCGCCGATAAGGACACCGAAAACGACAAGCGGCTGCGCGATTACACCTATATTGAGCGCGACGAAGAGCACAAACTCGATGGTAAAGGCCAGACGAAATCGACCAAGAGTGAGACCTACGAGGTGATGGAACTCTACGGAGAGCAGGCGCAACGGTTGATTGAGAAAGATGGCAAGGCCCTCAGCCCGAAGGATGCGGCGAAAGAGGAAGAAAAGATTCAGAAGATCATAGACAAGCGTAAGAGCGAATCCGAGGATGCACACAGAAAGCGTGAGCAGAAAGAAGAAAAAGAGCGGGAGGAAGGTCGGCAGTTTGTCCACGAAATAGCCGACGCCTATAACTTCCATTTGGTTGGAACCGAGTCACTGGGAGGCCGCGACGCGTGGGTGATCGATGCGGAGCCGCGTCCGGGATACGAGCCGCATATGAAATACGCGAAGTTTCTGCCTAAGTTTCGCGGCCGGGTGTGGATCGATAAGGAGGAAACCCAGTGGGCGAAGATGGATATCCAGTGCATTGATACGGTTTCGCTGGGATTGTTTTTGGCCCGCTTTCACAAAGGGTCGCGCATTGTAGTGGAGCAGACGCGAGTGAACGATGAAGTCTGGGTGCCCAAGCACGTTAACGTCAAAGTGGATGTGCGTCTGGCTCTGGTCAAGAATTTCAACGTCGAGGAAGAACAGACCTTCCGCGATTACAAAAAGTTTCGTGCCACCGCACGGATCGTGGGAGTCGGGGAAGTGAAGGAGCAGTAACAGCGAACGAGTTTGGTCGCCCATTTGCCAGAGTTATAATAGAAAGATTCTCTGCCAGCGAAATTGCCGTCTGTGAAGGCCCTGTCTTGCTGGCGGGGAAGACGAGCCGAGCTTTGCTCGTCACGGACAGCCGGGGGCGGCTGTCCCCACATCGACGTTGCTGATCCGCTTCGTTGGCTATAAGGTTAAGAACTTCTTCCATGGATTTCAAACTCGTTTCTGATTACAAGCCGCAGGGGGACCAGGGGCGCGCGATCGAATCGCTGCTGCGTGGGGTGTATGACCGCGAGCAGCATCAGGTTTTACTGGGCGTCACAGGGTCGGGCAAGACTTACACCATGGCCAAGGTGATCGAGGCGGTGAACCGTCCAGCCCTGGTGATGGCTCACAACAAGACGCTGGCGGCGCAACTCTATCACGAGTTTAAGAATTTCTTTCCGCATAACGCGGTCGAGTATTTTGTTTCCTATTACGACTATTACCAGCCTGAGGCTTATGTTCCCGCCGCCGACCTGTTCATCGAAAAAGAAGCGACGATCAACGATGAACTCGACAAGCTGCGGCTCTCCGCCACTCGCTCACTCTTCGAGCGGCGCGATGCGTTGATTGTGGCCTCGGTCAGCTGCATTTATGGCCTGGGATCGCCGGAAGCTTACTACGGCATGATGCTGTTCCTGGAAAAAGGCCAGAAGGTTACGCGCGAAGACATCACGCGCAAACTGGTTGACATTCTCTACGAACGCACGAACGGCGAGTTCCGGCGCGGAACCTTTCGCGTGCGGGGCGACGTGATTGAGGTCTTCCCGACTTATGACGACATGGCCTATCGCATCGAGTTGTGGGGAGATCAGGTGGAATCGCTGGCGCAGATCGATCCGCTGTTTGGAACAGTGAAGCAGCGGTATATGCGGCTGCCGATTTATCCCAAGACGCATTACGTGATGAAAGATGAGACGCGGGCGACGGCGGTGGAGTCGATTAAGAAAGAGCTGGCGTGGTGGGAAGTGGAGTTGGAAAAGCAGGGCCGGATCGTCGAATCGCAGCGCATTCATCAGCGCGTGAAGTTCGATCTGGAAATGATCAAGGTCATGGGCTACTGCCACGGCATCGAAAATTATTCGCGGCATTTTACGGGACGCATGCCGGGCGAGCCTCCGCCGACGCTGCTGGATTATTTTCCTCGCGATTATCTGATGTTCATCGACGAGTCGCATCAGACAATTCCGCAATTGCGCGGCATGCACGCAGGAGACCGCTCGCGTAAGGAAACGCTGGTGGAATACGGCTTTCGCTTGCCGTCTGCGCTGGATAATCGTCCGCTGACGTTTGAAGAATTTGAGCATCGCACGAATCAGCTGGTTTATGTCTCCGCCACACCAGGGCCGTATGAGTTGACCAAATCGGCGGGGGTAGTGGTGGAGCAGATCATCCGGCCCACGGGGCTGATCGATCCCGAGGTTGAGATACGTCCGGTGAAGGGGCAGATTGACGATCTGCTGCACGAGATTCGGGCGCGGGTGGAGCGCGGCGAACGAGTGCTTGTGACCACACTGACGAAACGCATGGCTGAAGATTTGGCTGAGTATTACGCCGAGGTGGGCGTGAAGTGCCGCTACATGCACTCGGAGATCGAAACGTTGGAGCGCGTGAAAATTCTGCGCGATCTTCGCAAGGGAGAGTTCGATGTATTGATTGGCATCAATTTACTCCGCGAAGGATTAGATTTGCCGGAAGTCTCGCTGGTGGCGATTCTCGATGCGGATAAAGAAGGCTTCCTACGATCGCAGGGATCGCTGATTCAGACGATCGGGCGCTGCGCGCGGCATCTGAACGGGCGGGCGATTCTCTATGCTGACCGCAAGACCGATTCGATGAAGCGGGCGATGGATGAAACCCTGCGCCGCCGCGCGATCCAGACCGCATACAACGAAGAAAACGGAATCACTCCGGAATCGATCGTGCGCCCGCTCGATATGACACTGGCCGGAATTGTGGCTGCCGATTACACCGACCTGACCGGTGGCGAAGCCGAGGGCATGCCGGAGTTTAAGTCGCAGGAAGAACTGGATGAATACATCGGGAAGCTTGAGAGCGATATGCGCGAAGCGGCGAAGCGGTTTGAGTTTGAGAAGGCAGCGAAGTTGAGAGATATGATTAAGGAGTTGCGGACCAAGGAGTTTTTGTTCGTGTAACCATTCGCCTTGGGTTCTATTTTCTCCTCCGAGTTGGCGTCGAGGAGCACGCCGAAGCGCTTTCGGTAATAGTTTTCATATATCCATCCAATCGACAAAACTGAGCAAACGCCGCAGCAGTGGCGCGGCTGCCGGGCTTTGCCCGGCTGGACAGCCGAGGGCGGCTGTCCCTACATGGTTCGCCTTCTTATTCACACTATTTTCGTGTTACACTGTTTTAGTGTCTCCCAAAACTCAACTCCGCAATGTGACCGTGACCCTGGAAGAGGATGTGGCCCGGTGGGCGCGCATTGAGGCGGCGCGGCGAGACACCAGTGTTTCCCGGCTGCTAGGTGAATTGCTGAAGGAGCGCATGACCGCTCAGGACGGCTACGAGCGGGCCATGCGGAGGGCGCTGGGACGCAAGCCCTTTCTTCAGAGCGGCGGTCGATATCTGACGCGCGAGGAAGCGCATGACCGCTCCCGTCTTCGTTGATTCCAACATATTGCTTTATGCGGTGGACGAAGCTGACCCGCGCAAGCAGCGGGTTGCCAGGGACTGGCGCGCCGAACTGTGGAAGAGTCGACTGGGGCGGGTCAGCTTTCAGGTGCTGAACGAGTTCTATGTCAATGCGGTGCGGCTCAAGCCTGCAGCCAGCGACGCGGCTCGAGCAGAAGTTCGCGATCTGCTGGCGTGGAATCCAGTGATGACGGACGCGTCCGTAATTGAGCGCGGCTGGAAGCTGCAAGACCGGTATCAGCTTTCGTTTTGGGACTCGCTCATCGTCGCCGCCGCCAAGGCCGCGGCCTGCGGATTTCTTCTCACCGAAGATTTGCAGAACGGACAAAAGTTGGATGGAGTGGAAGTGATCAATCCGTTTCTGCGCGGACCGGCGTCAGTGCTGTGAATTGCTTTGTCCTGCGGAGCTTCAAGCACCTGGGAAGGACTGCCGGGCTTTGCCCGGCTGGACAGCCGAGGGCGGCTGTCCTTACATGGCCATCTCGCTTATCTTCCGTATGCAGCGCTGGCTGCGGGCGGTTTCCGGTGGAAGGTGTAGCCGTCGAAGGTTTCTGCGCGGAAGTTCAGGTTCGAGGTGATGAGCTTTTCGGTTTGGCTCAGGAAGAGGTATCCGCCGGGTTCCAGATAAAGGTGCAGACGTTCGATGAGTGCGATGCGCTGGGCGCGGGAGAATTGCGGCAACACGTCCATGCAAAAGATGCAGTCGAATCGTCCGATGTAGCCGGGGCGAGCCAGGTTCATGCAATTGAAAGTCACAAGACTGCGGAGGCGCGGCTTAACCAGCAGATGCGCCACGTTATTAGCAACAGGTTGGAGAGTGCCGAGCGAGAAATCCCTGGCGTCGCCACGGGCTTCGTTTCGAGCCTCAATGGCGGTGGCATTTGGCGAAGTTGTGGGCGAACTGATCTTCGAAAAATAGTTGCGGATGGTAGCTGGCGGAAGACCCTCTAGCGCAGACTGTGGATACACGCCGCGATCCGCGGCTTCAATGTGGTTCGGCAGCAAATCGCTGCCTACGATGTGAATCGACAAGGTAGCGCCAGGCTTTGCGGAGATAACGGCGCTGTCGGCAATGCCACCATTGCGAGCGACGGTTTTTCCGTTCGCAGCCCCGTTTCCAGCAGGGTTTCCGGCGCCCTGGCGAGTGGCATTATTGGGACCGTTGCTGTGGTTCGCGCCGCTAGCGCCATTCTGGCTCAACGCATCGCAGACAGCCACTGCGATCGAGTAGGTTTCCTCTCCAGTGGCGCAGCCAGCGCTCCAGATACGAAGCGGGCTGGGCCCGTCGCTGCCTTTGCGAGCGCAGATCTGCGGCACGACATGCCGCGCCAGCGCGTTCAGTGCGCCGGGATGACGGAAAAAACCGGTGTTGGCATTGATCAGGCCGTCGAGCAGCGAGGACAAAACGGAGGGATCTTGCTCGGGGGAACGAAGACGTTCGAGCAGAGCGGCGGATGATCCCAAGCCGTGAGACTCGATGTAATCAGCGATGTGCGCGGCCAGCGCGCTGTTGGGACAATCGAGAACGACTCCGGTTTGACGCTCGACCAACAAGCGCAGCTCCGAGAGTTCGTGTTCCAAGATGGTGCTGGTCGAGATTAACTTGTGCATAGAAGCTTTCCCCAGGGGGAGGAGAGGTTCTCAGTTCTCAGTTCTCAGTTCTCAGTTCTCAGTTCTCAGTTCTCAGTTCTC
>DAIUEW010000040.1:0-57257 GCA_036844925.1 Candidatus Sulfotelmatobacter sp.
CCTGCTCTGTAATTATCGCCGCGGTAAGTGTCTCACCGATATTGGCACGGAGGGGAACGCCGACCTTGTTATCGCGCAGGAACGATCAATCATAGCTGCGGCAGAGAACATCCCGACCTTACGTGGCACGATAACCTATCCACACGATGGAACATTGGGCATCCCAATAGCGGCGGCAAGGATCGGCGATTGGTGCAGGCCCGGAGTCGATGAAGCGTTTCATCAGTTGTCCCGCGGATTGTCGGCGCTAACAGATCAAGAACTTCAACGCAACGGTCTTCACTCCATCGGGGAAGAGTTTTCTTCCGGGGGTTCCATGGAGGAATTCGCGGCAGCGCAGTCCCCTGCGGTGCAAAACCATCTTCGTTGGGCACCGCACGCGGGTACAACACCATTGATATTGCCGGCGCGCCGGGTAGTCCAAGGCATTCAGAGTATGGCTGCAGCGACAAAGCGGGGTGTTGATGTCTGTCTGCTTTTCGATATATCGGAGAGCATGGGGGAAGGCAACAAACTCGCAGACGCTTCACGGGGGGTGGACGCCTTTCTTCAGTTGCTACAGGGAGCCAGTTCGCGCGTCTGTCTGATCACCTTTCAGACCCAAGCCACTCTCGTCTCACCGCTTGGGCCGAACTTTCGATCAGGATACCCTCCGGGATCGCTCCTCGCTGGTGGTCGGACGGCACTACTCGATGCAGTCGACCTCGGCATAAAAACGCTGGAGAGCCGCGGGGAGCAGAACCACATTTGGGCTATCGTTGGGTTTACGGATGGGATTGAAAATGCGTCATCGGCCCGTGAAGCCGACATCGTCCAAAGGTTAACATATTCCGGGAGGATCCGGTTTTACGGCATCGCATATGGATCTGATGCAGACTTCACCACCCTTTCGGCAATGGCTTCAGCCTCAGATGGTCTCGTCGTTCGGGGTGACCCCGGCCAGATCAAGGCGATTTATGAACGACTGTCTACATATGTGTAGGCAGGGATAGGAGCAACTGCGTGCCGGAAGACATGACCAGCTTTTATGCAGAAGAGCGGCGTGAGTGGGAGCCCAACCATAGCTACGACTGGTTACAGTCAGACCCTCTTTTGCCAGCGCTCGCAGGGATTGAGATCGGAACACAGAGTGCGGAGGGAGAAACATTATCATTTCACTACGCCTGGATGCGATCACCAGCACAAATGCGCGCACAAGCCTTCCGGGAAAGGGAGATCGCCGCGACTTTGGTGAAGCTTCTTCCCGAGTGGCGCTCCTCTATTCCAGGTTTGTACTCAGTAGGCGTTGGCCAGAGGAACGTTCCCGAGCCGCGACTTGTCGCCGTGCTGACCTTGGACCAACCTTTGAGTGACGGAGAATGGTACGACATTCGGCAGCGCTGGGCCCGAAGCGCCCGCATTCGCTCAAGAGTGCCCGAATTCGATCGCAACCGAGACGAATCTGTTCCGATTGTTTCCGATCTTCGCCCAGCCCCAACGCTACTCGGGCGGGTTCAGAGCGGCGCATTCCTCCTTGGCAATCCTGATCCTCCGCCAGCCGGCGCCCCTATTGTCCAGAACGGTGATCGGATCGGTTCCGAGTCGCCGATAGGAATTCGTGAGTTTGGAACGCTCACGTGCATCGTTAGCGAGGCGGGATCAGTTGAGCCTCTCGTATTAGGCTCCGGTCATGTTCTTCGTCAGGCTAATTTCCATCTCCTGAGTGCCAGCGGCGCGACAGTTCGAGTCGGCAAGGTGAAGAACGTTGTTCGATCTGATGCAGCTGTCGCCACTCTAGATTCCCCATACCTTTGCGATTACCGATTGAAGGGGTTAAACCTCGTACCCGCCGCTCCGATTTTGCCCACAGCCGACCTGCCCGTGCAGATGTATGGCGCGAAGTCGGGCTATCAAACGGGCTACCTATCAAAAGTGAATCAAATCCCAGCCAATGCAACCAGCATTGGAATGTTCCCACTTTTTACAGCGGATATTCCGTGCGCACATGAGGATTCAGGTGCCCTCCTCGTGACAGGTCGTGGAACGAGTCCGCCGGTTCCCGCGTGGCAGGCGCAACAGATGAACGCCGCGTACCTGGACAACATAACATGCGCCATGCTCGGAATGCTGAATGCCGGCCCACCTCCTGGTGCAGACCCGATGCTCCGCCCGGAGGCATATTTTACGCCCGTTCTTCAGGTATTCAGTGATTTGGGCGTTGAAGCCTGGGTGCGGTGATGTTCCACTCGTGATGTGCTAATGTCGGAGACTTTTTAGGTGGCTCGCAATTCGACTAGACGACGGAGGTGAGAAAATGGCGAAAGAAACGACGGACTCCTCAGCATCCAGTGCTACGATATTCGTGCTCATTGATGAGCCTGGTGATGTCGAGAAGTTTGGGGGACCGAAGGAAATCGACGCAGACAAACTGGGTGAGCAACTGAGAAGATTCAGTGACGGGATTGGTCGTGCGCTTCAACAATGCAAGTGTCTGGCGGGTGAGTTCGAGCTGAGCGAGATCTCGCTCGAGGCGAAACTCACGGCAGAATTTGGCTTCATTCTAGTATCGAAGGCCGGAGTGGAAGGCGCGGTTACATTGAAGTTCTCTCGCGTGCCCCGCACCTCCAACCAAGTGTGACGGTCAAAACGGGCTGCTAAGGGCGTCGCCTCATCGATCTCGTGGCGGGCTAGAACTTCATCGACTAACTAGCTACGTCTTTCCGTGAGGGCAGCTCGCGGCAGCGATAAATGCAAGTAGTGGATTATTGAAGTGATTTGCTGCCAGCTCGGGAGCGCTCGAAGCGGTCCCGTCGTCCGCTTCTTGGAAGCTCCGCCGGATCGGTACTGATAAACGCATTTGCGGCCTTCTATGGCGTTACGAACTTAACGTCGCCTGGACTTAGATCCGAAACGGTCTCCTCACGCTGTGGATATGGCAATCGCGGACTCGTATGTAAACGTCGTGGAGAACGTGACTCACTGCAGAGTCCAAGTGGCGACTTGACCCTGGCCGCTCGCGCGTGCCAGCGCGTGCCAGCGCATTCCCCGTAAGTCTATGAAAACATGGTAGCGCTAACGGGAATCGAACGTGTATAGCGCTAGTTCAGTCCAGTTCAGTTCGGTCTAAGTCAGTGCAAACACGTTCAGTTGGTACGGCGCCACCTTGCCCAAACCGGCTACAGAGACTCTACGTTGTCACTCGGTTGTCACTCTTGAGCAGCTTTCAATATTGCGGCGCTTCAAACCGCAAGCCTTCGATCATTGCGAAGTGTTTTCGGTTCCGGCTGACAAGTGTGCAGTTCTGTTCGATCGCGGTAGCTGCGATCAGAGAGTCGAATGTGCGCAAGCCGTCTGATTTCGCGTATCGTTTCAGCAACTCATACGCACGCTGGCCAATCGCGGCGTCAATGTGAATCACGCGATACGTCGATACGAGCGAATCTATCGCCCGGAGATCTCGTTTGTCTCTTGCTCCAACGATCAGTTCCTGGGCACTGATGATCGAGATCGCCGGGTCACTCAAAGCATCAAGGTAGCCGGCGGCCTCGGCATTCTCCCGGGACAGATCGATCATCACATCGGTGTCGATCAGATAAACCATCGCCCAGCGCTCGCTTAACCGCGCGGATTGTCCCTGAGCTTGTTCACGTAGTCGATACCGTCGCCGATATCCGCCCGGTCCTTCCAGATGCCGTAGAAGGGAAGATCTTTGATCGAGGGCCGCTTGCGTGCCTCCGGTTGTTCCTCGGGAACAAGCACCTCGACAACCGTCCCTTCCTTGATCTCGACATCCCCAAGGGGACGGAAGACGCCATTCTCGTATTTGGCCGCGATGGTCATGATCTAGACCAATGCTAGCACCGAGCTGGTCCTGGTGCGCTCGGCGTTGTCACCCACCTTGAATTCTGACCTGTAAGTTATTGAGCGGCATAGACTTGGTGGCGCTAACGGGAATCGAACGTGTATAGCGCCAGTTCAGTACAGTTCAGTTCGGTCTAAGTCAGTGCAAACACGTTCAGTTGGTACGGCGCGACCTTGCCCAAACCGGCTACAGAGACTCGTCGTTGTCACTCGGTTGTCACTCTCGGACGGGCACTCCCTGGAACGGCACAGTCGACCGGGCCGGCCGGGGGCGGGTCTTCGTCATGCGGCTGAACCGGATCATTGGATGCTGGAAATGCGGTCTGGCCGGGCAGCGCTCTTGCCCATGTCTGCTGTGACCTTGCGCGCGAGAGCTATCCAATATTCGCCAACCGGTTCGTCCGCATACTTCTTCCGCGCGTAATCCAAACCGATACCATGGCACGTTGCAATGAACGCCGCTGCCAGATTCCGCCCCAGGTGGACGGCTTGATCTTCCTTCGAAGGTGCCCTCGACATGCAATCAGTTTACTTCATTGCATTTCTCGCCTAATCCGCCGAGTTGACGCATGCTCTCCAAAGATCTGCCGGCCCGTCGACTGATTACAGTGTCAAGCGATTCCGAAAACCAGTACTCTTAGAATATCGAGCGCTTTAGTTCATCGCGGGCGAGCCGATGATGATCGAGGACTTGTGAACTATACACGAAAAATCGTATGCCTGGCCAACTCAAGGAAACCCGGCGGCCGCTGCGTTGCTGGAAGGGAAGTACTTGAAAACGCTTACGGCGGCTGGATACGCCCCGTGAGTGTTCGGCCTTCCGCAGAAATCTCCCTTGAGGAGCGCCGTTATGAAAACGGCCAAGACCCCCAGATTCTGGACGTTGTCAACATTCCGATGCTTGCTCCGGTCCCGCGAGTCCACCAGACCGAAAACCACATGATCGATGCTGAGAAGTATTGGACCAAGGAGAGGGTTCTGAAGTGGGCCGATCTTCCGTCGCTCGTGGAACGGCCGACATTGCTGTGGCTCAACGAGACATCAACGTACCATGGCACAAATGATTGCGTTAGCCAAACGGACGCCGCTCGGCTCAGCAGCTCCCTCTATTTGATCAGGCCCGAGACTCTGAATGTGCACGTCCAGGTTGAGGGCGGGATGTTCGGGCCCTCAAAAAGGCGCGTCAGGGCCGACTTTCGGTATAACGGAACAAGGTACAATTTCATCGTCACGGATCCCATTGCTGAACAAGCGTTTCTGCCGCGCGACGAAGGTGTGTTTCCGGTGAACAACGTTTATCTCTGCGTGAGCCTTACCGAAGCATACGAGGGAGATGGTAGATGCCACAAGCTGGTAGCCACGATCATCAGCGAGCAGCCCTTGTGAATAGCGCTATGCGGGAAACTGTTTTCACGATTGGACATTCCACTCACCCGCTGCATCGCTTCATTGCGCTGCTCAAGCTTCATCGCATCACAGCGGTCGGGGATGTAAGATCTAAGCCCTACAGTCGGACGAATCCGCAGTTCAATCGGGAGGATCTTAAACGGCAGCTTCGCGAAGTCGGCATCGCTTACGTCTTTCTCGGCGACGAACTAGGAGCCCGCAGCGAAGATCCATCGTGTTACGATCGCGGTCGTGTTCAGTATGACCGCCTCGCGCGGACTAAGCTTTTTCGACAGGGCATTGAGCGCGTCCAGGAAGGATTGAAGAACTATCGGCTCGCCTTGATGTGTGCAGAAAAAGAGCCTCTAGAATGCCACCGGAGCCTGCTCGTGGCCCGGCATCTTTCCATTCTCGGAATAACAGTCCAGCACATCCTCGCGGACGGGCGGCTGGAAAGCCACGCTGAACTCCTGGCCCGTCTGATGCGTCAGCTCGCTCTCCCTGAACAAGACATGTTCCGTTCCCATGAGGATGTTTTATCGGATGCGTACAGGATTCAGGAATCGCGCATCGCCTACACCGTACCGGAGGCTGGGCCCACCACACCGCTTCCAAGAGACGTCCGATGAAGATTTTCACGATCGGATTCACCAAGAAGTCCGCTGAGATCTTCTTTACCCGGCTTCAAAAAGCCGGTGTCCGACGCCTCGTGGACGTTCGCCTGAACAACGTCTCGCAGTTGGCCGGATTCACAAAGAGAGACGATCTACGGTACTTCACAAACACTATTTGCGGCATTGACTACGTGCATATGCCTGAGCTCGCGCCCACCTCAGAGATCCTAGATCCGTACAAAAAGCAGAAGAATGGCGATTGGCCCTTGTATGAGCGGCAGTTCCTGGACCTGATGCGCTCGCGCAGGATCGAAGAAACCATTCCTCGCGATCTCCTTGATGGCGGATGCCTCCTGTGTAGCGAAGAAAAGCCTATCCATTGCCATCGCCGCCTTGTAGCCGAGTACCTCCAAGAAAAGTGGGGCGAAGTTCAGATTGAACACATCCCGTAGCGGGCTACCCCGAGTGATCCCGGCCGTCTCGCAACGTGGGCCTATGTTCTGGTCGTTTGTGGCAGGCGCGCGCAGATTCGAACTGCGATCTTCGCTTTAGAAGAGCGAGGCCCTGTCCTTTGGACGACGCGCCCGTGATGGCCCCAACTTCCACTCGAGCGGGGCCTTAATCCTTGAATGGGTCATAGACATCTCTGCCGGCCATCGCCACACCCAATGGCTTGAGGGTGTGGAGCACGCGCACGGAGTCTGCGTGCTCGGCGAGAACTTCTGGCAGCCGTTTGTAACAGTGCGGCGACTCATCCACGCCGCCACCGCGCAGTTCGATACGGGCGTTGTTGACCCAGGTGTCCATCATTTCCTGGGTGACTCTCGGCTGGCGCGTCCACTCGCCGGTTTTGTCGCGCTTGCCCTTGGCCTCCATCCGGCCCATCACGCGGCCCGCGCCGTGAATGGTAGAGCAGAGCGATAAAGAAGCCTGCTCGTTCTCAATGCCTTCCAGGATGACCGAGGTCTCGCCCATGGTTCCGCCCACGAACCCCCTCTGGCCGGGAAATGCCGGCGTCGCTCCTTTGCGGACCACCCACAGATCTTTGCCGTTATGGGTTTCCCGCCACGCGAAGTTGTGATGGTTATGGACCGAGTCGACGACATGCGCGCCCAGGATCTTCACAACGCGATCGCAAACCCAGTCCCGGCCGGCATACGCATAACGGCCCGCGAGCTTCATGGCAGCAATGTAGTCCTGTCCTTCCAGGGTCCGGGAGTCGAGCGCCACCGGGGCCGAGTCCATATCGTCCTTGGCTCCGGCGCGATTCAGAAAACGAGTGGCGATCTTGTGGCCAAATCCGCGGGAACCGAAATGAACCCCGACCCAGATCCGCTCTTGCTCGTCTTCGAAAATATCGACGTAGTGATTGCCGCTGCCGACCGTGCCTAGCTGCGCCCGCGCCATATCGCGTAGTGAGGTCAGCTTCCACGCCGCGCTGTTTGCGCCCTGCGTGATCTGCCAGGCGTCATCGTTGTTGTCGTCAAACAGTTCGTGATCGACCCGCTCCCTGTTCTTGCGAGCCAGGCCGAAGCTGATGGTTGACCAGACGTCGTCCATGATCCGTGCAATGTTGGCGCGAACATCAGCCGCGTCGGCGTCGGTGAGGACGGCTTTATTGCCGCAGCCGATGTCGTAGCCGACACCTGACGGACTAACGAGAGTCTCGTGAGCGATAACACCGCCGATCGGGACACCGTAGCCCTTGTGATGGTCGGCCATCATGGCGGCCTGGCCGAAGATGTAGTAGCAGGTCTTGATCTGCCGGAGCGCTCCCTCTTCGACCGGGGCTCCCCAGACCGGAATGTTCTCGATGATCTCCATCGCTCATCTCCTTTTGGTGGAACCTGTGGGGATCGAACCCACCTGGTCCTGATTAAAAGTCAGGTGCCTCTCCGGCTCGGCATAGGTTCCAAAACTGGTACCGGGGTATAGGATCGAACTCTACTGATCTTCTTTGTAGGAGAAGCGCCGTCACCAGACGACAACCCCGGCATAGTATCCCAGATCATGCGCTGGGACAGAACTGGCTCTGGGGGCAGGATTCGAACCTGCACATCTCCTGGTTAACAGCCAGGCGCATTGCCGTTTTGCTACCCCAGAAAACCTGGTGGGCCATCACAGACTCGAACTGTGCTCTCTCGATTAAGAGTCGAGTGCTTCGCCGTCAAAGCTTATAGCCCAAAAATTGGTAGGGGCGGCGGGTCACGATCCCGCATCCGCTGATTGAAAGCCAGCGATCCTTGCCAATTAGACGACACCCCCGTGGTAGGGCCGGCGAGAGTTGAACTCGCATCCTCTGGCTGAGAACCAGAAATCCTGCCGTTAGACGACAACCCCGAAAAACTTGGCGCGGTGTGCGGGAATCGAACCCGCATCATCTTGATCGACAATCAAGTGCCTCACCAGTCGGCCTACACCGCGAAATGGTCGACCAGTGGGGATTCCAACCCCAATTTCAACGCTCGGAGCGCTGTGCCCTGTGCGATTGGACGACCGGCCGAAACCTGGTACGGGTATGAGGAGTTGAACCTCAATCTGAACGTTCGTAGCGTTCTATCCTGTCCTTTGAACGATACCCGCAAAAAACTGGCTGGCCGTCCAGGCCTCGAACCTGGAACCTCCGCGTTCAGAGCGCGGTGCGCCGCCAATTGCGCCAGCGGCCAATGGCTGCGGGCCGAGGAATTGAACCTCGAAAGCCGGCTTCAAAGGCCGGCGGCTTGCCGTTAACCGAGCCCGCAACAAAATGGGGTGACCGGAGAGAATTGAACTCTCGTAGTTGGAGCCACAATCCAACGCCTGAGCCACTCGGCCACGGTCACATCTGGTGCCTGCGGGAGCGCTCGAATCTCCGTATCCGGCTTTTCAGACCGGTGCTAGTCCATCTCAGCTACACAGGCGAATCTGGTGGAGAACCGGGGAATTGAACCCCGACTTCTTGGTTGCAGGCCAAGTGTGCTCCCGTTATCACTAGTCCCCCAATGTGGTTGCGGAGGCGGGAATCGAACCCACCTAGTGGCGGCTTATGAGACCGCCGTGTGCGCCAGCTCATCTTCTCCGCATGAAAAGTGGTCCGGGAAGTCAGGATCGAACTGACGGCCTCTCGATTATCGGTCGAGTGCTCAACCAACTGAGCTTTTCCCGGTCGAGCCCGGCGCCGGAATCGAACCGGCTTCACCGGTTTACAAAACCGGCGCATCGCCCGCAATGCTTGCCGGACTTAGCAATTGGAGCCGGCGGAGCGAATCGAACGCTCATCGGACGCCTACCGTGCACCTGCTCGGCCACTGAGCTACACCGGCTGGAGCCGAAAAGCGGATTCGAACTGCCATCTGAGCGTTACGAGGGCTCGGTTTTTCCTACTAAACTACTTCGACATGGAGCGAGTAACCGAATTCGAACCGGTGTCCGGACCCTGGCAAGGTCCAATCCTAGCCGCTAGACGATACCCGCCTGGAGCGAGTAAGACTAAACCAATAAGTCACACTCGCGTGACATACTTTAAATTACAATTCAATTGTCAAAGGGCACACTTCGACGGCAGCGCGTGGACGGTGAGATCCTCTCAGCCCTGATGCGCACTTACCCGATCCTTCGGCCGTCAGACACACTGGTCGGGCACCCCGGATTCGAACCGGGAATCTCATGATCCCAAATCATGCGGGTTAAGCCGTTTCCCGAGTGCCCGTAAAAAGCAAAAGGGCCGGTCTTTCGACCGGCCCCGTAATGAGAATCCTAAGTATCTATCTCATACGGGGCTAGGGACCTTCACGCGCATTAAGGGTATCGACGCACGCGGGTTTAGTTCCCTGTGGCATTCTCCCGAATTGGATAGCTTGTAACATGACGCAATTACATAGTAAGTGAAGCCGTCAGAAAAAAGCAAGAACTTTAATGTGTTTGGCGGAGGGCGGAGGAGTCGGACCCCCATCCGGGTCTTTCCCAGAGCGCTGGTTTTCGGGACCAGAAAGCGTTGCCGTCGCTTCGCGCCCTCCGCCCTGCACCGGCACCCGCGGACATTCATCCTCGACTAACTCCGTAGTGCATTTCACTCCCGAGCAAATTCCGAGATCGACGGTTCTTTATCATATCGAGCGTCCATAATACCCTGCATTCTCAACTGCTTCGGAAGTGTTGACATTCTGAGCTTGTTCAGTGCGTATTTGGTGGGCCCTGAAGCTGCCAGGTGAGGGCCGCCCATTTCGCCGGCGATCTCCAAGAAACATGCGTGATGCACACCAACCCAGAGCCGCAGCGACAATTTGCGTTCCCCAAACAAGGGTCGTGTGGTCGAACGGCTTCAAGAATTCCGAAATCGCTGAAATATCATGTGCTTGCACAGGAAGAGACATACCAACCTCCAGAGCTGCTTTTGCCTTAGCCTGGTGTTGGCCGGAGGCTATTCTAAAGACCGCACCCGCCCACACCACCTTTCTACGCCTGTGCCCCAATCATACATGCGAAATTCAGACCTAAAGGCGGTAATGCTCAAATCGGGGTCCATTCTTCAACGACAGTTACCCTTTTGGGAACTCTAGTTCGCATGTAATGGTGAGCGACCCGGTGATTGAGCGCATCAGTCTGACTAGCGAACTGCAGCCAAAAACACCGGCCGCTGAGGTTAAAACTGAGCAACACGAAAGGTGAAAACGTATGAATCCGCGGGTAGATATAGTGGAACACTTAGCTGAGAGGGGCCTTGACACCGTTGCACCAGCGCTTGCCAAGCAAGTAGAGCGTGCGAATTTCTTGTTCAGTATTATCACTTCAGTCAGTGACGCGATGGCAGAAGAGGTTTTGGAATCAGTCAGACGTAAGTTGGACTGTCCGCATGTGGAGCTATACCCGAGCATTTTTACTCCTCCGTCCTGTGCGGTCGTCGAGGCAGCCGTGCGGTACTTCGGATGTGGATTCTTGGTAGATGGCCTTCCATTCTGGCATCCTCAAACCAGTTTGGACGTCAAACACGTGAGCGCTTGGGTTGCTCGATATAACCGCGTAACAAAGCGGGGGGATCTAAATCCCGTCGTCGCGACGTTTCCGTGTAAGATCTGTCGTTACGGAATCTAGCCGCACAGGCTGGGCCGTGCGCCCTATTGGCATACCTAAGAAGTCGGAAAACGAACAGGAATGTGCGAATGTGTGACTCCACGCCAGAAGATCCATCACCTTAGCGCCTACAGAACAAGCACACTTGGTCAAACCGTCTTTTCAATTTCACGGTGGAGCCAGGCCTTCGCAAAGCGCCAATCCAACTTCACGGTTTCAGGAGATACGTCTAATACCGCCGCCGTCTCTTCCACCGTGAGACCGACAAAGTAGCGCAAGTCGACGACTTGTGCTTGTCGTGCGTCCAGGCGACTGAGCCTCTGTAACGCCTCATCGAGGGCAAGAAACTCCGGAGATCTCTCAGTCGGTACCACGAAAGCGGCGTCCAGGGGCACCTTTTTCCATTCGCCGCCCCGCTTGTTGGCTCGATGTGTTCTGGCATGATCGACCAGGAGTCGGCGCATGGCTTGAGCCATGACGCAGAAGAGGTGCTTGCGATTCTTCCAATGAAATGGTCGACCTTCGCACACCTTCAAATAAGCCTCATTGACGAGCCCCGTTGCTTGTAGGGTGTGATCCGGGCGCTCTCTCCGCATGTACGCCTGTGCAATGTGATGTAAGTCTTTATAGATCAAGTCGAACAGCTGAGGGGCGGTTGTCTGTACGCTCGATGTCCGCTGATGGAGGAGCTCGGTTATTACGCGGAGGGACTCGTCGTCGGTCATCGCAGTTCTCAATGCACGCTCATAAGGTTTGCACCAGAGGCCATAGACGAACTCAACCTCACTGCTCGTTCGGCCGGAATGATACCATCCGTTGAGCTCGATCGAAGAAGTTGTCTTCACACTTTGCTAGGCGGAGCTGCATGGTGTTTCCGAAGTACATGTACTCGATGGATCCCTTCCCTTTAGGGTATGCGATCTTTTCACTTCGCAGCCGGCCCTCATGGTCATATTCCATATCACGCCGATACGAAGTACCGGCGATACTCAAGAGCCTCTTCGAATTGCCGTCCCACGAGAACTTCAGCCTTTCAGAATACGGCGAACGGGGACGCGACACGTCGGGGGCGACGGGGATCGCCTCCTTAATTCTTCCCTGGTCATCGTAAACCAGGTCGAAGATGAAGATACCGGTCCACAGGAACGGATGAAAAAAGGGATTACCAGCCCAGCCTCGAGTTACGACTTTGCCTGTGAACTTTGCAGCGAGGACGGGATCGAACTGAGGGCTGTTCCAATAGCGGATTGGCGTGACGCTTCGCTCCCCAGCCGAATTGGCCTTTGGGCCAATTTCGGTCATACACACATGTTGGCGATCGTATGTCGGCTCTGCTTCGAAATCCGTGGTCTCTTTGGTCGTTTTTCCGACGAGCACATGCGCTGTCGTCGTAATGGATTTCACCATGAAACCTTCCCACTCGAATGCCGTTGCGGTTCCTTTTTCAGCACCGGACGTCAGAACACGCGGGAAAAAGCCTCCGCTCAGCGGATCGTAAAACACCTCACCCGGTTGATAAAGCTCTCCGCTCATCCAATGAGGAATTTTACCGGACGTGGCGACCTTCGGGGTGGATTCGCCGCGACGATACAGCTCAAATAGAGTTTTCGTGGCATCAGGTGCTTCCTCCGTGCAACCGGGATTTGCCAGCTTGAGATATTCTTTGACGGCCGTTCTGGTCCCTTGATAATCACGAATAATGGCAGAAGACAGTGCACTGAAATAGAGTAGTCTCGCATTCGAGGGTTCCGCTTTGAGGCCTTCCTGCGCCGCTTGAAATGCTTCCTTAAACTGGCCATTAGCAAAGTCTTCGATTATCTGTTTCTCGGCGTGGCGGCGGGTAGTTTCTAGCTTGCCATTGAGACTGGCGTCTAGGTCCAGCCACTCCCCAGCCTCCTTCTGTCCGAACTGCACAGTTCGTTCCAGGCGTGTGACGATCTCCCGGGCAGTGGTCAATTCCCCTAAATTTGCCGAGAACTCGGCGCTCTTTAGCTGCAGTGGCAGATAGTCCTTATCTAGACGTTCGCCTTTGGCTATCTCATTATGAATATAGACGATGCGTTCTGGCGTCAACGTAGCGTTCTGATCCAATCCCCGAACAATCTGTTGCAGAATATTTCGGTTCTCGTTTTCGTACTCAGGCATCGCAGGCAGCGCGTTTCTGTTCACGAATTCGACCCGAAGCCTATAATAGTAATCAGTGATTTTGGGATCACATGGAGCATTCTGAGCGGCTAATTGGGCTTCATCGAATGCACGCGCGTACTGTTTCTGCTTGAACAGCTCCGTTGCCCGTTTGTAGTGATAGTCAGCGCTGGCCTTGAGTGCCTGTTGAAGTCCGTTCGCCAGCGGTGGACGCGACCAACGCGCCAGCCCGATCTGATCGATCTTCTCCAAGTATTGGTCGTACAGCTCGGCTTTTTGCAATACGCTCGCAATAGCATAACGGCGGATGAGGGTGCGGTGCGTCGCGGTCAGCTCCTCCTGTAAAGCAGATTCTTCCTGGCCTTTCGCCGCGATTAATCGATATACCCGAAGAGCAGCAAGCCCTTTTTCCAGCGTAGACTCCAACTGCGCCGGGTCGACACTTTCTTTGCGAAAAGCATCTAAACTCGTCCGCATTGTGTTTCGCAATTCATCTCGCCAGCGCCGCAGCTCCTCGGAGTTTGCCGCGAAAATAAGCGCTCCCGAAATCAAGTCCTTTTCCCTTGGGTGCTGGTAACTGGATTCGATTTCGGCGCGAATGAAGTTCACGGCGACGCTCTCGGGCGGTGCGCCACCGAGGAGGGCAACAAATCGGTCCAGAGGCACGGCCACTGTTGTCTTAGCCCGAAACTGCTCCCGGTAATCGATGGTAACGCCATCCCAAACTCCAACAGCAGTTAAGGCGTCGCCCTTTGGCAGCTTCGTCGGCAGCACAACATCGCCGAGTTTTCCATCGGGCGCGTAGACGCGTATTACACCTGTTTTCGGCTCGCGATAGAGTCCCGGAATAGAGCTGATACGGATCGTATGCGCTTTTGCGATAAGGCTTGCGTCAGTGGCTCGTTCCGCTACCAATGTCCGAACCGCGTTCTTGCCCTGAACGGTGATGGTGGCGGCGTGCTTATAGTTGCACGGCCCTTGACTTTCACATGTAATCAATACCAAGTCTTGTGCGCAAACAATACTACTGAGCCATCCGAAGGCCACGACGGCAGAAAATGTGACCCGCCCGCACAGGCAGTGACAATTGTTCATCGCGCTACTCCTTGACCTCAACGATCTCGAACTCTTTGCCATAGTTTTTCTTTGAATCCACAACGCGATCCGCACTCTTGGTCTGCACCTCGGGAAAAGCTTTCCCCAGCTCGTCCGAGATTTGACTTGCTTGAAGAGAAAACTGGCCGTCTGATTCTCCTATCCGTTCGAAAGTGTTCATGGCATCTTCGAGATGATCGGCCATGAGCCACGCTGTCGCTGCTCTCATCGTCACCCACTGCCTTGCCAGAAATAACTCGCTCGCTTTTTTCCAGCCGACCGCGGCCTCCGTCCACATGTGCCTCTTCTCGCTGTCCTCGGCGGATATCACGAGCCGAACCCAGTCCACCTCCCGGCCGGCGCGTTGTTGCACTGCCGGCGTCAGAGCTAACAATCGAGCGCGCTCAACCGTCCCAAGGAATTGCTCCCAATCTCGAAGCTGATAAAGTTGCTCTGCGGAATTTAAAAGCTCAGCAGCCCGATTGTCTTGCTGTTTCCGGCTTTGCGGCCTCAGGATCAGCCGGTCGGTCTTCTTGGACTTATAGACTACCGGCGCCTGGCCCGGGCTGATCTCCGAAGTCTTCTTCTCGGCCAGCGCAAACACTTCTTGGATCTCACCGGATGAGCTATTCAAGGCGTAGACCAGGGACTCCGTGAACGGTCCCATGAGGCCAAATTCCGAGCGGACAGGGGTTGGCAGCCCCGGCTTGTTGGCAAACATAATGTACGTGTTGGGCACATCATCTTGCTGGAAAGCGAATCCACCACGCAATGCCTGGCCGCCAAGGGCGGAGGGTGAAGCAAAAGGATTATTCCGGCAGGCTTCAACGATAAAAATGCGAGTGCCCGGAGCCGCCCGTTCCATGTCGGCCAAGAACTCCTCGGCGCTTTGCGCGTTTGCGCGAACATCGTCCACTACGTGTGCCGTTGCCGAAACGCCTGTCCCCAGCAGGTGCGCCTTCCCGTCGATTTGCAGTCCGTGGCCGCTGTAGTACACGAGTAGAACATCCTCCGGGCCGGCGTTCTCCTTCTTTAAGAATTCGGCCAGCGCGTCCTGAAATTGCTTCGGATCTCTTAGATTCTCGCGTATAGCCACCTGAAATCCGATTGCCTCGAGACTTTCTTTCATGCCGTCCAGATCGCTTCGAACCGAACTCAGAGGCTGGTTCCAGTACTGTGAGTTACCAATCAACAAGGCGACGCCTAACCTCGTCTTGCCAGCTTCTTTGCGGCTCACGGCCGCAGCCGGCGTCGCAGCCGTCGCGGAAACCAAGGCAGGCGCTGACTGTGATGCTGCGACAGTGACGGTAGCCGTCGACGTGGAAAGCGAGCAGATACCTTCGTAGGTCGATTTCGGCAGAAGGCGTCGTAGCTCCACCTTCTCCTCTTCAAAATCGGACTGGCACAGCCCGGCCAAAGCGTATTGCTGTAGTTCGACTGAGCCCTGAGCCAATTCCATGATGCGGCGAGCTTCCACCGCCGCTTTCGACCACATGCCTTCTTCCATCGCAAGCGCCATCAGTTCCAGCGTCTTGAGAAAACGATCCGCGACTTTCGCCCCACTGATCCGGGCTTGGTACAGTTCGGTCCGAACTGATGGAGGGATGTGCACCATCCGCACCGACCTCTGGCCATTTCCCATTACCGTCACCGTAATGTCCACGGCGTCATTTCGACCCTGCAGTCGTTTTAAAAAATCCAGCAATGCATCTTGCGCAAACCTACCCTGGCTCGCTTGTGCGGTGCCGCGATACGTTGCTGGTTGGTCCACTCTTTCCACGACAACCGAAACCTTGCCGTCTCCGGACGTGAGCGGAGTCCAACGCACTTCGAAATCTGAAACATCGACCGTTTCACCGCAAGCCGGCGCCTTCAAAGCGTAGTCACCCCCGCAGCCTGAGGCATCACGCGAGCCGCCTTTTTGTGTAATGCGCTCGAACTTGCTAATCAAATCTTTAATAGTGGGTGACAAGACTGACTCAGACGGAGGCTTCAGGTTTTTCAAGCTGACCCACACGCCGGAGCGCGGCAGTCGAATCGGAAGCCTCTCGGTGTCGACTGAACTATGACTGACCAAGTAGCGCAGTTCGCACTGCCTGACGTCCCGGTCCGTGCACCGAACCTCCATGTTGGGTCTCAAGCATTCATAGCTGCCGACTAGCGGGCGTGCCTCCCCATCGCCAGTGCGGTATTGCCAAGTGCCTTTGATCTCATTGATCAACCAATACCCCTCGGACTGTGCTACGACCGGCACGGCAGCAAAGAACAGAACGCACACGAGCTTACTGTAAGGCTCCGCGATCATCGCTTAACTCCTGACTGCACAAACGTGAGAACAAATTCATCCATAAGCCCGGACACGGCGATACACAGTCGATAGAAAGGCTCAGCCAGAAACGGATAAAGGAACAAGGCGAGAGAAATCCAAAAGAAATCGGGCCAGTAAACGGCTAGCTTGCGGAGTTCCCAGCTGAAAACGAAATAAATAATCGCGGACATGGCCGCAAACGTCAGTATTTCCAGGTAGTGAAAATCCCATTGGCTGAGATGCGGCGAATATGCATGTACCAATCGAGTGCCGACGATTCCACCCAGAACGAAGAGTGCAATGACCAACCTCAACTTCCAGCCGACTCTCTGATCAAGCTCTCGCAGCATGCCCCGGTTCGGGGCCCTGTTCAAGGTCGCGACCGAGCATGCATGTATGAGCAATCCCGAAAGAGGCTTTTGATGCGGTAATTGGCAAAGTTGGTCGCCTGAATCCTCAAGATCACCCAACAGGACTACGCGATTCTGAATCCTGGACCTGAACGCTTGTATGCTGGAGGCGTTCTCTAGGGTGATGATTTCTTTTCTTATTTCCTTCAGATAAGAGTAGTCGATGCGGAAGTCGGCTGCATCCAACCCAGCCTCAAGCGTTCGTTTCGTGGATCGTGCTTCCAGTTCACGCAGAGCGTTTTGAGGGCTCGTTCCGGTCCTTTCCGAGATCATCCACATAGCAACGGGCATTCCAATCAAATCCTCCTGACATGTGCTCTGTACATTCTTGAGGCTACAGTCATAAAGTTGTCGAGTGTAGAGAAACCCGTGTTCCGGATCTTCCTTTGGCAAGGCAATTCCCGCGGCGAGATCGGCAAATTCGGGGCGTCCCAACCATGAGTCCCGTCGTTTCATAGCTCCCCGGTATACGCCGACTCTGACGTTGCCGTATGGTCGCCACTTGGCCAAGTACTGATAGTCCTCAGCGATGATCCCATCTGAGTCGGATTCGGAAAAATCGAGGTCAATTCCTATTGCCTTAGCGTTCGTTCGCTGGAGTTCGTCGATAACGAGGTCTAGCTGCGCTCGGTCGGTAGGCCTCGTCTTGTCGGCGTGTAGCTTGGAAATGTCAACCACCAACGGCAGGCGCTCGCCACCGGCCTCAAAGTCGGCGTCGTCAAATGGACCGTGTTTCAGATCCTCTTCCAGAAATGCGAATTGAAATTGTCGGAGATAGGTACCAGAAGGCCTATGATCGAGGTAGGCATGCGCTGTCAGAAGGAAAGTTACCACTACGATAGCTTTGATCAGATCAGCGATCAGGACGCTAATGGCTCGATTAGCGTGAAAACCAATCATGAAGTCGCCCTCTGCCGTGCGCGAAAACAGAGACGTACCCTACGGAATGCTCTCGTCTTATCACGAATCAGACTTCTATGCAACATTCTCCATCTGTGACTTGCTTTTTCCGGCCCCCGCAATTATTCATGCGTAAAATCAAGATTTCAGGGGTAATCGTCAGGGCTCGTCAGTGGTAGCAGTATGGCTAGAGCAGCAAATAGTCGGCCGTGATTGCGAGGCCCGGAGGGTGCTTAACCTACTTTGTTATTAAATAGATAGCGGCTCCCAAGCCAAGCGCATACAGCATCGTTGCTGCAAAAATGAAAAGGAGAGTCTTCCGGATCGGGGTCTGCTGTGGTTTCGGCTCCGAGGCCTTTCGCAGCCGAACGAGATCCTCATGGATCGCAGCGGCGCTCTGATATCTTAGCAGACGGTCTTTTTGAAGGGCTCGGAGAATAATGCTTTCCAGTTGTTCAGGCAAGCCCGAATTAGCGAGGCGTGGGGGAGCGGGGTCCCGATTCAATATAAGATCGATCACCGTGGCGGTGGTCCCCGGAAACGCCTGTCTGCCGGTTGTCATCTCGTAAATCACAGAACCCAAAGAAAAAAGGTCGGTGCGTTCGTCCAATTCAACGCCACGGAGCTGCTCGGGTGACATGTAGGCGAGCGTCCCGATTGCAACACCGCCGTTTTCCGGAGTAATCGTCAGAGTGCTTTGTCCGCCGCTGGCGCCCGCCAAACCAAACATTTTGGCTATGCCGAAATCCAAAAGCTTTGTGCCAGACCGCGTCAGCATGACATTGCTTGGCTTCAAGTCCCGGTGAATAATCCCGTGCCGGTGTGCCTCACGAAGGGCATCCGAGATTTCCGCTGCATATTGCAAAACCTGATCTACCGACATTGGCCCACGGTTCAAGCGCGCGGCCAGAGTTTCCCCCTCCAGATACTCCATCACCAAGTAGTCGATATCCCCCTCATTCCCAATGTCATAAAGTGTGCAGATGTGTGCGTGGCTGAGGCTGGCGACAGCTTGTGCTTCTCTCTCAAAACGAACGTGAGCCTCTTGACTTCCCACCAGGTATCCGCGGAGGGTTTTGATCGCGACCGTACGTTTCAAGCGTGGGTCACGCGCCTGGTAGACTTCTCCCATGCCCCCCGCCCCTAGTACACGAACAATCTGGTAGGGACCTAACCGCGCTCCGGCAGAAAGCGCTATCGGGGCGGGCCGCAGGGGCCTCTCCATTAGGCCGTTTGCCTGTTCGTCCGCGTTCAGGAGTTGTTCAACTTCGCCGCGAATTTCCCCGTCACCTTCGCATGCAGACTCGAGAAACGCAGCTCTGCTCTCGATGTCCTTCGTTACCGCGCCTTCAAAGATTTGCTTGATCTTCTCTAGTTGCTGTGGACTCATGTCTGTGTCCGAGGCCAGACAGAATTACGACCCAGTTTTCCGCGGTGCAGCCGCGTGACTCAAAACCTGCGGCCATCTAGCGTATCACGAGGTGGTGGCTAAGGGCTCGCTCACGAGACGTACAGGAATTACCCAGGAACGGCCACTCTTCTTGTTGACTCAGCAATCAGGAAAGGTGTGAGGTCAGCCTTTGGGCGCGTCCGGCGCTCGCGAACGTTCAGCTGAGCTCACACCATCTGCGCTCCGGTTAGTTCGTACCGGCGCCCGCCACCGTACTCCAATTGGTAATCATTTTCGTGGCATCAACCGAACCCAGGCCTGTAACCAGGTCATAACCCTTACCAGCGTGGTAGCCGAGGTAACCCTGTTCCGGGCAATCCGCACTGCCGTGCTCGCACGGGACTAAATTGCTCCCGTGCACGACATCATGAAACGCCTTCCAGGGCCGCTCAGCTATTTGATAAAGGGCTGGGTTGATATTGCCCAGACCCGGTTGCCCCTGATTACCGCTAGCTAGGAGGTAATGGTTCAGAAGAGACACGATCCCCGCGAATGCCGGGGCTGCTGCCGACGTTCCACCGTAAGCATAAAAATTTCCGCCGAAATATACCAAATAGCCGTCATGCTCGGGTGACGATGCGAGCGAAACGTCCGGTACGTTTCGAAATCCCGTGTTCGGCACTCCAGGTCCAGCCTGCCACGACGGTTGCGGAAAATAGGTGCTGATGCCGCCCCCGCTAGCTGCAATTCCGGCCAGTGCAGATGAGTCATTCCAAGCGGTCTCGGGTATATACGACAGGACAGACATTCCCGCGTCGGTGTTGCTTGAAGACCAATACCGGCGACCGGAGCTGAACGCAGTGCCGCCGACCGCCGTCACTTCCGGGATACTGGCTGGCAGATTCACTGCGAGACCTCTGGTCGCTTTCGGCGAGCCCGCTGCGTCGCACGCCGCTGCGCCAGAATCGCCCGACGAGGCTATAAACGTGATGCCTTGCAAACTGGCCTGCTGGACCAAACTACGCAAGTCTGGTGAATTTTCCTGCTCGCAGCCACCGTAACTCATGCTGAGCACCGGCGCGAGGTTGTGGTCGATTGCATAATATGCGGCGTCCACGACGTGCTGCGAATAGACATACAGGAGGGACGCATTGCGCGCCACGGATCCCGACCATTCCAAGTCGAGGGCGGCCTCAGGCAGGTCGGTCTTACTAATGCCAGGATCAGAGCCGTAAACAATCACCTGAAGCGACAGTGGCGGCAGATTAAATGTCGTCCGAAATGTTGCGATGTCAGAGGTGTCAATCGCTGTTTGCCCGACGATCACCAATTGCTGGCCAGTGCCATCAAACCCCAAATCATACAGCGGAGTCATGTTATACACCTTGGCCAAATCGTCGGGTGCCAAATAATGGCCGCCGTTGCTGTCTGTGAAATCGGGAGTCAGGCTCCAAGCATTGATCTCATGTCCTGCCGCCGGCGGTTTGAGACGGAAATTGTGGAGTCCACGAACGCTGCTGACCACATCCGCAACATCTTCCGGAATGGAATATTCGGTCGTGTTGGCAAAGTGTACTTCATCGTCTACTTCGTAACGATGAATCTCGGTGCCAAATGCTGCGCCGACTTGCGCGGCGTTTCCATTGAATGTAATCCGATTTCGAGCCAACGCCACATCCTTCACGGTAAAACCTTGCGCTTTCAGCCAACCAGCCAATCGCGCGATGTCGTGTTGACTCAGACCGAAGCGGTCAGCGTATTGCTCCGGCGTAAGCCACCGTTTGTAGTTCGGAGATGAAGGATTCCGCTGCTCGGACAGCAGCAAATCGATCGCCTCCTGTTGTGCAACAGACGGCTTGATCAGGAGTGCCATCTGTTCGATCGGGAACGAGGGCTCGACCAGCCCGCGGTCGTGGTTGGAGTTCGCTCTCGCATGCACGCTTCCGGCAATGCGAAACGTGCGGCTCTTGTCAATCAGGTCGGGGATACGGTCTGGCGACGCCGCAAGCAACGCTGGCGACACCGACAGCGCGTAGAGCAGAATCGCCGGCCAGAGACCGGCGCTGCTGGCATGCTTTGTTCTATCGTTGTGGCTCATAAGACCTCACTCATCTGGGCATGCGATAAAGTCGAGTCCGAACGGTAACAGGAGCCGCGTCTTTTGAGTGTTCTGTTGGCAACGTGTCCATAGCGCTCTGCCTAGGCATCGCGCTTTCGTATATGTCGGTGCCAAATGCCTGAAGGGTCCCAGGAAATTTCGATTGATCGAATGATGCACCGTCGGTCCCGCAATCCTTCAGTGGTGTGCAGAGTCCTGTTGTGAGGACCCGTTAGCAGCACTGGACGTGGCGGGCGTTCCGAATAAAGCCCGCAAGGCGCGTTTGTGCGGCAGGACCGGTAGAACCCGCAGGGGCGGCCGTGCCATGATTGGGACGGATAGGTCAGGTGGTTGCGACAAGGCCAGTGAATCGGGTGGCCTCGCGGGGCGATCAGGAGGCACGAATAGCTTTTGGGGACGCGGTGCTCCGATCGGTTTCGGCCGGAGAATGAGTCTCGGCTTTTTAATTGGCCCAACCTCGTGGTTTTCCATGGAGGCAGTTGCGGACGACACATCACCCGGAGCGCTTAGAGGTGCGGTCGGTATGCACTCCGGTGGTTCGTACAGCAACCCTCCGGATGTTCATTTGTAGGGGCTGAATGCCTGCCGGCGCCTTTGCCGTGATCAAGCGTTGCGAGTCGTACGGCGGAATTCGGCCAGCCCTCCCGCACAAGCAGGCAGAATGTGAACCCGGCAGACAGCCAACCCACCACCGTGAAAACCTGCAGCAGAATAGAGGACCCGAACCGAGCGCGAATGATACCGGCTCGCAAGAAGGGACATTCGGAGGTGCCAATGCCGGTGGCAGCAACTGCTGCACTCCGATGTTCATGCCCGATACCACCCGAACCTTGATGCCGCGGTGGAGCCAACGGCTGGTCGGACCACCGAGGAAAGGCTGGCGGAGAGGTGTTCTCATCGGCCCCTATTGGATCCAAGAACGGCGGTGTCAGCGGGACGACTGGGTATCCGAACTGGCGTTCGAACTCGTCATCAACATGCTGGCCAGCCGGCTGATCTGATCGGCCGATAGATGGACCAAATAGCTTTAGATCGTGCACCTTCGTCTGATGGCTCAATCGCCGGGGGAGCACACTCACATCAAGATCGTCGAGGCCAGGCCGGAGCCGAGCCTCGGCGTACGAATCCTGCGAAACTGTCCGGTCGAAATTCTGATTGCGCAAATTCATCTTGGGTTCCGTCGACCCTTTGCATTGGCGGTGGCCGAGGTTTGGCGTCAACTTTTGTGGCGATCAGCTGCAGACGCCAGGCGAGGGAGTCACTTGTGTCAGCTCGCGGCCCTGCGTAATCCCTCATTCACGCATGCGAAAAAGACGTGGAATTTGGGTAAATAGCATCGCAGTCAGTTTGCACGCGAGCGCCGGCAAGTGGCGGTGAGTCTTGCTCGGCGACTTTCATCACAAATAACCGACATGGATCAAGTGTGGGTCGCTGACATCACCTATATATTTGAGTGCGCGAGGAGTTCGTGTTCCTGACCGTCATCCTGGACGCGTACCCGCGCCGTGTCATCGGCTGGGCGCTGGGTCGAACGCTGGAGGAGCTCACCTTGGCGGCCCCGGCGTATGGCGCCGGCGCGGGGCGTGGTCGAGCCGGGCCTAGTGCAGACAACCTCAAGGATACGATCATGCCAGCGTATCCGGCACCTTTTCTTCGGTTTGACGATAATAGCGTCTGGCCGAGCCGTGGCGAGCGGCGCTACCACATTGGCACCTAGCCACAGGCTTCGAGGTGCACAAACCGGGAATGCCGACGTCAAGAGTTCCCTGCCAATTACCCATTGTCCACACTCATGACGCTTGTACAATTGGGCGGCAAAGCCGTCAGCCATCTCCTTGGTGCCGCCCGGGCTTCACCTCTAGAGACTGAGACTCTCTCTGTGGGCAGCTCTGCGTTAGCTGCTCAGGTTCGGAGAACAATGAACATGCAAAGTTATATGCCTGATTTCAAGAAATACTTCCCAAACTGCGAGGCTTCGGAGGGTGGTGTGCCGGCGGAACGCATGCAGGCTGATGGTAGCGATGTGCCGCGACCTTCTCCGTCGGTAACTGATCGGTGCATAATAGCCTCCAATAAGAGTTTTAGCATGCCGGCTGGTTCACCGGCGCTGCAGCCTTCTAACGAGAAGCTTGCGAACGCATTCCGGGCCACACCAAACGCACCATCGAAACTAGGCTTGGTTTGTTTTTGCGTTGTGGGATGGTTTTTCGCATTCCTCGGGTTCTTTCTTTGGCTATTCCGGTGACGCAAGTCAGGACCAGGCAGTCGAAGCGTAGTCTCTAATCAATTGGAACGCGCCAACTCGATTCTGGATCGGCTACCGAGGTCTGCTTTCGCTTGCCGCGCGGTTTCGTTGGTCGATTCAGCGTCGCCGTAGGGCCATGACAGAAAGGAAGACGATATTAGGTTAGCGACAATGCTGGCAATCATCGCTTGCTTGACAGGTGTGCATCCGGATCCACGGCCAAGAGATAACTGTTCCTCACCCGGAATGGTATTGATGGTGCGGATGCACCCGCACGAGAACAGGGGCTTTACTAAGAACCTTGCTACGCAAGTGCTGGTTTTTAGCCGTACCGACGATGTCCCGCATTCTGATTAGCACCTGCCGAGCGATGAACCACTGAGTCATGCATTCTCACTCCGCAATCAATCTTACCGTTGTTGAGGGAGTTTTCCGCATGTTGTATTGACGGCGTCAAATGAGAGCCGGGCAGCGGCGTGCGTGGACGCTTGATCGCGTTACGCCGCTGGACACATTCAAAAGGAGAAGTCGCGATGTTAGTGACGAGAGTGCAGATATTGACCACGGTTTTAGCGGTGGCTATGTGTTCCGCCAGTTCGGCGGAATGCCAATCATCAATCGGTAATAGTGACTCCAACAAAGCCCTCTTAAAGGAGGGCACAGAGGTTTTGCTTACGTTCGCGCAGGACCTGAGCTCGAAGACGGCGGCCGAAGGTGATCCGGTGATCTTCACGCTTGCGCAGGATTTAGGCGTCAATGGTGTGGCCGTTGCGCGGGCTGGGGCCAGGGCCACAGGTGAAGTGACGAACTCGAAAAAGGCGGGAATGATGGGAAAGGGTGGTGAGCTCAATGTTCGCCTTGACCACCTAAAGGTCGGAGACGCTACGGTCAGAATCCGAGGCACGAAAGGTCGCGAAGGCGAAAGCAAGGTTGGAACGGCAGTTGCGTTGACTGTTTTGTTCGGGCCTGTTGGATTTCTCAAACACGGCAAAGACATCGAGATCAAGGAAGGAAGCTCGTTCAAAGCTTACGTGGCTGAAGACGTCCAGGTTTCGCCAGCGCTGTGAAATGCGCCCAACACAAGATAAAGTGCGTAAATCCGCAGGTACTATCCGGCGGCTTACAACGGCCGCCGGTTCCATGTTGATCTCGCCCGTGATTTGCCAGTTTCTCCGTACCGTCCCGCTAGGAACAGAACTGGAAACGTCAACATGACGACCATGAGCGCGGAGGAGTTCTTTTCCCACACTCGGCGGACCAATGATGGGGCGATGGTACTGGGTTCCTCGATCAATCGCTACACAGTACAAGACGAATTGGGTGCGTCCAACGGGGCCGGGAGAAATGGTCGAGCCGGCCGGTAGGCACCAGAAGGAGATTGGCCGGCCCCCGCGAGCCGACCAGCAGGTGCGAAAAACCGTACCACAATTCTTGGACGGGTGAGGGTCTAAAGGCGTTTGTCTCACGAGGTGCATGACTAAAATGGTCTGTCATCCATGTTTGACTTCTTAGGTTCATTGTTGTGAACGTTTGGTTGTAGTAGGTCAAACACACCTCAAATAAACCTCGCGGGCGTGGGCCCTGGGTTGATGGTCTCGAGGATCTAGTGTTCCATGGAACGGAGCTGGGCAGGGGTAAGCGGGGCCTGGTTGGCTGAGCTACTGCAGTCCAATAGCGGATCGGGTTGACCGGAGCACGGTGCAGCGCGTCGTCGCGAGGATGCCTCACCGACTCTAGTTGGCGCGCGTCTTAAAATCGCCATCACGCGAACCGCCATTCCGGCGCATGAACTCGTCCCAACGCTGGGCAGCTTCATGGTCGCGACCGCGAAGCGCGTGCGAATAGATATCCGCCGTCACGCGAACCGAGGAGTGGCCCAGCCGTTCCGATACGGTTGCCAAGTCCACTCCGTCCGCCAGCAATACCGACCCGTGGCTGTGCCGCAGCGTGTGGAGGCTGGCGCCTTTCGGCAGACCCAGGCGCCGGCAGAGCAGCGACACAGTGGCCGAAACCGAATCGGGTTTCAGCGGCGTACCGTGGGGGTTCGCGAATATCAAATCCAGGTCGGTGCGGTAGTCGGGACCGAACTGCTGGCGGAACTCATCCTGCCTTTTCCGGTGAGCTTCGAGACGCACCAAGACCGACTCCGGCAGACTTATCCGTCGTGGTTTCTCCGTCTTCGTACTCTTGAACTCCAGCGTCAGCCTTGTCTGTGTTAGCGATCTTGCGATGATCGCGTCACCGGCGACGATGTCCGACCAGCGAAGCGCCAGCAATTCACCACGTCTTGCCCCTGTAGCAGCCGAAAGCTCCAGGAACATCGGTAAGCACCAAGGGCCGGCCACAGCTTCGAACATCCGCATCTGCTCGGCTGGCAGCAAAGCCATTCCCTGGTGCTTCTTCGGGACGGGTGGCTCACTGTTCGACACGGGGTTTGCACCCACGAGTCCCCATTTAACCGCGCGGTGGAACGCGCTGGAAACCACTCCTGCGATGCTGCGAACGGTTTTGTCCGACAGCGGGCGCGGTGTTTTATCCTGACGCGTGCGGCCACCACTTTGAAGCAGCCGGTTCCACTCTCGGTTGAGATGGAGTGGCGTAATGTCCGCGAGCCGCATTTCCAGCAATTCGGGATTGATGCATTGCGCCTGCTGATGGTATCGCTCGATAGTCTTGGGCGCTAGTTTTTTATCCACGTGCTGATGGAAGAACTCTTCAAAGAGCATTGAGAGCGTCTTGGGAGGAGCCGCCGCCACGCCGGAGCCAGCCTTCGCTAACTCGTACTTCTGCTGTTCTTCGATCCGGCGTTTCGCCTCGGCGTCTTCGGCTTCCCGCTTCGTTGAAAATCCGAACTGCCTGACCGGGAGAGAGCCGCGCGCTGCTCCTGGACGTTGAAACTTGAAGTACCAGAGGATCGTTCCAGAGTTGTACCTGCGTTTGTATACTGCCATTAGTTCAACACCGTTACCTCGTGTGGTGGGTGAAGTCCAGGGCTCGGCCGCGTTCCGCACGTGCGTTCCCATTGCTCATAAGCATGCCGTGTGATGATCCACCGCCGGCCCAGGCGGACGCCAGGCAATATTCCCTGTTCCAGCATTGCGTATACCGCCAGGCGTCCTACGTCCAATCGCTGAGCGATCTCGGGCACGGAGATACGACCGCTGAGCCGCTCCTCTCGCGCTGCACTTGGTTGTCCCGGATCGGGGCCTTTGTGTCGATCAGCCATCAGGCTAATCTTTCGAGGGCTCGACGCCTGGTGCGTTGCCTAGCGATAGGCGTTGCTGGCGGCGGCTTTGATCAGTTGATTGCGCCACTTGTTCGCCTCGTTGAGTCATCGTTGCGGAGGATCTCACTATTGCCTTGCCTTTCTGGCGGACCAGAGTGATGAATCGTCATGCGCAAAGGAAGCGCAGAAAAGGAACGAGAACCAACATGACCAACGCAGAAGCCGGCACAGCCGCCACCGTTGCGGCACAGGGCGCGCACGTGGCGCCGGAGAAGGCCTCCTCGAAGAAAGCTGCCACCAGGAAGAAGGGTGCGCCCAAGAGCCAGAAAGCCGCCAAGGGCGCGAAAGCCAAGGCCGGGCTGAAGAAGCAAGCCAAAGCCACCAAGCCCGCCAGGGCCAAGAAAGCCTCCGCCCCACGCCCGGATAGCAAGGGAGAGAAGATCCTGGCCCTGGTCCGCCGGCCCAAAGGCGCCACCCTCGCCGAACTCACAAAATTGACTGGTTGGCAGAAGCACTCGATCCGGGGCTTCCTCTCCGGCACGGTAGGCAAGAAGATGGGCCTCACCGTCGAATCCACCAAGCGCGAGGATGGCGAGCGCGTTTACTCGATCGGAAAGTAACATCACCCTCCGGCCCTTCTGCCCGCCCGGCTTCTGCTGCGGCGGGCAGTTTCGCTTTCAGGGCCATGCTATGTCCAGCCTCCGACCATCAAGATGCCCCGAGTGCTGTAAATACTCATCTGCCGCGGCTTCCTCACAATCGCGCGCGCCAGCGCGTTGACCGTTGCCGCGATTCCATCGATGCGCGAGGAACTTTTCGACCGCTCCGGCTTTGTGAACATCAGGTTATCGTTGCTCTCCTTCGTCGAGAGGCAGCTCGCGTTCCAGCGCAGCACAGGATTTCCTCCGTGGCGGAGCTTGCCAGATGCGACCAGTTCGAGCAACTTCTTGGACGGTTCGGATAGCGTGGCAACACCCTGCCGGATCTCGACACAGTCATAGCCTTGTTCAACCATCGAGATCGAGATCTGCCGTGAGTTCCAGGGATCGAAGCAGATTTCTTGCAGGTCGAACATCTCTGACGCCCACTCCAGCCGTGCCGTGATGTCACGGTAATCGATCACGTCCCCGGATGAAAGCTCGACGAATCCCTGCTCGGCCCACCGCTGGTACGGCATACCATCGCGCCTTTCCCGCTGTCGCACGGCCTGTTCGGGCATCCAAAAGAACGCCAGCACGTCGAAGCCACCGTCGTCGCAGGGGAACACAAGCGAGACAGCTGAAAGGTCTGTGGTCATCGAGAGGTCAACGCCCGCCCAGCAGCGCCGTCCCTTGAAGCGCGCCATCAAGGCAGGAGGCAACGGTCGCACCTTGTCCCCGGGTGCTTTCGCGAGCAGCCCGGAGGCCTGCCAGTCACCGGCGGAAGCATCCCATTTGACCATATCAATCGCCCGGCTTTCCTTCTGGTCCCACATGTTCAGGTAATAGCGCTTGAAGGAAGTGAGGTCACCTTCGGCCTCATGCGACACAAACTTTTCGCGGATCTTCTCGATGTCGAGGAAGCCGCCGTTTTGTTTCAGCGAAGGATTGGCTTTGACCCAGGTCTTCGGATCGGCGGGGTCATCTTCTTTGGCAGCACCGTAAATGCGGCCGTAGAACTTCGCATCTGAAACGATGCCCTCTTCGATCTTGCGCGCCTTCTCGTGCAGCCGCCAGGCCAGTGGAGATTCGTTCTGCACGCCCGCCGTGGTGATTGCGATCGTGAGCGTTTGCCGGCGCGTGATCCCGCCGTTCGAGAGCACATCCCAGTTGTCGAGCTGCTTTCGTGTCTTCCAGCGATGGATCTCGTCGGCGATCACGACGGCGGGATTCACTCCGTCACCGAAATCCCCATCGGCTGCGACCGCGGCATAGAAAGATTCTGGGTCCGAGCGCTTGATGATTCGATGGGTGCCGCGGAGCACGCGGAGTCTCTTTGAAAGGACGGGCGATTGGTCGACCATCTTGCACGCTGCGCGGAAGACGTTCAGCGCCTGGCGGGTAGCCGCGGCCGCACCATAGACCTGGCAACCGGGTGTGTTGGTGGTCAGAAGAACGAATAGAGCAAGGCCCGCGGCCATCTCCGACTTGCCGGCCTTCTTCGGAACTTCTAAATACGCCATTTCGATGATGCGGTTACCAGCCTCGTCTATCTGGCCGAAGATCGCACTGAGCGCTTCCTCCTGCCAGGGGACAAGCAAGAAGGGTTTTCCGTACCATTCGTCCGCGGTGTGCTTGAGGATGTGCTCAAAGAAATTGCACGCGGCATCGGCTTGAGCTTGGGAGTAGGACACATCTATTCGCCTCGTGCGGCCAATTCGGGGGATTCCTGGGCGGTTTCTTCGCCCGCCGGCCGCCGTTCGAGCTTCACCTGCTCAAAGCTCTTCTGAGAGCCTTCGAGTATCGCGGCGCGGCCCGTGAAATTCTGCCAGCGCGTCACTATCACATCAACGAATCGCGGTTCGATCTCGATGCAGTAACAGTTCCTGCCGAGGGTCTCGCTAGCCATCAGCGTCGTGCCCGAACCGCCGAACGGCTCATAGACCGCGCCATCGTGATTCTTAATCGGTCGCTCCATGAGCGCGATCGGCTTTTGCGTTGGATGGTCGAACTTCTCTTCCTTCGAGCCGCTCGATATTTGTTTCGGGCTGGCGGCTTCCCAGATGGTTGTCTGATCTTTCGTCCCGATCCATTTTGCCGTCCGCCCTTCCCGCACCGCGTACCAGCAGGGCTCGTGTTTCCAGTGGTAGGCTTGACGGGAAATCGCGGCGACCGTTTTTTTCCAAATGATCTGCTGGCGAAGTTCAAATCCGATCGACTGGAGTCCCTGCGCCACTTCGATCATGTGCGATGTGGCGTGCCAAACATAAGCGATCGCGAGACTGGGTACAAGGGCGAAGGCCGGCGACCAGTCCGCTACCGTATCTCCGGAGATGGTTGTGGTCGTGTGGCCCTCGATCCGCTCTTTCATGTAGCTGGGCTCGGCTGGTCCGCGGCCATTCAGCCCGGCACGATCCCGCCACTCCATGTCCAGCTCTACACCGTATGGCGGGTCCGTGATCAGCAGCGTGGGCTTACCCCCATCGAGCACGCGGGCAACGCCGGCTTCGTCCAAGCAACTTCCACATAGCAAGCGATGCGGCCCCAACAACCACAGGTCGCCCAGCACTGACACGGGATTGTCGGGAACAAGCGGGCACTCATCAGGGTCGGTCAGGCCGTCAGTCTTCTGCATCATCGCGCGGGCAAGTTCTTGTTCATCGAAGCCAGTGAGCTCGAGGCCGAAGCCCAGGCGCTGCAGGTCAATCAATTCCGGGCCGAGTAGTTCGAAGTCCCATCCGGCTTCCTCGTGACTGCGGTTGTCCATCAGCCGCAACCCACGGACCTGTTCCGGCGTGAGATCATGCGCGACGTGAACCGGGCACTCGGTCATCCCCGCTTTTCGTCCAGCTGCGCGGCGCAGGTGGCCGATGACAATTACATCTTCGCTGTCGCAAACGATCGGCTGTTTCCAGCCATACTCGCGGATCGAAGCCGCCACCGTGTCAACTGCCCGCGCACTCCACTTCCGGGCGTTCTTTGGGTAGTCTCGCGGGCGGTCGATTGGCCACCATTCGAGTTCGAAATTGTGTTCGGACACAAGGCTCACTGGATCACCTCACCTGGCTGCTGTTGTCTCCGGTCGCGTGGCTGGGAAAGGATCGCCATGAGATCGTCTTCGTCGGCAGGCGGTTTCTCAACCGCGAGCCTGGTGCGCGATACAGGGCTAAGCCCGAACTCCGAGCAGAAGGCCTTCAGGAGCATCCATGCCGCGTTCATTTGAGCTACCGCTGGGTTAGGCTTGACGTTGGCGACCACCAGCTTGTTTGTCTCCGGGTCCAGAATGCGCTTCGCCACCAGCCTCCCCTGCTTCAAGATGACCTCGTAACATTCCACCGCTGCCTGGTAGGCTACGCATGCGCCCTCCAGCATCATGGCGTCGGGCCGGGCGTCAAGATTCATCGCCTCCAGCTCCTCGGACCAGAATCGCCACGCCTTTCGGGCCGCGCCCTTCAAGTGCTTCGGACACTTCGGCAAGCCACGCGCCGCTTTGGCTTCCGCCCCGGCCTTCTTCTCCAGCTTGTGCACGCCGAGTTTGCGCGGATCACCCTCAGCGATCTGCAACGTGGTTGGTCGTGGCTTACGTCCTCGCATCTTCAACTCCTCTTCGATGGACTTGGCGACTCATCTCTGACCCGCCATTCCGCAAATTGCGTTTTCAATTTCGCGGATTTTCACGCGTGGCAGCGCCATGGTCACGCAATGCGAAAAGGCCCGAGGAAATGACCGGCCCCCCGGCACCTCCTCGCACAACCTTGAGCATCCTGGAGACGCTGCGGGCGGAGAATCGTCTTCATCTGTGATGGCTCACGCCGCGAAGGTCCCCCGTTTGGTTTGTTGCTCGATGTATTCGGGACTGGCGCACTCACACGGCACCAACTGACCTTCGATCAGTCGAACGCCCTCGCCACGCTTTCTGCTGTGGCAGATCGGGCATTTGTAATTGGCTTCATCGACCTCGCCCTTGGTCCTCGGCACCGCTGTACGCGCGATTCTTGCGTGGAACTTCTTCACGCGGCTCTTCACGAAGCCGACTGGATTGCACCAGTTGTTAGCTGCGTGCCTTCGAATCTCGCTAACGAATGCCATCCAATCAATGCCGCGGCACTCGATCTGTTCTTCGATCCAATCCCAGTCGTCAATGCAGACCGACTCTCCAAGCTTTGACTTGAGAATCGCCCGCAGCTCGTCTTGCGGAGACGCCCATGTCTCACTTTCAGCCTTGCTCTCATTTCGGTTAACTTCACCGCGGATGGTTCGCTCCGCTTCTTGAAGTTCCCGAACCTGCACAGGGCCCAGTGATTCTCCGGAGGTTCGCCGAATCGTCGCACGTGCGGCTACTGCATCAGCCTTCTTAGCGGACGGATTTTCATCATCATCAGGCCCACTCGATGAGCGTTTGGACGGGCGTTCGTTTTGAGATTCCGAAGCCGGAGTAGAATCTTGCGACGGTTTCTCTCTTCGAGATCTCTCGCTTGATGATGGTGATGTCTCTTCTTCTTTCTCTCTTAAAGGGGGCCCATTTGGGTGCCCCTCGTGGGGTCCGTTTTGGTGCCTCTGCCCCGGTCCTCCTTTGCGCCCCTCCAGGGGTACATTTCTGTGCCCCTCCCTATGTGATTTTGGCTGTTCGACTGGTAGGGGCACATCTTCGTGCCCCTCACCCTTTAGTGAGTCGGTGAACATCGGGTGCCAAAGAAACTCGTAGCGGTTGCTTCGCTGCCGTCCGCTTTCCTCATGACGCGGTATCCGCCTGATCAGCGCTGCCGACTCCAGTTCTGCCAAGATACGCTTGACGTGCGTTTCGCTGATGCCCAACTGCCCCGCGATATCCCTGCGGGACGGAAAGCAGCGGCAATCGTTCCCAGCCCGTCGAGCGAGGTGCGCCCACGCCAGTTTTGCCGTCGATGAGATTGTCTGCGAAGACGCTAGCGACACCGGAATGAACAATCCGATGAACAACTTATGCGGATTGAACGGCTCACCAGGGTTCATGCCAGGACCTCCGGTCGACCGCCGTCGCGCCACTGAGCACCTTGGCCCATCTCGGGCCAACGGTAAACCAGGAAGTTTGCGGACTGAGAAAGGACTTGCGCCCGACGTTGCGTTCCGTAGCAGCGCTAAGAGTGCGCCCGTTGCAGAGTTCCGGAAAGCCCACCCCGCCTAATAAATTGCCGGAGCATCATCGCGCATCGCTCCTGTCCAACTTATGTCTGAGGGTTGTAGGCGCCCCGATGTAATCACCGCGCTGATTTTTGCACCGCTCCGTAGTGACGAGCGAACTTCCATGGCGCTCCCCCGCTTTCCCGCGGTCATCAGCAAGAGACGCGAGCTTAATGGCGCGGAGTTGCCCCCGGCGGTTGCGGACTGGCTCCGCGTTTGGCGCGGAAAGATACCTGGCAATCGCGCTCGGCTCACGGATAACGACCACCAGCCGTCCCACTGAGTCGATCACCGGCACACGTCGATTGCCATCGGCCACTCGCGTTTGTTCTTCGCCGACGCGGATCGGCGTTTCAGAAACTCCCGTTAACCCACTCAGCCGGAATCTCCATTTAGGAGTCCGCTGCTTGCGGACATGACAGCCGACCGGCCGACCGGATAGGGCATACGACCGCCCCGACGGCCCATCTGGGCGGAAACGTTAATGAACATCGAGCCGCTGCCAGAAACACGAATGCGACGGAACTGCCACAACCCAATTCCGTGGAGGGCAGCGACTCCCTTTCCCGCCAAGTTGACTGTTTCACTGGTATCCATACCGGGAGAGCTCACGGTCTTCATCTGTCCTCCACCAGTCGAGCCAGTCGCGATAATGTCTGTTTGAGAAATGCTCCCATGTTGATAACCATCACTGCAGCGTCGTCCAGCGCGGCAAGCGTGGCTCTCAGACCCATTGGGTCATCAGGGTACCGTTGCTGATCGACTAGCCAAACGGCAGCATAATCATCCGCGCGAACCATACTAGCCTTCAGGCCTGCAGGCCACGCCGCCGCGGGCAGGACGAGGAGCCAGCTTTTGAGTTGGGGTTCGCTGCCATAAAGCTCATGCCCACCGGGAATTTGCTCCCAGGCCTTCTTGAGAGCGTCTGTGAGCTTGAACGCCGTCGACAGCGGAACACCAACGTCCGCTAGCTTTCTCATTAACCGAATGCGTGCGACCTCGTATGGTGTGTACTCCCGAGACTGACCGCGACCGGGATTCTGTTCGCACTTCAATTGGATGACTCCACGCGTGAGCCAGTTCTGCAACTTGCCGACGTCAACCCCCGCTACACTGGCCGCCTCGTTGGTATCGAAGAGCTCTGAGTGAATTTGGAGAATGGAGGCGGATTGCCCGGTCATCTGCTCGCCCAGTTCCGAGTCTGAATGTCGTCCCGTCATCTTTTGATAATCATATCATCATCATTATAAAAGGCAATAGCTTTTTGGAAAGCACCGACTTGCGCCTAACCCCACTGAATGGGTTGGTGCTTCGACGAGGCGACGCGAACGCACCGTCGCCGCAGCGTCAACCTTTAGGATTTTGTACCGGAGGCTGTGGACGGCGTGCGTGAGACGCAACTGCCTGTGGAGGAGCGTGGTGGCCAAACGGAGCACAATTCGGTCTTGCCCCGGACACTATTTGTCCTTGAAGCAGAGTCATCGTTCTGGAAGGCATGCGTGACCGCCGTTCGGATGAAACGGCCCGTCTAGATCGCCAGCACTGCCGGCGGCCGTGATACAGGAAACCCTCACCGCCCGCGGGTTTGCCGACGCACGGAGTCCGCTGTAAGATCAAAGCATTTACCGCCGTTGTGCGGTCTCGTACACATAGCCAATCACCGCTCGCGCGAGCCATGCGGAGCAGGGGGAGATTGGCCCATAACAGCACGGGAAGATAGGGCGTCCGATGACCACCGGCACGGTAGACACTTCCAGTAGCGACACTCTGGTACGTGACAAGGCCGTTCGGCTTTTCACGTATCTCAAGGAATTGACGGAGCTTCGAACTGACGTCAGGCGGAACTGCGACGAGTATGACCAAGCGGTCTGGTGGGCGGAGATCCCGAAGGAAAAGGAGTGCTACTGCGCTGCTTGGGATCTGGGCCGCGAAGCTGCGTACGACGACTGGCTTCGCGTCGAGCGACCGCGTCGCAAACGACCACCAACGCCGCCGCCAGCTCTGGTGCCATGGCTAAAAGAGAGCGAAATCGCCGATGCATCCCAGGATGCCCCGCAACTCAGGGACAGCATCGTTGAAGACCTTGGCACAAATGATGCGGAGACCGACCAGCCAGAAACGGTAGTACGAAGGCTTGAAGATTGTCCGACAATTCCCCGTCAATGGGAGCTATACGTCGAGAACCAGTGGTGGCCTTGGGCACTTGAGGAGCGGCGGCTGCAACCCGTCCAGTCGATCTACAACGAGCTATTTGCCGCTTACCAGAACCAGGAGCGGATGGGCGAAGCCTACGAGGCTGTTGTAGGAATCGGGCTGCTCACTTGGCGTCCACCTCACGGGCTCGAAATCAAGCGTCACGTCGCTGCGGGCCAGGCGGCCATCGAATTCGATTCGAAGACAGGGGTCATCACGGTCGGTCTGCCACCCGATGGCGCCCGTTTAGCGCTGGAGCAGGAAATGCTTGAGCCGCAGGACCGACCATTGCCGGATGTGCAGAATCGCGTTCAACAGCAGCTCTCTGACATTGGGGATGGGATCTGGGCTGGGCCTGGATTAGCAACGGCCCTGAACGCCTATTACCAGCAACTTTCACCCGAGAGCACCATGGACATGGCCCTCGAACCGCAAGACGGCACAGCCGACCGGGCTCGACCGCGCATGAATTTCGCGCCTGCATTGATCGTGCGGCAGAGGAGTGACCGTAATCTGGTCCGGATCTTTGCCGAGATCGCGGAGCAGATGAACCAGGGAGGGATGATTCCGGTCGGAGTCGAGAAACTGGTGAGCATTCGCGATGACCATCAGACGTCTGACGAGGGCTCGGAGGGTGATTCTGGCGCTAGCGAAGCAGACGAAATGTACTTCCCTCTTCCTGCCAATGAAGCGCAGCGCCAGGTTGCGCAGCGCCTCGCCAGTCGGCAGGGAGTTCTCGTACAGGGACCGCCGGGAACTGGCAAGTCACACACAATCGCCAACCTGATCTGTCATCTCCTGGCCACCGGAAAGCGGCTTTTGGTAACGAGTCACACCGCGCGCGCACTGCGCGTACTGAAGAAATATTTCCCACCTGAGTTTTCACCCCTATGCGTATCGTTGCTCGGCGACGACACGGTCGCTCTGCGGGAATTGGAGGAATCCATCCAGGGCATTCTGAGCGAACTGAATCAGTGGGACAGCGCGAAGAAGCAGACTCGTATCCGACAGCTATTGGTCGACCTGGATCATTCGAGACGTGAGCTTGCGGAAGGATACTCGAAGCTCAAGATGGTTCGCGCAAGCGAGATGGAGGTTATTGATCTGCATTTTGGCGAGTACTGCGGAACACCCCAGTCTTTGGCAGTCCGTTTGGTCGCTAGCGCCAACCGGCATGATTGGATGGGCGTCGATATCGATCCTATCCCGGAGGCGCCGCTCACGAACGACGAGGCGAGTTCACTCCTGCGGCTCTGTCGCGATCTTGGCGATGACCCAGAAGAGAATTTCAGAAGGGTTCTTCCAGAGTTAGCCTCAATCGCGAATCCCGCCAGCTTCGACAACATGGTATTGAAAGAGCGCGAACTTGGCGCGCGATTGGTGGCAGCCACACCGGAAAGCGGTGCTCTCCTTCACGCTCTCACCTCTGCTCCAACTGAGATGCGTCGCGAGTTGGAAATGACCCTGCGTGGTTTTCTAACGCTCCACGACAGACTTTCGAATGAGTCGGAGGATTGGGTCAAAACCGCAATTCACGAGATTGTCCGGGGAAAACACCATTCATGGCAAAATCTCGCCGTAGCGACGACAGCGAAGCTGGCATTTCTGAAGGGCCGCGTCGACCGTACCGCGCAGCTGAAAGTGGTCGGGATCGAACAGCGCAACCGGGCCGAGGTTCGCGCGCATGCGGAAACACTCCGTGACCATCTACTGGCCGGCAGGGGCACTGGCCTGTGGCTTCGCCACAATCCTTTCACGCCCAAGCAACTGAAAGCCAGCCTGTACTTGATAGACGAGGTGCGGGTCAACGGTCGGCCGTGTGAGCGACACGACGAAACAAATGCACTACTGGACTATCTGGAGGTTATCGACGCTATTGAATATGTCGACGAACAGTGGTCGCCGTATCTGGCAGCTTCCAACTTGCCGTTATTGCTTCACTTTGGTGATCAGGTTAGGCGTGCCGAACTCCTGGCGAGCGTGCTGAATCTTAGGGACAAAGCGGAAGCTGTGACGTCTGCCGCAAAAAGTGTTCCCGAACTCCAATCGTTGCCATTCCACGATCGCCCGGCAATCGCAAGCTTCCTGAACCTCTTCGCGGCGGCGAACGTGCAAGACGAGCTCCGTGTTGTCCAGACGGAGATCTCACGAGCGATCGCGGAGTTGGCTTCTCTCCGGCGTGATCCACGCGCTCACCCGCTCAGTTTGGAATTGCTCGCGGCCGCCGAGGATCGGGACCTGGATCGGTACTCCAGAACCCACGACAGAATCGTGTCTGCTTGGGAACTCCGTTCGAGACACCAACGGCGCGAGGCTTTAGAGACGCGTTTAGGAAGGCCGGATCTTATCACCAAGCTACGGGCCTCCCGGCACGATTCTGCATGGGATGAACGAATGGCCGACTTTGTGGGGGCATGGAACTGGTCTCGGGCGAATCGTTGGCTAACAAAGCACGCGGGCCTATACCAAGAATCGAGTATTCGTCAGCAAATCGATCTCGCGCAACAACGCATTCGCCAGGATCTTCGCGACCTGGGGGCCTGCAAGTCATGGGAATTCGTTCTCGCTCGCTTACAGCCAGAGCAGAGAGAACACCTCATGGCATGGCGACTCGCAGTCAGACGACTTGGGAAGGGCACGGGGAAGTACGCAACCCAGCACCGGAAGGAGGCCCGTTACCATCTCGATCACTGTCGCAGTGCAATCCCAGCCTGGGTGATGCCAATCTACCGGGTGGCCGAGACGACAAAACCTGCCCCGAACCTTTTTGATGTCGCAATCATCGACGAGGCGAGCCAGTCGGGACCGGAGGCTATGTTCCTGCAATACATAGCACGTAAGATCGTCGTGGTTGGTGACGACCAGCAGATCAGCCCCGAGTCAGTGGGCGTGGACCGTTCGGCTGTCGATCTGCTAAAGCAGCGATACATTCAGGATCTTGATCATCGTGACGCGATGGGGGTCGATGACAGTTTCTTCAATCAGGCCGAAATACGTTTCGCGGGCCGCATCCGCCTTCGCGAGCACTTCAGGTGCATGCCCGAGATCATTCAGTTTTCGAATACCCTTTGTTACCCTGCGGAGCCACTGGTTCCGCTTCGACAATACGGAAGCCAGCGCCTAAAGCCGGTCCTGACTCGCCATGTGCAGGATGGCTACGCAAAGGGAACTGGCGACCGGGTGGTGAACCAGCCAGAGGCCGAGGCCATTGTGGACCAGATAGCGAAGTGCCTTTCCGATCCAGCATACGAGGCTAAGAGTTTCGGAGTGATCTGTTTGCAGGGAAACGCCCAGGCGAATCTGATCCGTGATTCACTAATGGAACGAATCGGCGCGCAGAAAATGCAGAGTCGCGGTTTGGTGTGCGGCAATGCATATGCGTTCCAAGGTGATGAGCGCGACGTCATCTTTCTCTCGATGGTGGCCGCGACGAATGACGGGCGCCATATCGGTGTCCTCGCGAAGGAATCAGATAAGCGGCGGTTCAACGTCGCCGCGAGCCGGGCACGTGACCAGATGTGGCTGTTCCACAGCGTCACTATTGAAGACCTAAGCAGTTCGTGCCTTCGGCGGCGGCTACTAGAGTATTGCCTCAACCCCAAAGTCCAAACAGAAACGGTCGAAGGCCTCGATGTCACAAAGCTACGCCAACAGGCAATCGAAGCAAGACGGTGGGATTCCAGAGCACCGCTTCCTTTCGATAGCTGGTTCGAGGTCGAGGTATTCCTTCGGATCGTTGATCGCGGATTCCGCGCCATCCCCCAATACGAATTGGCCGGCAAGCGAATCGATCTGCTGATCGAAGGGATGCGAGGTCGTCTGGCTGTCGAGTGTGATGGGGACCAGTGGCACGGACCGGAAGAGTGGGACAGGGATGTTGATCGCCAAAGGATGTTGGAACGATGTGGACTGCAATTTTGGCGGGTGCGTGGGAGTGCGTATTACAGAGATCCGGAAGCCGCCCTCGAGCCTCTTTGGCAAGTCTTAGAAGCCAACGGCATTCTCTCCACTTCGGCTCCCGACGTAAAGCCGTCCACCGCTCCCGCCGCGTCTTCCCCAGCCAACACCACCGAGGCGGACACCGATGAGGAGATCGACGACAACGACGAATCCTTTCGACACCAATCAGAGCCAGACGCCCGGAACGGACCGTTTGAGCTAACACCAGAGGAAGACCCGGCTCCACCTTTTTCCGCAGTGCAGGACGAAGCACCGCTTATCCTGGCACCGTACTCACAGTGGCAGCTGCGCCCAGTGCCCGACCCGCATTCTGCATCTATGTCGGAGCTCATCGAAGTTCTCATTGAGATCGTCAATGCCGAGGGGCCCATAGTCTGCCGACGGACATACTCTCTTTACAACAAGGCTGCCGGCAACGCACGGCTCGGCAGGCAGATTGTCCATGTCCTGAACCGGGCGATATACCGGGCCGTGAAACTTGGCCGCCTCGTTCAGAATGACGAGCAGAAACGAGGTGGCCAGATCAATCAGGTCGTCCGCTGTGCTGGGTCGGCGTCCGTAAATGTCCGTGAGCGTGGCCCGAGATCACTCGAAGAAGTTCCACCGATGGAGATTGCCGCGGTACGCGAAAAACTACTGCAAGATAATCCCGGTCTAGAAGAAGAGCAGTTGGTTCGTCAATTGGCGGCAGTCTACGGAATCGTGCGCAAGACAGTGCAGGTTCGCAAGATGCTCCTCGGCTGAGTTACTGGAGACCTTCTCGACAATGAGTTGAGGTTCACCGACCATCGACATGCACGCATTCAATCTGCGCATTCTCGCTGAGGACCTCGTCCGCATCCGTCGGCCAGACGACCGGGAGCGCTATGCGGCTGCTCAGCGCCAGGCGCGCATTGATCCCAACCCCCACCAGATCGACGCAGTGATCTTCGCGCTCCGACGTCTTCGCGAAGGTGGGTGCATTCTCGCAGACGAGGTTGGCCTGGGAAAGACGATTGAGGCCGGCTTAGTCATTGCCCAACGCAGGGCCGAGGGTGCGCAACGCATCCTGCTGATTGTGCCCAAATCGCTGATCGGCCAGTGGCAGGGCGAGCTATTAAATCTATTCGGCATCCAGGCGCGTGAGAACGAGGCGAGTTTCTTCGCACCAGGCGTGTACCTGGTAGGCCGAGAATTCGCGGGCAGCGAGCGCGGCGCAACCCCTCTCGGCGCCGTCCCGCCCTTCGATCTCGCCGTGATCGACGAAGCACATGAGATCTTCGCCGGACTGCACAAGAGATACGGGCGTGACGGAATTTACGACGAAAGCTCGGATGAGGCCTTGATGGCACACCGCGTCCGCGGCTTTCTGCGTTCAACGCCGGTGCTGCTGCTCACTGCGACACCGATGCAGAACTCCCTCGCCGAACTGTGGGGCTTGGTACAGTACGTCGAGCCAACGGGCACTCTTCTCGGGGACATCACGACGTTCCGCAAAGTGTTCTGCTCTGAGGATGATCGAACGCTGGTCCCTGGCCAGGAGCACGAGCTCAAACGACGTCTCGCGATGGTCCAACGGAGGACGCTGCGCCGTCAGGCCCAGGAATTTCTTGACCGGCCTTTCACGCAACGACGCTGCAGATTGTACGAATACGCAATGAGTGACGCCGAGCGGTCGCTCTACGACGATGTGACCGAGTACCTCCTTGAGCCGTCCCTGTATGCGTTCGCCGGCCGACAACGGCGTCTTCAGCTGATCGGATTCCACCGGCGCATGGCGTCGTCAATCTCGGCCCTGGCGGCGAGTCTGGAGAACGTTGCCGCCCGTCTGCGTCGCCTGCAAGCGGGATTGCGTTCCGACGACCCAATGATCAACGAGTTCCAGGATCTTGAGGACGAGGATGAAATCGAAGAATCTCCGGACGAGCCGGCTCAGCCCATCGATCGTGCAGCCCTCGCGACCGAGCTGGTCCGCGTCGAGGACTTCGTCACCCGCGCGCGGTCGCTTCCGAACGATGCTAAGGCGCGATCATTCCAAGAAGCGATCAAGGTGATTCTTGATCTGGGGCGGGACGGCCGCGGCAGCGGCAAGGCCGTTGTGTTTACGGAGTCGATCACCACCCAGGAGTACTTGCGCCGGCTGCTCCTTGCCATTGGCCTCGGCGAGGAAGACATCACATTGTTCCGCGGCGTCAACGATCACGAGCGTGCGCAGCAAGCGCACGCGCGCTGGCAACAGGAGGAAGGCGCCCGTCTTCCGCAGGGAGTCAGACCGAGTCGCGAGGTGGCCGTGCGGCTTGCTCTTGTGCACGAGTTTCGCACCCGTTCGAAGGTCCTTGTTTGCACCGAGGCGGGTGCAAAAGGGTTGAACCTGCAATTTTGCGAGACGGTCATCAATTACGATTTGCCATGGAACCCGCAGCGCATCGAACAGCGCATCGGGCGCTGCCATCGGTACAGTCAGCAGCGGGATGTCACCGTGGTCAACTTTATTGCACGGGATAACGAGGCGCACCGGCTAACCTTTGAGATTCTGAGCCAAAAGCTTGATCTCTTCGGCAGAGTCCTCGACGCCTCAGACCATGTCTTGCATGAGCCGCGGACCGACGCTCCCGAGCTCATGGTATCAGCTCTGTCAGTCGAGTTCGAGAGCGATCTCCGCAGCATCTATAGCCGTTCCCGCACGCTCGACGAGGTCACGCGCGAGATCGCTGCACTGCGAGACAAGATTTCAGAGCGCAGAGAGGCTTTCGAGAAGGAGTACGAGCGGACCTCCCAGATCATCGAGTCGCGTTTTGACGAGAACGTGCGCAGAGTGTTCAAACGCCTGCGGGAGGACCTGCCTGACAGCTTGGCGGACCTCGATAGGGATCTCGCAGACCTGGTGGATGGATACCTCTACGCACGCGCGGTCAAACACCGGCGTTCCGATGAGGCTGGTCGGGTTGTGTTCGAAGTGGTGCCCGGTGCCGCATTACCCGTTGAGGTTGGGGACGGCCGGCGGTTCGCCACGGGGGACGCGAGAGCACTGACCGATGCCGAGTCCTTGAACCTCGTACATCCGCTGGTTCGCGCTGCGATCGCGCAGGCCCGAACCTGGTCAGGCGGTGACACGGTCACGCTGCACCTGCCTCCAGGCTCTTCTCCGGACCTCGCTGCACTCGCGGGGAAAGCTGGGCTTATTTGCGTCACGCTGGTCGACTACTTCGGCTTTGAGCCCGTTCAACGGCTCGTGGCAGCGGCTGTGGTTGCCGGGACCTCGGTCGATCCGTCGCTCGCCGCTAAAATAGCGCGCTTGACGGCGACCGACGGTCCGGCATTCAAGGTTCCCGTGGACGCGCAATGGCTCGACGACGCGGTCGATGAGGCCGTATTCGTCGACCAGCGACAGGTCGAGGAAGGCGAGCAGCAGCATTTCGAGCAGGCTATCGGTCAGCTTGAGCGCTTCGTCGAGGACAAAATCCTGGTGTGTCGGCGCGAGCGGGCTAGTATCGTTGAAAAGCTGCGGGCCGCGCGGGCTCGACGTGACGAGATTGTTGGGTCCAGTGCGCGAGACCGGATCGAGGCCGAGATCTTGAGGCTGGCCACCAAGGAAGAGAGTCTCGAACACCGCATCGGCGCATTGGAATCTAGAGAGGACGAGGTCTACAGAAAATGGCGCGACGAATACCACAAGCTTCGTTATCGGGCGCCGACGGTGACCCGGCTGTTCCAGGCGGCGTTCCAGATCGCCGCGCCGAACCCGGAGACGTCGTGCTAAGGCTGCTGCATACCGCCGATTGGCACCTCGGGCGACGCTTCCCGTCGTTCCCGGACGAGGGGCAGAAAAAGTTGTCGCGGGCACGTATGGATGTGATCGCGAGGATCCTCGACGTCGCGCGACGCAACGCGGTAAATGCTGTGTTGTGTGTTGGGGATATATTCGATGATCCGGACCCGGCTCCGGACTTTTGGGAGGGGCTTGTAAGGACGTTCCGAGGCCATGCTGGCCAGCATCCGCCTCTCTTTTTGATTCCTGGGAACCATGACCCTCTGACGCCGGAGTCAGTGTGGGCGCCCGGTCACGCTTTTCGAGCAAGGCTTCCCGAGTGGGTTCACGTCGTCGACCGCGATGATTTCATGTATGAGCTGGCACCCCACGCGGTTTTATACGCGCGGCCGTGCCGATCGAAGGCAGGCGAGAACGATCTGGCGATGGCGTTGCCGGCGCGCGAACCTGGCGATGAACGGCTCCGCATCGGTTGCGTCCACGGGTGCACATTTGACATTGACGGGTATCAAACGAACTTTCCGATTCGCCGGGATGCTGGCGTGCAACGCGGACTGGACTATCTCGCCATAGGCGACACCCATTCGTTCCGCGACGTTACCGAGAACCTGCCGGTGCCGACAGTATATCCGGGCGCTCCCGAACCCACGAGCTTCGACGAGGCCGGCGCAGGCCGCGTCGCGCTCGTCGCGCTGTTCAGGCGCGGATTGCGCCCACGCGTCGATGCCGAGCCGGTTGCCTTCTGGCGATGGATCGACGTACGGTGCCGTGACATGAACGAGCTTCGTGGTTTGTTGACCACCCCCGATCTCGATCGCCACGTCGTCCGACTGCATCTCGACATGACCGTCTCCCTCTCCGAGGAGAGCGAGATTGATCGGATACTGCGCGACCTCCGAGGGACCGACGCGACACATGGCCGCGTTGGCGTCCTGGTGGAGGATCTGGCCAACCTGCGGTTACAAGTCGGTTCCGGGGGCGCTTTTCCCGACGACCTCCCGCCAGTGCTAAAGGACACCGTCGTGCGACTTGACCGGCTCGTCGCGGAGGCGATGGACGAATCCGAGAAATCAAAGGCTACGCGGGCGCTGGCGCATCTTTACAAGCTGTTGCAGAGTCACGACGCGACAGGTGAGCGCGGTGTATGAGGCTCCATAGGCTGCGCATCGCGAGCTTCGCCGCGATCGAGAGTGTGGACGTCGAGTTCGGACCAGGGCTCAACGTGCTGTACGGTCCCAACGATCTCGGGAAATCCACGGTGGTCGCCGCCATTCGCTTGGGCTTGCTGCTTCCTCACACGTCGACACATTGCGACCAGTATGTCGGGTGGACGGGTAGCGGCGACCCGGTTGTCGAGATGACGTTCGAAACCGAAGCGCAACGCATCTGGCGCATACGGAAGCAGTTCGGCAAGGGTGGCTCGTCGCTTCTGCAGGAATCGAAGAATGGCCAGGACTTTGATGATGTGGAGCGGGGAAGGAAGGTGGACGCGAAGCTGCGGGAGATCCTGCGGTGGGGCATTCCTGAGCCCGGCGGCTCCGGCGGTGCTAAGGGACTTCCGACAAGTTTCCTCGCGACGGCGCTCCTGTCCCCGCAAGAGGACGTCGGCGCCGTGCTCCGCAATAGTCTGCAGGATGATCCAACCGGCAGCGGTAAGGAACAGATCGCCGCAGCTTTGCAGGCCGTTGCGCAGGACCCATTGTTCATCGCGCTACTTAGGGAAACGCAGGCGCGACGGGACTCTGCGTACACCGACAAAGGCGCGAAGAAGACCGCCAAAGGGAGCGTTTTCAAGGCGGCCGCCGAGCGACTGAACGAGACAAGGGACGAGAAGGAGAGGCTGGAGAGAGTTGTGGCCGACTCGGAAGGCGCGGAGAGGCACTTGCTGGATCTTACGGATAGGCGCACCCAGAGGCAGGAAGCATTGGCTGTGGCGGCCGATCTCGTCACAAATCTTGAACAGCTTGCCTCGCAGGCCACGTGTCGCTCGGTCGCGGCGGAGCAGGTCCGGCTGGCACAGGAAGATGTGCTGCGTATTCAGAGGATCGGGACCGAAGTGGAAAAGGCGGAGCGCGAAACCGAGACGCTGGCCGAAAAGATCAACGAGGCGGAGAAGGCGCTGAACGGGGCGCGGGGCCGGGAGAAGGAGACGGAGGCCGCCCTCAAAGCTGCGGAAGAGGCGGCCCGAGCCGAAGGATCAGATCCTGGCGTGACCGATACGGTTGTCCGCCAGCAGCTCGAATTGCGAAAGTCCGGGGCCGACCAGGCGGCGAATGAGGCGCAGCAACGGATCGATGGTGGCTTAGCCGCGCAGAAGCTTGTCGAAGCTGTTGCCACCGCCGAACATGATCTCCAGGACCAGGAGGCAACAGCCCGCGGCGCGCTTGAAACCGCTTCGCAAGCAACGGCAAGACAGACGGCCTTTGACGGGGAACTTCGCCGATGCGACTTGCTTGAGCGCGCTCTCGACGTTCAGGCCGCTGACAAGCACGTCGCAGAGGCTCAGTCTGCTCTCGATAAGAAGACTGACCTCAACCGTCGCTTGGAGGCGACTACCCGAGACCGGGCGGCACTGGCTGGACAGCGCTCCGCGATTATGGTCCCGCCGCCTGGCGCGCTCGGTCCCATGCGCAGTCTCTCGAATGAGCTTGCCGCTGCGCGCGGCGCCCTCGACGTTGGTTTTGTGGTGACTGTGACCCCGAAGGCCCGCTTCGACCTCCGGATTCGAAAGGACGGCCAGCAGGTCGATTTGGCTTCAACCGCCCAAACTCTCAATATCGAAGCTAAGGCCGAGGTTGAAGTCACCGTCGGCGACATCGCTACGGTACATGTCCGCGGCGGCCGACGCGAGGTGCAAGAGAAAGCCAGGGGCTTGGAAGATCGCTGGAGCCGAGAGGTGGAGCCGCACCTCGTTGCCGCCGGTGTCACGGACCTCGCCGGACTGGATGCCAAGAGCGCTGAAGCGCAAGATCTGGAGGCCGGCATCAGGACCAAGGATACAGAGTTGGAATCGTTGCGCACGCAGATCGCTGCACTCGATGGCACGGCGGAGGCATTGCGTGAAGCGTCGGAACGGGCGGTGGCATACCGGGCCGCCCTTGGAGATATAGGTCTCGTTACGCTGGCCGCCGATATCGAGATGCTCGGCGCTGATGCTGTCTCGGGGTTGCGAAAGCGACGACGGCATTTTTCGCAGGAGGCCGAAGCGGCGCGCGCGATCGCCAACGAGACGGCGAATGACCGCACACTCGCCGACGAGCGCGCCCGGCACTCGATATTGGCGTTGGACGCGGCCGTGGCCGCGCGGGATGCAGTGCTCGCGGCCTTTCCGGAGGGCCTGGATGCTGCATTGATAGCCTCGCAGGCCACCCTCGCAGCCGCTATCCGCGAGAAAGAAGAGGTCACCGCCGGGTTCACCTCCCTGGAACGTCAGATCGACGCCCGCAAAAAGCGCATCGATGCGGCCCTGAGCGGCGCCCGCACCAATGCGGCACAGGCAGCCACTGCAGTCGAGGCTGCACAAGCACAGCTCACGACGGCCAAAACTAACCATGCGGCGGAGCATGGTCGACTGATCGAGCTCCGAAAACAGCGCGACGCTGAGAACTTGGCCGCGGCCGAGAACCGGCTGCAGGAAGCGATTAACTCTCACGCGGCCCTTCCTGTCCCTGATCGCCTCGTCAGCAATGACGAGGTCAGCGCCGCCCGGACTGCCGCGGCTGGCATCAAGGTGGAGCTTGACGGGATCGAGCGCGACATCCAGCGGGCGCATGGCGCTCTCGAACAAGTTGGCGGCGCCGTGGCCCGCGAGCGGCTGCGCGACGCTACCGAGGCGTTCGAGTTGGCGGAGCGTCAGGAAAGGGAAATCGAGGCGGAGTATGAGGCCTGGAGGCTGCTGCTAGACCAAATGAAGGAGGCCGATGCCGCCCAGGCGAGCAACCTCGGGCAGACGCTTGGGCCAGCGATCGCCGGGCGGTTCCAAGAATTGACCCAACGACGCTACGAGACCGTCCAGCTTACCGCGCAACTGGGCACTCAAGGCGTTATGGTCTCGGGCGTGGTGAGGTCTACGGGGCAGATATCGGTCGGCACCCGCGAGCAATTGTCCACTTTGTACCGCCTGTCACTGGCTGAATATTTGTGCTCGGTGATTGTTCTGGACGATCAGCTCGTTCAGAGCGACGACGACCGGATGGACTGGTTTCGCGCGTTGCTTACCGACAAGGCACACAGTTTCCAGATCGTCGTATTCACGTGCCGGCCCGGCGACTATCTTTCTGCGAGCGCGCTGGTGCCAAAGGGGAACGCCGTTCATGCGGACGCCGATGGCGGATTCATACGAGCGGTCGACTTGGGGCGGGCGCTCCGGCGGCGCTAGCTATTTACGAACTGGATGATTAGGCCGCTACCGCCTATCCGACTGCCTCGCGCAGTTAGTCAAAGGCGGCGCTGTGTCACGCTCTTTCTTTCCGGCTCGGATTTGGTCACCACATTACGGTAACGAGGTCGGGGGTCGGGTAAACTCGGCTGTCAATCGCCCCTTGCTCTATCGAATCGGCGGACAAAACCTCCTGATCGCCTTAAGCCCTGCGTCCCAGGTTGCCAGATGCGCTTCGACTCCGGTCTTCGCTGAGAACTCGTTCAGAAGCCTGATGGCATGCGGCAACACATTGGCCTTCTGCCCGGGCTGGGTGTAATACCGCACGGGCGCCACCACCAGGCCAATGAGCGGGATCTCCGTCGGCAGTGTGAGGTGCTTGTTGCGATGATGGAACAGCTGGCGTACCGCGACGCTTAGCTGAAGAAGCTTGAGTTGCCGCAGGCTCTCGACCGCCGCATACCAGCAGGTGTTGGCGGAATCCTTTACCTCGCAGACGACGAGGCGATACGCATCGTCCTTTTCTACGAGCAGCAAAAGGTCCCCTTCTACGTTGCCACGCCGACCGCCGGTTTCATCGCGGGCTAGCGGCATGGCGTTGATTCCATCGACGACAGAGCCCTCCAGACACCGGACGACTTCCAGTTGGCTCAGTATTTCGTATTCGATCGCATGCTCGCCGGCGTGCGGGCTAGCGAAGTCTCCTCTCCTGTAGCGCGCCCCGAGAAGCTGCGCGTCTATGCCTCTCTCCCAATTGCCAGGGACGGGCTCGGTCCAGAGGTCGAGGACCTCCGCGATTCTCCAGGCCGGTTCTATCAGGTGGGCACCGGCAAAACTTGCCAGATCCATCCATCTTTCTGCCCAGAGCTCAAAGTGCCTAGTGGTTGCCAAGGGCGCAGGAGCCACCTTCTCGTTCGGTTGCTGCGGAAATTCCTCGCACTCACGGACATCCGATTTACCGAGAGCGGGCAGAAATACCTCGATCATATTCGGAACAGGCCTCGTCAGTCCGAGTTGCGCTTTGACGCTAGCCACTTCTCGTTCCCAAGTCGGGAGGTCTACCGGGCCGATCGGGTCTCCGGTAAAGTAAAGGTTTACCAGCCACACCGGAGTACGGGACCGTTCATACAGCAGGTAAAGATGAGCGATGCGGTTGGCTGACTGATAAAGTGGCCCAAGCCAGTTCGTGTCGGCTAAAGCTCCACACCAGGACCGTGCGTGACCGATCGCCGCCTCGATCTTGATTGAGGATTCCTTGCTCGCCTGGCATCCGCTCCCGTAGATTTCGGCAATGTGGCTCTTGGCTTCAACAAGAATGACGCCCGGCTTGATTCTTGCGCTCGCATCGGACACAATGCCCAACCCATCCCAGGACGGACCCATGCTGGGCCAGAACTCAGCCAGTTCCTTCGCAAAACCAAGCAGTCCGACCCGTTCGAGAAAATCGGCGTCGCGGTATTCGCGGTAACCGTCGTGCGCCAGGGGCGATACCCACCGGATTCGTGCCTCCAGTTCCTTCATGCGGGCGGGTAATTGGCCCAGGACTGCGTTGGAGAGCACATCCGGGTGCTCATTCACATAATCCTGCAGCTGCCGCTGGCTGCCTCGCACAGCCCGCCCCGCAATGATGCCCCTGCTCCGCCGGGGTCTTGCTGCTTCATCGTCTTTAACGCGCGCTTGGGGGGATAACCCACTACCAGCACCACTCAGGTATCGGCGGTTCAGCTCCTGCGTCTTTTGGTACCAGAAGCTGTTGTCGTCCGTCCTGTGCGGCTCGCACTCGTGCCGGGTTTTTCCTTCCTCGGTGGTACGAAAAACCCGATCGACACCTGGCTGGCCGATCACCTGTTCCCGGCCCGAGGCATAGTTCCGAAGCTTCGTGGCACCGGCCGGATTGTGGACGAACAGAAGAAACGACTGGGATTCGGTCTCGGGCAGAAACACCATCCAGTAGCGAAAGCCGAATGCCATATTACTAATCAATGTTATCCGAAGCCAACGCTCTCCCACACCAGATTGGCATGGCCTGCATCCGCAACATCGTCGGAGTTCGGCATCTCTTCGACGGGTGCGCGGGCTGCTCCTACAGGGTGTTTTTTGCTAATGTCCCGAGGACTTTGGTGAGCTCAGCTTCGAATTCTTCGGAAATGTCACTTGCGCCGCTGGTGGCGTGGGCGGTTTCGTGCAAGAGCGTCCCTGCGTAGGATCGAAGATCCTTGAGCTGGTTGCGTTTGATGATGATGCGCCCGGTGCCAGCCCCCCATATGCCTGCGGCCTCGCGGTGATTAAAGGCTTCGATGCGCATGGTGCTTGAGATCAGGATTTCTTTTATCGTCTTTGGCCTGCCGCCGATGAGCTTGAAAATCGCACTGGTCTGCCGGAAGACGTCCCGTTCTTTCTTCGTGAGGTCCTTCTCGTTGATGAATTCGAATTCGAAGCTCTCGTTCCACTCTGCTGAGTAGGCTTCGAGATCGCGCATGGGCTTTCCTCGACCATCCGTGAGGTCGTAAATCTTGTCCTTAACACTTTCGGGAATCGTGATGACAGTGTAGCCATCTCTCTGCGCGTGGTCGACCATGTCCTTGGCGTTGATCAGCTCTGCTGGGGTGAGGAAGATCACGTTGCCGGCCGCATTAAGGAGTTTGCAAGCGTGCACTTGTACGTCGATCCACGTGAGTTCGTCGTGCGATGTGCCGGCTTCGTAGTTCTTCAAGTCGTTCACCAGGAGCTGGGCAACTTGTTGTTGCTTACAGTCCAGGAGGATGGCCTTGACACGTTCTGTGTACGCGGTTCTGCCGACGTTAGTGCGCTCACGGTTGAGGGCCTTCCTGATGGCCGCGTTTACACTGGTGATGTTGTAGCTGCACAGGAAGTTTTCTTCCTCCGCGACGCGTAGGCCTGTGATGTAGATCCGGGCGACTTTCCTGCCGCCTTTGTCGAGAACCTGGCCGTACGCGGTTGTCTCGATCGGCTTGTCGCCGGAGAACCGTAGGAAGACGTCCTTGGCTGCAGCCATGTCCGCATCCGTGACGCCTTCGAAGGTGAATTCCGTGCCGACGCGGTCCGGCTCGGAGGGGTCGTCGATGACAGCGTTCAGCGTCGTTATGTCATCGAATCCGTGCTTGCTCGATTTCGCAATCGTAATGTCGCCGTGTCTCGATTTCATGAGCACCTTGATTTTGCGGCGGTCGAAGGTCGCAAGCGCATCTTTCAGCCCGACACCAAATTTCCCAACCACGAGGTCAGGGTGCGATTGCTTTTCTTGGTTCTCGTTCTGTGTGAGATGCTCATATTTGAGCCCGCGGCCGTAGTCCCGGATGTGCCACCTGCCCGCCTTGTCCTTGGAGATTTCTACATCCGTGGTCTTCGTGAGCGCTTGCTCATCGAGCGCGTTCGCGATCACCTCCCGTAGACCGTGCCGGACGTCCCAGTCCTCCAGGACTTTCTCGATATTGAGGTCAAACTTCTTCACGTGGTTACCGTCACCGGTGAGGGGAACGCTCGCCGCTATTTTAATGCTTGGGGGCAGCGCCTCGCAGATTGTGTCGATCCCATTGATGATGCACGCAGACACTCGAACGGACTTTTCGTCAGAAAGCTGGTCCGCGGCTCCTGCCGGTACCACTCCACGAACTCGTCCAACGCCATGTTGTACACGCGGCGCGTAATCGGCGAAGAGACGCTATCGAGTACGAGCGCATTCAGTCTCTGCCACTCCGCCATCTCTTCTACGACAATCAGATCGTTCATCTTAGGTCCTGTTATTGGGCATCGGAAGTCATTTGGACATCATCTCTGAGAGGCGGGGACTGAAGTTCGCGCGTGGTAAACCCGGTGATGCCCGAGTCGTTAGATGGTGCCGAATCTATGAAGGCAGGAACCAAGCGCAATTCTACTTGCCCTCATCCGCCTTCGCACGGGAAGGTAAGCAGTCAACCCGGAGGGAGACTATAGGAACTGGATCGGGGCGCTGCGATTATCAGCCGTGGGTTCGCGGCCGCTGCCATAGCCTCAAGCTACTTATCCGCCCTTGGCCACGGCCACATCACCAGCAGATATCTGCCTTCGGACTTTACATCTACAGGAGTATATGCGCAGGTGGTTTCGGTGGTACGAACAGGCCACTTTACTTGTTCATTAGGGCAGGAAAACCTCAATCGAAGTCGCTCTCTCGCAGTCAGGGTCTTTTGGTTCTGACCGCGATCAAAGATCGTTCCGGCAGAAATAAATCCCTGTTTAATTGCGCGCTGATTCGAAACCAAAAAACCCCAACTAGGTCTGGCGCGCTGCCAGACGCGCAAGCCAACATCGTGCGAGGTAGCTGGGTTGGGCATCCGCTTTAATATCGATATGCCAAAACTAACTTCATCAAGAATCGGATGACGATCTAGCGCCACCACGGCCATTCGCATGGAGATGCCATGTCGCCGCGCTAGGGCGCGGACATGCCAGAAAGTGAGGGGGCGAAGTTCTTTCGGTTTCAGTTGCGAAACAGTCTCTTGTTCGCTTTCTCTGAGCAGGGCCCTGAGGTAGGCCGCGTCCCATCGAAAGCGTTCGCTGCGGGGACAAAAGACTTCCAACGCGAAATCCCAGCAGAATCGCTCCGCTTCATCGGACCGGACCTTATGATCTAACCGAATTGCCTCGGCCCGCTCCGCGAGGGTTGCATAGAACAAATGACCAATCTCGTGTGCCTCAACTGAATGCCGTCGCGAAGGGGTTGCCTCCCCCACTGCGACTTGAGCAGCACGCCGAAAGAGCTCGCCAACAGGACGGTCTACTCGAACCCAGCCCTGACCAGGCAAAGGAAAACCACAGGTATCGTCTCCGGCAAGGCGTTCGATTGCAAAATACTGGCGAACACGCTTGAGCAAAGCCATACCACCAGTTCCCTTTGCATCAAGGAATTGTCGTAACAAGTCAACGACCGATTCACCACTTGGAAGACGGTTTGCGCGTAACGTCCGGTCCAGAAAAATGGACCATTCCGACCACGCCCGCGATTGAGTGAGCACTGACGTTAGCGTTTGGCTTTCAGATGCGCTCATGCACTATGAGCCTCTGAGGACACTCAGAAGCTTGCCTTCGTTCATCCGGAAAGCTGTATAAACGTTGGCTTCATTCTTCCATTCGAACAGTTCGGTGGCTGCGAAAAGCTCCGCCTCGCCCGCCGTTTCGGCAGCTTGCGGATCAATACAACGGATGACCTTCGCGAGTCGTTCGTCGGTCGCACAACCCCTAGCGTCATGCTTCTTCTCTCTTAATTGTGGCAGGAACCAGACAAATCCTTCCTCAAGGGCACATCGTGTTTTCGCTGCAGCGCGGGCTCGCTCTAGCACGCTTGGGAGAGGCAGACGCTCGTTTACGTCCCCTTTGACAGGTTTGATGAGAGACGCAATTTCGTCAGCATATTCCTTTTCCCAGCCTAGCGCCTCAACGCAATCCCAAGTGTTTGTCAACACCTCAAAATGATAAACAGCTTTCTCTGCCCTGCGGCAGACCCAGCAACGGGATGCTCTATCAATGCCTTCGGGCGGGTACATTGCGCTGACGGACGCGGGCTCTTCAATACTCCGTAAGAGCTGTTCAGATGCTTCCAACCTCCAAAACCACTCAGGTTGCCACGTCAGTGTCCAGATGGCTACATCTTTTGGCACACCCCGATACAGAAGCCGGCCTCGAAGCTTGGGAAGCATGGGACCTTGGAGAAGCAATATAGTCTTTGTATCGCCAAAATCCAACTGCGCCAACTCCCAAATAATGGCGTCGGCGACTAAGCGCTCCGAAGCAGAAGCGCGTTTTCCAGCATCATCGTCCGATACCGGAAAGATGATTCCCAAGTTCCCGGAGACGTCGGATTGCTGATTAGAGGACCGCTTCCTCGGCAAACGCGCATGGTAGGTTCTTGTCCAAGGCTCTGGCTTCGTAGAATCGAAGCACCCAATATTCAATACTATGTCGTAGTCGTGAAAGTCGACAGGGGTTAGGAACCACTCGTACGCGACGGCCACGCACCGCTTTGAGTCGATGTGGGCGCTATTCTTAGCGTCGTCGTTCACGATACACCAGCACAGGTTGACGCTAACATTATGTCATGCCTTCGTCCGGGTCCACTTCCGTCCAACGAATATCCTGTTCGCGGCACAGATTCCTGAAGCGATCCAAAGTGTGTGGAACATCCGGATCATTTGATTCGGGCGATACGACCATAATTTTCGCCCATCTATTTCTGTCACGTTCGGCAAAGGCACTTTCAGAGAGCGGTATCCATTTGCCCGTAGACATTCCCCATCGGTCCGGGTCCCTGTGGGAAACAGCGAAGCACTCTCCATAAACGACGTTGGTGCCGAGCCGTAGCCGTCGGCGTTGCGGATACGACAACATACGGGGCACCACTGCGACGTCGAATAAAGCACGGAAGGGATGCAGGGTTTCGATTTGTCGGATGCTTTCCCTGACTTCCTTGAGCCGGTTTACAGGAATGTAAATCGTTTCGGAGCAAGTGATCCCCGCGCTTTTCGTCAGATGCTGAGCGAGAGTAAACTCGCCATCCTTTTGGGGATGCCAATGCTCGAATGCGCTTTCAAAAATACCCAGGCATCGCAGCGCCCATTCCCGCAACCGAGGATGTGGCGGCAAGCCCTTGCTTGAATCCGAAGGGCTGGCAAGTTCTTCGCAGATGCGCATTAGCAAATCGGGTTCGCCGCCTCTCTCTTTCTCTTTGAGCTTCGCCCATAGCAGTTGTCTGGCAACTCGTCCCTTATAGCTGGAGGTGTCGCTCAAGTGCTCCACAAAGTTGGATGTAAGTCGACGATATTCCGGGCTCTTAACTATTTCTTGCGGGACGTGTTGGATCAGCCAGTGCAGGATCACCGAACCCGCCAATCTTTCGAGCGCCCGATATCCAGGCTGATGGTATTGGTGTTTGTAAAGCCAGCGCCGTTCTTCGAGGAAGTCTCGTGCATGTTCGCCGGCAGTACCCTCGAGGGCGACCAGGCCTCCAGGCAGCACACGTGTATTTGAGAAGAAATTTTCGAGCCAACGAAGGCTCTCGGAACCAAGAGGAACGTGAATTCCTTGGCGTAAGTAACCACAATCGCGGAGGACGTAGTCGAGTTTGTCCGTGTCCAGTGGACTATTTAGGATCGCGTCCACCCAGTGATAGCCAGACCGAGCCTGAATCGCGGCTTCCACCCAAGTTCGGAATTCCTGCGGGCGTGCAGCCAGTATTTTTGCAACTTTCCCGCTGATATCAAAGGTTTGCTGTCTAATATCCTCAAAGCAATTTGCAAGAACTGCTTCGTCATGATGGAACTCAGCGCTCCAGTCTTCTACTGTCCAATGGAGTTCGCCGAAGATGTCTTCTGCAAGATGAGTGAAAGGGAGATGTCCAATATCGTGGTGGACCGCAGCGAACATCACTACCGTTGCGAGTCTTTCCTCCTCTTGTTCCGTCAGTGACACGATTCCGCGACTGGACAGCTTGCGAAACCAGAGGATTGCCAGGTGTGAGGCCCCGAAGCTGTGGGTTCGTCGATTATGGTTAGGCTCCTCAGTAGCAACCGCTTCGGGTTCAATCGCCGCAAGTGCTATGCGAGTCTTTATCCCCAACTGACGTAATAGGGCAAAATCAGCCAGATAACTCGGCTCTCCTGCGTGGGACTCTTGCACCAAAATCTTGTACGCGGAAGGGCAGGGCTTCTGCTTTTTGATGATATCTTCCCACTTGCCCTCGGGAAGCACTCCATCCCCCGTAAATCTTCCGGCTTTCTTGACCTCAAACCGTTTGAAATCAGGGGCTACATCAGCGAATTGTTCAGCCTCCATTGAAAGATGTATCGGCGAAATTCCGAAAGAGGCTAAGTCTTGGAGCAAGGGGGGACGGGTATCTTTGTCAACGTTAATCCAAAAGGATGAGGCATGATCAACATGATCCGGGTTACCGAGCTCCGTCGAATCGACCAATCGCCGTTGCCACGCTTTCTCTTTGTCCAAGTCCGTGCAAAGAGCAGCCAGAAATCTAACTAGCGACTGATCCCAAAGTCCGCTAAACCCCACTGTGACGATGCAGCCTATGCGCGGGGCCACGAACTTCAGCAATTCATTCATTGAGTCTGCTGCCGATTTTTCCTTCTCTTCATATCCAGCAAAGAAGATCTGTAGCTGACGTTGAGAGCCACAATCGGGGCAGAGCGTTTCCTGCGATGTCCCATTTGCCCCTTCCCGCCACAGCCGGAAGATTGGCGCTCGGATTCCAGACTGAGGGCACTGCTTATTGGTGCAGACCGCATGGAATACATCACCCCATATTTTGATCACCGGAACAAGCGCAGGCGCGCTGTCATTATCAATGCGGTCACCGAGAAAATACCCCGATATCTCGCTTGGCTCACTTAAGACAACTGCACTGCCGCTACCACCTGCCTCGTCGAGAACGTTTTGGATGGCTCGCCGAGTAAGCCCGTCAAAATTTACACTGAGCACGTCGGCACCACCCGAAACAGCCCAGCCGGCAACTTTTTTGTGTATGTTTGTTGGTTCCCTCTTGGTGGCAACTTCAGAGATAAATTTGTTCGAAAATCTTATCCATTCCCCGTGTAACAGCTTGGAAAGCTGATCTCGCTGAGCAGTTTCGTGCGCCCGCTGCATCATCCCTAGCGCCATAGCGGCGATTGAGCGCGGCGCACCCTGGCGGGCAAGCGAAGTGCACCAACCGTGCAATTCACGTAGCCTGGTTAACAACTCTTCGCGATGCTTATCGTCCTTCGCCTGTTGAGGGTCAGCCTTTGCAGCTTGGTCAACTAGATTCTGGAGCCTGCGCTCCAACTGTGAGAAGACCCCTTTCATCCTTGGAACCCCGGCTTTGACTGAGGCTCCAGCTCCCAAAACCACTAGTACGCGGCGTCCCTGTCTCCAAGTGTTCAAAAGCAGCTCGGAAGCCTCCTGCAAGCCGGGCGTTGCGTTCGGGGAGGTCTTCGCGTTAGCAGCGGTTTCCATTTGAAATGCAAGACAGCCAGATTTTTATACCTATTATTGTATCGAAAGATGCGGATCTTCTTCCTGTTGGTGGGGCGCTAAAAGCGCATTGAATTGATGTGGTATGGCTCGGTGACGGCTGGGCTTTTTTGTGATCCAGCTTTAGACTAGAAGATGGCCGCATAGTCCTGGCCTCACGAACCGGGATGACTGCGGTGACTCGCGGGCGGCTTCACCGTTCAAGGAACCGCTACAAGGAGCGATGTGTGACTTCTTATCCCCGTCTTCGGCTTAAGAGGGCGGTGTTGGATACCGTGAGCTTCTGGAATGTTCATCGGACGTGGACAAATTTTGTCCCGCCGTTTATCGGGGTCGTCGGGATCATTCTCAGCTACATTTCCGGCCTTGTCGGACTGAAGTTGCTCTCCAATGCGGCGCTTAGCGTAGCTTTCTATGGTTTTCTCTGGGCTGGATTCGTGTGGATCGCCGGATGGCTGGGTAGCTTCCTGATAAACTACATCGTCCTCTCGCCAAAGGCTCTCCATGAAGAATGCACGAACGAAGCGGAGGCCGCGCGGCAGAAAACCGCCGAGATCACTGCCGAGTTGCTCGCCGAGCGCGGGAGAAATGCGAGGCCCGAAATCACAATAGCAGTCACCGAAGGGCTTTTCGAGTGGGGACCGTTCGAGGGTACATCGGGCGCTGATCGCACGACCAGAGCGGATTTCATCATCACACTGGGCATCCAGCTTGTGAATATTCGACCTTGTGGACCGCCTACTGTCGTGGACTGGTCCCTAGAAATCGAGACAGCGGGGCGTACCTTCCATCCACAACGGGAAAGAATCACCGATGTACTTCTAATTGAAAGGGACACTCGCTATCGCCGGACGCGCACCGGAATCTCACGAAAGGTCACCGAAGCCCTGGCCGAATTTGATGAGGGTAGGCCATTGGTCTGCGGGTTACCGGTCTCTGGATATATCCGCTTCGTCATCAGGGACCTTGAGAAAAGCGATTATGACGCTTTCCAGGACAATATGACGTTAAAACTCTGCGCAGTGGACTCCTTCGGCCAAACCCACGAGTTTATGCGACCGCCCCAAGTTTGGCCGAAGAATGCGAGGATTGTCGCTGGACCGGACAGCTTCGCATAGTAAATTCCTTTCCGTGGGGCCGCCGATGGGTGTGTCGCCGCTGGCCGCGTGGAGAATTGACGCCTCCGAAGACGGCACGCCGGCTGGGGCATGGAAACGTAGACTTCATTCGCTCCGATTGGTTCTACTCTGGAGTCTGGATATGTTGGTTGCTCAGCGGTTTACGCTGGCCGGAATTCCTAAAGGGAACCTAGGGCCAATTTGGCAGCACACGAGGACCGGCGGCACGCTTTTCCGCTGGCGCACGACGCGCGTTGTCACTTGTTGTCACTCTTCGGCTGTAAGTTGTTGAAAACTTGGTAGCGCTAACGGGAATCGAA
>DAIUEW010000041.1:0-55492 GCA_036844925.1 Candidatus Sulfotelmatobacter sp.
CGTCGGAAGTTCGGCTACAAAAGGAACTCTTTCATACGGTCATAGACCTAGTTCACTGTGGCCATTGCGGTTGCCTGCTCGTCGGTGAGTTGAAGAAGGCGCGGTACATTTATTACCACTGCACGGGCAACCGCGGAAAATGCCCCGAGGCGTACACGCGACAGGAAACTCTCTTTGGCCAGTTTGCCAACGTGCTTCAAGAGCTGGTCATCCCGCCGGCCATTATCGACTGGCTCGGCGACGCTGTGCTCAATTCCGACCGGACCGAGCAGGCGGTTCGTTCAGAAACTATCAAGAAGCTTCAGGCCCGCTACGACCAAATCGAAGCCAGGGTCATGACCATGTACATGGACAAGCTCGACGGACGGATAACCCAGGAGTCCTTCGACAATCAGGCCGCCACGTTGCGCCGGGAGCAGGATGTTCTGTTACGGAAGATCCAAGATATCCAGACAGCGACGCCGGCCCCGGTCGATCAGGCCATCGACATGCTTTGCCTGACTAGTCGGGCCAGCGAGTTGTTCCTCCAGCAACCCGGCTCCGAGCAACGTCGGCTGGTCCAGACAGTGGTCGAAAAAGCTGCGTGGAAGGACGGCGCGTTGCAAGCGACCCTGTTCGAACCGTTCGAGATCTTGCGCCACTCGAACCAGGAAAGTCATAGAAAAGAAATGGAGGAACCCGGAGCAGGACGCGATTTGGGAATTTGGCTCCCCAAAAACCATGGTTTCCAACCACCTCTCCGTTGGGCAAGCCATTGTATCTATAGGGAGAACGAATTCTGGCCGGGTCGTGCGGCAGCGGTGTGACGACTCTGTGCTTGGTTGACGGCAATAGCGCAGCAAGTTAGGGTAAAGTCATGGACGTGACCGTGCAGATTCCCGATGACCTCGCTAGCCGCTTGGGGACCAGGAGCGATCTATCACGGCGGGCGTTGGAAGCTCTGGCCGCCGAGGAGTATAAGCGCGGCCGTCTCACCAAGCCCGATCTGCGGCGACTTCTCGGATTCGAGACCAGCCACCAGATCGACGAGTTTCTAAAGGCTCACGACGTATTCGAGGATTACACGTTGGAAGACTTGGAACGAGAGCGTGAGGGCTTGCGGCGACTGGGCTTTTGATGCTCATTGTCGTCGCTGACACCAGCCCGCTTCGTTACCTGGTGCAGATCGATCAGATCCAACTCCTGCCAAGATTGTTCGAGAAGATCCTCATTCCCTCGGTTGTGTCTGACGAACTGCGGCACACTTCCGCACCCGAGGTGGTACGAAACTGGATGAGCAAGAAGCCCGACTGGCTCGAAGTATCCGTAGTGGACCCGAGCGATGATCCGTCGTTGCGTGCCTTGGATGACGGCGAGAGGTCTGCGATCTCACTCGGGCTATCTGTCTCGGCCGACCTCATTCTCATCGATGATCGCAGAGGTGCGGTGGCGGCTCGGGACAAAGGATTAGAGGTCACCGGGACGCTCGGTATTCTCGATCTCGCTGCCCGCCGCGGCATGATCGACTTTGCTAACGCACTGGCGCGGCTAAGGACCACGAATTTCCGCGGGCGCGAAGAGCTTTTCGATGCACTGCTCAAGCGACATAAGCGCGGCAGCCAGCCGTGAACGCCGCTACCACTGTCAACTGAGAACCTCGGAGTTGGAAAATGATTTTCCCGGGGGCCCACCCTGGACAGTGGCTCCCCGAGAAACTTGGTTTCCAACCACCTCTCCTCCGCGTAAGTCGTTGATTCTATGGTTTCACGACTCATTTGAACCGGCTCCCAAAGCCAAACAGGCCATTTTGCAGTTCTTGCATGCTTACTTCCTAGTAGGCGACGACTCACCCCGGACAGAACAGGCACAACAAACGATAGGCTTTCCGTCAACTTGATGGCACGGGTTTGCTAAAACCCTCAAATGGCTCCAGGTGTCAATTGCGACGAGCGCAAAGCTCGTCAGCGGACCGGCGGAAAGAGCGTCAAAGGAGGTACGCATACCGAGTAGAACTTCGATTGTGACTACAATACGTACTGGTCGGCAACGCGCACTTAGGATTCCGGCCAAGGAGGTCGAGCCATGGATCCAGCCACACTCGCGACTACGGCGCTGACAATTCTGACTCCATTCGCGAAAGGCGCCGGAAACGAGCTGATGAAAGCAGTGGGCGAGAATACTGCCCACAGAGTGAGGGATCTATTCGCGTGGTTGAAGCAACGTTTTGCTGGTGACCCGGTCGCCGCTAAGGACCTTTCACGCTTCGAAGCCGCACCGGACAAGTTCGAACCAGCCCTACTGGGCACTATCCAAGAGAAAGCGGAACAGGACCCGGAATTTGCAGCAGAATTGAAGAACCGCATCGACGAAGTGGGCCCCATGATCGCAGTATTTCAGGAATTCAAGAAGGGGAAGGATGTAACGGGAGTGGAAGCTGGCGACATCCGGTCGGGCAAAGTAAGTGTCAGGCAGAAGGCGGATGAGGCGGAGGGAATGACCGGGTTTCGCGCGAAAACAGTTGGCTGAGGAGGATTTAGTGTCATCTGCTCTGGGGATCGTCAGCGGCGAGCCGGACGATCTCTTCTTCAGCGATATTGTCGCCTCCTATCGCAACGCGCCGCGCTTTCAGCCTCGCGACTGGCTCGCGAGGAGATTGAACGCTCACCTCGACGAACCTGCGTGCCGCTTTGTCCTACTCGTTGCTGAGCCCGGCGCCGGGAAGAGCACGTTCATCGCCAACCTTGCCTCGGTCCACCGTGATTGGCCCGTTTTCTTCATTCGTCGTGACCAACGCTCCTCGATCGGGGAGGTAAGCACGCGCTCGGTCCTGCTTCGGATTGGGCTCGAACTCGCGGCGCTCCATCCTGAGCTTTTTGAGCTCGACCAGGTTCGTGTCGAAGTGGAACAGCGCATTGGCGAGACTCGCGCCGAAGTGGTCGGCGCGGAGATCGAACGTATTCGGGCATCACCCTTCCACCAAACCGTGCTGCGGATCAGGCAGGAGATCCAGCAGTCTGGCGGGTCGGTGGCAGGCTTGCGCATCAAGGAGTGGATTGCCGATCCCCGCCTCATGGGCATCGAGGACCTCCAGGAGCTTGCCCTCTTTCGCCCCGCCCGCATACTCAACCGACTCCGGCCTGAGAAAGTCATCGTGGTGCTCATAGATGCGCTCGACGAAGTCCGGCACCACGATCAGGAGCAGAACGTCATCGAGTGGCTCGCCAACTGCCCGCCTTTACCCGAGAACGTTCGTATGGTCCTGACATCGCGGCCGTCGCGGGATCTTGCGTTATTCCAGGAAAAGCGGCGAGACTCTCTTGCGCTGCTCCCCATCCTGCCGGACGATCCCGACGTCCAGGCCGATACCGAGATCTATGCGCATGCCCTGCTCAATCCCGTCGAGATTTCCACCGCCCTGCTAAACGCCGGACGCAGTCCCGACGCTTTTGTGGTCGAACTTGTCGCCAAAGCGGATGGCAACATCGGGTACCTAGCTGCACTCGGCCGCGCTTTCGATCAGGCCCTGGCAAGTACCGAACGCCAATCCCTGCTCAAAGGCCTGCTCGGCCTTGAACGTCTCCCAGACGACCTTGCCGGTTTGTTCGCCTTCTTCCTGCATTCGATTCAGAATGGTCCTGGACGCAAGGATGTTAAGGTTTCTGACAGCACTGGACGCGCCGGTCTCGTTCAGGCATGGGCTGAGACGTATCATCCGATCCTCGCAGTCCTCGCCGTGGCAGTCGAACCACTCACGTTGGACCAGATTCACGCCCTTACGGGCACGCTAGCAGACAGAACCCAAGTCGCACAAACGCTGGAATGGCTCGACCAGTTTCTCGACCGAGTCGGCAATACGTATCGCCTCTATCACAACACTCTGGGCGAGTTCCTCACGGCACAGACCACTCTTACAAATGCCCAAACCAGCGATCTTTACGTAGATGCCAGAGCCGAGAACCGGCGTTTAGCGGATCTCCTTGCGCGTGAGGCACCAGACGTTATCTGGCAGGACTCCCCGGACCTCCGCGAACAGGGCCGCCGCGACTACGCACGCCGCCACTACATCAAGCACCTGTACCTTGGCAATGACTGGGACCGAGTGTATAGCACCATCGATGAAGGGCGATACGGACAGGGCAAGCTGCGTTTTGATCGCAGCAGTTTTCTGTATTCCCAGGACTTGGATCTTGCGATTCACGCAGTCACCCGAGAGGAACCAGTAGGCAAAGGGTTGCGGCTAGGACGCCTCTCGCGGCTCTGGCGCTACAAGCTACTCCACAATACGCTATCGAGCTACGCGGACGACTTTCCTCCCTCTTCGTACCGTGCCTTGGCGCTCGCAAAGGGCCACCGAGACGCGGCTGACCTGGCTGAGCTGATCAGCGCCGCCCCGCAGCAGGCGCTCGCGTTTAGCGAAATCTCCGCGGCGCTCGCCGCCCCCGAACAGAGCGAACAGGCAGCCACTCTTCTGCGGCGAGCCTATGAAATCGGTTTGCGCATCGAGCAAGCTGACCAACGTCGCGCGATCTTGCGGAGGCTACTCGATGTCAGCGGTCGCTTCTTCGGCGTGGCTTTCCGGCCTGGAGAACGCGTGCGGAAGGCCGCTGTCGCGCTTGCCTTCAGCTTCCAGGACGCGGTTGAACGCGCCGAAGCCTTGGCATCGGTATGCCGTCTTTTGCAACAGGCAGGCCAGACCGGTCAGGCCGCGGCGTTGCGCACGGAGGTTCGGGACTTGGCATTCACTCCGACAGACAGGGAACCGGCCGCTTTGCTCCTGGGCACTCACAGTACGCTCTGCGCCGACTTGGGCGATTTCTTTGAGGCGTACTCTGCGGCGAGGAAGATAGTGTACCTCGGCAATCGTTTAGATGCGCTGGTCCACCTGATCGGCTGCCAGCATCGGACTGGAGCTCACCGCGCTGCGGAGGGCGTGCTCGCGAGAGTTGAAGAGATTGCGGTCGCGGCTCCGCCAGGCACCTTTCGAGCACGCGCCCTTATCGCACTCGCGCAGGCTCGGCTGGCTAGTGGTCGCGCAACACAAGCTCCGCCTCTACTGGCCGAAGCACTCAACGAGCCGCGTTCGAATTCCGATGTTGAAGAAATCAAAGCGCTCCTCGCGATCGCCCGAGGCTTTCGGGAAGCGGGTGCGCCCCTGGACTTCGCCAATGCCGTTCGAATCGTGTGGGAGAGCGCATTAGCGCATATCTCACACTCCGATCAGACCTATACCATGAACGTGGTCGCACAGGAAGCGGCCCTCGGTTTGGCCAGATTGCAGCAATACGACCAGGCGCTCGACATCGCTGGTAAACTGCACGACTACGAACGGGGAAGCATTCTGCAAGCGGTGGGCGATGGCTTTGCTTCACAAGGTCAATGGGACCGCGCACTAGCCGCGGCCGAGCAGATCCGCCAAGCTCGCTCCGGCCCTGTCTGGACCTCTCGCAGTCGGGACCCCATCGAGAACTACTGGGAAGATTCTCAGCTACTTATCTCCATCTCCACGGCTCTCTCTCGTGATCAGCAGGCGGATCGGGCCCTGGAAGTCGCTGAACGCATCGCGGAAGCTAAAGCACGCCTTGACGCGCTCAGCCGGATCGCCGTCCTTCAGTTTGAGACGGGCTCTCCAGATCGTGCTCGCAGTTTGGTCGCCCGTATGGAGCATGAGGTTCGCCTCGGCTACCTGGCGGCCGGCCGTGACGATGCGCTGAGCAGTGTTGTAAAGCTCCTGATCCTCGGAGAGCAGCATCCGCGGGCGCGTGAGATTGCGCGCTCGATCCAATCGCCGAGCGAGCGCGCCCGCGCCCAGTCCACTGTGATTGAGAGCCTCATAGCGGCGGGCGACATTACTGACCCGGAGCAGGTTCTGGAGGAAACAGCGTTTGCACGCGTTCGCGGCGAGTGTCTGCTGTCGTTGGCAAAGAAAATGAAGGCTACCGCCATCGACAACAGTATCGTCATCCGGACGCTAATATCGGCACGCGAACACGTCAACCAGGAAAAGAATCTGACTCAGCGCGCAGAGTCACTTCGTTCCATTGCTGTGGCGTTTGCAGAACTCTGTACCGGGGCGGTGAATCATGCTCTCGACACGGCAATGGCCGTGGTCGATGCGCTGAACGCCGCACCTCGGTTCGGCTTCGTACCCACACCGTGGTGCGATACGGCTGTGACTTTCGCCAAGCTTGGCCACTGGAATATAGCGATGCAGATCGCGAATAGCCTGATCGCACACGATGTATTCGACGGTTCAAGCGCCTTGCTTGCCTTGGCCGGGCAAGCCCGGAAGGACTGTGATCGAAGCGGGGCCGAGGCTCTGCTCGTTCAGGCAAGGCGCCATGCACCCCACATCCATGTGAGCATGCAGTCGGACGTGCTGGCGAAAGTGGCAAAGGAGTACGCGCTTCTCGGTAAGCCTAACGAGGCAACGAAGGACGAGTTCCTTATGTCCAAGGTCGGTCAGGGCCCCATCGCGGTAGGCTTAGCCGAGTCTGGGAGAATTGAGGAGGCCGCCGCACGGATCGAGGCAGCCGGTACGAACCTTTCCGATTTTGCACGGAGCTCTCTGATAGATGCGTTCGTGAATGCAGGCGACCTCACCCGAGCGCTATCTACAGCGCAGTCGATGCATGACGGATCCACGAGAGCGGAGAAGTTGGTGTCGATCGCCTCAAGGTTTGTGCGATCAGGACAGCCGGATGAGGCGCATCGTATGATCTCAGCGGCGATGGCTCCCACCAAATTCTACAGTTCATTTTCGCGAACAAGCTTTCTCAAGGGCGTGATCACGGTCTTGACGGACGCTGGCGATTCCGCAGGTGCGGCGCGCATTGTCGAACAGGAGTGGTTGATGGCTTCAAGTCGGTCCGACCTGCTTTATCTAGTTCCAGTTGTCGCCCCGCTCATTCCGCAGCAGCCTGACATCGCGGTTGAAATCGCCTCATCTTTCGACTGGGTGGAGCACAACGTTCTGGCTGTGTAGTTCGCACGGTCGCCGCGCTGCCGATAAAGGTCCACAGGTTTGGAGCCGCTCACGCGCGCTCGATTCTGCCGAGGCGCCTCCAGAAACAGTGCTTCGATCACAGGCTCAAGCCAACGCCGGTCGGCGGTGACTCCATACGAGTCCCAGGTCTGGACCGCCGCCTTGATGCGAGCGATCTCCATATCGGTGAACTCGAATTCCTCTGCCGGGATCGACAGCGCGGGATTCCACAAAACGCGCTCCTGGCCACCGATCATCTGTCGTTTCAGTTCGACGGTCTTGTCTTCTCCGGCGTCAAACGCGATGCGATCCTGAGTGGCCCACATCGCGCGAACAGACCCCAGGTCTGCCCGAGCAGATTCAAACACTGGTGGGATAGGCGCTTGGGGCACGCGCCGACCGGGCCTCAATAGATGAACGATCGGTCGTCGGTTGTGGGCAACGGCACCGGCCAACCGAATAAGCAGGAGGTGGTCGTACGCCCAGAGTTTGATGGCCGGTAGCCCCAGGCGGCTGGCGTTGACGAATTCCCGTAGCCACGGCCAAGTGCCGTAGTAGAGGCCCATCAGGTAACGACAATGCGCCTGGTCCCAGGCGAGTTCTTTCCATGGGTATTCCGCGCACCGGGTCGCCTGGTCGAGGTTGTGGTTGATGCTCGGATACTGGTAGCCCTCGATCAGGGAACGTGTCGAAGCCCGAGCCGGCGCGCGTGATCCACTGCGTCGGCAGGTTGATGTACCGCAGCAGCTCGCGGGTATCTGGGTCGTTTACGTCCATCGGCCACAGCAGTTCGAAGAGGGCCGAGGGGCACTGCGACAGAATGTAACTCTGGATCGCGGCCACGTAGTTATACAGGCGGCTCCGAAGGAAGTTCGCATCGGCGTATCCGTTGGCCACCGGATCGTCGTTCGGCGTGTGGAAGGTCGCCAGCGCGCGGCCGAGGGCCGACTGCACAGCGGCCTTCGTGTCGGCGTCATAGAACGCCATCCCAGCCGAGTTCGCCTGGAACCACCAGAGGATTTCGCCGAACTGGAGCTTGGGCACCAGCCCCGCCGCGAGCATCAGGCCCGCCATGGCAGCGTGCGCCTGCGCCATGTAGCTCTGCGGCCCCGGACTGAACGCAATTTGGGAACTGTTCAGCGTGCCGAAGCCGGTGACGGTCTCAACTGCCGTGCCATCCGGAAACCGCTGCACCCACACCGACGACGGGGGATTATCGGGAGGATTTACCAGTTCCTGCGAAAACGAGCAGACGGCGCTCATGCCGTTCGCTTTAAGCAGGTTGAAGAAATCCGCGTTCCAGTCGCGGAACGCCCTGTTGAGCACCGGCGTCTGTGTCGGATCAATCAGCCACTTCACGCCGTACGTGCCACCCTGCAAGTCGCCAGTCACAGTAGCGTTGCCACTGCCGGTGTTCGACGCTGGCAACTCGGTGTACACGTGAAATTGCCAAACGCTGGAAAACGAGTGTGAAGTGATCGTGAGGACGCTGCCGGTGACCGTTGGCCCAGACGCCGTCGAAGATTGCATTGACAAAGTTCGCGAAGTGCCGGGCGATCGTGTTGCTGTGGTCCTGCCCGCCGAACACCGTCTTGCCGATAGCGGAGCCGCCAACGTGCAGCCAGACGACGTCCTGATCGTTCCAGTTGCCTGAGAATGTGACCATGCATTGCGGGTAGGACAGATTTGACGCCACCGCTTGCTTCCACCAGAAGACGCCGCAATAGTGGTCGATCTCGCCCAGCAGGCCGAGCTTCTGAATGTTCCACACCAGCCGCTCCGGCGACAGCTTGTACGTGTTGTCCGTGTCGAAGTCGGTCGCGGCGCCGACGGTGGTGGTGGTCACGGTTGGGCTTGGAACGACGGTCGCCACCGCGCATTCGAGGAAATCGAAATAGAAATACCAGCCCAAGCTCGACGCGTTCTTATTGCCAGAGATCGTGATCACGACCTCGTGCTGTCCGGCAGCGACGCCGGAAAAGAGCAAGCGACGCGTCTGCGAAGTGGTCGCGGTGGGATAGTAGCAGTCGAGCGTCACCGGCGCGCCGCCATCGAGCGCCGCGTTTACGATGCCGCAGTTGGTGTCGAGCCGTGTGCCAACGTAAATGTTGTGGGTAGATTGGCAATGCGTCTGGATGGTGACGCTGGTGCCGGCGGCCGCCGCCCGGATCGCGCGTCCCTGGCTCCAGAAAGCGAATGCGCCGTTCACGGGATCGTTGCCGGGAGCGGCTTCCCAATATCCAGACGTGCTCACCCAGGTGCTGTCTTCTTCGATGCGAACCGAGCCGGGACCAGCAACCTTGAGCGGCCTCTTGCCCGCGGAATCGGTCACGGTCCAGTTGGTGACGACCATCTGCCACTCGGTGGGCTGGTATGCCTGGCTGTTCGGCAAGGCGGGTGCGATGGTCCACCAGACCTTGTCCACGTTGCTCCAGCCGAGTGCCGTGAAGTCGATGTGAACGTGCCACGAGATGTTGTCCGATGAGCCGCCAGACAGGTTCCAGTTGCTCGCGGTGAAGTAAACTCGGGTGCTGCTGGTGTTGTCCGTCTGGTAGAACGCGACCATGTTGCCGTCGGCTCCCGGTGCGGCCGTAATGACCAACTGGTTCGGCAACACTACGGCGGCGGTGATCACGACCGGACCGTTTTGCACCCAATTGACGGCGTTGATCTGCTGCGCAATCGACTGAAGGATCGAACCAGCCGTCGTCTGGGTCAGCGTGTCGGGTGCTGATCCGTCCGAACTCGAAACCGCCACCGGCCCGGCGACGCCGGCCTTCAACGTGACGAAGATCTCGTTGCCATAAGTGCCGCCGGTGGTGGCCGTGCAGTTGGGATCGGAAGCGTTGATCTGCGCCGCAATGTTGGCGGCGATACCCGCGCTGTTGAGCGAATTTTCGAGGCACGAGTACGTGGCCGAGCCGATGGTGACCCAGTGGTTGTAGGCCGCGTTGCCTTGCCACCACATGGCCTGATCTGTGGTGGGGTGCGAGGCCGAGATTGCCGGGCTGACGAAGGACTGGTTCTGATACCAGAGCGTGACCTTGTCGCCAGACTGCGGATTGTTCAGGTTCAGCGTGTAGGTGGCCGACGCGCCGGTGCGGCCTGTGGTGTTGCAGGTGACCGTGATGCCCGGCGTGCCGAACCAGGGCGCGCGCTGGCCGACGCCGTTGACGGAATAGTCGAGCGTGTTCCAGTCGGTCCAGGCATTCTTAATCGATTCCCAAGACTGGATGCCCTCCCAGGTAATATCGAAGTCGAGGGTCAGCCCGGTGAGGTCGCCGCCTGGAAGATAGGAGAAGCGCGGATGACCGAACGGATCGTCCTTCTGGAAAAGGACCAGCACGGCGAAATCGGCCAGGTCGCGGAAGACGCCGGAGACGGTGAATCCGGCGTCCGAAGCACCCCAGAGCGCGGCCGCCGCCCCGTAGTCGTCGAAGCCCTGGAGGTGGAGCGTGCGGTGAGGTTGGAGCTTATAGATCGGGTCCATCTAGGTGATCATCGTGGGCGACCGCGAACCACAAACCGGTGTTCCACGAATGTTCTCCGGCCTGGATTGCATGGGAATCTGCTGTCGATCCCTGAGGCCTAACGGTCCATCCGGTATCTTACCCGCAGGTCGCTGTTGCGATAATTATCTAACTGCTCTAATCGCAAGAGGTTGCTCTTATGAAGGGTTGGACTGGCGTACTGCACCAAGGCTCCATGCTGGAACTACCGAAGAGGGAACTACTCTTATTCGATCGTCTTGCAGTCATTGGCCTTGAGGATCTTCTGCATCTTCACCGCAACTTCGTGCACGGTGACCCCAACGTCGCCGACCAATTAGAGTGGCTCGAAGCGCAGGATCTACTTGAGCGCGTCGAACCACCGCCCCCGTCATTCTACGAATGCGAGGAACATCGCCGAGACTATTTCTTGCTGGGCGCTTTGTGTAGGTTTCAAGAGGAACTTTTTGACGCGGCTGGTGGACCCTGGCTAGATGCGGGAGACGGGGCCCTATTCAGGTATCCGGAGCCCGGAGGAGGTGAAAAACTTTGGCTGAGTCAAAAGATTCAGTCGCTCAGGTTGGCCCTCGTCGCTCGCTTCACGGCTGACTATTTACGGTCAACTGGAATTGCCGACGCAGTTTCGGCGGCACCGATGCCGGACGTTTGGGATGATGTGCAGCCCGTTGCCGCCAGCGTTCTTGGAGATCGAAAGCTCGCGGACGCGAAACATTCTGACGTGGCGGAGGTGGTGCTTAGGGCAATGCCTTTACCAGGGGAAACAGCGTCGATCGAGGCAATCCTCGATTTCAAGTCGGACTCCGATTGCAGACAATCGCTCATTGGGCTGCGCTTGTGGATGCGTGATGTGGCACGCCTGGATCTCCCAACACGCGAAATTGAGGAAAAACTTCAGTGGCTGTTGGGCTTGTATGAGAGACACCTGCAGCGCCACAGACTTCAATACGATCGCGGAATTATCGAGTCGGTGTGTACCACGACCCTGGAGTTTGCCGAGAACCTTGTCAAGATCAACTGGAGTAACGCCGCAAAATCCCTCTTTGCCGTGCGCCGCCGCAAGCTCGCCCTTCTTGAGAGCGAGGCGGCCGCGCCGGGTAGAGAAATAGCCTACGTCGCAAGAGCGAGCGAACGATTTCGACAGGATTCAGCTTAATGAGAGTTCATTCAAGGTGAAAGTCTCGCCTCCATCCAGCAAGGTCATTCAGCAACTCCCGCTGCAGCCCACTTTCCACAATCTTTCGCTGCCGCACGTTGAGGCATGACAAGGAAGTCAGGCCATGTAGCTTGCTGTTGGTTATAAGGACGTCTCCCGGCCAAGCGTTCCGTTCAGGGGGCCGGCACGCAGGAACCTTGGGATGTGGTGTTCCCTGGAGCCCCAACATAACGTAGATATACTGAGAAACCGCGAGATCACCGTAGATAGTCTGCGGACTCTCGTTTTTCTCGACTCCTACGCACGCCAGAAGGAAATGGCTCTCTGCCCGATAAAGCCAAGCTGTGTCCCGTCCAGTGTCGAGGAGTTCGTTGGCATAATTCCTGGCGTCTTTAAGGTCTTCCGCGCCGCCTTCATCAAGCAGAATCCCAGAGCCGATCACCTTCGCTGTGTCAAAACTGTACCCGAGGCCGTCACAAGTTTCTAGTGCACGAACTACATCCGCACGCTTGCGATCAGACTGCTGTGCCCTCCTGAGTGCATAGTACGGCTCAAGTCGTTCTGCGCGTTCGGACCTAGGCTTCGGACGCTGGGCCACCGCACGATCGTAGTATTGGCGGGAGCGCTTCCATTGGTGCCTGTTGGCTGCGTCATTGGAACGCACCAATAGAAGCTCGGGGTACCCTGGCTCTTCGGGAGACTCAGCGGTGAAGGGCAACACGTATCGAAATCCTGCCCCGGAGGCAATCTGGCGTTCCAGGGTCTGCCAGTACTCATCCATCCGAGCATCGCTCCTAAGATGCTTCTTGATTCGTTCCTTGACGATCGCAGAGTGGCCGTATAAGCCACGATCGTGAAACTGCTTTGCCAAGTGGTCATGTCGTTCAAGGTTAAACGGGCCGCGGTCCAACTGACTCAAGAAGGTAGCGCTCGCGTCGGAGATGCTCTGTAAGTCCAAGCCCTTCGGGTGGTGCTGATGGCACGGCCAGGCGTGAACCGGTATCGTCCATCGGCGGGGAAAAGAGACTCCGTGCTGTTCCAGTTCATCCAGGTAATCCATAGGAAGCTGATGATGGTTCTGAAGCGCCTGGCGCTGGTTTTGACGGCCGACGGGCCTGTGGATGTAGTCCAGGCAATTTGCGCACCACAGCCCACGGTCTTTGGCGTGATGGTCCGCTAATGTCAAGGGCCACAGCTTCTCCGGTGGGTGTGACACGGCTATTCCCCACGCGAGAGATTAGCAGATTCGATTTGGGACCGTGGCCGGGCTTCGTCGCGGATCGAATTACGCATAAATGAACACCGAAAGATCCGCGCCCGGAAACGTGCTGCCTACCGCGGTAATGCCGATGGAGACCGCTGTGTTCGCAGGGATTTGTGACAGGGCGGCAACCTGTGAAGGCGTGGCGACCACGGCTGTTTGGCCAGCCGGAATCGTGAGCGTGAGCCAGGCTGCGCCTCCGACGTAGATCGTGAACCTGATCCCCGAGCCGGTGGGAGCCGACTGCACGTAAGCCTTCACATCGCCGACTGTCACGGGACGGTTCAAATACAAAGGCTGAGCCGCGTTAGACTCGATCCCCAGCGTGCCCTGCATCTGGAAAACCAGGCCGGCGACCTTCGAAAGTCCCTCAGCGCCGAAAACCCAGTCCTCGCGGATCGGCGCATCGCCGTCGGGCGATTCGTTGCCGTTCACGTCCACGGTGAACCCCACGATCACGAGCGTCTCGTCCACGAAATTGTTCGTGGGCATGTTGATCGTCGTCACCGCCAGCGGGTTGCCGTTGTCCAGCGACGTCGTGTCGCAGGAGTAGGGCCAAGTCGGTTCCTTGATGATCCACACGTCGCCGGGATTGATGACCATGGGGAGGTCCCACGTGAGAGTGGTCGCTGTATTCGCGACGATCTTCACCGGCGTCGTCCCGCGTGAGACTCCCTGAATCACCCGGATCAGGTTGCCGACCTCTGCGCCGGGCGTCATGCCGTTGGGATAGACGTTGTTCTGGCAGCCGGAATCGGTAACGGAGGTCGGATTCGTGGTGTTTGAGGCATCGGCAGTAAACCGCAGAACGAGCAGTCGCCTTCCTGGACGATGCCGTTCGGGTCTGGAGTCACGCCGAGGGTGCCGGTGGTCTGGTCCCACGAGGTGACCTTCGCACTGAAATACGGCGTGTCGCCCTCCGGCCTGCCGATGATGGAGATGATGCGGCCCACGGGCGTCCAGGATGGATTCGTGGAGGCCGGCGCGTCCTGAAGATAGCCGGTGACGAGCGTGCCGGCGGATACGCTATCGATCGAGCCGCCGATTACGCCGCCATGGATCTCGTGTTTGGCCTTGATCCGGACCTTGCTGACATACGGAGACGGCAACGCCCATGTCGAGCGCAACACTGGCCCGCCGAACGCGATCGATCCGGGCGTGTACGTGTTGCTCGGACCGGCGGTCAGCGTTCCAGTCGCCTGCGCGCAAATCAAGTCGTCCTGCGTGGCCACGAACGACACGTAGGAAACGAGGCCCGCGACTGCCGGCCAGGTGATGTCTTCCAAGGTGAACGTGTCCGTTCCAGATGCCGAGGTCCCTATGATGGTGATATTAGACGGAGCCGAAGGAAGCCCGTTCGAGTCGGTTGCGCAGATGGCCACGCGCAATGTTACGTTGGCCGGTAACGACCCACCCGTCGTGGACTGCGAGATCGATCTGATCCCCGGCGCACCTCCCCCGTGGCGCTGAACTCGTTGACTGGCAGCTTCCCGGTAACCAGGAGGTTTGCAAGCATGCTGCCGTCGGCCAACTGCGCATAGGACTGATTGGTATCGAACGTCCACTCGCCCGGAAAGAGCGCGTCATTGGCCGCAGCTTGCACCTGGTACGGCGCCCACGCAGGACCGAGCGGCATCGGATAGAACAGCGGCGGCAGAGGCGCGGGCACCACGTCCATCGGTTTCGGCCCGACGTCCAGGTCGTACATGGAATCCGTGACCGTCTGCCCCTCGATATCTGCACGTTCAGGTTGCCATCGACCTTGAAGCCTTGTGGTGTGTAGCCATCAACCATGGGCGCCACCACGTAGCGGTAGCCGTCGGCGTTGGTAACCACGTACATCCCGGTGAATCCGCCGATGGGGCCGGCACCGAGAATGCCGAGGGAGTCGGCATAGTCGGATTCATCGCGGTACGCCACCATCAGAGCGTTGGCGACGAAAGCAAACAGCGGATTGCCGTCGCTATTGCACCAGATTTCCGGCAGAGCCAGGCCCCAGATCGTATCGGAAAGGATGGAAGTGGCGGTTACAGTGTTGCGGCCGAAGCCGAGGAAGCCGGTGGAGTTGTCCTTGATGACGACGCCTTGCGGATCGGCCTGATGCCCGCCGAAGTATGGAGCCATGCCGTGCACCTGGCATCCGTTCTTCGATTCGAGGTAGTAATCGCAACTCGTGGGATCGCCACCTGCGGCGGTTACTGCTGCGGCGCTTCTGCCTCTTGACGCCCAGGCAATTCACGCCATCGTTGTAGGTCTTCCAGCACTGGCGGCTGAGTTGCCGCTCCGGGTACTGGTTCATGATCTGGAAGAAGCCGTCGGAACACGTCACGGGGAAAATCGGCGTCCCGTCGCTCGTGAAGTTCTGAATGACGCCCTTCCAGAGCTGCAACAGAATCCCCGAGTTCACATGGAAAAGGCAGAGGTCGATCTCGGCGTACTTCAGGTCCGTGTCGTTGGCAACCTGCGTCATCACGCGGTCGCCGTTGCCGAAGGTGAAGCGAACGTTGTCCGACGTGCCTTTGATGTCCTGGGAAATCAGGACGTCAGAGCCGGGCTCGCCGATGCCGATCAAGCGCGGGAGGTAGAGTTGCCCGCCGACGGTGACGCGCCGGTCTGATAGATAGATGTCCGCGACCGCGGATTCGCGCACGCGGATGTGGACGAGCGGAATGATCTGCTGGACTTCAGAGAGCAGGGCGGTGGACAGCGCGCTCGAGGGGAACCGCAGGCAGGTGGAAGTGATCGCGTAGGTGGGCGCTTGCGTCGGATCGACTACTTCGACGAGGTTCAATCCCACCTGTGCAGCGTTGCGGAGGTACTCGAATGAGATCGGCGGCTGCTCAAAGGTCACGAGCACGCCGGTGGTCGTTCCATCCGGGTTGGGGACGTTGTAGGTGAACGCCTTCCATGGCCCCTGCATCGACTCCCAGAAGGCCTTGAGCTGGCGGCCTTCCGCCCAGTTGAGATTCGGCCGCTTGAACTGAAACTTGCGCGGGCCGATGCCGATGTAATACCGCTGCTCCTGCTTGGCGTCGAGGCTGCCGAAACGATGCACGATCACCGGGCGCTCGACGGAGAAGCCGAACGGGTACTGCGTGGCGAGCGGGAATGTCTGGCCGGAGTTGATCACCGTGGGGACGGTGATGCGGCCGATGGTATCGGACATATTGAGTATCAGCCTGGGGTGATGGGGGTTGGGGGCCATACACTACCAGACATTCAGCACGCTTTCTGATGCAGAGAACGTGCCGTTTGAAAGGCAGCCTATTCTATGATGACGATGATGAAGTAACCGAATGACTTGCAGGATTTGGAGTTGGAGCGGTCTTTGAGGCACCTGCTGGACTTTCGATCGCCGTTTCAGTTGGAGGCTCTGATGTAGTTTCAGCAGGACTCTTACTGTCACCAGTAATCTCCCTAAGTCGCCGCGATATCTGTTCCGCTAGGACCTTGAAATCCTCACATTCACGATCGGTGGAAGCCTCGACCATGCCCTCTTCAATATCTCGCACCAGGGTCAGTAGGGCAATTTTGCGCTGCGAGGCTCGATTTGCCCGAGCTTCCGGCTTGAACCTGTCGTCGGTAATTGATGCACCAATGACAAGCAAACCCAATGCCCCAACGACAGAAGGCCGTTGAAGATCCTTCTGTCCCAACGAAGCGGCCAATACGCCACCAACGACATACCTACTGAAACGCAATGATGAAGCGAGCAACGAACTCCAGCGATAGTCCCATGATGCCAGTCGCAATGCACGTTTCGCCTCGCTAAACCGCCTGTCAAAGAGCATTCTTCGTCGCTTAGCCGGGTCGTTTTCCTGGGCGATTCTTGCCTCCCAGGCGTAGCGCATTACCCAAATCGTTTTAATTTCCTCAACAACTGGGGAGAGGTCGACGCCCTGCAACTTGTCGAGTATCACGGAGATCAGTGCCATTGATGCCAACGCAATCACGCCGAGCGCAACCACCCCAATCATTACCCAATCAATCCGGCGCATCGGAGCAGCTGTTTGTGGTTGCGGCGGCGGTTGAGATGGGGCCTGCTGTTTCGGCAATTCGCGGTTCTTGTAGTCCGCGAAGAAATTGAGACCAGATATAGGCTTTCCGTCATATTCCACATATGGCCCAATAAGGAGCCCAATCGGAGGCCCTTGTTGTGGTGGAGTTAGCACCACGTTTTGCTCGGACCAAAGCTCGACAACGTTTTCATCGAGGCGACCAAAAAACTGCTCACGAGATTTCGGATCGTCGGCATGCAGCGCACTGATCAGGTCAACAGGCACCCAACCCGTATCCCTAACAAAGACGCTCGCCCAACAGTAGTGATTCAGCACTGAACCTTCTCTTCGAGTCGAAGGAAGCCTAAAACCGCTCCCAAGGTACGCTGGGATCTCCGCGGCGCGGCTTAGCATCACGAATCGCACCACCTGATCACAGTCAAATCCGTCTCGATTGTCAGCCTTAGAGTCTCGTGAATTCTTAAGCGTGTACTCGAAAATTGCGCGTGCCTTCCGAAGTTCGGTATCAATGCCCTTTGTAATCGCCGGGGTAGCATTTCTTATCGAGTCATTCGGGCTTTGGGGACTCAAAAAGAGCCTTACATAATCGTAGGGTGCGTTAGAGCCGCTCGTCGCACGTGCGGCTCTAGTTGCCTGAAAAGCCAGACTCAGCGCAACCCTGTCGCTGTTGGGATGGAATTTCAAATGCAAGAGACTTGGTTCGCGTTGACTCGACGAATACACCGAATGGTAAGGATAATCGCTCTTGACCGTAGAGTTCGAGATGGCTTGGTAGCTGTCATTATGTGCAAGTGGTATCCATACCTCCACCTGTTTCGTGCTTTTTGGGATGTCGGAAAGGATCAGTCTGAGAGTTACGTCTGTGGCCCTACGAGGTTCGACATCTGCCGCAAATGAGAGAATGAGCGGGCACAGGATCCCGGCGGTACAGGCCCAAAAGATTCGAACCGCACGCGGCATTTTAACGGTCTCCCGATGGCTGGGCGCAATAGTTTGGTCAGTATACCATGATCACATACCCGCTATGGCTTTTAGGCTATGCTGAATGCCCGCCCAGTCACGCAACTTCGACCAATTCCAGCGCTGGCAGGTTGGATCTCGCGATGTCCGTGGCTTGGGCCCAATTCCCACGGAACACCACCGTCACGCGCCCTTGCGTGTTGTTCCCGCTGGGATCGTAATTGCTGCCGATCTGCTGACCGGACGTCACTTCGAACGGATTGTAGAAGGCGAAAGGCGTCAAGCCGCCATTCTGGGAAACCCAGAAGCTGTACAGCGCGGAGAGCACGGAAGCGCTCAATCGTTTGCTGAGCCGGAACGTGCGACGCGAAGTCTGCGCGAGCTGCGACCGCTGGATCGTCCCGTCGTGATACTGGTTCTGGAGTTGAGCGTACTCGCGCAGCTCCGTGAGCGCGGTACAGAGAGAGACCGGCATCACGCCGTTGGGTGCGGATTGTACGAGATTGCCAGGCATTCTGGATCACGCCACTGTCAGTCCGGGTAGCTGCATGTTGGCCGACTGCTGCGTGCGCCCGTAGCTCGAATATTGCGCCGCCATCGCCTGGTCGGTCACGAACTGGGGTGTGACGAACTGTCCGGTCATGAAGTTCGCCGCGTCGGCGCCGCTGATGTTCAGCGAGAGGTATGTGGCCCCAGAGCCGCCAGTCGTGTTGGGGTTGCCCGGCGTCGGATAAATCCCGGCGGCGATGCCGCCGAAGCGGTGGACGATCACCGGGCGCTCGACGGAGAAGCCGAACGGGTACTGCGTGGTGAGCGGGAATGTCTGGCCCGAGTTGGTCACCGTGGCGGCGATGCGGCCGATGATGTCGGACATGACTTTTTGGACCGGACCTGACGACCGCGACCCTCAACTCCGCTCGCCGATAGAGAGATATGCTTAGTGCGAGATGTTCCCGTCAGGTGACTCACAGGGCGGGACAACAGAGGAGGACCTATGATTAGCTCGCGAATCGCTTACTGCGTCACCGTCCCCTATCGTCTGTCTGTCGTCACTGTCATGGTCCTAGCAACAGCCAGTTCAGTCGTCGGGCAAGCTCAGATGTCGCTTGACCTGGAGCGGGCCAAACGCGCGGTCGAGTTCGTGCAGGGCTTCAAAGACAGCTCCTGCTGGAGGAGCCAGGCGTGTCAGAGCTGGATGCGAGAGGCCAGAGTAGCCAAAGTGTATGCAGAAGACGTCGACGGTGCCCTCGCTGAGATCTCTAAGCTGCTCAGTGAGGGCGACCAGTTCCAGAACAATATCGATAGGCTCCAGAATGATATGAAGAGACTCGGTGATGCGAAGCTTACGGCCGAGGCTGAGGTCAACTCGCTGACAGGCCGCGCCCTCGATACGGCGGTCTCTGTGCTCCGCGATCATCATCTTGGCCTCGATGCCAACAGCGCAGCGGACATCCTGAGCAATCAGGCCGGGAAGGGGAAGGTTGCATTTGCAGTCGGCGGGCACCAGATTGTTGTGACAGTCTTCGGTGTTTTCAGCTACCCTCTCGAAGTCGATCTGACCCACGGTGAGAAACCATTCGATCTCATTTTCCACCCATACATATTTCCGGCTCTGGGAAAGGCGGTCGAGGCCGACGCCGCGAGCGAAAAGCTCTCAGTTCAGCCGCGTCTTGCGATCACTGCCGATGGCGTAGACATGCACGCGTCTGACTGCACTTCCGAGGCCATCCCAACGACAAAACCGCTCGATCTTGGTGGGGGGGACGTAGGGTGGCACTGGTGCTTGAAACAGCGATTCTGGTCATGGCTGAGAGATCCTGAGGGAGAGGCTAACGCAAAAGTTGCGCTGAAAGTCTTCTCGTCCGCCGGAAGCCGGGACGTTGAGCCCGGGCTTCCGTTTAAGGTGAAAGGCCGGCCTTGGTGGTGGCTGCTGAGTTGGTTTTGGGAGAACGTACTCCTGAAACCGCAGGTATGGTCTGCGCTTATAGTTGGTGCCGTGATCGCGCGGCAGCGAGGTCCCAAGAGTGCTCTGGATTGGGCTTGGGGCGTCATCCAGCGCATGGCTAGCGGTTCGCCAGCGAAGGGCGAATAGAGCCCCACAGTTAAGCCACCTCCACGATTTCCAGCCCCTGCACGTTCGTCCGCGCGATGTCCATGGCCTGCGCCCAGTTGCCACGAAACACCACCGTCACGCGCCCCTGAGTGTTGTTGCCAGTGGGATCGTAGTTGCTGCCGATCTGCTGGCCGGCCGCGACATCGAACGGGTTATAGAACGCGAACGGCGTCAATCCGCCGTTTTGGGAGACCCAGAAGTTGTACAGCGCTAAGAGTGTCGATGCGTTGAGGCGCTTGCTGAAGCGGAACGTGCGGCGCGAGGTTTGAGCAAGCTGCGACCGCTGGATCGTGCCGTCGTGGTACTGGTTCTGGAGTTGAGCATACTCGCGCAGCTCCGTGAAAGCGGTGCACAGCGAGGCTGGCATCACACCGTTGGGTTCGCTTTGAACGAGATTGCCCGGCATCTTGAATCACGCTACCGTCAATCCAGGTAGCTGCATGTTGGCCGACTGCTGCGTCCGCCCGTAGCTCGAATACTGCGCCGCCATCGCCTGGTCCGTCACGAACTGCGGCGTGACGAATTGTCCGGTCATGAAGTTCGCCGCATCGGAGCCGCTGATGTTCAGCGACATGTACGTCGCGCCCGTGCCACCTCCCGTGTTCGGGTTCCCCGGTGTGGGATAGGTCCCGGCCGCGATCCCGCCGAGCGTCGAGATGTTCGAAGCGTACACGTGCGCCTGGCCATCCTGGTAGCTGGCTTGTTGGTAAAGCTTACCGCCCTGCTCCACAAGACTCCCGGCGTAAGGCGTGGTGGCCGACAGTGGCATCTTCTGTCCTGTGGCTTCCGAGTACAGCATCACAAGTTGACGCACGCTCGGGGATCGCACGGCCACCGCGATATCGCCGCCGAACTGGGACTGCGCGATCTGCACCACCTGTTTGATGGTGCCACTGTTCTGCGGGATGTCCACGCCGTAGATGCTCTTGATGTCGTCGTGCGCCTTCCTCTGCGGTGATTCAATGCCGAGCAACTTCTCGACCGTTCCGGCAGTGAAGCCCGCCGCCGCTCCAATCGCGGCCCCCCATGGACCGCCGATCTGCTCGCCGATCAATGCGCCACCGGCGGTATCTTCAAGAGCGCCTGTCCACGTGCCGCGCTGTGATCCGAACAGCCCACTGGTCGCGAGCATCATGCCGGCGGCTCCGGCGGCGGGAGACTTCGCTACGCCCTGGACGCCACCCCAGAAGTTGCTATCAGAGGCGTTCCAGGCGTCCTGGTTCCAGAACGTGCCTTTCAGGTTGGAGAGCGACTTCGAGAAGCCGCCCTTACTGAACATCCCGTAGAGACCGGATGTGCCGCCCTTGGAGCCGGAGCCCAGAATCGTAGCAAGCGGCGCGAGCATCTTCTTGCGCCGATCGGCCTCTTCCTTCTCGGCGTACTTTTCAAACTCCTCCCACGCATTCTTCGATAGAACGGCAGCCTGCTCGTCCGCCGACTTGCGGATCGCGGCGATCTCCGATTCCGACGCCTTCACCTTCTCGGCCTGTTTCAGAAGCTGATCGCGCTGATAGTAGATCTTGCCGATCGCATCCAGTTCGGCTTCATCGCCCTTCTTCTCGAACTCGGTTGCCTGGCGACGGAAATCCTTGAGCTGCTCCGCGCCTTTTGCGACCGCATCCAGTGCCGCCTTGCGGCGGGCTTCGGTAGCTTCGGCAGTCCGGAGTTGTTGACCCAGATCCTGCGCTTGCGCTCTCGTCAACGGCTTGTCCGGTTCCAACAGTTGCTTCTGGAGCCGCTCAACGTCCTTCTTGGCGTCGGCGTATGCCTCTCCATACCATCGTGCGTACCGAAGAACCTGGCGCGAAGCCGATCCCTTTCATCCTTGCCCTCGCGCAGGTCCGTCCGCTTGGTGACTGCCTCGGCATCCTCCAGCATCTTCTGCAACCGCTGGATCTGGCCTTGGATATCGCTCGCGCGCTTGGAGCGATCCTCCTCGTCGCGCGTGGGAGCGATCGCTAGTCGAAGCTGTCGAGCGCGGTGTTGGCCCTGCCGACCGATTCGAGTACCGGCGTTTCCTCGGCTTCGAGGATTACGCGCTCTGCTTGGTCTGCCATTTCAAGCTGCCTTGAGCATCTCGAAGGGACGCGACTGGAATGCGGCGAGCACCGCCTGTCGGTCGCGCGGCGACAAACCCCACTGCGCCTCGCGCCGGTTGTTGAACGCCGCGATCTGCGAGGCCGTCATTCGCCGGCCAGGAAGAGCTTTATCGAGAAACCCAATCGCCGCGCGGTTCTCATTTGCGGTCAGGACCTTGAGGCAGCGCAGGGTATGGCCGCGCCACGTCCAGTCGCGAATGGGATTGAGACCTCGCGCCACCTTGTAATCCGGGTAGCCGCGACGGCACGGCAGTCCGACCTTCAGAGGCGCCGCCGCTTGGTCTTAGATGTTCTGGCCGCGCTGGATACGTGCCCGGATCGAATCCGCCAGGACTGGCGCGAAGCCCTGCATCTCAGTCGCGGTGTATGGGGAATAAACGAACCGAGCGCTTTTGATGAACGTTTGAAACTTCAGCACAGTTGTCTTCGGCAGGACAGCCTGCGGAGCACGCGGTCGGAGGATCGAATGGGCGTAGGTCTTTGTCTATCCAATACTATGAGGCTTCAGCGTAGCAATCTGCCTGAGACCCAACCCTGGTCTCTTTGCTAACGCCCTAACAACGAAAGTAGCTTCATGCTCCCAGAGCATCTTTGATTTTCGTATACGACGAATGCTGTCTGAGTGCGCTCAAGTCGGGATCGTGCAGCACAAGGTCACGCGAAACGCCATGCTCCACAGCCCGCATGCAGTATTCATATGCCTGACTTATGTCGCCGAGTTTCGAATATGCGCACGCAATGTTGAAGAACGGATTCGGGTGTGCGGAGTGCGAGGTAGAGAACTGCCATTCCGATATTGCCTGTCCATAGCGACCGAGGAAGAAGTGGCAAGTGCCAATGAAGAGACCTGAAGCGGCCAGATATTCTGGCTCGTACTCGCCAGTGAAATATCGCTTGTTCTCGGCCACGGCGAAACTCGTGAAGGTGAGAGTCGTTCCAAAATTCACGGCGAGAACGCGTTTGTGTTCGTCACTATAACTGACCACGAAGTAACCAGTGTTGCCGCACCAAGTCTCAAATGAAGGACTTGTTTGAACGGCCGTTGACAACATCGTGACGGCACCCTCAATGTCGTGGAGGGCTTCGCTGTTCAGAATCTCGTTATCAAAAATCGCGACAATCCAGTATGCGTTCCTCATTGGGCTACGAACCACAGAGGTAATCGCAAAGAACGTCCGGGAATGTTTCAATCTGTTGTGCGCAGCCGCGAGGTCTTCGTAAACGTGCCGATATAGGTTTGGCGAACCCGACAGCGGTTCAGGAGTTGGCAGCGTCAAACCGACGACCACAAAGTCAGTGCCCAACTCTGAGACCGTGCTACCGACCTGAGTCCGCGAGTCGAAAAGAACAGATACTGGATTCTCCTCCTCGGGTTTCTGGAGCGGTTGGTCCGCACCAGCATCACCGGTGCCCTGGGCTGTGGGAGGAGCGGTCGATACTTGCTCCCCCGCCCTTGCAGACAGGGACTTTTGTTCCCTTGGACTAGTGTGCAACTCGACGATCCTCAGCAGGCTGTCGAAAAAACCGTGATCGCCAGGTGCTTCCTGGCGTCGCTCCTCAATTTCAGCCGCGCTCCTGCTAACGAAATGACACTTACTGGCACCCCAATGGTGATCATGCTGGAAAATGTAAATCTTGTCTGATGGGACATGATGCACGGTTCGGACGTCCCTGGGCGCGATCTCGTAAAACACGGTAAGTCCAAATACTACGGTTGTGAAGAGTGTATCGAAAACAGATGTCTCAAGGACCAAATCGATTGGTTGGGCTCTCCCCCCGCTTAGATCCGACCCCACCGCAGCTAAGTCAGCTGTGTTGTCAGCGGCCAACTGAACCCTCGGTGCCCATGGAACGATCGCTAAGCGCTGTGAATACATCGACACATGATAGATGTGCGCCTTGATATCGCAGAGCCGAATTGCGCCTTCCGACAAATTATGAACTAAAAGCGATATCTTCAGCTCAAATTCAGCCTCGGTACCGACCAATCTCGAAGGCGGGCCCTTGCGTGGGTCTCCCAACGAGATAATCGTTCTCTCTGGAATCGGGATGGGGCGCTTCTCGTTAGGAGTTGCCGTGATGTTCAACGTCTGCAACAAGACCGTTCCCTGGGCGTTCGAAAGAGAAGTGGCGACCGACGGCGCGAATGCTGACTTCCCGAGGTTGTCGATCGGTGAATCTATCGGGGGGTCGAAGATTGACAGTTCATCGGACATAGCAAATTGCGTTCGTCACGCGACACTTAAGCCGACCGGAGGAAGCTGGGGCAAAGACAGCTTTGTGGGCAAGTCTCCCAGATCGCGATGTTCTCTACACATCGTCTCGTTCCTGCGATGTCATTGGAAGATCTCGCAGGAGATTCATGCGAGGCTTTTCCAGTTTTACCGATGATTCGAGGGGCGCATCTTGCGGTAGATGTGAATTTCCCTCATTATCGATAGCTTCCACTATGGCTGAGACGATAGAAGGAATGCCAGATGTAGAGCGGATCGCAACTTTATCAGCAAGGGAGGGAGCAAGCTTGATGAGATCCCCACGTTCTATTTGATGCCAAATAGGCAGGATGACCTTTCGGTCCAGGTCTCTCTGGACCAGCCCATCCAGCTCGTATTGGGTCCAGCTCTTGGAAAAGAAGCTTCTGCTTAACACCACAACCCCGAATCTGGAACGAGCGAGACCACGATCAATCGACCGCCGCAGGCTGTCTCCCGCTTTGAGTTCAAAATCGTCGTACCAGATTCTGAGGCCCGCCGCACGAAGAGCTTGGGCGAGCGAACCAACGAACGCTTTGTCTTCATGCGCATGACAGATGAACGCGTCCCAGTCCACAGCCCGGATACTACCAGATGTGCAGGAATGACGCAACGGAAGGTACGCCACGACAGGTAAGCCAAGGCACGCGATGTGTGTGCTGCGGTGGGTGAACTCGCTCGGACCGAGAGCCCAAGTCGAAGTTATTCGGCACTTCATAATTCGCCGCTATCGGGACCTCTGTATGCTGCTGCGCCCGGTCGTAATCTGCTCCTGGCGCTCACCTTCGATGAGTTCCAACACGCGGAACTCCTGCTCCGTGATATCCGCGAGCGTGATCGTCAGCCCGATGCTCTTTGCGTTCAGAATGCGGAAGATCGTCGAACAAGAGCGTCGTTCGGCGTGTCCATTGCTTCTTCGAGCCGATCCTTCGGACAGGCAGGCCCATGGCTGACGTCGAGGGCCTTCCAGTCCGCACGACATGCGGGGCAGCGATCCAACTCCGTCTGCGCCGAATATCCGCAACTGCGGCAGCGGAAGACGCGGTCGGGACACTCTTCTTCAGGCCCACAGAGCGTCACCTGGTGCAGTACTGACCGGCTCAGGAAGCGAACGCCCGGCTCGTCCGGCCAGTCGTCGGGCGTGGCTATTCCGGGTCTTCGTCGGCCTCGATTTCGAGTTGCGCGATCGCCTCGGACACCGTCGCTGACTTGTGCACGATCGGCACCGCGCCCGCGTAACCGTCGTGCGAGATATGGAGCTTGTCGTAAACCGCACCGCTCGGCTCCAGGAACGCGCGCGTTTCTATCGAACGACGCGCTGCGACCACGCTGGTCGAAGCCCGTTCGTGGTCCCGCATTTCCTTGGCGGTTGGCATGCGTAGGACGTGAACGACGCGGGCGCCAGGAACCTTCATCTCGATCCGGTAGTTGATCCCCTCGCGTTCGACGCTGGCCACCGCGCACCGCTCGATTCGCCCGATCACCATGCCGACCTCGGCGTCGTCGAACTCCGGGCCATCTTTGTCGGAGCGAATCTTCGCGAACAGTTCCGCGTTGATCTTCGGCAGGTCCACGTCCTCGCTCTGCGACTTGCCGCGTCCAAGAAAATGGCGGACGGTGCGCTGCGCACGCGCCCAGGCACACCACTCCTCGTCCGAAGGGAACCGCATCTCGCAGCTTTTCTGGCCGCCTGAAAGTATCGGCACCACAAACGGCTTCGACGCATCGAAGCCCGCTTTCTTTTCGGTTTCCATTCACACCTCCTATTGGCAGATACCCGTTTGCGGCGTGATGATCGTCATGGTCACCAGCCCGTTAGTGGGGTCGAAGAGTTGCACGCCGGTGATCTGGAGCGTCACGATGCCATCCGTGTTGCTGAGTTCCGCGACGTTGAAACCCATCTTCTGGATGAGCATCGTGAAGGAATTGTTGGTGTCGCGAGTCACGGTGAACGTGGCGGTCCCGGTGGTCAGATTGATCAGGTTCGAGTACTCGGCCGATCCTGCCTCGACGCGCACCACGAACTGCACTGCAAAGACGCGGTCGCCCCACTCGAAACGTCCCTGGATCTGGTAGCCATCCTGCGCCCCCGAACCAGGAAAAAATCCGGGCCGGAAGCTGTTCTCCCAGGACGCTTCCATGGACACGAAGTCCTTGGCGCTGCTGCCGGAGAGGTAGTTGATGCCGTTGAAGGTCAGCGCGCTGATCATTTCGGCATTGAACTCGTGCGGTGAATAAACGGCGGGCAGCGTGATTCCGCTGGGCGAGGTGTACTGTCCGGTAGTCACGCATTCCGCCGCGATCATCGCGCTGGCGCGGCCCGGCGAGTTCTTAATCGACAGCTTCCAACCTTTGACTGCGCAGCCCACCAGCATTTCGTCCAGCACCGCTGAACCACCAGGCCGGATCTGCTGCACGAACGAGAGTAGGGCAACTCGAGGCCGGTCGGATTCGTTGCTCCCAGAGCCGGAATGATGGTGTACGTGTACGGACCGCTGCCGCTCACGTCGACGTTGCCGAGAACGAAGGACATCGTCCATCAGGATAGTTTTCTCGGCGCCTCACTGCTTGATGGATCAGCATCGCAACGCTCGCGGCTGGCGATCGCTTCGATTCAGCTGATGTCGCCACGTGTTCGCCTCCCACGCTTAACGTTGCGCAACCCGTTCACTATTGCCTTGCCTTTCCGGCGGACAAGAGCGATGAATCGTCAGGCGCAAACGAAGCGCAGAAAAGGATACGAGAACCAACATGACCAACGCTGAAGCCAACACAGCCGCCACTGTTGCGGCACAGGGCGCGCACGTCGCGCCGGAGAAGACCCACTCGAAGAAGGGCGCGAGCCAAAAGAAGGGCGCGCCCACGGGCCAGAAAGCCGCCAAGGGTGCGAAAGCCAAGGCCGGACTGAAGAGGCAAGCCAAAGCCGCCAAACCCGCTAGGGCCAAGCAGGCCTCCGCCCCACGCCCGGAAAGCAAGGGCGCGAAGATCCTGGCCCTGATCCGGCGGCCCAAAGGTGCAACCCTCGCCGAACTCACAAAATTGACTGGCTGGCAGAATCACTCGATCCGGGGCTTCCTCTCCGGTACCGTGGGCAAGAAGATGGGGCTCACCGTCGAATCCGCCAAGCGCGAGGACGGCGAGCGCGTTTACTCGATCAAAAAGTAGCATCCCGTCCGGCCCTTCTGCCCGCCCGGCTTCGGCCGCGGCGGGCATTTCGCTTTTCAGGGGCCCATGCTATGGCCAACCTCAGACCGTCAAGATGCCCCGCGTACTGTAAATGCTCATCTGCCGCGGCTTCCTCACAATCGCGCGCGCCAGCGCGTTGACCGTTGCCGCGATTCCATCGATGCGCGAGGAACTTTTCGACCGCTCCGGCTTTGTGAACATCAGGTTATCGTTGCTCTCCTTCGTCGAGAGGCAGCTCGCGTTCCAGCGCAGCACAGGATTTCCTCCGTGGCGGAGCTTGCCAGATGCGACCAGTTCGAGCAACTTCTTGGACGGCTCGGATAGTGTGGCAACACCCTGCCGGATCTCGATGCAGTCATAGCCTTGCTCAATCATCGAGATCGAGATCTGTCGTGAGTTCCACGGGTCGAAGCAGATTTCTTGCAGGTCGAACATCTCTGACGCCCACACCAGCCGTGCCGTGATGTCACGGTAGTCGATCACGTCACCAGGTGAAAGCTCGACGAATCCCTGATCGGCCCATCGCTGGTACGGCATACCGTCGCGCCGTTCCCGCTGGCGCACGGCCTGTTCCGGCATCCAGAAGAACGCCAGCACGTCGAAGCCGGTGTCATCACAGGGGAACACGAGCGCTACAGCGGAAAGGTCTGTCGTCATCGAGAGGTCTACGCCGGCCCAGCAGCGCCGGTCCTTGAAGCGTGCCATCAAGGCGTGAGGCAAGGGTCGCACCTTGTCCTCGGTTGATTTTGCGAGCATGCCGGCAGCATGCCAGTCACCAGCGGAAGCGTCCCATTTGACCATGTCGATCGCGCGACTTTCTTTCTGATCCCACATGTTGAGGTAATAGCGCTTGAAGGATGTGAGATCGCCTTCGGCTTCATGCGAGACAAATTTCTCCCTGATCTTTTCGATATCGAGGAAGCCGCCGTTTTGCTTGAGCGAAGGGTTGGCCTTGATCCAGGTCTTCGGGTCGGCGGGGTCATCTTCTTTGGCAGCACCGTAAATGCGGCCGTAGAATTTCGCATCCGAAACAATGCCCTCTTCGATCTTGCGGGCCTTTTCGTGCAGCCGCCATGCCAGTGGGGATTCGTTCTGTACGCCGGCCGTGGTGATTGCGATCGTGAGCGTCTGCCGGCGCGTGATGCCGCCGTTTGAGAGAACGTCCCAGTTGTCGAGCTGCTTTCGTGTTTTCCAACGATGGATCTCGTCCGCGATCACGACGGCGGGATTCACTCCGTCCCCGAAATCTCCATCGGCTGCGACTGCGGCGTAGAACGATTCGGGGTCCGAGCGCTTGATAATGCGATGCGTGCCGCGAAGCACGCGGAGTCTCTTGGAAAGGACTGGCGATTGGTCGACCATTTTGCATGCCGCACGGAACACGTTCAGCGCCTGGCGCGTGGCTGCGGCAGCGCCGTAGACCTGGCACCCGGGTGTATTGGTGGTCAGAAGAACGAACAAAGCCAGGCCTGCGGCCATCTCCGACTTCCCGGCTTTCTTCGGAACTTCTAAATACGCCATCTCGATAATGCGGTTTCCGGCTTCGTCTATCTGGCCGAAGATGGCACTGAGCGCTTCCTCTTGCCACGGAACCAGCAAGAACGGCTTTCCGTACCACTCGTCCGCGGTGTGCTTGAGAATGTGCTCAAAGAAATTGCACGCGGCATCGGCTTGAGCCTGGGAGTAGGGCACATCTATTCGCCGCGCACGGCCAATTGTTCGGTGGATTCGGCGTCTTCACTCGCCGACCGCCGTTCGAGCTTCACCTGCTCAAAGGTCTTCTGGGAGCCGTGGAGTATCGCTGCGCGGCCCGTGAAATTCTGCCAGCGAGTCACGATCACGTCAACGAATCGTGGTTCGATCTCGACGCAGTAACAGTTCCTGCCGAGCGTCTCGCTAGCCATCAGGGTCGTGCCCGACCCGCCGAACGGCTCGTACACTGCGCCGTCATGATTTTTAATCGGTCGCTCCATGAGCGCGATGGGTTTTTGCGTTGGATGGTCGAACTTCTCCTCCTTCGATCCGCTCGATATCTGCTTCGGGCTGGCCGCTTCCCAGATAGTCGTCTGATCCTTCGTCCCGATCCATTTGGCCGTCTGCCCTTTGCGTACTGCGTACCAACAGGGCTCATGCTTCCAGTGGTAAGCCTGCCGAGAAATCGCGGCCACGGTTTTTTCCCAGATTATTTGCTGGCGAAGTTCGAAACCGATCGACTGCAGTCCCTGGGCCACCTCGATCATGTGCGACGTTGCGTGCCAGACGTAAGCGATCGCAAGGCTGGGGACCAGCGCAAACGCCGGAGACCAGTCCGCGATCGTATCTCCCGAGATGGACGTGGTCGTGTGGCCCTCAATCCGTTCTTTCATGTAGCTGGGCTCAGCGGGTCCGCGGCCGTTCAGCCCCGCCCGATCGCGCCATTCCATGTCGAGTTCCACACCGTAGGGCGGATCGGTGATCAGTAGCGTGGGCTTACCCCCATCGAGCACGCGGGCAACGCCGGCTTGGTCCAAGCAACTTCCACATAGCAAGCGATGCGGCCCCAACAACCACAGGTCGCCCAGCACTGACACGGGATTGTCGGGAACAAGCGGGCACTCATCAGGGTCGGTCAGGCCGTCAGTCTTCTGCATCATCGCGCGGGCAAGCTCTTGTTCATCGAAGCCAGTGAGCTCGAGGCCGAAGCCCAAGCGCTGCAGGTCGATCAATTCTGGGCCGAGCAGTTCGAAGTCCCAGCCAGCCTCTTCGTGGCTGCGGTTGTCCATCAGCCGCAGCCCACGGACCTGCTCCGGCGTGAGATCGCGTGCGACGTGAACCGGGCACTCGGTCATTCCAGCCTGTCGTCCAGCCGCGCGTCGCAGGTGGCCGATGATGATGACATCTTCGGCATCGCAAACGATCGGCTGTTTCCAGCCATACTCCCGGATCGAAGCCGCCACAGTATCAACTGCCCGGGCGCTCCACTTCCGGGCGTTCTTTGGGTAATCCCGTGGCCGGTCGATCGGCCACCACTCGAGTGCGAAACTCCGTTCGGAGGGGTTCATTGGATGACCTCGGTTGGCGGTTGCACCTTCCGCTCGCGCGGCTGAGAAAGAATTTCTAAGAGATCGTCCTCGCTGTCAGCCGGCTTTTCAATCGCGAGTCGTGTGCGGGAAATAGGGCTCAAGCCAAATTCGCTACAAAACATCTTGAGCAATGTCCATGCCGCATTCATTTGGGCCACGGCCGGGTGCGGCTTCACGTTGGCCACCACCAAAGTGTTCGTCTGCGGATCCAAAATGCGCTTCGCGACCAGGCGGCCTTGTTTCTGAATGGTCTCGTAGCATTCGACTGCGGCTTCGTAAGCGACACACGCGCCTTCGAGCATCTGAGCGTCCGGCCGGCAGTCTAGGTTCATCCGCTCCAGTTCCTCGCTCCAAAACTTCCAGGCTTTGCGCGCCAGACCTTTTAGATGACGGGGACACGCCGGTAAGCCGCGAGACGCTTTCGCTTCCGCCTTCATCTTTTGTTCGAGCTTGTGGGTGCCAAGCCGGCGCGGATCACCTTCCGAAATCTGCAACGTGGTTGGCTTTGGTTTCCTTCCTCTCATCTCCAATCCTTCTCAGTAAATTCGGCAGCGCCTTTTGATGAGTGATTCCTCTAAATTGCGTTTCTAATTTCGCGGATTATCACGCGTAGCTGCGCCATGGTCACGGAAAACGGAAAGGCCCGAGGAAATGACCGGCCCCCCCCCGGCCCCTTCGCGCACGCTCCCGCCTGGTCCTAGTCTCGTGACATTGAACGCACCTGGTCCGCAGGTTCCCGAGTCGAACCGGATCATCTCTGGATATCAATACCCAGCACGTGACCAAAGTGTGCACAGTCCAAAATCCCCGGTGGAGTGACGATGTACTGAGCGTGAAACTCCACACGCCGAACGCATCCGGCAAGAGTGGCCAGCCCTATCCCGCAGCCTAACGGCTTGAACAACAATGATCAGCGGGAAAGCGGGTATAGCCTCCGTCCATTCCAGTTCCCAACGCATGTGTGGGTGCTAACGCGCGCTCTGCAGAACAATCCACGCGCCGTGCGCTAGCAATCGGACCTATCCCCGCCATCCCCGCACGGTCTTTGTTTTCAATGTCATCGGTTGCGGGGATAGCAGGCTGGTTTCCCCGCAACGGCGCGGGATTGCGACCGGAATCCAGACCGTCATAGCCTTCGCCACCGAACCAAGGAACTATGAAAGGGAGGCAAGTGCTGGCACTGAACCCAGTCTGGCTGAGTACGATTACCGTGAGGCGCAATAATGCGCCTTAGGAATAGCCGCCATGTCGTTCAAATCCGAAACTTGCCGTGTACTAATCGTGACCGAAGAGGGGCAAGTCGCACCGGAAGCAATCACTGAATGGGTTGCTCTGCACGCCATCAACGATACCGGGTGCAAACCTCACCTGAACAGTCTTGAGAGCCATTGTAGCCGTCGAGCGGCTATGGGCATTTCCAAATTGATCTCTGGCACATGCAACGACCGAAGGTAGTTGGACATTGAGAAGACCCAGAACCCGGTAAACCCGTTCACTGGTGCGGGTGTGTCGTAACGAAAGAGAGAAACGTCGTCGCCTTTCGGGTGAGTAGCCCACCAGAAGCAGATCAACGGCTCAACCTCATCCAGTTGAACAGGCGGTGAAATCGGAGCCAGCCGTCCGGTCTCGTCGTCCATGTGTGTCGGCGGGACCATCCTACTGAGCACCTTGCTCACGAAGGAGTATCGAAAGCAGGACCGTTCCGAATCCCAATGAGATAACCAGCGTTCTTGCCGGTACTGTCGAAGGGCGGACTCGTCGGCGTCTAAGCGAAGCTCCTTTCCCCCGATAGCTGTTGATGACCAATTCTTCACTTCGACTTGGTAAAGCGTTCGATGTCTGCTCGGGGCAGGCTGTGTCAGTAACCAGCGGTCGAGACGGTCACCACGGCCCGTTCCGTTCGTGGGAGTCTTCGGTAAACCGCCGTGCGTGACTACTTTGCTGATTACGCCGTACGTTTCCTGTAAGCACCGCTGAAGAAGCGAGATGCCCAAGTCTTCACCAACGATGCCAACAATGGCGGAAACGTGTCCCTTACTTGCGAGAGATAGCTCATCAAAGAATGAGAGAACTGCTGATCTGTCGATGGTCAGAGTAGTATTCATGGTTTCGGTTGAGGTAAGCTAACGTCGCCTACCCACTCTTCGTGGACCGAATTTCACTTTCGGCTTGCAGCCAGTCAGCAAGTTCATCGCCGGATTGTCGCTGCAAGTAGAGTTCATACGCCCGTTGCCGAATCTGCTGTTCCACGGGTTGTCGCCTCTGAACGTCTTCTTCTCTCGCCCATGCAAGAAGTTCTGGGATGGACCGCGTTTTGCATAGTTCGGCGAACTCGATGATGTCCTCATCCCAGTTGTCTCGGGTTATCTGGTAGCACTCCGTCGAGAATCGATCCTTCAGGTATCCGATTACGTGCTCATGGAGGATCTGCTGAACTCCGGGCAGTGCGGAGCTGAGTTCAGGATTCGATTCGCTCCCAAAGCAGACGAATCGGATGCAAATCTCTTCTTCGAGCAGGTCACGGGCACCGAATCTGTAAACTTCATCTGCGATCTCATGGATACGGGTATCGTCTCGCTCGAAACCCATCCACCGGACCGTGTACTCGACGTTCCTTCGCTCTCGGTTGCGCCAGGAGTTCTGGTTCAGATCACAACGGCGTGACTTAACTTCGCAGATGAGGAAGTCAATTCGATCCGAGCGTATCAAAGTAGTGTCGCGCTGGAAACTGAAGCGCCTTTGGTTTTCCACTGAGTGGGGAAACCGGACAGCGATGATGTCCGCATCGGTCCCGCCGGGACGGTTTCGAAAATCAGGATGAACAGTGAAGTCGGCGGTGGTGAAATAGCCGTTGAATCGGAGATACCACGTGGCGAGAAGCTCGAATCGGTTAGCTGCCACTGTCGTCACGGCCGATGCCGATACCCGGATGGACGACCGAAATCGCTCGGCCGATCCAGCCGGCTATGCATAGCCTCTGCCTCAGAATATCACGCAGACCGGCAGTCGCTAGTCCTCGTATCCAGTGCCGACACAATATCGCGAGCCGTGAATTTAGCCGCCTGATCTTTATCTTGTCCTACTCTGCGCGCTTGCCATTTCAGTTGCGTTTTTCATCGGTCAGCGATTCGATCCGAGAGGATTGTGGATCAATGTAGTCTTAGGGAAAAGTTTGGTGGAACCGCCACCAGAACTGGCTCTATAGGATCAAGAAGGGGGGAACCGCTTACCGCAGAAGCGCCTCTTGGAGCAAGCCAGGATAGCGGCTCAGCGTATCGAACGTAAGTATGGCAATAATCTTGTGGAGGACTTCGAGTGGCCTGCTAAGCAGGACGTTCTCGGCACTCGAATGGTTGATAGGTGCCGACTGGAAGGAGCGCTGGACACCTAGAATCTGAGGCAATCAAGGGTGAGGTTCACCGAGGTTCGTGATCACTTTCCAGCGGGCAACCTTCCCGTGTAGATCGTCGGCGTGACGCTCGATCCGAAATTCTGTATCGCCGTAGCGCTGTCCAACGCGCTCGCGAAAAGCGAAGCCAAGCCGCTGTTTGAAGAAGCCCTCGCGATCCATCGCTTGTGCGATGAAGTCCGGAAGCGCGGCACGCAACTCGTCGGCGTGCTGTGTTGGCACAGTTTTGCGAGTATCCGCGTCGTACGTTTTTGCGTTCATTTGTTCCCAGACTTGGGCCACGGTAAAGGGCTCGCTATAAAACACGCCATCGAGGGTCTTGAGAAAAGCCTCCCACTGAATCGACTCTGCATCGGCTTGCTGATAGAGCTGAGAGGAGTTCGCCAGAAACCCTTCAACACCGGCGTGCTGCAATATGCCGCCGATGATCGTTGTCCAGTCTTCAAAACTCCCTACGGGTATCACATCCGGCTGCGGGCGGCCGGCGACAAACCAAGCACGGGCTAGCGTCAGCAGCGCGGCGAGGAGTTCGCCCCGATGAGCGAGCACGTATTGCTTCAGCCGCTTATGCCGGAACCCAGTCCGTTCAAACGGCCTCGGGCACCTGGCGTCCATCCGCACCCAATAGCAGCGCCTCGGCATGTCGCCACCCAGTTGGATATTGTTGCCGGTGGCGATCCAGGTGCACCGGACCGGCGAGGTGATCGTCTGTGATTGGCCGAGAATACGATCGCCGTGGATCGTCGCCGTAAGCGCCTTACACAGGTCAGCGGAGTCAAGACGATACTTCAGGTTGTCAAGAATGACGATGGCTGATCCGTCACGGAGGACCGAAGTCAATTGCTTGCGCCATTCTTCCGCTTCCCGCGGGGCGGAGAATAGTGGGCCCTCGCGGCCGCTTACGATTAGCGATACGACTTCGGAAAGGAGAGTCTTCCCCGTGCCCTGAGCGGTCGCATCAAAGAGTGCCAGGGGCGTAGGACCCTTGATGGCAGGCCGGCAAACCGGCGTCAGCATCGAGGCAATCGCATTTGTGCGGCTGGCTACATCCACAAAAGGGAACTCCCGAATAATGTCCGTGACCAGTTCGATCGCCACTTCAATGTGATCCGTGGTCGGCTGCTCGGTGATCTCGGGGAGGTTCAACGCTGGGTCGGGCGCGTAGTACAGTCTGCTCGCCTCATCGTACCCCGGCAACGTAATCAGCGTTCCATCTTCGCGGAGAGCCGGAGACTCGATAGTGCCCTGCAGCGGCGGGAATGCCCATTCGATCGGCGGCATCGCCGAGATGTCCATGACCACGTCCATAGGCGGCGCGCAATTCCGGACGTTCTTCTGTCCGACCTCGTAGAAATCTGCGGACCTGGTGAGCCGGTTCCGGAGAATCCGGTCGGACACCTCGGTGATGACATGCCGTCCGGTTTCCTCCTCGGTGACACACACCAACTTGCCAGCCCGCACGAACAAAGAGGGCGGATTGTTGAAGAGCCTCAACGCGCCCAGCGCGTCGCGACTGATATCACGCAATTGCCGATCTGTGGTCTGGATATTCGGGAACCTACCGCCATCAGCGGTATGCCCCTGTGCTTCAGATTTGTTGTCGGCGGATGGCCTCGCGCGCTTGGGCATCCCCAGCACGATGGGGCTCTTGATTTTGCCGTGGTGCTTGCATCGTCTACAGTATTGCGCTTGGCCCAATTCGTTTTCGATGAATGCGCAGGTGGATGGCCCCGCCGCGCCCCGAGTCTGGCGCAGTTTCTCTTCGGTCTCTGCGGCGGTGTACTTTGGATACGCCTTGCTCATATCATGGGCGATCTGGTTGCCGTCTCGGCACCGCGCCACGATGGAAAGCATGCGATACCACTCGGGTTCCGGCAGCTTGGCGGCATCGTCTTTGCAGTGTTGCATCCAGGGGCAGCCCGCCAGTACACGAAAGAACTCCCCGCTCGGGCTTTCGGGTGCTGCGCCCTGGACGTGCGCCTTGAGCTCTGGGTCGGTCTCCAACTCGACAAGCTCCTCGAACTCCGACGGGTTGTAGCGTTGGCCCCTATTGATCACTTCATACTGGACGAGAGTCGGAGTTTCCTGCTTTCGGTTGTACGTGCCGGGAACGCGCAAGAGGCGACAGAGGTCGGCGGTGTTGTCGATACTCCAGCCACTTCGTGCGGCGATGCTGCCCAGGAGCCCCTGAAAGCCCTTTGAGAGCCGCTTCGCTGCAGATCTGTCGTTCTCCGTGACCGTTTCCATCGGCTCCCGAAACAGCCAATGAAGCTGAATACCACCGCCAGAATAGACTGCGACGGTGGGATTGAACGGTATCGCCCGAACAACACTCCAGGCATCGTCCAGGGACGGAGGCAGATTCGTTGCGGCATGATTTGGCCCTAGCACATCGATGTCAGCCCAAAGCCCAGGCAGTGCTATGACACCTGCCTGCTTTCCGCGGCCCCTATGGGGTTGTTGACCCTGCACGCCAATGGCGAAGTAGACGTTTTCCTTCTCGCGCGCGAGTATCGCATTGTTCGCCGCTTCTGTGTACCAATCCTGGTCGTTGAGTAGTACGAAGGTCGAGCGCTTGCTCGGCTTGTTGAAGAGAGCAATGAGGCCGGTCTCTTGGCCGCCAAACACGCTTCGTAGGAAGCGAGCGGCCATGCGCGCGGCAACACGCGGATCAGATGTGCTCATGGCGGCGCCTCGGGTCCTCGGTGTGAGAACGGCTTCATCGTTTCACTGCCGACTTCCTCGAACAGAAGGCTGAAATCCGGCCCGAATAAAAGCATCCCTCAATTGCCGAGTCATCTGATAAACGCGCGACCGTGATTTGCCAGTCTTTGCGCCGGCCTCGAGCATAGGCAACTCGCTCAACAGAAGCGCCAAGTTCTGCAACTGGGGAGGCAGCCCATTGAGCACGCGTTGCACGTCAATGCTCATCTGAAGCTCAGCTTCAATCTCGTGTTTGTGGCCGGCACCGAGCGGATCGGCTGGGTCGTTCGCCGTTCCCGGCTCTTGGCGCGATAAGTCTTCGGCGAGAACTTCCCGTTGCACGCGCCGATGCCTTCGTGTGACCAGCACCGTGGCGTGGTTTCTAACGACGCCTCGGACAAAACCTTGCCAATCACCGCGCGAGGGATCGAATTTCGGGGAACGGCGCAGGCAGTCGAGGACCATTTCCTGCCGCAGATCTTCCCAGTCGTCCGATCTGAAGCCGGCAGTGGTGACCAACAGGCTGGCGCGACAGGAGGCCTGCTGGAGAATGTAGGGGTCGAAGGTCAGCATAGCGGCGCCTCCGTGAGGCGACGCTCGATGACGACGCGGCGCGGGACACCGGATCGAACGTCGATGCGCTCAATCCTTCCGTTCTTGAGTTGATCCAAGCGCGCCATCAGCCGGAGTACTTCATCTCGGAGGGTGAAATCGGGCAGGTCCGCCTCCTGCCTCTCGCCTTCGTCCACATCGAGCTTTACATCGAGCAACACAATGGGTTTGGGATGAAAAACAGGATCGCCATTCTGAATGGCTATACCAAGGACATGGCCGAAGTTCACCGATTGAAATAGCCGGACCAAGGCCTGCCGAGGAGCCGAAAGTTGGGTAAATCGCCCAAGTGCGGCCATGTGTCAGTTCCTCACTCCAGCCCGGTCTGCCAGGAGCGGTGCGGCTACGGGAGCAGCCCGCTCGGCGATCCATCGCCGCAATTCGCCACGCCGATAGAAAATGCGATTCGAGACCCGAATGAATGGCGGCCCGCCACCGTGTACCCGCTTTCGCCGGAACCAAGCCAGCGACATCGGCAGCTCCTGCTCACGGGCCTCGACTTCCGTCAGTAGATCGTGATCACTTTCGTTAGATTGGCTTGTCTGGCAGTGCACTCGTTCGTCTCCACTGGGATCACTTGCTAATCCGACACTAATGTGGAGAACGAGGAGAAAAGTGGAGAAAGTGTGGAGATTATGCGCCTGAAGTCAGAGGGGACTTATTGTCCCAATGTGCACGGGTACATTCCAATTTGCCCAGCACAGCGTCTAATCGGTCGTCGTTATACCGATGCGTGTCCCCTCTGACCATCCCATAGAGCTGAGTCCTAGAACATTGAAGGCGCCGAGAGACAGCGTCCATTCCATCAAGCTTCTCTTTCCGTTTGAAAGCCTTTAGGATCGCGAGACGGTTCGCCCTGAGATCCCTGGGCTGCGGGCCTCTTCCGCTGGCGCGGCCTACTTCCGCGACCACCGGAGCGGCTTGGTGTTCCAAATGAGACGTCGGACTATTCGGATGGCGCGAGCCACCCTCGCCGGACGGCATCAAAGCAGCTGCCGTCAGCCCTGGAGTTTCGGGTACCGCCGGAGTCTCAGGATCAACCAAGTTCCTGGCTGTTGGTATGGAGTGGGGCTTATTCGGTCCCTGTGTTTTTGGCGGAACTTGCTGAACGTTCAACTCGTCACGGCGCGTGGCCAATTCCGTAGCGCATCGGGCCGATAGAGCCCTGTAGCGGGCGATGTCGGCTTCCAAAGCGGGCCTTTGCTCCGGAGTCGCAACCTCCAACAACCCTTCAAGGTATCCCACCTGGGACTCCGCTTGGTGTTTGCCGCTTTGGATAACCGACAGATTGACGGGCTGAGACTGGGTCCGCTCGATGTCCCGCGCTACCAACAGTGCGAATTTACGCCTATCTAAGGCGATCATCTCTGACTCTGATAATGTCCGCATTGTGTTGTCGTACCCTCTGTGCTCTCGATTTGATGTTGATGCTCCCGCTACGGATGTTAACCCAGAGCGACTTGTTCCAATTGTACAGTGAAGCAGAACTTCAGACCGGTGGTTTGATCGCGGTCGGCGCTGGAAAACTTGGCAGAAAGCGCAATTTACAACAGATGATGGATTTGTTTAAGCTCGTGCCACCGGCGCTGCTGCTCTTCCCACGACAAGTCACTCACGAGCCGTCGCACAGCAACCTCGCTGATGGGAAATCGTGCGCCCCCTGTCGGTGGGAATTCCAGGATCTCTCGCTGGATTTCGGGTGCCAGCCAGACCAGTTCCATAATCTGGCTCATCCGCTCCCTGGTGACACAGCCAAGCCGGGCCAAGTCCGCGTAATCTCGGGCCTCACCCCGCTGGATCATGTCCTGGAACTGAATAGCCAGCGCCAGGACCTGCGTGACCCGGGGCAGATGCCCATTTCGGGAAGCTGGCGCATCCGGCGGTCCCGTTCTCCCTGGCGGCCGTCCTGTAGCGTGCAAGCGGAACTGAATCTCAACGGTGCTGTTTGGCATACTCATGCTTCTCCGTCAGGGCTGGCGCACAACCGCAAAGTTCTTTGATTCCCCGTGAACGAAAACCAAGGGTCACCGTCCCGGTCTTTCCGTCATAACGGACGTGCTCAACCAGCGACCGGATGAATCGTTCCTGCTCCCAGGTAGACAACTGCTCCCAAAGCGGATCAAAGCCATGGAGCGCTACTTCGACATCCTGGGCATCGACGCCTTCTGCTTCGATCGCGGCCAGTTGCTGGCGAAGGTCGGCCCACCTGCTACTTAGGCGGGACACTCGATCCTGGAGTTCGGCTAGACGGCTGGTGGCGATATCGCCTGTCGAACCGCGGGAGCCGGCCGCCGCGATGGTCTCCTTCATCTCCTGCGCGATGTTCTGCAGTTCCTTGTCAATGTCCGTCTTTTCAATGTCGATTTCTGCCGACTCTTTGTGCCGGTTCTCGGCAAGCTGTCTCAGGACCTCGCGCAGCATGGTGGGGTTGTTCCCAATGCCTCGGAGTTGCTCCACGACCGCGTTCTCAAGCGCGGGAGCCGACACGGACCGCGTCTCGCACTGGCTCCAGCCACGCTGGTGTGCTTTCACGCACACGTAGTAGCGATAGAGCCGATCCTTCTTGTTGACGTAGGTGTGAATCATGCCGACGTCGCAGCTAGCACAACGCACAAGTCCTTTGAGCAGCGCGGCGTACTTGTTGCCAATGTTGCGGCCGCCGCGACGTCCATTCCGGTTGAGGGCACTCTGGACCTTATTCCAGGTTTCGTCATCAACAATGCGGTCGTGTTCGCCCTCGTAAACCTGGCCGCCGTAGTCGACCTTGCCCACGTAGATCATGTTCGTGAGCAAGTTGTAGAGGCCATTTTTTGCGATCGGCTTCCCACCCGCCTCTCGACCTTCGCGCGTTGTCCAGGCTTTCATGCACCATCCGCGGCGGTCGAGTTCCTCCACCACCGGAATCAGTGATCCGAGCTCAAGGTAAAGCGCGAAGATCTCCCGTACTCGCTGCGCCTCCTCCTGATTCACAACCAGGGAGCCACCTTTCGGAGCGACGTCATAGCCGATCACAGGATTGCCACCAACCCACTTACCTCTGCGCCGCGCGGCGCCCATCTTGTCGCGGGTCCTTTCAGAGATCATCTCCCGCTCAAACTGGGCGAACGAGAGCAGGATGTTCAGGGTCAGGCGGCCCATGGAACTGGTCGTATTGAACTGCTGCGTAACCGACACGAATGTCGCGCCATGCTTGTCGAGGATCTCCATGATCCGCGCGAAATCGAGAAGCGATCTCGATAGTCGGTCGACTTTGTAAACCACAACGCAGTTCACGGTGCCGGATTGCACATCGGCGAGGAGTCGCTTCAGTGCCGGGCGCTCCATGTTGGCTCCGGTATAGCCGCCGTCGTCGTACTTCTGCGCCAACGCCAGCCACCCTTCCTGACGCTGGCTGTTGATGAACGACTCCGCAGCCTCGCGCTGGGCGTCGAGAGTGTTGAAAGTCTGGTCGAGGCCTTCATCCGTCGATTTGCGCGTGTAGATCCCGCACCGAACACCCGCCGGCGTCCGAAAGCCGTTTCCTTTGTCCTTCGGCTTCTTGTCACCGCGCACGACGCGCCTCCTTCTCCAACCCAAAGAACGCGAAGCCATTCCAGCGTGTGCCGGTTATTTCGCCGGCGATCGCACTGAGCGAGGCAAATCGCCGGCTATCGTATTCGAATCCCTCATTGAGGACCTTCACCACGACGGTTTTTGCCTTGTACTTCTTTACGATCAAGCTCCCTGGCATTGGAAGGCGCGCGTCCCGCGTCTGTATGACCGTCGTTGTCACGGTCTGCTCCAGCGGGACCTGGGCCAATCGCCGGGCTGCGTTCTCTGAGATGCGCAATCGCAATTCTGTTCCGCGGGCTATGGCGATAGCGTATTGCCGAACCGACTCCGGAAGTCCGCCATCTTTCAGCGCCTGCAAGTGCCAGGCGATCTTTCGTCGGAGGTGCTGACAGTTCGCAATCGGATGCTCCGCGCCGAACAATTCCTTGTGCACGGCCTGTAACTGGGGCGCGCTCATCCTTGGCAAATCCGCAATCTCCGGCAATCTACTCCGTTTCCTCATGGCTGCGTTGAGTCCTTTCTCTGACCTGTCAACGTCAGTTCATGAACGCTCTGTTCGCCGGTAGTATCAAGTCCCTCTGTTGACGGGAGCGGCTCGGTGCTAGTGCGGACAAGCCGGATCCTGGCGCGCCGCCGATACGCCGCCGCTAGCAGCGCCGCGATCTCGTTGATGGCATCCTCAACCTTGGGTCCTTCGCCGCCTTGCATACGTTCGCCTCCGAGGGGCATGCGGCCTGACGGAGGGAGGAAGTGGGCGCGGACGAAGGAGGAATGTGGCCGCTGGCCGGTTCTTGTGGTTGCTCGATCCAATGTCCAGCACCCACAACGAGTCCCGCTTGGCGGCCTGCCCGCTGTCTGGTGTTACGGGGCGCATTAGCGCTCCCTGTCAACTAATACTCAGGCGGGTTGGAAGATGTGTAGCTCCGCTTGCCCTGGTTGGACACGGCCGTCAACATACTTGCCACGGGCAGCCACCGAGCCGTGGGCCTATGAAAGAGAAACAAGGACGTCGCTGCGCACCGGCGGGATCCTCAGTCGCGCATTCCATAATGCGATTCGGCCTCGCCATGACAGTTCCGCCAGCGTAATTCGCACCGCTCTAAAGCCAGTCAAGCGCCAACGATTCCGGAATGCTGTGTCGCTGAAAGCAGCAAGGGCACTCAAGTAGAAGTCGCTCGCCTTCTTCCGAAACGCCTGAAGATCTTCCGTCCCAGCCTCTTGCCTCGATCCGGTTCGGGGATAGTCTGACAAGGTTATGTGTGACGGTCATGCCCTCTTCGATGAGCGCCGGGGTACCCGCCTGTTTGCATTTCGCGCAAATTAGTTCTTCCTCAACGACGGTCGCCTCCGGGTAAAGCATGCGTTTCGCATCATCGATTAGTGCAAACAGCTCCTCTTTCGTGAACTCGCTCATATCAATCGTCGTGACGGCCATTTTGCGCATCCTTTCTCGCCAACGCGGCCTCTCGCCCAAGACCCGAACGTCGCCAATAGCGTGTAGACAACCTGCTTCGACCAGTTTGAACTGAACTTGAAGGGAGGTCAAGCAATGCCGGTTCGGCTCGAGGCTCGGGTCGTGTGGAGAAGCCGGACACAAGCGGAGGATGGTGGAATTCCGCTGGATAGCGTGATGGCAAGGCTTCAGATATTATCGGTGCAGCATGTCTTCGCTTGTCGAAGAACCGATCGACAAGGCAGCGCTGATTGCCAAGGTTGCCAGCAGCCTGGCTGACGACTACCACCGGCGGGGAGGCTATCTCTCCGGCGATCACGTCCTTCGGGCAGTCGAGAAGCGGGGGCTGGACCCGGAAGACGATGTCCTCATTCGACAAAAACTGCGCGACCTTGGAATCGACATCGACGACCCCGAAAACGCCTTCGATTTCGAACGACTTGAAGAAACTGACGCAAGATCTGAGGACCTAGTTCGCAAGTATCTCCTGGAGATTGGCTCCATCCGACTATTGAAGCCGCAAGATGAGATAACCCTAGCCAGAAGGATTCAGGCAGGCAGACAGGCGGCTCAGGCGTTGGAAACAAACTCCTTTGGGCAATCCACCTCGGTAGAGCTCGGCGAACGCGTAATCGAGGGGCACGAAGCGGAACACCACATGATCGCCGCTAACTTGCGGCTGGTCGTTAGCATCGCGAAGCTGTATTCAACGCGAAGTAGCCTGGACCTCCTCGATCTGATTCAAGAGGGCACCCTCGGCCTTTTCAAAGCAGTCGACAAATTCGATCACCGCAAGGGATTCAAATTGTCCACGTATGCCACTTGGTGGATACGCCAGAGCATTACCAGGGCGATCGCCGACACTGGCCGACTGATCAGACTCCCGGTTCACGTTAACGAGTCTATAGCGCGAATCACAAAGATCAAACGAGCACTTGTAAGGGAGAAATTTGGAAAAGAGCCATCGATAAAGGAGATATCCGAACAGCTTGGGTGGAAGCCGGAAAAGGTGCAGTTCCTTATGGACATAGGCATGGAGCCGCTCTCTTTGGACACTCCGATTGGGGATGACAAGGAGTCTCTTTCCAGTTTAGTGAGAAGCGCTGTAGAGAAGAGCCCCGAGAGAATTATGATGGCCCTGGAGCAGTCGATGCTGATCGACAGAGTTCTTTCGCATCTATCTCCACGCGAACGCAGCGTTTTGAGACGACGCTTCGGACTCGATGGAAAGAGACCAGAGACCCTTGAAAGGATTAGCCGGACTTTTGATATCACGCGCGAGCGGATTCGACAAATTGAAGAGAAGGCCCTGAAAAAGCTCAGACACCCCGCCAGAAGGCGCCTGCTGAGGGAGTTGTGGCCTGCGGCCGACACAGATTCACAATCCAAAACCGATGGCGGAGCTGGAGAAGCGGGTGGCGAGAAGCCTAAACAGAAGGCTGGACCGAAAGGAAAGAAGAAGCGTGACAGCACAACAGGCAACGACTCAGTTCCTCGCATGGCTTGATCAACAGCTGCTCAATGCCGGCCGCGGCGACTCTCTGAACGAATTGTCAGTGGAGCCGAAAGGGCGGTTTTGGCTCGGGCGTCTCGCGTCAGAAGAAGCCGTGGTCGAGTCCGGCCTTGGAGAGCGCGGCGAACGCCTCGATCCGTGTGCGGTTGGAGTCCGCCTTAGACCTTCGGGAAACCCTCCGTGGACTTTCGTCGTCGAAGCAGTCGCCTGTGTTTGGATGCGGGAAGCGAACGGTAGGTGGCGCAAGTGCCCGAAAATTCGTGAGTCGATTCCGGTTTCCATTCGCGATGCGGAGGGGGATTACGAGTTTGGCGAGCTGCAGTTGACAGAGGCGCTCCGATCAAGCTGCGGCCAGGTCGGCCCGACTTGTGTCATTCGAGTCGAAGTGCGGAGGGACTTGGCTTCACGCCCTGAGCTGACGATTCTCCTCGTCAACACTTCGCCGAAAGACGCGCCGCCACTGAAGGACACGACGCTCTACGAGTGTGCAGTGGAAGTCCGTGGGCTCTTGACCGAACCGTTCGTCCTCGAGTCATTGCCGGATTCTTTCCGTTATGACCGACGCGTCCCCGCGTATGGGATTAATTGTGGCGTCGAACTGACGGAGAACAATGGCGTCAGGACGACCGATGCCATCATCGCTGACAAGCCCCGCCCCAAGTATTGGAGTGTCGACGATCCCCCTCCCGATCTGACATTTGCAAAGCTTGCCACGGACCCTGTGCCGAGTCTTGCGCAACTCGTTGAGGCGCACACGAAATGGGGTCGTGAAGTATGGACGGCAATTAATTTGGACGATCGTTCGCTGAAGGGTTCTTGGTCGTCGGCGATGAGAGCCCAAGCCGACGTCGCGGCAGCCGAGTTCTGGGCGGAAAACAAACGGTTGATCGACGGTTTGGAACTGCTGAGAAGCGCTACCCAACTTTTGAAAGCCTTCACATTGATGAATCGGGCGATGTCGTATGCAGCGAACGGGAAGTATGATGAATGGCGCCCTTTCCAGATCGGCTTTCTTCTCGCCAACCTGTCGTGCATTACGTCCAGCGACAACGACGCGGAAGTCGCTGACGTTGTTTGGTTTGCTACAGGAGGAGGGAAAACCGAGACCTACCTTGGATTGCTGATCACAGCCGCTCTCTATGATCGCCTTCGCGGCAAGATTGCGGGTATAACCGCCTGGAGTCGATTTCCGCTCAGGATGCTTTCGCTCCAGCAGACACAACGATTCGCAGACGCAATGGCAGGGGCCGAGCGCGTGCGTCGCGAGGAGGCCATTTCGGGAGATCCGTTTTCGGTCGGTTTTCTTGTCGGCCAGGGCGCAACCCCCAATTCAATTTCGGAGGATCCCCCACTTGGTGATCCCGACCCGGAAGACGACAACATGCCAGGGCGATATAGGGTCCTGTTGAAATGTCCCTTCTGCCATGAGAAGTCGATCGCGATGGCGTTCGATCGTCGATATTGGCGTCTTGCCCATCAGTGTTCGGGTGAAAGTTGTCCCTGGCCCGAGCGAGATTTGCCTTTTTACATTGTTGACGACGAGATCTACCGGTTTCTTCCAACCGTGATTGTCGGGACTCTGGACAAAGCCGCGTCAATTGCGATGCAAGGAGGAATGCGCTGTCTCGTGGGCTCCCCCCTGGGCGTTTGTTCCGAGGACGGCCACGGCTATACCTATGCACCCCGCAGCAAAAAGCCGAACGGTTGTCTCGTTCCAGGATGTCAAGGGCGCCCTGTCGGTCTTGCTAGCGGCGAGGAACTTTACGCGCCGACCTTTCGACTACAAGACGAGTTGCACCTTTTGAAGGACAGTCTGGGCGCGGTGGATTCCCATTACGAATCGCTTCTCGATCACCTTGAGTCGGAGGTTTCTAAAAGAAAGCCCAAGATTCTCGCATCGTCTGCCACATTGACTGGTTACGAGAGGCAAATAAGGCTGCTTTATCGGAGGGCCGCTCGGGTCTTCCCTGTTCAAGGTCCGTCTTCAGAAGAGGGATTCTGGACATCGACATCAGACGATTTGGCCCGTCGTTACGTTGCGGTGGCCCCTCGTGGTGTGACGATTGAGTATGCCGTCGACCGAACAGTGACAGAGCTTCAGCGCGCCGTCCGCAGACTGAGAACCGAGCCGCAGGTAGTGTGCGCCGAAGCGGCAATTGACGCGAGCTGGGTCGAGCAGCTTCTATCGTTGTATGGGGTTGATGTAACCTACGGCAACACTCTTCGCGATCTCGACGCGGTCGCGCGTTCGCTGGAAACGCAGGTCGACGTCGACGGAGGACTGAACACTGCCTCTCTTACCGGAAGAACAGACTTTGAGGACGTCAGAGCAACGCTCGACCGGCTTGAAAAACCCGAGTTGGCGTTCGATGATCGCCTCCACGTCATCACAGCCAGTTCGATGATGTCACACGGCGTGGATATCGACCGATTGAATGTGATGGTCATGCTGGGAATCCCTCTCACCGCCGCCGAATTCATCCAGGCGACGGCTCGCGTCGGGCGTCGTTGGCCTGGCTTGGTCTACGTGATGCACAAGATGGCTCGCGAGAGGGACGCGAGTGTATTTCGGAGTTTCAGAAAGTTCGTTCAGCAGGGAGACCGATTTGTCGAGCCAATCCCCATCACTAGACGAAGTCGACGGGTCCTCGAAAAAACAATTGCAGGGCTGGTCTTAGCCCGAATACTGATGGTTCACGAGCCAAGAAGCCGGGACGCTTTGACGACTGTCAACAAGCTGAGGGGCTACTTCGTCAAGAACGGAGTTACAGAAAGCTCCGAACTCGAAGCCGTCATCCAGATGCTGGGTTTCGACAGCAATCTGGATGAGGCGCTTCGGAACGATCTTCAGAAATGGTTTCGGCGCTTTTTTGAGAACCTCATGGACCCGGGCGGAACCTTTAAGTGGCCATCCGATCTTTGCCCAACCGGCAAGGCGATGCGATCACTTCGCGATGTTGAAGAGGAGGCTCCGATTCTCGGAGTCTAAGGACGCCAATGAAAGAATATCGAAGTTCATCGCAGATTCTCTTCGGCTTCCTTCCCGAACAAACGGTCGACCTGAAAGGTATGGTTTGGAAGGTCAAAGAGTGGGTCGAGCCTTACGGTCGTTCGATTGAACAAGAGAGTCTACGTCAGGAGCTTGCGCGGGTTGCTGCTCCGTGGGATATCACGGGCAAAGACGGCAAATACGTCGACAATCTGAGGCAGGGCTACACGGTTCGCGTTCTGGCTTTGAACAAAGAACTCGGCGTAAAGGTCGAGAAGTTCCCAAGACTATGGGTATGTAAGACCTGTGATCGGCTGCACCAGGGGAACGAGCCTAGCAGGTGCAGTTGCAATAGCACGCGCTTCGGCCAACTCCCCTTCGTTGGATACCATGATGAATGCGGCGGGGTTCGATCACCTTACATCTCTTCCTGTCCGACCCACAAACAAGTAAAGATAATCTTGCCCGGCACGGCGCGGGCTGAGGAAATCAGGTTCGTGTGTCCAGTGTGTAGCAAGACTCTGCAAAAAGGATTCGGTTTCCCAAAATGTGACTGTGGGAAAGGAAGCTGGACGTTTAACGTACACCGCGCCGCCTCGGTCTACACACCACGCACGATCGTGATGATCAATCCGCCGTCGCTTGAGAAGGTTGCGAAGGTCCGCGAGGCGGGCGGCGCCGCCCGCGCTCTTTCTTGGGTCCTGAGCGGACTGAGCGCCAATTCCTTCGATGAGACAGGCACTACTGCTGAGTCATTCAAGGCCAACCTCTTGAAACAAGGAATCCCAGAGTCCCTGGCGGATCAAATGGTCGATCAGGCCATCAAGAGCGGCGCGATCAGCAATGCCGAAGGTGGCCCTATTAATCTTCAGGGGCAGTACCTCACAGATGCGCAGGCCGGTGCAGTCAGCATTGCACTCGCCTTGTCTGACTCCAGGCTGCGCACCACTGATCTAGCAAACGAGACGGAAGCCAGTTCAGAGCTTGGTAGGAAGTATCGGTCGGCGTATCCGAGAGCATCCCGCGTCATGGGCATAGAAGACATCGAATTTGTGGACTCGTTTCCGGTCCTGACAGGGTGTTACGGCTATACGCGCGGCGATTCTGATCCTGGCGCCTCGAGGCTCGTCCCTTTCAAGAACAAAAAAGGAGATTACGTGGTCTACGGCGAGGTCATCCAAACGGAGGCACTCTTCGTGCGTCTCGATCCACGCCGCGTCGCTGAATGGCTGGTTAGGAATGGATGGGCAATTTCCCGGTGGACCGACGCGAGGAGCGCGCGCGTATCAATATTGAGAAACGCTTTAGTGCCGCCACCCGGGTCTGAAACGAACCCTCCGACCGCGGGATCGCGGTTGCTCACGCTCGTGCACAGCTATGCTCATTGGTTTACCCGTCAACTTGCCGTGAGAGCAGGGATCGAACGAAGTTCACTCTCCGAATTCCTCGTGCCGCAGCACTGCAGCTTTTTCATCTATGCTGCAACAAGGGGCGACTTCGTGCTCGGCGGCCTCCAGGCGGTCTTTGAGACGGAGCTCGACTCGTTCTTGAGCGAGTTGGCGTCTTTGGACTTGAGGTGCCCTCTCGATCCAGGTTGCATGCGGATTGCCGGCGCCTGCATGGCCTGCCTTCACTTGGGAGAACCGTCCTGCCGCTACTACAACGGCTATTTGAATCGTCAGACCCTTGTCGGCCCAGGAGGTTTTCTTTCCGTTGTGGCTGTCAACCGGCGGCTGGAAGAGGGTTCGGCAATTTCAACGTGACGACTGGCGTTCGTTAGCGAAACCATCACTCCGGCGTGCTTTTCGATACTCCCAAGCTCTTGAATCCAAATAACCTCTGGCCATAGGGAGGCTACTACACCAACACCAGGCAGCCGGTCACTCCACCCTGCGCTCCTCCAAGGCGTCGGGCCTGCCGGTACATCGCTTTGAACGTGCCGCTTGCAAAAAGTTCGGCCTCTTGACCGATAGGCGATTATAGGAGATTATAGATTCATGCCCGCAAGTAATCACAGGAATAGAGTTCAGCCGGCACAGTATCGACGAGAAGAACTGCTCAGGATGAAGAGCCAACTGGAGGACCTGCTGAGTGGGGTGGAAGCACAGATCAGGGAGACAGGAACTCCCGAAATGGCTGACCCAAAGGAATCCAGCGGCAGAGCGCACGAAAGTCGTTGGACTGGATCAAAACGGCCCGTTCGTGAATTAGTGCTCGATTCCCTGGACGACCTTGGTTGGCCCGCATACACGCGGGAGATCACTCAATACTGCGCAGCGCGTTTTGGCCGCGAAATCGCCGCCACCCGCTACGGATCTCTAATGAAGGATGAGATGCAAGCGTTTCGCCCCGGTACCAGTCGGCGGCCGGTTTGGCTTTGCTTCGCGCTCACGAGCGATCGGCATCAAGCAATCAAGCGGCTTCTGTGTCGTTCGGACTGGCCTCTGGATAGGCGCATCCTAGCGCCCAGCTCTGGGCTGGTGCAGTATCTGAGCCTCACGGCTCGTTTGTGTGAACTTGCAATGAAGTTCGAATCCTCGGCGGCAGACGCGCAGATGCTGAGGATTATTGCTGCCGACCATGCGCGCGACCTCCCAGGTGTTCGATTGACCAAAGGGAAATTCGATCTGGAAGGCTGGCGTTCGATCGCACTAGAGCAACTTCGCGACGCCGCAGAACGGGACGAACTAGCACGGAAGGCTTCTGCCGAACGCTTGGAAGCAAGGTCTGAACTCTACCAGCTCTTCGGGATGCCGGACCTTCATGAAGGGCCGGCGACCGAGGCCAATGAGCAGAGGGTAGGATCGTAGGACCGCATGAGCCTCTCAAGCACTCGCGGCTTAGTCAGGATCTCCATCAATCCAAGATGCGAGTTCCAGGCGGCCATGGTAGCAGAGGGCGTCCGGGAGCCGGAGTTGTTCAGGCGGGTGACCGGTCGGGAGTACGATCGCGAATATGGCGAGCGAGCTTCAGCGCGTAGCCGCGGGGCCAAGTTTGAAGAGAACTTATGTATGAATAATGCCGCGTTGCTTAGGTCGGCACTTGCTCGCCTTTATGGGTACAACCCCGAAGAAATGGTGGTTCGCAATTTCGCCGACGAGGTCCCCGGAGTGAAAGGTGTGCGGGTGATACGGCTCAACCGGACTAGGCAGGTTCTGCGAGACTTGGCCGCCGGGAATGAGGTCCCACATCTGCTCATTCAACCGCAACTATCTCTTCCTATTGAGCTCGATCGGAGCTTCGTCGAATACGTGGCTCCAGATTTCATGGTTCTCGATGGTCGAACAAACATCTATCGCCCCGGCGAAATGAAGAGCTTCATTATCCGTGAGGGTAGAGCAGACAAGGCAGACTTAAACCTTACCCGCAGGCAAGCCGCCGCGCAGATCCTCGCATTGCGCAGTGAATGCGTGCCCTACGATCTTGCCGGACGGGTGACCAGCGCGGCGACGTTTATTTTTGCGACACCCTACGGACTCTCGCCCGCTGCGCCGTTCGAGGATGTCCTTGAAGGGCCAATTCGAGAGATCGGCCGCGCAATTGAGGTGCTTCGAGCGGCCCGCCGCCGTCTGGAATCTCGGCGGCAGCAGGATGGAGCACGGCTGGAGATGCTTTACGACGAGATCCCGGTCAGTTTCCAGGAATCATGCCTCGGCTCATGCATTATGGCGGGCGAATGCAAGAAGAAAATGGCCGCTTCTGGACGAGTCCTGGGTGACGAGATCGGTGATCTGCTTGGCGAGGAGATCAGCCTCGAGCGCGCCGTCGAGCTACTGGGCGGAGCGGAGCCGGAGAACCCCGCTGAGCGCGAAATCGCGGAACGGCTCTCTGATGGAGCTTCTATTCTGGGTTCCGGCCAACCCGGCACGGGGCGGAGAGTGGCATGATCGACAATTCGATACTGACCGCTCGCCTATTGGCGCATCGAGACCGGCGAGCGGTGCGGGTACGGGATAGAAGAACCGTATGCGATGACCCGCTTATTGTCTTTGGAATCGCTCCAATTCGCGTGGTGGCTGAGCAACGGGTCCAGGCCATCGCATTCGGACAGGTGGGAGAGACGCCCCAGATCGTGGTGAGCTGGAATCCTCTCAGCCGCGAATCGGCCAATATGAACCCGTTTGCGGAGGCGTTGAATGACTACTTCCAAACGGCCATATCCAGCGATCAGCTTCCAAGGATATGGCTGCCACATCCAGCTGCCGTCGAATTAATCGATATTCTCGGGTACCGTTACCGGACTAATTCACAGGCCAGCGATGCGCTGAAGCGCATGGGGGCCCAATGTCGCGCCATCATAGAAGAGGCTGCGTACAACGACCAGCAAGTCGTCATGGTTGCCTCAGAACTCTTGAATCGGCACATCGTGACAGGCCAAAGCGGAGTCGAAGAACTTCATCTCGGCGCACTGCTAGCATGGGTCAACCCGCCAGCGGGTGTCGACCCAAGGGAAGAGGCGGATCGGCGTTCAGCCATGCCAGCCGCAGCGATGTTGGATTGGAGGGATGACGAGCGAGTCGAGGAGCTTAGACGCCAAGCGAAGGAGGAGTCGCCGCGGGGACTCGCAGCGCGCAGCCGTATTGAGCGGATTCTGACAAATGGAGCGCAGGCAGAGTGGAATTTGCTCGAAGAAGCTCGAACAGCTTTTTGGGCGTTGGCTATTCCCCCTGTCTCAGGCGTCGATATCTTGCGATCCGAATCACAAAGACGATTCGCCGACGCGCTTTTAACTCCATTGAATCCTCCCACGCGCGTCCACAGCTTGGGTCGCCTAATGGATGATTACGAGCTAGCCCTCGACGTAGCGGAGGACAGGGAGATCAGTTCCGACTCAATGTCCAGGGAGCGTGCTCGGCGGGCTGGCTGTGTCGTCCGTGCAGAAATCGAGCAGATCGTCCAGCCACGTTCCAGCCGGAAGCCGTGCACCATCAAGCTCCTCTGTGACCAGCCGGTGATTCGTATTCGTCGCGGGACGGCGCTCAAATCGCTGAATGGTCGGGTCCATGGAATTGTGACTGACCTAGCCGAAGCCCGCCCTGGGCTGGTGCGAATCACCATAGATGTGACGAAGGGAGTCAGAAGGGGCGACCTCTCAAGCATCCCACGGAACGGAGATTGGATTGACACGATCATTGTCGATCTCCGATTCCGACGGCGACAAATCTACGGACGTCTGAGGGATGCCGCTCCTGCAATCGTCTATCAAGGGACGCTACCTTCGCCGATAGTTCGACAGGGCGGTCCAATCGACTGGATCTCTACTGCGGAGGCGTTGCGACGATCATGAGACCGGTATTGACTGTGGAACAGCTGATGAGACGGACGGCAAACCGTGTATTCGAGACCCTCTTCAACGAGGGTGCGCGGATCACTATCGTTGACTCGCCCCCAGGCGCGGGTAAAACGGACCTCGTCGAGAAGACGGCCGGTCTGGCAGTTCAACAACTCGGATTGAGTGTCGCCGTGGTCACGCCCACTGTTGAACAGTCCTTTGACCTAATCCGCCGCCTCGTAGCCGACTTCGACAGGCTACCGATCGAGATTCTGCTCCGCGAGAGTCGACAGCTGCCCGCCGACTTGGCGGCAGATCCGCGTGTACCTGTGCCCATATCGATGCCCCGCGCATTGCGTCGCGGCCGTAGCATCGTTATCGGAACCGTAGACAAGTTCTTCTTTGGCTCGGACGATGCCGGACTGCAGGGGTTTGATGTGATGGTGTGCGACGAAGCTTACCAGGTCGCATATAGGAAGTTCGCGCCCCTTCTTACCCTCGCCGAGCAGTTCCTTTTCGTCGGTGATCCCGGCCAGCTCCCCCCGTTATCGCGAGTCGAACTTGCGAGATTTGAAGGAGCACCATCCAAAGTGCATTGGGCCGTGCCCAAAGAGTTGCTGCGCCTGCACCCCGAGATTCCGGTAATCCAATTGCCGGCCTCCAGGCGCCTGCCTCAAGACACAATCGATTTCCTCCAGCCGAGCTTCTATCCGACATTGCCCTTTCAGTCTTCTGCTCCGGTGCAGCAGCGGCGGCTCTCCGTTAGAAACCGAGGTTTTGGCGGGTTGATCGACATAGCTGTTGATCGTTTATGTCGTGGTGAGACGGTGATATCGCTGATTCTGCCTCCGTCGCCGACGTTAACCCCTGATTTCGATGAGGAGGTTGCGGAGACGATGGCAGACGTTGTGCGCCGAATCATCGATCGTGGGATGACGATGGGTGCCGGGCTCCGACTCACTGGCGACAACATCGGGTGCGTGGATGCTCACGTGGCGTCTGGGGCAAATGTAACCAAGGCATTGCGTGCTCGCACCCTCGGAAGCGAGATCATGGTGGGCACACCTGAGATTTGGCAGGGTCTTCAACGGCCAGTGATGGTTGTCAAGCATCCGCTCAGCGGACTCAAAAAATTGGATCGCTTTGCTCTAGACCCTGGACGCTGCTGCGTGATGCTGTCACGACATCAGGCAGGCTGTGTAGTCGTTGCGCGGGACGGTGTTGAGCAGGTCCTCGACGCGCACCAGCATGACTGTGAGTCGACTCCAATGGCCGCCGTCGACGCGGAATGGAACGGATGGCGCGCCCACCGTACTCTATGGGACGGACTGAGGAGCGGAAGTCGCTTGCTGTCCGCCAACTGAACCACATCCAAGAAATTTCACAACCGCGTTAGTCCGAATGGTCAATGTGCCTCTTCAAGTCATGTGCGAAGCGCGACGGGTAATGAAGAGTACTTGCCATCAAGCGGCGATAGAAGCCTTCCGCCGCCTTCCTAGATAGCGGTCGGCAGGGGAACTGAAGAAATCTATCGATTCGCGTCATGGCCTTGTTGACGGGCCACATAGAAACCACCCCTGCGTACCGCTTGCCTTTCCCTCCGAAAGCGGCCTTGGGCCATCCCATCCTGCCATCGAGTTCACACGCGTCGTTCGGTTCAATCGCAGGAGGACACCGTAATGCCATGCCTAGCCATTCGGAGACTGGAGTGGTGACTGCGTTTCCGACAAGACGCCACCTACTCCCTCGAGTTGCGACTTGTTCGGCGGGTGCGGTCCAGTCCGCGGGAAATCCCTGAAGCCGCTCGGCGTCACGGATATCTGGCGTCATGATGTGTCCTTTGGGCATCCAGATCGCGGGTGGCGAAGGTATTCCCAGCGTTGATCCACCTTTGAGGGTCGGTACACAGCCCTGTGCCCAACCAAGCCCGTTGTTACCCTCTGTCCAATAGAATCCGCACGGAGGAGTGTCAGTCTGGATGGAGTCCTCTGGCCCTGCGTCCTGACTCAGCAGCACGCTGGCGGGGTCGCCGTGGATCGAAGCAAGCAAGAACACACGGAGCCGTCTTTGAGGGATGCCGAAAGCCCTGGTGTCGATCGTGCGATATGCCCACTTGTAGCCCAGGTCTTCAAGGGACCGCACGACGTAGTCAATCATGGCACCTCTGTGAAGCTGCAGCATGAACGGAACGTTTTCGAGGAGCACCCATGGTGTTTGTATTTGCTTGAGCATTCGGAAAACGTGTGACACGATTGTCGACTTCTTGCCGTTCAATCCTTGGGTAAGCCCCACTTGCGACAAATCCTGGCAAGGGAACCCAGCAGTTAACAGGTCCACATCTCGCGGAACAGCATCGATTTCTGCGACATCCGTAATTAGGAGCCTTCTCTTGAAGTGTTTGCGCAAGACAGCCTGCGCGGCCAAGTCGTTCTCGCAAAGAAGAACGGACTTGTGGCCAGCCTTCTCTAAACCGACTTCGAAGCCGCCAATACCAGCGAAGATGCCCGCCACTCTCAGCGCCTTTTGGCGTTTGAATTTCATTACGATCCTTGTTTTAAGCCAGCGTGCAAGAAAAGAACCCTTCGCAGGCGGCCGCGAAGCTGCGCGACGTTTCGTAGCTGGCACTCCCAGACAATGACAACACGAAAGCCGAGGCGTCTCAACGCGCGGCATTTGTGCGCGTCGCGCCGCCTGTTATCTTCAAGCTTGTTCCTCCAGAATTGATGCCTCACTTTCGGTACTCGCGAGCCGGCCCCCCCTTTTGTCTTCGGGCAATTCTTGTGGCCGTGCCAGAAACACCCGTTCACGAAGACGGCCCATCGCTTCGTTCGATTCGCAAGGTCCGGAGACCCTGGCAGATCTCTATTTCCCAGACGGTATCGACTACCAAGAGCTGTCACCAACTTTCGCACCTCAAGCTCCGCCCCGGTGTTGGTCTGCTTGACCGCCTTCATCATACGAGAGCGGGTCGCTGGCGAAACAATGTCCCTTGGCCGTATCAAAGCAACATTCTAGGACGTTGAACGTGCGCCCGGGTGCTGCTCTGCTTTCCCTGCCGCTTGGTACGATGTTGTTTGATCGGAGGGTGCGGCCGCCCAGCTTGTACGGGGCTGTCAACAAAGGCTTCCTGTCAACCGGAGAAACCGGAGAATTCGCAAGTGAAAACGTGGGGTTCGGCCTCAACCCTGGGGTTGAGCTTGCACCCGGCGAAACTCTCTTTAAAACCGGAGAGCACTAGCGACGCGCGAAAAACCTGCGGAATGTTGCGAATACGGGCGAGGGAGACGCGGGGCGTTGCTGTCAACAAAACAGCCGCTCGGAGTTGGGGCAGAAAGGTAGTGGCTCCCCGGCATGGATTCGAACCACGATTCACGGCTCCAAAGGCCGCTGTCCTACCATTAGACGACCGGGGAA
>DAIUEW010000042.1:0-52188 GCA_036844925.1 Candidatus Sulfotelmatobacter sp.
GAACATCAACCCAGAACTTACATTGCGATTGGTGCAGCAAATGGGGGCACTTCACCGTCAGGAAGGAAGCGAAAGCGTTAGGCGTAGCACCCGGCGAAGTGCTTGGTGGATGATGCCTTGATGGGGAAATACTTCCCGTCTGAGAGCCTAACAGAAGGGCAGTGGAAGCAATTGGATTCTGGCCATAGGATTTAATGCTGCGAAAGGCCCCCTCCCCCACCTTCAAAAAGGACCATCGGTAGCCTTCCCCCCAAGGAAAACCGATGGCCCTTACGCGAGATAGAGAACATCCACGGCTTAAGATACACAACCTTGAACGTGTCGTATGTAAGGTGTCGAACATTGCCTCGTCCGTCCGATGGGGTTGCCGATGATTCGTTGAAGCAACAGGTTGATGGGTTTCTGGAAGACCTCGCAAGAGCCTCGAAGGTTGAGGGGCAGCGAGACAAACTGAAACGAGGTTAAACAAACTAAAATGAGTCTCCGTTGGTACGGCGTAATTGTCAGTTTCAACTGCCCCGCCTGTGCTCTAAGCAGTGCGCAGAAAATGGTTCTTAGCTCTGCTCAAGGCAAGAAGGGCATTCAGCAAGCAATCAGCAAACTACCTTTGGAGTGCCAACTCTGCAAGACTCCGCTTGCAAAAGGGACTCATGTGGATGCTCATATTCAGTCCGATACACTTGAACATTTGAAGGAACAGCGCTTTCCTGTTCCTGCTGTTCGTACACAATTTCGAAACAACAATTGATGGGATGAGCCATAATCGTGCTTTCTCCAAATTGAAACGAGGTTAACAACAATGTTCATCCCCAACCTCGCGCCCGAATTACAAGCTAGGTTCCTTTTTTCGCCCCTTTTGGCCTTTTGTGGGCAGCTGCCCGCAATGTGCCGTGCTCCTTTCCTTGCGAGCCGGTTTGAGGCACGCTTGCTTGGGACGTTTCAGAGAGTTTCGCGGAGCTATGCCAGACAGGACTTACAACCTCGCTCGTGACATATGGATTTACTCTGTCACTCAGCACGTTAGTCGTGCCGTATCATACCTGCTCTTGATAGGTTCCGGTTTGTTCTGTCTAGAGGACCAGGCCACATCCACTCTTCCCTTCTCAGGGGATTAATCGCCGTTCGCGGCGCTTAGCAGGATGGTCAACGGCGAAACGTGTCCCGGCTTCACGTAACAGTTCAGCAGGAAGCGCTTGCCGTCTTTGGCCACGTCGTAAGTAAAAATGCGGTCGAGGAGATCGGGGCGAAGAGCACTTCGCAAATTATCCCCTCCGCTAGCGAAAGCGAAGCGCCATTCACCGGTCAACCCAGGAAGTCCCTCATTTTGCGGCTTCTCACTTTGGCGCTTCTCGTGCCTATGAAAAGTTGTGCGGGACATTTACACCAACGTTGTTGACGAGCAGAAGGAGAACTTACTATGGGTCATTTTGGAAATCCGCTGACTGAGTATTCCCCCGAAATGGAAGCTCTCGAGTTCGAGCAGGAGTTCAGGGCCGGTCGCGATGGTGTCTTCAATGAAGGTCAGGAAATGGAATTAGCCGCCGAGCTCCTGGAGGTCAGCAGTGAACAGGAACTCGAGCAATTCCTTGGCGATTTCATTAAGAAAGCCGGCCGGGCTATCGGTGGATTTGTGAAATCGCCCGTTGGGCAGGCCCTTGGCGGAGTTTTGAAGAGTGCCGCCAAAGTTGCGCTGCCCATTGCCGGTGGCGCGCTGGGAACGTTCGTGGGTGGCCCAGTGGGAACGGCGATCGGCAGCAGCCTCGGCTCTATGGCGGGTCAGGCGCTGGGACTCGAATTGGAGGGGTTGAGCCAGGAAGACCGGGAATTCGAGGCAGCCAGACAATTTGTGAGATTTGCTGGCGAGACGGTGAAGAACGCCTTGCAGGCTCCGCCGAACATCAATCCCATTGCCGCTGCTAGAACCGCTGCTGTTGAAGCTGCCCGTGAGCATGCCCCGGGTCTGTTGGATGACGGCTTCGGGCAGTTTGGACATCACCGTCATCATCATCATCACGGTGATTGGGTAAGGCACGGCGACAAGATCATTTTGTACGGACTCTAAGTCAACTCGGAAAGGACAAACCACCATGCATGAATTTGATATTCCAGCTTTTCCTCACGAAACCGAGAGTTACGAGTACTCCTATCCCAGAGTCCTCAGTGAGAGCCAGGAGACGGAGCTAGCTGCCGAGCTAATGGAAGTTAACAGCGAACAGGAACTTGAGCAGTTTCTCGGGGACCTGTTCAAGAAGGCCAGCAGTGCCATCGGAGGCTTGATCAAATCGCCCATCGGCCAAGTCCTGGGAGGGGTTCTGAAGGGTGTTGCCAAACAAGTGTTGCCCATGGCCGGCCAGGCTCTGGGCGGCGCGATTGGCGGCCCCGCGGGGTCACAGATCGGCGGCCAACTCGCTTCCGCAGCGGGAGGCATGTTCGGCCTCGAACTGGAAGCGGGCGAGCAGGAGTTTGAAGCCGCGCAAACTTTCGTACGCCTGGCGGCCGATGCGGTAAAGAATGCCGCGGCGGCGCCACCGGGAGCAAACCCCCACGCGGTCGCCCAAGCGGCAGTGAAACAGGCGGCCCAGGTGCACGCACCCGGATTGTTTGGGCCTGAGCCACCGCCACCGGGCGCGTTCGGTCCTGAGTTTGGCGGAGCCGCAGGCCGAGGACGCGCAGGCCGATGGATTCGGCGCGGAAGCAAGATCGTTCTGTTTGGAGTGTGAGAGCCAACATGCCGATCCCGCCCTACGCCGCCTGGATGCTGGAGCAAGAGGCTCGCGCTCTTTTAACGCGGCTTGCTCGGGTTAAGCCCTTCGCTCTTCAGGAATCGATGCTGCCGGCTGCGAACCTGCTGCCGGGTTCGCAGCTGGCCATCGAGAAATTTCTGATGGCGGGCCGAAGACACTTGCGGGGGCTGGTGCGGCGGTTCTTGCGGTGGCTGCGCTCACCTGCTCGGCAGTGGAGCGATGCCGAGCAGGCGCAAAGACAGTTCACGATTCTGCGGCTTCGGTTCAACGCGGTCGTCACGCATTTCGACATGTTCGACAACGTGATCACACAGCGCAGCGAAAGCGATACCGGTCTGTGGCTCTCTGGGCTGGATGTGGTCTCAGCCGATGCGCTGCAACTTAAACAGAATTATTACGAGGCGCCGCCTGTCATCTGTTATCTCGACCGGGGCGTTGGAGCGGCGATCCGGCGTGCCCGCACCCGGATGCCGGGAGGAGGAGACAATCCCGTGGCGATCATCAAAGTACCGCGTGAACGCATGATTGGCTCCGGCATTGCTTCATCCCTGGTCCACGAGGTCGGACACCAGGCGGCGGCGTTATTAGAGCTGCTAGAGTCCCTCCGTCCCGTGCTTGACAGGCTGGGCCGGGGAAGTGTTGCCGATCAAGATGCATGGCGGCTCTGGAAGCGATGGATATCGGAAATCGTCGCGGACTTCTGGTCCATCGCGCGGGTGGGCATCGCTTCAACTTTGGGATTGATGGGTGTGGTCAGCCTTCCCCGGGCGTTCGTCTTTCGGTTGAACGCGGACGACCCGCACCCCACCCCGTGGATTCGCGTGAAGCTGAGCGCCGCGCTTGGCCAGGCGCTTTACCCGCAGCCCGCCTGGGACCAGCTGGCACAGTTATGGGAAGCCTATTACCCACTGACACGACTGGAAGAAACACACCAGCGCCTGCTGCGCATGTTGGAGAGAACGATTCCGGCTCTGGTCGCCGTGCTGGTGAATCATCGCCCTGTGGCGTTGCGCGGCCGTTCACTGGTGGAGGCTTTGGACTTGGCGGAACGGCAACCGTCTCGTCTGCGGGATTTGCTGGACCGATGGCGGAACCAGCCCCGGGAGATGTATGAGACAGCTCCCACGGTGGTGTTTGCGGTAATCGGGCAGGGACGTGTCGACGGCAAAATCACTCCCGAAGAGGAAAGCGTCGTGGTGGGGAAGTTGCTGGGTCACTGGGCCCTGCAGAGCACCCTGCAAGCAGCAGCTAATTGTGTGCCACCGGTTCATCAATGTGCGTGTCGTGCAGCAGCAGCATGAGCGCAGTTGAGGACGATTGAAAACTTTTTACGAGGAGGAAGTCATGGAATATCAGGCGGAAAGACAGAGGGGCGGCACGGTCTGCGGTCGCGTGGTTCACGGTGAGCGTCAAGACGACCCCATCATTTATGCCGAAGTCTGTCTCTATAAAAAGGAGAAAACTAAAGAGGGGAGAGAAGCCAGAGAGAAGCGCGAACCGATTTTCTGGGTCGCAACCAATGGCGATGGAAGGTTCGAATTCCCGAATGTGACGGAGGGACATTACTGGGTGGTAGCCTCGGCCTTTGGCCTGACAGGGGAGTGTTCCGTTGTTGTAAAAGAGGGTTGCGCCGATCCCGTAATAATCGCGCTCGATCTGGGCCTGATCGTCACCCTGCTCGCGGCCGGCGAAGGGGGAGAATACAAGCAGGTTCCCAACGCAGTCAAAGGAAAGCGGGTGTTGGCGCGGTTGGAGTATGAATTGGACAAGGAGCGCATCGGGCAGCACTTCTTCTCCTCGTTGTCTGGCAGCCAAGTGATGGATACTCCCACGGCGTGGGAGTTTGACGTCCTGCCCGCTCTATCGGGCGAAATTTCGTTCATCGCGAGAATCGTAGATAGCGTAGCCGGAACTCACACTGGCAAGGTCGCCGAGGCCACCCTACGGGTGACCTTCTTCTCTTCCGAACCGGAAGTGGTGGCCATCGGAGGGCGTGTAGGCGTAACTCTGGAGAGAACTCTCTCGCACCCCACACGCGACCAAGCCCTTTGGGTCGCGATCCGCAACCGGACTGCAGCCATCGGCTTTGTCCCTTACCAGCAGTTCATGAACCGGGTGCTATTGGCCGACGAGCGCCTAAAGCTCGAGTACCCGCTACTCGAATCGAAGCTGCAAGATCTCGGCACAAATTTGCACGGAGTCCAGGCCTACAACTTGCTGAAGTACTCGACCGAGGCCTTCCTTCTGCTGGAGTGCGGCATACGCATCGAAGAGAAGCGAGAGGGCCGCCATCAACTTTTCCATAGCGAATTCGAGTCGGCCCGCTTGGGCGAGCCAGTCAGTTTTGAATATGTCAAGGCCAAGCTGGCCGAATATCTCGGCACACCACCTCAGCTGCCCTACATCACCCGGGTGATCGAAGCTGCATTTCCCGAGTGGCGGAACGGTTCGGTCTGCTGCGATCGCGTGCTGACCGGCAAACTCAACGAGCCTTGCCTCATCGAGTTGATCTGGTCGTATTGGAACGAAGAGGGGATGCTGGCGCAGACCATGAACGCAGTGACCCGGCGTTTTCAAAACGTGCGCGGTCCGGGCGATCGTGATCCCATCGCTCACCTGGAAATCGATCCTTTGCGACCGCTAAACAATCTCATCTGGGGTTTCATTCAGGATGAGATCCGCCGACTCTCGGTGAAGCGTCGTGCTTACGAATACGAGCACCAGTACGGGCTTACCCTGTACGGAAAGGCAGTCCGGGAAATGCGCCCGGCGGACAGCCGGTCGAAGTTCCTGGAAGCGTTCCATAACCTGTTGCACCTGTGCTCGGTGTTCTTCAAAGAGGACAACGACACAACTGTTATCGCCGACGGGTATCCGCTGCTGAATGCTCTGAAGGAAGTGCATCTTTTGTTAGCGCAGGGAGCGCACAACCAGTTTGGAGATTTGCCGTGGACCGCTCGCGCCGAGATGATGCTGCAGCAGTGGATGCTGGCGCGGCCGGAGATCCGCGACTTCCTCCAGAGCCGTGCCATGGTTCCCTACAAGGAAGCCTGGATGCCGCAAGTCGACACCATGAAGACCTTGCAGGGTTGGTCCGACGTAACCGTGACTCACTTCCGCGACCTGGCGGTGTACGGCGAGCAGATTCTTCTGTCCGTCCGCTACGGCGATTGGATCGCGATCGTCGACGAGGACTCGGCCAAAAATTGGGCGCGCTACTGGCGGCCGGAGATCCAGGGTTACTTGCATGCCTATCGCGCCGCGACCGGCATTGACCTAACCAATCCGGACACGGTGGATTCGACGGTTCCAGCAGTGCTTTTGCAGAAGCGCCTGGTGCTACAGCAGCAACGGGCTCGGTAGAGACACGGATCGTGCTTGATTTCACGTCGGCGCTGTATCTGGGATTGGATCACGCTTCGCGGTGCCTGCCGGAGTGGGACCGGTTGACCTTGGGTAAGCCGGCCGCTCTGGAGGCTCCGCCAGGCACGAGCAGTATGGAGGGGAAGCTGGCAACGCTGATGGGTTGCGAACGGGCGCTGCTCGCTACTTCGACGTTGCATCTGTTCTGGGATTTGTTTGCGCTTCTGGCGAAAGCCAAGGTAAACATCTTTCTCGACGCAGGTTCTTATCCCATCGTTCGCTGGGGCGTGGAACGTGCCGCCTGTTCCGGCACTTTGGTCAAGACTTTTCGACAGCACGATACGAATGACTTGAAGAAAGCGCTAGCTACTGCGGACGGAAAGCCACCGGTCGTTGTGGCCGACGGATATTGCCCCGGATGCGGAAGGCTGGCTCCAATCACGGAGTATCTGGCGCAGGCCACAGCTCGTGACGGATTTGTGGTCGTGGATGACAGCCAGGCATTGGGAATTTTCGGGAAACCGGCACGATGGGCGCCATATGGAACGGGAGGAGGGGGTTCGATGCAACGGGCGAGCTTAAACAGTGATCGACTGATAGTTGGCAGCTCGCTTGCCAAGGCCTTCGGCGTACCCGTTGCCGTGTTGGCAGGCAGTGCTGCACTGGTCGATGAGTACGAGCGGCAAAGCGCGACGCGCGTGCATTGCAGCCCTCCTTCGTCCGCCGTGATCGCCGCGTTGGATCGAGCCCTGGCGATCAACCGATGGCACGGCGACGCACTCCGCATGAAACTGGCCTTGCGGGTTTCGCGCTTCCGCCGCGGATTGCGAAGGCTCGGTGTGGTTGGGACCCCAAGCCTGTTTCCGGTTCAGCCGATAACTCTGCCAAAACACGTTGATGCGCAGAAGGTGCATGCGGAGCTGAGGGAACGGGGCGTCGACGCGGTACTGCATCGAGGCGAACGCGGGAAGAATGCGCAAATCAGTTTTGTCGTGACGGCGCGGCATGGTCGCAGCGATATCGATCGAGCACTGGCGAACCTGGCAGATGCCTCGCGGTTGAAGATGGAAGGAAGAACGATACTCGAAAGGAGTTAAGGCGATGGCCTACCCAAATTACTACACAAGAAGATGGACAACACAGACGGGTTGGCGGCGGCCGGGATATGCCTGGGGCGCACAGCGACAAGCTTATGGCTATCGGCCCGGCGCTTACGGATGGCAGGGCGGCCGGCAGTTTGGATACCGGCCCGGCTACGGCGGCTTCGGCGCTTATGCCGGAAGATATTCGCCCCGCTACGGTTCTGCATTCGGGCAATCGCGTTGGAACTGGCCGTGGCGCTTCCGAAGAGGTTACGGATATTCGCAGCAGCCGTACGGCTACACGCTCCAACCCGGTGTTTATGCGCAACAACCTAGTGGCTATGCGCCGCAGGCTCAAGGTATGGCCCCCCAGTGGATAGCATGGGCGCAATCCTGTCTGGCTCAAGCGGTGGGATCGTGGGTGCCGCAAAACGGAGTCATGGGACGAGCAACGAGGCACGCCATCCGGAAGTTCCAGAAACAGCAACAACTGCCAGCGACAGGCATGCTGGATGCCGCCACGATTACTGCGCTGCAGGCAGCCTGTAGCGGACAAGCAACGGGCGCTCCGCCGACGGCCGCTCCACCACCGCCACCTGTTCCCACGGCGCCACCTGCGGGCGACGATGTCGCGGCCGCAACCGCAGCCGCTGGCGGCGCGCCTCCGGGTGCGCCTCCGCCCGATGCTGGCGCCGCCCCTGCTGGTGGCGATGGCGCCCCACCCCCGGAGGCGTCCGGAGGCGCTCCGCCGGATGCCAGTAGCGGTGAGCTTTCTCGTGGATGGAAACGACGGCGTCGACGCCGCTGGGGAAGCGGATTTAATTTCCAGCCGACGCCGCCGCAGCCAACCGACGGCGACGACGACGGAGAGCTCTTCATGCGCCGAGGACGAGGAAGACGATTTGGACCTCGGTGGGTAGGACTCAATTCCCAGCCGCCCGACAGTGACGACGATGGCAGTGGCGGCGATGGAGGCTATGGCGGTGGCAATCGCTGGCCTCCCCGCCGGCGGTGAATGAAGAGCCGGTCGCTCGTTCAAAGTGGAGCGGCAAGATAATCGTCGACTAGCAATCATCGACTCGCAATCATTCATGGAACCGCGAGAGGAGGGCAGAATGGCGCGCGTGCGTACTAGTGGTCGAGGTCGCGGATATCGTGGGCAACATTCCTTCGACCGCCGGGGGGGACCGCCGTGGTGGTCCTGGTGGGGTTCCTCGGGCTACGCCGACGACACCGTCGACCCTCAGCTCGTTTCCTGGATCCAAGCGTGCTTGGCGGACTCGGTCGGATCATGGGTCCCGCAAACAGGAATCATGGGCCCCGCCACGCGGCGCGCCATTCGCATGTTCCAGTCCCAACAGAGTCTTCCGGACAACGGAGTTCCGGACAACGACACTATCGCCGCGTTCCAGAAACTCTGCGCTAGCGGGCCTCTCTCGGCCAGAAATCCCGGCGCGGCTTCTCCGGCGAGTTCCGCTGATTTCCAGCAAAACACGGCTAGCGAAATCGCAACGCCGTCGCCGGCCGGTTGCAACGAGGACCGCTGCGCTTCCAGCTACATTGCGTGGATGCAACGGTCGCTGAACCAGCTTGGCGGCAAGTTGAGTGTCACCGCTGTGTTGGACCGCCCAACCATCAACGCGCTCACGCATTTCAAACAGGGACACGGAGTCTCCTGGCGCGAATACTATGCCAGCCCGAAGATCGAGCAGGCTCTATTGCAAGCGGGAGCAACTCCACCGCCTCCGGTGCGGCGCCTCGCTTGTGGCCCCACAGGCCTCCGCCAGTTGCTGCCGCTGCTCCGCCGCTACGGGGCAGACATCCCGGCCGAGTACTTGCTTGGATGGATCACAGTTGAAAGCGGCGGAAAACTGGGCGACCTCACAAAAATCTGCGAGCGCGGATACTTTCAGGTTCATCCCGAGGAATCTCAGGATTTGAAACTGGATCATGACCGTTTAAGCACCGATCCGGCTTACTCGGTCGAGGGCGGCATCAAGTTAGTCCGCAAGTATGCGGCTGGGGTCAAGAGTCTTGCCGGCCAATTTAACCTGAATAAAGACACGGACCTTTTCTGGGGTCTGGTTAAGCTACGCCACTGGATTCCTTCAGCGCCCGTGAGAATCCTGTCGCAGATGCGCCGGGATGGGGTTGCCGTGACGGACTGGAACAGCGTGCGCCAATATGTGCGCTTAAAGCCAGCGTTAGGATTCGGTTCCTTCGACCCGCGGAGTGGAGTGAATAGCGTGGACAACTATCTTGTGGCGGTGGCGCGCTGGCGTAAATTCTTGGGAAGCAGGACCTAGGATTGCTGTTTTTGTGGATCAAGATGATCATCGACAGCCACTGCCATGCGGGCAAAGGAGACGGCCTCACCGGGCCATGGGATACAGATGCCTCTTTGGACAAGTACTTAGTGCGTGCGCAGCGTGCCGGCATCCACAAAACGGTGTTATTCGCGGCGTTCCATTCCGACTACGCCGTGGCCAACCGGGAAGTCGCCCGCTTGGTAGCCGCCGACCCAAACCGTTATTACGGTTTCGCTCTCGTTCACGCCGAACGCGACCGCAGCCGCATGTTGCTTATGGTCAAGGTCGCGGTGGAGCGGTATGGATTTGTCGGAATCAAGGTTCACCGCCACGACGCACGCATCACTCGCGAAGTTTGCGAGGCGGCCCGCGCCTACCGTTTGCCGGTGCTTTACGATCCTATGGGAGAAGTTTCCGTCGCCGAATTGCTAGCCACCGAGTATCCCGATGTGAATTTCATCTTTGCGCATCTCGGAAGTTTTTCCGACGATTGGCAAGCCCAGCAAGCGTTCATCGATCCCCTCTCGCGTCATCCGAATCTATACACTGACACTTCCGGCATTCGACGCTTCGATTTGCTGGAGCAAGCTGTGCAACGCGCCGGTCCAGCGAAGGTGCTGTTCGGCACAGACGGACCATGGCTGCATCCCGGAGTGGAGCTGGCGAAAGTAGCAGCCTTGAACTTGCGTGCCTCGGACAACACCATGATTCTCGGCGGCAATTTCCTGCGCCTCACGCGCCATGCTCGTCGCCAAGGCGTGAATCCCCCGGTTTCAACAATCTCGTTCCCCGGTGGGACAAACACCGTAAGGACATCCGACTATCGCGATCCCTGGATTCACCAAAGCAAGATGGCCAAAATTCCGGTTAATGCTTAGGCAGAGATCTTGCCCGATGCCCGCCGTAACTGCAAAGCTCGATCGGTAACACCCAGTTTCTTGGCAGCGCGCTGCAGATTGCCCTTCTCCGATTGCACCGCGATACGAATGGCAGTTTCAGTCGTTACTTGCGTGATCTCCTTTAGGCGTGCTCCGAGCAAAATTGCATCGGAAATAGTCTTGTCGAACTGTTCGTCGGGCCACACCGGTTGCAACTGTCCTTTGGGCGGACGATCCTCTTCGGGAATATCTCCCGCAGTAATCGGTCCGGTGCCGACGTGCATATGTGCGATCCTCTCGATCAGGTGGCGCAGTTCGCGCACGTTCCCGGGATAGTGTCGATGCAAGAGATACTCGCTCACGGCCGGATCAAAATCCGGTGGATCGCCCTCCGTATAAATGGCCTTCAGGAAAAAGCGTGCCAGTGGCAGAATGTCTTCGCGGCGCTCCCGCAAAGGCACCGTTTGGAACATCCAGCCGGAAATCCTGTGATAAAGATCGAGACGGAACTGCCCCTGTTCAATCAGCTGATTCAGATTCCGGTTCGTGGCGCACACCAGGCGGAAATCGCTGGTCTGCCACACATTCCCGCCGACCCGCTTGTACTTCTTCTCCTGGACCGCCCGCAACAGTTGCGTCTGCAACGCAGGCGGCAACTCTCCGATTTCATCGAGAAACAACGTCCGGCCATTGGCCAGCGAGAAAGCCCCTTCGCGTGCGTTTACGGCGCCCGTGAAGGCTCCGCGCTCGTGGCCAAACAACTCGCTTCCGGAAAGCTCAGGAACGACAGTACTGCAATCAAAGACTACGAGTTCCGATGCAGAATCATGATGATCGGCCCCGCGCGCGTCTAACAGCGCGACCAGACGAGCCAGCAATTCTTTGCCGGTTCCGCTCTCGCCGATTAGTAAGACTGGGGCATCGGTGAATCGCGCCACGTCGGCGATCTGTCTTACCAGCGCGCGCCAGGCAGCACTCTCACCCGCGAGCGCCGCGTGGGAAGCGGCATATTCCGCTAACCCGTCAATGGTCCTCCACCTCTCGAGGCGCGCCCGGATCTGCGGCGCAACCTCACTTCGACCGTCGCAGGATAGTACTTCGGAAGCGCCGTGCTCGAGCAGACGCCACGTCATGCGTGGTTCTAAGACGAGGGGTGGGGCGGCAAGCGCTATCACCGAACCCCGGCATTCAAGTCGAACCCGCCGCAGAAAATCCAAAAACCGAATGTCGAACTGTGAGAAACAAACAATGCCATGCCCTTCCGATAAGTCTTGCATTGGGCGCAGATTCACGCCGGCCGCAGCTAGATTTGCCCTAATTTCACCCTCGGCGCACCGCTCATTGCCGTAGAAATGAAACCAGCTCTCTTGGGGCTGCTTCTGTGCCGTGGTTGCGTGCTGTTCTTTCACACGTCACGCCTCTGAACATCTGAATGCTCTTCGGGATGCGAGCGCCCCGGGCCTTGACCGTCGGCTAAAGACCAACAACGTTTCTGATCCGAGAAGAATCCAGATGAGCCCGCTTGCGGAAGCGAGTGACGCATGCCCCGAACGCAAGAACAGAATTTATCGCTGAGATGCGGCTTCCCCCAACGGGGTTCTGGTTGCCCGACCGAACAGCGCCTCTAAGCAGGCGAAGTGCCACGCTTAGTTCATAGTGACAAAGAAGAGGTATTCGTTTCAGCGATTCGCCTGTAGCAGGGGCGGAGGTCGTAGGGGATGGTGTCCCCGTGATGATCGTCGCGATTGTGAGCGCCCGGGCTGGAACTTGGTTTACGGGTTCTGGGGCCGGGACTGCCGCATTGATTGCTGTGCAGTGCTCACGCTCCGACAACCTGAGGAAGTCGAGACAGTTCCTCGTCGGTGCTGTCGTTGGGGACTGAGCATCCCGGTGTCAGAATGAACTTGCTGCCAGCCACATTCCTGGCGGTCTGCCATTGGTTGCGGATCTGCTCCGAGGAGAGATCCTTGTAATTTTTCTCATCGATTCCGGTGGCAATCGTCTGCGAGAACTTGCTGCGCACAGTGCTGACCGACACTCCGCTGGACTGGACGGACCAATTGACGACCGGGGCCTGGAAGTCGACAAACTGGTCAACATATTCATTCTCCCAGTGCAGGTGGAGGAAGTTCAGCTTGGCGCTGGCGGTCGCTGCAAAGAAGCGCTTGTCAAACGGCGCGCTGAATTTGGCGTAGTCTGCCGGTGAGAGCTCCGCGCGGTTGGCGTTCGCAATCGAAAACAGAACCCCCGAAGCGCCCGCAGCAAAGGCGCGCTTTGCGTGGTTGATGTGCGACTGCGTCAGTACCTCAAGGGCGTCGAGCAGTCGCTGCGGGTTCTCCTGCTGGAGGCGAACGATCTCCTCCTTCGACGAAAGTTTGACTGCGACCTGCCAGGGATTGAATGCAGTTTCCAGAATATACGCGTCTCCGTGCAGTCCGTCACGGATCAGTTCCAAAGCACGAATCTGCTCGGGGAAGGGGTTGTCTAGAACCTTCAGCTCATACCAGTTGCCTTCGGGCTTTGGGTACGGATAATCGCTCATCACCTTCACGATGTCCGTCTTGTACTTCCCGTGGTAATCAAGTGTGGCCTTAGCGTGCTCTTCGGGAGTCTGCGGTCCGAAGTGATGCCAATGCGTGAATGGCGGACGGTCTACATCCTGGCCCGCCAGTGCCCGGTCTACGCGCTCTTTGCGGGTGAGTGGGTCTCGGCCGGCCACCTTTCCGAGAACTGGTTGTGCAGCAGCGACACCGGCTGCGACCGCGGCGGACACTAGGAAGCTTCTACGGCTTATCATGATTGACTCCGCGAAAAGGATGAACACCCATTCTACCTGTCGAAATCTTGCAATATCTGAAGATATAAAAAGTGTGGGCGTCGGGTCGACGCTCTCCCTGTGATTTAGGGAAGCATACTCCGAGCTCTCAATTCCCACCTTTGCAACATGAACGTTCTCTGAAAGCAACTGCTTTGATGGTAGCTTGGCGTATCGAAATATTCCAATTGAGCTTAATTCCCCACCAAAAAAGCCCGCCAGCCTCCTCCCCTGAGTTGGCTAACGGGCTTAGTGTTGCCGAATTAATTCGTCTAAATTATGGAATAGAGATCGGGCGCTATCGGTGATTGCCATCACCGGGGGATGTTCGCACGAAACCCCGGCAACGGTTGTCGCTGCTAAGATCTGTTTCCTGTGCGAAAAGGCTGGGATCAATCATTGAAGTTCAAACACCACTCGCCGTCGAGGCGCGAGAGAAAAACATCGCCGGCATTGAGCATGTCGAGTAGATCGTGTCGAGGGGAATTCGCAATCGTCCAGCCGCTGCGGCATGTAAAAAAACAGTTTTTCTCGGAGAACTCGCCCATTCGATTGCTTTGCACCACCCCGTGAAGGCCAATCGCGCCACGACTCCAAGCATCGTAAAAAAGATGATCGAGAACATCTTTTGTGAATTGCCGCTCACTGCCAATCTGCACTACTTGTCCAACTCGGCCTGGCTTCAGATAGTACAGGTACCAGCCAAGAATCCTGTTGCCGTCATCGCGAAGAATCGTTTTCCTGAGCTCGGCCCCGGGATGCATGCGCTCCATAAAAGAAAGAAGACCTTTCAGGGAACGCAGATCATATTCTGGTAATAGAGAATACCCACCGCAGAACTCGCTGAGGCACCGAAGAAGTGTTTCGGCATCAAGTTTCGATGCGCGCAGAGGGGACTCGATTTGGCGGAATAGACTCATCCTAAGCCGTGCGCCCACGTTATCAACCAAGGCGCAAAAAGGCTCTGCGGCAAACCTTAGGCTGGCGAAAAGTGAAGGCCGGGTCAACGCTGATATAACGTGAACGGCGTAAGCGCTGGGGCGCAGCGCACGCGCCCAACTTACGCTCAGGGGCACGATGGTCTGGAATCCCAATCTCTCAAGCAACATTCGGGAAGCGTCGTTGGCTGAATCCGACAAGGAAAGATCCTGATCTCCTTCCGCGTACCTCTCGAGCAAGCGCAAACCTGCGGGACCGCATCGAGCCTCGGGATGAACGACAAAGTTGCCTCCCAAAGCAACGCGAATAGTTTCGCCGCAAGCCGACATCTTCCGCCGAATCACGCCCAAAAATCCGTCGATCCTGCCTCCTTTACTCTCGTGGACGAGAGAAGGAACTGCGCAATCGAGCCAGGGATGATCGGCAAAATAGAGTTCGTGGAAATAGGGGAGTACTGCCGGCGGAGCAGGCCCCTTGCCTCGGCGCAAAAAGTTCCACCACAAATCCGCCACTTGCGCGATATCCTTTTCGAGGAACGGACGTACACCCAAATCGTTACTCGATGATGCGAGTGACCGGGAGATAAACCCTTGATCGGGCAATACAGAAGGAGTACTGCTGACTTCCACCTCGGGTTCGTGCACTGCAATCGCTGAGTCTTCCCACCTGCCAAGCATGCGCGAACCGAGCCGCGACTCGCCTGTCCCATCGATATAACAGCGTGCGACCTTATTCAGCCTGCTCTCGAATTGCCAACTAGGAGGGGACGGCTCGCTATTGAATCGAGGAACTGACGATCGAGAAACGAAATCGCCGTTCCCGCCGTCCAATCGATTTTTGGCGGTCTCCGATTTCCAATCGTGTCCCTTGCTGACGCGGCTCAAAACAGCGGCCAACATCCTTGGAGTGGGCGCCTCATAGAGACTTGAAAGCGGGGCAACACATCCCAACTCCCGCTCGATCAGGGCGAACAACTGTGCAGCAGCGACGGAGTGACCACCCAACCCAAAGAAATCATCGTCTGGCCGAATCTTGCGAATCTTCAACACGCGCTGCCACAGCGAAATCAGCGCTCGGAGCAGAGTGGGCTCCGCCAGCGAGGAACTCGAAAGCGAATCGGATGATTCCAGCGGAGATAAGGGCGCGAACGACGCGAGTGGGGCAGGCAATTCACCAGCCGTATACGACATTGAGGTCTGAGCGGAGTTAATTCCAGTTACGGGAGAAGCGTCTTTCATCCTGGCGAGATCCACAACCTCCCGCGACGGCTCCGCGATAATTCCCCGGAAGATGGACTCTAGCGTTGCCAGCCATTCTCGAATGGTAAGACCCTCAAAAAGTCCAATGTCATAGTGACAGCGAAGCTCCAGGACGTCTTCCTTCTCGACCGCATTCAAATAAAATTCGAATGACTCGTAACTCTTGGGATTGACATCGTACTCCACGGTGAATCCCGATTGCGAGAGTTCCTCCGGCTTGAATTTCTTAACGTGGGTAAGGCCGGCGGAGATCGCAGAGGCGCCGGGCTCAGAGACAATTGGATGCAAGTCCTCCAGCAAGCTGATCATCGTGAAAATGGCATTGTCTTGGGCAGCAAGAAGTTCGCCCTGAATTCTGCCAAGAAAAGCGCTGACTGCTTCGCCCTGACGCAACTCTACGACGAAGGGGACTAGATTAATGCAGTGGCCAACCAGATTGTGCTGTCCCATGGCGGGTTGTTCGGCGATTGGCAGAGCGATGACAAAGCGACGCTGCCTTGAAACGCGGGCGAGAAGGACAGCCAGCGAACTGAGAAGAACAACGAAGAAGCTGCATTGTTGTTTTGCCGCCGCCGCTTTGAGACTTTTGACCATCGGCGGCGGAATGGAATGATCGACACGGGCCGAACTGAATTCGCGCCGCGTGCCTCGAGGGTGATCGGCCGGAAGTTGAAGTACCGGAAACCCATCCTTGAATTTGTCCCGCCAATATCGGGCCGCTTCGCTGAATTCGTCGGAGCGGTGGCGCTGATTGACGCTTCGCATGTAATCAACGTAACTGCTAGCCTGCTCCAAAACTGCCGGAATTCCGGAGATCTCTTCGGAATAGAAAGCACAAAGATCATGGATCAATACGTCCAGCGACCAACCATCGCAGATGATGTGGTGCGCCGTGAAAACGACCGCCGCAAGATCAGACCCCAGCAAAATCAACTGGCAGCGGAACAATGGACCCAGGGGCAGAGGAAATGGCAAGGAGGTCTCGTCTGCAATCATTTTGTGGAGACGTTCCTCCTGCCGGACCGGATCTTTGATCGAGGTAAGATCGATTACGGGCAGCCTGATTTGCTGGCCGGGTGCAATCTTCATCATCAGCCCGGCTTCATCGAAGCTGGCGCGAAGAGCATCGTGCCTCGCGAACACACGCTGCATGGCTCGCGTCAGTTTCTCGACCGAGACATGGCCGGAAATACGCATGGTCATGGATTCGTTATAAGAAGCGGATAGGTGCTGAGATAGACGCGAGGAAGCGAAGATTCCCCGCTGAGGAACCGTCGATTCAACCTCGATGAGAGCGGAAGACGCTTGGGCGTTTGTTTGCGATTGGCTTTCGGGCCGGGAAACAACCGTGGAAACCTCAGAGCTGGCCGAGGCGGCTGCAGTCGAGCGATTCTCACCGGCTTTCTCCAGAAGGGTCACTAAGCGTGCGATAGTGCGCGCCTGATCGGCGACCACTTCATCGAGTCTCCGGTTGCTTGACGAAATATCCGCTTCGTAAGGTGCGGCGTTTGACGAAGTGCCCAGAGAAGCTGCAGGCGCGGCGGATGCTTCCGCAAGAATCTCTGCCGGCAAAGTGGCATCTAGATGCGCCACCAGCATGTCAATATTGGGCATTTGCTTCATCAGCTGACTGAAGCTGATCTTGATCGAAAACTCCTTGTGGATTGCAAAAGCCACTTGCGTCAAAGAGAGGGAGTCGAATCCCTGCTCCATGAACGTGGCTGACGTACTGATCTGTGCCCGTTCCCGTCCGGAGAGCGGAACAAGCAGGTCGAGCACACGCGAAGTTATCCGGTCTGTGCGAGAAGCGGACGAACTTTTCATGGCAACGCTCCCCGGAGACACGGACGCAGACACCTCAACCGGGATCGGAACGAAACTCGCCGCCTGGAGGCTTGCACCGGTCACGGCAGGGTCAACCCAGTACCGCTGGCGCTCAAAAGGATAAGTTGGCAACGGAATGCGCCGACGTTCTTCATTCGCGTGGAAGGCTTCCCAATCGATGGTTACGCCATTCTGCCAAAGAGAACCTAACGCGAAGAGTAAAGTCTCCCACTCGGCGTTGTTCTCGTGCGTATCGGGAAGCGTGGGAATTGCTGTGCAGGGATGTTCCGGCGGAAAATGCTGGCGAGCCAGCGAAGACAGTGTAGAACGCGGCCCACATTCCAGGAAGAGGTCGTGTCCTTGTTCCCGGAGATACAGTATCGCTTTCGAGAACTCAACCGTTGCCCGGGAATGGCGGGCCCAATAAGAAGGATCGGTGGTTTCTGCGGCGGTCGCGGGCCGTCCCGTCACCGTGGAAACGAACGGCCTTGTCGGTGGCCGCAGATGGATTTTAGCCACGGCTTCGCGTAGTGGCTCAACTATCGGATCCATCATGGCCGAGTGGAAGGCATGCGAGGTATGCAGCCGGCGGCAAACGATGTTCGTCTCTTCAAGTTCCTTCTGGAATTGGCATATATCAGCTTCCGGCCCTGAGACGACGCAAAGATTGGGGGCGTTATTGGAGGCGACCTGAAGCGCGGGTGGAAGACTCGTCGCTATCGAACCCGCGCTACCGCTGACCGCCATCATGCATCCACGCGGGAGATTCTGCATCAAGCGGCCACGCAGAGCAATAATGCTGAGAGCATCCTCCTGCTCCCAGACATCCGCAAGGGTTGCGGCCACAAATTCTCCGATGCTGTGTCCCACCATCACCGCAGGCTCGATGCCCAGGCTCTGCCATAAACGGGCTAGCGCATATTCGATAACGAAGATGGATGGCTGGGTAAAAAAGGTGTCCTGCAGTGAGATCCGGGCGGTTTCTTCGTCTCCGCTCTGCGGATAGAGAAGTTCGCGCAAATCCCTACCCAGATGCGGCTTGAGGTATTCGCAACAATGGTCTACGACCCCGCGGAAAAGAGGCTCACCACGATAGAGGTTCAGTCCCATGTTGACGTACTGCGTGCCCTGACCTCCAAATAGGAAAACTACAGGAGGATCCCGGCGCTCGCAGCGCTTATTGCTACAGCGCAAAGGGTTGGGCTGATCGAGCAGTCTGGCGGCTTCCAAGGAATCGGCCGCGACAGCAAAACATCTGTGGGCCATTTGTCTGCGCCCGGTTTGGAAGGTGTAAGCCGCGTCCGCGAAGGATTCCGGCGATGCGCCGGCGAGATGCTCTGCCAATGCATGGGTGTAGGCCTTCAGCGCAGCTGGAGTCTTGGCCGAGATGGGGAAAAGCTGCAGCGGACGAGAAGGCGATGCGCCCTTCGATGCCGGTGCTTCCTCCAGAATGACATGGACGTTAGTCCCCCCAAAGCCAAAAGAGCTGACCGCTGCGCGGCGGATTTCCTCTCCTCGCGGGAGGGAGACGAGTTTGTCTGCCATAAGGAAAGGGCTGCCGGCGAACTCGATTTTGGGATTCGGCTTTTTGAAGTGAAGTGTAGCTGGGATTTGCTCGTGATGCAGAACCAGAGCCGCTTTAATCAACCCCGCAACTCCTGCGGCATTCGTCGGATGCCCAATATTTCCCTTGATGGACCCGATATAACAGAATTGCTTTTTGTCTGTCTTGTTCTCGAAAACTCTGCGTAACGCTTCGAATTCGATGGGGTCGCCCACTGGCGTGCCGGTGCCGTGCGCCTCGATGTAGCGAATAGTTTCGACCGGGACATTGGCATTCGCTTGAGCCAGGGCAATGGCATCCATCTGGCCGTCCACGCTGGGGGCCAGAAAAGAAGCAGGACGCGAACCGTTGTTGTTTTTACCCGTGCCGCGAATAACAGCATAAATGGTATCGCCGCCGCTTACAGCATCGGCTAGCCGCTTAAGAATGACGACGCCCGCGCCGTCACAAAACATAGTCCCCGTTGCGTCGGCGTCAAAAGGGCGGCAGTGGCCATCCTTGGCAAACGTGCCTCCTTCTTGATAAAGGAAGCCACTCTTTTGGGGCACGGTGATGTCGACGCCTCCCGACAAAGCAATGTCACACTCGTAATCGAGCAGCGAGCGATACGCCTGATCCACCGCCAAAAGAGTCGTCGAGCAGGCCGTATTAATGCTGATGGCGGGCCCGCGGAGGTCCAGGAGATAAGCGGTACGAAGAGCGATGTAGTCTTTCTGGTTTCCATATTCAACGGCCAGCTTGCCGGCCATAGCCAGGAGATCCGGGTGCGTCAGCAGATTGGTTGTGTAGTAGTGATTGTCGCCGACGCCCGCAAAAACTCCGATGCGCCCTTTGTATCGCTCTGCATCGTAGCCCGCATTCTCCAGCGCCTGCTGCGCAAGCTCCAGAAAGACACGCTGTTGCGGATCCATCACCCTGGCTTCCAGCGGGTTGATGCCAAAAAAGGCGGCATCGAAAAGATCAGCTCCGTCGATCAAACCTCGAGCCCGAATGTAGTCCGGATTGTGGCGGAGAGATTCGTCGATACCGGGGCTCAATTCTTCCGGGGAAAATACGGAGATTGACTCCACGGAATTGCAAAGGTTCTGCCAGAGTTTGTCGAGGTTGTCGGCGCCGGGAAAGCGACCGGTCATCCCGATCACCGCAACATCTCGATCACCGTCATTGTCGTGCTGGGAGCGGCGATGACGCGCCCGGTTTTCGGCTTGCGCCAGAAAACCAGAATCAGCTTCCCGCTCCGTCAGGAATTCTGCGAGCTTCGCGATTGTGGGATATTGAAAAAGTTTGACCGCCGGAATCTCGCGTTCGAAGCGCGTGTGATAAGAACTCACCATGCGGACCGCCGCCAGTGAATTGCCTCCCAAATCAAAGAAGCTATCGTCGATGCCAACTTCTTCCAGCTTCAGCAACTCACACCAAAGACTGGCCAATTGCTTTTCTACGGCCGTGCGTGGTGCGATGAATTCCTGAGAGAGAAGTGGCCGTTTGCCCTCAGGCCGTGGCAGAGCCTTGCGATCCAGTTTGGCATTGGGCGTCAGGGGAAATTTCTCCAACCGCAGGAACGCAGAAGGGATCATGTAGTCCGGAAGGGTTGTTTTGAGGGATTGAGCCAAAAAAGTAGAAGTCAAGTTGGCAGGCCCCGTGTAGTAAGCGACCAGGCGCTTGTCACCGGGACGATCCTCTCGAAGGACGACAATCGCCTGTGCAATTCCCTCGATGCTCGCCAGAGCGCTCTCGATTTCGCCCAGTTCAATGCGAAATCCGTGAAGCTTTACCTGATGGTCGAGCCGTCCCAGAAATTCAAGCGTGCTATCGGAGCGGTAACGTACTTCATCGCCGGTGCGGTAGAGACGTGCGTCTGGATCTTCACTGAAGGAATCGGCAACAAATCGTTCAGCAGTCAACTCCGGACGTTTGAGATAGCCACGCGCCAAACCCGTGCCACCAATCCATAGTTCGCCGGGCACGCCGGAGGAAATTGGCCGCAGAGTTTCATCGAGAACATGAAACTGGGTATTGGCAATCGGGGAACCGAGAGAGATTTTGTCGGCGGACGTGATCTGCGCGGTGGAGGACCAGATGGTGGTTTCAGTTGGCCCGTACATGTTCCATAGTTCCCGGCAACGGGGGAGCAACTGACCAGCAAGTTCTGGGGTGAGGGCTTCGCCTCCGCAGAAAATTCGAAGGTCGTTCTTTCCTTCCCAGCCGCTATCCAGCATCATTCGCCACGTGGCAGGTGTTGCCTGCATCACCGTGATTGTGTGTAGCTGAAGCAAACGTTCCAGTTCACGGGCGTCCGAAGACTGTTCCGCGGTGGCAATGACGATCTGCGCGCCGCAAGTGAGTGGGAGAAGGAATTCCAGGATTGAGATGTCGAAGGAACTGGTGGTCACCGCCAGGTGGATATCCGAAATGGCCATCCCCGGTTTTTCCCCCATTGAGAGCAGGAAATTGACCAGCGCACGCCGCGGGATCATGACTCCTTTGGGCTTTCCCGTAGATCCGGACGTGTAAATAACATAGGCAAGAATTTCGGGGGAGCTGCTGGACGGAAGATTCGCAACTGGATAATGAGAAAGGGGTTCAGTTTCGCAGTCGAGCAGCACTATGTTTGCGGATGTTTTTTGCAAGCTTCGTTGCGTGGAAGAATGTGCCAACACAAGCGAGACTTCGGAGTCCGAGAGCATGAACGACAGCCGCTCTTTCGGAAACTTGGGATCAAGCGGCAGGTATGCCTTGCCGGCTTTGAGAATCGCGAGAAGGCTGACAATCGAATCAAACGAGCGATCCAGACACACGCCTACCAAGCCTTCAGGACCGAGTCTTTGTTCAAGGAGGAAGTGTGCCAACCGGTTCGAGCGGTAATTCAACTCACGGTAGGAAATCTGCTCCAACCCCATTCTGAGAGCGGGAGAATCAGGCGTGCGCTCGACCTGGTCTTCAATGAACTGGTGCGGACCTTGACTCAAGACCGCAGCGGTCCCCGCCGGGGCAGAATTGAATCCAGAATCATCCAAAACAATGAGGTCGGAGCTTCTTTTCAAACCATCCTCCCGCTGACCATTTCGTGGTGAAATCTTTAGGTCAGATCGAACTGGTTGCGATTAAGAACTGCGCGAGAGGGAGGTAGGTAGTTCCAATTATTATCAGCTGAGGCTAGTTTCAAGTCTGTGATCTTAATCACGTGGTTTCACACTTTAGAGTTGCACGAGCAGCGTTGTACAACAGCAATTATTAGGCGCGGTTCACAAGATTCCGCCGCAGGTCCCGGTGACGTAAGTAACCAGCCAACGGAGGATGGCCACACTTCTCTTGACCTTCATCGAAATGCTGGACCTCTGAGATGGCCGAAAAACGTAAGCCACGGCCCAGCCGAATATCCGAATCGACTGATGGATGGCGAGAATGACACCGAAGACAGCGGCTCCCAGCCATCCGCGATGTTTGCGCCACAATCGCAAATTTGCGCGGTACATTTCGAGATAAAAGCGAACTGGTGCATTGGAGGAACTTGCCCCGCAGCAGTGGATGGCGGCGGCATCGGAAAAGAAAACAAGGTGTTCTCCCGCTTGGTGGAATCGATAGCACCAGTCAACATCCTCTCCATACATGAAAAATTGCGGATCCAGTAAACCGACACGCTCAATTGCCGCCCGCCGCACTACCACGAACCAGCCCACCAGCACTTCTACAGAACTCGTCGTTCCATGGTCGAAGTCAGACATCAGGAAACCACCAAAGAAGCGGGATTTTCTGAACAAAATATCGAGTCCAACAGCCCGGCAGAGGGAATTCCAAATCGTGGGAAAGCGCATGGTTGACCGACCGATGATTCCTGTCGGCAAAATCATTTTTGGACCAACCATCGCAACGCTGGGATTCGTGGAAAGGTAGTCCAGCATGGGGGAAATACAATCGTCAACAAACTCCACATCTGAATTCACCAGGCAAATGATGTCGCCGGAACTCGCTACAATCCCGATATTGTTGGCTTTCGCAAATCCATAGTTCTCCGAATTTCGAATCAACTTGAATTCTGGAAAGAAATCCTCAACCATCTCAGGGGTGCCGTCAGTCGAACAATTGTCGACGACAATCACTTCGGCGTAAACATCCTGGCAGTGCTCGCGCAACGATTCGAGGCACTCCAACACGTATTTCCTGGCGTTCCAAACCACGACGATCACAGAAACTCGGGTCCGACGGTTTTGCAGTTTGGACAGTGATGCGGCTATCGCTGAGGACTGCGCGTCCGTGCCCGCTTCTACAACTCGGTTTAGTTCATAGCTCTTCGTAGGTGTCATATGACTCTTCTGAGGAATAAGCACAGATGGCTGTGACCTAGCGTTTTATACCGGTCTTAGGGCCTCTTCGAGCGTTGCTAGATCAGGATGCCAATGGCTGCCGGGGATTGCCGTAAGGTGCTCGTTACGCTCGCGAGGAAGGAGATAAAAGGAAACGCTGATCTGATTAAACTGCTGCGAACTCATGCGGCTTCGAAGAGCTTCACTCATCCGAGTCGTCATGGTTCGTATGATCGAACTTCCATCCTTGACCCTGATCTCTGTGAACATCACGCCAACGACGGATTCGCCCTCGTACCATCCTGTGATATCGGTCTCTCGAGTGGCCGAGGTAAGCTCCGACAGAATCTTCCCAAGCGCATCGCCGTTTCTCTCGGCGGGAAAATAGCCGTCCATTTCAACCAACATCAGGAGGAGGAGCTTATGGCAACGTTCGGCTCTCTTTTGTTCGTGCCAAATTGCGCCTAAGAAAGCGTTCTCTCCTAAGTTGCTGCGGTCGGCAGCAGAGATCGGCTCTGCCGTACGTGGACGTAACTCACCCTTGTTGGCGGGACGTAGATTCATGACTCCCTCCGCTGTTTCTCCTTATTTGCGAGGAGAAACTGATCAGCAAACCCCTCTGCTTTCCTGGCTGGGGAGCAGCCTTCATGACCAGGAGGCGTAGCTCAATTGCGATCGAAATGGGGAGGCCCGGGGGATGATGCTTTAAAAGCCAGCAAGATCTTGCGGGGACGGAGCCTGGCTTAGGAATACCAGCCGTAGCTTCGCCCTCCAGGTCACAATCGATTTACGTGACCTAGCTTGCAGATGGTCCTGCTGCGATCTCAACGCGAGATCAGAAAAAATACCGATCGGGGGAAAGGTGGAATTTCGGGGAGGACCGTACCGTTATTGAACTCTTCAGTGCCCCATTGCCCACAGAGTGTCGTCGGATTCCAAGGAGACGCCAGCATACGACAACTTCTAAACCTTTTGATTCTAATCTCCAAGATACGGTACAGTCTGTGATTGCCGTTACGCTGCGTTGTGATCCAAGTCTCAACTACCTCGGCGACAACTTGGAACCTCGAGCGGCCAATGCAAAGGTGGTGTATCGCTTGGCCCTCCGCACGGCCTACGTATCGCATAGCCACGGCTATATTTTGGCGTGGATAAAAATCCCAAACGAAGCCGGGTTTCGGCGAAAATAGGGTTATGAAGCCCACAGAATCCGACAGGGAAAGCGGGCTCCCAATTTCGCCGCGCTCGCGTTTTCGAGCCGCCATGATTCTCGCGATGGCGGTCGATGCACTTCAGATTTGTGTGTTTCCCTTATTTGTTGAAGGCGCCATGTCACCCGCCGATGACATTCTTGATCTTGGAGCAGCTGCCGTGTTGGTACATCTGCTCGGGTGGCACTGGGAGTTTCTGCCGACGTTCGCTGCTAAACTCGTGCCCGGAGTTGATTTGGTTCCCTTCTGGACGCTTGCCGTCGCCAATGTGTATCGCAAATGGAAGCAGATTCCGATCGTCGTGCAAGACGCCAGCGATGAGCGACCGGCGCTTCCGGGGCCTCAGAAGTCCTAAGCAGGACTGACCCCGTACGCAAGAGCGCAAGACTAGAACTTACCCTAGTTGGGCCGACTTGGTTCAAGGTTTCCGGAAGATAACCAGTTCTCGAGCCGGTCCGCGTAGGTTCGGCTGGAGCGGTGCTCCGAGCCATCCAACAGCTTTACCCGGTATTCCCGATTCTCAATCGCGTGAAGTTCCCGAATGCATCGGACGCGCACGATTCGGGAGCGATGAATTCGAAGAAACTGCGACGGATCGAGTTTCTCTTCGAGTGAATTCATGGTCTCCCGCAACAAATGGCAGCGTCCCGCACTGTGTAACTCCGCATAGTCTCCCGCTGCCGCGACCCATTCGATGTCCTCAGTGAGAACCACCTGGATACGGGAACCGCTGCGAACGGGAAAGCGGGTCGGGTAGGTCACGCAATTGCGATGAAGCATCTGCAGGATTCGCTCGGCCATCCGAAGCTTGGAAGTGGAATCTCCCATCTGCCGGGCTCGTTGGACAGCGGCGCTGAATCGCTCATCGTCCACGGGCTTCAGGAGATAGTCCAGTGCGTGGACTTCGAAAGCGCGCAACGCGTGGCGCTCGTAAGCAGTAAGAAAGATCACTGAGGGCAGATTCTCCCTGGGCAAAGCTCTTAACACCTCAAAGCCATCCATGCCGGGCATTTGCACATCGAGGAAGACGACATCTGGAGAGAGCGCAAGAATCTTCTCGACGGCGGCGGAGCCATCCCCGCACTCTCCGACGATCTCGACATCCCTGAATTTTTTCAGCCGAAGCGCTACTCCGCGCCGCGCCAGAGGTTCGTCGTCAACAATCAATGCGCGCACGCAACCCCCTCAAGCTCCGGAGCAACCTTTCGAAAAGGCACTTCGATTGTCACCTCACAACCGCCTGCTTCTGGCCACGATAAGGAAAACCGGTGGTTGTCTCCGTACAGCGTCTCCAGACGCTCGGCTGTGTTCGCGAGACCAATGCCTTTGGAAAGTTTGCCATTGTGATTTGAAGTGCGGGGTCCGGAATTCCTGATCGCGATGAGCACACGGTCATCGCGAAGCACGCTCTCGATCTCAATCGTTCCCCCCTCAATCAGAGGCGCCACTCCATGCCGAATAGCATTCTCCACCAGGGGCTGCAGCAACATTCCCGGAACAATCGCGTCGAGAGTGTCTTTGGAGATTGCCATATCGACTCGAAGTCTGTCCCCGAGCCGGGTTTGCTCAATAGCAAGGTATTGCTCGACGAATGCAAGCTCGCGAGAAAGCGGCGTCTCGGGCAGCGCGTCATTGTCTAGCGTCGCCCTGAGGAGTTCACCGATCTGCGCAAGCATGCGCGTTGCTGCCGGAGCGTTTCCGTCCAAGATCAGGGTAGATGCCGCATTCAGGGAGTTGAACAAAAAATGGGGATTCAACTGGTAACGCAATGCACTAAGGCGGGCCGCACGCGCCTCGGATTCCGCCCGCAACAACCTTTCCCTTTCGTGCGCCGCTTGTTGCCATTGCTTGACGCTGAAGTAAAGTGTGCACCAAAGAAAAAAAACTACCGAGGGCGGCAGCCAATTGTCCAGAAAGTCAGCCCAAGCTATCCTGAAAGCTTGAAATTTTACGAACTCGGAGACAAACGTGGCGACGACGCCCAGCGCTGCGGACCATGCAAAGGCGCGCGCCTCCAAGGCAAGCCACGGTAGTGGGTGGCGCAGCAGAGACCGGCACAGGGGGCGCAACAAACAACTTCCAAGGAACCATATAACGCAGCAGATGGTCTGGTCCCGAAACTCTTGCCGGTTATGGTAGGGGAGCACTGAAAGCAGCAGCAGTAAATAAAAACCGATCCATCCCATCGCCTGTAATTGCCAGAACGACGGAAATCCGAGTTCATCCCTCTTCAGCACGATCCGTATTTTAGCCCACCAAGCCGCCGGTTAAGCTTCATTTCGTCGCGCAGAACGCTCGGTTCACCGCATTTCCCGAGCATCTTGCAACTTGCCTGAATCAAACGGTTAGCGCTCGGTTATCGTTCGCGGAATGGATTCTCGACCTTGTTTGAGATCAAGGCGAGAAGATGCGCCATAACTTTAGTCCTAAAGGGGTAGTCCGATGGCAGAAAGCGTAAGAATGCCAATGGTGGCTTCCGCTGCAGTTGGCGAATTGACTTCAATCCGTACGAGTGTTGTGCCCTGGTATGTCTGGTCAGCCGCGATGGCAGTGACAGCCACCACGGTGGGCCTCTACTGGGATATTTCCTGGCACATTGGAATCGGGCGGGACACATTTTGGACACCCGCCCACCTGGCCATCCAATTTGGAGCAGTACTCACCGGGCTCTCCTGCGCGTATCTGATTCTGCACACCACGTTCGCAGGTGAAGGAGCGAGCAGAGACAATTCGGTTAAGGTCCTGGGCCTGCGCGGCCCGCTGGGGGCGTTCATTGCAGCCTGGGGCGGGTTTTGCATGCTCACTTCGGCCCCCTTCGACAATTGGTGGCACGAGTCCTACGGCCTGGATGTGGCCATCCTCAGTCCACCGCACGTGGTGTTGCTGGTGGGAATATTTGTCATGGGCGTCGGCGGACTCATCCTGACGACTGGGCAGATGAATCTGTCGGCTGCCGAGGGCCGACGCCAACTCGAGCGCCTTCTTTTATATAGCGGATCGCTGCTGCTCTGTCTGCTATTTATGCTGGGCTACGAATACATTGGTGATCAAACTCTCATGCACAGCGCGATCTATTATCGCGCGCTGGGAATGATCGCACCGGTGGTGCTGGTTGGAATCGGCCGAACTTCCGAACGCCGTTGGGCTGCGACCACGCTGGCTGCGATCTACACCACGTTGTGGCTCGCCGGGAATTGGATCTTCCCTCTGTTCCCGGCGCAGGCGAAGCTTGGGCCCGTGTTCACGCCGATCACACACATGGTACCGCTCGGATTTCCTGTGCTGGTGCTGCCCGGAGCGATCGCTCTGGATCTTGTTCTTGACCGATTTGACGGTTGGGGTGACACCTGGAAGGCAGTAATTGGTGGTTACGGTTTCATGGCTGCAACTCTCGCCGTGAACTGGCCATTTGCTTACTTCATGATGTCTTCCCACGCACGCAACTGGATTTTTGCCATGAATGAATTCGGTTATAACTTTCCACCTTCTCAATATCATTTGGCGTGGGAGTTGCGTACTTACGAAAAGACGCGAGCAGAATTCTGGGTTGGGATGCTCATCGCGTTGGTCGCAACTGCGCTCTCTACGCGCCTCGGCATGCTTTGGGGCGAGTGGATGCGTCGTATTCGCCGTTAGCGGATTCGCCGCAGCAGATGATGTCCTGATTTATATCTTTGCGGATGAAGGAGAATGGTATGCGTGCTTGGGGAATCATGTTGGCTCTTCTGACGGTGACCTCTACCGCCTTTGCACACGTTGGGAGCCCGGACGTGTATTTTGAGGGCGATGCCGGCCCATATCATTTACTACTCACGGTAAATCCGCCGGCCATGGTTCCCGGAATCGCACAGGTGCAAGTTCGCGTCACCTCCGGAGCGGTCAGCAGCATCAACATCGCGCCTGTCTACGTGAACGGCAAGGATCAAGGCATGCCCCCGACCGCTGACTTGATGCAGGCGTCCGCGATTGATCCGCAATGCTTCATTGGCAAGGTCTGGCTGATGGACTCCGGTTCGTGGGAAGTCCGCGTCGAGGCTCTTGGGACACACGGAATCGGAAAGCTGGCAGTACCTGTGCCTGTGTTTGCGCGACGGATTTTGCCGATGCAAAAGGCCCTTGGCACTCTGCTATTCGTTTTAATGCTGTTTCTCTGTGTTGGCATCGTCTCGATTGCCGGCGCGGCCGCTCGTGAAGGCGGGCTTCCTGCTGCTGCCATTCCTTCACCGCGAAACAGGCGGCTCGGAAGAATCGCAATGGCAATCTCCGTAGTGTTGGTTGTAACGATTGTAGCTTTGGGCAACTGGTGGTGGAACGCGCAGGCCGCCGATCTCAAGAAAAACACGTTGTACAGCGCTCCGCCGCTCAGGGCTACCTTCGACGGAACAGATAAGCTCATGCTGCAAATGGATGAAGACGTCTGGCACAAAACCCGCAAAGATCAGTGGTCGATGAACCTGATACCCGATCACGGGCACCTGATGCACGCATTTCTGTTGCGGCTGCCAGGGATGGACCGCTTCTATCATTTGCATCCCGAGCAAGCGAGCGAGGGATCGTTTACTCTGACGCTGCCCACAATTCCTTCAGGCAGATACAAGATTTTCGCCGATATCGTGCGCGGCAATGGATTCCCAGAAACTATGGTCAGTGAAATTACCTTGCCGGATGTGATAGGGCGATCATTCTCCGACGACGATTCGGGGGTGGATACTTCAGCATTCGAACCCTCTGCTCCAGCAACGAATATCTCGCCGCTTGCCGACGGCGGGCGCATGATTTGGGAACAGGATCGAGCGGAGTTGAAAGCCGGTCAGGTCTCCTGGTTTCGCTTCCGCGTCGAAGATGCCCGGCATGAGCCGGTTAACGATCTTGAACCCTACATGGGTATGGCGGGTCATGCGGAGTTCGTGAGAGCGGATTTGTCGGTCTTTGCACACATTCATCCGGCCGGTTCGGTGCCGATGGCGTCACTGATGATTGCGCAGAAGAATTCCGGCTTGCCTATGGACCACAGCTCGCGTCATAGCCTTACGGATGAAATTTCATTTCCCTACGGCTTTCCGCAAGCCGGCGACTATCGGCTATTTGTGCAGATTAAGCGACGAGGCCAAGTTCAGACTGGCGTGTTCGACGCGCACGTACAAGGCTGAGCGGCACGGTTTGGGTAGTGGTGCACTTTGATTGTCATCCTGCGCAAGCGTTTTTTGCGCCGCGAAGGATCTGGGCGATCCGCGCGAAGGAACAATGACAAGTGTTCAAAAACGCGATATCAAGCCGACAATTATTCGGTCGGAAGCCCGGTCGATGTGGTATTGCCCTCGCTGGAGAATCGGGACGGTTGAGGGCGGTAGCCATTGCGGGTGCGCACCTTATATTTCTTCATTTGATCGCCTACGAGCTTTACTGTGATGGCCCGCCAGCCAGTGTTGGGGTTGGGCTTCGGGTAATAGCTTAACGAGTACAGGTGTGCCAGATCGTCGCGGATGGAAGCAAAAGCTCGCTTTTCGTCTTTCCAGTCTTTCGCGAAGTAAGCTTTGCCACCCGTGGCCGCAGTCATGCGATCAAAAACCGCGGTGGACACCGGTTCGAGCTTAGCCTTTTGCGTACTGATCATGTAAATGGAGACTCCAGCAGACTGGGCGAATTCCGCAACATCCTCAGGCGGCACCACGCTGGAGTTATCGGGACCGTTGGAGAACACCACAACGACTTTCCTGCCGGTGTTTTGAGCCGCGTCTTTCAGCGTCAGCAACAGCGCGTTGTAAAGGGCTGCCTCGTCTCCGGCGACAGTTGAGCGCACGGCGCGCACAACTTGCGACCGGTCGGCGGTAAGGGCGGCGGCGCGAGAGAGGTTTCTGCTGTATGAATAGAATGCGATCTTGTCTGCACTTTGGAGCGAGCGCACGAACTCGGTGATCGCGTCCTGGGCAAAGACAAAGCCCCGGTACATGTAGTCGCTGGTATCAAACAGCACGAATACATTGGCTCCGCTTATCAACGAATCGAAGGTTTCAGGCAAGCCACCATCTGAAGAACGCTTGGCCAGATCAGACGGGGGAATCGCAGCCGCGTCCTTCTCCGCAAACTCACTCAAACTGCGAGCCGGCTCATTGCCTTCCGCAAAGGTGGCTGTCTTCTCCAAAATCCCATCCTCTACGATGGCAAAATCCTTCGGGCGAAGGCCAGTGATGTAATTTCCATTCTTGTCCGTCACCGCCACATTGAGTTGAACCATGTTCACCACAACGTGAAGGTCCGGACTTTCCTGCGCTTGAACGGCAGAGTTATCCCCGCGGAATAATCCCAGAAGAATCAGAATTAGCAGAAAAAATTTCCTCACCATAGCTGCCAGCGTTCCTACTCTGCGACCCCATGGGGCTCGGGATCGCTGCATTCTAGATCCGCCCTTCGAGCAAAGCCTCAAGGCCGAGCGGCGCTAATCCTCGCAGGCGGAACCAGCTTGCCATCGACAAAATCCTGGCCGGTTTCGTGCATCGCCCGCAGGAGCGCCGGCCAATCCTCAAAGTCGGTGGCGAAAATCTTCTCTACCATCCGCCGCGTAAGCGCCGGCACCAGATGGTTCAGCATTACGGGTGAATATCCTCTCTCATCGGCCAGCCGGGCCCAGTACAGATTGGGCGAATCCCAGGATTCCGCGAGGAAACGGCTGGGAAATCCAGCGAACGACGGCATCGGCGCCACATTTAGGAGTTCAAGACCGTAGTTCTGTGCCAGGCTGGGATGTGGTGTTCCAAAATCCTGGGACAAGCGCTTCCAGTCGACTTGTTCCGGGTGCTGATGGCACAGGAGCTGCAATTCCTGGGTCGCAGTCCCCCATGCTCCGGATTGATCCGGGTAGTTCTGCTGAAACTCCGCCGCAAGATAGAAAGTGTCTGCAGGCATCATTTCAGGAATAATTTTCGATACGCGTCCCGTGCTCAGGGCTTGCTCGACTTGCCGGGATCGTTGCGGAAGCAATCGATCCGAGAGAATGTTCATGACCTTGCTGCGCAGGGCTTCGTCGTTCGCCGAGGCGGTCAGGAGCTCTTCTCCGGTCCGCTGATAAAGGGCAACCGCATGCAGTTCGGTTGGGCTGACATTCCACCAGCGGGGCAAGATCGAACTCGTCAAGAGTTGCGGCGTCATCTCCTTCCAGATGAGCGCCTGAATGTTGTCCGGCGAAATGAAATCTTGCTCGAGCTCGGCCAGGGCGTAAGGGAGATCGGCAAGCGAGCCCACGAAATGCGCGCCTCCACCGGCGGGAGAACCCTGACCCAGGAGTTCCGGCGCCTGCCAGACTGACTTCATGCCAGTAATTGTCTCTCCAGCAAAGTCGTGCGAGCGGACAAACAGCGGATTGTTGTGAAGTGCCTGCGCACCCGGCGGCTCGTAATAGGCGTAGTTCAAACCAACCAGCGTGTCTCTAAGGAACGAGGAGAGCTGGCCACGGGCCTCGTCGATTTGAGATCGGGAAGCCGTCGGAGACTTGAGAACCTTTGGCAACTCGGTTCGCATCTCCAGCTCGGTGTGATGATTGTTGTAGATTCCGGCGGCCCATTCCGTCCTCTCGCCATTCGTGAAGATTGGCCGCGGCATCTCAAATTCTCGCGTTTGGCCGGCCAGCAGAATCATGTACTCTGGGGGCTGCTTCCCTCGCGCCTTTTCGTTCAGGGCATCTCCCAGCGTTAGCAGAGTATCGAGCGAGACCAGTCGCTGGTCGTCCAGTACCGAGCGAATTCTGCGGGAAACCTCCCGGTGCATCTGCATTCCTTCGGAAGTAGTCTGCAGGGGCCCGGCCAGCAAGTCGATGATTTCGTCCTGCGACGCTCGATTCTTGCCACTCGCAAAGCGGAATATTTCTCCAAGTGAAGTTCGCCCGGCTTCATACAATTGAGGCGCTGATCGAACCGTGGCAAAAGGCTTGATCACCTGCTGCCACGAGTCATTCATGTGCAGGTTCGAAATCTGTCCCTGACGAGCCAGAATCTGCCAGATTCCTATATTCGCCTGGAAGGTACCGAACGCGTTTCCACGCACTGAAGAGGGCGCGTTGTTCAATCCTTGAATTACCTCGAAGAACAGCGCGATCGATTGGTCATTTAACTCCGAAAACTCGGAGAAAATTCGATACTGGTCGCCAAACTCTTCGAACTTGCGGGCTAACAGGTGGACCGTCGCCGGCGACAGGCGATGCTCGGGAGATCGCCTGCCATCAAGTTCGCTGATCGCCATGTATGTCTGCAGCGGTCCGCTATCGGTGGGCGCCCGTGACATGGCGAACATTATCTGCACAAGCTGATCTGCCGCCGTCAGGCTGGCACTCCACTTTCCCGACCTCCGCACGAGTTTAGAGTTCTGTCCCTGAAAAAGAATTTCTTTCCACACGTCGAGATTTCCGGGGATGAGAGGCTCGCCGCTGCTGTCCAACTGAAGCCGAGTGGTGAGAAGCAACAGCGCGGGCGCCGGTCTGAAAGAACCCCTTGTGGCCGTGATAGAGGGGTCGGCCGATCGCAATCCGTCGTAAAAGAGGCGCAGTCGGGCGGGTTGGGTAAAATATGCTTGCTGTTTTCTGCTCACCCGCGAAAGCACATCAAAATAAGCGGCCAGCCAACCCTTATCTTTAGCCAATAACCTTTGGATGAATGCAACCGCAGATGTGGGACTGGCTCCGACCAAATCCTTCCATGCAGATTCTGCGCCTGCTCCTCCCGGTACAACGACTCGCCCTTCGCTGATGCAAAGGCTTCTCCCATAAAAATCGAGAACGGCCCCATAGGGTAGTAGCTTTCCGATCCCAATGGATTGCTGCAAGAATCTTCTCGTTTCGGGGTCAAGTTTGGAGAGAGCCCAGTACAGGCGTGCGATCGCCGGATCGTTGAGGATCGTATCAATTAAGTCCTTGCTGCTTTCTTTGTTGTTCGTCTTGCTCGCCCTGGTCCAGTCACTTTCAGCGAAGAGCACCGGCACCGGAGCAGAGGAATACATGTAGTCGAAGGGTTTACCTCCTTGGAGGGTCCGTTCCAGTTCGGGGATGGGGAAGCCGGAGTCGATGGCAAGAAAAGCCCTTTCGGGATCCTCCGTCTGCAAGGACGCGCCTGGAACCCCACAATTTGGCCGGGTGCGATAACCCAGAATTCGGAGAAGCGGCCTGGCATCATCGCAATTCGTAACGCGAATGACCATGCCGTCGCTAGCAGCCAGATTCGCCAACTCCCGGGCCTGTACGACATAGCGCCTCAGCAGGACGAGGAACTCAGTTGCTCGAGTTGGCCCCTCGTAGCCCTGCGTGACCACGTTCCGGCTCAGCAACGGCAGGACCTCGTCAGGCGTAATCTTTTGACTGATTCCCGCCATGCGAAGAAAGGATCGCTGTGGGCCTGGGATCATAAACTGAGATGAAGCCGGAAGTGCTCCATCTTCGGGGGAAGAACTCACCGCCGCAACCGGGCGATTCGAATCCGTGGCAAGGGGCTGTTCGCCGGCATCCGCGAACAAGTCGCAGCTCACCACAGAAAACGCAATCAGGACGTAGACGCAAAGACGAGATTTCACGGCTGGTTCCTTGAGAGCAGACGAGACCGTCACTTAACCTGGAATCTCTCGCGGGAAGTCAGGGGGGTCTTCCGTTCGCGAAATCGAAATGCCCCAGATCTAGGCTTTGTGAAAGCCGGGCCTTGCTCCACTTCGATGTCGGCAAAAATACTCCATATCGAGCGACTAGCCAAGCTGTTTTTTTGCTTTTCTTTTTGAGGACGGGTTTTCGCGGTGGAAATCGTGTCTGGTTCTCACCCTGAATCGAACCCGCGGCTTTATCGGAACCCCAACAGTGTGAATGGATTGTCGGCAATCCTGGGTGATTCGGGAGTGTTGGTGCCCCGCCCCGGGTTCCAGAACGGGCCTCCATCCGTCATTCGAACTGCTGGGTGGAGTATTATGCGGTCGTCGCGTGACATCCGCTCCTCTATCCCGCCGGCTTGCTTATATCGATTGGATGCGCGGTCTGGCCTGCCTCCTGATGTTTCAGACTCACTGCTACGACTCCTGGCTAAGTCCGAGCGCCCGCCAAAGCAAGTTCTTCATGTACTCGCAACTGGGAGGAACCTTTCCGGCCCCGCTATTTCTATTTCTGGCTGGCGTTTCACTCGCACTAGTCACCGAAAAGCTGTGGAAGAAGAATTTGCCTCCGGTGCAAATTGCTCGTGCCACCATCCGCCGCGGCGCGGAGATCTTCGCGTTCGGCCTGCTATTCCGTCTCCAGGAATACATCATCGCCTGGGGCTGGGCGCCGTTGAGCGATCTGTTGCGCGTGGATGTGCTCAATACGATCGGCCTGTCGATGATGCTGATGGGAGTTCTGTGCTGGCTGGTGCTCGCGCTTCGACAGGGAGCAGAGGCCAGGGTCGCACTGGTTCTTGCGGCGGCCGGAACGGCTTCGCTGATTTCTCTGCTCACTCCACCGCTGTGGACAACCTGGCGTCCGGATTGGCTGCCGTGGCCTCTGGAGTCTTACATCAATGGAGTGCACAATTTGGGCACGCCACAGGCCTGGCTGTTCCCCATTTTTCCCTGGACCGCTTTCGCCTTCGCCGGACTGGCCGTAGGATTTATTTTGCAGAGTGAGTGGGCACATCAGCGTGAAGGCCTGACGTTTTTTCTGGCAGGCGCAAGTGGCTTGGGGTTCATCGCGGCCGCGCGCTGGTTCAACGCCCAGCCCCATCAACTCTATTCAGTCTACGATTACTGGCACACGAGCCCGAATTTCTTTTTGATTCGCGTCGGCATGCTCCTCGTCATCCTGACCGCGAGTTACGGCTGGTGCCGCTGGGGCGCCGGACAGTGGGGCTTTAGTCCACTGATTCAGTTGGGCCAGGCTTCCCTGCTGGTTTATTGGGTGCATCTGGAATTTGTCTACGGACGCGCGTCCATTCTGCCCAAACACAGCGACAGCATCCGCACTGCGTCGCTGGGATTGTTAACGATATTCGTGGCGATGCTCGCGCTGGCATACTTCCGCACGCGGCTTAAAGGACGAGGAGCGGATGTGGTGGCGTGGTTCTGGCGTCCAGTTCGCGCGAACTGAGTTTTCTTCTCATCGTCGTCCCGAGCGAGCCTGCCTTGCCGAAGCCCCTCTACCGAAACTGCTTGGCGAATTCTACGACCTCACGTTCCGCCCAGCGCCCATCGTAGCCGGGATCACCAACGCGTTCGCCGACGAACGCGCAGTGACCACCGTCATCGACCTCAATGTAAGTAATGTTGGGATTGGAAATCAGCGCATGGCGTGTTTCCGGCAAAATGCGAATGAAGGGATCGTTCACCGCATGAATCACCAGCGTAGGCTTGGCGACGCGATAAATCACATTGGCTGCGGCGGCCCGAGCGTAATAATCGTCGGCGCCCGTGAACCCGCAATAGTAAGCGGTGACACGGTCGTCGAAGTCTCGCAGAGTGCGCACCCCACGCAGCCTCGAGGCATCGAAGCTGCGCGGAAAAAGCCGCGCTTTGTGGCGAAATCTCCGGAACAATTGCACAAGAAAATAATATTCGTAAATTCGGTTGGCAGGTTCGTGTAGAGCATCTGCCCCAGCCGCCAAGTTGACCGCCGGACAAACCGCCGCCACCGCACGAAACTCGGCCGGGCCTTCGTTTCCCCACTCTCCCGCGAGCTTCAGAACCAGATTGCCGCCCATGGAAAAACCGATCAGCACGAAGCCGGGAACCTTGTCGCGCTCGACCAGGTTGCGTGCCACGGCTGCCACATCCGCCGATCGACCTGAGTTGTAAAGGGTGGGGGCACAATGGTCCATGCCGCCGCAGTTGCGCTGGTTCATGCGCACCACGTTCATGCCCGCGCACAAAGCGTTGCGCGCGATTCCCAGCATGTATTGCGATTCACTCGATCCCTCAAGCCCGTGCACTACGATCAGGGTCAGCGCTCGGCGATCTTTCTGCCAGTGGCAGTGGCAAAGCACGGGAACGCCGGCTTCCACTTCAATGAGACGGCGTTCGGCGGCAGGTAACTCGATTCGGCGCGGAAGGAAAAAGGCTGCGAGGGTTTGCACATGGCCGCCCGCAAGCCATCGACGCGGTCGAAATGCTTTGCGTCCAGCGGCCGTCAGCTTTGAGGGAGCGACGATCTGAAGATTACTCCTCGACCCAATTTCGGAATCAGGTGGCTCAGGCGTCGCTGCCCCAGTTTGCGAAGTTCCCACAAATTGATTCTAATAGGATCATTCCATTCCACGGGAGTTCGTCATGCCGATTTTTGAATACATCTGCCAGGAATGCCAGCACGAGTTTGAAGCCTTGGTCTTCGGCCGCGACAAGGCAAAGTGTCCCAAGTGCGAAAGCAAAAAGCTGAGTCCGCAACTTAGCGTTTTCGCGGTGTCCGCAAAAAGCTCCGGCGGCGTACCAGCCTCTACGGGGTCTTGCGGCTCTTGCGGCGATCCGCGCGGTCCGGGTGCCTGCTCGCTCGGCGACCTCGATTAGCAACTGAGACTGGCAAATTCGACGATCGATCCCCTGCTGGTAACCAATCTTTGGGCACTGCTCCATCTGTGACCGTCGTTACTTTGTTTGTCTGCCCATCCTGCCTACCATTCGTTGATCCCCCTTTTGAAAACCAAGGAGCATCGCATGGATCGGCGCCAACAGTCGCGTGTCTTCGTTGATCTCCCGGTACACATCTGGGGTATGGACGCTCATTCCCGCCCTTTCACTCAACCCGCCAGCCTGCGCTCCATCAGCGGACGTGGGGCTACTCTGCAGTGCGTGGACGCTCGATTGAAGCCGGGCGAAGTAATCGATGTTTTGTACCAAGGCACCAAAGGACAATTCCGCATCGTGTGGTGCGGCAAACCCGGATCGGAAATGGCTGGAGAAGTCGGACTTGAAAACCTTTCCGCGGACGCTCGGCTCTGGGATGTTGATCCACTACGCTGTGCTGCAACGGTGGGGCAGGGTTAAGAAACCCTTATCAGCCGTTCGCTCTTTTGCGCTGAGAAAAACCGGGGGAGGGCGGGAGAGAGCCGAAACCCGCCTTGCGCGGGGTTGTTCGAAGTATGCAGTGACGGCACGACGAAGGCAAGCGGAAAGCACACCAGCAGCTCTAATTTTCATTCCGGTTGCAGAGAATTTCATAGTGGCACCCTTTCAGTCCGTGAAAAACTGCAAGTTCTGTCATCTTCGACTGCTTTCGAGGGAACGAGACTTTCGGCGATAAGATAAACTCACTTGGCAAAAGGTTCCTGCAAGATCACCTTCCCTAACAATCCCACGCTGTAAACTCGCAGAGATGCAAGTAAGAATTCTTGGATCAGCGGCCGGCGGTGCGTTTCCACAGTGGAATTGCGCGTGTACCAACTGCCGAGCCTTGAGAGATGGAACTTTCCGCGGTAAGCCGCGCAGCCAAACCCAGGTCGCGATCAGCGAAGACGGCCGCGTGTGGTTTCTGTTGGGCGCATCTCCAGACCTGCGCGCACAAATCGAAGCCACGCCCGAACTGCATCCGCGCGATGGCGTGCGCCAGTCGCCCATCGGCGGTGTCGTGCTGGCTAATGCCGATCTCGATCACGTCCTCGGACTGCTTCTGTTGCGCGAGCTTCAACCCCTGCGCATCTACGCGACCGCGTCCGTTCGCCGCATTCTCCGCGACGACAATTCGATGTTCCGTATGATGCAGAGAATTCCAAATCAAACAGTATGGACCGAATTTTGCGCCGGTGAAGAATTCCATTTGTGCAATGCGCGGGAGCAAGACTCGGGTATAAGTTGTAAAGCGTGGTCATTGGCTTCACATTTTCCCGCCTACGTCACAGCGGACCGCCAAGCGCAACTCGCGCCAAACGAAGCATCGATGGGTTTCATCGTCCAATCATCTGCGGGCTCGCGGTTGGCCTACATGCCCGCCGTTCCTCAATCGGACGATGCCCTCGTGGAACATCTCGACACCTGCGATGTCCTGCTATTCGATGGCACGTTCTGGAGCGATGACGAACTGATTCGAGTGCGGGGCAGCGGGCAAAGCGCGCGGCAGATGGGGCACATCCCAGTGAAAGACACTCTAAAAAGGTTGGCGGGAGTGCGGCGCCCGCGTAAAATATTCCTACACATCAACAACACCAATCCCATGCTGGATGAGGCAAGTCCACAATATCGCCAGGTGCGGGGCGCGGGCTGGGAAGTCGCGGAGGATGGATGGCAGTTCGACCTGTAGAAAATGAAACCGCATCGCAAACCGATAGTTTGCTTTCGCTCGAAGAGTTACGCGCGCAGTTACAAGCCACGGGGGAAGAGCGTTATCACCACAAGCATCCTTTTCATTTGCTGATGCACGAAGGCAAGCTCAGCCGCGGGCAATTGCAGGCGTGGGCGCTCAATCGCTACTACTATCAGAGCGTGATCCCGATTAAGGATTCGATTATTCTTTCGCGCGGCCCGGACCCCGTGTTCCGCCGGGCGTGGCGCAAACGCGTGGTGGATCACGATGGCGATGCCACCAGCGAAGGCGGCATCAAACGCTGGATCAAGCTGGCAGAAGCTACGGGGCTCGATCCGGCGCAGGTTCGTGCCGGCAAAGGCATTCTTCCGGCTACACGATTTGCTGTGAACGAATATTTGAATATTGTGCGCAGCCGGTCGCTGCTGGAAGCGGTCGCCTCGTCGCTGACGGAATTGTTTTCTCCGCAGCTGATCACGTTGCGCGTCGACAAATTGCGCCAGTACTATCCGTGGCTGGCCGGCGGTCTGGATTACTTCGAAGCCCGGCTTTATCAGGCGCCGGAAGATTCGCAGTTCGCAGTGAATTATGTCTATGACAACGCAAAGACGCGAGCCGAACAGGAGTTGGCTTTCCAGGCTTTGCGCGACAAATGCGACATTCTATGGGCGCAGCTCGACGCACTCTACTTCGCCTACGTGCAGCCCGGATGGCCACCACCCGGAGCTTTCCAAATCGAGACCGACTAGGATGAGTAGACAAACCCTCTGTCATCCCGAGCGTAGCATTGCGATTGGCACAATCCATCACAATGCGAAGGCGAGGGACCTGCTTTTTCTCTGCGGCTCACGGCACGGGGAAGGCAGATAACTGGATGGCTCCTCCGCAAGATTCCAGCCAGCCGCACCTGGCAGCCGGTTGCCGCTGGGGTGCGGAGAATAAAAGCGCCAGCGAACAGGAGCGCGTGATCCTGTTTCCCGAAGGCGCGATTCGCTTGCAAGGCACGGGCCGGTTAGTGCTCGAGCGTTGCGACGGCCAGCGGACCTTCGGCGCGATCATCTCAGAATTGCAAGCCCAGTTCGGCGATGCCGACCCTGCCAAAATTCGCACCGACATCAGCCAGTTCCTCGAGCAACTACGGCACAAGCGGATTGTCGACTACTAGCGCAAATCCTTTCGATGTCATCTCGAGTGGCGTTTCACTGATTTTCCTTTTTGACTGTGAATTTTACATATCTGTGACACGGCATCGATGACAATCCGCTACAAAATTATGGGACGGGCGAAATCCCCCGTCCAGCGCCCGATCTCAGTCAACGAGAAGAAGTCCTAAATAGTTTTAGTCGGATACCATGACGAAATCGGATCGCTATGGGTTGCAACTTTCTTCACATTGCGCCCAGCAGCAATGGCCTTTACACTGACGTAGCTCAGCTTTCGAAGTGGGAAGTTGTCGAAGCAGAAAGAAAAAAGAGGAGATCACCAACAAGGTAGACCCCCATGAGAATTCCCCGGTTCTTTTCATTGCTTTTTTTAACTGCGCTCGCTTCTACCGCAGCGTTCAGTCAGATCCCGTACCCCAATCCCATCAAGCACGTGGTTATCATTTACCAGGAGAACCGGACGGTCGACAATCTCTTTGGCAGCAACAACCCGCTAAATAAGTACAGTTTGCCGGGGCTAGTCGTCTCCACCTCGGGCCAGGCGTACACAATTGTGAATGGCAAGAAGAACGTATTTACCGTGAAGTCGGTTCCCATCCCGTTGGCATCCGCGATAGGCTCTACCGGCAGTATTGAAGCGGATGACTACGATCCTGATCACTCCCACTTGCCCGCCTTCGTTAACGCCTGCGACGCGCCCGCCATAACCGATCCGACTACGGCTTGTCTGATGGATGGATTCAACCACGTAGGGATCGTCTGCCAACCGGGAGCAACCGGATGTCCGGGGCCTAAATATCCCACGTACGCCTACGTTCGCTACAAAGATGTTGTCCCTTACTTCCAGATCGCCTCTCAGTACGGCTACGCGAACTATATGTTCCAGACCAACGCGGGGCCGAGCTATCCCGCCCATCAGTTCATTTTTGGCGGCACGTCACAGTCGGGAGTGAGTCCTGAGCCAACCTGGTTCCTCGCCGAAAATCTGTCCCCGCAAACCAACAACAATGGTTGTTTTTCTCCCGCCAACGTCACCGTCGGGGAGCTCGATCCCGCCAACCAGACTGAGGTCAAGGTATACCCCTGCTCTACTCACAGAACCATGGTTGACCTTTTCACCGAGCACACCCCTCCAATTAGCTGGACGTATTACACGCCGGGCGAAGGGGGCATATGGACGGCGCCTAACGGTATTTCGACCCTCTGCACCAACGGCGGCACACACTGCGAGGGCCAGTATTGGGGCCCCTGTGCACCTACCCAAACCGGATGTATCGATCTCGCCCCCGCCGATATTCTCACCGATGTCGGCAATTGCAATTTGCGGCAGGTAAGCTGGGTTATTCCCGACGCCCTGGAATCTGACCACGGCGGGTCGACGGATGGATCCGGCCCCTCTTGGGTCGCCTCCATCATCAATAAGATAGGCTCAAGCCCTTGCACCGATGTGGTGCACGGAAAACCCCGCACCTATTGGGAGGACACGGTTATCCTTGTCACCTGGGATGATTGGGGTGGTTGGTACGACCACGTCGTGCCCCCTGCACTTTCGGCGAAGGCCCCTGCAGTCGCTTCGTCGTATTTGTACGGCTTCCGCGTACCTCTGATGGTCGTCTCGGCCTACACCCCCGCCGGAACAGTCGACAACACTATGGGCCTTGACTTCGGCGCCATGCTGAAATTTGTCGAAGAAGTGTTTGGCGGTCTCGGCACCATTTCTGACGATCCCTTCAACCCGTTCGCCGATTTCTTCGCGAAGGACGACCTTCATGGGTTTTTCCAGTTCACCAAGCCGCCGCGTCTTTTCGAACCGATTGACGCTCCAATCAAGGAAGATGTCTTCCTTGATCCCAAACGTCCGCACGACGGCCCCGACAACGATTGAGAACGCAACGATCAGGCGCGACCACAGTCGTCGGCAGAAACCATCTGCAGCTTCCTTCGCCGGTGCGAGGCGGGCTAGCCTCGCACCAGTTGGTACCAGCGCGAAGCCAGACGAGTTTCGGCATCGTTTATTTAGTGGAACCGACTTACTCCGCTTCAGGGTTGCAACTTACTTCATCTTGTAACTTCTTTCAGTAGGAAAGACGGGCCATATCCTAAATTGGTGATCGGCGTCACCATAGGGAGTACACCGAATGGTGGAGCCCGATGAGAATTTCTACTCGCGTCATATTACCTCTCTTAGCCGCAGTCGGCTCCACAGCCGCTTTTGGCCAAATTCCACATCCGAATCCAATCAATCACATCGTGATTATTTACCAGGAGAACCGCACCGTCGACAACCTGCTCGGCAGCAACTCCCCGACCAATCAGTACTATTTGCCGGGACTCGACGTCTCCACAGCCGGCCGAGCCCACATCATGGTCAATGGCAAGAAGAGCGCGTTCAACGTACACTCGGTTCCCATTCCTCTCGCGTCTAGGCTAGGCACCGGGGACAGTATCGAAGCCGATGACTACGATCTCGATCACTCCCACGAGCCCGCCTTCGTGAACGCCTGCGATGCCCCGGAAATTACCGATCCGAGCACCAATTGCGCCATGGATGGATTCAACCGCGTTAGGGTCATCTGCGATACAGGAGCGGCTGGCTGCCCCGGGCCTGCTTACCCGAACTACGCGTATGTTCAATACAAAGATGTCGCCCCTTACTTCCAAATCGCTTCCCGGTACGGCTACGCGAATTACATGTTCCAAACCAACCAGGGACCGAGCTTCCCTGCGCATCAGTTCATTTTCGCCGGCACCTCTCAGTCCGGGTTGTATCCTGAACCAACCTGGTTCGCGGACGAAAACGGACTCAATGTGAGGAGCGATGCTCAAGCGCCGGCCAATGGATGCATCGCTCCCGCCAATGCCACGACTAAGCTGCTCAATCCGTTCACTCAGGCTGAAACATTCATCTATCCATGCTTCAGGCATAGGACCATGGTCGACCTCTTTGCCGAGCACATTCCCCAAATCACCTGGACCTACTATTCGCCCGGCCAAGGATCTCTTTGGACGGCGCCCGACGCCATTTCTACTATCTGCACCAACACTGACGGCACATGCACCGGGATGTATTGGTGGCCCTGTACGACTAGCCTCAACGGATGTATTGACACACATAACCCTGCCGATGTGCTGACCGAAATCGAAAACTGCAAACTCCGCCAGATGAATTGGGTCATTCCCGACGCCCTCGCGTCTGACCATGCCGGAGCGACGGACGGGTCTGGGCCCTCCTGGGTTGCCTCCATTGTTAACAGCATTGGCAACAGCACCTGCACAGACGTTGTGAACGGCAAGAGTCGCACCTATTGGGAAGACACCGTGATCCTTATCACCTGGGACGACTGGGGTGGCTGGTACGACCACGTTGTGCCCCCGCCACTCTCGCTGCGGGCGCCAGCAGTCGCCTCCTCGTATGTGTACGGCTTCCGGGTACCGTTGCTGGTTGTCTCTGCCTACACTCCGGCGGGCACAGTCAACAACACGGTAGGCCTTGACTTCGGAGCCATGCTCAAATTTGTCGAAGAAGTGTTCGGCCTTAGTACTATTTCTGACGATCCCTCCAACCCGTACGCTGATTACTATGCGAAGGACGATCTTCATGGGTTTTTCCAGTTCACTAAACCACCGCGTCTTTTCGAACCCATTGACTCTCCTCTGAAGAAAGCGACGTTCCTCAATCCCAGTCGGCCGCACGACGACCCCGACGACGATTAGGGACGGCAACGATTAATCGCAGCGTCCCCATTAATTCGTTCATAATTAAAGAGCGGCTCTTATGATTCCGAACCCGCTCGCCCTCATCGCCGAAATCACGCACCGCTGTCCGCTGCACTGCGTTTACTGCTCGAACCCACTGGAACTGGCAGCGGTGAGTTCGGAGTTATCCGCTTCGGAGTGGATCGATGTTTTTCAGCAGGCGGGTAAGTTAGGGATGCTGCACGCCCACTTCACTGGCGGCGAACCGCTGGCCCGTCCTGATCTGACGGAACTCATTGCGGGCGCGCGTGCCGCGGGCCTTTACACGAACCTCATCACCTCCGGCATCGGACTTGCCGAGCCGCGATTGAAAACGCTCGTCGATGCAGGACTCGATCATATTCAGATCAGCTTTCAGGATTCGCGCGAGGACTCTGCCAATTGGATTGCCGGAGCCAAAGCGCACGCGCACAAGATTGAATTGTCACGCGTCATCCGCCGCTACAAAATCGCTTTCACCGTAAATCTCGTGGTGCACCGGCAGAACATCGATCACCTCGACGAGATGATAGCTTTCATCGAGCAACTTACCCCCGAGCGCATGGAGATCGCACACACGCAGTATTACGGCTGGGCACTGAGGAATCGGACTGCGCTATTGCCGACGCGGGCACAACTTGAAAAAGCAGTCGAGTCCGTGGCTTCCGCGGAGAAACGCCTTGCCGGACGCATCCGCATCGACTCGGTCGTGCCCGACTACTACGCGCGCTTTCCCAAGGCCTGCATGGGGGGGTGGGGTCGTAGATTGATGCTCATCAATCCCTCGGGCAAGGTTCTTCCCTGCCACGCCGCGGAAGTGATTCCCGGCATGACGTTTGAAAATGTCAGGGAACAGAGTCTCGAATTTATCTGGCAGCAGTCTTCTTCTTTCCAGCGCTTCCGCGGAGAAGAATGGATGCCGGAGCCTTGCCGCAGTTGCGACCAGCGCGCGGTGGACTTTGGCGGATGCCGCTGCCAGGCTCTCCTGCTAACCGGCGACGCTGCCGCAACTGATCCTGCCTGCTCACTCGCTGCCGCGCACCCTATCATCGAAGAAGCATTGGCCGAAGCCAACTCCGCCGCCTCCGTTTCGCAACCTGTTCCAGCGGCGTCGTTCGTCCAGTTACAGCAGCGCACCGGAGATCTCTGGAGCTACCGCACAAATCCTGAGTAACGTCGTTCCATGCATCATAAAAATCATAAATGACGACTGCCGAAGATTCTTACCAGCGCACACCGACAGTGATCGGGCGGAAGTCGGTGGTCGTACCGTTCGCCGATCCGTGCGTAAGTCGGTACTCCGCGTAGATCTCGACGCCGCTCGGCATCTTGCGCGCCACGCCGGCTCCAACGTTGTATCCGAATTCGTTCTGGCTGGAATTCACAAAGCTGCCGCTGAGAGGAATGCTGAGACTCGAGCACGCGCCCCACCAGGTCCAGAACGGATTACACCCCGAACCTGGCACGGCCGTATCATCATTCAAACTGCCGGCACGATGATAAAAGCCAGGCCCGAACAGTACATATCCTCTGAATTCCTTGGTCACGGGAATATTAATGATGGGATCGAGGGTGAAGGCCAGGACGTAGCTGGTAGCTCCAGTCGCCTGGGCGATCGCGAGGGTGGAGTCTCGCAGGGGAAGGTCCGCGTAAATAAAATCCGCGCGCAGCCCAAGATATTTGTTGGCGTTGCGTGCCACCCCAATCGTGCCTACAACGCCTCCTCCCCGCACAAACGTCTTCGTCGATCCGCTGTCTATATTGGCGCCAGCGCCGACGTTGAAATTCCAGGTTTTGAAATCGTGCGCGCGCTTCTTTCGGCGCGACGTCGATTCCTCGGCTGGTTCCTGCCCGCTGGCGGGTTGTTGCGCCGCAGGAGCTTGCCCGGTGGAAGCTGGGGCCGAGGGTTGTTGCGTCTCTTGTTGCGTATCTGGGGCTGGTGCCGCGGGCGCGGCCGCGGGAGTCTGATCGGCGGGCGCTGTCTGAGAAAATCCCGGTATCGCGAATATAGTTGTCAGGCTTATTAGAACGAGCAGCTTCAGCGCACTCGCGGTCGCGAACTTTCCCATCATCCATTCTCCTCCCATAACCGGGCGTGGTGGCGGACCGCAGCGCTCGGCATGGAGAGAGAGGCGCCGTTTAGTCAAGGTTCCGCTTGTGATTCCACGCAAGAAGGGTCGGCCCTCGTTGCGGCGGGATCGCATCATCTTATCAACTTTGATGCTGACTGTGCCGGGCAAGCAGCCCGCGAAAGGTCAGTTTCAAAATGGCCGTCACTCGAACTTAACACTGGATCCGGGAGCCGCAGTCGACGCGAGCCGCCTACCTTAGGTGCTCCACCAGAAATAAATCAGAGAGGTTGCGGACGTATCCAAAAACGTAATGCTCTTCATCAGCAGCGATTCGGGGGCATGCGACGCCAACCACTCCCGCCAAATCAGAAGGCCGGACGGTTTTCCATGGAGTTCTCGCGCCAGTCTGGAGATCCAGGCGCGATACAGGACAGGATGTTTCGCCGCGCTGTCCCACAAACAATGCATTGCCGCTCTTCTCCCAACGCAGGGGGGCGTCGTTGGGAAACGAACCGGGAATGAATCGCGGATCGCCTCCATCCACTGAGATCAAAGCAATGCCATTGCTGGTAATCGTAGCGATTTGTTTACCATCGGGTGAAACCGAGTGGGCGTGCGTCCCTAAGCTAAATCCTTCGGGAGTGATGGGACGCGGTGGGCCACCGCCCAAGGTTGCCATGTACACGCGCCGGGCATGTCCCGGTTCGTGACCATCAAACAGTAGCCGCTTGGAATCACCGAAGAACTGGCCGCCGGAGGGAACCACGTTGCCGGTTGAAACCGCTTGCTGCTGTCCCACGCCGGTCGGGAGAAGTATGAAGTCGGGCGGGGACATATTCTGCCGCAAGACGAGAGCCCATTTACCGTCTGGAGATAACGCTTCTCCGGAGCCCTGGCCCAGACGCACTGCGGAGGTACCATTCGTATCGCGGCTAAAAACTGCGTATTCGCCGCCGCCCGCCTCGCCTGCTTCAATGAACAGTATGAGCTTTCCGTCTTCGGAAATGTCGATGGGAACAGTCCAGTCCTGCCAGCTCAAATCACGTTCTTTGTTTTCCCCCGGCGCGAGCCCGATAGCGCCAGCCCGCAAGGCGTCGCGTGAAATCAGGGCCCGTCCCCCAGCGCCGATGTCATGCAGAGTAAGCGTCCCAGGGGCGCTGAGCAGTTCCCGCACCTTGCCCGACAACGTGACTCCTCGCAGGGAGCGGCTGAAGCCAGTGGCGGTGGCAGTGAACCAGATTTCGTCCCCGGAAGGCGACCAGGCAGCTCCAAAAGCGCTTGCCCAACGTTCCGTCAAGTCGGACTTCTTGCCTTTAAGGTCGACAACGCTGATGGTGCCCCCGTCGTCTCCCAGCAAATTGTGGTCAATAAATGCGAGGCGATCCCCCTTAGGAGAAAAGCGCAAGTGGCTGATCCAGCCGGCGGTTTCATACAGGACTTTTCCATTCGGAAACTCGACTCGGCTTTGGCCATTCACGACGTGGATTACGGCTAACGATTCACCGCCGGGGGCCCAATCGGCACCTTCAACATTGTCAAGCAAATCGCGCGGCGCATCTGCGCCGATAGAAACCTGAGCCAGCGTACCTCGATGAGTGAAATGATTGGGACTGACAGTAAAATGGCGTAACACCGCCATCTGTCCCGCCGGCGACACCGCCAATACCTCCGTCTCCGGTAAGCCTAGATCGCGGGACTCGGTTGAATTCGGTGAACTGATAAAGACAGACTCGGGATCTCCCTCCCAACTCGCACTGTAAACGGCTGATCGCGGGTCCGGCGCAAATTTAGCTGCCAACAGAGAACCGCGACGGAAGCTGAGTTCGCGAAATGTCGGCACGGAAACCGTGGAGCTTCGCCGACCAACCAGGAAGCTGGTGATTGCAACTGCGATTAGCGCCACTAAGGCCGCACCGGCCAACAAGGTTAAATTCGCTCGCTTCCGGACCGCGGACGTAGTCCCTTGGGCGCCCTCGAGCGGCTTCGCCGCGGTTGCGGATGCGTTGGACTCAGTGGCAGCGGCCATCTGCCGCGAGGATGGGTGCCAGTCGCGCTGCAGTCGCTTGAGATCAGATCGCACTTCTGCTGCGCTCTGATACCGCAAGTCGCGATCTTTTTCCAACGCCTTGATGACAATGCGCTCCAGTTCCAGGGGGAGTTTCGGGTTTAAGGCGAGTGGTGCGGTTGGCGCTTTGTTAAGAATCGCATTGAAAATTGCTGCCGAAGTGTTTCCTTCAAAGGGCAGCTGACCGGTGCTCATTTCATAGAGGACTACGCCAAAGGAAAACACATCCGTGCGCGCATCCACCTCTTCGCCGAGCGACTGTTCCGGGCTCATGTAAGCTACGGTACCAAGCGCTGAACCGGGCGAAGTCAGTTGCTCGGGGTTGACTCCCAACGTAGGTCCAGCCGTCGGTTCGGCTCCCGTGATTTTGCTGCGTTCCGCGATGACTTTGGCCAATCCAAAATCGAGAATCTTCGCGTGATTGCGCTCGGTAACAAATATGTTGGCAGGTTTAATGTCGCGATGAACGATCCCCCTTGCGTGGGCGGCTTCGAGAGCATCGGCAATCTCGATGGCCAGGGTAAGCAGTGGGCCGACCTCCATTGGACGATAGCTAATCCGGTGCTTCAGCGTGCTTCCGTCCAGAAACTCCATGACAATGAAGGATTGCGATTCGTGCTGGCCGATCTCGTAAATGGTGCAGATGTTGGGATGGTTTAATGTCGAGGATGCTTGTGCCTCTCGCTGAAAGCGAAGCAAGGCCTGGGGGTCTCGGGCTACCTCGTCGGGAAGAAACTTCAGCGCGACAAAGCGGTGCAGATTCAGGTCTTCGGCTTTGTAAACCACCCCCATGCCGCCGCCGCCCAATTTCTCAACAATGCGGTAGTGCGAGATGGTCTGGCCTAGCATTCGGGAGGCGAATAGTTTCGAGTCGTTTCATATTACGGACGCAGCGCTGGCTAGTCAATGAATGGCTGCTGGTCACTGTCGATATCCGCACTGCATACGTCGGTTTCCCCTTCGCGGAGTTGCAACTCCAACGTATGATAAAAATTGAATTCATTCTGAGAGCAAAATTTTGCGCAAGATTCCACCCGCACTCGACGCCAGTTCTACGACCATTTCACGGGAAAGAACTCCTGCGCGCCGCGTTGCCCTGGTTGGCTTTGGAACCGTAGGCCGCGCCGTAGCCAAAATTCTTTGCGAGCGTAGAAACAACAACGAAGACGGCTTGTTCCGCCTCAGCCATATCTTCAACCGCAACGTCGAGCGCAAGAAGCAGCCTTGGGTGCCCAGTGACATAATCTGGACCGAAGACTTCCATGCAATTCTCGACTCCGATGCCGACATCGTGGTTGAGTTGATCGGCGGCCTGACGCCGGCGGAAGATTTGGTGCGAAGCGCTTTGAGCAAAGGCAAGTCGGTGGTCACGGCCAACAAGCAGCTCATCGCCCGCCATGGTCCGGAGTTGCTGCAGCTTGCAAGTTCGAATGGCTGCCAGCTTGAATTTGGAGCCTCCGTCGCCGGAGGCGTTCCCGTTCTGCCCGCGCTACGCACCGGGCTTTGCGGAGATCGTTTGCACGGAATCGCCGGCATTTTGAATGGCACGTGCAATTACATTCTCAGCCGCATCGAGACCGCTCGCATTCCTTTCAGCGAAGCACTCGAAGAGGCGCAGGCTCGCGGCTATGCCGAGGCCGACGCCAGCGAAGACCTTGATGGTGGCGATGCACGCGCCAAGCTTTCCATCCTGGCGCTGGCCGGGCTGCAGGTGCGCGTCTCTCCAGGAGATATTCGCGCGCGCACCATTCGCGCCATTGACGCGGTCGATTTCGACTATGCTGCTGATCTCGGCTGCACCATCCGGCAGATTTCGCGCGCCGACTTGCGCACTGATCTGAAAGACACCGATCTGAAAAACCTTGATCTGAAAGAGGCGACGTTGTTTGCCGACGTTGGGCCTAGCCTGGTTCCCACGGCGTCACCCTTCGGTCGCGTTCAGCGCAATCTGAATCTGGTTTTGACCTCGGGAAAATACGGCGGCGACATGGCCTTCCTCGGCGCGGGGGCGGGCGGAGATCCAACGGCCGTGGCAGTAGTCTCAGATTTGATGTTCGTTGCGGAGAGCCTCGCGTCCGGGCCGCGTCCGCACTCCCCTGTGCAACTCGCGTCACCAAAAGTGAGTTGCGACTTCGAGACACCCTGGTATTTGCGCTTGGTGGTGAAAGACCAGCCGGGAATTATCGCAGGCATCGCCGCGATCCTCTCGGCGCACCAACTGAACATCGACGCGGTGTTGCAAAAGCCAGGCTTCGACAAAAACTCTCTGCCCTTTGTCATCACACTTGAGCCGTGCCGCGACGCCCAACTACATCCTGCGCTTCAGGAAATCTCGGCACTGCCTTTTGCCTTGCGCCCATGCCTCTGTCTCCCTATCTTGCGCTGATATTAACGCCAGAAAAGCGAAGAATCCCCTGCAAGCCATTAGACTTGCAAGGGATCGCAATCGTTGTTTCAACTCGGGTCTTACATCTGACACCTGGCCGCTACTTCCAGAAAGGATTCTTCAATCCAGCCGGGGCGAGCGCGCTGTTCGGGATTTTCGCTTCCGTGCCCGAATCGTCCGATATTTTTTCATCCTGCAAGCGGGACGAAGATTCATGGGGATCCTCCTGGCAGAACGATGGCATCTTAAGAGAAGAATGTTCTGAGTTCATCAATACCTCCACAGGGTTATGACTTCTCTCCATTGAAACATCCTGCTTGGCTTGCGTGGGCTGCAAAATCCTGATGCCTCGCATCGAAAAATCAACTGATCAAATTAGAAGCGGTGGGCGAATTTCAGCGCTCCCCGGCAAAACTGCTACGATGTCAGTCGCGTAACCCTGCGCAAAATTCGTATTCGAATTCGCACTTAGGAATTCATAAATCTCATTTCGAGGACGATCCTTCATGAAATACCGCAAACTGGGCCGAACCGGATTTGAAGTCAGCAACATTGCCTACGGGCTTTGGGGCATGAGCGGCTGGAGCGGCTCCGACGATCGGCAATCGCTCGATTCGCTGCAACTCGCAGTCGATTCCGGCTGCAACTTCTTCGACACCGCGTGGGCCTACGGCGAGGGCAAGAGCGACGGCCTGCTCGGTGAAACCATGGCGCGCAATTCGAAGAAGCGCCTCTATGCTGCTTCGAAAATTCCTCCGGCAAACGACAAATGGCCCGCGCTGCCGACATACAAATACCACGATGTGTTCTCAGCAGACCACGTCCTCAAATACGCCGATCTGATCCGAAAACAACTTCGCGAGGACTCGATCGATTTGCTGCAGTTCCATGTCTGGGATGACAGTTGGACTGACAATCCGGAGTTCCGCTCAACGGTTGAGAAACTGAAAGACGGCGGGTGGATTCGCTACTTTGGCCTCAGCCTGAACCGCTGGGAGCCGGAAAATGGCATCAAGGCTTTGCATACCGGTTTAGTCGATGTTGTGCAAGTGATCTATAACATTTTCGATCAGGCTCCGGAGGACAGATTGTTTCCTCTGTGCCAGGAACTCAACGTGGGCGTGATTGCCCGCGTGCCGCTCGACGAAGGCAGCCTCGGCGGCAAGATGACCCTCGAAACCCGCTTCCCGAAAAACGATTGGCGGGCTCTTTACTTTGGACCGGAGAACTTGGCGAACACGATTCAGCGCGTTGATAAGCTCAAGCAAATTGTTCCCGCCGGGATGACGCTTCCGGAAATGTCACTGCGCTTCACCCTGTCGCATCCCGCGGTCAGTACGACGATCGTGGGCATGCGTACGGCGGATCACGTCCGGGAAAATGTCGCCGCAAGCGATGCCGGACCGCTCGACGCCAGCTTACTCGCCGAATTGAAAAAACACCGCTGGGATCGCGTCCCGCAGCACTGGTCAGATTAGCGGCTCGCTCCAACGACTTCTGGTAGTAGCTGCCTCCTCGGTCTACCCTCGCTTCTATCTAGAAGCATGAGACCAAGTTCGCGCCAGACCGCTCTCGCCTTGACATTGCTGGCAATCCTGCTCGCGGCGAGCCTTTACGCCGGAGCTCAGAACCCGCGAGGGTCGCTTCGCGGCACAGTGCAAGATGCCACGGGCGCACGCATTCCTTCGGCCATGATCGTTGCCCAATTGGCGGGCTCTTCCATGCAGCGTGCTGCCACCAGCGAGGACCGGGGTGAGTTTCGTCTCGATGATCTTCTCCCCGGCTCCTATCACATGACCGTTACTGCGCAAGGTTTTAGCCAAGCCACTGCGGATGTGGTTGTAGCAGTCAGCGTCGTTCGCGATATGGTGGTCACGTTGAAGCCGGAAAACGCTCGTGAGACGGTCAAGGTGGAGGGCAATTCTTCGTCGATCACGACAGAAACGATTGATGCGTCGAGTGCGGTGCATGGAGGCGTGGTTGGCAGCCATGACCTCGAATCTCTTCCGTTACCGGCGCGCAGCTTTGCCAACATCGCATATCTAGTGCCTGGCACCGAGCCCGTCGAGCCCTCCGACCCCACCAAGGCGCGCATTACAGCCGTCTCCACCGGAGGAAGCTCCGGCCTGAACAACGAATTGTCTGTCGACGGAGCCGACGATTCCGACGATTGGATCGGAGGCTTCCTGCAAAACTTCTCGCCCGACGGCATTCAGGAATTCGCCGTGCGCACCTCGAATGAAGACGCCGACACCGG
>DAIUEW010000043.1:0-51876 GCA_036844925.1 Candidatus Sulfotelmatobacter sp.
CTTGCATTTCGACACTCTATCGAGTGTCAACAATCATTCTGAACGGGAACAGTGGTCCCCGAACCCGCCCCTCAGTTGGCAGCAGCGGAGAGCGATAATAGCTTTGGCTCGGCGTACCGTCCAGAACATACCAGACCGGACTATTCGTGGGCTCTGCGTTATCGAGACTGGTTGCAAAACTGTCCTGGGCCGGCTGAAGCGAGCCGCACGGCCTGTGGTGAGCGCCGCGAATGTCATCAGTGATAGCATCTACAGATGGTTGTTACGTTCTGAATCTGCGAGTTGCATCAGTTTGGGGCCGCCAACAATCGGCATGCCTGGTGGGGTCCAGCCAAGTCGGTATGAGTGACGTGACAAATGTGAACTGACGTTACTGGGATCAGCCGAGAACGGCGCACGCTTTGCGCAACACGGAGGAACAACACGGGTTGTGTGTCATACTCTCTCGGTCGGCAAAAACGAAAGGTGTAGCTGTTGAAAAAACTCGGTTTCTGGTGAAAGCACGTGACTAGAAAAATGAATACGCGACCAAAAAAAATCGTTTGTAGGGGATCCTGGTGCGATGTAATTTTCGCTGATCTTTTGCAAAAGAGTTTTCGACCGTGTATTCACGATATCGATTCACAATTAAAGAACCAATGAACAACTTTGTGTCCGCCGACTCATCGTGTTGTGCCTGCGGAGACGGGAACTAACCATGGATCCAAGGATTGTCGTTGTGCTCGGCGCCAAAAAGGGTACGATCACGCATCTGAAGGACGCGGAGACGACCATTGGCCGCGATCCCGCGAGTGCACTGTGCCTGAGTGAGGAGGCCGTTTCTCGCAAGCATTGTGCAATTCAGGCAGACGGTGGCGATACCTACCGAGTCATCGATTTCGACAGCAGCAACGGCACGTTCGTGAATGGCATTCCGGTACGCAATAAGGTTTTGCAGCACGGGGATAGGATTCGCCTAGGGTATACGGAACTTGTGTTCCTGCTGGAACCAGACGAGACAATGACGCCGCCGAGTGAGCCTGAATTCCCTTGCGACGGGCGTACGCTGATATTGCCCCGGGCGGAACGCCAGCTACCATTCGGCTCCGACCGACCGGGCGCCGCCACTATGCCGGATCTGGGCGTCGTCATGCCAGATCTGGACGCGCTGTTGAGGATTAGTCGCATCAACACCATTGGTAAAGTCGACCTGCTACAACGGGAACTGCTAGATCTCCTCTTCGAAGTCATACCGGCTGAGCGCGGTTCGGTCGTACTGGCCGCCTGCGACAGCCCTGGCCGGGCCACGAGTTGGCACCGCGACGGGCGGAAAGGTGAGTCCGGAGAGGTGAACTGGAAAATTGTGAATCGCGCTTTGTGGGAAGGCGCCGATGTGGTGAACGAGCCTGAAACCGCCGATAAGCAATCGGCGAACCAGCAGTTCGTACTCTGCGTCAAACTTTCGGGGACAAAAGATACGATCGGCGCGCTCTATCTTGTGGGCCGCCCGAATTTGCCCTTTGAGGAAAACCACGTACGCTTTGTTACGGCTGTAGCCAGCATCTTCGCCGTGGCGCTTGAGAACGCCATGCATCTAGAGTCTCTCGAACACGAGAATCTCTGTCTGCGAACCGACATCGAATTGGACCACCCGATGGTTGGAGAAAGTGCAGCCATGACATCGGTGATGGAATTCATCGCGCGCGTGGCGAAGAGCGATGCCACTGTGCTCATTCGCGGCGAGAGTGGCACGGGCAAGGAACTGGTAGCCCGTGCGATACATCGCAACAGTCCTCGCAGGGACCGGCCGTTCGTGGCCCTGAATTGCGCGGCCATCACCGAAACTCTTTTGGAGAGTGAGCTGTTTGGCCATGAACGGGGCGCTTTCACCGGCGCAACGGCTATGAAGATGGGCCGAATGGAAGTGGCCAACACTGGGACGTTGTTCCTTGATGAGGTGGGCGACATGCCGTTGGCCCTGCAGGTAAAGGTGCTACGCGCACTACAGACACGAGAGTTCGAGCGCGTCGGCAGCACCCGGTCTATCAAGGTCGATGTGCGTTTCGTGGCGGCTACCAACCGAAATCTGGAAGAGGCGATGAAAAACGGCTCCTTCCGGCCGGATCTGTTTTACCGGATTAATGTCGTCTCCATTAATATGCCCCCTTTGCGCAAGCATCCGGAAGACATCCCGCTTTTGGCAATGTATTTTGCCGCGGAGCATTCCAAGAAATGCAAGCGGTCGCTCAAGGGCATCTCTCCTTCGGCGCGGGCAGCTCTGATGCACTATTCCTGGCCAGGAAATATCCGGGAACTGGAAAATGCGATCGAACGGGCGGTAGTGCTGGGAGTAGAAGACAGAATTGTTCCGGAGGATTTGCCCGAGACGCTACTGGAGGGTCAGCCGGAAGCCGCTGTAGGATCGAAATATCACCAAGCGATCAATGCGCTAAAGAAGCAGATGATCGTGGAAGCGGTCGAGCGCAGCCGCGGAATGATCACGGAAGCAGCCAAGCTCCTCGGCGTGCATCCGAATTATCTCCACCGCTTAATCCGCAACCTAGATCTTCGGGCGCTAGTGTCCCGCGAGTCGCAAAAGGTCAGCGGGCTGTAGGCACCTCCTGGTAGCAAACCGCAGACTCGGGCCCATGCCGAACTTAGGCCGCGATGGCAGATCCATCGTTCAACGGCTCGCGAGATTGAATCTCAAGAAATGGAAGGAGTGTGCGTCCAAGTCCACGTACAGTCCTGATCCCGTTAGCTCCACCCCGCGCCGTCGACCGTACTCTACATTCACTAAGGGATCGTTCACTTCCCAGTCCTGACTCGAGAGATCATTCCAAGGGAGCTTAACCCAAGCCTGGCTGCGGTATGCCGAGAAGTTCAAAACTTGCAGGTACTTTGTGCCTGCGAGTTTCCAGCACCACGCCAGCAGATTTTGGCAGCTCTGGTTATCGGGCCAGCCTTCCAGCTGGCACAGCTGCCATTCACCATTCTCAAGTTCTAAACTGCGAGCAATATCGAGAAGCCTTTGGTAGAAGGTTCTCAACTGATGGTCTGGAGGCTCTTGCGGGCACCGGCCCAAATGCACACTTAACCTAATTTTGGAACCTGAGAGCTGCCCGTCCTGCAGAAGCTTGGAACCAGGTGACGTCATGAGCGCTACGGCGGCAACGCGGTTTTGCCGCACGGACAACACGGATGCAGCTCGCGCTTCATCGTGATTTTCAAGAAACCGAATCAGATGACGCTGGTAGTCCATCGGGGCACTCACATGTTCCCGTATCGCTTGCGGGGTTCCCCCGACTAACCGATCATAAAATCGCTTGTCATAGCAGTAATCAAAACCCTGCTGCATCAGTTCCCACTCGAGATCCCAATAGGCTTCCGCAACGAATAGAAACCCAGGATGAAGGTGCCGGGTTTCTGGAATCACGTGGTGCCAGTACTCGGCTAGCGGCGGGGGGCCGACCCGTCCTGACCATGTGTGCGCAAAAATGCGATTAATAACGAGCATCGCCATATCGCAACGGACACCATCACATTGCAGGGCAATCCTTTTTAGCGCATCCAGCACTGCTGAGCGCAAGCCAGAATCGAAAGCATTAAGCTGTGCTGTGTCGGGCCATGGGGGAAAATAGGGGTCGCGACCATGAGCGATTACGTTCTTTCCAGTTGAGAAAAAACCCTTTGGATTTCGCAGGTGCTCGTCCATTTCGCCCTGCACGAAATACTCCGGGTGCTGGCTGATCCATGGGTGATCGGGAGCGACATGGTTAGGAACGAAATCAAGCATCATGCGCAAGCCGCGCGCAGCTAATTGCCGACGCGCCTCGGCAAGCCCGTCAGCACCTCCCAATTCACTATCCACGCGATACTCGGCGATGGAATAGGGAGATCCTGAAACATCCTGAGGTGAAAAGTCCGAAAATAATCGCCGACCTTCGACAAGCACGTTGGGATCGCCTAAAGATATTTGCCTGCCTGCTGCGCTTCGCTGCCAGACTCCCATCAACCATACGCCGTCGGCGTGGGTGCTTGCCAACTCTTCCCATACGAGGCCGGGAATACAATCGAGTCTCATCTTGCGGCCGTATTGCAAAGACAAGCCGCGTAGCCACGTCCATGTGTTGATTTCAACTATCCACGGTTGATTAGGCCAGGCGGACATTCGGGCCATAGCATAGATCTAGTGGAGTATGTGAATCCAGCGCACAATGCTGATCCATCTCGCTATGCAAAAATGAGTAGAATGAGGCAGATTCGCCATTGTGGAGGACGAGTATCTAGCTGGCATTGATGTCGGTGATCTTACAAACAGCATTCTTTGGCTACAATGGCACCGAAGTTGGCGATCTCAGATGAGATTTTCTGCACAAGCTGCGGGCAAAACCGATGTTGGTTGCGTGCGTGCAAACAACGAGGACAACTTTGGTTATGACCTTGAGCGGCAGATTTTTGTGCTCTGTGATGGAATGGGCGGTGAGGCAGCGGGTGAGGTTGCCAGCAGGTTGGCAGTCAATCAAATTCTGGCCTATTTCATGAGTGATCCTTCGATCGTCGAGGTTCAAAGCCAAAACCAAGTCATTCCTGAGTCGGCATGCTTGCTACGCTCCGCCATTCAAGTGGCCAACCGGGCAATTTATGAGGAGGCAGTGGCAAACCCTAAGCGCAGGGGGATGGGTACAACGGTTGTAGCCGTGCTACTCGCCGAGGACTCGTTTTCGGTGGCACATTTGGGCGACAGTCGACTTTACCGAATTCGGGAGAAAGTCATAGAGCAACTCACCGCGGACCATTCTGTAGCTATGGAACAGGTACGTCGCGGACTACTGACCAGCGAGGAAGCTGCACATTCGCATATGCAGAATCTGATTACCCGGGCGCTAGGTCTGTGCGACACCGTCGAACCGGAACTGGGAACTCATTCTGCCCGTTCCGGAGACCTGCTGCTGCTGTGTAGCGATGGATTCAGTCGCTTTGTTCCTGAAAAAAGGACATTAGAGCTTGTTTCGGAATCAAACGATCTACAGCACTGTTGCGAGTCCCTGATCGAAACTGCTAAACGGCTGGGAAGTGACGATAACATCTCATGTGTTCTGGTGCGGATTGTGACAACATGATGCGTGATTCAAGCAAGCAGCTCTAACGCTATGAGGGATGACTCAAGAATCTCGACAACCGTGACTCGAATCCTTGAATTATCACGACAGGATCCGGCTCGCCTTAAAGAACTCGAAAATTTCCGGCGTTCTGTCGCGGTTTTGTTCACCGACATTCAGGGCTCGACTGCATACTATGAAAAATTCGGAGACGTTACCGGCCTGGCCATGGTCCACCAATGTAACAGCCTACTGGACGGAGTTGTTAGCAAGCACGGCGGACGCGTAGTCAAGCACATTGGTGATGCCATCATGGCAACCTTCGATAATTGCGAGGAGTGCGTGCGGACCGCTGTAGAGATGCAGCAGCAACTTAAAGGATTAAATGCCAGCAAGAAGGAGGAGGACCAAACTCGTGTTCGTATCGGGGCGCATTACGGTCTGGGCATCGTGAAATCTGATGATGTATTTGGTGACGTGGTGAATGTAGCCTCGCGAGTACAGAGCCTAGCCTCGCCGGAACAGATTTTAATTTCGGACTCATTGTTTAAAGAGGTTGTCAGGTGTGGGTTCGATGCCGCACTGCTCGGCCGGTTTCAGTTAAAGGGGAAGGCCGAAGAACGCGAAATTTATGAAGTGCGTTGGAGTCGAATTTTGCCTACACGCTTCGATCTTGGCCACACGGTTATTGCCTCCACGCGCCGCGAAGTACAAGAATTCAGGCTGCAGCATCTGACGCAGACCGGGAAGACGGATGCGGAGTACAGGCTATTCGGAGAAGGTCTGACCGTAGGCCGGAACGAGGGAGATCTGAAATTCCCTAACGACTTGAGTATGTCTTCGCCGCACGCTCACATCTATGTCAAGAATGGCCAGCCTATGGTCGAGGACCTCGGCAGCCAGCGCGGCATCTTCATCCGCTTGAAGGGTGTTTTCACTCTCGAGGATCACGACATCCTTATTATTGGTGGTCAATTGTTGCGCTTTGAGAGCAAGCCGGAAATCATAGCAGCCGCAGCGGCAATGGCTGTAACCCTCCCGTTCGTAACCCGTACACTACGTGAAGATGCGGCCAGGTTTGTGCGCCTCAACAGCGATGGGGACGAGCAACAAATTTATCCTCTTAATAAGGACGAGGTCCGATTCGGTCGAACCGAGGGTGACTACACATTTCCAGGCGACCGGTTTATGAGCTGCACCCATGCACGCATCTACGTTCGGGGCGAGAACTATTTCGTAGAGGATTTAAGCAGCTTGAATGGCACATCCGTCAAGGTCCGCGGCAAAAGCCCTATACCTGTCGGGACATCCGTCCGAGTGGGAAAAGAAGTTTTTGTAGTCGCTTGATCGCTTGATCACCCGAGGCCAATCTAAACCGCAACTCCCCAGGCAAGCTCCGAACCGCCAAATTCATGCTATCGTATTGCCAAGACCGAGGGTGGCCGAACCGTGTAGGAGGGCAGCCCTGTAACAGATCCTCCCGTTCCCCTCCAAATTGAAGGTGGTATTTTCCTTCGGCTTTGTCGGGTAAGATCTTGAGCTTTCGACAGGCCCGATCCTGATGACAGCGGGATACAAAAAGATCGGCAAATACGATGTGCTGGACGTTATCGGCCGGGGTGGTATGGGCGTCATCTACAAGGCGGTTGATCCAGGCATCGGGCGGATTGTGGCCATCAAGATGATGACCGCTTTCCTGGAGGACCCCGAACTGCTGCAGCGCTTTTACCGGGAGGCGCAATCAGCGGGCAAGCTCCAGCACCCCAATATAGTCACCATTTATGATCTAGGCGCACAGGATGGAAACCCATACTTGGTGATGGAGTTTTTGGAAGGGGAAAGTCTAGAAAAAGCAATTCGCACCCAACGGGCCTTCTCCCTGGAAGAAAAACTGGATATCGTAGTTCAGGTTTGCGACGGGGTGGGTTATGCCCACCAGCGTCATGTCATTCATCGCGATATCAAGCCGGCGAATGTAATGTTGCTGCAAGATCGCAGGGTAAAGATCGTCGACTTTGGCGTCGCCCGTGTAGGCAACGACGGTACAACCCGTCCGGGACAGATCATGGGCAGTATCCACTACATGTCACCGGAGCAGATCAATGTCGGCAGTGTGGATGTCAGGAGCGACATTTTTTCTATCGGTGTCATGCTTTACCATCTGCTCACAGCAAAACTACCTTTTGAAGGCAAAGACGCGGGCGAGACTCTGCTGAAGATTCTTCACGAACCGGCCCCGGCGCTAAAACGGTTTCTCACCTCTTATCCGCCTGAACTGGACGAGATCATCGATCGAGTACTTGCCAAAAATCGAGAGCTGCGCTTCCAGGCAGCCGAGGATCTGGCCTTTGAGCTTACACACATTCAAGAGAGACTCAGGCGCGAACGGGCGGCCGGGTACGTGAAAGCCGCTGAGGAAGCGCTGGCTGCCGGGCAACTAAATTGTGCCAAGGAGCAGCTGCTACAAGTTCTGAAGATTGATCGACAGGACGTGCGCGCCAATGCCCTGCTCCGCGAGCTGCAGCAACGTATTCAGAAGCAACAACGCAGCGAGCGGGCGCGAGACTTGCGATCTGAGGCGGAGAAAGCGCTTACCCGCGGCAAATTAGCAGAGGCGCTGGGGCACCTGGACCGAGCCGCAGAGCTCGATCAAGGTAATCTTGAGATCCTTGAGTTTCGCGATTCGGTTCGGAAAAACAAAGAGCGATCCGAAAAGTTGCAGGAATTGCTGCACCGAGTGGAAATGTCGCAGGATGCGGGTGACTTGGATGCGGCATACCAAACCGTCAAAGAGGCATTGGCCATCGATGCGAAAAATATCGAAGCCCGTTCTTTGGATGCCGCGATTTCTCGTAAGATCGCCGAACGTGACAGGCAGCTTCAGTTGCAGAAGTTCATGAGAGAAGCACGGAAGCAAATTTCATCCCGCCACTTCACTGCAGCGCTGCAACTGTTGAAGCAAGCTGGTTTCATCGATCCCACGGTTCCCGGCATCCTGGAGCTGATCAATCTAGCAGTCAGTGGTCAACAGCAGGAAAAGAAACGACAAGCGCTCGAGCGCTTGACCAGCGAAATAGAAGACGCTCTCGACCGCGATGATTATGACACGGCTTGTGCTAAGGCTGATGAAGGGCTCCAGAGCTATCCCGACGACCGCGGACTGAAAAAGCTCAAAGCTGTAGCTGAAAAGCAGCATGCGGCCAAGGAGAAACGGAAGTACGTAGAGGAAAAGATCTCGGCCGCTCAAAAATCGCTGGAGGAGAAAAAGTCGCAGCTGGCTATCGCCTGCCTGCAGGAGGCGCTTGAGAAATATCCCAACGAAATGGCGTTGCAATCCATGCTGAAGCTAGTAAGCGACAGCTTAGAGCGGGAGCGGCTGGAACAAAAGAAGGCCGAGATCCTTCAGAAAGCGAAGGATTCGATTCGACGGCGACATTACAAAGAAGCCATACTTCTGCTCAAAGCAGCCCGTCAAGAAACACCCTCGAGTGACTTCGATGATCTGTTGCAGTTTGCGGAAGAAAAAGCCGCCAATTACGAAAAACGCCAAAAAATTGATTCCGTGGCCGAGCAGGCTCACAAGCTGAACTCGGAAGAGAAATACGCGGAAGCGATCCAACTGCTTGATACCACCTTGCACGAGATTCCTGACCAGGAGCTCGAGATCATTCTCTCTGACATTCGCCGCCATGTGGAGGAATTCAATCGTCAAGTTCAAGATGCGATCACTAATGCCGACCGGCTGCTGCGTCAGGATCGCTATGCCGAGGCCGTCAGATTTTTGGAAGGGCAGCCCTATGCTAAGTCCCCACAACTTCGTGATGCCCTGGCGGCTGCGCGACAGAAACAGCAGTTCTGGCACGCCGTCTCTCTTGCCAAAGAAGAGGTCCGCGAAGCCATCGCCTGTTCAGAGCTGGACCGGGCAGAGATTCTCCGCCAAAAAAGCCGCGAGCAACTTGGCGACGTTTTGGATCTTTGTTTATTAGAAAAAGAGATTCAGACCAAGCGGCAAGAAATTGCCAAGGCCAAATTGGAGGCGGCCTTAAATGACGTTCGGGTACTGTTGCTGGTCCGATCTTTTGAATCGGCTCAAAGCGTCCTTGAGGCAGTTGCCGAACTGGTTGTCTATGCTGACGATGGGCTTGTGCGGCAGTTTGATGCCTTTCTAGAGGCTGCACGCACTGGAGCCGCCCAACGTCACGCGCAACAGTCAGTCAGCGATTTGGAATCGACTCAGATCGTCGATCTAGATGATCAAACGCAATTAGCGGATCTTGGTCAGTTGGAAGCCATGCTGGGCGAGGTAACTGTTGTCGCCGGTCACTATCCCGACGACACTAAAGTGCAAACGGCCATTGAGGACATAAGAAACAAAATCACGTCGCGAATAACCGTAATCCGACGAGCGTGATTGCTGCAAGCACAGCAGGCTGAAATCGGGGCAGTACCTGGCGAGTCGGTAGCCGAAACGATGGTGCAGAGCATCGTCGGAGCGGGAATGAGGCCCTGAACCTGATCTCGCGGTGGCTACGGCTGCACCTCCCGATCGCGAAGAGGCACCCCGCAGAGCTCGAAGGATTGGCAGTGAAGCCTGGGTCGGATGAATCCCCCCGGCTGCCATTTCTACTCATCCCGCGATGCCGTAATGCGCAAAAATTCTTCCGTCATCGACCGCTTTTTTGCGCCGGACGTCGAGTACATGGTCAACGGGACTCGCGCACCCGATCGAGCTGGCGTCTGCCTCCAATTTCCGCCGATTGCCATGCAGCGCTTCGATCGCACTTTGCACGTCTGCCTGGGAAAAGCGTCCGTGTAGTCGTAGCAGCCGCACGGATCGCTCTTCACAGAACTACTGCTACCCTCCGCCGCAATTCCTGCACATTGTGGTAAGGGCCACGATGGCAACCATCCTCCCGGTTGTCTTCAGCAAACGCATGGTAATACCTTTCTCGAACAGACGGTGAAAATTGTCATTTTCACGGCCATGTGCGGTCTAGTGGCGCCCGAAAGCGAAACCTTCGAACCACATTTTGGTTTGCGGGGTGACTTAGCGGGGACGATCCCGGCATGAAGTTGGTGCGCATACCCCGCCAATTTCGAGTACAATCTTGACCCTTGTAGTTCGTGATGACAATCTCGGCTGTTCGCTCTTGGGGAGGAATATTGGGCGATCGCAAGCAGCGGATTGCACGCCAACGCAAAGCGAAGCCGGCGCGCCGTTCGCAAGAACATCGCCGCCTGGCTGAAACCTATGTCGGTGCGGAGTCACCTTGGCGCAAATGGGGGCCTTACGTCAGCGATCGATCCTGGGGAGGCGTGCGCGAGGACTATAGTGCAGACGGGGATGCCTGGCGCTTCTGCACCCATGACCACGCCCGGAGCAAGGTCTATCGCTGGGGCGAAGACGGCATTGCAGGAATTTGCGACCGTTACCAGTTGCTCGTCTTTGCGCTCGCGTTTTGGAATGGCCGCGATCCTTTCCTCAAGGAACGCATGTTCGGGCTTACTCCCAACGAAGGAAACCACGGCGAGGACGTCAAGGACTATTGGTTCCACCTCGACAACACGCCAACCCACAGCTACATGCGCATGCTCTACAAATACTCGCAACGTGAATTTCCATATCGACAGCTCATTGAACTGAACCGGAGAGGTGCAAGCCAACCCGAATTCGAACTTCTCGATACCGGGATCTTCGACGATGATTGCTATTTCGACGTTTTTATCGAGTACGCGAAGGAATCTCCGGAAGACATCTGCATCCGGATCGATGCCTTAAACCGTGGCCCCGATCCTGCTGAACTTCACATTCTGCCGCATCTCTGGTTCCGGAACACGTGGAGTTGGACCTTTCCTCGGAGCGCCGAGCCCATAATCAAGCCTGGGGACCGTGGGAAAGAATATGTCACGTTAGTAGCCGACGATTCCACCGCCAAACCTCTCCAAAATATTCAGCTGCAGTATGCGCTTGGGCGCAGATATTTATACGCGCAGAGTGGTGGTGAACTGCTCTTTACTGATAATGAGACAAACGCCTCGTTGCTGTACGGTCCATCTGCGCTCAACTGCTCTCCTTACGTAAAAGACGCCTTTCATCGCTATGTTGTTAACAATGAGCAGTGCGTGAACTCAGAAAAATCAGGCACCAAGTCCTGCGTGCATTATCAGTGGGATGTCCCTGCCGGGGGTTCGGTTGTCCTCCGCTTGCGATTGACCGAGCAGGAAACTGCTAACCCACTCCGTGATGTGGATAAGGTGGTTGAGCAGCGAAAGAAGGAAGCAGATGAGTTTTATGAGTGCATTCACCCTCCAAATGCGACCGCGGAAGAGAAGATGATCCAGCGCCGGGCATTTGCCGGTCTGTTGTGGAGTAAGCAGATTTACCTTTTTGACGTAAATCGCTGGCTGGAAGGCGATAACACTCCACCACCTGAGGCACACAAGAGAATTCGCAACATTCATTGGCGTCATTTGAATTCGATGCGTGTCCTCACCATGCCGGACAAGTGGGAATTTCCGTGGTTCGCCGCATGGGACCTAGCCTTTCAGTGCACCACGTTTTCACTGGTCGATCCCGAATTCGCCAAGGAAAATCTCTTGGCTTTGCTCTTCGAGCAGTTTCAACATCCTAACGGCCAGATCCCCGCGTGCGAATGGGAATTTTCGGATCTCAATCCGCCGGTTCATGCATGGGCTGCATGGCGGGTTTACCAAAATGAAAAAGTTGCAACCGGTAAAGGTGACCGCGCCTTCCTAGAAAAATGTCTTCACAAATTGCTGATGAATTTCGCCTGGTGGGTGAACCGGGTCGATAGAACCGGCAACAATGTTTTTGAGGGCGGTTTCCTCGGCATGGACAACATTACTGTTATAGATCGGAGCGAGAAATTTGCTGGGGGCGCCGTCCTGGAGCAATCGGATGGCACCGGTTGGATGGGCTTTTTCTGCCTGTACATGATGCGTGTCTGCCTCGAACTGGCGAATTTCGATCGTGCCTATGAGTTGCTCGCAACTAAGTTCTTCGAACATTTCATCTATATCGGCGCCGCGATGAAAAAAATGGGTGGCCGAGATTACCAACTCTGGGATGAACAGGACGGGTTTTTCTACGATATCCTTCGCTTGCCCGATGGGAACTTCAAGAAATTCCGTCTCCGCTCCATGGTGGGGTTGATTCCTCTGTACGCTGTCGAAGTTCTCAATCGCGAAGACCTTGAGCCCAATCCAGAATTTTTCGGCAATGTGGAATGGTTCATCAAAAACCGCCCCGATTTAGTCGGCAATGCCTGCTACTCCGTCAAGGGGCAACGCTACGTTCTCTCGATTGCTGACTCCGGCCAGTTTGCGCGCGTGCTCGAATATGTGTGGAATCCTGACGAGTTCCTGTCCCCACATGGAGTTCGCAGCATTTCCAAGTACCATGAGCAACACCCATTTGTTTTCGGAGGCGAAAGTGTTGGCTATGAGCCCGGCGAATCCGCGGTCCGGATTAAAGGTGGCAACTCCAATTGGCGAGGGCCGGTATGGTTTCCCACGAATTATCTGCTCATCCGGACGCTGGTGAAATTCAGCCATGCCCTGGGCCCCGAGTTTGCTGTGAGCACAAAAGCAAGCGACGGTGCGTTCGTCACCCCCCTCGCAATCGCAGCTGAGCTCGCCGATCGCCTGATCGGAATCTTTCGCAGGAACGAAAGTGGCCAACGCCCGTGCTTCGGGAATTACCCGAAATCTCAGGAAGATCCCCATTGGCGAGATCACATGCTCTTCAATGAGTATTTCCACGGAGATACGGGAGCAGGCCTTGGCGCGAGTCACCAGACCGGTTGGACCAGCTTGGTTGCCAATCTCATCCAGGAGTGGCGGCAACCAGCTAATGGACGAAGTTCTAATAGATGCAAGCCCTGAAGTGTTAGGTTGAGAGTGTCCGCGAATTTTTGCAGTCGGAGCTGTTGTTAGCAGGTGAGCCGGTAGTTTCAGGCCGGCAGGATGATGCTGGAACACTGACTGGCACAGGCACAGAGAACTCCGCCTGCTTCATTCGAATGGAAGTATTAAGAAGACGTGGACTGTTTCACTCGTCCAAATCACGCTCAGTTTTCATGAATATGCTTCCGCCGGTCTCTCTTCTGAACAAGCAGTTTATCGCGAGGTCGTGGAGCGGAAAGCGGAATTATGTCGGTTTTACAACAGGGAGGTAGGTTCCGGCCGGGGTCGGTCCAACCCGCGAGGGGAGGACAGGAGAAAGTCACGCCGGAACCGATGAACCTCCACGGCGAATTCCCAGAAACTTGTACGCCTGTGCTGTTTGCTTATTGCCGTGCACAAACAACCTCTACGCGCTAACCCGGCCTGCAGCACGCGTCGCAAGAGACGGGACGTTTTGCGGCAGCCCAACACGCTCCCACTCACGCAAGTTCATCGTACTCGGCGCGTCTTTCGTGAAGATCAGGCGGCCTTCCGAGCCGAGGTCGATTTGGATGAAATCACCCAGTTTCACCTGACCGGTCGAAACCAGGTTGGCAAGCGGAAAGACGAGATTCTTCTCGATGGCTCGTTTCAAATGCCGAGCTCCGTACCGCAAATCTGTGCCTTCTTTCAGCAGAAAATTCTTGACGGTTTGAGTGCAGCGGAAGAGAAACTTGTGAGAGCTAGAAGAGAGAATCCGCTGTTGAACCATGCCTAACTCGATCTCTACGATCTGCTCCAGATGCTCGGGTCGTAGAGTTCTGAATACGACGACTTTATCGATACGGTTCATGAACTCCGGCGAAAATTTGCGCCTTGCCGCTTCGACTGCAGTTCGGTCAATCTTCTCGTCAAGCCATGTCTCAAGAGCCTCGGTTCTGCGACTGAAACCGATGCTTCCGTGGACCAGGCTCGACATCTCGCGTGCCCCCAGATTCGATGTCATAACAATAATGCAGCGCGATAGACCTACGCGGCGATTGTCACCCAGCGTGAGCGTCCCCTTGTCAAGAATTCCAAGCAGCAACTGCCAGAGTGTGTCGGAAGCCTTCTCGATCTCATCGAAGAGCACTATGGAGAGCTTCAACTTTTCCGTATGCCACTGCTCGAGCGCTTCCTGCGTGAGCACAGGATGCGTCTCGCGATGGCCCAGGTATCCTGGCGGCGAACCGATCAGCTTGGCAATTTCATGCGAATGTTGAAATTCCGCGCAGTCGATCTTGATGCAGGCACGAACGTCACCAAAAAGCGCCTGTGCCATAGCTTCCACCAGGCGTGTTTTGCCTGTACCGGTTGGCCCGAGGAACAAAAGATTTCCCACCGGACGTCCTACCGGGTGTAGTCCCGCCAGAAACATCTGATAAATTTCAACTACGTTTTCAATGGGTTGGTCCTGACCCACGATTCTCTGCCGCAGGGCACTGTCAAATTCGGTGAAGTCCTTGCTGCGTCGCGTTGGATCAAGCGTATTCGTAAGATTGGTTTTCATACGTCCCATCGCTTTCACTATGTCCTTAGCAATTTTCTTACCAAGGGCCGGGACATCTGCGGTTGTGATTTATGTATTGAAAGTGCGCTCTCATCCGGTCAGCGCTAAAAGTTGAAATAAAGATCCAGACGGTTTGGGCATAAGCCGCAGTGCTGGCCGAAAGTGATAACGTTAACTGCCAGAACTTGTACATGACGGCTGAGCACAAGCGGCTCCCCGAGGTGCACCTGGAGCTCATGCGTCCGCTCAATAATGATGTCGACAAGTTTCGCATCCGATCGACTTTCGATTCTCAGCAAGAGCACGATGTACCCGAGGTTGAGCGCAAGTCGGTCTAGGAGGTTAATGGTAGCGCGGTACGGCCAACGCCGCGCGGAAATGGAATCTCGGGTATCCTGTGCCGGCCTGAAACCTCCCACGCTCTTCAGTGGGTGTCGATAGATCACACGCCGAGCGACCTCATCGTCGTGGATGACGGTACGACCCCTCGAACGATGATGATGGGACACCAACACTGATCACGCGAGCGGGAACACGCTCCCGACATTGACAAACAGGACAGTCTGATTTAAGTCGGCAGGATGGTAAATCCTGCATGGCACACGGAAGACCACAGAGCACTGCGCGGGGACGAAAGCGCTTCACTTCGGCTTCACACTCCATAACATCCTTCTTCGACCTCACGCAGCAGACTTATCGCGCACAAAAGGCCGCTTGAGCCTGTCGTGCATGACGTGAACTTCAATCGTGTTGTTTTCCTTGTGGAGCAGCCAGGTCCCGGGAAAGTTGCTTTCACGCTCCGGCTGATCATTGCTGGCAATAATTATGAGTTGTGCCATTGTCGTGTCTCCCTTCGGTTGCACTCCACTGTGTAATGAGCTCAGCTGCGGGTGCGTTGCGGATCGGTTCGCCGCCAACGCCGTGCTTCCGCAGAATGCCGTAGGTCATGTTTTCCAGCTCTGCCATCACTCCGAGCCGAGGGCGCTGGCGCCGTTCGACGAAGATCGTTTGGTTGTTCATGCTTCACCTCTTCGCCGCTATGCGCTGCAGAACCCACCTCGGCTAAAAGCAACCACAATGCCAAGCCAGAACGCCGTTGATGACGCGGCGCTACGCAGAGCGATGAGTTCTCTGCGTAGCTCGCCCAAACGAATCGAGGCCACTCTTTTCGGTAAGATGGAGCGGTTGCGTGCGACCAGTTGCTGAGTACGTGGGGGAGACGGCTGCGCCCTGCCTTAGAGCGCGGTATCTTAGGGGCTAGCTGACTGCTATCCATCCGGATACCCGTTCCTGTGCCAGGGGTGATGAGGTAATTGTCGATAGGGCACTAAGATTTATTACTGGCTATGACATGAACGCAAGGAACAGAGGTTCCATCGTTCCAATTCAGGTGAGGACAATGAGGCAGTTACGACCAGCAGTCTTTTTGCTCCTGGCCAGTTCGCTGTGGGTTTCTTACGAAAACACCAAAGCTCAGAACGTATCTTCGTCGCCGAGGACGAAGCAACAGGTGCTGTATCTTAATCGCTCGAACTCCGGGCAGCATGTAGTCGTGTCAGTTGGGCAAGCGATAGAGGTGAGGCTCCAAACCATCGGACCGGGGCAATATGATGCCCCTCGGATTTCTGGCACGGCGATCCGATTCGAGGGCTCTGCGTTTGCGGAGGCAGCGGATCAAACTCCGGGCGGGCCCAGACAGGACTACCATTTCCAGGCGGCTAGCGAAGGAGAGGCAGGGATCACAATCCCTCATAGTGCTTCGAGTGCCACTTTTACGGTGACCATCCTTGTTCACAAGCGAGAAAAACCGTGAAAGCGATGATTCGGCCACGGGCTTAACTATCTGGTGAACTCCGTATCGCAGCCTTAGATTGGCTCGTCACGCGTAAGCACGCAGGTGTTCACAGAGTCTGCGGAGCGCCGCCCAATAATTCACGGAAAATCAACTACAAGATCATTCGTTTGCTGCGCGAGGCTAAGGGAGTTGTGATAATGGCGACGATTACCTTGCTCTGTTTCTGGTGGTGGGCCGAACAACACCTGCGCTCATTCGAGGAATCAGTTAGGAAACGATTACTAGTGACACATCGATAAAAACCGTTTCATATTAAGTTGCTGCCGCAGTTTGCTGGCAGACAAAACAAAAGGCTCGTCCAAGTTCGAACGAGCCTTCGATGGTATTGCGTTGGATTAGCAGTTGGCCAACCGAAATCGCATTCCACACAATCGCAACCTTGCACTTTAGTAGTACAGGACCGCGTAGTCGTAGGTGTTAGTTACGTACGTCGAGAAGTAGCAGGACAGGCCTCCAGTCTGATAAACGGCTCCCCAAAACGCCGGAGAGACGTAGTCGTAGTAGGGATATCCGTGGTCGACGTAGTTGTCAAAGAAGTAGGCATAGCCGCTCGAAGGCAACTGCGAGCACGAGTTGGCGCCGTAGACTTCGAGCACACCTTCGTAGGCCCAGGTCCAGTGCAGCCCGGAGGTCCAGGCGGTGATCCATGAATTCGCGCCGGTGTTGTAGTCATAGGCTTTAGATTCCCAGTACAGAGTGCTGCCCGAAGCGCCCGTCTGCCAGGTACCGCCCCACAGCTTGTCTCCTGCGTTCACCACCTCAAGCGGGCTATGGAAAGCATACCCACCGGAGCTGACGAGCCAACTGGCGATTCCCCAGTAATAGCCGCCACCCGCAGGACTATATCCATACTGCAGCACCGGTTGCAGGATCCAATTCTGGCTCGCTGGCTCGATGCCATTGAAGATGTAAATCAGCGCGCCATTGACGGAAGGATGGTTGGGCACATACCACTCGCCGCTCATATTGTCGATATTATCGGTCGAGCTCAGCCACGACAGATTCTCTTGCGAGGCTTCGACCCAGCCATTGACTCCGGGATTCTGCCTCGAGGTTGCGTTAGTGCTCTCCGCTTGGTGACGCGTGGAGATCGGAACTTCGGGGCAGGCATCATAGTGGGCGATGAGTGTGCCGTTGAGCGTGACATCACCGGTGACCTTCCCGTCCTCGGAGATCGTGACGTTTGCGCCTTTCGGAATTTCGTGTACGCAATCCGGGCGGATCAGTTGTCCGGGAATCTGCACCCAGTCCGGGTGCTGCTTGGCAACGGCGCTGGTGTTGGAATTGGCCTGTGCGTTCAACATTGCGCCGGCGAACAGCAAGATCGAGGCGCCGCACAGGAGGCGGTTATGGACGATTCGAGACACATTACGGAAATGCTGCATAAACTTGACTCCTTTTGACGTTTCAACGTCTGGAACAGAATTTGAATTTCGTGCCAACTACCGGCTGCCTTCATTCGTGGCATCTTCCGGAGGTGGCTCCGCCGTGTGACAATGCAGATCGTGGGCCAAAACCACAAACATGCAATTTGATCGTTTTGCTTGAATCGTCTTATTGATTACTTGATGGGACGGTTAGCCTTTGCTCGGAGAAGATCCGAGACCGCTGGGAAGCTGCGAGCAACTCGTCCGCGACGCTATCTCGTTAGATAGGCTCGTATCCGACCAGATACAGATTGCCCTGGTTTACGTCTTGGGGAAAGTCAAACCGGGCGTAGTTTTGAAGGATGTGACGGATGAAGACCTCAGCTGTTTTCAACTAAGGCAAGACGGCATTGAGAATCGTGCGATATCCGACTGTGAAAAGGGGAGTGTGGAACGTTGCCGCAGTGTTGAAAGGCGAGAAGGAAACCTCATTCTTGCCTGGAGGGAGCGGGAGCGGGACGGGCAGGAACCCGTTCTCCGCAGCTGCATACGGGGCAGGCCGTCAGGTCGGCAGAGTAATAGGTCCTGCATTTGGCACAGGGCAAACCGTACAGAACCTTCCGCTGTGGACAGTATTCGCAGATTGCATCGTCAATATTAATATGCGTCTCCTCGCCACTTAACAGAACGTTCGCCGAGAAAAGAGTCATCGCGGCCTCCAAGAGCAGAACGATTCATCAATACTTATTCAGCACTGAGGTGTGTTGTCGTCGTCGGGTTCTGTCCATCAGCAATTTTTCCCAGTGCATTCTGAAGTGGTACCTGGTGGAAAGCTGCGACCGCTTTGTCGTCATCTGCATAGAGTTCGATTATGGTGTGTAGATTTGTGCGTCGAAGCACGTTGGTGACATGCTGGTTGGGCGCAACCAGCTTAAGATCGCCACCGCGATTTCGTGCCGACACGAGAAGTCCTATCAGAACGCCGATTCCACCACTGTCGATGTAATCCACCTCGCGCAAACTCACCACAATGTTCGGGGAACCCAATAACATACTGCTCACTCTGTCTCGCAAAACTGCGCACTCGTCACCGAATACGAGTCGACCTTTACAAAGGAAGATGAAGGCGTTTCCACATACTTGGGTCTGTACACCCAGGCTCCTTCCGGTGGCTCGGAAGGATAGGTTCTGATGATCCGTCATTAAGGTGGACTTGCCCATAGTTGGGTTAGCAGCCATGATGTTGTCTCCTTCATTTGTTATTCGCGTTGAAGGTTGCCTTCTCGCCTCCCTTCGTCGCCGGAAAAGCGATCGAAGTACGTCATTCACAAACTTCCGCCACTCTTGGGCGCATTTCGGCCAGCTGGGTAAACGAAGAGAGCAACAGCTTTATGCGACTCGATTGTCCAGAACATAAGGTTTGTGGTCGGAGTCGTGCGCCACATGCACCTCGACTACGCCCCGACCTCGCCGGTAGAGCAGCCAAGTATTAGGATATTGTTCTTCGCGGCTCGGCTGATCGTTGCTGACGACTATCGTTAGATTGGTTGCCATCGTCGTGCCTCCCTTTCTGGGCCTGTCCTGGCCCTTTGTTTTTCCGCCTAGCAATTAGCAAGAACCGTGCCAAGGAAAGGCAGCGGAGGATTCGCATTTGCGGCAATCGTGGCATGACACCAGCTAGAGGTGGCTAGGCGAATGGATCACATGTGAACTAGCGTGTTTTCAAGGTGCCGGCCCTCTCTCAAACACCCTTCTACAGCCTTGATGGGTGGGTGGAAGGCTCGCTGCGCCTCGACACACGCCCTGATCCTTTATCCGGATGACTAATCCGGTCTATCCGAATGAATAACCCGATCGAAGAGACTACGGATTGTGCGTGTGGCGACTGCCCCGCTGTCAATCAGCGACACCTTCCACCTTTGGCAGCGGCCGCTAGGCCGTTTTTTGCAAACCCTGTTATTTGCAGTGACTTAAGGGCTCAGACCATTCGCAGCGAACGGTGTGGCATTTGACGTGCTTTACCCGTGGTTCGAGAGGTGACCAACATGACATCGCAATTGAGCAAGATTACAGATCAAAAAGTAGAAGCTGAACTGGATAGCCTCACCTACTGCGCTTATCTGTTAACGCTGAATCCGGGGCTGGCGATGTCAGTTGTGAGAGCGGCCATCGATGCCCGCCTCGAGGAGGCCAGCACACAACCCGATCTGCTGCGACGCACCGTAGAACTCTCATTGCGACAACTCAAGAGGGAGTCTCCCGTGGGATGGGATGGCCAAAGTTCCGCCTATGAAGTAGCTCTGTACGGGCACCTCGAGGTGAGCGATTCAAAACCGTTCCGGGAGTGGAAAAAGGATATGAGCGGCAACCCGATTTTTTTACTTGATGCGACTTCCCGTATTGCCTTCGTCCTGCATAACATGCTCGGTTTCAAGGTCAAAGAAGCCGCGGGAATGCTGCAGATCAGCGAAAATGAATATCGACTGCAATTGCGGAAGGCTTACATGCGATTGCTGTCATTGCAGGCTAGCCCGGACCTTGCAGGTGAGGTCCTTGGCCAGACCGCTCTGGCCTAACATGGCACCAGGTAGGTTGTTAGGCGAAGCGAGGCAGGTGTGAACTAGCGTGTTTTCAAGGTGTCGGTGCCCTCTGTCAAACATCGTTCTACCCAGCGTTGATAGGTATGCGGAGCGCTTGCTCAGTCCTCCACACACGCTCCGCTTCCTTAGGCGAATGGATAATCCCATCTATCCTAATGAATAATCCGATCGGGATCAGATAATGCCGATGGCATGGCCGCTATGAACTTGCCGCCTGCGCCCAAGCCGCGTGACCAAGAACGCACGCAAGCAGAGGAAAGGCGCGCCCCGCACGCCTTTTCCGTTCAAAGGTGAACGCAGCAAGCCAAAAGGCAGACTTACAATTTGTCTCGATTGGCGTCGACACCCCCATCTCTCCCAAGATTCGCGATTTGATCCCACGAGTTCGCGCGGGGACTCACTTTCTCGCGAGTTCTATCACGGGAATTTCGGGAGGACAGTTGTATCGGACCGGGACAAGCGAGCAACCCACCCCTGCGCTTGTATGTCCCAGCATACGATCGTGTCGCCACTCGCCTTGGGCATAAGCTCTAGGACAATCGGCATTCTGAAAAACCTCGCCGATAACAGGCAATCGGATCTGTCCGGCGTGAGTGTGACCGCACATATAAAGTTGGATCTCGCTTCTCGCAGCTTCCTCGAAAATCTCTGGCGTATGGGCGAGCAGAACCTTAAACCCATCCTCCGGCACACCTTCTAACGCCCCCTCCAAGTCGTCACAGCCATAGCCATGCGGGTCGTCGACACCGATCACATAAATCGACTCGTCTCCCCGGGAGATTTCGGCTGCTTCGTTGATCAGCATGCGTACACCGAGGTTCTCAAGTTCTATCGCAATTTGGGATTCGTCGTGATTGCCAAGGATGCCCAGAACACTTTGCTCAGTACGGATGGCGGAAAGAATCGTCCGCAGGCCCGGATAGACTCCGTCGCTCTGGCCTTGAGCTTTGAACCGGTAGTCTCCTGTCATGACGCACAGATCGACGTCCAGGGGCGCAACGAGGTCCGCTACGACCTCAGCCAGGCCATCTAATCCGTCGATGTGCAGGTCTGCAAGGTGCAGGATTCGGAAGCCGTCAAAGCTTGGCGGCAAGTCCTCAAATTCAAGTCGCACGTCGCGCACGATTGGGCGGAGAGCGTTGCGGACACCTCGCGAGTAGAGCCTCGTGGCCTTCAGGAAAGTTTTCAGGACTGGCCCGGCAATGTGATGAGCATGCTTCCGTTTGTGTCTGTGGATTGCAGCTTCAATTGTTCTGCGCCTGGATAGACGACCTTCCAGGTCGCGTGTTACTTCGTACTCCACACTCAGCATGGTCATAACTCCTTAACAATTTTTCCCATAGTCGGGTTAACATGGCTCGTCGACATCATCCAGCTCACAAGGTTTCTTGACTGCAGGCTGCGTGCCACAACGGCATGCCGCCTCGAAAGCGTTTTCCCAACAGCTCGTAACTCGCTTACTATCCGAGTGCTAAACCCAACCATCTGCCGCAGGGGGAGAATTCGCGGGATGCCTTGCGGGGAACATTGCTCTAACCAAACGGTTAAGTCCCACAATCCTTCTGCTTAGTTCCTCAGGCTTTTGGGGCAAAAACCAAACTGGTTGCTTCCAGACAGCGACTTCTTTGTGTGCGGAGATTGACCTTTGGACTTTGGGTGAATCGTCGGAAGAAGATACGGCTCTACGATGTATACGTGAAATGTTGCGCTCACACGAATCTTGCTTGAGAATCTGACCGTGCCATAACGCCGGTACGTTACTGATGGAGCCTGAGCCAGAGCGAGAATGCTGGCATGAGGCTGGTCACGCAGTCGTCGCTCATCATTCGGGGATACGAGTCAACGGAATAGGTTTTACTTGGGCCAAAGGCCCCGAGAAAGAACCGTATCCCTCCGCTTTTGTTCACCTGACTGGCTCGGACGAGGAAGCCGAGGCAACGATGCTGATGGCTGGTTCTGCTGCCGAGATTTTGAAATGTGGAGATTTTGACCGCAACGGGCGGCGGAATGATGTTAAGAAATTCGACGCACTACGTTGTGGTCACCCGCCCGACCATCACATCGGGCAAGCGATTGCGATTTTGAAGCAACGTGACGTGGCGTTGAGACGTGTGTACGAGGAACTGATGACGGCGATGGAAGGCAGTCCGAAGCCGACATTTCGCAATAAACAAGACGGTTTGTGGAAGCAAGTGCGCCTGAATCGGGACGCATTTGAAACCTTGATGGCTGAGGAGTAGGCCCGAAAGAAACGACGCATCTTTCGTCGTCGCAGCGATGGCCGTGATTCGTGTACTAAATAAACGACAACGAGGAAGGACGTGCGGACAAGATTGGTTCAGTTCGAACAAAGAGTCGCAGAGTTGGAGAAAATGGCTGAGGAAGTTCTGGCGTTGGCAGTCAGGTTTTCAAAGCATGAGGAAGTTCAACCTCAATTGTCCATCAAGACTCAAACGTGGTTCCACGCGGCACGTGGTTTCATGGAGAAGGTGTATCCCGAGAAAGTCGAGTGGCTTGAACATTTGTGTCGAAGCGGAGCGCGGGATGAGCGGATTTATCGATATGGTCAACCCATGGCCACTCACCGACTTGAACCAGAATTACGTTTATTTTCGCCAATCTTTCGCGACCGCACGAGGGCTGGCATAAGGCAGCGTCGAAAAGGCAAACTCGCTGGAATATAACACCGTGATTACGCTCAGTTCGGCGCTAGTGGCGGATGAGTACGACACGGCACAACAACTCTTCGACGGTGCAAACGGCGACGAATCTTTACTTCGTGCTGCGGGTAATATCGGACGGGTCGCGCTTGAGCGCCACTAGTTTAAAGCAGGTCGTCGAACGTTATTTGACCACGAAGGCTGGGGATACGCAGGATACGATAGCGGCGACGGGAGAGATTCCCTGGTCGCCCGAGGTCAATGACGCCGTCCATTCTGGCGAAGACGCGGATAACTTTGTCTTCCGAACATTTGAGAACTTGCGCGACATCTTTGGCTGTGAGCAACTCGCTCATTGTTGGCCTCCTGTCTTCGCGGAACGTCCGGTCTGCTTCGCAGCAACTGTGTCTCCCCAACTGCGGAACGGAACGGACGCCAATTGCTTCTCCATGCGCTCAGAAATGAGGTCGGCGTAATACCGCTCGACAATCCTGACAGTATCGCCCAAATAAGCCGCAACTTGTTCGACGCTTCTGCCCTCGCTCAACCAGAAATCGACCGCCGTATCGCGAAACCGATGGCTCAAATTCCCTTTAATCCAGACGCCTGCGTCCTGCATCAACTGACGGAGGTCGGTCTGCCACAATCCAGTCGCGGATTCAGGCAGGCTCGTGCCGTTCCAGAAGACATACTTCGGGTTGCCGTTCGTCACTGTCAACAACTCGTCATAGAGTCCGGGGCGTAGTGGTTGGCGAACGGGTCGTCCGGTTTTCTGGCGCTCGATGCGAAGCCATCCGTTTTTGATATCTCCACGTTCGAGTTGCACCGTGTCACGGAGAGCAAGACCCGTCTCGACTTGGCAGTGAATCAATGCGACGACCCGGGCTTGCTTCGTCAGGTCATCCGGGAAGGTCTTCGGAACTTGGGAGATGAGTGTCGTCAATTCTTTGTCGCTGAACGGCTGCGGCCTCAAGCGGACGGTATCTTCCTTCGTCAACTTGATTGGCTTGAGGACACGGAGGATGTCTTCGAGTTGCTTGCCTTCACACGCAGTGCGGAGGAAGCCACGAAGATTCTGTTGTGCCTTCTGGCAGGTCACGCCCGACTTCCACTTCCAACTGGCACGGAACTGGATGACATCATCAGTCGTGATTTCATGGGGGAAAAACTTTGAGCGGTCACTCATGTACTGGTCGAACAGCCCGAGTTGGTATTTCAACTTTCGGCGGGTCGAATTGCTCAGACCCTCGCTCTGTTTCGCGAGAATATGCGTGTCAATCTTGTCGGCGATAGTCGCTTTCTTCGGTTGGTCTGGTCTGGGCAGGGAGACTACAGTCTCGCCGGAATTGAGGCGACGTTCGAGTTCCCGTGCCTTCTCCTCAGCGGTGCCGAACGACCTCGTATGGGCTGGTACTCGGAATTGTTTGCCGTGACGGGAATATCGAAGCCACTTCGCACAGCGACATTTTGCGTGTCCTTCTTCGCCGTGGTGGTCGCACGTCGTCTTGTGCCGGACGAAAACTCTGACCGTGACTTGGTGTGCTGGTTCGCTCACATGCCCTCCTGCCTACCGGGGGAAGACACGGAGCGTGCTGGGAGGCATCTCCGAATCTAGAAGCCATTCTAACACAGAACCTAGCACAGTTGCAATGTAAGTCGTTGATAAGTAATGGCGGAAGCGAGTGGGAGTCGAACCCACCGGTGACAGGAAACCTGCCGCCCGCCGGTTTTGAAGACCGGGACGATCACCGGACCGCATGCGCTTCCGAATTATTTATCAACTACTTACAGACAACACTTTCGTACCGTTGCATAATCGTTGCACGAATGCGATCCTGAAGCCTGCAAACTCCCCTCGGAGGGACAATGGGCAGGCATCAAACGGGATACATTTTCGAGTCGAAGTCAGGCGCATTCCACGTCCGATATTACACGACAGAGATTGTCGATGGTCAGCCGCAACGAGTTCAGAAGTCTCACCTTCTCTGCCGGAAAGACAACAAGTATTTCTCACGCACCTGCAAGGCAGTGAAGTTGAAGCGTGACGACTTCATGCGGACGATCAACATCTCACAGGTCTCTGAAGCAGACATGAAGGTCACTGACTTCTGGGAGCAGCGATACCTTCCCTTCGTCACCGAGAACATGAAGCCGTCCACGGTCAGCGGCTACAAGCAAATCTGGAATCAGCATCTCAAGGAACACTTCGCCGGGATGACGTTGCAGGGATACCGGACGCACGTCGGCTCTGCGTTGCTCCTCAGTCTGACCAAGACGCAGGGACGGCGGACGCTCAATCACATCCGCAGCCTCGCCTCAGGGGTTTTCACGCACGCAGTCAATGAGGGGCGGCTTGAGATTAACCCGTGGCACGACGTTCGCATTCTCGGCAAGGTCCGTGCTCCCAAGCCGACCTCGCATTACACGCTCGAAGAGGCAGAGAACATCATCACCGCTCTCGTCGATTACGTCGAATGCCAGTTGATGATTGCGCTCAGTTTCTTCGCAGGTCTTCGCCCAAGTGAGATTGCGGGTTTGCGTTGGGAAGACTTCGACGGCGAGTCCGTTCATATTCGGCGGGCGTGCGTTCGCAGCAAGGTCGTGACCTGTAAGACGCCTGAATCGGTCGCAACACTCCCGCTGCTCCCACAGGTTCTCGTCCCGCTGGCTCTGTGGCGACAGAAGAAAGGCAAGCCGACCGAGGGCTGGGTCTTCGCCAACGAGCGAGGCAATCCGCAAGAATTGAAGGACATTGTCCGCCGAACCATTCGCCCGACACTCGACAAGAAAGAGATTGTTTGGAAAGGACTGTACGCTGGGCGCCGGGGAGCAGCGACGGCAATCATCGGGTTGACGGGCGGAAACTACGCAGCCGCTCAAGAACTCCTTCGCCATAAGCACATGAGCACGACCCTCCAGTTCTACAAGAAGCAGACGCAGAACGCACTCGGTGACGGGTTGAAGGCGTTGGGGCTCGCTGCGACGGCCACGACGCAGAAGTAGGAGGAAGCATGCATCAACTGTGCAAACCGGAGCGTGATGCGAGAGGGCTGTTGTCGACAATGTACTTCTAGGGGAAACTCTCCGAACCCTGGATGCTTAGGCCTGTTGTAGCAATTCAATGAGCCTCGACATGGACTTCTTTAGTTTCTTTTGATAGCTGACCTTGGCACCTTTCTTCAACTGCAGTCGGATGAAATCGTAATTGGGGCCTTTGAATAGATCGTCATAACGGGAATACGTTCCTTTGGACTTGGGCAGCTTCTTCCCGAGCAGCGGTTTTGATACAGCGTGCAGAAGCCGAAACGCCGAATCAGCCATTTCAAAGACAATCTCCTCGAAGCGGTCTATCTCCGACTGATTCTTACTGAACCGCCACCGTTCACAGAATTCAACGAACCTGTTCTCAAGGTTATCGCCGAACGAGAAGTCACTCTTTAGGTATTCGGCAATGAGGGAGGATACCACCCATTCGGAGCCCCGTTTGAAGTCCTTCTGTCGTTCGATGCGAGGGTCTCTGATTCCTTTCCATCTTGCGTTGGCGACATATGACCATTCGACCATCGTCACGAGCCAGTATGCGTACTTGCAGCGTGCATGCGAGGGGTCTTCAATTGCCGGGAAAATCTTCGAGAATAGACGTCCGAAGATGTCATTCGTGCCCTGCTGGCTCGTGAATGGATCGACCCTCAGAACAGCAGCGATGCATCGGGCAAGCCGCTGCTGCCCGAGAAACCTACGCAAAATCAGCGGGAGCACTTCGGGAATTGGATTGGCAAATGATGACTTCGAACTGCTGGGCGCGATGCGGTTCAGGCGATGTGCGGCGCTTGATCGCGATGCGGTAGTTACAAAGAAGGCTCATCGGCTGCCGTTCTCGTCAATGAGCCTTCCCTCTTTCGCTCTCTTCCAACTTTCGGGGGAGAACGGAAACGAGGCTACCAACCTGCGGAATATCTCGTCTGCCCGCTAGCGCACATAACCAAAATGGGCATCTCGGGGTACGGAGACGCTTTCGGCTTTGCTACGAAAGCCTGAGGAAACGGATTTCTCGATTCAACCCAGTTTTACTCGGCTACTTCGGCTGCGGCACGATCCTGAGATACGGCTTCGGTGTCTTCCAGCCTCCTGGATATTTCTGCTGCGCTTCCTCGTTCGATACCGAGGGCAGAATGATTACCTCGTCCCCCTGCTTCCAGTTCACTGGCGTGGCCACTTTGTGTTTTGCAGTAAGTTGCATCGAATCGACGACGCGAAGTATTTCGTCGAAGTTGCGGCCAGTGCTCATCGGATAACTAAGCTGCAGTTTGATTTTCTTGTCAGGGCCGACAACGAACACCGTGCGGACCGTGGCATTGTCCGCGGCCGTGCGTCCCTCGGACGTGGTGCCGCTCTCGGCCGGAAGCATTCCGTATAACTTTGCGATTTTGAGCTCCGGGTCGCCGATCATCGGGTAGTTCACTTTGTGCCCTTGAGTCTCCTCGATATCCGCGGCCCACTTGCCATGGCTGCTTACCGGATCGACACTGAGCCCGATAATCTTTGTGTTTCGTTTGGCAAATTCAGGCTGCAGACCTGCCATATAGCCGAGTTCAGTGGTGCAAACGGGGGTGAAGTCTTTGGGATGGGAAAACAAAACCGCCCATCCGTCGCCGATCCATTCGTGAAAGTTAATGGTTCCCTGCGTGGTTTCGGCGGTGAAGTTGGGGGCAGTGTCGTTAATGCGTGGGATCCTGTTTGTCGTTTCGGTAGCAGTCTCGATACTCATGTTTGTCTCCCTGGTGAATTCAATTTGTTCGAAGCTTTGAAAGTGCCATCCGCTCTACTCAACTCGGGGGAACCCGGGATGAAAACGAAAAACCCACCCGATTCGTAGCGGGTGGGTTGAAGAATTTCTATTCGATCTCTTCCCTACCCACACCGCGGCGGACACATGCAACAACAACACGTAACGCCGGTATGGAAGGGACCCAACACCTAGTTAGAATAAAAGTCCGCTTTCTCTCTGTCAACCGCGGTGTTTGTGGCGCAGCCCGGCGGTGAGTTTTCTGAATCATAAGAAAACCTCCTGCATCTGTTTCCTTGCGGGCGCCGCTCGCGCCATTAACTTTTAGCTATGGGGAAAAGTCTATGGGTCAACCATCACGTCGTCTGGCAATGACGCAGTGGGATGTTTTTTCTTCAAAGCCCCTGGAGGGAAATTCTCTCGCTGTATTTCATGACGGCCGCGGGTTGAGTGACGCCGAGATGCAGGCGATCGCTAAAGAGATGAACCTTTCGGAAACCACGTTCATTTTGCCTCGCGACGGCGGCACAGAAAAGGAGCGCGGCATCAGGGTGCGCATCTTCACTGTGCAGGAAGAGTTGCCGTTCGCCGGTCATCCCACGCTGGGAACCGCGTTTGCATTGCGGGGGCAAAGCGGCGCGAAGCAAGTCGTCCTCGAACTGAATGTCGGCAAGGTGAAAGTAGATTTCGAGGACGGTGCCGGGCAACCAGCGTTCGGCGAGATGACCCAACTGGATCCTACTTTCGGAATGCGGCATGAGCGAGGAGCCATCGCGCGCGCGACTGGATTGCGCGAGCAAGACTTCGACGATTCCCTTCCTATCCAAACTGTTTCCACGGGGCTCCCATACACAGTGACACCGCTGAAGTCGCTGTCTGTCATGCGGAATCTGCAGATCGATCTCACCCGCGCTGCCGAATATCTTGCAAAGACTGAAGGCAAGTTTTTTTATTTCGTGAGCCGGGAGACGATGGCTCGCGAAGCCCGTTTGCATGCGCGCATGCTGTTCTACAACGGCGAGGACCCGGCAACGGGCTCGGCCGCAGGTTGTGCGGCGGCCTGGATGGTAGCGCATGGCGTGGCCAAGCCAGAGGAACGCGTCCTTATTGAACAGGGTGTAGAGATGAAGCGGCCCAGCCGGATTTTTGTGCGCGCATCATACCGTGAAAACCACCGTGAAAACCACCGCGAAAACGACCGCGAAACCCGCAGTGAGAGCCGCTCCGATAACCGGGTAGTTAACGTACGCGTCGGCGGGCATTCGGTTGAAATCATGCGCGGCGAAGTTTTTCTCTGAGTCAACCGCGCGCTGCCATCGAAACATCGCATCTTGCACAGGATTAAGAAATGTCAATAGCCAGAAATTGCCATTTACATGCACTCTTCGTGTCGATAGCATCCAAACTCGCTCATCAATTCTTCGCGAACAGAGAAAACTTCCGCTGACCTCCGGTTACAAGACTGGAGAAGCGGATGTGGACGGTGATGAAACCCAAACGCACGATTCTTTGTGTTGACGACAACGAACAGTCTCTTTCGTATCGGAAAATTATGCTGGAAACGCGCGGTTACCGTGTGGCCAGCTTTTGCCGGGGGGAAGAAGCGCTCGAACGCTTCAAACAAGGTGGAATCGATCTGGTCGTCACCGACATGGCCATGCCGGGACTCGATGGTCCGCAGTTGATCGCCGCAATCAAAAATTTATCGCCTCACGTTCCAGCCATCCTTATTTCGAGCAAGGCGCGTGTCTACGAGCACGAATCGCAGGCCGATGTATTTCTGGCGCGCGGAATGTACGCTCCAGCGGATTTGCTGGAACGCATACGCCTGCTTCTAGTACGCAAGCGTGGTCCGAAGCGAATGCAGGATCGGCCCGCGCAATTTTCGCATCGCACTGGTGCGGCCTGATCCTTGGCTTGTCAGCCTCAAAATCGTTTCACAACCGAGAACGCAGAGTTCACGGAGAAGATTCGTGGGAATTCCCTGTTCTTTCCCTTCGTACCTCAGCGTACTCGGCGCGCTCAGCGGTTGACTGCCCTTTCCATCGTGTAAGATCGAGGCTGGCATGGGCGCATTCATCGAGGCCATTGATTTACACAAGACTTATCGCGTGGGAAAGATTGACGTGCCCGCGCTGCGCGGCATCTCCTTCAGCGTGGAAAAGGGAGAGTTCGTTACTGTGGTTGGCCCCTCGGGCAGCGGCAAATCGACGCTGTTCTATCTGCTGGGCGGACTCACCCGTGCCGATTCCGGCAAAGTCATTCTGGACGGCGACGACTTCGCCACGCTCTCCGATGCGGAGCGCACGCGAATGCGGAAGCGCAAAATTGGCTTCGTTTTTCAGAAATTCAATTTGCTGCCCACGCTCGACGCGCGTTCCAACATTGCTATCGCGCAAGAAATTTCCGGGAACGGAGATCGCGATCCGGCATTTTTCCTTCGCATTTGCGATCTTCTAGGACTTACGAAACGGCTGAACCATCGCCCGTCCGAACTTTCTGGAGGCGAGCAGCAGCGGGTGGCGTTGGCTCGCGCTCTGGTGAACAAGCCGGCTGTGGTCTTAGCGGACGAGCCCACAGGGAACCTCGACACGGAGAATTCCAACATCGTTTTGCGCATGCTGCGGCAGTCCAATCAGGAGCTAGGCCAGACTGTGCTGATGATCACGCATAATCCTGAGGCCGCTAAATACGGAGATCGCATCATCCACATGCGCGACGGCCATATCGTGGCGCCTGAGGAAGATCCGCAGTGGTCACCGCATTAGGCATCGGCAGAGCGGCAGCTTCGGGCGAGGGCGATAAGCGCGCCGTTGCCGCAGCGGAAGGCGTCATTTATAATCGGATTCGTCGAGCGGGAGTAGCTCAGTGGTAGAGCGCGACCTTGCCAAGGTCGATGTCGCGGGTTCGACCCCCGTCTCCCGCTCCAGTGTTTGTCTTTTCAGAGTAGTGTCTCCCCCAGATCGATGGACTTTTTCCGTACGGAACGCTAACGTATTGAGCAGGGGCGCGGTACCCAAGTGGTAAGGGAGAGGTCTGCAAAACCTTTATGCGTCGGTTCGATTCCGACCCGCGCCTCCAAATCTCAAGCTCCAAGAAGCCCCGTAAACACTGCGTTTTCCCCATACGTTACCAAAGATGTCTCCCAATTGTGCTAATTCTGTGCTTTGATCCAGTTCCCAATCCGTGCGCCTAGACGCTTTGCGCCTTTGACCCGACGAATCCCGGCGGCCAGATCAGGGCACAGAAGGCCAGTGTCGGAGGCTTCATAGGCGAGGCGCCTGACGGCGGCCAATCGCACATTGATCGTAGACAGCGCTAGGTTCTTCTGTTCGAGAAAGAACCGGTACCGGAGGACGACCGTCCTGTTAAATGCAAGACGTGGTTCGGAACAGTACCACCCGATAAATTCGTCGATGGCGTGACCATATGATTCTTGCGAACTGGCCGCGCCGAGCGAGTGAAGAACCGCTTCTTCGACTGCTCCAGATCGGCTAATCGAAGCATACTTCTTGCCTTGGAGCGTTTCGCTGTCTTCCGATGCGCCATAGTGGCGGCCTCCTAGCCGCGACGCTCGGTATGGTCTTTCAGTTGGAGTGATGGCCTCGGAGAGCAACACCTATAAGACGATCGCATCCTGCCTGCCGACGCAACAGGAATGGCAAGTGGCGAGCTTCTGCATTGGGTCCAACCGCGAATCCTGCGGCTGGACCCATTCGGATTTGAAAATGTTAGCGCCGGAGAAGATCAAGGGACTCCTTTCCTTCGCCTCTTCTTGTCCTGAGGCGTGTACTGATTCTCGGCGAAAGGCTGGGCTTCTTTCCCGCCAGTAGTTCTTGTTTCGGACCGCCCTGGACGGGGCGCTTGAAGTCCACAATCTCTGTGTTCCAGAGTCAGGTGGGCGCAAGATGGCCACATCAGCCGGTTCTGCCGCCCATTCATGTCGCTCTGGGACAAGTTTTCAGCCTCCCGGTGAGTTACCTTTTCGGCTTAGAGTTTGTAGACCGGTGAATCGCGTCCAACGTTTCTTGCGAAGAACCGGAGTCATTGAGTCTCGGTTCGCAGCAATCGCGAGTTGCTGCAGAGCCGTTGCCACAACTCACAGACGTTGCAGAGGAGGTTTCAGATGAAACACCGTAGCCGGTTGATCGTTTCGCTGATCGCGTTCTGGGTATCACTGGCCTGCTTCGTCTTTTCCCAGACCTCTTCTACGTCACTGCGAGGCACGGTCACCGACCCCAGCGGCAGTGTCGTGCAGGGAGCGACGGTCATTCTCGAAAACAAAGAATCGAATCTCAGCCGGACGGTAACTACGGGAGTTCAGGGCGACTATCAGTTTCCATTTCTCCCTCCCGGGACATACTCTCTTCTGGTTACGGCCAGCGGTTTCGAACGTTACCAGCAAAGCGGGCTGGAACTTCTGGTCAACACTCCAGTCACGGCGAACGTGCGGCTGAAGTTGGGCAAAGCGAGTGAAGTCGTAAACGTGACCACTGAAGCCCCCATCCTTAACACTGTGGACGCCTCGTTGGGCAATTCCTTCGACCAAAACCAGGTCACACAGATACCGCTTGAGGGCCGTAACGTGCCGGATCTGTTGAGCGTGCAAGCAGGAGTGGCCTATACGGGGAATCGTCCAGACATCGATAAGGATCAGGACACGCGCAACGGCGCGGTCAATGGCGCACGCAGCGATCAGAGCAATATCACGCTCGATGGCGTCGATGTAAATGACCAGTCCAACGGTTACGCGTTCACTTCTGTTTTACCTGTGACGCTGGATTCGGTTCAGGAATTTCGTGTTACCACAAGCAACTACAACGCCGACGAGGGCGAAGGCTCAGGCGCTCAAGTCTCGCTGGTCACCAAGAGCGGTACCAACAACTGGCACGGATCTCTCTACGAATATCATCGCAACACCATCACCAGCGCCAACGATTATTTTGTGAAGCAGGCGGAACTGGCAACGGGAGAGCCCAATACGCCAGACAAATTGCTGCGCAATATTTTTGGCGTGTCGGTGGGCGGCCCCATCAAGAAGGACCGGCTATTTTTCTTCGTCAATTATGAGGGCACGCGCGAGCGGGAGCAGCAGAGCACGGTGCGTACGATTCCAACGCCCAGTCTATGCCAAGGCACGATCCAATATGCGGACGCGAGTGGTGGAATCACGACCATCACTCCTGCCCTACTGCAGGCTTTCGACCCACTGGGCATTGGAATTAATCCAGCGATAGAAAATGCGAATCACACCGGTTACTTCGATACGACGTTCTGCACCGGACAATTCGCGACCAACGATCCATCGGTCGGCGACGGCTTGAACTATTCCGGATTTCGGTTCCGCGCACCTGTGAGTCTGGATAACAACGCCTTCATCGCCCGCCTCGACTACCACCTCACCGCAAATGGCAAACACACGCTGTTTTGGCGGGGCGCGCTGCAAAACATATTCAACCCACAAGCGCCGTTCTTGCCGGGAGCGCCGCCCGAGCAGACTCTCACTGACCACAGCAAAGGTTTTGTTGTGGGTTACACTGCCGTGCTTTCACCAATCGCGGTCAATAATTTCCATTGGGGATTCACCCGCCAAAGCACCGGGATTCTTGGGAACAGCAACCAGCAATGGAATGAATTCTATGGACTCGATCAGGGGATTTTCTACACTCACAACGCGCAAACACCTGTACACAATTTTCTCGATGATTTCTCACTCACCAAAGGTAAGCACACGCTGCAGTTCGGCACCAACGTCGGATTCGCACGCGACCCGCGCTTGAGCTACGAACACTCATTCAGCACGGGAAAGGGAGCAACCAACTGGATGTCGCCTACCGGCTTCGCTAATACCGGCGGTTATCTGGATCCCGGTACTTTTACAAATCCGGCCACTGGCTTGCCCTTTCCTGAGCCTTCTTCAAGCTCGCAATACGACTATCCCGTCCTCGGTTTGCTCGGCATGGTTTCCGATATCGTGGGAAACTACAACTATGACAAAAGCGGTAACCCGTTGGCCGTCGGAGCCCCCGTAAAACGAGACTACGGCCTCAACTGGTACGAGCTTTACGGACAGGACGCCTGGCGGATCAAGCCGAACCTAACGGTTACCTACGGCTTGCGCTGGTCGCTGTTCCCGCCCCCTTGGGAGGTAAATGGCTACCAAGCTTCTCCAACGTGCGTGGCCACCGTGAATCCTACAATTGGATGCCCCGCTGGCAGTTCCAATCTTGGCACTGAGTTCAACCAAAACGTCAGCAACATGGTCCAGGGCATCGGATACAGTGGCACGCCCCTCGTGTCCTTCATTCTGGGCGGGCCTGCGAACAACGGTCCGGGCTTCTACAACTTTTCAAAATCCGATCTCTCGCCCCGCATTTCTTTTGCCTATTCGCCCCGGCCCGAAGGTGGCTGGCTGAGAAAACTGGCTGGAGATGGCGATAAGACCGTAATTCGAGGCGGTTTCAGTCGTGTCTATGATCGTGCCGGCATGGAACTGCTCAGCACCTTTGACGCGAATGCCCCCGGAGGTTTAGCAGCAACGGTGCAGAACCCCTGCTGCAGCCCGGCTTATTCTCCGTTCCCCGGACAGGGCGGGGTGGCCGGAAGTCCGTACGACAATGCCGCTGGAGTTCCTCGCATCACCAACATCAACCAGATTCCCACCACTAACCAATACAGAGACGTATTCTTCGAACCAGCGCCTCCCGGAGCCTTTCCGCAGACGCCGCCTCCCTTCGGCCAAGCCATCACTTGGGGAGTCGATCAGTCTCTGAAAACTCCCTATGCGTGGGCTTTCGATTTTTCCGTAGCCCGTGAACTGCCCAAGCGATTCTCATTGCAGGTTTCGTATGTGGGCCGGCTGGGCCGTCATTTGCTCACACAGCGTGACCTGAGACAGCCGCTTGATCTCTTCGATCCTAAGACTGGGGTTGATTATTTCTCGGCCGCCACCGCATTGGCCAAGGTTGCGTACTCACAGTTGGCTACGCCCCCGGGCAAGATCAATGCGGCCAATGTCACCGATCAAGTAGTTGGTCCCACCGCGGCCTTCTGGCATGATATGTTACCGCCGCTCCAACCTGGCGCAACCGCATACACCAGCTTTTCCGGGTTCACCAGCACGATTCCGGGCAATGCTGGACTAATCCCGTCGGTTTACGATCTCTACTACGACCCGTTTCTCTCGTATGTGGGCAACGAAGTTGTGGGTCTGGGTGATATCGACATCTATAACGGCCTCGGAGACAATTCAGGAAACGGAAACGTCTATTATTTCAATAGCTCGAAGTGCCCACCGCCGAGTCCCCTGGGCTGCCCCGGGAATATGCTCAATGAGCAGGCCACGAGTATGTACGGCTGGAGTTCCATTGGAAATTCCAGCTACAAGGGACTGCAAGCCAGTCTGAGAAAACAATTGGGCAGCGGAGTTCAATTCGATCTCAACTACACGTATTCCAAATCGATCGACCTCACTTCCAACGCCACGCGTCTGGGTTTCAGTTCCAGCGTCAACGTCGGCGCTCCCGGCAGCCGCCTGGTGAATGCGTTCGATCCTGGCGGCCGCCGCGCTGTTTCGGATTTCGATACGACTCACCAGATCAATGCGGACTGGATTGCCGAGCTGCCTTTCGGCAGAGGCAAGCATTTTGCAGGGAACGCCAGCGGAGTTCTCAACGGATTTATCGGCGGCTGGCAGCTCTCTGGTCTCGCGCGCTGGACCAGTGGTTTCCCCTTCACAGTTGACAACGGAAATTTCTGGCCCACTGATTGGGATGAGCAGGGCATCGCAAACATGTTGGTCAAGCCCAGCACTGGACACTTCACGCAGCCCAGTGGCGCAGTCAGTGTTTTCCCGAATCCCACTGCTGCCTTCAGTGACTTTGCCCACCCATTCCCCGGCCAAAGCGGCTCTCGCAATGCGGTTCGAGGAGACGGGTACGCCGGTGTTGACATGGCCCTGGCGAAACGTTGGAACATGCCTTGGGAGCGCCAGACACTGCAGTTCCGCTGGGAGGTTTTCAACGTTTTCAATCAAGTGCGATTCAACGCGCTTTCGGGCCTGGGAACGCAAGCCTGCGCTTGTATCGCATCGCTGCAACAGGTGCCGGAAACCTTCGGCAATTACACCGGACTGCTGACGCAGCCGCGGGTCATGCAGTTTGCACTGAGATACGAATTCTGAAGATACCTGCTATCCTCGCTCCCAACCCGCGCTCTCGGATTCGTTCATGACCAAACTCGCCAGAAAACTGCGCCTGTTCGACTTCTTCGCACTCGCATTCGGCGTGATGGTGGGTACCGGCTGGTTGGTGGTAATGGACGACATCCTGCTGCGAGGCGGACCGCTCGGGGCAATTCTGGGATTCACCGCCGGCGCCTTCATGCTGCTTCCTGTCGCCTACATATACGGAAAGCTGGTCCAGGCGATCCCCGACGCGGCCGCTGAAATAGCTTATACGGCCCGCTTCTTTCCGCCAATTATCAGCTTCATAACTGGCTGGGTCATGCTTCTCGCTTACTGGCTGACATGTCCTTTCGAGGCTTTGGCTGCGGGTCGAATCAGCGGCTATTTATTTCCTTCACTCAATACGTTCGAGCTGTACAGTCTTAAAGGACATCCGGTTTACTTGCCGCACGTTCTGCTCGGTCTGGCGATCACGGTGATTCTGACATGGCTGAACTACCGCGGCATCGCGGCCAGCGCCAGGTTCATGAAGTGGACCACCTTCACCTTCCTCACGCTGGTCGTCATTTTCGCCGTCGCCGGAGTGAAGCATGGCAGCCTCTCGAATCTGCATCCGCTGTTCAGCCATACTCCGCTGCTCTCCGTGTTATTGGTCTGGCAAATCGTTCCCTGGCTCCTTTCCGGTTTCGAATCCGTGGGAAAGTGTGCCGAGGAGGCGAACCCGGACTTTCGCGAACGTGATTTCTCCGTGGCTGTAATCCTCACCCTCTTTGTGGGGCTGGCCTTCTTTTGGTTTGTGATCCTCACCGTGGCTTACGTCGCGCCTGCGCGAGCGCTCAACTTTGGTGGACCATTTCCTGTCGCCGTCGCCTTCGAGCGCGCGTTGCATGGCCACTGGATCGTCGATCTCCTCATGGCTTCCGCCTTGGTTGCCGTCCTGAGAACTTTTAACGGAAACATGGTCGCATCTTCGCGGATGCTCTTTGCCATGGGCCGCCGCAACATGCTGGACCACCGCATGGGATATGTTCATCCCCGCAACCGCACGCCGACTGTGGCAGTCGTCGTCGTGGGGATCGGTACGGCTTTTGCTGTGTTTCTAGGTCAGGCGGGACTGGTGCCGATTTTGGAGGTTGGTGCGGTCGCGGCGGCAATAGGCTGGATGGCAGCCTGCGCTTCTTATTTTTGTATGAAGCATTCCACGGCCGGGCGCGCCGCCGCGGTTTTCGGAATCCTAATGACGGTGCTCATGGTTCTAGTGAAAGTCGTGCCGATTGTCCCAGGTCACTTTACACGGTACGAATGGATGGCGGTTTGTATCTGGGCGGTGATCGGAGCCGCGATGCGTATGTCGGCAAGCCGCTATGAAAAAATATCGCCGGATATCGAATCCGCAGAGCTGCCAATGCGGACTCCGGAATCTAGAGACATGCCCTCAGTTGGGCCATGATTGCCCAGATCCAGAGGGGCCTAGAAGATTTTGCAGGTTCCGGTCCGTCTCGCGTTTTTGCCACGAGTCACCCCAAACCTGCGAACGGAAGGTGCGCGGGCATATTCCGAATTGCTGCTTAAACGAGCGGCTGAAATGGGCCGACTCGCTGAATCCCCAACCGAAAGCAATATCGGTGATGGTGCGCTCGCGCAACCTGGGAGAAGCCAGATCGGCGCGGCATCGCTCAAGCCTTCGCTGCCGGATCCAGTCTCCCATGGTGCACCCCTTCTTTGCGAAGAGACGATGCGCGTGGCGGACAGAGATGCCGACAGCCGCTGCCGCTTCAACGGGTCCGAGCGTGGATTCCGCCAGGTGTCTTTCGATAAAAGTTTCAATGCAGGCAAGTATCCGATCGCCGTTGCCTGCCGCCCCAGTGTCTGTCCTCGGAACTCCCAGGCACCCTGACAAAACGCCGAAATACGCTTCCAACATGGCCGCGGCCTCTTCATGGGTAAGACCGTCGGCTTCCCGATAAAGGGAGTTTGCCAAACGAAAAAGAGCGCCTCCGGGTGCGGTAGCGACCGAAATTCTTCGCGCGCTCGGGAGCATAGTCGTGCGGAGCCTATCTTCGATCAACCATCGTGGCACCCGCACGTAAAGCCTGACGCAATCGCCCAAACAGTCAGAGGACCAGGGCGCTGCCGAATCAATGACTGTGCTGTCTCCCGGCTTTAACACCACTACCGCGTCATTTTGCGAATACCATCGAGCGCCCTCGAGTTGAGTGATCACGGTGCAGAATCTGTTTCCCGGGTGCGCACTCGCTGTAGGGAACTTCTGAAACGACAGTGCGCTGGAAGAGAATAAGGATAGGCTGAGTTCACTTAGGTTCTTGCTTGCCATCGAGCCGTGGAAACTGCGGCGGCTGGGAAAGTGAAATCGGCAATCCCCGCAAAATCGGCGCGCGTTCCATTCCCACGCCTCGATGCGATCTGCCGCCGGTATCAGTTCGGTGGAAAATGTTTCTGACATCGCTGCCGCTTCCAAGCGCTCATTGGCGAAGCTCAGCGCCAGACTTGTTTACGTCTTGTGAATCCCAGAAAACGGAGTCCGGATTTGTCACGAAAGTCCCGCTAAGGCCTGCCCTCGGAGCGCAACGCTAGCACAATGTGCCAGTTAGTTTCAAGGCTCTTTTGCACTACCGTTGCCCGATGTTACGTCGAACTGGTCTTTGCCAAGCCACTCGGCATTCGCAATCAAGGTGGCGATGGGCGGAGGCGGATACCAACGCTTGTACCACTACGGTGAATGCAACTGCGGTCGGCGCGGAGACAGGACTCACGAGTCATGCAAGTGGAAACGCCGTCTGAGGTGGGACGCTGGATTTTGCCTTCGACGTCATGCCGCATACCGGACGATTTGATGGCATGTACTACTCCGTGGGATATGCGGGACACGGCTTGGCCCTCGGAACCTATCTGGGAACCAAGACCGCGGGCTTGATTTGCGGCGACCCCCAACGACATCCCATTCGATGGCATTCCGTTCCCCAGTGCGCCGCTGGGCTTGCGAAGCGGGCACACCTGGGCGCTTCCCCTCGCTGGAGCGTACTACAGATGTCTTGACTGGCTGAGCTGAAACGTGTTGTGACTAACCAGGATCACAGTTCTGCTACCCGCCTCCGCCCGCTCTTGCGCACGAAAAGGTAAGCGATCGGACCCAGAAGTATCGCCACTGGCCCCCACTCCAGGGCGAAGCGGTCGCTGCCAAACAGCGCCACCCCGCTCATCACTATCGGAGCCACCACCACATAGAGCAACCCCGCGCGTCCCCATGGAATGCGGAAAGGGCGGGCCAGATCAGGCCGCGTCTGCCGCAGCCGCCAGGCGGAGAGAACGGTCATCACGGTAGTTGCGATGCGCAGCCACATGTAGACGGTGATGAGTTGGGTGAGAGTGTGAAATGCCAGAAAGCCGTAAACGGCCGATGAGACCACAATGGCGACCCACGGCGTTTCATAGCGAGGATGTTTCTCCGTGAGCAGATGTGGCAGATAGCCGTCTTCTGCCATCGCAAAGGGCATTCGCGTACTGGTAAGCACGGTAGCGTTCAGGATGGAAACACTGGTTACCATAGCAGCCAGGGTCATCCAGAAACCGAGCCATCTCCCTCCGATCAGTTGTGCGGCATCGGAAAAATAACGCGTGTGCCACTGCTGCCAGTTGCCGAGAGCGGCCAGCGATAGCATGGTGGGAAGAAAATAAGTCGCCATCGAGAGTGGCACAACCAGCGCCAGGGCACGAGGGTAGGTTCTTTGCGGGTTCTCCACCTCCTCCGCCACGGTGGAGAGTTGTTCGTATCCGGAGTAGAGCCAGAGACCAAGAGCCAACCCCACCCCAAAAACCTGGAACAAGGGTACATGCGGCGGAATAAGAGGAGAAAATGGATTGTGGCGCCATTTCGTGGCCGCGATCGCACACAACCCAGCCACCGGGAGAAGAATGAAGATTTCTAGCACTGTGGCAACGGTTCCGACCATCTGAATGCCGCGAACATTGACATACGCGATGACCGCCACTAGCGCCAGGGAAATCGAATAATGTTTCCAGCCAGTGATTTGAGGAAAGTAGAAACTGAAGTAATCGCTGAAGAGGACGGCATAGGCCCCTCCGAGGACAAAGGAGGCGCTCCAGTTCCACCAGCCGCACAGGAATCCCCAAAAATCTCCATAGCCTGCGCGCACCCAGCGATAGAAGCCTCCTTCTACCGGGAGTGTCGTCGTCAGCTCCGCGGCGACAAGTGAGACTGGGATGCACCAGAAGAAGGGCAGCATCAGGTGGTAGAGCAGGGTCAGGCCCGGACCGCTGGTGGTGACTTGGTCCTCCAGCCCGAACGGTCCCGCCGTTGTATATGAGTACATGACGAACACGAAGACAAGCAGGCCAGCCTTGTGAGATCGAACCTGCGCCTGTTGCCCTGCACGGGACTCAGTCGAAGTGGTCATGAAGAATTAGATCGCTTCAGTTGTAGAGGAAACGAGTTCACACGGCAACAGACAAATAGGAGTTGGAAGATCTTCGCGCGTGAACGGGAGGCATTGCGAAAAACGTGGGCGTAGTCAATTCGCCCGTCGAAACGCTGGCGGTCCCTTCTGGGTGCCAAATCCTGGATGACGGCAACCCTGAAGTTATGCCTAGGACGGGTTCTCAACTACGCTATCCAGAAGTCGGCTTCTAGGAAGTTTCCGAGCACCGACTAAGGAGATTCCTTCCGGGTACCGGGGAATTCAGAAGTAATCCGCCTGAGACGAGAACCGGGCTCCAGGGAATCGCCCCCTTGCTTCGTCTGTCCTGCTATAGTCCTTAGCCGAGGGGGAAACACAAAATGGGAAACCTGTCCGTCCTTGTAACGCAGTTGAGAAAGGAACGCAAACGAGTGCACAAGGAAGCCCAACGTATAGATGCGGCACTTGCAGCCTTGCGAAGTGTTAGCGCTAACGGCTCGTCGGGGAGGCACTCAATGTCGGCTGCCGCTCGTCGGAAGATCAGCTTGGCTCAGAAAGCGCGCTGGGCAAAGCAGCGGACGAAGCCTAGACGAACCATCTCAGCGGCGGGCCGGAGGAGGATCGCGGCTGCCCAGCGTGCGCGGTGGGCGAAGGTTCGGGAGAAGAAAGCGGCCTAGGAACTTCGATCTGGGGAGAAGAAATGATTCCTCCCGCCTACAAACCGAAGAAAAAGTTCATGCAACTCGCGATTGCGGAGGCAAAGCGCGCCCGCGACCGGGGCGACTATCCCATCGGCGCCGTCATCACGCGTCTTATTGGGAAACGGGAAGTGGTTATTGCGTCTGCTGGCAACCGGGTTAAGACTTCGGGCTCATCCATCAAGCATGTGGAGCTTGAAACCCTGAAATATGTATCCTCCGGCTACGGTCGGTATCTCCCGGATTTCGTGTTGTATTCCACGCACGAACCTTGTGCCATGTGCGCGGGTGCCTGCGTCTGGTCGAAAATAGGAGCGGTGGTGTTTGGCGTTTCCCAAGAAGACATCACCGCCTACGGCAAGAGACACGGTACCGAGGAATTCAAGTGGCGCGCTTGTCTCATTTCATGCAAATTCGTCCTTGAAAAGGGCGATCTTCACATTCCCGTCTTCGACAATTTCTTGAGATCGGAGTGCCAAAAGTTATTCGGATATCGAGCTTCCTGGCTGCCTCGCCCCCGCGCGAAGCCCGAACCCGAATCGCAAGACCCCCGCTGAACTGAACAAGAGCCTGGCGATATTGGCGCTCAATAACTTTGAAGAATGTGCGAGAGGCCGGTTATGGATCGCCTGCGTACCATGCTCGCAACGCTCCAGAACGGTTCCGCCAGAATGATAAGCTAGGCAGGGCGTTAGAAAACCTGCCCAGAATTGCTCCCGTGGAAACCGCGTAAAGATTGGCCGCCTTGATCTCCACTCATGGCGTTAGGAAAGGGTAGTTAACTAATGCGCGCTTCAGCGGAGCGTGGCCGCCTCCGCTTGGTCATGACTCGACCACCATGTCGAACCGTGCAAGCATCCGCAACCAGCGTAACGGTCTCTCAGGTCGCCGTACAGCATATTGCGCCCGTGACCGACGTTCGATTTCTTGCCTGGCCGGAGGGCTTCACCTTATGAGTCCGCGAGCTTGTCCTACCTAGAAGGTGATTTTCACGGCCAGTTGCATTTGCCGCGGCCCGACCGGCGTCATGCTGGTTATTTGTCCGAAGCTGCCACTGCCGACGATGAGGGTGCCGTTGGGGCTAGACACGCTGAACAGAGGATGATTGAATGCGTTCTGGGCTTCGAGGCGCAACTCCATCCTCACTCCTTCGTGCACAGGTGACAGCAGGAACTGCTTGATCACGGACAAGTCACTGGTAAACGAGAGCGGCGTACGAACGTCCGCGGTAGCGCGCGGCTCGTTGCCGAGAGTGTATGGAGCCGGGGTTTGGAGGACATCCGGATTGGAGAAGAAGTTGTCCACCCAATCGGGCCCGTAATTTCGTCTCAGCCTGCCCGTGATGTTGGGGCGCTGGTTGCCATACGTGGGAATCGGTTTTCCACCGCCGGACAGTGTGATCGTCACTGGACGTCCATCGGAGATCTGCCAGATACCGGTGGTAGTCCAGCCGCCAATAACGGCATCCAAAGCTCGCGGCATGGCTCCCAGGAATGCCTTACCCCGACCGAACGGCAATTGGTAGCTATAGCTGAATTTCAGTACGGAGGGAATGTCGAACGTCGAAAGGCTGCGTTCCAGATACGGTTTGTTGGGGTCCTGCAGGCTGGTAAAGCTCCCCGTCCAAGTCACGTTGTCGTCGGCAACTGAGGAGTCGTCAATCGATTTCGACCACGTATAGTTCACCAGTAACTCCAAGCCTTTGCTGAAGTGCTTCTCCGCAGTAAGCTGCAGGGCATGGTAGGTGGAGTTGGCAATCATCTGAACATCCGTTTGGACCCCGCCGGAGTTAATGACGTCGTATTGAGGATAGGGGACCTCCAACTGGGCCCCCTGGACCTGCGGATTCGAGAGTGTGCTGTTCGGGTTCGTAATGATCCCGGAGAACGGATTATTCACATAGCTGGCGAGGCAGGGTATCGTGGGGGTTGCGCATGGGTTATTTGGATTGGGAGCGGTTGCAGGCAAGCTCTCCACCCAAGGTCCAAGGATGTCCAAATGGTTTGAACCGCTGAAAGGAAGATGGGTTCCTTTCTTTCCGATATAGCTCGCACTAACCACGATATTGGACGGCAGTTGTCGCTCAACTCCGAAACTCCAGCTTTGTTCCTGCGGTGTGCGATTGTCGGCACCAATGCGGAGCGTACCGTTTGCTCCAAAACCGACGTCGTTCAACAGGCCGAGAGAACTTCCTGCGGGCTGAATCAATCCATGGGGGTACGGATTGTTCAGGTGCAGGTATGGCGTTTGGCCATCGCTGTTATAGGTTGTGACAACGTTGGTGTATTCATCGAAACCGGCACTGCCATAGGGCACAACTCCGCTGGCGCCGGAGCGCGACTGGCCGTAGTAAATGCCGTAGCCTCCACGCACGACCATTTTCTCGGCGAACTGGTAGGCGAAGCCAAAACGGGGTTGGATGTCGCTCCAATCCGTGATGTAGTTCGTGCGTTGGCTCGGGGTGGCAAAGACCTCGCCGCCGAGCAATGCGCGCGTAACAGGCTTGCCGGTAAGTGAATCGGTATATGAGATTGTGCCCCTGTTCAGCGGATTGACTGCAGTCGGGTTAAACCAGTCCTGGTGGTTGAACCGGTCGGTGCGGGGCAACGAGACGTCATAACGCAAGCCGAGGTTCAAGGTCAGCTTTGGGGTTACCTTCCAATTGTCCTGGGCAAACCAGGCGTACTGGTAGTTTTCGGTTGCGGGTTGGAACTGGATTTCGTAATACGAGCCGCAGCCGTTACCGGCACAGTTTTGCGTGAACTGACCTGTCAGAAAGCTGGCCATGGCGTCGCCCCCGCTCGTATTGTTGGCGTTGGCGGCATCAGCGCAGCTCGTGGAGATGCCAGACTGCGAGCACAAAGATGTTCCAGTGTTATCGAAGGTAAAGAAGCCCAGAGGGGCGTTGGTCTGAATGTAATTCTGCTGGTGCAGGCGGCCTTCGAATCCGAATTTCAGTTCATGCGCGCCGTGAATCTTGGTCACTGCCACGGTGAGTTGGCTGGTGTCCTGACCCTGCTTGTAGTTGCCGTACGGATCATTCCCCGCATTGGGGTAGCCGGCGGAAAGATAATCGCCGAAGAACAAGGCGGGGACTCCGTTGAAACCATTCGACTTCAGATAGGAAGGGAAACCCAGCGTGGCGAGCGGGTTGGGATTCAGGCTGGAGTTGTAGGCAAGAATCCTTTCCCCGCCGCGCGTGAATCCGAACGTTGTCGTCAGGAGCAAGGTAGAACTTAAGTTGTGGGTATCGCTCAAGGTGAAAACCTTCGCCCAACCGCGATTGGGGCCGCTGCCGCAAGGATCGATCAATGTCTTGAAGCAGTCGAAGGGTGAGGTGTGGTTCCAATTCTGGGAGTAGCGTCCACTCAACAGGTTTTTGTCGCTGAAGCGGTGATCGATCTTCAGGTCTAATTGGTCGACAGAGCCGGGGGTTGCCCCTGAGGCAATCCAGTTGGCATAAATGCCTTGCGATGGATTATTGGCTGTGGGGAACAGATTCAGCACCGTCTGCGCCACGGGATCGATCAGATTGCCCTTAACACCCGGGCGCGGTTGGAGATTGGCAGGCAGGTTAGGAGAGCCCGGACTAACATATGCGGCGATGTTGTTAAATGGGATGAAAGCACTGCGCACCGGTCCGCCGTCAGCGGAGTTATACACGCCCGAATAGGGATCCCAGAGCTGTCCACCCGTAATACTGCACATGCCACTAGAATTGAATGTGCCTCCCGCCGCGCCGCACACCTCGCCGAAATCGCCGGCGCGTTCGGCGGCGCTAGGCACACCCGCCGTGTAGGTATTCATGTTGCTGTAGCGCTGACCCTCATAGTCGAAAAAGAAGAAGGTCTTGTTCTTGAAAATGGGTCCCCCAATGGTGCCGCCGAAGTCATGGCGGTGGACCGGCGGAATGGGAATACCCGCGCGATCGTTGAACCAGTTGTTGGCATCGGTGATGGTGTTGCGGATAAAGTCGTAGACGCCTCCATGGAAGCTGTTCGTGCCCGAGCGCGTTACCATGTTGACGATCGAGGCCCCAGAAAAGCCGTACTCCGCACTGAAGTTGGACTGCTGCACTTTGAATTCTTCTACCGCTTCCGGTGAGGGAACGTAGGTGGCGTTGGTAATCCCGCCATTGGGCTCGAAATTGGTGATGGTAGCGCCATCCATCAGAATGTCGGCGCTCGACTGGCGGCTTCCGTTGGAAACAAAATTCGTGCCCGTGCAGTTGGTGCCACACTGGTCATCAGCGGAGGTGATGCCCGGCACTAAAGAGGTCAGGTTCATTACATAGCGGTCGATCAGAGGCAGATCGTTGATCAGCCGGCGATCAACCACCTGACCGGTTACGGCATCTTCGGTAGCGATGGTCGTCGTCTGGGCCTTGACCTCGACAGTTTCCGCCCCAGTGCCAACTTTCAGCGTCAGGTTGGCCGTCGGATTCTCGCTGACGTTCAATTTGATGTGTGTGCGTACCTCTTTCTCAAACCCTTTCATCTCTGCCGTCACGGAATACATCCCAGGCGGGATCGAAACGAACAAGTAGCGCCCACTGCTTTCCGACGTGGTCGTAAAGTGATATCCCTTCTGCTCGTCCGTAAGGGTGACTTTTGCCCCTTGGATTACGGCTCCTGACGAGTCTGTGAGGAGGCCGCTGACCGTGCCGGAGTAGCCCTGGCCCAGAAGCGCAGCAGGAAGCAGGAGAGCGATAGCGATAACGGTGAGCAGAGTCAGGAATAAGCCTCGCTGGCAGCTGCTAGGAATCGAGCTGGATTGTTCACGCATGACGACCTCCTTGATAACCGCTGGTTTCCCGCCCAGAGACGGAAGAGGACGTGCGAAAAGCCGGAAAAGGCCTTTATTAAAACGGTTCATTATGCGCCCGAAACAGGCATGACCGTCAAGTAAGTTTTTCAACCCTGCGATATTGAGGAGATGCGCCTCTTACAGGCTGAAAGTGCCGGGCGGTCGGCCGACTGGACAAGGCTCACCTGTGCCCCTTACCGGGTAGGGTGGCATCGATTTCAAAGCCGGCCGGCTTGGAAAAAGCGCCGTAGGTGTATAGAAGTGCCACGACACTAAGAAGCGCAAGAGCCGTATTGGACGTAAGCGTTAGGCCCTTGGTGCGGGACGTTTGACGACGGCGAAATCGCATCCAAAACAGAAAAGCCGTTATGCCCAAAAGCACAGCACCACTCACGAAATGTCCCCGCTGTTACGTAGAACGTATGTAAGGTGAAGAATGCGATACCTGCGGCGCACGTGCAAACAATCCAGTCGAATTGCTCATCTCTCGGAGTCAGCGTCTCAACAGCATTTTGGCTGAAGTTTTGATGCCGATGCAACGTTGCTGTTGAAACCAGAAGCGTTCTCCTCGGGATCCCCCAAGTTTCCCTAGCTCCAGATTCGCCTGCTTTTAGGCTCAGTGCGGAACAAATCGAAAATCGCGAATGATTGCCGACTGATTCCTTGAAGGCGTCCCCTTGAAACACCAGAGATTGATGCCTACTGGGGCGGCCGTTTGCGGAATGTTGGTCGTGTTCGAGGAATAGGTTTCGGTCTTGATGACATCGGCAACAGATCCCATTGGATGAACGCCATTCATTAGCGTGAACACGATGCGATCAGATCTCCACTCCATCCTTGCCGTAGTAAGGTTTCCACCGCTGACTTGGAAGTTGTCTTCCCAGCTGGAAACGCCGTTCGGCTTGCGGTTTCCCGTGGATGGATAAACTGTAAAGTCGGCATCACAGCCGTGACACGTCTTGTTCCACTGGGAAAATTCAATATCAATTTCGTTCTCTGCGTCGGCGCCAATGTGGTGAGTGGGCCCGTAGGTGAAGAGTCCGAGCACCGTTGTCTGATCCATGTTGTAGACGTCACCCTGGATAACCCACTGGTACGTCCCAAATCCCATATTGTCGGTCGTAAACAACTCCGCGGCAGTCCATTTTCCCTCGCGCTTTGCGATCTGGAGATGTAGATATCCGTCCGGGTTGAAATCGACATTGGCCGGATTCCCGGGAGCGACGCCTGCCATACCACCGCTGGTGACTTTCCAGCTATGTCCAGCCCATCTGATCGTCTGGGCCGGGAGGCACTGAAACGCAGTCAGCAGAATGCCGCAGATCGTCGTTCGAGTGAATAGTGTGTTCGCCAACATTCTTTGTTCTTCCATTTCGCCTGTGCGGCGATTTCAACGGCCACAGGCGATAGCGCTCAGTGACTCCAATGAGATCCCGGTAGGGATACCACTGTGCGTGGTACCTGTGATCTTTCAAGACGTTGTTCCCGAGAAGTGAATAGTCCATTCGAGCAACATCGGAGAAGCTGATGGTGCTGACCAATCCGCTTCGAAGGAGTCGATCGAATGGACCTTCACCAGAATGCCCGACTTACCTTTCGTAGTCGAGAGACTTTAGCCAACAAGATCATGATCGAGAAGCTGACGTTGAAGGCGGCTGCAGCCGCCTTCAACGTCAGCCGCAAGACCGCCGCCAAGTGGCTCCACCGCTATCGCACCCTGGGGTTGCCCGGCTTGCGGGATCGTTCCTCGCGACCCCTCCATAGCCCGCGCCGAACCTCGTCGGAACTGATCGCTCAGGTCATCGGCCTGCGTCGCCAGTTGCGCCCCGCCTATCACATCGCGCAGGCCACCGGCCTCAGCCCCGCCACCGTCAGTCGCATCCTGCAGCGCGCTCAGTTAAACCGCTGGCGTCATCTGCATCCCGCTCCCCCCGTCGTGCGCTACGAGCATCCTGCTCCCGGCGATCTGCTGCATCTCGACATCAAGGGCATGACCCGCTATCAGCAGGTCTCCATTCGGGGCGACGGTCGTCGGCGCGGCCGCCCTCAGTTCGCCGGCTGGCAGGCTCTGCACGTCGCCATCGACGATCACTCCCGCCTCGCCTTCTCCCGCATGCTGCCCAACCAGCAATCCGAAACCGCCATCGCCTTCCTGCGCGCCGCCGTCGCCTTCTACGCCCAGCACGGCATCCCCATCCGCCGCCTGCTCACCGACAACGGCTCCTGCTATCGCTCCCGCCACTTCCGCACCCCCTGCCTCTAACTCGGCATCCAGCACCGCTTCACCCGTAGTTACACTCCCCGCACCAACGGCAAAGCCGAACGCTTCATCCAAACCGCCCTGCGCGAGTGGGCCTACGTGCGCCATTACCTCAACTCTGAGGAACGCGATCAGCATCTCTCGCCCTGGCTAGAGCATTACAACTTCCACCGTCCCCATGGTAGGCCGTCCATCTTCTTTCTTTATGTACTCTTCTCGAAGGCAGCGCTGGATACGCTCCGCGATGAACCCGGCCATGGAGATCGACCAGCCGATCTTCGAGTCCGGTCTCATACTCCTGCCAGGTGACCCCGTCCACTCCGGGTGCGGCTTTCCTCTTTAGTGAGTAAAAGCTTTCTCGTAGCAGATCGACGGTCAGATGGTGGAGCAGAGCGGTGAACTTCATCTCCTTGTTCTCTCGTGCTGCTTTCCGCACGCCTGCCAATCCCTGGGACACGCCCTTCCCGCTCTGAGTCGGGTACGTGTGAGGTTGACCTGCGTTCTCCTTGATCGACGGCCTTCCCTCCTCACTCTCCGCCAACGGTCTTTTGTCTTTGTTCGAATGATTCATCGGTACTATACCGTCGTGTGACTCCTCGGCGACGTACATGAGGGCCGTGCGGCTATTGCCTTCGCCCACCGCCCTGCCGCCTGGTTTGGCAGCAGGTGTCTCCGAGGTCTCCCGGTTCTCGTGCATGAAGCTTCTAGGCGTGCCTGGGGTCTTCGTCTACGCCGGACTGAACAGGAACTCGCGCTAGCGCTCCTGCTCATGTTGCCTTCCGCGCATTACAAAGACGTCGGCGTCCGGATTTCATCTTTTCGGAGCTGGATACCCACCCCGCCTATCCTCTGTCTACGCTTCGTTGGGTCCCTCGCGGTAGCAACGCAAGACTCCAGGCCGAGCAGATCGCTAGTCCTTTCTCGTGAGACTCTTTCATTCTCTGCTTCATGCCGGTTCATCCCGGCGCACTGTAACCGAGATGTTTCGACAGTAATCTGCCCGCGCGATCTTCGTCTATACCCGCTCTGATCCATGTTCGCTCATGTAGGTTCACTAATCCATGTTCACTGACCGATCCGTCCGCGGAGCACGGTGATCGAAGCTTTCGGGAGCTGATAGAGCGTATCGGCGCTTCCCAGCACCGCGGACTTCGATGGCGGACCGTCCGGGTCTGCGTGTCCGCCGCCTGGTGCCGGATGCCATTGATACTCATTCGGGCCAAAGGTGATGCGGTCGACCTGTCCTGAGAACGAACTCTGGTGCTGACCTGCTCCGTTAAACAACACCTTCACGGCGTGATCGTTGGACTGATCGCGGTTGACCAGCATAACTGACCATTGTCCGTCGGGCCGCTGCACGGCGTAGGCAGTAACGAGCACATTTCCGGCTGCGTCGCTTAGATCACTCGAAGCCTTGAATTGCTTGTGCGGCGCGTCGATCGGCTGGACCCACTCTTTTGTGATGAGCTGGGCTGCGATGTATTGCGGAGGATAGCCGAGCACGTTGTAGTTCTCGTCAATCCATAAGAAGTTCCCGAAGCCTGAAAAACTATGCGGAGAAGGCATGTAATGGAAATAGTAGGTAGCGCCGGCCCCTTCCGCCATCATGCTGCCCACATAGTCGGCGAGCCAGAGCCCACTCTTTACGGTGGAGGGCGGCGCTCCGCCGCCAATGTTTCCCTCCGTCATGAAGAAGGGAATATTCGGCGGCAGGCCATTGTCTTTCCAGACCTGCACAATGTGGCGAACGTATTCCGGTTCGGGATACAAATCGGCCCACGAATAGCTGGGGCGATCCTGATAGGGATAATGCTCGAACGAAAAGAAAGTGAAGTCGTTTATGCGGCCGTGGGCCTTCAGGTAATCCAGAAAGCGTCCGAGCCATGAAACTTTGCCGTTGGCGTCGGGCCACACTTCGACGTCGCCGAAGGTGCCTTCGAACGGGGGGCCGCCGAGCTTCGCTTCGGGCACCAGCTTATGAATCGCCGTGGCGAACTCCAGATAGAGCGCTGCGTAATCTTCGGGGAGCATGTGCTGGCCGTCGGCTTCTTCTCCCATCTCGACATAAGAGATCGGATAGTGGCGCTTGTAGAGATAGGCCACCTCGTTGGCGGCATCTTCCGGCGTGGCGTAGAGCATAGCGATTGGAACCATGGTCGGCAGGCCGCGAGTTACGCCGCTATTGAAGAAGAAGTCGAAGCCGACTTGATCGCCGCGGCCATAGTCCAGATCAGAGGCGGCGTGCCACGGATCGACCGACGAGGGCCACGTAATCGTCTGATCGCGACTGGGGAAATGCGTGACGTAGTCGTTGAATACGCCATCGGCGGAGAGCGCTCCGACGTAGAGTTCGTTAATCGCATAGCCGACGCAGTTTCGCTTATCGGCCGAACCGTGTGTGTCGCAAGTGTTGGAGGATTCTGTCATCCAGATCCGGAGATAGCGAACCGGGATCATCCACGAAACGAGTTTCAGGGTGACGGTGCCGACCTTGCCTTCGGTTATGTTGCCCATGGGGTAGGTTTGCCAGGTGCCTTTCATCGTGCCATCGTAAAAAGGCTCCATTTCGCCGGTCCAAAATTGGACCGCATAGTGCTTCGCGTAGGGGTCGCCCCAGGCAATCCGGATGGCGTTAACGTCGATTTTCGTGCCGAGGTCGATCATCACCCATTGGGGATGAAGCGAATCGTCTTCCCCGGTGAAGGCCTTCGTCAGATAAGGATTGCTTTTCCAATAGGAGTGGATGTCGCCGTCGGTGAGGCGAGACCATCCATTGCCGTCGCCCCGACTAAAGCCACGATGCGGCAGCGGGTACGCCCAGGAGTTGTGAATTTCTGCGCCCGGCTCGGGGCGGCCGACGAAATAACCTTCCCGCTTTTCGCCGTTGCTCCACTTACCCGCTGGATTCCAGTGCCAGGCTTCGACCATTAACTCGGTGTTCTGCCGATAAGTCACCGACTGCCATCCGGCGTTGAGAATTTCTTTCAGCAGCGGATCCTTCAGCAAGTGGTCGGGAGTGCCGGTGCGTAAACGATCGATGGCCGCGCCCAGCGAATGCACAGGGCTGTATGTGTTGGCAACGTGAGCGGGATCGGCGTCGACAACCACTTTCTGAGCGGCAGCAACGCCGGCGAACGCCGGGAAAATCAGAACAGCGGCGGAAATGAAGCGAATCACACTTTGCATTGGAAGAATGCCTCCATTACCGCAACGAGCGCTCCGTTGGAATGCTCGCTGCTTATTGAATCGATTGATTAGGGTGAAAAAGCCGCGATCAGCATACACCCGATAGAAACCAAAAAATGAAAATGTGGGATCCGAGTTAGAGATTCTTTGGTCATGCTCTTTAGCCTGTACCACTTACGGCCTCACTTTGTGGTACGGATTGCCGTAGGAATCCAAAACGTATCTATACCCCTCTGATCTGGAATCTGTTCAATGTGACCGATTCCATTCCGGTGGTTAAGAGAACGGCTACTGCAGCGGGACGAGTGTGCCACAGAATTACAAGTTCACCGGGAAAGGACGCGCTGCAATTCTGCAACTGAAAATGCAGAAAACCTCATTGCCGAGGGATTCTCAACTGTCGAAACCAGGCCATTTCGCTCATTGAGGGGTTTTGAGCGTAATGGCGATTTATCGCCAATCGCCCACGACAAATCCAAATCTGCACTACCGTCAAGGTATC
>DAIUEW010000044.1:0-51750 GCA_036844925.1 Candidatus Sulfotelmatobacter sp.
AACCTCTTGGCACAGACCCAGAGTCCGCTTCCGTCCCAGACGAGGACCTTCAGCCGATTGCGCTGGCCGTTGCAGAACAAGAACAGGTGCCCGCTCAGAGGCTCACACGACAATCGATCCCGAACCAGACCGTACAGCCCTTCGAACCCCTTGCGCATGTCGGTGACCCCGGCGGCCAGATAGATCCGTGTAGCTGGGCCCAGTCCAAACACGGCCTACGCCCGCTCCAGGATGCCCACCAGGCGTTCGAACGTACTCGTATCAAAATCACGATGCACCTCGATCCGGCGCCCGCCCGGCAGTACCACAGCCAGCCCGCAACTCGGTTCGTCCTGCGTCGGCGATTTCCTGGCCGCCAACTCCACTGGTACCAACTGGCCAGCCGAAGAAACTGGTCCACGCCTCCTCTTCCAACGCCGCTTCTTCAAATGGCGATCCAGCGTGCTGAAGCTCAAACCTCGACTCTGGCAAAACTCGCTCCGACGCATACCACTGCTCACAAACTCGGCCACCAACTGCTGAACTTCCGCACGGGTACGTCGCTTGGGCGCTGACAACTCTGTTTTTGCGGTCATCCGGACACTTCAACACAGACCCCGCCTGTCGACCAGGTGTGTTGGTCAGACGCTTACCCCTTCCTTTCTCGGTTTGGTGCCAAGCCCCCTTCCCTCGCAGCCAATTAGCGAGTCTCGGGATTGTGCCCGGTTGACGGGCTACCCTTACCTAACCCGGTAAGGTAGGGTTTGCCGACCAACCGGGAGTCATCTCATCTCCTCCACGGTTACTGCTTCATGAGCAACGTGTTCTGGGCTCGACACGCTTCGGCCAGAGCCGCCATTTCGTTGACTCGCGAGTGCCCCGTCCGTAATATGAAGCGACCCGAGGGCCAGGCATCTCCCTGATGATCGGTCAAACCATTTCGCACTACCGCATTCTGCAGAAGCTGGGCGGCGGCGGCATGGGTGTGGTGTATGAGGCGGAAGACGTGACTCTGGGCCGGCGGGTGGCCTTGAAGTTTCTCCCTCCTGAATTGAGTTCCGACGCGGCGGCACTCGAACGTTTCCAGCGCGAGGCGCGTGCGGCTTCCGCGCTCAATCATCCCAACATTTGTACGATCCATGAAATCGGCCAGCAAGACGGCCAGTACTTCATCGTGATGGAACTGTTGGAAGGCAAGACGCTGCGTGATCGCATTCTGGGCCGGCACTTGCCGACGGACGAACTGGTGACGCTTGCGGTGGAGATTGCAGAAGGTCTGGATGCGGCGCATCGCAAAGGAATCATTCATCGCGATATCAAGCCGGCGAACATCTTCGTCACCGGGCATGGTCATGCGAAGATCCTGGATTTCGGTCTGGCGAAAGTAGCGCCCGGGCAGAGCAGTTCCGCAGCATCGCAGGGCGCGGCGCCGACGGTGATGAGCGAACTGCACCTGACCAGCCCGGGGACAGCGGTGGGAACGATCGCCTACATGTCGCCGGAGCAGGCGGCGGGCGAGGAACTGGATGCGCGCACCGATCTTTTCTCATTCGGGGCCGTGCTGTACGAAATGGCGACGGGGCTGCCGGCGTTTTCCGGGAACACGTCGGCGATGGTGTTTGATGCGATCCTGCACAAGGCGCCGGCGTCTGCGGCGCGCTTGAATCCGAATCTGCCGCCGGAGCTGGAGCAGATCACCAACAAGGCGCTGGAGAAAGATCGCAAGCTTCGCTATCAGAGCGCTTCCGAAGTGGGTGTGGATCTGAAACGGCTGCGGCGGGAGGTCGAGTCGGGCCGCACCGGCGCAGTCGCGGCGTACACAGGAGCAACAGGCGTCGCGGTGGCGCCGCCACCAGCTCAACGGAAACTGCCCTGGAGAATGATTGCGATCGGTGGCGCAGCGTTGCTCGCGGTCGCGGTAGTGGCGTGGCTGCTTCGTCCCAGCATGCCACTGCCGCGGATCACAGGCTCAACCCAAATTACTCACGACGGCTTGCCGAAAACATTCGGGGGCCAGGTGACTGCCATTGTACTTACGGATGGGCCGCGTCTCTTTGTTCAGGAGTCCGTGGGCGGACATTTCGTGGTGGCGCAGGTTTCCGCTAGCGGAGGGGAAACGGTTCCGATCCCGACGCCTTTCCAAAATATCTGCCTCGACAATATTTCGCCCGATAAGTCGGAACTTCTCATGGGCACATTCACCGGCAGTGAATTGGAACAACCTCTATGGGCGTTGCCGGTTCTGGGAGGATCGTCACGCCGGTTGGGCAGCGTGGTAGCGACGGACGGGACTTGGATGCCCAATGGCGACATGCTGGTTGCGCACGGAAGTGATCTCCAGGTCGTTAATCCGGATACCAATGCCACGCACAAGTTCGCCAGCTTGCCGGATTTTTCCTACTGGCTGCGCTGGTCCCCAGACGGTCGCACCCTGCGGTTTACAGTCACGCCGCCAGCGGGTGGCTACCAAATCTGGGAGGTGGCGGCCGACGGCAGCCACCTGCATCGCCTGTTGCAAGGCTGGCGCGAGCCAGCGAGTGAGGGCAGGGGTAACTGGACGCCGGACGGAAAGTATTTTGTCTTTGAAAGCTCCCGTAATGGAAGATCGGACCTGTGGGCTATCCGGGAGAAGGGAGATTTTTTTCATAAGGAGAATCACACACCTGTGCAATTAACCGCCGGCCCGTTGAGTTTCCATTCGGCGCAGCCCAGCCTCGACGGCAAACGAATCTTTGCCATCGGCGAGCAGCGCCGTGGAGAGCTGGAGCGCTTCGATGCCAAGTCGGATCAATTCGTGCCGTATCTGGCGGGAGTCTCGGCCACCGACGTCAGCTTCTCGCGAGACGGCCAGTGGGTGGCCTATACCACGTACCCGGAACCCAGCATTTGGCGAAGCCGGATCGACGGCAGCGACAAGCTACAGTTAACGCGTCGACCGTTCGTAGCGGTTGGACCCACCTGGTCTCCGGATGGTAAGAAGGTTCTGTTTGCCGGGGCTGATCCGGACAAGACTGGCGCAATCTATATGATTGCAGCCGAAGGGGGTGTTCCGCAGCAGGTGCTTAGCGATCCGACTAGTGATTTGTTCCCCGAGGGCTGGACCCCGGACGGCAAGTCTATTGTCTTTGAGAAAAGCCGACTCAAGGGCAGCAGCAACTTCCAGAATGACCTCGAAATGCTGGATATCCAAGCGGGAAAGATCTTAGTGCTTCCCGGTTCCGAGAGCCTGATGGCTTCGGCATTGTCACCGGACGGGCGCTTCCTGGCCGCTACTACTACCGACCGGCTGAAGCTGATGCTCTTCGACTTCACTACCCAGAAATGGACGGAACTGGCCAAGGCCGACATCGGCTCCGTGAACTGGACTCGCGACGGCAAGTATCTATATTTCGATTCCGGGTCGGGCCTCGACTCGGCGATCTCCCGTTTGCGCATCGCAGATCGAAAGCTGGAGCGAGTGACGGGATTGAAGGACTTCCGGCGGGTGGAATTCTCGTTGTATCCGTGGAGCGGCCTGACCCCGGATGGCGCTCCTTTACTACTACGCGACATCGGGACGCAGGAAGTCTACGCGCTCGACTTCGAGGCACCCTGAGGCACGCTCCCCTGCTAGCACGATTTCAGGAACATTGGCGCAAACGGCAGTGCCGCCGATTCTGGGCGGTTAACGGGCAAACCTTACCTTATCGATTAGGGAAGGGTTGCCGACCAACCGTCCAGCGACGAGCCGATTCCAGAGTTGTGAGTATGGCAATGTTGCGCCTGCTACGAACCCTGGCGATCTGTGAAGACTTCATTCACTTCGCAGAGCGGCAGTTGGAAGGCCGGCAGCGAGGAAGGCTCCCGGATTACTTCCTCGTTGCGTGCACCGCCCACAGTCCCGGGTTGAGCGTGATCCCCACAATCGATCCCGTTGCGTCACGGTCGATGTGCAGGCGGTCTTCTCGCGGCCCGGCAATTTCGAATTCGTCGGTTGCGACTGGAGTCAGCAAAACCGGCTTGCCCACAGACAAATAATTGCTGGAGGTGGCGTGCCCGGTCAGCTCGATTTCGAGCGCATTTCCCTCGCGCCGCACTACCGCGATGGCGTCTGGGGAAAAGGCATAGCTCGCGACTATCCTGTCCAGTTCCTTCGGAGAGAGGACAATGTTCATGCGCGGGGTCTTCGGCGGCAACTGCGGGAGGCTGGCGAGAAGAGCATCCCAGGCGGTCTCCGAGGCCAATATCCCGAGATGATCCATGTCTTCATCGCTGATGGTCGCACCCACGGCCTTTCCGGTCGTAACCGTGAACAAAGTGTCTCCGTCGTCGCCCTCGGCCATCGGCTGGTCGCCGCGCGCCATGGAATTGTGTACCTGCACGCCGAGGCGTTGCAGCGCCCAGACTGGCAGTGACTTGTTGGTGAGGACGACCGTGAGCGTTGTGTTGCGAGTGAGCCCTTGCGGTTTTATTTGCTTGCGCCCTAAGTCGGCCCGCGCTTGTTTCGGCTTGTCGACATTTGCCACGTAAGCTGCGATTGCGTCCGCGATCGATCCGCAGTGGCCGTCCTCCGGGTGTAAACAACGCATCACCTGACCCTTGCGATCAACGACCAGTCCGCCGTTGTTGACGGTGACGACCAGCACCTTGGTATCGCCCGACTGGCGAAACGCGGCGCCTTGACCGGAATGCAGTGAGATGTCCCATCCGAGACTTTGCATCGCGAAACGTCCGGCGCCACGTGCGCCTAGCGGAAACCAGCCGGCCCGCGCACTCGCTAGTGCCGCTCGTCCCAGTTCCTCGTCAGGCGTAATCGTATTGAAGCGCCGGTCGCCAGGTGGCTCGGCCAAGAGGGTAGCATGATCTCCCGCCTTGGAGCTCTGGGCGGATGACGGGCAAACCTGAAGTTATCGGCATAGCGCAGACAGTCAATTACCAACGTGCTGTTCCGGATCGAGTCTGGTCAAGGTGTATTTCTCCGATTCCTCCGACCTGCCATTTTTCCAAACTATTTCCAGGTCGATCGTTTTATGGTCGATGATTCTATAAACCACCCACTCCACGTGATCCGCATCCGCACTTTGCAAGTTTGTGATATCGAACATCTGAAACTCAAAGATCCCAGGTCGGGTATTGTCCCTCAGTCGCAACCGTGGCTGATTGCCAGCGTTGCAGAAGTGTGTCATCAACAGACTTTGGCCGTCTCGATAGAACACAGATAGTTCCTTGCCAAACTGTTCGATCACAATCGAGCCCTTGGAGCCGCTCTCGTACGTCATCTCAATGGGAAGAGTCTTCTGCCCCGACCGAATCGCCCACTTTCCCTCGAATCCCTTGAAGTATAGGAAAATCAAAATCTCGTGTTCGGAGTGAACGAAGAATTCTGGCGGGTTGAGTGGGTGTCATCTGTTGGATGAAGCAATTCAGAGCGTTCGATTCGTTCCACGAAGGCGAAGTTTTGGCTGCTTCGGTTCGGTGAAGGGCAGCACGCGGAAGGTTGTATTTACTATGGCGGATTGCGGCAGCAAGGTGATGGCAATTTCGGCTAAGTTCTGATTAGCGAGACGCCTTCGGTGCCAGGCGTCGCGCCCACTTCATCCTTTTACCCGTGTGGTCGAGGAGCGGATCATGTCCGAAGTCTCGTTTTAAGGAGTCCGCCCAAGGGCGAGGTTTGGGGCGTGGCCTTCGCTCCTGTCTCAGAATGGCAAAGATGGTTGCCGAGGTTTGCCGGAGCGCGCGCGGAGCAAACAGCCCAAAGCTCCGAACCGCATGCTGATAGCCTTCCGGAATGTGTTGAGTCCAACGGTCAATGAACTCTTCCAGTGAGCACTGCACGTAAACCCTGCGACGCAGCTTTTTGTTTTTGTACCAAAACCTGACGGTTCGTTCCCCGATCCAGGTAATGCGACGCTGCGCGATGGGAGGCCGCCTTAAGTAGCGACCGGCGTATTGCAGGAAATGCCATTTGTCCCCGAATGTTTGAATCTTGATGCTCCACCAACGTTTCTCCTGCTGGGTGAGCATCTCTTCCATCTGGTCAGCGGTTAGCTCCGTCCGGAGCTGACCCGCTCGCAGGGCTGCGCGGAGAAGCGCGATCACGGCCTTCCGCCAAGATTTCATCAGCAGGTCTCGATCATAGAAGACGCGAGAAACCCAAATGACGGAGGACTCGTGCAGACCTCCCCCGGTGACCATTGTGTGTACATGGGAGTTGAACTCTAATTTCCCGTTGAAGGTGTGGAGAATGGCGATGACGCCAACCCGCACACCATACTTCACACTCACCCGAGCCTGTATGACCTCAGCGGCTAGGGTTGACAGAGCCCGAGCCAAGTGCGGGTTGTCGCGGAAAAAGGGCCAAAATAGATCTGGCATTGTGAATGTAATCCCCTTATAAAGCGCGTCTGGCAGAGCGGCCCACCGCTCGCGCAGCCACTGTACGTCGCCGCGGTAGCCGCAACTCGGGCAGGCTCGCGATTTGCAGGTGTGATAAAGGACGAGCTCCTGGTTCTTCGAAGAGTAAACCTCGGCGCCCAACTCCGGAGTGCGGCACTGCAATGCTTTGCCAAAGACCTTGCGAACCGCGGGGCGTGTCGCGTCCCGGTCCCAGTATTGGCTCGTCCGAGACAGAATCTGTTGGAGCGGATGGTGGTATTTCATGTCAGTGGCAGCTCCTTTTGAGAATGCAGCCCGGCCAACAGATCTTGACTGATAAGCACAATCGTGCGGTTATGCCGATCGACCCGTACCACAACCGATCCAGGCTCGCGCACCTCCCGGCACTGTAGGGCATCGAGTACCGCGACAACATCGAGGCTTGCTCTTTCTTCTTTCGGCCGAGCGATAGTCCGGCGGATCACCTTGTTCGTCGCGCGTTCCTCGCTGTAACGGATGAACTGTTCCAACTGCTCGGCCCGCGGCAACTTGCAGAATTGAATCGCGCGGTTGATTGTCAGCGTCCCGTCTCGCAAGGCTTCTTCCAGTCGCGGGTGCGCGGTCTCGCGGATGGTCTTGATATTGCTGACGCTACGGGCGCCAACCCCCGCGACGCGGGCAATCTCTTGGCGCACATTGATGTGCTGAGCTTCCGGCAAATTTGCCAACCCCTTGTATTTGCCCCCGGCGCGCATGTTGTCTCGCGCCCTCTGCTGGAAGTAGGGCTCCAGTTTCATCGCCAGACAAATGCGAATGTACTTATTCCATTCGCTCTGGGGCTGATGGTGTCTGATGATGAACTGCAGGGCTTCTTGTTCACTGAGCGGATACTCGATGCAGTGGATTTCGTGTCTACCCTCGAACACCGCTAACCGCCAGCGCCCGATGCCAGCGAGAATCGTCCAGTTCGTCGTGATAAGGATCGGCTCGGGGACGGACTGTTCCTTCAGCCGGGCGGCGTCGTTGAACTCGTCTATTACACCCGTCCAGCCGAGTTCCTCCAGCGCGCGATGCAGCCGCAGTTGTTCTGGCGAACAAATGACCGGACGCCCCTCGAACCGACTCATCGCGGTTGGATTGAAAGGCGGCGGGACTGCCGATCGAACATAACTTGGATGCGGGTGACGCTCGACCACGCGGTAGGTTGCAAACTGGCGATGAACTTCCAGTGGTCGTCCAGTTTCGCTTCGTAGCTGTTCGTCAGATTGCAATTCTTCTACCCGAGGTGACTAAAATGTGACTTTTATAGCCACGCATCACCATGAATAGCCATTACCTGACTGTTGTTACGGGATAGACCTGCGTGTCTCTTGGCTGGAGCGAGGTGATTTAGAATTACCTACTTAGCAGAATATTGAGGAGGTAGTCCTATCTGGATTAGAAGATTCTCAATCTTCAAACCCGGGTTCGATTCCCGGTAGCGCTACCAACTATCATCCGCTAAGACCCACTAAATCAGCGGCTTTTGTTTTTGCCCTAAAAGCGTGCGAACTCCCTCACCCATTTTGACTCCCCCGTTTACCCTCCGAGCACCAACCCCTCGAACGCCCCTCACTCGCACAGATTCGAGTTTCCCAAAACGGGAAAGTCGAGGATTGTCCGCCCCGAACAGCTCGCCAAAAGGCAGCGACCGTTTGTGGACCTAGGCGCAGAAGGCCGCAGCTCAGGCACATCCGAGAACACACTAATTAGGCCCGTACACTGGGCCAGCATTGCGATAGGGAGGATCGGAGATTGCACGGATATAAGATATCAGCGCCTGAATGTCGGACTTGCCGAGAGTGCTGCCCCAGGCCGGCATGAGCGCCGACTTATTAAGCGCGGGCCCGCCGTGACTGATGATAGCAGTGAGGTCGGCATCGCCGATCTTGTTGAGGGTATCGCCGTCGGTGAATGGATGCGGTTTGATTTCGAGGTTGTCGAAGTTCGAGACACGCTCTACGGTCGACTCGGGATTGTGACAGCGTTCGCAATACTGCTCGTTGAGTTGTCGCCCTAAGGTTTGCTGATAACCAAGAGCGGTCTCTTCGATTGTCAGCGCGATTTTCTTTCGTGCTTTATTCGTGGTGAGCGCGGTGAGCGGATACCGGCCTGCCAGGTTGCCAAGCGTAACGTTGGTTGTGACCTGGCCGCTCGAATCTGTAAGGCCGTTGGCCGGATCGAAAATCACTTCTGGTGCGGCGCTAAATTCAACGAGCGCGCCGGGGAGGGCAGCGCCCTGATCGTCATTTACCTGCACGACCAGCGGCTGCGGCAGCGCCGTACCCGCCTGCGCAGTCTGCTTTTCACCGCTGGTTTCGACGATGGCCGCTCCGAACGCGGTCGGTGTGGGCAACGGCGCGGACGCGGTCTTGTGCGAGCAGGACGTGACAAGCACGGCGGCAAGCAATGTGACGATGGCCAGAGGTGGACGGGTCATTTCTTTGCTCTTGCGACCTCCGATTTGCCCGCCGCTTTTTGTGCGATAAGGAACGCCGTCAAGGCGCGGGCGTCTTCGTCGCTCATGGCGCGGTTGGGCTCGGCCGTGCCGGGGCGCAGGGCTTGCGGGTTTTTCATCCACCCGAAGATCCAGGCGGCGTTGAGGCGCGAACCGACCTGCGTCAGGGTCGGACCGATGTAACCCTTGTCGGTCTTGGTATCCACGATGTGGCAGCCTTGGCAGGCGTACTTGCCGTAGAAGAGCTGTTTGCCCAACTCAATCTGGCCTTGCGGGTAACTGCTCAGCGGCATGGAATCGCGGTCGATCGCCGGACTTTGGTATACGGTCATAATGTAGTCCGTGAGTTCATTGACTTCCTCATCCGTCAGGTTGAATTTCGGCATGCGGCGAATCAGGGACGGCCGCAGCGTATTGGGGTTCTTCAGAAATTCCACCAGCCATTGGCGCTGCACCGAGCTGCCTTCCCAAGTGAGGTCCGGCGCCATGTCGCCGCCGTGGCCATTGATGCGATGGCAACTGAAGCAAGCCAAGTCGGTCATCAGCTTTCCGGCTTTGCCTGCGGGCTGGTAATCCGACTCAAGCGTCGCCGCGACCGTGAGCGATGGAGGCAACGAGGCGGCACGATCATTCAGCGCGAGCAGAGCGGTGGCCAGCGAATCGATCTGCGCCGGCGTGAAAGTGTATTGCGGCATCTTCAAGGCTTGCCCAAACGCCCGCGGCTGCTTGATTTTGGCCGCGATGTAATCGGGAAGCGTGTGTTGCATACCCGGGAGAAACACCAGTTGAGTGACCGGCTTGTTTCCGATGCGGCTGAGTTCGGGGGCAAAGTTCTCCGGCTTTTTGATGCCCGCAATTTCATGACAAGAGGCACAACCATAATCGGAAACCAGGCGCTTGCCGTGCGCGATCTGCTCCGGAGTGGCTTCTTCAAGATGAACGTTGGCGAGCAGATCGGAATCAGCCTTGGCCAGTAGAAATCCGGAGAGCGTCGCCACTTGGGGATCGTTGAAGCGGTAGTGCGGCATCGCGGTTTCGGCGTCGTAGGCGCGCGGGTTACGAAGCCACGCTTGCAGCCACTCGGGTTTTACTTTGCTGCCCACGCGAGTTAACTCAGGGCCGACGTCGCCGCCAACCAGATTGCCGGCTGCATTTTGCACCGCGTGGCATGAGGCGCAGAAAGATTCTCCGTACAAGCTGGCGCCGGCCGCCGGATCGGACGCCGGCTTGGCCGAGGGCGTAGCAGTGTCTCCGGGCTGAGGTGTGCTGTTCGCAATCAGAAATGCGGACATGTCTCGCGCATCGTCATCGCTCAGCTTGAAATTCGGCATTGTAGCCGTGGCCGCGTAGGCTTGCGGATCTTTCAGCCAGGCATAAATCCACTGGCGCGTGGTCTTGTCGGCGATGTGCGAGAGGGAGGGCGGATCGTCGGTCGCCTTCATGGTGCTGCCGTTGGGCAGCTTTACCGTATGGCAATGCACGCAGCCGTAGCGGGATAGCAGATGCCGGCCTTGATTCAGTTGGGGCGTGCCCGGCAGCGGCCCGCGATGGCATTCGCCGCATGATGACTCGATGTATTTCGCCGGCAGAATCGGCTGCTCCCACGCCAGCGTGCTGCTGTGCGCCTCGGCGACGGTTGTGGCTGCGCCCTGCCCGCGATGGCAGACGGCGCATCCGAATTGGTCGACTTTATGTGGAATTACCGGATGCGGGCGGAAGGGCTGCATGTTTACATCCGCGAGGCTGGCTTCCTTCAAACCAACATGGCAACTCGTGCAGCGGTCGACCACAGCGAGGTCGGGCAGCCAGATCTGCTGAATCCCTCCCTGAAAATGGCGTTGCAGCGTCACAGCATCGCTGCGGTTGCGAATCATCTTCAAATAGCCGTGTTGATAATGACGCCACTCGCTGAAGTAGTTTTTCGCGGGGGCGATCGCGAGCGAAGCTAGAAACACAAGGCTGACCAAGCCGAAGGCACGAACGCTGTCCCCGAACAACTTTTGCCACAGCGACTTGAGTATCTCTTTCATGAGCGCGACTTGCTTAAGCAGATCAGGACCCTTGCCACGGCCAGACCCAAGCCCAACCCGGACCGCGGAAAAATGTGCCGATGGCAGTTAACACCACCAGTTCGAATAAGAACCATGTCATAACCCAATAGGAAAGCGGCCTCCCGGCCAGATACCGGCGGAAGGCAGAAGACGACTGTGGAGAACTCTGCGCCGCCAGGAGCATCACTCCGGCCATAATTAACGTGGGGACGAGTGCCGCATACACCTTGAAAAACAACAGGAACAACGACAAACCGATAGCGACTAAATAGAAGATCTGCAGCCGCCGCTGCCGGTCCTTCAAGAAGAGTCCTTCGGCTTCGATGTTGACCTTGAAGTAAGGAATAACAATCAGCGCCATCACTACCAGCCCAGGAACGAGCACGCCCGCGACCACCGGAGGGAAATAGTGCAGCATTTCCTGCAGTCCGAGGAAGTACCACGGAGCTTTCGCCGGATTCGGAGTGTGGGAAGGATCGGCCAGGCCTTCGAGGGGTGCGTCGAAAATGAGAGAAATCCACACCAGCGCAAGGGCCAGCACTTGAATGGCGACGGCCGCACGGAACAGCACCTCGGGAAAAGTTTGCACCTGATCTTCGGTTTCGGCTTTTACCTGAGCCGAAGTGCGGCGGGTGATGAAAACGATCCTGCGGGGAGATCGCTTCGCGTTCGAATCGACGCCCGCGATGAAGTCTTTGGAATCAGCCATGATTACTGCGCCTCCTGCGCTGTGGCGCCATCAGCATTTTTCGCCTGCAGGGTCGTCGGTTCGCTGGCGTGGGAGTAGAGGCCGCCGTCCTTGCGAATGCGCCAGAAATGAATGGCGATAAAGAACATCGCCGCGAGCGGCAGAATCATGCAGTGAAGCACATAGAAACGCAGCAGCGCGTTGGCGTTGACCGCATTTCCGCCGAGCATGAGGAAGCGAATCTTATTTCCCATGAGCGGAACGGCGGAAGCGATGTTCGATCCGACCGTAATTGCCCAATAGGCCAGTTGATCCCAGGGAAGCAGGTAGCCGGTGTAACTGAGCAGCAGCGTCATCAACAAAAGAATTACCCCGATCACCCAGTTGAACTCGCGCGGAGCCCGGTAAGCTCCACGATAAAAAACCTTGAACATATGCGCGAAGACCAGGAAGACCATGGTGTGCGCAGACCAGCGGTGCAGATTGCGCAGAAACAATCCGGACGAAACCACGAACTGCAGATCCTTCGTGTCGGCATACGCCTGAGGTGCGGAGGGATGGTAGTACAGCATCAGGGGGATTCCGGTTGCGACCAGAATCAGAAACGTCCCCAGAGTCAGCGTGCCCAGGTACCACGTCGCGCTAAAGCTGAGCATGCGCGTGCGCACCTTGGTGGAAAATAAGTGCAGAAAAACGTTTTGCTGGATGGCCAGCGCGCGCTTTAGTGTGCTCGATCCGGTGCCGCTGCGGAAGATCGAGCGCCACACTCGGGTCTCGCGTAAGGTGTCGAAGTGTTGGTCGATTGTCTTAGCCATGTGTCTTAGCCATGTGTCCCAGCCATGTTTAAACTCTCACAAAAGAATCCCGCTGCAGCGGAGGAACGTCGGTAGAGCGGTCCACCAGCAGGTCTCCGTCGTCGTTGAGCCAGATGCGCTTCCACGGCAGAGGTTTGGGCGCAGGTCCTTCTATCTTTTCTCCGTTTTGCTTGAACTTACTGCCATGGCACGGGCAGGCAATGATGCCCAGTTCCGGTTTCCACGCGGTAAGGCATCCTAGATGCGTGCACACTGCGCTGAGCGAGAAGTAACCTTCCTGCGAGTGGACGATGTAGATGCCCGAGTTCACGTCGAGCGTGACCGAATCCAGCGGATAGCGGTCGGGCTTGCCGGCGTTGACCACGGGCGAGGGCTCGAACAGCACATTCGGCTCGAGGAACTGATACGCGAACGCGGCCGTGCCGGCAGCGGCGATGCCGAGCGAGCCCAAGCCAAGCTTCGCAAAGAATTGGCGGCGGTCGACTGCGCTGTCGGCGTTTGCGGGTTTGGTTTCGTCTGGCATATGTGTCTCTTCACCTACTTCGACTGCAAACCTGCTCCAATCGCCGCCACCGAGATCAGGCCCGTCGGCTCGGCGGGAATGAGGTTGTACGATTCCATGGTGATTGTGCCTACGGGACAGCGCATGGCACAGAGGCCGCAACGGATGCAGCGAGTCTCATCTTTCAACATGGCGGCGCCGGTAACGATGCCCAGTTCGTCGGCCGCCACTTCGTCGAATTCCACACCGAAACATTCCTGGTTGTCACGGATGTGCTGCACAGTTTTGGGTTCGAACTCGATGCGATCGAGCGAGACAAGTTCCAGACACTTCTCCGGACAAACATCGACGCAGCCGCCGCACAGAATACACATGCTGCCGTCTTCCGGAGTGCCCTCGAAAATCGTATTCACCCAGCAGTGCAGGCAACGTTGCGCTTCGGCAATCGCTTCCGGAGCCTCGTAGCCAACTTCCACCTCAGTCACGCCCGTGCGCCGATCGAGAGGAAGCATGGGTACCGGCTGGCGGTTGATGTCCAGATAGTCCAGCGGCATGCCGTGCCGCTTCAGCACTTCGACTTCGATGATCGGTTCGGGATGTTTGTTCTTGCGAAGGTACTCGTCGATTCCGACGGACGCGCGTTTGCCATCGCCTACGCTGTCGATAATCAGGCGCGGGCCGAAGACGCAGTCGCCGCCGGCGAAGATACCGGTAGCCGAAGTCATCAGGGTTTGTGGATTGACGGCGATCAGGCCACGTGGAGAAATTTCAACTTTATCTTCCGCGGTGAGGAAGTCGAGGCGGGGAGCTTGGCCAATGGCCATGATGATGGTGTCACATTCGATCTGGCTTTCGCTGCCCTCGAAGAACGCCGGATTAAAGCGCTTGTTCTGATCGAAGACCCATTTCGTCTTGAGGGTCTCGAGGGCAAACACCTTGCCATTCTTGCCGATGACTTGTTTGGGACCCAGCCCAGGGTTCAGAATGATGCCTTCGGCTTCCGCTTCTTCAATCTCTTCCAGCGCCGCCGGCATTTGCTCGCGCGGTTCGAGGCAGACGAGATTGACTTCACGCGCACCCATTCGCAGCGCGGAGAGTGAAATGTCGACCATCTCCCGCGTGGCAACCGCGGTTATGTTTTCCGTGGAAGGCTCAGCGTCCTGCACGCCGCCGGCATGCTGCCGTACTACTTCGCGCGCCGCTGAGCGCGCCACATCCATGGCCACGTTGCCGCCGCCAATCACGATCACTCTCTTGCCAATGGTGAACTTGTAGCCCAGGTTTACGTTGAGCAGAAAGTCGATCCCCTTATGCACGCCATCGAGATCGACACCTGGGATGCTGAGATCGCGGCTGCGGTGTGCCCCCACGGCGATGAGTACCGCATCGAAGCCCTGACGGCGCAGATCGGAGACCGAGAAGTCGCGGCCGGCGGCATGATTCAGTTTGAGCGTGATGTCGCCCGTCTCGAGAATCTCGCGCACTTGCGCTTCCACAACGTCGCGCGGCAGGCGGTATTCGGGAATGCCAAGATACAGCATTCCTCCCGCGACCGGTGCGGCTTCGAAAATCGTCACCGCGTATCCCATCAGAGCAAGATCGTGCGCGGCCGAAAGCCCTACCGGACCGCCACCGATTACGGCTACTTTAAAAGGAAGCTTCTTCTGTTCCCGTCCCTCGTTGACGTGAATGGGATGCTTGGACTCAGGCCCAAACTGCTCGGTGAGAAAGCGCTTGAGAGCACGAATCGAAATCGGCCGGTCGATCTCGCCGCGGCGGCAGGCGGTCTCGCAAGGATGGGCACACACTCTTCCGCAAATGCTGGCCAGTGGATTGGGGTCGCGGGCAATGCGATAAGCTTCTTCAAAACGGCCCTCGGCAATCAGGCCGACATAGCGCCCGGCGTTGGTGTGGGCGGGACAGGCCATCATGCAGGGGAAATTGGTATTCAGCCAGTCGCCGTCGACCCTTTTGTTTTTGTATCGCTTCAGCATGAAGGCGCTAATTGTATTGCGGATTGGCTAGTTGTGACCAATGAATTGCACTTGGAGGAGTTGTTCTAACCCGTGACGAAAAACCGGGGAGCGACAGGTTCACCGCTCCCGGTACTCTTACGGTCCTTTACTTCTCGCTGCTCCTTACTTGCTCAGGGTGAAATCCGCTTTGCCCCCGCCAGCCACGGTCACTGGCTTGGACTGGTTCTTGGCGCCTTCGTGCCATGCGGTCAGCGTGTAGCTGCCGTCCGGAACGTCTTTGATTTTGTAAGTGCCGCTGTCGTCGGTCTCGGCAAAATAGGGAGTCGGGCTGACAATGACGAACGCACCCATTTCCGGGTGCACATTGCAGAGCAACGGCACGACGCCTGCCTTATCGAAGGTAAAGGACCGCTTTTCCCCCTTGGGCCAGGTGCCGAGATTGTGTCCGGCCTTCTTATCGCTGCCGATCGCAGTCCAGAAGACGTTGTGCTGCACGGTGTCGCTATTCAGGAAGTCAACCGTTGTGCCCTGGACTACGGCCAAAATGTGCGGGGCGAAGACCAGCCCCTTCTGGTCCATGACCGGGTGTTCCTTGGGAGCAGGAAAGGTTTTGCCCGCAACAGTCTCGACGTAAACCACAGACTTGCCCTTCATTCCCGTGACTTTGCCATCGATGTCGCCGGCCCACGCCGCCACGCCCAGCCCACCGATCAGCGCGACGACAGCGAATGTCTTTATTGCGAACTTGTTGTTCATCGTTCTCTCCTCCTTGAAATTGTTGCAAACAACGGCTCACTTGCTGCTAAGAAAAACCCGCTGCAATGAAACCCAATTATCTCTCTTCTCTCTAGAAAAAGATCCTGGCGTCCAGATAGAGCGTATTGTTGGCGCTCGCGTTGCGGTTGAAGCCGTCGTAGTTCGTCGCTGCGCCATTGAAGCGCGTATAGCCGGTGTATTGCGCCGCGAGTTGCAGGTTCTGCCACGGCCAGTAAGAGAGGTTCAAAATGTATCCCGCGCTCCTCGGGTCGCCATTGAAATTGCCGGTCACTGCAGTCCCCGACGGATAAAATGCGAGATCAGATGTCCCGGTCGTATTGAACCAGCCAAACGTGCCCGTGTACTTGTTGCCGATGTGATATTCAGCATTGGCCATGACCGTGTTCAAATGGTGCGAACCTTGCGATACCAGCGGAGTCGAACTCCCTGGACCGCCCTGAAACAGCAGGCTCAGCAGATCATTGTTCTCCCGGATGTACGTGGCCCGGAATGAAAGGACGTCAGTTCTGACGACTGTGCGGTCGATTTGCGTGTCGATTGCCCAGTCCGTGTACGAATCCGTCGGAATGCTGGCCCCGGTGGGGTCGGTGATTTCATTGGGCGTCGAACGCAGGTGCATACCATAAGTTCCGATTTCATACTGCGTCTTTCCAGTTAACTCCTGCCACGCCAGGCGCCAGTACGGAGCGACGCCGCGGATATTGAAGCCCGCGCCCACACTTGGCGCGCTCAGACCTGGGTTCGGCTGCGGTCCCCCCACGTGCTCAGAGCGATAAATGGCCGCGTCCAGATAGAGATGGTCGTTCCACATGCCAAACACGCCGAGTCCAGCTACGTCCTGGGCCAAACCGCCGTTGATGAAAGGACTGGCGTTGGGAGTAGGGGCGTTGTCGCTAGCGATCCACGGGTAGCCCCACGCTGGCGTGCTGTTCCAAAGATCCTCGACGGTGGGATTGTTATTGAGATCGATGCCGTAAACCAGTTCCTTGCCGCCCATCTTCGTCTTATTCGCGAAGCGGATATCCGTGTTGTCGCTGGTGAAGTGATCGTCCTGCGTGTCGTATGTTACCTGTAGAAAGCTTCCCAGTTTGCTCGTCCATGCGCCCGAAAGGAACAGGGAGAAATCTTGAGGGAACTCGAAGTTGCCGTTCTGGGTTTGCGGCTGCGCAGTCTTGAGCGAGGTAAACGAAGTCTCCAGCATGACGGACAGCGGCAGTGACGCAAGCAGATCAAGAGCGGCACGCTTCTTGCCTCCATCCGTCTTGATGACTTTTGTTTCATCCGCTCTATCGACGTAGCCAGTCAGTTTGAATTTACGTCCGGCAGGGTTAAGTTCCGGAGGCGCGTAATGGCAGCCACTGCACGCCAGGCCTGTCTGCCGGGCATAGCTAGGAACTGCCTCCACGCGGGGTGGATTCACCGCGGAAAAAAACAGCAAACCCGTGATAGGAACTGCCACAAGTAGAGAGACCGCCACTTTTCTTATCTCGAATCTCATCTTTTGTCTCCAAGAACAGCGTTATGTTGTCCGAAAGATGCCTTATTAGCCGGTCCATGAATGCATTTTGTCCGTCACTACGCAAACCCCTACTGACGGAAGAAATCCGGGATCGTGTAACTCATTCCAGTCAGCCCCATCACCATCAAGACGAGAACAAAACAAAAAGAAACCTGCCGCCAGGTATCCCGGGATCGCTCGGGCACGCCTAGCGATTGTCGTTGCTGTTTTGCCTTAATTAGAGGTTTCTAATCGAGGGCCATTATCGCGGTGGGGTTCGAGGACTGCTGCATCAGGCGTCACTGTTATATGTGATTTTCATCACATCAGGGGACAGTCCGCTCCTGTCGATCGGATGATCGATCATGAGGAGATCAACCTTGGCACGACTCGACTAACTCGACTGAGGCGGCGGAGTTGGTAATTGCCGCCGCTTTTCCAGAGGCCTTGCTCTTCGGTGCCGCGACGTTGGTAATCTGTCCCCAAGATTAGAAGCACCTTAGAATTCAAGCTCAGTTAGAACACTCTCCCCGCCGTCCTCCCGGCAGATGATTTGCCGTGAGGCTTGTCGCAGGAACAAGCGGCAAGGTTATGAAAATCAACATTACGAGGAAAACATAATGGCCGCTGGTGCTGCTCCTGCTCCCGAAACGAAGGTCGAAACGAAAACCGAAGCTGCAGAGACATCGCAGGCACAGCCCACGACGTTAAAAGAGCGCATCGCGCGCAAGCTCACTCAGATTTTTCACGGACGGGAAGAATACCTTGGGTGGCGGCAGTAAGTCTCGAACCGAAACTTCAAAGGCCTTCCTTGTTTTTCGCTTAATTATTCCGCAAGCGTAAGACCGCACCAGCAATTTGCTCCAAAGGCACCACCACACTGACGGCCCCGCGCGAGATCGCCTCTTTGGGCATGCCGAACACAACGCAACTGGCTTCGTCCTGGGCGATGGTGGCGGCTCCAGCTTCCTTCATCTCGCATAGGCCCTCGGCGCCATCGTCACCCATGCCGGTCATAATCACACCCACAGCTTTGGGGCCTGCGGACATGGCCACCGAACGAAAAAGCACATCCACGCTCGGACGGTGACGCGAGACCAAAGGCCCGTCGACGATCTGGACGACGAAATTCTCGCCGTTGCGATTGACCAGCATATGCCGGTTGCCCGGAGCAATCAGTGCCTGTCCGTTTTGCAGCCGGTCGCCGTTGCGCGCCTCCGAGATTTCGATTCCACATTCTTTGTTCAGGCGATCCGCAAAGGCCCGGGTGAAGCCTTCGGGCATATGCTGCACGATTACGACCGGCGGGCAGTTCGTGGGCAATGCTGACAGGAAGAGACGCAGAGCTTCCGTTCCACCGGTCGAGGCGCCGACGGCGATTATGTTATTTGGTGCCGCGGCACAGTGAGATTTATTTTTGCGGGGCAGGACAGCATCCGCCGTAAAGCGAGGAGCGGCTACGAGCCGGGGCTTAATCTGTGCTTGCGACGCACTCCAGACCGCATCAAGGAGAATCACAGCCGATTCGTGCAGGAACTCGCGCACTCCCACCTTGGGCTTAGTGATCACCTCGACCGCACCTTCTTCGAGCGCGCGAAGAGCGAGTTCGGTGCCGCTGGCAGCCAGCCCGGAGCAGACCACGACTGGCGTTGGCATTTCTAACATTATTTTACGGATGAAAGTCAGACCGTCCATGCGCGGCATTTCAAGGTCGGTGATGACGACATGAGGCGGCTCCTTCTGCATTTTTCCCCATGCGATGAGGGGGTCGGCCGCGGCCTTCACGGTGATCCGGCGGTCGGTCGACATGATGGCTTGCATGACCTGTCGAACCATCGCGGAGTCATCCACGACCAGGACCTGCAGGCCATTTCCATTCGTAGGCGGCACGACTTTTTCGTCCTCCAAAAGTACTTCGTTTCAGCAGAAGCCTGCGTTAGCAGCCTCTTCGACGATCGTCTTCATTCTTAACTTCCTGCCTTGGTGTAAATGGTCGATTCAAGACTGCGTAATTCAGTGGTCATGCTATTCAGATTTTCCGCGTGGCCCACGAACAACAGGCCGTTGGCGATGAGATGGCGCACAAGATTTGTGACCACACGTTGCTTCGACTCCGCGTCGAAATAGATGAGTACATTGCGGCAAAAAATGGCGTCGAACGGACCTTCGATCAGGTTGGGCTCCTGGTTCAGATTCAGCCTTCGAAAGTCGATCATCTGCTGGATCTCGACTTTCACTTTCATCTCGCCTTCCCGCTCAGCTTTGCCGCGCAGCATAAAACTGTGCAGCAAGTCTTTGGGTAGCTCCGCAGCCTTCGCGATGGAGTAAATGCCTTTGCATGCTTTTTCGAGGACGCGGTTCGAGATATCCGTACCCAGAATCCGAGCGTCCCAGCCCTGTTCTGCGGGAAGATGCCGGGCCAGCAACATCGCCAAAGTGTAAGGTTCTTCTCCCGAGGAACATCCGGCGCTCCAGATCCTTAGCCTCCTGGGGCGCAGGCCGCGCTCGGCTTCCGATTGCCATCGCGGAAATACCGTTTGGACCAGAAAATCGAACTGCCGGGGTTCGCGGAAGAATCGGGTTTCATTGGTGGTGATGGCGTCGATCATCCGGGAGCGTTCCTCGTGCTGCTGGGGCTGCGAAACGAACTCGTAATAACTTTTCAGCGAGGTCATTTCCAGCGCACGCAGCCGTCGAAAGAGCCGTCCGCAAAGCAGCGCGGTTTTAGCGCTGCTCAGCCAAATTCCAGTTTCGGCGTAGATAAGCTTCTGAAACTTCTGGAAGAGAACTGGACTAACGGAAAGATGTGGTGGCTGCTCAAGACGGGTATTAACGGTACATGGATCAACGGAACATGGCTCCGCAGAACAAGAGTCAATATCGCGGGATGGGACTGAATCGTCGCCTGCTGCAGTTCCAGCGGGCACTGCTTATGCTCCCGCCTCGAAGTGCGAATCATTGGCGGGCGCATCCGCGTCCACCCCTTCGGCAAGCTTTTCTTCGGCTACAGACTCGGTGACCGCCAGCATTTCGTCGGCGGAGAGCACTTTGTCGATGTCAAGAATCAGGCAAAATTTCTTGCCCATTGCTCCCATGCCCAGCAGGTATTCGGTCTTCACGCGAGTGCCGAAGGGCGGAGTCTTTTCGATTTCGTCAGCGGAGAGATCGATGACCTGGCTCACGGAATCGGCGAGCACTCCCATGGTCAAGCTCTCGCCCTGGAACATTACATCGGTGATGATGATGCAGGAGAACTTCGAGATGCGGCTCGCCGGCAATCCGAACTTCACCGCGAGATCGACTACAGGAATAACTCTGCCGCGCAGGTTGGTGACGCCGCTGATCCAGGACGGAGTGTTGGGGACAGTGGTGACAACCTCGTACTCAATAATCTCCCGGACCTTCACAATACTGATTGCGTACTCCTCGCCCGCAGTCAGGAAGGTAAGGTACTGCACGCGACTTAGAGGGAGTTGATTCCTTCCCCGGTCCGAAGCCGCGTTCGAAGCTTGGTTCGAAGCTCCCATAATTTCGCTCCTCACATTGCAACTGCAATCTCCGTTATGATCGCCCGCTTGCCGACGCAGCCAGTTTCCACGAGCAGAGCTGGCAGACCTCGCTTAGAACGGAGAGAAGTTCGCTTCTTCCTCTACCTTGCTGTTGACAGGTTGATTGCGGCGCTGCTGTGTAAAGTTGCTTTTGAACGCCGGGTTCAGGGGCATAGTCACGCGCCGTTTGCCGTCACTGCGGTGGGCTGGTTGTTCTCCGGCGACGCGGAAGAACGTCATCAACTGCTGCAGTTGCTCGGACTGCGCAGCCAGTTCTTCAGCAGTGCTGGAAAGTTCTTCGGCAGACGACGCGTTGCGCTGCGTAACCGTGTCCACTTGGGACATGGCCTTGTTGATCTGCGTCACGCCACCAGATTGTTCGGTGGATGCGGCAGCAACATCCTGTACGAGGTCGGCAGTTTTCTTAATGGATGGCACCAGATCAGACAGCAATTGGCCGGATCGCTCCGCCACGCTCACACTCTTCCCGGCTAACCCGCCAATCTCCTGTGCGGCTACCTGGCTGCGCTCGGCCAACTTTCGAACCTCGACTGCCACGACGGCAAAGCCGCGGCCCTGATCTCCTGCGCGAGCCGCCTCGATGGCGGCGTTGAGCGCGAGAAGGTTGGTCTGGTAGGCGATCTCTTCGATCACCGAGATCTTGGCAGCAATCTGCTTCATGGCTTCGACCGTTTCTTTGACCGCGCTGCCGCTCTCCTCTGCAGCCGCCGCGCCCTTCGCCGCAGCCTGTTCCACTTGCCGGCTGTTTTCGGCGTTTTGTGTAATCGACGCGTTCATCTGTTCAAGGCTGGAACTCATTTCTTCCACCGAAGCAGCTTGTTCGCTCGTTCCCTGAGAGAGGCTTTGCGAGGATGAGGAGACCTGCTGGGCCGCGGAAGCAACCGCTGCCGAGCCTTCGCGGACATCTCTTATGATGCCCGACAGCTTGTGGCTCATCTCGTGCATGGCCTGTTGCAACTGGCCGGTCTCGGAGCGATTGGTAACGTCGATCTCTTTGGTCAAATCGCCGGCAGCAATGCGCTCGGCGTGCTCGACTGCCTGCCGGATGGGGAGCGTAATGCTCTTGGTAACGCTGATTGCCACGAATGCGGAGACGATTAAAGTGACAATCAGAAGGAGTAACGCCACACTGCGCCCCAGGGCGTAGGCTTCCTGGCTATCTTTCAGACTCTGCTGCATAGCAGCGGTCTGCAGGTCAATGAACTTTCCCCAGGTTGCCCGGTATTTGTCGAGTGCCGGGATCACATCTCCGCTCAACGCCGCCATCGCCTCGTCACGTTTCTTGTCCAGCAACAGCCTCTTGGCTTTTGTCCGTGCCTCTTTGTAGGCGTTCCGGTCCTGGGTAACGATTTCGAACAGTTCCCGCTCCTGAGAAGAGCTGAGACTCTTTTCGATCTCCCCGACTTGCCCGCTGATTTCGTTGCTGATCGCGTCGTTTTGCTGGTTCAGCTTCTTCTCTTGTTCGGGATCGGTCGTCTCGAACAATTGAAAGGTGATGCGGGCATTGGTGATTGAGTGCTCGATGGTCTGGCGCGTCAACTCAACCGTGTTGTACCGCTTCTGGATGGAGGCTGACGTTTTGGCATTTATACGACCGAGCCAGTTCAATCCGAATCCGCCCGCTGCAATCACAAACAGCAAAATGGTTCCGAAGACGATGCCCAGTCGCGTGCCTATTTTTTGATCTTGCCAAGTTTTCATTTGTTTCACCCTCTCTTAACGGCTGCCTTTTTCATAAAGCTTGCAACTGCAAAGTTGACTCCATCACCCCGCGCAGAAGATTGGGAACGTCGACGATCAAACCTACGCGTCCGTCTCCGAGAACGGTGGAGCCGGCGATGCCAGGAACGGCTCGAAACGCCCGGCCCAGCGGCTTGACGACTGTTTGCATGCCCCCCAGCAACTCGTCGACTGCGATTCCGGCCTGAAATTCATTGATCTTGACAACCACGACCTGCTCTCTTTTCGGAAGTTCACCGGGCAGGCTGAAGGCGTGGCGCAATCGGACGTAGGGAAGCGCGTTTCCGCGCAGATTAAGAATCCCGCTGGCTTCCAGGTTGCGCTGCTCCGCGGGCAATTCGGTGCATTCGGTTACGTGCTCCAACGGCACGATAAAGATTTCGGTACCGACTCTCACCGAGAATCCTTCAATAATCGCAAGAGTCAACGGCAGACGGATCGTAATCGTGCTGCCCTTGCCGGAGGTACTAGCTATCTCAACCGTTCCGCGCAGAGTATCGACGTTGCGCCGGACGACATCGAGGCCGACTCCGCGGCCAGAGAGATCGGTAACGGACTCAGCAGTGGAGAAACCCGCCTGGAATACGAGGTCGTAAATATCCTGGTCACGAATCTGCTCTTTGGCGGATACGAGCCCAGCCCGCCTTGCCTTCTCGAGAATGCGTGCGCGGTCGAATCCAGCACCGTCGTCTTCGATTTTCACGATCACGTTGCCGCCGCTATGTGCGGCCGTCAGCCGGATAAGTCCGCAGGGATTCTTGCCCTGGTTTTCGCGCAGCGCCGGTTTCTCTAAACCGTGATCGACCGCATTCCGCAACAAGTGCAGAAGCGGATCTTTCAATAGTTCGAGCACGGTGGTATCGACCTCAACGTCTCCACCGACCACTTCAAGACGGGCCAGTTTTCCGTGACTCCGTGCGAGATCCCTCACGGAGCGTACAAACTGGCGAAACAAGGGGCCCACTGGGACCATGCGGATACTCATCACTTCACTCTGCAGGTCCATGTAGAGACGCTCGGCTTCGCGATGCATCTCGAGAATGGCGCGTCCTTGTTCGCCGTCGAGCTTTTCGATCATCTGCCGCAGGCGGCCTTGTGCAATCACAATTTCGCCGGTCAGGTTCAACATGTGATCCAGCTTGTCGACATCTGCGCGCAACGTGCGGTGACTTGCGCCGGGCAGCGTATCGAGTTTCACGCCTGGAGCAGTTTCTCCCGGAACTCCATTGGTGCTGATTACTCGCTTCGAACGCTTTTCTACCTCTCGCGCGATTTCTTTTCTCAGGCTTTGTTGTTGCGGAGTCAACTCAGGCGACCCGGTTTTCGCAATCGAGATCATGGCGCGAAGTTCATCGACGGCCCTCAGCAGCACTGAAATCAACTCTGCGCCCGGCAGCGCGTGTTGCTCGCGAAAGACATCCAACAAATCTTCCACGACGTGAGCAAAGCCCGCGAGTTCGGTGAGCTCCAGTGAGGTTGCGTTTCCCTTAATGCTGTGGGCCACCCGGAAAACTGCATGCAGAAGTTCCAGATCGGAGGGATTCGACTCCATCTGGACCAATGCCTGTTCCATCCCATCCAGGCCTTCTTCTGATTCCGCAAGGAACGACACAAGGATTGCGTCACGGTCAAAGTCCGGTAAATCCATGGTCCCTCCTTTTGTGCTCCGCGGTTTTTAGCAGAGACTGGTTTTTCAGTGCTGCACTTCTCACTAAAACTGATTCTTACTAGACCTGTTCAAAACTCTTGATGGTCGTCAGGCCGTCGCTTACCTGAAAAACCAGCCTGCGGCCATGTTTTCCCGAGACGTCTCGCTCTACGATTGGAATGCCCGCAGAGCGAAGAAACGTTTCGGCGAGATCCACATTCCTTGTTCCCAACGACTGCGATAAGTCGACAGCGAATGCGCTCGATCCACCAAAGACTTTGGCTTGCAAGTTTTTAATTTCGCAGCCCAGGGCAAGCACTTGCTTCAGCAGTTCAGGGTTGGCGACATTCCCGTACCGAAGCCGATTCGGCCCTTCATTGACCCCTTCGGGCAGGAGATAGTGGTTCATTCCTCCCGCTCTCTTGTGCCGATCCCATAGGCAGATGGCCGCACAAGAGCCGAGTATGGTTGAGATGGTGATGGGATCGCGGGTTGCGAACACCTGCCCGGGATAGAGAAAATGCCGGGTATCTTTCGAATCGGGGCGCGAGTCCGTGCGCGAGTCCGCGTGCTCAAAACTCTTCATGTACTCCGTGGGTAGGACTGCTGGATTGAATTTGGGGGCAGTCTCTCTCATGCTGTCATTCCTGGTCCCTCGGTCGCTGTTGTCGAATGTGCGCCCGGACCAAATAAGGGTTTAGCAGCTTCGTCGGAAAGAAGTTTGAACAGTTCCATGTCGGCGCGGTCGAAGGCGAGCTTCTGCGGAAGCAAACGCAATATTGCTAGTATCGCGATGGTTTGGTTTGCGACGCGGATAGGAACAAATGCCTGCGCTTTAGCGGTCGCACCGAATCGATCTCTACTGGGAAGATCAATGTTGGGAAGGTCAATGTGGCACTCACCGCTCATCACGCGCTGAAGACCAGCATTGCCTAAGGCCTGCAGCAAATCGTAATTCTCGAGGTCAACTCCGAAAGACCAGCAAAGCTGAACCGTTGCGGTTCTGCGATCGACCCGGAACAGCCCGATCTCCTCGCAGCCCAGCAAGTTCGCAACGATCTCGCGCAGGCCCTCGATCGCGTCCTCTTCATTGCGGCTCTCGGCCAACCTCTTTCGCGCCGCTCCCAGCCGCAGATCGTTGAGCGGATCGGATGTCGAGCGCTTCGCTCCAGACGCATTGTTTTTCTCAGAGCTCATGAAAATCCTTGTTGATCGATTCAACCACCAGGAAAATGCAATCCGGTACTTCGCTGCGCTACTCGCCGAGGTAACCCTGTATCAGGGCCACCAGTTCGGCGCCATTGACCGGCTTGGTGATGTAGTCATTGCATCCGCTCTTGAAGCCGGCTTCCATATAGGATTCTTCGCCGCGTGTGGTTACCAGAACAATGGGGATCTCGCGTGTGCTGGGCTGCTGACGCATCATCTTGCAAGCTTCAAAGCCATTCATGCGGGGCATCACGACGTCCATCAGGATCAGGTCGGGACGCTCCTGCTGCGCCTTCTCGACTGCTTCCTGCCCGTCGCTGGCGGTGACGCACTGATAACTTGTACGTCTTTCCAGAATCTCTCGCTCCATCATCAAAGCTGTCTTGGAGTCATCAACCACAAGGATTTTCTTGGACATTAGCTTTCCTCGAAACATGTCGCGAAGGCTGGGGCATACATCACCCGATGGTCCTGAAGTTCAACAGTGCAGGTCCAACTTAAGCCGCTGCAAATTGGCAGCATCAGCCGCAAGTCCGGTCACACAAACAGTCGAGAGACGGACGATTTTATGAACAGGGGTATGAGGTCGTTAGAAGGCTCCTCCGAGGAGACTCATCCAGTTTTGCCTTCCAACAACTATTAGTAATCTTTAACATAGCCGGTCATCACTCGATAGTTACTCCGGTAATTGACCAAAAATTTACAAGGTAAAATTGGCGTTTCGATAGCTATGGGAATTTCAGGCGGTTTGGGACGGCTTTTAGGGGTGTGGGTCCAATAGCGGTGTAACTCTTCGAGCGGTCAGCAGAGGTTCTGAAACATGACGTCCAGGCGCTTGCCGTAAGCAGTTGTGATGTTATTTCTGCATGGCGCTGTCAGACGCGGGAGGCTTTTGCGTCAACTGCGCTGGTGTGGGCAACTGTGACTCATCCCACCCACCGCCTAAAGCTTCGATCAGGGAAACTGACGAGGTCATCTGCTCGACTTGAATCGTCGCCAGCGTTTCCTGATTACTCAGCAGCGTAGTTTGTGCCGTCACCACGTCAACGTAAGGATCGATTCCTGTCTCGTAACGTCCCATCTCCAGGTTGAGAAATTCCTGAGCATGGTTGACAGCGGCCTGCTGTCTCTCGACTTGTTGCGAGTAGAGGCGAACGGCAGAGAGGTAATCCTCCACCTGTTGAAAGGCCGTGAGCGTGGTTTGACGGTACGCCGCGAGATCGGCGTTGTAGGTTGCAGTGTACTGATTCAACTCGGCACGATATAAGCCGCCGTTGAAAATTGTCTGCGAAATAGTAGGACCGATGGACCAGAAACGGCTGGGCCATTCGAACCATTTCTTGAATGCCGAGCTTTCAAAACCACCCGATGCGGAAAGTGTGAGATTGGGGAAAAAAGCTCCATAGCCAATACCTATGGTGGCATTGGCCTCCGCCAGAGTGCGCTCCGCCGCGGCAATATCAGGACGGCGCTGCAGCAGTTCAGAAGGAACGCCCGTTGGGATTGGAGGCGGCGAAGTCAGCTCGGGGCGCACGGGAATAGAAAAATCAGTTGCAACCCTGCCTACCAACACGGCGATGGCGTGCTCGTACTGTGCGCGCGCGACTTTGACATTGATGGCTTGCGATTGCGCGCTTTCAAGCGTTGTCTGCGCTTCGACCACGGAAATATAGTCATCGACCCCGGCATCGTAAGCGGCTTGCGTTACCTCCAGAGCTTTCTGGTCCGCCTGCACGGTTTCGTCGAGAATCTTCTGCAGTGCGTCTTGTCCCCGAATTTCGAAATAGTATTCTGCCAGGCTGGCCTGCTCTGTGAGGCGCTCGTTCTCAAGATCGGCCGCACTCACCTGCGCGGCGTATTGTGCCTGGTGGACTTCGTTGCGAATCTTGCCCCAAAGATCGGGAACCCAGGAAATATCCACTGGAAACGACCAGATGGTAGTTTGCTGGCCGGTGCTGGCGGTTTGCCCGCCTGGACTGGTGCCTCCGGCGGTGTTTGTGTTGAAGGCATTCGTGAGATTGGCCGACGCTCGCGAACGCTGAAATGAAGGATTCGTAGTAACCGTGGGCCAGTATTGTGCGCGTGCCTCGCGGATCTCAGCCCGCGCGACCATCAGATTTTCGAAAAACTGCTTAATATTTTGGTTGTTGATATTGACCTGTTCTTCAAGAGCATTCAACTCGGGATCGTTGTAGATCTCCCACCATTTGCCGCGCAACAACGCCTCTTGCGGACTGGCGACCTTCCATCCTGGAGCGTCCTGAAAGTTGATCGTCGATTCTTTGTAGTTAGCTGCCGCAGGCGTGGGCGCGCTCGGCCGATGATATTTGGGTCCGACTGTGCATCCCGCCATGCTTCCCAGCGCAACCATCCCGATCGCGATCCTCAGGCACAGCAGCAAAGTGCGGCTATTATGTGCGGAGCCTTCCAAGTTTGTTCTCATACGTTTTCCGGTAACCCGTGACCTGTTCCTCCCAGCGGGGCTTTGCGGTGCTTGCGACTCATTCGCAACCGCAAGCGATCCAGTTCGAGATACACCACGGGCGTCGTATAAAGCGTGATCAGCTGACTCAGGAGCAAGCCGCCGACGATAGTGATGCCGAGGGGACGCCGAAGTTCAGAACCTGTACCCGTCCCAAAGGCCAGAGGCAGAGCGCCGAACAGCGCCGCCATGGTAGTCATCAAAATTGGACGGAAGCGCAACATGCAAGCTTCAAAAATGGAATCTCTCGTGTTCTTGCCTTCCTCGCGCTCCGCCATGAGCGCGAAATCGATCATCATTATGGCGTTCTTCTTCACGATCCCGATGAGCAGCACGATGCCGATGATCGAAATCACGTTGAGATCCATGTGGAAAAGCATAAGCGCGAGCATGGCGCCAACACTTGCGGAAGGCAGCGTAGAAATAATGGTCAGCGGATGCACGAAGCTTTCGTACAAAATTCCGAGCACGATGTAAACGGCCAGCAGCGCCGTTGTAATGAGGATCGGCTCCGTCGAGAGCGACTGCTGGTAGGCCTCCAGCGTTCCCGCAAAGAAGCCCTGGATGGTCGATGGCGTGCCCAACTTCTGTTCCATCTGCTGAATCGCTTTGGTTGCTTGACTCAACGAAACGTTGGGCGCGAGGTTGAACGAAACTGTGACGGAAGGGAACAGCCCGGTGTGATTTAGCTGCAGTGCAGTAGTGTTCGTTTGCGCCATGGCGAAGGTTGAGATCGGTGTCATCGCGCTTGCCGTAGTTCCGCGGGCGTTGCTCTTGATGTAGATGTAATTCAAATCCTGGGGAGACTGCCAGTATTGCGGCGCGACCTCGAGCACCACGTAGTACTGATTCATCTGCGTATAGATGACAGAAACTTCGGACTGGCCAAAAGCAGAGTAGAGCGCTCGATCCAGTGCATCCGCGGTCTGGCCCAACCGCGCTGCGGTAACTCGATCGTAAGTGAGCAACTGTTGCAGCCCGCCATTCTGCTGATCGCTATTCACGTCCTGTAAGCCGGGAAGTTTTTTCATGTTGGCCAGCAGCAACGGTCCCCAGTGCACCAGATCGGCGATGTTATCAGCCTGAATTGTGTACTGGTAGAGCGCATTGCTCGATCGGCCACCGATGCGAAGATCCTGCACGGCCTGCAGAAAGGCCGAAGCTACCGGCAGCTGATTCAGTTTCGGACGCAAGCGGTTGATGATTTCCTGAGCTCCCACTTTGCGCTCATTCAGAGGCTTTAATGCGATATAGATAAAGCCGCCGTTGCTTGCGCCGTTGCCGCCGGTATAAGCATTCACATTGGCAACCGCGGGATCCGCCTTGATGACCTTTACCAGTTGCAGGATGGAATTATTCATGAAAGGGAATGAGGAATCCTGCGGTCCTTGCACACCGCCGACCAGCGCTCCCGTATCCTGCTGCGGAAAAAATCCCTTTGGGATGCGGACGATCAGAAAGAAGTTCAACACAATCGTAAGCAGAAGCACGACCAGCGTGAACCCGGGATTCTCGAGTACCCATTCCAGCGACTTGCGATACACCGAAAGCATCCCGGAAAAAAACTTCTCGCTCCAACGATAGAAGCGTCCGTGCTTTCCTGGTTCCTCGGGCTTCAACAGGTGGGCGCACATGGCGGGAGTGGTCGTGAGAGAAATCACCATCGAAACCACAATCGCCGTGGCGAGGGTCACGGCGAACTCCCGAAAAAGCCGTCCGACGATGCCCGCCATCAGCAGAATCGGAATAAATACGGCAACCAGCGAGATGCTGATCGAGAAAACCGTGAACCCAATCTCGCTGGCGCCTTTGAGAGCCGCCTGCATGGGCTTCATGCCCTGCTCGAGGTATCTGGAGATGTTTTCCATCACTACGATGGCGTCGTCGATCACGAAACCGGTAGAAATGGTGAGTGCCATCAGCGACAGGTTATCCAAGCTGAAGCCGACGAGATACATCACTGCGAACGTGCCGATCAGCGACACCGGGACTGCGATGCTGGGAATTATGGTGGCGCGTGTGTTACGCAGAAAAAAGAAAACCACCAGAATGACCAGTCCCACCGAGATGAGCAGCGTACGTTCGACGTCGCTGACGGACGCGCGAATCGTAGTGGTGCGATCGAGGACGATGGTCGCGTTGATGCCCTGCGGCAGAATCGCCTGAAGAAAGGGCAACTGGGATCGGATGCGCTCCACAGTCTGAATAATGTTGGCGCCGGGCTGGCGAAAGATGATGACTGTAATCGATGGAGTGCCGTTCAGATATCCCGCAGTGCGCAGATTCTGCGTGGCGTTGCTGACGTCGGCAACGTCCGAGAGATGAATCGCAGTGCCGTTGTGGTAGCCCACGACCAGCGGTTTGTAATCTTCTGCATCTGAAATTTGATCGTTCGTAATAATGTCGGCGGTCATGGAATCGTTGGCCAGGCGCCCGCGCGGCATGTCAGAGTTTTGCAGGCTTAAGGTGGATTGAATATTGCCGATGGTCAGCCCTAAGCTTTCCAACTTTGTTGGATTGACCTCGACGCGGACGGAGGGCAATGCACCTCCGCCGACAACCACCTGGCCCACGCCCTGAATTTGCGAAAGCTTCTGCTCGATTACAGTGGAAGCCTCGTCATAGAGTTTGGGCGTGCTGTACTTATCGGAGGTCAGTCCAAGAATCATGATGGGAGCGTCGGCCGGATTGACTTTTCTGTAGGTGGGATTCGCCGGCAGATTGGCGGGCAAATAGCTGCGCGCCGCATTGATGGCAGCTTCCACGTCGCGTGCCGCGCCATCGATATTTCGCGACAAGTCAAATTGCAAGGTGATCGACGTACTGCCCAGCGAACTTGATGATGTCATCTCCGTCACGCCGGCGATGTGCCCGAATTGCCTTTCCAGTGGCGTGGCCACCGAGGAAGCCATGATCTCGGCGCTCGCTCCGGGGAGACTGGAGGAGACTGAAACTGTCGGGAAGTCCACTTCAGGTAACGGAGACACCGGCAGAACCGTAAAACCGATTGCTCCCGCGATCGCGACAGCAACGGTTAGCAGAGTCGTCGCAACCGGCCGGCGGATGAATGGTTCCGACAGGCTCATGCGCTCTCCGGCTGCGGCTCGTTTCCGTTCGCTGGTTCACTTCGTTTTCGGTGGCTGAAACGATCGCCCAGGCGATCAAAGAAAACGTAAATCACCGGTGTGGTGTAAAGCGTCAGCACCTGACTGACGAGAAGTCCTCCGACCATGGCGATGCCCAGCGGGCGGCGCAGCTCCGACCCGTAGCCACGTCCCAGCGCAAGGGGAATGCCGCCGAGCAGCGCGGCCATCGTGGTCATCATGATTGGCCGGAAGCGAAGCAGGCTGGCCTCGTAGATTGCATCGGTCGAACTTTTACCCTGCTCGCGCTCGGCTACGAGCGCAAAATCGACAATCATGATTCCATTCTTTTTCACGATGCCAATCAGCAGAATGATGCCAATGATTGCGACCACACTCAGATCCTGCCCGAAAAGAATCAGCGCGAGCAGCGCGCCAACTCCGGCGGATGGCAAAGTAGAAAGGATGGTGACGGGATGAATGAAACTTTCGTACAAGACGCCGAGCACAATATAAACCGTAACCAGCGCCGCCAGGATCAACAAAGCCTCATTGGAAAGCGAATTCTCGAACGAGGCGGCTGTGCCTTGAAACTCCGCCTGCAAGCTGGGGGGAAATCCAATCTTCCCAGCTATTTTGTTGATATCGCTGATCGCCGTGCCCAGTGCGGCATTTGGGGCGAGATTGAATGAAACGGTGACCGACGGAAACTGTCCCTGGTGATTGATGGAGAGAGCTTCGGTGGTATTGGCGACGTGAACGAATGCACTCAGAGGAATTGCGTTTGCGCCGGAAGCTGTAGTGGTTGTGTTTGGGGTGGTTCCCGCAAAAGTGCCGCCGTTGAGCGAGCTACCCGACGAACTGCTCGAAGATGAAAGCACGGTGCCCGAGGGCTGAAGAGTCGCAGCGGACGGCGTATACAGAACCGACGTTGTGGTCGCGTTGGAGCCGGCGGAGCTGGATCCCGAAGCGGAAAACGATGTGGAGGCCGCGGCTCCGGTCGCGCCGGACGAAGCACCAGCCTGTATATAGAGATCGCTCAGCTTGCCCGGATTCCGCTGCCACTCCGGCTGCGCCTCCATTACGACGTGGTACTGATTCAGTTGCGTATACAGCGTATTGATTTGCCGCTGCCCGTAAGCGTCGTACAGCGTGTTATCGATCGTGGCCGGAGCAATTCCCAGGCGCGAAGCGGTTACACGGTCGATGTTCACGGAAATTGCCGGCGCACCGGTTTGCTGATCTGTGGCAACGTCTTCCAGGCTTGGCACTTTCTTCATCTCGTCTACAAACTTCGCCGTCCAGGTATTCAACTCGTTGATGTCGGGATCCTCCAGCGTGTACTGATATTGGGTTCGGGTCACGCGGTCGTCCACGGTGATGTCCTGCACGGGCTGCATGAAGAGCTGAATGCCTTGCACATTTACGAGTTGTTGTTGCAGCCGCCGAATCACATCGGAGGCGCTCAAGTCCCGATCCGCAATCGGCTTCAGGTTGATTGCCATGCGCCCGCTGTTGAGCGTGGTGTTGGTTCCATCAGCTCCGATAAAGGATGACAGGCTCTGCACCGCGGGATCTTTCAAAATGATTGAGGCAAGTTCCTGCTGCTTCGCGGCCATGGCAGAAAATGAAATCGACTGCGGAGCCTGTGAGATTCCTTGAATCACTCCCGTGTCCTGCACCGGGAAAAATCCTTTGGGAATCACGATGTAGAGAATGACAGTCAGCACCAGCGTAGCCACAGCCACCAGAAGGGTGATCGTCTGGTAACGCAAAACAACTTTCAGCGTGCGGCCATAGAAGGCAATCATGCGATTAAAGGCGCGCTCCGAAGCCTGATACCAGCGGCTCTGCTGCGACTTCGGATTGTGCCGCAGGATGCGGGAAGACATCATCGGCGTCAAGGTCAGCGAAACCACCGCGGAAATAATGATGGTAACCGCCAGGGTTACAGCAAATTCGCGAAACAGGCGGCCGACGACATCGCGCATGAATAACAACGGAATGAGCACAGCGATCAGCGAAACGGTCAGGGAGAGAATGGTGAAGCCGATCTGCCCAGCGCCCTTGAGAGCCGCGGCCATCGGCTCTTCGCCCTCTTCTATATAGCGCGAGATATTTTCGATCATGACGATGGCATCGTCCACCACGAAACCGGTGGAAATGGTTAATGCCATCAGCGAGAGATTGTCCAGGCTGTAGCCGAGCACGTACATGACACCGAAGGTGCCAACCAGCGAGAGTGGCACAGCTATGCTGGGAATGATGGTCGCCCGCAGGCTGCGGAGAAAAAGAAAGATCACCATCACCACCAGGCCGACGGTCAACATCAACTCGAACTCCACATCGTCTACCGAGGCCTGGATGCTGGTGGTGAGATCGGTGAGTTCGGTGATCTGCACGGCGGTCGGCAAATTCGCTTCCAGCTGTGGCAGGAGTTTCTTAATACTCTTTACCACGCTGATCGTGTTCGCGCCGGGCTGGCGCTGAATGTTCAAAACCACCGCGGGGGTCGTGTTCATCCAGGCGGCGAGTTGCGCGTTTTCGACGCCGTTGACCACGCTGGCCACGTCTTTCAGCAGAACGGGCGCCCCATTCCGATATGCGACTACAACGTCGTGATAGTCCTCCGCCTGCGTAATTTGATCGTTGGCGTCAATCTGATAATCCTGCCGCGGGCCGTCGAAGTTGCCCTTGGCCGAGTTCACGCTGGTTTGAGTTAAAGCTGTGCGCACATCCTCGAGGTTGATGCCGTAGGAAGATAATTTTGTGGGATTGACCTGAATTCGCACTGCCGGTTTTTGTCCGCCGCTGATGCTGACCAGTCCAACGCCGTTGAGCTGCGAGAGCTTTGGCGCCAGACGCGTATCGATCAGGTCTTCGACCTGCGACAGGGGCATGCTGTCTGAAGTAATTCCCAGCGTCAGCACCGGCGCGTCTGCAGGATTGGTCTTGCTATATACGGGAGGCGTGGGCAGATTTGCAGGTAAAAAACTCTGGCCAGCATTAATCGCAGACTGGACCTCTTCTTCAGCGACATCGATATCCAACGAGAGATTGAATTGCAGCACGATGACCGAGACATTGCCTGCGCTGGTCGATGTCATCTGGCTGAGACCTTGCATTTCGCCAAACTGCCGCTCCAGCGGCGCGGTTACCGTTGTCGCCATAACATCGGGGCTGGCCCCGGGATAAAAAGTAAGGACCTGTATGGTTGGGTAATCGACCTCGGGCAGAGCTGAGACCGGTAATTGCAGATAGGCGACGATCCCCACCAGCAGAATTGCGGTCATCAGCAGAATGGTGGCGACCGGCCGCAAAATAAATGGACTGGAGAGGCTCACGGCGCGTTCCCCTCGGTCGATGAGCTGGGTGGGGCTTTCTGAGTAATCGTCACCTTGGAGCCGTTCTGCAACTTATCGAAGCTGCTGTCGGCCACCACTTCACCCTCGTTCACGCCTTGTACAGCAGTCTTCCCGCCATCCGATACGCCAGTTTTGATCGAACGCATATTCGCTTGGCCGTTCTGAATCACGTAAACAAATGCAGCGTTGCCGTTGTGCTGGATCGCTGAGCTTGGCAGCAAGATCTGGTCATGCAGCGTTTTCACGAGCAAGCGAACATTCACAAATTCGTTGGGATAGAGCTCACCTTTCTTGTTATCGAAGAGCGCACGCACCTTCACCGTTCCAGTGGTTGTATCGATCTGGTTATCGAACGAAGTTACTTTGCCGGAGGCAATCTTTTTTTCGTTCGCGCGGTCCCAAGCGTCGAGGGGAAGATTTAGCCCGTGGTGCGGTTGCTCCATCACTTCTGCAAGATTGTCCTCGGAGATGGTGGCAACCACGGTGATGGGCTGTGTTTCTGTAATTACCACGAGCGAAGTGGTGGCGTTAGCGGTGACAAGGTTTCCGGGATCGACCAACCGGAGGCCAACCCGTCCGCTGATGGGCGCGGTGATGTGGCAGTAGGCGACTTGCACCTGATCGTATTGCAATGTGCCCTGATCATTTTTTACGGTACCCTGATCCTGCAGGACGATTTTTTCCTGATCCTCGAGCGTTTGTCGAGGAATCGCGTTTCTCGCCCACGCGTCTTTATAGCGCTGCAGGTCCATTTGGGCCTGCGCCAGCAGATTCTGATCGCGCTCCAAAGCGCCTTCTGCTTGCATGACTTGAGCTTCGTAGGGCCGGGGATCGATATCGATCAGGGGGTCCCCTTTGCGCACCACCTGGCCCTCTTTGTAGTGCACCGATGTGATCACACCAGTGACTTGCGCTGTGATGGAATCGGTATATAAGGCTGTGACGGTACCGATGGCAGTGAGATAAACGCCGATGTCTCCCTTGGCCGCCGTTGCAGTGGTTAATGTGACTGGGCCGCTGAAACCCCGCCGTCCACCTGCCGCAGGCGCTGCCGCCGACTGGCTCGCTTGATCGTGATGGTGAAAGACCCAATACAAAATCAGGCAGAGAAGAATGAGAGCTAAAGCCCAGATCCAATATTTTCTTTTCTTGCGAGTAGGATCAGGCTCCGGCGGAGGGAGTTGCTGGTCAGGAGGGATGGGCGCACTCGGTCTTTGCTGGTCCATGTGATCCTGTCGATAGCGTCTGACTGTAAGAAATACAAAACATTACATTAATCGGCGTCGGGTAGATTCCGAGAATAAAGGAAATTCGATGCAGAAGTCGGCTTTCCTGATGCCGTGCATTTTGCCTGAAGCTCGAATCGTGGTGTTGATCCACGACTGGCAAAGTCGACCGCGAATGTGTAATTTTTTGTCGCGATCATTATCATTGGCTACTCTCCGACACAAACAGGTAAGAAACCTGATAATAAGCGGTGTAGGCATACGACCGCAGGTCGTCGGTGACGAAGACACCGCGTATCGACAAAAGTCCGGTTCGGTCCGAGGGTGCGAGCTCTTTGAAGAGCTTCCGGTTGCCGGTTGAAAGATCGACGCGCTCAAGATGATACGGAATCTCAGCACGACGATAGGCCAGCACCGATCGGCCGTCGGCGCTCCATTGAGCCAGAACGTCTGCCTCCGTGAGACCCGGCACGGGACGCGGCTCTCCATCCGCGATCGAGTAAACGAAATACTTCATCCCGGGTCCGCGTGCGAGAACGAACCTCCCGTCCGAGGAGAGCAACCCGTCGCGGGTACCCTCCGGAGTCACTGGTCGCGGAGCGCCTCCGGCAACTTCTTGTAAGAAGAAGCGTGTACCTTTGCCGGCCTCATTGCCGGCGATGAGCAAACTCTTTCCGTCGCGGAACCACTGAACTGTTTCGTAATTCTCGATCTGACCGCGTTCGAGCTGCCGGGTCTCGCCCGCACCCGTGGGATAGATCACGAGCTGCGGCGGAATCGATTGGAGCACGGCGACAACCCATTTGCCGTCGGCGGAGAGATCGGCGGGCCATCCCTCCCCGAGGCGCAGCACGGGCGAACCATCTGTCTTCCGTAGGCACACCGCGTAGTTGGTTCCGAGAGCGGTCTCGGCGAAGAGAAGTGTGCGTCCATCTTGCGAGAGCGCTCGCGCATGCGAAGTATTGAGCCATGAGAGATCACGATCTTCGCTCGCACCAGAAGGGTGAACCATGGCCGCGTAGCGGAAGTCGCCCCGGCTCGCGAGCCACCGCCCGTCGCGAGCCACGTCCTGAATGGTAAGCCCGCCGGGAGCCTGGTAGGCAATACGTCTTTTACCGGCGAGATCGACAGCGTAGACGGTGTAGCTGCCGCCGCTGAGACTCGCAGAAAAAAAGATCTCCTCGCCTTTTGGTGACCAGGCGAGCCCGCGTGCGCTCCAGTAACCCTCCGAAAGCACTGTGTTTTTTCCCGCGAGGTCGACGGTGTTTACTGAGCCGCGGTCATCCCATTTACGCGGGTGTTCGAAGTAGGCGATCCGATCGCCTTTGGGGGAGAAACGCACATCGGTCATGAAGCCGCTGACCTCTCGCAGCACATGACCGATGGGATACTCGAGCCGGTCCCTGCCCGCGACTTCGCGGATGATGGCGAGCTGCGATCCGTCGGGTGACCAATCGGCTTGCCGCACGCCTTCCTGGATCTCCCGCGGTGCGCCGCCATCCAGGGGCATGCGAGCGAGCGTGCCGCTGAACAGCCGGTACCACACGTAATGCGCGCCTACGAGGACTGCCAGCTCACCCTTTGAGGAGACTGCGAGCAGGTGCATGCCGCGCGGACCCAGCGGCTGCGGCTCGGGATAACCTGGGCGCACCGTGAATATCTGCGGAGTATTGCCCGATGCTGCGGCGCTATATACGACCGTGTCCGTATCGCCCGCGAAGGCGGCTTGGAAGATGGCCTCGCCCCGAAAGTTGAGCTGGCGGAAGGCCAGCTGCTTGGGAACGCGGCTGGAGCGGGATGCGAGCAGTAACAACGCGACCAGCGCAATGATGGCAAATACTGCGGCCAAGGTCCACGCGGTCCAGGGGCCAGCGGTCCTCCGCGCGGCGGGAAGAAACGGCGGTCCGGTGGTTATTCCTGAAGTTATTCCGGAAGCCCCTCCGCTACGGGAGCCGCCCTCTGCGATCCATCCCAGCTCGCGGCAGAGATCGCTTGCCGATTGCCAACGTTGATCCGGGTCCTTGGCGAGACAGACTTGGATGGCACGTTCCAGCGCAGGCGGCGTGAGCGGCTGCAGCGTGCGGATTGCCGGCGGCTCCAGGTGCAGTATGGCGGAGGCCACGCTGAAGTCGCTCTGGCCTTGAAAGGCACGGTTTCCTGTGACCATTTCATACAGCACTGCGCCCAGCGAGAAAATGTCGCTGCGCGCGTCAACGTCTCTTCCCTCGAGTTGCTCTGGCGACATGTAGGGAACAGTTCCGATAATCGCACCCTGCACGGTCATTGGCGAAGGTCGCGGCGTCGCATCAGTTATGGTCACGCCCACGCCTCGCGGCGGATCGGCTTTCGCTAGGCCGAAATCGAGCAGCTTGATGCCGGAATTGGTGAGCATGACATTGCCGGGCTTAAGATCGCGATGGGTCACTCCGTTTCGGTGAGCCTTGGCGAGGGCGCTGGCAATCTGCATTCCGTATTGCAGCACCTCCGACAGTGGTAGCCGTCCCTTTTCAAGCCTCTCCGCCAGCGACTCTCCCTCCACGTATTCCATAACGATGAAATCGACGCCATCCTGGCGGCCGACGTCATGCAGCGTGCAGATGTTGGGATGATTCAGGCTGGAAATAACCTTGGCCTCACGCTCGAAGCGCTGACGGCGGGTCGCATCGTCGGAGAAATGCGGGGGAAGAATCTTGAGGGCGACGATTCGATCCAAACGCGTATCGCGTGCCCGATAGACTTCTCCCATCCCTCCCGCGCCAAGCGGGGCGACGATCTCGTAGGGGCCCAGTTTCGTGCCGTTTGTCAAGGCCATGGGTACGCGGATTATAGGTGCTGAAGAAGTGCTCGGGCAAACCAACCACCGTTTTGGGAGGACAGGATTACCGGAAATTGTCATTTCTATTTGCCGATTACGGGACAAAAGAGGGCGAGCTTTCTCGATCAGCCTATAATGAAAGGCCCGCAAATATGGCGCTTGCTTCTGGCACGAAACTCGGTCCGTATGAAGTCCTATCGCCGCTCGGTGCTGGTGGTATGGGCGAAGTGTACCGTGCTCGCGACACGCGTCTGGAGCGCGTAATCGCGATTAAGGTTCTGCCCGAGTCATTCGCCGCGGACGCCGAAAGCTTGCGGCGCTTCGAGCAGGAAGCCAAAGCTGTAGCTGCGCTGAACCATCCCAACATCCTGTCGGTCCACGACATCGGCCAGCAGAACGGAATTCGCTACATCGTTACTGAGTTGCTGGACGGGCAAACGCTGCGCGAGAAGCTCAACAACGGACCTCTGTCCTCGAAACGGGCAATCGAGTATGGACTGCAGATTGTGCAGGGACTGGCTGCGGCGCACGAGAAGGGAATCATTCATCGCGACCTGAAGCCCGCGAATTTGTTTGTCAATAAAGACGGGCGAATAAAAATCCTCGACTTCGGATTGGCCAAGCAGAATCCGTTGGCACAGGCGAGCGGCGATGATGCAACGTTGGCGCTCCCGGACGCTCAACCGACCATGCCAGGATTGGCGATGGGTACGGCCGGTTATATGTCGCCCGAGCAGGTGCGGGGCGCGGCGGTGGATCATCGCACCGACATCTTCAGCTTTGGAGCTGTGCTGTACGAGATGCTTTGCGGGCGGCGGGCGTTTAAGCACGATACGGCGGCGGAAACGATGACCGCCATTCTGAAGGAAGACCCGCCGGAGTTCGCCGAAACGGAAGCGCCGATTTCCGCTGGAGTCGAGCGGATCATGCGCCGCTGTCTGGAGAAGTCACCGGATCAGCGCTTTCAATCGGCTAAAGATTTGGGGTTCGCGCTGGAGGCGCTGAGCGGAACCTCGCAGACTACGGCGAGGCAGCCCGCTCTCGTCGCCGCTCGCCCTAAGCCGTGGATAGCGATTGCCACTGTCGCTGTGATTGTGGCGACCGCAGGGGCTTATTTTGCCGGTACTCACAAACGGGTTGAGCCAGCTCGCTTCGAACGCGTTACCTTCTCTCGCGGTTACATCAAAGGCGCGCGCTTCGCTCCCGACGGGCAGAGTGTCATCTATAGCGCGGCGTGGGAGGGACGGCCGTACGAGGTGTTCACTACACGGATCGGCGGTCATAATGAGCGCTCCCTGGAGCTGAAGAATGCGCTGGTCGTCGGAATCTCTACTGCGGGTGACCTGGCAGTGCTGACCAACGTGCGCCGAATTCGAACCACGAGCTGGATTCACGTTGGGACGCTGGCCCGTGCTCCGGCCAATGGCGGCACGGCGCGAGAGATTCTGGAAGCTGTGTGGGACGCCGATATTAGCCGCGACGGCAAGCAGTTTGCAGTGGTGCGCAAACCGGCGGGGCTGCACCAACTCGAATATCCCATCGGCAAGGTGTTGTTTAAGACCAACGGTTATATCAGTCACCCGCGCATTTCGCCCGACGGAGCCGAGGTGGCATTTCTCGAACATCCGCTGTTCGGGGATGATCGCGGCTATGTTGCATTAGCGGATGCGAGTGGAGGCACGAGGCGGCTGACCGCAGAAGCCAGCGCCGTAGACGGCCTGGCATGGTCGGCTGACGGTCGCGAAATTTGGTACGCCGCCACTGGTTCAGAAACGCAGTCTGCGGAGCGAACGGTGCATGCCGTCACTCGGGATGGCAGGACTCGGAGGATTTTTGGATTGCCCGGAGACGTCACGGTTTGGGACATCGCAGCCGACGGGCGCCTGCTGTTCACGCACGAGCTCATTAGCAGCGCACAGTTTGTGGCGTCGCCCGCAAATGCTCCGGAGCGTAACGTTACAGTTTTGGGTCACGGCGTGAATGGCGCAGTTTCCTCCGATGGCAAGACGGTGGCCTTTACAGAATCGGGGCCCGGAACTCCAAATGACTACCTCGTATTCTTCCGGCACCTGGACGGCTCGGCGGCCGTGGAACTCGGAGAAGGCAGCATCATGGGGATGACCCCCGACGGCAAGAACGTGGTCGCGCTAGTTCCCAGCCAGCCGACCAAGCTGCGCATTCTTCCGACCGGGGCAGGCGAAACCCGCACCTTTGATGTTGCACCTGTTCAAGTTGACGACAGCGTGGTTTCATGGATGCCCGGCGCCAGGGAGTTTGTTTTTCTGGGACATGAAGGGGTCGCGCCGCCCCGCGCGTATCGCCTGTCGCTTGAAGGGGGACCGGCGCGGCCGTTGACGAACCGGGAGGGCGCGCAATTCTGGAATCGAGTTTCGCCGGACGGCAAGTTCGTTTTGCAGGGGGCCAGCGTCGGCATGGAGTGGGGGCAAAACGTAATCGTGGATCTGGCCACAGGTTCAGTCCGCCCGGCGCCGCTGTTAGAGGGCGAGGTACCGATAGATTGGGACCAGGATGGCAAGCATATCTTCGTGGAGCAGGAAGGTGAGGAATCAACCACTGTTTTTCGCGTGGATGCGTTCACCGGGCGCCGCGAAGTTTGGAAGCAAATTAGGCCCAACGATCCGGCCGGTACACTTTCTCTTGCGCACTTCTACGTCACGCCATCGGGAGATGCTTACGCCTATAACGCGGAACGCGTTCTCTCGAGCCTGTACGTGTATTCGCAAAAGTGAATCAAGCCGGCAGCTTGCCGTCATTCTGTTCGGAGTTGGCGGTCCCGCCCTGAGAAGACCAGATCAGGCTGATTAGCCTTCGGTAGTTGTCATCATCGATCATGACGAACTTGAAAGGCTGGAGACACTTTAGGGTAGCCGAAGCTGGACTGAGTAATTCAGCGAGTCCAAGCACTGGTCCTCTGGGTGAGATGAATGTCACTTCCACTAACGATCCAGGAACGAGCGGTTGTGATATGCGGAGAAGGCCTCCGGTGAGGGAAATCCTTCGCAGTCTGCCGGAGCGATGACGACCGTCTTCGAATCGTATGGCGGCAGGAACTCCGGCATGAAACTCGATACGAACGGCGCGTTGCTTCCGGTGCGGGCGGGGGAAGTGAGTCATCATGCTCCAGAATCGTGTTCTGGAACTATGATTCCTAACCGGCCAGCAGGCTAGGTTACAAAGGGCCGGGTATCGATTCGAGAATGGCCAGGAAGTGGGGCTCCATTTCCCATCCCAACCACGTAGCCGGCGCCTTCGATGTGTAGAATGGCGGGTGCAACTGCGGGTCGAGGGTCCATAGCTATGATCACGCGATCGGCTGCAATTTTGTTGGCATTAAGTTTTTGTTCGTTGGTCATTGTGGGCGACGGCCAGACGCGCGCAAATGAAAAATCAGTCGGCATCTTCGAGGGCGATGGCGATATTGGCGAGGTGCTTCACCAGGGAGCGGCGGAATATAACGCGGCGACTGGAGCGTATACCGTCAGCGGCAGCGGCGAGAATATGTGGGCTGGCTCCGATGCCTTCCACATGGTTTGGAAAAAGGTTACGGGCGATGTGAGTCTGGCGGCCGACATTTCGTTCCTCGGCCGGAGTGGAAATGAACATCGCAAGGCCGTGCTGATCATTCGCCAAACTCTCGACCCAGATTCCGCTTATTCCGACGTAGCGCTGCACGGCAATGAATTGGTCTCTCTGCAATATCGCGATGAAAAGGGCGGAGCGACGCGAGAGATTCAGACCAACGTCTCAGGACCGAAGCGGCTGCGCCTCAAAAGGCGAGGCGATTTTATCTACCTCGCGTTGGGAGATCAACAGAAAGAGATGCACTTTTCTGGGGCATCGATTCGGACATCAGTGCAGGGGACATTTTACGTTGGGCTCGGAGTATGCTCGCGCAATAAGGACGCGGTGGAAAAGGTTAGGTTTTCGAATGTTGAACTCGCGAGCAACCTTGTGCCCGTGGAGAAGCCGACTCTCTACAGTTCCCTGGAAAGGATCAGCGTTGCGTCGACTGACCGGCGCGTAGTTTATCTTGCGCCGGAGCGTTTTGAAGCGCCCAACTGGACGCACGACGGAACGACTTTCCTCTTCAACCGCAACGGCCATCTCTTTCGCCTGCCCGTCACCGGTGGTGAACCAGCATTAATCGACACCGGATTCGCCGACCGCTGCAATAACGACCACGGCATTTCTCCGGACCAGACTTCGCTTGCCATCAGCGATCAATCGCAGGAGGGCAACAAGTCCATTGTGTATATCGTTCCGATCGCTGGTGGCACGCCGCGGCGCATTACGCAGAGGTCTCCATCGTACTGGCATGGGTGGTCGCCCGATGGAAAGACTCTGGCATTCGTCGGACAGCGTCAATTCAATCACGAAGACAATTTCGATATCTACACGATTCCTGTAACCGGTGGCGACGAGACGCGCCTGACGACAGCGAAGGGGCTCGATGACGGCCCAGAGTATTCGCCCGACGGGAAATACATTTATTTCAACTCAGAACGAACGGGGCACATGCAGATCTGGCGCATGCGAGCCGATGGCAGCGAGCAGGAACAGGTGTTTGCCGACGAATGGAATAATTGGTTCCCGCATATTTCGCCAGATGGGCGGTGGATGGTTTTTCTTTCTTTCGAACCCGGGGTAACTGGCCATCCCCCGAATCAGAATGTGATGCTGCGCCTCATGTCCTTGTCTGAGCAGAGCATGTCCGGGAAGAATATGTCTGAAAAGAAAATCACCGTGCTGACCAAGTTGTTCGGCGGCCAGGGCACGATTAATGTTCCTTCCTGGTCGCCCGACAGTGAAGAGGTTGCGTTCGTCAGCTACGCACTTGTGCCGGAGGACAGCACTCCGGCGAAATAGATGAGTGGAGGGTGGAGAATGCGATCGTTGACACGCCGTAGTTTTATGCGGATCGGCGCAGGCTCCGTGGCCGCTGGAGCCGCGGTGAAGATGACGCTGCTGCAACCAGCCGCGCTGTGGGGCGCAGGGCGCGTGGTGGCGCCGAGCGACCGTGTTCGCTTCGCATCCATCGGCACGGGCACGCGCGGATGCGAGCTGCTGGCAGCGTCGCTCGATGTTCCTGGCATTGAGTGCGTAGCCGTGTGCGATCTCTACGACAGCCGTCACGAAGCGGCGCAAGAGGCCCTCCAGAAGCAGGTTTCGGCCACACGCAACTATAAGGAAATTCTCGACCGCAAAGACGTTGACGCTGTGATTGTCGCCGTCGCAGACCACCAGCATCGCCGCATCGTGGCGAACGCTTGCGCTGCGGGCAAAGATGTGTACTGCGAAAAGCCAATGTCACACACCGTCGAAGACGGCTTCGCTATGATCGATGCGGCGCTCAAGGGAAATCGCATCGTGCAGATCGGTAGCCAGCGCGTTAGCTCCATCGTTTATGAGAAAGCGCGGGAGTTTTATGCAGCGGGCGCGCTCGGCGATGTGTTCTTCATCGAAGGGTCCTCAGATCGTAACTCAGCGAGCGGCGCCTGGGTCTATCCGATTCCGTCCGACGCGAGCGAACAGACTATCGACTGGAATGCGTTTCTGGTAGGTGCGCCCAAGCGCCCATTTGACGCGGCGCGCTTCTTCCGTTGGCGTTGCTTCTCCGATTATGGCGAAGGGCTGGCCGGCGACTTGTTTGTACATCTGCTCTCGGGGATTCACTTCATCTCCGGCACGAACGAACCGGCTAAGCGAGCGCAGTCGAGTGGCGGATTGTTTCGCTGGAAGGACGGGCGCGATTTTCCCGACCTGATCGAAACACTTTACGACTATCCAAAATTTCGCGTTGCGCTGCGCTGCAATCTGAACAACGCTGGAGGCGAACCGATCAGGTTTCACGGCACAAAGGGCACAATGGAAATCATCGGGCAAACGCTGACGTTCACGCCGCAGGATACGGCGCCGCGGGCGGAAGGATATTCGTTGAAGGGCTGGCCAGCGCGGCTGCGCAAGGAGTATCTGGCAAAGTGGGATGCGGAACATCCACAGCCGGGGCCGCTCGATTACCAGGCGGTTGAGGCGGAGACTTTCACCGCGCCGCAGGGCTACAGTGATGTGTCGGCGCACGAGGCAAACTTCTTCGACGCGGTTCGAACTCGCAAGCCAACCGTCGAGAACGAAGAGTTCGGTAACAACGCGGCGATCGGCTGCCATCTGGCCAACTACGCTTATTTCAAGAACACGATTGCCACCTGGGACGGTGCCGCGAAGACGATTCGCGGATAAAAGCAGCCTCGGCCATATTGCTAAGAAGGACGATTCAGAATTGGGAATTTAACTATTGAGGAATTGAACTTATGCATCGGGTTTCGAGAAGAATTTTTCTGAAGACCGTCTCGGCCTCGGCTGTTGGCGCAGCAATATGGAGCAACCTACCGCGGCTGATGGCCAATCCTCTAGGCCTGCCGCTCGGGCTGCAGCTGTATTCGGTGCGCGAGATTCTACCCAAGGACTATGAAGGAACGCTGCGGCAGTTAGGGGCGATTGGCTATCGCGAAGTGGAAGCGGCTGGCTTCTTCAATCACACCCCCAGTGAAGTGAAGCAGGCGATGGAACGTGCCGGCCTGCGCTGTGTGAGCGCTCACTATCCACTGAAAGATTTGCTGCCGAAAGTAGATGAAACAATCCAGTATGGCAAGGAATTGGGTCTTAACTACATCGTCTGCGCGTCGCCCTGGTTCAAAGATCCGTCGCGTGTGAAGGACCCAGGTTCTCGTGCCGCTCGGGAAGCAATGACCCTGGACGACTGGCGCTGGAACGCAGATCAGTTCAATCGAATCGGAGAGCGCGTGAATGCAGCGGGGATGCGCTTTGCCTATCACAACCACACGCCGGAGTTCCGTTCGGAAAACGGCGTTCTGTTCTACGACGAACTGATGCGCGTGACCAATCCTTCGAACGTGACTATGGAACTGGATTGCGGATGGGCGGCGGTCGCGGGGCAAAAACCCGCAGATTTGCTGACCCGGTATTCCACGCGCATTTCCATGCTGCACGTGAAGGATTTCAAGATGGGCAATGGGGTCGCCCCGTTACCGCAACCGCCTTCAACTGAGATGGGTCACGGTGTGATCGACTATCATCCCATCTTCGAAGCGGCCAAGAAAGCTAGAATCGAACACATTTTTGTCGAGCAAGAGGAGTTCGATATGCCCACGATGGAAGCGCTGAAGATCGATGCCGACTACATGCGGGCGTTGAGCTAATCTGTCGGGTGCATGGCCGCCCGCAGAGCGGCGGCGCTACTTTGCTAGCGGAGCGCGCTGCGGATCGCCAGGTCCAGGCCCACCATCAATACAGCAGAAGCGGGAATTACCAGCAGCGCTTTCTTCAGCCGCTGCGGGTCACCGCCGGCAATGAAGCCGATAATGCGGGAACTGACTGCCAGTCCGGTCCATCCGCATGTAATCACGAAACCGATTGCGGTGCCCGTCATGCGCGGGAAAGCGTCGCCGACGATGGCGAGAGTCGTCGGAAAAACTGGCGCCATGGAGAGACCGGCAAGAAAAACAAGAACGAGGGCCGTCATCGGTTTTGTGGTCCGCAGCATTAGAAACGTCGTCACCGCCATCGCGATGGATCCCACCAGCGTGACGGTGATGGCTGGTACACGGATCAGGACCGGCAGGATGGCGGCTCGGCCGATCAGCAGGCCGAGCGCGAATCCCAGTGAGAGAATGTTGAGAGCGCGCGATTCGGGGACGCCTTGCGCGACGAGATGGCGCACCAGCCAGTTCCATACGCCAACCTCGCAGGTGATGTAGAGAAAAAGGAATAATCCAATTAGGAAAAGTAATGGCCGCCCCAGTACGGGAACCGCATCTGCGAGCACGAAACGCCCTGCGCCGGCTGGCCCTGGCATCCTGGTGAGAGCCTGGAATACCAGTGTTGCAACAGTAAGCGACGCGATGATGTAGCAGAGGCGAATCCAATTGCGATTGAAAAAATTGGCGGCGACAAAGGGCGTCGTCAGAGCTCCTATGCCGAAGAAAAGGTTAGTCAAGTTCAGCGCGGCAGCGCGGTGAGTCTCACTTACATCGCTGACCAACGCATTGGCGGCGGTCACAATAGTCCCGCCGCCCACTCCCAGCAGAAAAAGAAGAACAAGGATGCTGCGGAACCCAGGCGACCGCGGCAAGGCAAAGAGCGCGACAGAAATGAGCGTGAGCCCAAGGATGAGGCCAAGCTTCTTGCCTTCGTTGTCGAGCAGTGGGCCGACCGCAAGCGAGGCGAGGATGAGCCCGAGCGCTTGCGCGAACGCGATGGTGCCGTTCTGACTGGGCGAGAGGTGGAAGCGCTCGGATAGCTCGGGCAGGATAGTGCCTAACATAGCGGCGATCATTCCATAAACGAAAAAGGCAAGAATAGCGGCGAGGATTAGCAAGCGTTCCTTTCAACGATTGGTTTCGAGTTGGGGAACATCGATCCAGCGCCGCGTGCGGTGACTCTGGAGCACGGCATCGAGGATGGTGAGTTGGCGCAGTCCATCGACGAACTGCGGATATTCGGGGGCTGCGGTTGACGTGCCGATCGAAGATGTGGAGATAGAAGCATAGAAACGCCGGAATATTTGCTTGAAGGTGTCGTCGTAGCCTTCGCTGTGACCACCGGGAAGATCGGCATAGCTGCGCGCCGCGCTCTTGAGTAGAGACGGATCCTTCACGTAGATCTGATTGCCGGTATCGCGATGGCCTACCCAGAGTTCATCGGGACGTTCCTGATCCCACGCGACGGAAGATCTTGTGCCGTAAATCTCAATGCTGAGCCGATTCTTGCGTCCGGCTGAAACCTGGCTGGCGACGAGGCTGCCGCGCGCGCGCTTGCCCATATGGAAAACAATGGCTCCGAAATCTTCGGTGTCGACAGCAGTTTCGATGAAGTCTTCCGCTCTCAGCATTTTGTTGGAAAAGGTCTCAACCGATTGTTTCGGCTGCTTGCGCGTCGGGTGAAAAGTCTGCAGGTCGGCACACAGAGAAGTTACGCGCAGGCGAGTGACGTGCTCAGCCATATCAAACCAGTGCGAGCCGATGTCAGCCATGCAGCGCGAAGGGCCACCAGCGCTGGAATCGACGCGCCAATTCCAGTCCGTGTCATACAACAGCCAGTCCTGCGAATACGTGCCTTGCACGATCAAAATTTCTCCCAGATCGCCGTCTTCGCACATGTGGCGCATTTGCTGCACCATGGGATAAAAGCGCAAGTTGTGGCAGACGCAGTTGCGTACTCCTTGCCGCGCAGCGAGGAACACAAGTTCTGCGCCCTCTTCCACGTTTGTAGCCAAAGGTTTTTCGCAGATCACATGCTTGCCCGCTTGGAGCGCGGCTTGTGCCATCGAGAAGTGCTGAGCGTTGGGGGTGCAGATGTGAACCGCATCGATCGATGGATCGCGCAAAAGATCGCGATAATCGGCTGCAAACGTGGAGATAGAGAAGCCCGCGCCCAGGCGTCGCGCCGCCTCTATGTTTCTTCCGGCGATGGCTGCCGCCTGAACATATTCCAGCCTTCGCACCGCTTCCAGATGTACGCGGCCCATGAAGCCGGTACCGAAGATTGCCGTTCTGATCGGTTTCATAGCGTTCTCAGCGCTTCACTCGAATCGGCAGCTAGACCCACCACGCGGTGCCGGGCTGCTCGCGGATCACAATATTGTTGAGGAAGTTGGCGGCCTTCGTCAGGCCCTCTTCTGGCGAGAGCAGGCTGTCTTCGTGCTCGATTGAGAGCACGTTATCATAGCCAAACATTCGCAACGTGGAGATAAACTCGCTCCACCATTCGGCTCCGTGACCGTAGCCGCAGGTGCGGAAGATCCACGCGCGTTCGCGCTCCTGGGTGTACGGCTTGGTATCTAGTACGCCGGTGCGCGGCAAGTTGGCCGGGTAGATTTGCGTGTCTTTGGCGTGAACGTGAAAGATCGAATCCTTGAGCACGCGGACGGCGGCGATGGGGTCGATGCTCTGCCAGAAGAGATGGCTGGGATCGAAGTTGCAACCCACATTCGGTCCGGCAATCGAGCGCAGCTTGAGCATCGTCTCCGGACTATAAACAACAAAGCCGGGATGCATTTCGATCGCGATCTTTACGCCGTGATCGGCGGCGAAGTTCGCATGCTCCGTCCAGTAAGGTGCGACCACTTCATTCCACTGCCAATCGAGAACCTTAAGGTAGTCAGGGGGCCATGGGCACGTAACCCAGTTGGGCGCGGTCGCGTGGGGCGAATCGCCGGGGCACCCGGAAAAATCGACGACCACGGAAATGCCCAGCTTTTCTGCGAGAAGGATCGTCTTGCGGCTCACGTCGCGGTCATGCTTGGCTCGAGCTCCGTCGGGATGCAGCGGGTTGCCGTGACAACTCAAGGCGCTAATGCTGGCGCCATGATCCGCCAGAATCTTCTTAAACTCGGCGAGGGACGAGGCATCTTCGAGCATCGCGAGCTTGCAATGCGCGTCGCCGGGATAATTGCCGGTACCCAGCTCGACGGTATCGATCTGCAAAGTCTTCAGTTTCTTGAGAACCGCCTCGAGCGGCAGTTGCGACAGCAGGGGCGTGAAGACTCCGATGCGCATAACGCATTCTATCTCGTCGGATCGAGAGGTCGGCAGTGACGTTATCCCAGCCTGCAAACCTTGGCGTTTCTCCGCCTTCGGATGTTAGACTACGCGCGCTCTACGAGGGCCACTCATGCGCAATTGCCAAATTCTTGCCACGCTGCTGATCGCCTTATCTTTGACAACTTACGCCCAGAAATCCGACAAGAAGCCCGACTCGCCCAAGCCGGTCGACCTGATGTGGGCGGTGAAGGTTCCCATGCGCGACGGCGTGCGCCTGAATGCCACCGTCTACCGTCCACACGAGCAGAAGGATCCGTTGCCGGTGATCTTCGAATTGACGCCGTACATCAGCGACAGCTATCACTCGCGCGCATATTACTTCGCCCAGCATGGATACGTCTTCGCCATTGTGGACGTGAGGGGGCGCGGCAACTCGGAAGGGAAGTTCGAGCCTTTTCTGCAGGAGCCGCGCGACGGCCACGACATCGTCGAATGGTTGGCGCGCCAGCCCTGGTCGAATGGCAAAGTCACGATGTGGGGAGGATCCTATGCCGGCTTTGATCAGTGGATGACTTTGCGCGAAGCGCCTGAGCATCTGGCCACGATTGTCCCGGTTGCGTCCGCACACGCCGGCGTGGACTTCCCGATGTTCAAGAACATATTTGGCCCTTACGACATGCAGTGGATCACGTTCACCAGCGGCGTGACGAGTAATGAAAGTCTTTTCGGAGAATCTTCCTATTGGATCTCGAAGTTTACCGAGCTTTACCTGCAGCACCGGCCGTTCAGGGAACTCGATCAAATCGTGGGTAACCCGTCGCCGACGTTCCAAATGTGGCTGAGCCATCCAGCCGTGGACTCAGTCTGGCAGAGCCTGGCGATTTCTCCTGAGCAATATCGCGCTATCCATGTGCCGATTCTGACCATCACCGGCAGCTACGATGGCGACCAGGCCGGAGCGCTTACTTACTACCGCAACCACATGAAGTACGGAACCGAAAAAGCCAAGGCGCAGCATTATCTGATCATCGGCCCGTGGGATCACGCCGGTACACGCACCCCCAAGAAGGAAGTCGGCGGCTTAACCTTTGGCGATGCCAGCCTGCTTGATATGAATAAGCTGCACACCGACTGGTACGACTGGACGCTTAAGAACGGAAGCAAGCCCGAGTTCCTGAAAAAACGAGTTGCTTACTACGTGATGGCCGCGGATGAATGGAAGTATGCCGACACGCTGGAGAGCATTTCCAACTCCACGCGCGCACTTTATCTCGACTCTGATTCCGGGCATGCCAACGACGTCACCAGTTCGGGAAGGATGAGTGAGGCCAAGCCCAACGGCACACAGCCCGATCGCTATGTTTACGATCCTCTCGATGTGCGCCCGGCGGAACTGGAGAAAGAAGATATCAAAAACTCGATCACGGACCAGCGCTATGCGCTCAACCTTTTCGGCAATGGCGTGGTCTACCATAGCGAACCTTTCGTCGCGGATACGGAGATCTCCGGATTCGTGAAGCTAAGCGCGTGGATTGAAATCGACGTGCCTGACACCGACTTCGCGGCATCGCTCTATGAAATCCTACCGGATGGCAGCAGCGTGCAGCTCACCAGTGACAACATCCGTGCCCGCTACCACGAATCGTTGAGCCAGGAAAAGCTGGCGAAACCGGGAGAGGTCAACCGGTACGTATTCGACGGCTTCACTTTCTTTTCTCGTCGTATTGCGAAAGGCAGTCGCCTGCGGCTGGTGCTGAATTGCCCCAACACGATCTACCTGGAAAAAAACTACAACAGTGGAGGCGTGGTGGCAGACGAAACCGCCAAAGACGCGCGCACCGCGCACGTGACGGTTTATCATGATGCTGACCATCCGAGCCGGTTGGAGTTCCCGATCGTCCAATAATCCATTTGCCGATTGGGGGTATGGCCGCCCAGCAGACGCTCGCGGACAGGCGACGAGGGGAATTCTGCACTTGGAAGGAGCGAATGGTGGGCGGCGCTATAGGATTCGAACCCTCTGACCTCTATCGTGCCAAGGCCGTATTCACTTGTAACTGATTGAAACTCAACGGCACTGGCAGCCACCTTTGGCGTTGCAAGAATCTCTCAGGAACCCCTATCTGACCCTACTCGGACCCAGATTCACGCTCGACGTGCATGCGTCGCCCCCGGTTTTGAAGATCACATAGTGTGTTCTGATGGGTCATGAAAATTCTCTAGAACGTATCTAAGGTTCTCGGCGGCAGCACTGACCGCACGTTTGATCGATGAGACTAGAACGCGCGGAACAAAAGCGATTCCAAAAAACACATAAGGTAAATCAAAGTACCTAGAACACACGAGTGCAACCGCTGCAGACAGGAGGAGGCGATTAATGGCTGACCAAAACACGTGCTGTTTTTCAGGCGCGGCTTGAGTTCTGAGGCTTTCTCACAAGATGAACACGCCCGCTCAGGTGATTTAGGCAGGGTTTCGAGGGCTAGGCAGCGCTTCGAGCGCGGTGTGTGCCCGGTGCCACGCCGCATCGAGGTCGCGGCGATCAAGTGCGACCAGCGCGCTCGCGGTTTCCAGGATCGCTCGCCGAGAATCCGGCCGCAGGCGGCCCTCGGCGCTGCGCAAGCCGCGTGCGGAGCACAGGGCAGTACCGTATGGTTCCCAGATTTGCGAAGAGACGAGCAGTTTATCGATCACATTTTAGTGAAGTTCTAGCAACGGGGAACTACTTCCTGCAGAAACGGCGGACTCTATGACGGGATGCTGGTATTCGACAGCATGGGCCGTTCGCCAAGTTGGCGGCTCGCCACAAACCTCATCTTACCCTGCTCGGCGTCTACCACCATGTGGTCGCCGTGGTGCACCTCGTCATGCAAAATTTTAACGGCCAGCGGATCCT
>DAIUEW010000045.1:0-50593 GCA_036844925.1 Candidatus Sulfotelmatobacter sp.
GTTCCCATCCCGAACACGGAAGTTAAGCCCCGCAGGGCCGATGGTACTGCACGCGCCAAGTGTGTGGGAGCGTAGGTCGTTGCCGGCATAAATAAAGGCCGATCATGGAAATATGGTCGGCCTTTTCCTTTTTGCACCGGGTTCAGGGTTGCCAGTGCGGCGCATAGGCCTCAATTTGTACCGTAACTCCTTCCGTCCTCCTAGCAAACCACTTAACGATCACGTCCGGCGTTTCTGCCGATTCCAATTCATTGGATAGCTTATAGACGAGAAACACCTCGTCCTTCACCCTGCAAGCACAGCTCGGAGGCCAAAACTTCCAGCTTCGAACATTCTCGATCGCCGCTTCCCGCAGGAGTTTATGGCCGGAGGTGGCCTCGATGTCAGCTGTCTCTCCCTTCTCGTCAATCGTGAAGCGCAGAAATACTTTGCCTTCGATACGAGCCTGGCGAGCCAAGGGTGGGTAGAAGGGCATCGCAACGGACTTGAAACGCGGCGCCGTGTCTGCCGCGAATAAGCCGACGCTCAACAAAAGAAGGAGTGGTATAGGTATCCGCTTCATTGCAGTCTCTCCATGCGCTTCATGCTCTTCGTAGTGATTGTAGTTCAGGGAGAGTACTGCCCAGAGATCCTCCGTGCAAAACGCTCAGGATTTCGGCAGAGGGCTCCCGCGCGCAAAAAACGCGCGCTCACGCCTTCTAAGCGCATCAAGTTAAGCCCCGCAGGGCCGATGGTACTGCACGCGCCAAGTGTGTGGGAGCGTAGGTCGTTGCCGGCATAAATAAAGGCCAGTCTGAGAAATCAGATTGGCCTTTTCCTTTTTGGCGCCATGATTTTCCGCTCTACGGATTCGCGGGCGGGCTCAATTGCTCACAATGCTCGACGCACTTTACCGTGTTGGCCTCGACCGTGGCTTTCTTGTGGCCGGAAAAATCGATGTCGGGGAGGATCAGCAGCGTTTGCGATCCATTGGCGACGTTAAAAGTGCAGTTGAAGCTCATAGACTGGACGCCACGTTCTTTGCAGCCGGTTTGGTCGAGGGCATCGGTGAGGGGTACGGTCTTGTCGTAGACCTGGTCGGCAAGATGCGATGGCAGCAGAGCAACAGTCAGCGGGATGGGCGATTTGATCTTCAGGCTGAGTTCCTGTCCGTCGTGGTCTGGAGTCATCAGACTGTAGACCTTGGGTACCGTCGTTATCTGGTATTTTTCGTTGAGGATGCGGCGCCAGTGGAACTCAGGCTGAAGGCAACGGTAGTACTGGATGTGGAGATCGTTGGGGGAAATGAATTGTCGCACTCCCGGTCCGAGGATGGCGCCAATGGTCGAGAGGACGGGCTTCTCGGGTCTGCGCTCATCGCGGAAGGTGATGATCATCCGCCGTTCGGAGGGAAGATGACACTCGTAAATCCCACTGGTGACATGCTCCTTCACGCAGAGGAAGCTGAAATCCGCAGGGGCTCCGGGGCTCCGCATGGCGGCGTTCCATTCGTCGGCCCAAGTCATGGCCACGGTGACCGGGTATCTGGAGTCGATTTGCACATGTATATCGCCGCCCCCGACAGCGGGATAGTAGACTTGGCCGGCGTGCAGGCTGGCGGGCTCCAAGGGGATCGTCTCGCTGTTGGCGGCAATCCATATAACGGAATTCGCGGCATACGAGTTCGCGGCCAAGGCGCAGAACAGCAGCGCGGCGAAAATCGAAAAGTTCCTCATACTGGAAGTATTGGTTGCGGCCATGTGCGTACCCTAGCGAATTCGCGAGAGTAGGATTACGAAGGTACCAACTGCCCGTGATCACGACAGGCTCACGCCTTCTGCGCGCTTCAAGTTAAGCCCGCAGGGCCGACGGTACTGCACGCCAAATGTGTGGGAGTCCCTTCGACAGGCTCAGGGCAGGCTCTTCGGCACGCTCAGGATAAACTGCGGTCGTTGCCGCCATAAATAAAGGCCGGTCATGGGAACATGGTCGCCTTTTTCTTTTTTTGGTTGCGTTGGGCGGATACTCCGGCGCTCAAAGTTTGGCGGGGACAGGCGATGTACTCCGGTAACTTGAGAGGAAGCGCGGCAGACCCTATGTTGGAGCGGTCTTGAAGACCTCAAGATAGATTGGGCGACCCCGCGCCCGATTTCACCGACAAAATTCAGGGAGACCAGATGCGCGCGCTTAGAACTTTAGGGTTGCTGATCTTATGCCTAACCAGCCTGGCCGCGATTGCCCAAGAGCCAACTGGGGATTTACAAAAAACAGACGATGCCAAGCCGTCCAAGGCCACCGTTTATATCTATCGTTACAAGCAGTTTGCAGGCAGCGCTCTGGCGCCTTCGGTTTTCTGCGATGAAGCCGAACTGGCCCGCGCGGAGAATGGCCGCTACTTCACGGTTCGACTCGATCCCGGCAAACATAGCTTTCGCTCCAACGACAAGCAGTCTGGAACGGAATTGGATATGAAAGCGGGGCAGGAATATTTTCTGCGCGTAGAGATCGCAACCGGAATGTGGAAAGGACACGGCCGCCTGGTTCTTATGTCCCCGGAACAGGGGGGCTATGAAATCAACTCTTCGAAACTCAAGCCGCTGGATTCAAACAAGGTTATAAATGCCACCCTTGTGTCAGTGGATGAGGTGCATCCGGAGGCGCCGACGGCCACTCCGAAGCCGGCAGTAATGGTGGAGACTCACTAATACACGGAACTTAAGCCCTACAGGGCCGATGGTACTGCACGTGCCAAGTGTGTGGGAGCCCTTCGGCTCAGGATAAACTCCGGTCGTTGCCGGCATAAATAAAGGCTATCAACAGAAATGTTGGTAGCCTTTTCCTTTTGCATTTTGTGGCGGAGAGTTCCTTCGCCAAGAACGCTCAGGATTTCGGCAGAAGGCTCCCGCGCGCAAAGGACGCGTGTCAAAAGCGAGTGCACTGATTGTTCCACCAAGTCTAATGCCCAAGGCTCTGGCGGTTGTGGAATCCCACCTTTGGCAAAGGACGCCAAAGATGGGGCACCCGGCGATCTATTCCTGCGCCCAGTTGACGTATCTAAGATGATTGAAATTCAATGCGTCGATTCCGTCGCTTCCCAGTGCTTGGGACAGTCGGAAGTCCTCCGTGAGTACTAGATAACGCTTGCGTGAGATCGTTGCAATCGCGGCATCGGTAAGCCCAAATCGCGACCACCTGCTGGCGAGAGCTTCCGAACTAGGCGTATATTCTTCGACGAGGATGGATAAACACGCCCTAAATTGTGCAAAGTACGACTCCCTGAACGCCTCTGGTACGGCGTCAGACAGATTGCTCACTTCTGTCAAGATGTTAGGAGTCGTTACAACTTTCTTAAACAGGGACAGGAGTCTGACTAGAAGGTCAAAATCTTCTTCATCAAAATTGGCGAGCCTTTTGTTGGTTCGAATTTGGCTCCTTTGAAAACTGCCCAGGAAATATAGGAGCAGAAGATTGGAATCGATCACGACGCCGCGGGACCCGTAAAATCGCAACTGGGCGGCGGGATCGTTCATACTGTTCTTATCTTTATCGACTCTAGTCTGCCGTCGCTAGCATTTATCCTCACCGTCTTAAGTGAGCGAGGCTTGACCGCATATATCGCCAAGTCCTCCGGATCCCTAGGGGTCGGATAGCTAAATGTTACATTCCAAGACTGTGCGTCCGTGCTCAACTCGATCTCTTCCAAAAGCAACTGCCCCAGAGGGATCGATAGGACTTCGCTCATGTACTTAGCGGCAGATCTTGCCGCATCCCGGACTTCCATTGGCATGTTCAGCTTCCTCCCGTCTCCGCCGGAGTATAAACGAATACACGCAGAAAAGTAGTGACAGTTGTGGCCAGCGGGCGGGCCTGCCCGGGCACGCTGTCCCCGCCCCGCGTGCCAGCGGGAGGTGCACAACGCGTGCCTCGGCACGCCGAAACGAAAGTGCGTGCGAGAGTAGGTGGCTGCCGGCATAAATAAGGGCCGTTGAGAGAAATCTCGACGGCCTTTTCCTTTTTTGGACATTCGACGACGTTCGATTTCCCAGGGAGCAGCGGATTCCTCCTGTCTCGCAGCGCTCGCGCGTCGGAATGACAAGAAATGAGGAGTTCGGGCGTTGGCGTCGGAATGACAAGGGTTGTGGGGCGGTGATGGGTACTTTCGAGTGTCTACTTTCGTGGGTATGGGGCGCTTCCGGGGTGGGTTATTTGGTTGACTTCATTCGGAGCGGGTGTAATCATTTAGCTATAGCCGAAGTGGCGGATATAGCCCCTTTCGACCGGATGGTCGGAGGGGGTTTTGCGTTTGGGGGGGCGCTGTCGAGACGGCGATATGGAAGCGAGCCAAACGCGCCAGTATTGCGTCGCAAAGAACGCGACGCATCGCGCGGCTCGCCTGGGTCCTTCAGCGACGATAATGCCGTCGCTTTAGGATGACAACGCTTAGGACATAGCGTCCCTTCAGCGACGATAAGACTGTCGCTTCAGGATGACAATTTGATAAATGAGGGTCATCAAGATGGGTGGGATCACGATTTGGGCAGAGGCGGAGGGATCAGAATCAGAACCAAAAGCAAAGTCACTAGCAAGGTCAAAGGCAACGGACAGGAGTGTCCGTTCCACACAAGCTAGTTCCACACAAGCAACTTCCACGAGACTTACTCCCAAACAGTTGGGGGAGATTGCGGAGGCGGAGTTTATTGCCAAGGCGGTTGGGATGGGGTTTGTGGTGGCTCGGCCTTGGGGGGACAGCGAGCCTTATGACTTTATTGTGAATCCGAAGAAGAGTTTTATTTTTTGGAGGGTGCAGGTGAAGTCGGCGCATGTGGTGGGAGCCGATGGTGGGTGCAGCTTTCGGGCGCACGATCATAATCAGAAGTCTTATACGGCGGAGGACATTGATGCGCTGGTGGCGTATGCGCGTCCGATGAATGCGTGGTATGTGATGCCGGTGCGAGTGGTGGAGGAGTTGAAATCGTTGATGCTGTATCCGGAGAGCCGGAAGAGGCGGTCGAGGTTTGAGAAGTGGAGAGAGGGGTGGGAAGTTTTGCGGAGGGCGGTGAGAAGGGCGAGAGTGCGGATTTGAATCCTGTGGTTTAGGCCTTTGTGGAATCCCACCCTTGTTGCACAGAACGCGACAAGGATGGGGCACCCGGCTCTGGACGGCACGACTGGAACGTCGTGCCCTTCCCGAACCCATTTATGAGACGGCTAGTCGTCTGCTATTTCATGGCGGAATTTTCTGGGAGGCGAGGCTCCCAGGTCCGGGAGCGTGAAATGGCTTCATTCCAGCGCTGTCGCATGGCTTCGGCTTGGAATCGGGGCATCTGGGGGTCGAAGCGGCGTTGGTCGTGAGACAGGTTCGAAATTGACTGCACTTCCTTCCAGACGCCGGTGGCGAGGCCGGCAAGAAATGCGGCGCCGAGAGCGGTGGTCTCCGTCATCGAGGGGCGGACGACGGGGACGCCAAGAATGTCCGCCTGAAATTGCATGAGAGCGTTGTTGGCGGAGGCGCCGCCATCGACGCGCAGTTCGGGAAGCGGAGTGCCGGCGTCGGTTTGGACGGCGTCCATGAGATCGGCGACCTGGTAGGCGATGCTTTCGAGGGCGGCGCGGGCGACGTGAGCGGCAGTGCTGCCGCGGGTGAGGCCGAAGATTGCGCCACGGGCGTAGGAATCCCAGTGCGGAGCGCCGAGACCTACGAAGGCGGGGACGAAGTAGACTCCGCCATTGTCGGGGACGGAGCTGGCGAGGGCTTCGACATCGGTGGAGGTTCGAATGATGCCGAGGGCGTCGCGCAGCCACTGAACGACGGCTCCGCCGACGAAGACGCTGCCTTCGAGCGCGTAGTGGGTGGCGCCGGCGATTTTCCAGGCCACGGTGGTGACGAGGCGATGAGTAGATACGACGGCGCGACTGCCGGTGCTTTGCAACAGGAAGCAGCCGGTGCCGTAGGTATTTTTGGTGAGGCCGGAAGTAATGCATCGTTGGCCGAAGAGCGCGGCTTGTTGATCGCCGGCGATGCCTGCGATCGGAATTCCATTGAGGCCGGGGACGGAACTGACTTCTCCATAGACTTCGCTGGAGGCGCGGACCTCGGGCAGCATTGAGGCGGGGATATTAAAGAGTGCGAGAAGATCGTTGTCCCAGCGGCCGGTGTGAATATTGAAGAGCATGGTGCGGGAGGCGTTGCTGGCATCCGTGAGATGAAGGCGGCCGGCGGTTAGCTTCCAGAGGAGCCAGGCGTCGACGGTGCCGAAGGCGAGACGTCCGGCTTCGGCGAGCTGGCGGGCTTGCGGGACATGATCGAGGATCCAGGAAATTTTGCTGGCGGAGAAGTAGGCGTCGATTAACAGGCCAGTGCGCTGCTGAATTAAGGTTTCGTGGCCTTGAGTTTTGAGATGCTGGCAGAACTCGGCAGTGCGGCGATCCTGCCAGACGATGGCGTTGTAGATGGGCTTACCGGTGGCGCAATCCCAGACGATGGCGGTTTCGCGCTGGTTGGTGATGCCAATCGCAGAGACGTCGCTGGGCTGGAGATGGGCTTGGGCTAGAGCTTCCAAAGCGACGGCGAACTGCGATGTGGCGATTTCATCGGGATCGTGTTCGACCCAGCCCGGCTGGGGAAACATCTGCGTGAACTCGCGCTGGGCAAGGGCGCGGACGGCGCCACGGTCGTCGAACAGGAGAGCTCTGGAGCTTGTGGTGCCTTGATCGAGAGAGAGAATGTAGGGCAAGGTGGCCTCCGATTTTCTTAGAGCGCATCTTTCTTAGGGCGCATCTAGGGCGTTTGGGTGGACGAAGATTTTCCCGCCGACGATTGGCCGGACGATGGCTGCGACGACGAGGATTGCGACGACGAGAATTGAGCGCGGAGGAATCGTCGAATACCGAAATCGTAGACTGCGGCGCCGACAAGTCCACCGATGAGCGGAGCGACAACCGGAATCCACCACACCCTAGCGCCGTCGGTGAGGCCATTGTTTTTGAATCCAGCGAGGGCGGTGAAAAGGCGCGGACCAAAATCGCGCGCGGGGTTGATGGGATATCCGTGCATGCCTCCGAAGCTCATGCCGATCGCCACGACTACCAATCCAATCATTAACGGCGCGAGGTTGGCTCCGGGCGGAACGTTAAATTCGTCCGTGATCGCCAAGACCAGAAGCAGCAGCAGCGCGGTACCGATGACTTGATCGAGAAATCCGGCTTCCGGCCATGCGGGAAATGCTGGGAAAGTTGTGAACACGCCCGCGGTTCTTTCCAGTTGAGGGTCGACCTGGTGAAAGGCCGGCAGATAGTTCCGGTAGACGAGAGCGGCGGCAAAGAATGCACCGGCCGTCTGCGCAACGGAATACGGTAACACTTTGCGCCAGGGAAAACCGCGGAACACTGCGAGGGTAAACGTGACTGCCGGGTTGAGGTGGCCGCCGGAAACTTTGCCCGCGACGTAGATGCCCATGGTCACCGCGAGCCCCCAACCCAAAGTGATATTGGTGTAGCCGCCGTGAACGGTGGCGGCCGGCGTGGGTGCCGGGAACAACACCACCATGGCAACCACGCCTGTGCCGAAGAGGATTAAGACGAAGGTTCCGAGAAATTCGGCGATCAACTCGGCGGTCAATGTGGGCGTTTTGTTCATGAGGCGGCGTGCTCCTGGGCTGAGGCGCGACTGCTTCGAACCGCAAGTAGTCTAGCAAGGACTGGCCGTAGGCCTCGATTCCAAGATCCCCAAGCACGAAAACCGCGAGTGTCAGAAATCCCACCCTTCGGCTGCGCTCAGGGCGGCCTTGTCGGAAAAGACGCGAGAAATCGGGCACCCATGTCTGGAGGATTCGCGCGAAAAGAGTGCTGTGAACGGTAATGGTATTGCAGGAAATTTTTCTTGACAGGGGGCGTGTGGCCTGTAAGATTAAGAATGTTTATTCAACGTTATGAATAAATATGCATAATGAATAAAGCGCTTCGGCAAAGAGCCGTTTTGGACACGTTGCGCCATGGGCCCGTCGGTAATCAGGAAGACTTGCAGCGAGCTTTGCGCAAGCGGGGATTCAAGGTGGGGCAGGCGACGCTGTCGCGGGATATTCGCGATCTGAATTTGAGCAAGACGGCGGCCGGCTACACGCTGCCGCAAGGGGAAGGCGCAGCGGGTTTGGCTTTGCCCCCGGTGCAGCGGTTGGTTCGCGAGTTTGTGCTGGATGTGCGCCCGGCGCAGAACCTGCTGGTGGTGAAAACCATTACCGGCAGCGCGCAGCCGGTAGCAGCGGCGCTTGACGAGCAGGAATGGGAGGGAGTGGTGGGGACGATTGCCGGTGACGACGCGATTTTGATTGTGTGTCCTGACAAGGACGCTGCCAGGAAGGTTGCGGCGCGGATCGAGGAGATGCTGGGCTGATGGGTGCAAAGCTAAAAACCGCAGTGCTGGGGGCAAGCGGCTATTCGGGGCTGGAGCTGACGCGCATTCTGGAACGGCATCCGCGACTGGAGAAACCTGTTTTGTTGCGGCGTGAGGGCGGAAGCGACGGTGCGAAAGATTTGGCCGAAATATTTCCGGAGTTGTCGGGCAATGGCGGCTATCCGTTGCGGCCGCTATCGTGGCCGGAACTGAAACGGCAAGGCGTGCAGCTACTTTTTCTGGCTACTCCGCATGAAGCGTCGCGGTCACTTGTACCCGAGGCGATAGCGCAGGGTTTCCGGGTAATCGATTTGAGTGGCGCGTGGAGGCTCAAGCAAGCGCAGCATCGTGCGATTTATTCGTTTCAAGATGCAGATGCTGCCACTGCCGCAGAGTTAACGGCAAAGGCGGTGTATGGACTGCCCGAGTTGAACAGCGATTCCATTGCCGAGGCTGAGTTGGTGGCGAATCCGGGTTGCTATGCCACTTCGGTGATCCTGGTGTTGGCGCCGCTGCTGAGGGCCAGCCTGGTCGATCGCGAGCACGGAATTATTTCGGATTCGAAATCTGGAGTGTCGGGAGCGGGCAAGGAGCCTACGTCGCGAACGCACTTCGTTTCTGTGGCGGACAATTTCTCTGCTTACTCGGTGTTCGAACACCGGCATCTGGGAGAGATGGTCGAGCAGTTGCGGTTGAACGATACGGAACTGATTTTCACCCCGCATCTGCTGCCGATTCCGCGCGGGATTCTCTCGACTATCTACGTGCGTTTGAATCGAGCGATGAAGCCGGCGGAAGTTGAATCCTGTCTGCGAGATTTTTATTCGGGAAAGCATTGGGTGCGAGTGTTTGCGACTCCAAAGCTGCCACAGTTGCAGTTTTCGCTGCACACAAACTATTGCGACCTCGGATTTTGCCTGGCGGAGGATGGGCGGCGGCTGGTGCTCATTTCGTGCGTGGACAATCTGCTGAAAGGCGCGGCAGGGCAGGCCGTGCAGAACATGAATCTGATGTATGGGTGGGAAGAGCGGGAGGGTTTGCAGTGACGATTGTGGTGAAGATTGGCGGCGCGGCGATCGAAGATGCGGTGACGCTGCGCAAGTGTGCGAAGTCCGTCGCGGAGCTGGCGCAGGATGGGCATCGTGTGGCGGTGGTTCATGGCGGCGGCAGTGCCTTGACTCGCATGCTCGAGAGGCTGGGGAAGAAAAGCGAATTCGTGGACGGGTTGCGCGTGACCGATGCGGAAACTCGAGACGCGGCGCTGATGGTGCTGGCTGGGGTTGTTAACAAGAAACTGGTGGCGGCGATTCAGGCTGCAGGGATGCCGGCGATTGGTTTCAGCGGCGGAGACGGGATGACATTCCGCGCGCGAAAGAGATTTGTTCACGGCCGTGATTTGGGATTTGTGGGCGAGATTTGTTTCGCGGAACCATGCTGGATCGAAGCCTTGTGGCCACAGGGAGGAATACCGGTGCTGGCGTCGCTGGCGCTGGGCGCTGACGGCGAATACTACAACGTGAACGCCGATGAAATGGCAGCGTCGTGCGCCGCGGCTTGCCACGCCAACACTTTGATTTTTCTTACCGACGTGCCCGGAGTAAAAGATGCGTCGGGCTGCGTGATGCCGCGGCTCAGCACGAAGCAGGCAGCTGAGTTGGCGGCGGGATCGATTATCAGCGGCGGCATGCTGCCCAAGCTACAGGCGTGCGGCCTGGCGCTGAAACAAGGCGTGGGACGAGTGAAGATTCTGCCGGCAACCGAAGTAGAAATGTTGCCGCAGTTTTATCTCACCAAGTTGTCGTGTGGAACGGAGGTTACGTATTCATGAGTTCGCCGGCTGTTACCAGCAAGGAATCGAAATTGAATAGTCGTGTACGGGGCCGGATGGCGGCCGCTCCGGAAAGAACTCCGCAAGTGTTCTGGTGTCCGGACCTGGTCTCGACTCGCGACCTTGGACCCGCGGGGGTTCACGCTGTTTTGGATCTGGCGCGCATCATGAAGTCGCGTCCTGCTGATTTTCGTCGAGCGCTCGCGGGACGGCAGATTGTGATGTTCTTCGAGAAACCTTCGTTGCGAACCCGGCTGACGTTCGAGGCCGGGATGGTGAGCCTCGGTGGCACAGCGATGTTTGTGGACCAGACTCACGAACGAATCGATGCGCGCGAAAAGCTGAGCGATGTGGCGCACAACCTGGAGCGCTGGGTGGACCTTATCGTTCTGCGCACATACTCGCAGGAAGCCATCCACGGGATGGCAAGCCACGCCTCGATTCCGGTGATTAACGCGCTCAGCGATCTGGAGCATCCGTGCCAGGCGCTGGCGGACTACATGACACTGCGGGAGCGCTTTGGAGATTTGAAAAGCCTAAGCCTGGCCTACGTCGGCGACGGAAACAATGTGGCGCATTCATTGTTGCTGACGTGTGCGTGCCTGGGGTCGTCGATTCGGGTGGCGACTCCGGCGGGGTATGGGCCTGATCCACAAATTGTTGCCGATGCGCGCGCGATCGCTGAAAACACTGGAGCCGAGATTTGCCTGTTGTCCGATCCACACGAGGCCGTGGCTGGAGCTGACGCGATTTACACCGATGCCTGGACCAGCATGGGGCAGGAAAAACAAGAGAGGGAGCGGGCGCAGATTTTTCCTCCGTATCAAGTGAATTCGGAACTGATGGCGGAAGCCGCTCCACACGCGGTGTTCATGCATTGCCTGCCGGCGCATCGCGGGCAGGAAGTGACGGATGCGGTGATGGACTCGGAGCGGTCTTTGATTTTCGAGCAGGCGGAAAATCGCCTACACGTACAAAAAGCGATTCTTTATTTGCTGCTGGGCGGCGGCGATCGTCTGCCCGCAAGGAGTGCTCATGCCTGAAAAAGTCGTACTTGCATACTCGGGAGGACTTGATACCTCCATCATTATTCCGTGGCTCAAGGAAAATTATCCTTACAACGTCATCGCGATGGTCGGCGACGTGGGCCAGGGCGACGATATTGAAGCCGTTGTCGAGAAGGCTTATGCCACGGGCGCAAGCAAGGTAATCGTGGAGGATCTCCGCGAGGAGTTTCTGACGGGATACGTTTTTCCCGCGCTGCAAGCAGGCGCCGTATACGAGCATAAATATTTGTTGGGAACATCGCTGGCGCGTCCGGTGATCGCAAAGCATCAGGTAGAAGTTGCTCTGCGCGAGGGAGCGACTGCCGTAGCGCATGGCTGCACAGGAAAAGGAAACGATCAGGTTCGCTTTGAATTGACCTATCAAGCGCTGGCGCCGGAGTTGAAGGTGATTGCGCCGTGGCGGGAATGGTCCCTGAAATCGCGCGAAGACTGTCTGGATTACGCCGAGCAGCACGGGATTGCCGTGGCGGCGAGCCGGGAGAAGATTCATAGCCGCGATCGCAATTTGTGGCACCTCAGTCATGAAGGCGGAGAGCTGGAGGATGCAGGGAATGCTCCGCTGGCGACCACATGGCAGATGACGCGCTCGCCGCAAGAGGCGCCGGACAAGGAAGAACAGGTGACCATTGGTTTCGAGAAAGGAATTCCGGTAGCGGTCGGTGGGATGAAGCTCGATCCGGTGTCTCTGGTCGAACTGCTGAATGAGATTGGGGCGCGCAATGCGATTGGGCGCGTGGATCTCGTGGAGAACCGTTTTGTTGGAATTAAATCGCGCGGGTGTTATGAAACGCCTGGCGGAACGTTGCTGATCGCGGCTCACCGCGAGCTAGAGGCGCTCTGCCTGGAGCGCGAGGTTGCGCACTTCAAGCAGCACGTGGGGTTGAAGTATGCGGAGCTGGTTTACTTCGGATTATGGTTCACGCCGTTGCGCGAGGCCCTGGACGCCTTTGTTGTGACCACGCAAAAAGAAATGACGGGCAGTGTAACGCTATCCTTGTATAAGGGCAACGTTTCGGTGGTGAGCCGGCAGTCTGAGCACTCGCTTTATCGAACCGATCTTTCGTCTTTCACGATGGGCGAAAGCTACGATCAGAAAGATGCAGCGGGATTCATCCGAATTCTGGGACTTCCCTCTCGCACACGCGCGCGAGCTCGCGTGGAGGTTGCGCGATGAAGATGTGGTCGGGGAGATTCCGGCAGCCGCTGGACACGCAATTCGAACGCTGGCAGCGGTCGTTTGATTTCGACCGGCGGCTGCTGACGGACGAACTGGCGGCGAGCGCGGCTCACGCTCGGGCTTTGAAGAATGCGGGAGTTGTTTCCGCGGAAGAACTCATCTGCATTCTTGAGGGACTTCAGCAAATTGGCGAGTTGGCCGCAACCTCAAAGGGCCTTATCGAAGACGATGAAGCGGAGGACGTGCATCATTTCGTTGAAAAGCAGCTGGTAGAGCGGCTCGGCGACGTGGGTTACAAGTTGCACAGCGGGCGCAGCCGCAACGAGCAGATCGCGACGGATTTGCGTTTGTATGTGAGAGCGGCGATCGATCAGTTGAGAAGTGATCTGGCCGAGGTATGTTCGGCGTTCGTCGAGCGGGCAGAACAAGCCGGCGGAGCCGCGATGCCCGCTTATACACATTTGCAGCATGCGGAGCCGGTGCTGGTTGCGCATTGGCTGCTGGCTTATGTCGAAATGTTTTCGCGGGATGCGGACCGGCTTGCTGACTGCCGCAAGCGGCTGAATGTATGTCCGCTGGGATCGGGTGCTGTGGCAGGTGCGACTCTGCCGTTGGATCGTGCTTTCATGGCGGGTGAACTCGCATTTACAAGTCCGACGGCGAACAGCATTGACGCTACGAGCGATCGCGATTTCGCTCTTGAGTTTGTCAATGCGCTTTCGCTTCTGGGGCTGCATCTGAGCCGGTGGGCGGAGGAGATGATTATTTTCTCCACTCAGGAATTCGGATTTGCGCAGCTGCCTGAGGCTTATTCGACGGGCAGCAGCGCGATGCCGCAGAAGAAGAATCCGGATCTTTTGGAGTTGGTACGGGGCAAAAGCGGCCGCGTGGTTGGAAGCGCAACTGCACTGATGGTTGCGATGAAGGGATTACCTCTGGCGTACAACAAAGATTTGCAGGAAACGCAGGAGCCGCTGTTCGACGCCACGGACTCGGCGCTTGTGATGTTGCCGCTGGTTGCGGGATGGATGAAGGCGGTCGAGTTCGATCATGAACGCATGAGCGAGGCAGCGCGATCGGGATTCATGAATGCGTGGGCGGCCGCGACTTACCTTGTGAAACGCGGCGTTCCGTCACGACTGGCGCACGAGCAGATCGGCAAGGCTGTGAAGTTGTGCGTGGAAAAGAAATGCGAGCTGCAGGATCTGAAGCTTGAGGAGTTGCGCACTTTGAATCCGTTATTCGATGAGAGTTTTTATGAGTGCTTGAAACCGGCTTCTGTGCTGGCGATCCACGATGTGGTTGGCGGAACTGCGCCGGCGAGAGTGCGGGATGGGATTGTGGCGGCGCGAAAGAAAATCGAATCACTTCGTAGTGACTCACCCCATATCGAATTACTCCATGTCGAGTCACCCCATGTCGAGCCAGCCAATGAGGAGGTTCATGCGCACTCGTAAAGCGATTTTGCCGGATGCCCAGCACATCCACGAACTAATCTCGGCCTATTCGGCGGACGGCATTCTGTTGCCGCGGACGCTGGCGGAGATTTGCGAGAACGTGAGGGACTTTGTGGTTCTGGAAGATGAAGGCCGCATCATTGGGTGCGGAGCGCTGCATCTTTACGGCACGCACCTGGCTGAAATTCGTTCGATCACGGTAGGTCCGCGAGCGCAGGGGCATGGCGGCGGTACCCGGCTGATGAAGGCTCTGATGGCTGAGGCCAAGCGGCACCGCGTTGACTGCATCTGCCTGTTTACTCGCGCTCCTGAGTTTTTTGCGCGACAGGGATTCGAGATGGCGAGGCGCGAAGATCTTCCCGACAAGATTTACAAGGACTGCCATGTTTGTCCCAGATTTCACCAATGCGATGAAGTCGCGATGGTGCGGGGCAAGCTGCCCACATTCGCAATCCTTCCTGAGCCGACGAATTGGCTGGTGAGAATTCAAGCGCAGCAGTAGCCGTATTCGATCTCGGAGATATTCGATCCCTAATGAGGAAGCGAGCCAAACGCGCGATTATTGCGTCGCAAAAACCGCGACGCAACGCGCGGCTCGCCCAGATCCTTCGCGGCGCAAAGAACGCTTGCTCAGGATGACATTCGAACTGAGCCACAAACTCAGAATCGGTAAATTCCTGCGGACGAGGACTCCTTTCATTCAACAGCTGGATACCGGAGGTGCCGCCGCCGATGCTATGATCGGTTTGCGACAAGGCTAGAATCCCGTTCGAGGGTGGCACCCAGGCCTATGGCAATCGTTACTCCTAACAATTCCCTCACCACCTCTACCTCGGCTCCGGAAACAACCACCTCTTACACCGTTCCTTTAGCGGTGGTGACGACGCTATTTTTCATGTGGGGCTTTCTGACTTGTCTCAACGACATTCTTGTCCCTCACCTGAAGCCGATTTTCGATCTGAATTACGCCGGGGTCATGCTCATCCAGTTTGCGTTCTTTGGAGCGTATTTTCTGTTCTCCATACCATCGGCAAAGGTGATTGACTGGATCGGCTATCAGCGGTCGATGGTGGTGGGCTTGCTGACTATGGGCGCGGGAGCATTTCTTTTTGTGCCGGCTGCAATGGCTCCATCGTACCCGCTATTTCTAATAGCACTCATCGTACTTGCGGCCGGGATCACTTGCTTGCAGGTGGCAGCCAATCCCTACGTAACGGTTCTGGGAAAGCCGCAGACTGCTTCCAGCCGGTTAAATCTGACCCAGGCGTTCAATTCACTGGGGACATTTCTTGCTCCTTTTTTTGGCGGGCTACTGATCTTGAGCGCGACTCCGAAGAGCATGACCGAAATCCGGGCAATGACGCCGGATGCTCTGCAGGCTTATCGCCTGCATGAAGCGGCCACCGTCAAGACGCCCTATGTCGGTTTGGGCATCGCGTTAGTGCTGCTGGCGATCGCCATCGGCAGTTTCAAGTTGCCGAAAATTCCGCACGCGCAACATAAGGTTGGTGAAAAGGTAAACGACTCGATCTGGAGGCATCCCAATCTGATCTTTGGCGCGATTGGAATTTTCGTTTACGTTGGCGCCGAGGTTTCCATTGGTAGTTTCCTGGTGAACTATCTTAGCCAGCCGGAGATTGGCGGCCTTACCGAAAAGCTGGCGGCAAGCTTCGTGTCGTTCTACTGGGGCGGAGCGATGCTGGGACGATTCATTGGGTCGAATTTCTTGGGAGGCGCGAAGGCTAAATACATGGGCCTGGTAACAGCCTCCAGCATCGCGTTAATCCTGCTCTCCTATCCGATTGAGTCCCACATGCCGCCAGGTTATCAGCCGGGAGTGCCGAATCTAACATGGCTTGCATGGCTGGTGGTTGCAGGGCGTCCGTTGTTCGCTCTGGTTGCGATCGCGGCAGCCACGATCGCCCTGGTGGCTATGGTGCGCGGAGGCACGGCCACTGCAAATACCGGAGTATTGCTGGCAATTTGCGCCGTCTCCACGAGTGCACTCGTAGCAATCTCGATGATCACTTCTGGACATCTCGCGATGTGGAGCATCATCCTGGTCGGGTTTTTTAATTCCATCATGTTCCCGAGCATTTTTACACTGGGCGTAGCGGAGCTTGGTCCGCTAACCGGGGACGGCTCCGGAATCATGATTATGGCAATTGTTGGCGGAGCGCTTATTCCACTCGCGCAGGGCGCGATTGCCGACAGAATTGGAATTCATCACGCTTTCTTTCTTCCTGTCATCTGTTACATCTATATTTTGTTCTTCGCGTTGAGCGGATCGAAGCCGAATAGCCTTCGGCAGCGGGCGTAGAGCAGATTCCCATGTTTCGCCAAAGTGGCGAGCCCTTCGATTAGCTCAGGGCAAGCTGTGTGCATCCCAGCTCGGCACGATTAAGCGGTTGCGAGGTCCGGCTTTTTTCTTGCGTCCTCGAAGTGTGCTTCGATCTCTTCGAGGGTCTTCCCTTTCGTTTCAGGCAAGAAGAAGGCGGCGGTGATGAAGTAGATTACGGTGCATCCCGCGAAACCGAAGAACATGGTGGAATATCCATACTTGCCGACGGTGGGCAGAAACGTGGCGGCGATCCCGGTTGAAACCGCCTGGTTAATGAGCAGAGCGATGCTCATGCCGTTGGAGCGAATGCGGGTCGGCATCAGTTCCGAGAGCGCCAGCCACACACATACACCGGGGCCAATCGCAAAAAATGCCATGAACACGAAGAGGGTGATGGCTACCAGCCAGCCATGATGCGAGTCGGGCACGGGACTCACCAGCGCATTGTCGATCCGTAGCGGAGCCCGGCGCGACGCGTCGAGATCGCTGAATGGATTGGAAAAAAACGCGACGACTTTATTTGCGGGTAGACAGCTTTCGCGCATGATCTCGATCGGCTTCGCGGACGCGTCGTCGGATCGAGCGGCTTTGGTGGCGGCACGAAAATCTCCACAGGAGTAAATGATGACCAGCGATGTGGGGCCGTTGCCGAGCGCATGGCCCGCGAGCAGCGTATCGGCCATGTGGTTGTCGTAACGTAAGGTGAGCTTCTGGTCCCCATTCACCATCGATTGAACTGCAGAGCGAGAATCCACACGCAGCTTTTCTGTGCTGCGGAATAGAGTGCCGGTACACAGCAGGGAGACGATGATTCCCGCGCTGCCCACCGACAAAAGAAACTTGCGTCCCTTACGATCGACCAGCAGGATGCCGCCGATGGTCATCAGAAAATTGACGATGGTGAAGAGCACGTAGCCCCAGTGGGCCTGCACGTCGGAAAGTCCGCTCTGCAAGAGAATGTTGGCGTTGTAGCCGATTATGGAGTTCACGCCGGTAGCCTGGTTGCAGGCGAGAATCACGCAGGCGAGCACAAACGGGATCACGTATTTCCGGCGAAGAAGCGATTCTTTAACCTTTGCTCCGGTAGACGTCTGGGCTTTCTCCGCGGCACCAGCTTGTTCCATTTCCGCGAGTTCGAGGGTCGCTTGTTCGCTGGTGCGCGAGCGCAGAAGAGCCGCGAGGGCGGAGTCGCGCTTTCCGTGACGAAACAGCCAGCGTGGAGACTCGGCTACCATGAAACTGCCAATCACGAACAAGATTCCCGGCGGCAACGAAACCCAGAAGATGCTCCGCCATGCCGTATCTTTAAAGGCGAAGAGTTTGACGGGATCGCCGAGCTTCGCCACTTCCTCGACGCGAATACTGAAGAACATGCCGACCACGGCAGCGGCGACGATGCCCAGCGTGAGCAGCCACTGAAAGATGCCGGTACCTTTGCCGCGGCTCGATGCGGAGAGACACTCCGCCAAATAGAGCGGGACCACTACACCGATCAAGCCGGCGCTGATGCCTTGCAGCAAGCGACCGAGGACCAACGGTTGGTAGCCGTGCGAAAGCGCAATCATGGGAATGCTGACGACAAACAGCACGCCGCTGAGCGCCATTAGAATTTTGCGGCCCATCCAATCCGCCAGAGTGCCGGCGAATAGAGTTGAGATCACGCTGCCCAGAAGAACGGCGGCGACAACGATGGAAAGCTGGCCGGCATTTAATCCGGAAGTGGCTTCAAGATAAGGCAGAGCGCCGGCAATGATGCCGACATCGACGCCATAGAGCAAGCCGCCCAGTCCTGCGACCAGCAGCAGAAAGCGGTTATAACCGGATTTGTCGTCGTGCGCCACAGTTAGAAGTCCTTTGGCGGATCGGGAAATTTTAAAATTTAATCTTCGTGAGGATACTACGGCATGATGGGTGGAAGTGGGTGGCGCCCCAAATCAGTCAGCAGATTGGGGATGTGTAAAGGAGGAGCTGTACGAGGCAATTGGCGGGAATTGTCGTTGATGGGAATTATTGTTGAGCGATTATCGTTGAGCGATCCGCGGCCGGTGGCTAGCGGATCGTCAACGAGAAGTGGGATTGAGCGGGATTTCGCGGCCGCCTGAGGCTAAGCCATGACCTGGACGGAAACCAGCTCGGGGTTGCAGCGGGAGTTCTGGATGGATTTGACCGCATCTTCCGCAGTGAATCTGCCCATCGCCAGTGCCAGTTTGCGGTTGGTTGTCGTCTGAATGGGAGTGCGGTCGATGCGCTGCACATACTCAGGAGCGCGCGTGCCAGTACGGTTTACTTTCACAAGGAACTTGGTATTTGTCATGTTTCTCCCTTTAGAACGATAAAGACGGACGGCGAAGCAGCAACGTTCGGACGGGCTGCTGAATTGCGAAAGATTGTAAGAGGAAGAAGGAATATTTCCTCTAGCTATAATAATAGGCTAGTTAACAGCGGCTGTCAAGGCGGGCTGAAGAGGGTGATGCCTCAATTTGAATTTTTCGGCCTATAGTTTGGGGTCATCCTGAGTGCAGCCGTTTTTCAGGCGGAACGAAGGATCTTCCACTGGCCGTATCTATTGGGAGATCCCTCACGCGGCTGAAGAACGCCGCGTTTCGGGATGACCGCATCGTATGAGAATGAATTCAAACTGAGCCATTACCCTGAAGAGCCACTCTTCCACCGTCGCGCCTGGTTCGCATCGTCTGGTTAGGGCTGCAGGATCTGGCCGGCTTGCGGATGAACTTGCTGGTTGTTGATCTCGCTGGCATCCCATCCCCCGCCCAGAGCTTTCACCAGATAGACGGAGCTGACCATCTGCTGGCCGAGCAACTGCGTCTCCAGCCGCTCGCTGGTTAACAGCGTGGTCTGCGCCGTGATTACATCGAGGTAAGCAGTGACTCCTCCGACGTAACGATTGTTGGCGATCTCCAGCGCGCGGCGGGCATCTTCGACGGCTGCACCCTGGGTGGAAAGAGCTTGCGAGAGCGTGCTCAGATTGCTGATGCCGTCCTCGACCTCCTGAAAGGCCGTCAGCACGGACTGGCGGTAGTTGGCGACGGACTGGTCGTAGGCGGCGCGGGCAGCCGCAAGATTCGCGCGGTTGCGGCCGCCCTGAAGGATGGGTTCCAAAGCATCGGCCCCGAGTGACCAGAAGAGGCTGGGAGCGTTCAGCAGTTGCGTGATATCTGTGCTCTGCCAGCCCCCGGAGCCGTTTAAGGTGATGTGCGGGTAAAAGGCTGTACGCGCGATTCCGACCTGCGCGTTCTGGTATGCCATCTGGCGCTCGGCGGTGGAAATGTCGGGCCGGCGTTCCAATACGTCGGAGGGCACTCCGAGGGGGACGGGCGGCGGCGTGGCGTTAAGCGGAACAGCAGGCACGCTGAAGCTGGCGGCCGCCTGGCCCACCAGCACGGCGATCGCATGTTCATATTGGGCACGGGACTGCTGCACCAGGGCGAGCTGCGAGATAGTGGAGTCGAGGACCGTGGCTTGTTGCGCGACTTCGAGTCCGTTGGCGATGCCGCCGTTGTGGCGATCGTTTACCAGGTCCAGGCCTTTGCGCTGGTAGCCCACGGATTCCTGAACCACGTGAAATTCGGCGTCGAGTTCACGCAGAGAAAAATAATCCGCGGCGAGTTCCGCGGTCAGTACCAACTGCACGTTTTGCAGATCGGCGGCGGTGGATTGAAGTGAGGCATTGGCCGCTTCCACATTGCGCCGCACGCGCCCGAAGAGATCAGCCTCGTAATTGATGTTGAAAGGAATTGTGTAGACGCTTTGGGTATAGGGGGGAACACTCTGAGCCACGCCGTTGAAGATGGTGGGTGCAGAGCCGTTCAGTGGACGATTGCCGGAGCCGCGTTCGCGGACGGCGCTGGGATCGGCTGAAAGTTGCGGGAAAAAATCTGCAGTGGCGACGCGCGCCAGCGAGCGCGCCTGGATCAAGCGATCGCGTGCGGCCACCAGGGACTGGTTCGCTTGAAGCAATTGTTGTTCGTAGGCATTGAGGGTGGGATCGTTATAGACCTGCCACCAGGCGCCCTTGGGAATTGAGTCTTTGGGCGCGGCCTGCTGCCAGGGCGGTTGCGTCTTCCATGCATCGGGCGGCGACGCGGCGGGTGCGGGGCGGCTGTAGCGCGGACCGACTGTGCATCCGGCTGCGAGGGCAAGCAGCGCGATCAATGATGAGAGTGCGGATCGCTTCACTGCCCAGAGCCTTTCTGCTGGTTGTTACCCTGGCGATCGTTACTGCGGTGATCGTCATTCTGGCTCTGCGGCTTCTGGTCCTGCGATGGTTGCGCTTGCGACCCCGGTTGAGCTTGCTGCTGGTTAGGCGGAGCTTGCGCAACATTCACCTGCTGGCCATCCTCGAGTGAATCCGCAGGATTGATTACGACGTGATCGGTGGCAGCAACGCCGCCGAGAATTTCCAGCGTGGTACCGTAATCGCGTCCGATGTTGATGGCTCGAAGCTGTATCTTGTTATCCGGGCCCACTACGGCGACCTGCGCGCCTTGCGCACGGAACAGCATCGCATTCACCGGCACCGTAACTTTATTCACGTTATTGCCGACGGCGAAGTGCACCTCGCCGAACGAGCCGGGCAGGAGACGGCCGTCCTTGTTGGGAACATCGACCTCTGTCAACAAAGTGCGCGTGGCGGGATCAATGGCCTCCGCGGTACGGGCCACAGTAGCGACAAACTTTTCCCCGGGAAATTCCTGCAGGGTGACGAAGGTCTTGGCCCCGACCTTTATGAACGGCGCATAAGCCTGGGGCACGCTCGTATAGACCCGCAGCGGATCAACGCGCGCGAGGTCAAACAGCTCGCGGCCAGCTGCTCCGGCTCCAGCGTTGATAAGGGCTCCGGGATCGACATTGCGGCGGGTCAGCACTCCGGTGAAAGGCGCGTAGACATCCTTGAAACCCTCAAGCTGTTCGAGACGTCGGACATTGGCGTCGGCCGCGGCCAGGTTTGCCTGAGCCTGCTTGTATCCGCTGGTCTGCTGGTCGGCCTCCTGAGCAGAAACGGAATCGGTCTTGCGCAAATTTTCCCAACGGTCTGCGCTTATTTTGGCGAGTTCCAACTGCGCCAGTGTTTGCTGCCGCGCGGCGCGGCTTTGATTCAGTTCCTGATCAACTTCAGGAGTGTCGATCTTCGCCAGCAACTCTCCCTTTGTGACGCGGCTGCCAATATCTTTGTACCAGGCAACGAGATAACCATTGGTGCGGGCGTAGATCGGAGACTCCTCGTAGGCCAGCAAAGAGCCGGGCAGAACCAAATTCTCGTCAGGCTTTTCCGATTGCGGGTAGACAACGGCGACGGTAGGAACTGTCTCTCGTTCCGTTTCCTTGGCCAGAGCACGCTCGTGAGTCACGCGGCTCAACATCGTGAATCCGCCGGCTAGCAGCAAGACTAATAACAAGACGGCCACAATGGTTAGGGCTTTGCGCCCGGGCGCGGGGGGAAGCTCGGGCGGCTTTTGAATTCCCGGAGGCTGGTGCCTGGAGCGCCTCTGGATCTCTTCGATCTCTTCGTCGCGCTGGGCCTGAGCGCCTACGGCGTGATGCTCTTCGCTCTGGTCCGGCTGCGGCGAATGATCATCAGAGGCCTGCGTATGCCTCTGAGCATCCGGCGCTTGCTTAACGTTGTTTTCGTCGGTCATGCTTTACTCCGCTAAAACCAACCTCGATTATCACCATCGCGATTATCACAAAATCTGCTTACGTTTGTTGCTGGCGAGCCAGCCTGGCTTCGCGGCGGCCATGAAAGATTGCAAATACGCTTGGTACGAAGAACAAAGTCGCCACGGTGGCGAACAGCAAGCCGCCGATAACGGCCCGGCCTAGCGGCGCGTTCTGTTCGCCGCCTTCACCAATTCCCAACGCCATCGGCACCATGCCGATAATCATGGCGAGCGCGGTCATCAGCACCGGACGCACGCGAGTGTAGCCAGCCGCGACGGCGGCTTTGACTGCTGGCATGCCTTCATCCATTTGTTCGCGCGCGAAACTTACCATCAAGATTGAATTGGCGGTGGCGACACCCATACACATGACAGCGCCCGTGAGAGACGGCACACTTAAGGTGGTGTGCGTGAGCAACAGGAACCAGCAGATTCCAGCCAAAGCACCAGGCAGCGCGGCGATGATAATGAACGGATCGAGCCAGGATTGAAAGTTGATGACGATCAGCAAATAAACAAGAAGGATCGCGCCGGCGAGCCCTGCGCCCAGGCCGATGAAAGACGAGCGCATGGTCGCGACCTGGCCACGTACCACGATGTGCGTGCCGCGTGGCAAATGGCCCTCGAACGTTTTAATCACTTTGTCAGTCTCGGCAGCGACAGCGCCCAGGTCGCGATCCTGCGTGCTGGCATAGACGTCGATGACCGGCTGCACATTCCAGTGGTTCACAGTAGCGGGCCGCGTGACAGGCGACATTTGCACCAAATTGCCCATCAACTGCGGGCCTTGCTGCGAAATCACCGGAATATCCAACAGGTCTTGCAGATTGGTCAGACGATATTGCGGCGACTGCACAGCAACCTGGTAGGTAACCTCATTCTTTGGATTCAGCCAGAAATTTGGAGACGTTTGAAAGCTGCCACTCAGTGAAACTAGTGCGCTCTGCGCTACGTCCCGCGCGGTGAGCCCGACTTGGGTGACGCGCGTGCGCTCGATATCCATGTGCAGCGTGGGCAGAGAAAGCAATTGCTGCACGTGCACATCGGCGGTGCCCGGAATGTGCCGCATCTTGTTGGCAATTTGCTGCGCGATTACGTAACTGCTGTGCATGTCGGTGCCAACGACTTGCACATCAATGGGCGCGGGCAATCCGAAGTTTAGAATCTGCGTAACGATATCGGCCGGCTGAAAGAAAAACTCCACGCCCGGAAATCGCTGCGGCAATACCTCACGTAGATGCCGCATCAACCCCGCAGTCGGAGGGTGATGCTCGGGGTCGAGGGCAATCAGAATCTCGGCATCGCTGGTGCCAATGGTTCCGTTGGAGCTGTAGGACTGGTTGATGCCGGAGTTAGGCAGGCCGATGTTGTCGAGAACGGTCTGCAGCTGTCCGTTAGGAATCTCATGTCGCAAAGTGTTTTCGATTTCATCGCAGAGCCGTGCGGTCTCTTCCACGCGCAGGCCGGGGCGCGCGCGCACATGCAGGCGCAGCAAACCGGCATCCACTTGCGGAAAGAAATCCTGTCCCAGGAATGAATACAGACCGAGGGAAAGCAGGCAAAAGGCTAGAAAGCAAACCATGAAGATACCGCGATGCTCGAGAGTGGTCTCCAGTAGAGCCTCATAGCCACGGCGGAAGTCTTCAAACTTGCGCTCAAAGCCGCGCTGAAAGCGGCCCAGGAAGGTCTTTCCTGTTTCCGACCGATGCTCGTGTCCGCGCATGATGTACATCACCAGCGTGGGGATCAGGGTTCGCGAAAGCAGGTAGCTGGCAAGCATGGCGAAGCTGACGGCCTCGGCCAGCGGCACGAATAAGAATTTCGCGACGCCCGTCAGGAAAAACATCGGCACGAAGACGATGCAGATGCTGAGGGTGGAGACGAAGGCGGGCACGGCGATCTGCTGCGCACCGTCGAGGATAGCCTGTTTCATCTCCTTGCCCATGGCAAGGTTGCGTTCGATGTTTTCGATTTCGACAGTGGCGTCGTCGACCAAAATGCCGACGGCAAGCGCCAATCCTCCTAACGTCATAATGTTGATGGTCTGGCCGATGGCGCCGAGCAGGATGATCGAAACGAAAATGGAGAGCGGGATGGAAATGGAAATGACTATCGTGGGACGCCAGTCGCCGAGGAATATGAGGATCATGACGGCGGTGAGAGCCGCCGCGATCACACCCTCACGCAACACACCATAGATCGAGGCCCGCACGAACAGGGACTGGTCAAAGAGCGCGGTGACTTTTAATTCAGGCGGCAGCGCCTGCGCCGCCTGCTGCACAATGCTTTTTACTCCAGCGACAATCTGTAGCGTCGACGCATTGCCATTCTTGTAAATCGACATCAGAGCGCCGCGGTTTCCATCCTGGCGAACGATGTTGGTTTGCGGCGAGAAGCCGTCGCGGATGTGGGCGACATCGCGCATGTAGAGGGTGGAACCGTTGCTGGTCTTAACGGGGAGATCGTTTAATTCCGCGATGGTCTCCGGCGTACCATTGATCTCCACGTTGTATTCGAGCGAGCCCATCTTGATGGTGCCGCTGGGGAGAATGATGTTCTGCGCATTAACGGCGTTGACGATGTCGTTGGGCTGGAGGCCGTAGGCCTGGAGCTTCGGCAAATCGAGGTCGACTTGAATCTGGCGAATCTTTCCCCCGTAAGGATACGGAGTAGCTGCGCCAGGCACCGTCGCCAGAAAGTTTCGCAGGAAGTTCTGGCCAAGATCGAAGAGTTGCTGTTCGGGCAATGTCTTGCTACTCAAGCCAAGCTGAATGATGGGCGTAGTCGAAGCGCTATAAGAAATAATCAACGGCGGCGTGGTGCCAGGCGGCAGGCCGCGCACCGTGGTCTGACAGATCGCTGTGATTTGTGCGATGGCTCCCTGCACATTTGTGCCGGGACGGAAAAAAACCTTGATGACGCCGAGGCCATATACCGACTGAGACTCCATGTGCTCAATGTCATTGACTGTGGTAGTGATGCCGCGCTCCGAATTGGCCACGATGCGGTCCGCCATATCCAGAGGTGACAAGCCCGTATAGAACCAGACCACCGAAACCACGGGAATGTCGATGCTGGGAAAAATGTCAGTGGGAGTTCGCAGGATCGTAATTGGAGTTAGAAGAATGATGACGAGGGCCATCACGATGAATGTGTAGGGCCGTCTTAGCGCTAATGCAACAATCCACATTTGTTAAACGCTACTCCTGCAGGAAAGAAGAATCGCCAACGAGCGAAGCCACAGACTTCGATTTAGATTCGATACTACTCGTATCGGATTCCAAATCTCCCCCTCGATTATATGGTAAGGTAGCAGTATGCGCCACACACCCACTGCCAATGGAAATCGCGGCGGAGGGGCTACCAGCGCCCGTTCTCCGGGGCGTCCGCGTAGTGAAGAGGCCCGGCAGGCGATCCTGCGCAGTGCTTTGAAACTTCTGGGAAAGAATGGTTTTGCTCATTTGACGATTGAAGACGTCGCGGCTCAGGCCAGCGTGGGTAAGGCGACAGTTTACCGTTGGTGGCCTGATAAGGCCGCTCTCATCGCGGACGCATTCGCCAGCAGCACCACCCAGAAATTGCACTTCCCCGATACGGGCTCGGTGTGTACGGACATGAGCCAACAGATGCGTCAACTGGTCAAAGTATTTCGTAGCCGCCGTGGGCGCATTGTTTCCGCCTTGCTGGGGGGAGGGCAGAGCGATAGAAATCTTATTGCAGCTTTCCGCGAGCGCTTTCTCTGGCCGCGGCGCAAAGAGGCTTACGCCACGCTGCAGCGCGGGATTCGACGCGGCGAACTGCGCAAAGATGTGGACATGGATCTGATTCTCGATTCATTGTACGGGCCAATTTATATGCGATTTCTTATACGGCACGACCGTCTGACGCCGGACTTTGTCGATCATCTGTGCGAATTGATACTGGGTGGGACACAACCGCGAAGGAAACATCGAGCGCAGCACACAATAAAGCGCCGGCTTCGAATCGCCATCTAATGCGGAATCCATAGGGCGTGCGTGGTGAAGAGCCCATTTACGAAACAGATCTGGTAGGCAACGAAAACACCGAAGCCGAGACTGAGCAAGCCGGATGCTAATGCCAGACGGCGGGAAAATTTCTCGCGTCCTCTTCCCACGATCGTGAATGCAGAGGCGATGCTCATCGTGATCAGCATCATGCCCGCAATCGTGCCTACTCCGAAGACCAGCAGGTAAGCAATGGCCCAGTGCACGTTCCGAATCGTGGTCAAGACCAGCAATGCTACGGCCGCGGAACCGGCGAGTCCGTGAACAATGCCCACCACCAAGGGCCGAAGATATTGATACATCCCCACTCTTCCGAATACGCGATCCATCCAGGGCAGCGGACTGTGGTCGACTGAATGAGCATGGCCCGCGTGCAGATGAACGTGGTGATGATTGTGAGTGTAATCGCCGTGACTGTGAGGATGGGCGTGAATGATTTTCTCTCCGTCGTTGTTCTCTAACGATTCGGCAGGCATCGAACGCAGAAATCCGGTGATGTTCATCAGGCCGAGAATGACTAACATGACGGCCACGGACAATTCCATGCTTAGTCCGAGCCGCACAGGAATCACGAGGTTGAAGAGAATGATTCCGGCCCCGACCACCAAAATAGTGACGGTGTGGCCCAAACCCCAGAACGCACCGATCAGGGCCGACCGCACGCTGCTGCGCTGATTGCTGACGATAGTTGTAACCGCGATGACATGATCGGGATCGGTGGCGTGGCGCATCCCGAGAAAAAATCCGACCGCGAGAATGGAGAGAAGGCTGATCATCCCTTTGTCAGACTGAGGCGGTGTGGCGCAACTCCGCTAGCCGCGCCACAAGGAATTCTAAATAGGCCTGCATTCCCTCGCCGGTCTTGGCTGAAACCTGAAAAACTTTCATGCCCGGGCGCACAGCCTGGATATTGTTGTATGCGGTTTCCCAGCTGAATTCAACTGCGGCGGCCAAGTCCATCTTGCTGACGATTGCCACGTCGGCGCTGTTGAAAATGGTTGGATACTTGAGCGGCTTGTCCTCACCCTCGGTAACGGAAATGAGTACCAGACGAAGATCCTCGCCCAAGTCGTAAGAGGAAGGACAAACCAGATTGCCCACATTTTCGACAAAGAGAAAATCCAGGTCATTGAGATCCCAGCCTTCGAGGGCGGTTTGGACCATGGCAGCCTCGAGGTGACAGAGAGTGCCGGTGGTGATTTGCCTGACCGGAGCCTGGCTTCGCGCCAAACGCTGCGCATCATTCTCGGTGGCCAGATCGCCCACCAGTGCAGCAACGCGATTGTTTGGACGAAGAAGAGTAAGAGTCTTCTCGAGGAAAGCAGTTTTTCCCGAGCCGGGGCTGGAGACGAGACTCACCACAAAAACTCCAGCGGCGTGGAAAGACTCGCGCAGTGCGCGCGCGGTAACGTCATTCTGCTTCAGAACGTTTTTTCGGACTTCAATTAAACGGGGTTCGGTGCGCATTCCTTTATCTCCAATGCAACCACTTCGAGTTCCTTGCCCTGCACAATTTCAGCAGATGGAGTGCCGCACTCGGGGCAGTGAAACAACTGCACGGAGCTGAGAGGACGTTGTGCTTTACACGTGGTGCAAAAGATTACGACGGGAACATCTTCGACCAATAGCCGCGAGCCCTGCAACGGTGTACCGTAGCAGACCATTTCGTAACAAGAGAGCAACGCATCTTTCACGACACCGGATAAGGCTCCCAGCCTGAGGTGCACAGCCTCGACCTGAACACCGCGGCGCGCGGCCTCTTCCTCCGCCAGCTCGATGATGCTCATCGCGATAGAAAGTTCATGCATGACTTATCTCGTTTGCAAGTTCAACAGTCTGCTGCGAATTTTTAAGATCACGATCGAAGCAGCCAAACGCCGCCAGGGCCGCCTGTCCCAGGCTGATGCCTCCATCGTTAGGAGGGACTTCATGATTCGTCCAGACCCGTAGTGATGCCTCCGTCAGCAGGGAGTTCAGATCTTCCAGAAGCAATTCGTTTTGGAAGACGCCTCCGGAAAGAACTATCGTATCCAATTCTCGAGCGCGAGAGATAGTCGTGAGAGAGTCGCATAGGCCCTGCGCGATTCCCCGTTGGAAGGAGCGCGCGATTTCTTTGACGTTCCGTCCGCGAATGCGGTCACGGGCAACCGCTTGCAGTAGGGGGCGAAAGTCGAGTTCGTTGCCGACGAAGGGGAAGGGATAAGGATCAGTGTTGGAACCCCGGCGGGCGAGTTGCTCCAGCCACATCGCTGCCTGCCCTTCAAAAGTAGTCTCGCGCGTGAACCCCAACAGAGCAGCAGCGGCGTCGAATAGACGCCCCATGGAAGTCGTGGCGAAAGTGCGCACTTCTTTGCGAACCAACTCCATGGCGTTGCGATAGCGTTCAGGGAAACTGAAGGGAACGGAAAGCAAATCTGGCAGGCCATCCACTTGAGAGAGGAAGCCAGCCGCGGCCTGCACCGGGTAGCGAGCAGCCGCGTCGCCGCCAGCGAGAGCCGCGCGGCGTAAATGAGCGACGCGAGCGAAGCCCTCTTGCACGCTGCCCACGAAAATTTCGCCTCCCCAGATCGAACCGTCGTCGCCGTATCCGGTACCATCGAAGCTTACGCCGATAACTTTCTTTGTCCACTCCCTGCGCTCCGCCAACACAGAGGCCACATGCGCGCGGTGATGCTGCACCGCGCGGGTATTCGAAACCTGACGCGCGGCGGCGTGGGCGGTAGAGCGATATTCGGGATGAAGGTCGTGCACCAAAAGCAATTCATCCCAATTCACTTCATACATCGAAACTAAATCATCAATGGTCTCTTGAAAGGCGCGCAGAGACTCGTAGTGATCCAGGTCGCCGATGTGCTGGCTGACGAAGGCCTGGCCGTTGACCACCAGCGTGATCGTATTTTTCAGGTCCGCGCCCAGTGCGAGAATGGGGCGCTCGCCCGGAAGCGAGGTAACCGCTCCCGGCGCGTAGCCGCGAGCTCTGCGCAGGATGACAGGACCGAAGATTCCTGCGCGAACTACGGAGTCGTCCACACGCCGCGCGATGGCGCGCTGGCCGATCAGGAATGAATCGGCTACTCCTGCGAGACGTTGCAAGGCATCGTCGTCTTCGTAGGCGATTGGTTCACTCGAACGATTCGCGCTGGTCATGACAAGAACATCGGGCGCTCCGGCTGCAAATAGCAGGTGTTGCAACGGCGTGTAGGGCAACATTACGCCGAGTTCATTATTATCCGGGGAGACCTCTGCGAATTCCATTTTCGTGCGTGCAAGAACGATGGGCCGGGCGGCGGAAGTGAGCAGGGCCTCAGCATCCAATGTCAAATCCACCAGGGTTCGTGCGACACTGATGTCTTTTGCCATCAAGGCGAAAGGTTTTTCCTTGCGATACTTGCGATCGCGTAAAGCCGCGACAGACACCGGATTCCGAGCATCGCAGGCCAGGTGATAACCGCCGAGTCCTTTGACCGCGAGAATTCCGCCGGATTGAAGAATTTCAGCTGCATGGGGGACGCTGTCGTTCGTTCCGGCTGAGGTTTCGTCGCTCGGATAAAGGTAATAATCTGGGCCGCAAGCTGGACACGCTACCGGCTGCGCGTGAAAACGACGGTTCGCCGGGTCGCGGTATTCTTTCTCGCAAAAGGCATCGAGCGGCCATTGCTTCATGGTAGTGTTCGGCCGGTCGTACGGGAGAGCCACCACCACGCTGTAACGCGGTCCGCAGTTTGTGCAATTGATATAAGGATACTGATAGCGTGGATTGGCTGAGTCGAAGAGCTCTTTCAAGCAATCGTCGCAAACCGGCAGATCGGGCGAGATGCGAACCGTGGGGTGGAAGCGGTGCTCGCTTTCGCGAATTGTGAATTCGGTTAATCCGACGGGATCCGCGGGATGGACCTCGATTTCCGTGATAGTGGCCGCAAGGGGAGGCTGCGCTTTCAAATCCTGCACAAAAGTTTCGAACCCGGTTTCCGCGCCTTCGAGATGGATTTCAACTCCTTCTTCTCCGTTCAGCACCCATCCAGACAGAGCATGCGCAGAGGCGAGGCGATACACAAAGGGACGGAATCCAACGCCTTGCACTACGCCGCGAACGCGAATGGAGCAGGCACTGGCCATGGTTATCAGGACTAGCGTCTAAGCCGCCTGTTCGTAGTTTACCCGTCGCAGTTACTCGTCGTCGTTACTCAACCACCGGGTTACTCGTCCACCAGGCAACCGTGACCTTGCCAGCCGATTTGGATTACTTTGCCGTCCTCAACGAGGACGGGCACGGTGCGCTGTCCCCCAGAGATTTCGCGCATGCGGCTGCGGGCCGCGGGATCGGCTTCAACGTCGTATTCGACGAACTCGCTGCGCTTCCATTCCAGCCAGTCGCGCATTTCGCTGGTGTGGGGACAGCGAGCTGTGCCAAAAAGTTCAAGCTTGGCCACGCGCCAGCACCTCCAACAATTCGCGCATGACATGGTAGATGGAGGCCTGCACCTCCTGAATGCGGGGAATGTAGTCGCAATTCACAACGATGGGAAAATCCGCAAGCTGCTTGCGTTTGATCTCGCCGCCATCGTAGCCTAGCAGTGCGACACTGAGAAGACTGCGCTTGCGAGCCTCTTCGAGCGCCGCAATGATGTTGCGCGAGCCGCCACTCGTGGAGATGCCGACGGCAACATCTTCAGGACGGGCTTGCGCGATCAGTTGACGAAGGAAAATGGCGTCGGTGCCGATATCATTGGCGACTGCCGTAATGTTCGCGGGCTCGAGCGATAGCGAAACCGCTGGAACTGAGTCATAGCCCGGCGGCGGAAGCACGCAGTCAATGGCGAAATCGTTGGCATCGGTGCCGGAGCCGCCATTGCCAAAGATAATGAGTTTGCCGCCGCGGCGCAGGCGTTCGTGAATCGCGAGGACGCTGTTCGCGATCTCCTCCGCCTCTTCTCCCGCTACTTGCGCGCGCAGTCTGGCATCATCTTGCGCCTTCATCAAGATGGATGCGGCAACCTCGGCCGCAATATACGCCGTTCCCTGTTTTTCCGTGCCAAGAAATGGATAAAGAAATCCTGAGGCTCCCACATCATGGCCCAATTCACGGTGCTCGAAAAACACGTGCACCGTCTCCCAAAGCGTGTGATAGAGGATCTCGATCATTTCCTGATGCATGAACGGATCTTGGGTGGCTGGGTTTACCGAGTAAGAACCTTCGATTCCTGGCAGAGCGAAGGTCATCGCGTCTTTAAGACGCGCTTCCTGGAGAGTCGCCCAGACTTCTGGATCGCCTTCGGGCGGACCGAATCCCATCACGATGTCCTCAGGATGAAGGATCGCTTCGAGCCAGGGTCGGAAGAGAACGGAAAGATCGAGCGCCGGTAGAGCGCGCTTGCCTACGATTACTGGATGAACGAACTCCACGGAAACATGCTGCGCATCGGTGGCGTAGGGACCGCGGCCGAAGGCGAGCAGGCGGCCGCCACGCAGGAAACGCTCAGACATTTCGCGGCAAGCTTCCGCAAGGCGAGGCGCTTCCCGCGAGAAGAAAAGCTCGAACAGCTCATTGCGCTCGAGCAGGCGCTCTTCGATCCTGCTGGCCAGATTGCAGGCCGCTGAGGTCGCGTGTGAATGTGACAGGTTGATCCTCATCTCCATCTAAACAAACTCGTCACTTAACAAATTCGCGGCAAGGGATCACCGACCAGCATATCTACGATTCGGCTGCCCCCGTAAAGGGTTGTCACCAACACTGTGCCGGCGGGTTGTTCGCGAACTTCGCCGATCACCTGCGCTTCGCTTCCGCCTGATGCCAGGCATAACGCATTGATGGCAGCGTCGGCGTACTCCGGGGAGACGACGGCGAGGAACTGGCCTTCATTCGCAATGTGAAGGGGATCGAGTCCGAGCAATTCGCACGCGCCGCGCACGGCATCGCGCACCGGAATCTGATCCTCAAAAAGAACCATCCCGAGACCGCAATCGCGCGCTAATTCGTTGAGAGATGTCGCAGCGCCGCCCCGGGTGGGATCGCGCATCCAGCGAATGCCAGGACCGGCGGCATCCACGAGAGCTTCGATGAGAGGAAAGACGCTCCGCGTGTCAGAACGGAGGTCGGCTTCGAGATCCAGGTCACCACGCGCGAGCAAGATGGTGACGCCGTGGTCACCGATGGGACCCGAGAGCAGAATCTTATCGCCAACGCGCACCGAGCGCGGATCGATAGTCACGCCATGAATCAGACGGCCGATGCCGGTGGTGGTTACGTACATCTGATCCGCTTTGCCGTGTTCGACGACTTTGGTGTCGCCGGCGGCGATGCGGACACCCGCGTTTTCCGCCGCTTTCGCCATGGCGCGAACTTCGGCTTCGAGGACTGGAGTGGGCAGGCCGGCCTCCAGAACAAAGGTAACGACCAGAGCTTCGGCTTTTGCTCCCGAGACCGCCAGGTCATTTACGGTGCCGTTCACTGCAAGCTCGCCGATTGAGCCGCCCGGGAAACTCAAAGGCTTGACGACAAAACTATCGGTTGTGATTGCGACGGTTGTGCCGTTGATGTCGACATGTGCGGCGTCGCCGAGCGGGCCGGGCGCGGCGCCGAAGAGAAGAGGAGCGAAGAGACCTTCGACTAACTTGCGGCTGGCCTTGCCTCCGGCTCCATGCGCCATCTCAATTTGTGGATCGCGGAAACGGATGGGTGCGGAGGCGGCGGGCTGGGAAGCTGGGGCGCTCAGGCGTTCGAGCTCAGACTTACCATTGCTGCCTTGCGGTGTTCGTAGCTGTGATACGCGGCGCATGATCCTTCCGTGGATACCATGAGTGCGCCAATGGGATGCTCGGGCGTGCACTCGCGTCCAAAGAGTTTACACTGATGCGGCTTGAGTACGCCCTTCAGGACCTCTCCACATTGCGCGGCTTTGGGATCGGTCACGCGAATTCCAGGCACCTCGAAGCGCTGTTCGGCGTCGAACTCGGAGTACTTGTCGTTGATGCGCAGCGCCGACTGTGAGATGAATCCCAAACCGCGCCACTCGAAGTACGGGCGCAACTGAAAAACTTCAGCCATGGCCCGAAGCGCGGCATGGTTGCCTTCCCATGGAACGACGCGCTTGTATTGATTTTCAACCTTGGCCTCGCCCGCTTGCAACTGTCGCAGCAGCATGACAATGGATTGCAGTATATCGAGCGGCTCGAAACCGGAGACGACGATCGGTTTGCGCTCGTTCTGAGCAATCCATTCATACGGACGACAGCCGATGACGGTCGAGACGTGGCCGGGGCCGATGAAAGCATCCAGCCGCATGTCGGGCGAATCCAGAATCGCGCGGATGGCAGGAATTATGGTGACGTGGTTGCAGAAGACCGAGAAGTTGCGAATGCCTTCGGCCCTGGCGCGCATCATCGTGAGTGCGGTCGAGGGCGCGGTGGTTTCAAAACCGATCGCGAAAAACATCACGTGCTTGCCGGGATTGAGCCGGGCCAACTTTAATGCATCGGAAGGGGAATATACGATGCGAACGTCCATGCCGCGTGCTTTGTGTTCAAGCGGGCTACCGTGCGTTCCAGGAACGCGCATCATGTCGCCGAAGGCGGCAAAGATAACGTCCGGCTCCTGTGCGATGGCAAGGCCATCGTCGATTCTTCCCATCGGAAGCACGCATACGGGGCAACCGGGTCCGTGAATCAATTCGATATTTTCGGGAAGAATATCTTTCAGTCCAAAACGATAGATGGCGTGGGTGTGGCCACCGCAGACTTCCATCATGCGGTAATGGCGTCCGGTGCCAGCCAGGCGGCGGATCTCCTCCGCCGTCTTCGAAATCATTTCGGGTTGGCGGAACTCATCTACGAATCTCATCTAAAACTCTCCATCGGCTCGGCACGCGGGCGGGCGTCAATTCACGTCCTCCAGCCCGTAGCCTCGGACTTCCTGCATCGCTCCGTCGATTTCACCCAGCATCCGGAGGGCATTCATCTGGTCGGTGGCATCTTGCTCGCTGATCTTGCTCATTGCAAAGCCCACGTGAACCAGCACCCAGTCGCCAAGCGTTGGCTTGTCATCCTGCAACAGACCCAGATCAATTCTCCGGCGCACGCCGATTACTTCAACGATCGCGGAGTCATGATTCTCGGAAGAGATTTCGACGATTTTTCCTGGTATAGCTAGACACATGTGGCACCCTCCCGCGACATCATGATTTGCTTCGTCACCCATCTTAGCCCCAATTCTATTCGCAAAATGCCATCCGTGCGGGTCATGGTGCAGCCGAGCGCCCAAATCTGTAAGTGAACGTCACACTGGCATAGGAGGGGATGCGTACTCCGACAACCTCCTGGATGGCGGAAGGATAAAAGTTTTCCGTGGTCTGGCCGGTGTAACCGCTCGCAATCAGAAAATTCACACCGACGTTCATGTGGCCGTTCGAGAGCGGACGCACCATCGCGCCCCGAAACTCCTTTACCGGAGTGCCAGTGCATTCGTTTGTCAGGATTGGGAGGCAGCCTGTGCCTAAGGGCTTTGTTCCCACATACTCGAATTCGCCGCGCGCCTGCAGACGAAATGGAAGCTTCTGAATTGTGCCCAGCAAATCGAAAATAGTTCGCGGCGCTTCCGGCGTTGGGTCTCCCGTATTGAGGTCGCGCGCGTCTGCTTTCGAGAACGTTGCCAAAAACGATCCGTAGCGAAAGCTCTGTCGCACGGCGACCGTCAAAAATCGGAGGCGGCTCGGTCCTTCATTAAATTGCAAGCCGGTGTCGGGATCGATTTTCGCGAGCTCCGCGCTGCTGGTGACGTGGCCGAGAGTAAGCCGGAAATCTGTTTTGTTGAGAGTTTTACTGGCGACCATCTGATACGAGTGCGACGTGGCAACCGGAGTGCCGGCGGTGTTTCCGGTTCCGATGCGGGGATCTTCCGTAAAAAAAGCCTGGCCGAAGCTGAGAGAGATGAGGGGAACATACCACGATTCTTTGGGAAGAAAAGAAAGCGTCGCTTTGGGCGAGTTAACCCCCACCCACTTTTGAAACGAGTTCTGCGAGTGCAGCAGATCGTCATTATCAAAATCAATTTCATCGCGCCGCCAGCCGAGATAGTAGCGGAAGTGATGGGCCAGTGCGCCTTCGGCGGCGATGTAAGGCGTGAGCGATCCTATAGTGACGTTATTTCCGTCGACTGGACTAAACGGCCCGTAGTAGCTCGGCTGGGCGGGATTGAAAAATCCATAGTGGTCAAGATCGTCGCGCCGCGGGGCCTCGCGTTCGTAGTCAAAGCCCGCCAACAAAGAAAAGTATTCAGCGAGCTTATTCAGATAGTTCGCGCTGCCGCCAGCGACGGTGCGAAACTCACTCTGCCGGATGAGGCCCTGTCCGAAATCTGAAAACAGTGAAAGATTGTAGGTGCGGAAGAAACCGGAGAGCTGCAGCTGCTGGCTTCCGCTAAACCGCCAAATATCGTTCAATGCCACGAGTGCGGTATGGGTCTGATCTTTCTGCCGTGGGTCAATCGTGTCCCCGTAATTCCGAAAATTGGCGTCGTTGGAATTCAAGGGGAAGATCGGGACAAGCCCTGGTACATACGAAAAACCGTAATAGCCAATGCCAAACAGAGTGAGCCGATGCTGGCCGAGGTGAAATCCCCGCTCCGCATTCAGCTTGTATTGTTGTCGATGTTCCAAGCGGCCCAGAAATCCGTTGCCGTAGGACGCTTCGAAAGCCATCCACGATTCGGGAACGGGGCTTACAGCGGCGACCAGATCAATGTCGCGATAATCGCCGGTGACGGTGATGAATGGATCGAGTCGCGAGCGGAGTCCATACGTCGCCGCCAGATTGACCGAATGATTCCCTTCCCGAACATTGAAAGCTCCGCCATCGACCTGAACACTTTCCAGAACTTCAGGAATAAATATGTTGGGATCGGAATAGCCGTTACCATGCGCATTCGCCGACAAATTGTTGGGCACAAGATCGCTGCCGACCGCGAGGTATTGCGCAATGGGCTCCCCGTGATCTCCCGCCACGCCGGGGGCGAAGTACTGCGGCGCTTTGATGCCGCTGGAGGCGGTTTCTATGGGATAGCCGGGGATCGACACCGGCGCGCCGGGGCGCCCAGGATTGGCGTCTAGCAGATCCTGCCCGACAAAGACCTTCTCGGCAGGGTCGGGGGCGAGAACGTCCAACTGGTTCACATCGGCTGTGACCGTGACATTCTCCACGTGGGATGAGAGTTGGTTCATTTGAATCTCAACTACAGAATCGCTAGTTCGAGGGAGAGTCAGCGAGCGGCTAGCCTGGCGGAATCCGTCGGCTTCCACTTTAAGCACGAACTCGCCAGCCGATTCGACCTTCATCAGAAACTGGCCATTTGATCCTGAGGTGGTTTTCGCGAGAATTCGATTGTGACTGAGAAGCTGGATGGAGGCGTTGGGCAGAGTTCTTCCTTCGGGATCGACGACACGGCCTTTTAGAATGAGATCCTGTCCCATGGCCGGAAGCGAGAGTAGAAATAGCGTCATTAGAAACGAGACAAAGAAGGCCTTGCTGGCCGTCAAATACCTCAGATAATTGTGCCGCGGGTTGAGGACCGGCTCGATCAAAACCTTCTCTTTCGTTTAACGTGCTTCATACCTTATCTTCTTAATGCACTCGGTAGGGGCATGCAATGAACACAACACAGCCCCATCTAACAATACGAGACAACGTGACAATCGGTTTTCTTTCGATGAGCGATTTTGGAGAGGTGCGATGCGACAATTCATTTCCAGTGTAATGGGACTGCTTCTGTGCTGCCTCATTTTGACCGGTGCGTCCGGCGCCCAAAGTATCGATAAACCCGATTTGAGCAAGCAGCCAACACTCTATGTTGTTGGCTATGCTCACCTCGACACTGAATGGCGATGGGAGTATCCCCAGGTCATCAGCGAGTATCTTCGCAAGACGATGGAGGATAATTTCGCCCTAATCGATAAGTATCCTCATTACATCTTCAACTTCAGCGGCGCCAATCGTTACCGTTTGATGAAGGAATATTTCCCCGCCGACTTCGCGCGGCTCAAAAAGTATGTGGATGAGGGAAGGTGGTTTCCGGCGGGCTCTTCGATGGAGGAGGGCGATGTGAACACGCCCAGCGCGGAGACCATTATCCGGCAAGTGCTTTACGGGAATAATTGGTTTCGCAAAGAACTTGGCAGGGCGAGCGCCGAATATATGCTCCCCGACTGTTTCGGATTTCCGTCCTCCTTGCCGACCATTCTCGCGCACTCCGGAGTGAAAGGATTTTCCACGCAAAAACTCGTGTGGGGGTCGTCGGCCCCCGGCGGAGGGCCTGAATCGTTGGAGAAAACACCAGAAGGCACGCCATTCAACGTGGGCGTATGGGTCGGGCCCGATGGAGAAAGCGTGCTGGCGGGATTGAATCCGGGCGATTACGCGGGAGGTATCAACAGCGATTTGAGCAAGCCGCTTCCTCCACTGCCTCCGGACCAGGTTCTCGAAGATTTGAATAAGAGATTTCAACCGCTTCGGCAGCAGTTGGTACATGCGGATGACACGAACTCGACGATGGACGCTAAACAGATCGAAGAATACCTGGCTGTACGTAATCAGCAGAAGATCGAAAATGCAATGCGGCAGGATCAGGAGATCAATCGCCATCAAAACGATTGGGCCGCGCGCGTGGAGCTCAACGGCAAGGTAAGTGGCGTCTTTACAGATTATCACTACTACGGTACGGGCGATATCGGGGGATCTCCCAATGAAGATTCGGTGAAGCGTCTCGAGGCCATTCTCTCGCGCGGGAAAGCCGGCTTGCCGCTTGATGTCGACTCTCTTTTTTCCCGTTTTTCTCATGCTCAGGGAACTCCAGTGCAGCTTGGCGAGGGGCCAGTGCATGTGATTTCGGCAGACGCGGAACAGATGTTTTTGGATATCACTCCGGCGGAGGCTGGGGGGCTGCCTCGCTATACGGGCGAGATGGAGCTGACGAATCATTCGGCCGGGTCGCTGACGTCGCAGGCGTATCAGAAACGGTGGTTGCGGAAAGAAGAGTTGCTGGCGGATGCCGCGGAAAAGAGTTCGATTGCCGCCCAGTGGCTGGGGGCGCGTTCCTATCCGCGACAGCGATTGAACGATGCCTGGACGCTGGTGATGGGCGGCCAGTTTCACGACATCGCGGCAGGAACGGCGACGCCGAAGGCTTACGAGTTTGCCTGGAACGATGATGTGATCGCGATGAACCAATTCGCTGGCGTGCTCACCAATTCCACGGAGGCGGTTACTGCCGCCTTGAAGACAGAGACTAAGGATATGCCGATCGTTGTCTTCAATCCGCTGAATGTTGTGCGGGAAGATGTGGTTGAGGCCAGCGTGACATTCCCCACCGATATGCCTAAGGTGGTGCGTGTAAGCGGTCCGAATGGCAAAGAGGTTCCTGCGCAGATTTCTGAAGGTAAAGTAATCTTCGTAGCTAAGGCGCCATCGGTCGGGTATGCGGTTTACGAGGTGCATGCGAGCGCGGGCGCTCCGGGCGAGACCACGGCACTGCAGGTATCGGAGAGCTCGCTTGAGAACAGCTACTACCGCGTGAAGCTGAATACTGATGGCGACGTGGCTAGCATTTTCGATAAATCGCTCGGCAAGGAATTGCTCAGCGCTCCGGCGCGGCTTGCCATTTCTTACGACAATCCCGAGCATTGGCCGGCGTGGAATATGGACTGGGAGCAAGAACAGGCTGCTGCTAGGGCCTATGTCGGCGGTCCGGCAAGGATTCGAGTGCTAGAAAACGGTCCGGCCCGCGTGGCTGTGGAAGTTTCGCGGGAAACCGCAGGTTCAAAGTTTGTCCAGACCATCAGGCTTTCCGCGGGTGATGCGGGAAAGCGCGTGGAGATCGCGAACGCGATCGACTGGAACACCAAAGAATCGAATTTGAAGGCGACTTTCCCCCTGACCGCTTCGAATCAAATGGCCACCTATAACTGGGATATTGGCACCATCGAGCGGCCAACCGCCGAACCGAAAAAGTTTGAGGTTCCCTCGCACCAGTGGATCGATTTGACGGACGCGACCGGTGAGTTGGGCGCAACCATTCTGACTGACTGCAAGAATGGGTCGGACAAGCCGAACGATCATACGATTCGCCTTACGCTGATCCGCACACCGGGCACGCGCGGCGGTTATCCCGACCAAGGCACGCAGGACATCGGACATCACGAATTTGTTTATGGGATTGTTGGCCACGCAGGTGATTGGCGTCAGGCGCAAACTGACTGGCAGGCGCAGCGCCTGAACGATCCTCTGATCGCTTTTGAGACGTCCAGCCATGCCGGCGCGCTAGGCCGCGAATTTTCTTTACTGCAGGTTAGTAATTCGCGGATTCGAGTTCTGGCGCTGAAGAAAGCGGAACAGGGAGATGAGGTTATCGTCCGTTTGGTGGAGCTCGATGGCGCGCCGCAGCCGGACGTTCGGGTGCAATTCGCCGCGCCCATCACCGCAGCGAGAGAAGTGAATGGGCAGGAGCAGCCGGTTGGCAATGCCACAGTGAACGACGGCGCTCTGGTGACTTCATTCGCCGCCTATCAACCGCGCACCTTCGCGGTTAAGTTAGCTGCGGCTTCGACCAAGGTTTCGGCAGTGCAATCGGTACCAGTACCGCTTCCTTATGACATCGCGACCGCGAGCAATGACGGCACGAAGTCCCAGCCTGGATTTGATGGCAACGGCAATGCGTTGCCAGCGGAGATGCTTTCAGCAGAGATCACGTTTAACGATGTGAAATTTCAACTCGCGCCAGCGAAGACTGGCTCCGCCAACGCGATTGTAGCGAAGGGACAGTCGATCGATCTCCCTGTGGGCCAATATAATCGCGTCTACCTACTAGCGGCTTCTTCAGACGGCGATCGAAAGGCAACCGTCGAACTGGGCACGGAGAAAGTCGAGTTGAACATTCAGGACTGGCGCGGCTTCATTGGCCAATGGGATGATCGACAGTGGACCTCGAAGGATACCTCCCACGACGACTACGGCGAGATGACCGGCATCAAAGCGGGCTACATCAAGCGCGCTGAGCTGGCATGGTACTGCTCACATCATCACAACTCCGCCGGCGAAAATGTTCCTTATGGCTACTCCTATTTGTTCGCGTATTCCATCGATTTGCCGGCGGGAGCGAGGACCATGAGGCTGCCGAATAACGACAAAGTCCGCATTCTCGCTGTATCTGTGGCGCAAGAAAATTCAGCCGTGACGCCGGCGCAGCCACTCTACGATGTGCTCCCGTAGGCGTTGAAAATTAACATCAGAGCTTCGGTAAATTTCGTCCGCCAGATGAGCTAGGCCGGCGGCTTTGACGCCAGCTGCCGCGGCATTTGGACGATTTGTTGACGGCTTGACAAGCGGAGTATACTCTTTTGGGTCGGCTGGTCCACTTATCGGACCACTAACAAAATGCCCGCAACTGCCAAACCCGATTTCGAAATTGTGCGGCGGAACCGCGTTTACGAAGAGGTTGCCAAGCAGATTGAACGTCTGATCCTGAAGAAGCTGCGGCCGGGCGACAAACTCCCATCGGAGCGCGAATTGGCGGACATGCTTCGCGTGAGCCGCGGTTCCATCCGTGACGCGATTCGAGGCCTTGAACTGATGGGATTGGTTGAACCGCGCCAGGGAGCAGGGACGATTGTTCGTGAGATCTCGGCCAATTCGGTGGTCAATCCTTTTGCCAACGCTCTCAAGCGGCGGAAGGAATTGATAAGCGAGCTTCTGGATTTTCGCAAGATGCTCGAACCGCCGCTGGCCGCGCGTGCCGCGACTCACGCTTCTAGCGAGGAAGTTGCGGAGATGGAAGACATTCTGCGGCGGCAGGAAGAAAAGCAGCATCAGGGAGACGCCGCCGTCGAGGAAGACGCTGAATTTCACTATAGCGTGGCGTTGGCTTCCGATAACAGCGTTGTGCTGAAAGTGATCGACATTCTTATGGATCTGCTGCGTGACACGCGGGCGCGCTCTTTGCAGGTACAGGGACGTCCGCAAAAGTCTCTGTCCGGGCATCGGCGGATCCTTGCTGCCATCAAGCGCCATGATGGCGAAGCCGCCAAGGTGGCCATGTCCCGGCATCTGGAAGATGTTGAAGAAATTGTGCTGAACAAGTTTTGATGAGAGTTCATGGGGAGTGGGTCGCGATCAGGGGAAAGCGATCATGTTGTGTTAAGCGTTTCGTAGTACAGCGCTGATCTTCGCCAACGGCTTCCTGATCTGGGGTTTATCGAATTGACTGACCGGGTAAATGACACCATCGGTGCGGCCATCGCGTCTCGCGACGCGCACGACGCTGAGGCGGTCTCCGACGAATTCTCCGGTCACGAGCACGTTGCAAGGCACGCTATGACGGAAGTTCCTACATCCTCAGCGGGCACGCTCACCCTTCGCGTGGCGGAGGCGCGCGTTGAGGATGTCGGCCACGCTATCGCGCGACTGGCACCGGCGGACCTGCGGCGCCTCGGCGCCCGGACCGGCGACGTATTGAAGATTACAGGCGGCACCATCGGGGTCGGACGCGCCGAACTTTCTGACGATGGGCACGAAGGCATGGTTCAGATTGACGGCACATGCCGCAGCAACTGCGGCGCGAGCTTGCAGGAGCAAGTGACAGTCTCTGTCATCGAGCGCCAGGATGCGGTGGCCGTGCGCTTCTCGCCGTTGTGGGTGGGTGCTGCGCCCGCGACCATCGCACCGGACCGCATGCTCGAGGATTTGGTCGGCGTCCCGGTAATGGCAGGTTCGGTCGTCCGTGTGCCCACATTCGCGAAAGCGGTTAACTTCCAGGTTGTGCGCACAATTCCTTCCGGAGCCGTGGTGATCGGGAAGCGCACCGACATCCGCGTAGTGGAAGGTGATCAGACGGCGGCGCGCGCGCCTTCAGTTTCTTACGAAGATATTGGCGGACTCGAACGGGAGGTGGCGCGGGTTCGCGAAATCGTTGAGCTGCCACTGAAATATTCGCGCGTCTTCGAGCGGCTGGGAATTCTCGCGCCGAAGGGCGTGTTGTTGTATGGTCCTCCAGGTACTGGCAAGACGCTGCTGGCGCGCGCCGTCGCGGCCGAGAGCCGCGTGCACTTCATTCACCTCAACGGTCCCGAAATCATGCGGAAGTTTTACGGAGAGAGCGAGGCCAAGCTTCGCGAGGTCTTCGAAGAAGCTGCGCGGCACGCTCCCGCGATCCTTTTTATTGACGAGATCGATGCGGTCGCCCCCAAGCGCGCCGAGGTGACGGGCGAGGTCGAAAAGCGCGTCGTTGCGCAACTCCTCAGTTTGATGGATGGATTTGTAGCCCGCGGTCAGGTCATCGTAATCGGCGCAACCAATATTCCTGAGGTTCTTGATCCGGCGCTGCGGCGTCCGGGCCGCTTCGATCGCGAGATTGAAATCGGTGTTCCCAACAATCAAGCGCGGCTGCAAATCCTCAGAATCCATACCCGCGCCATGCCGCTCGCGCACGATGTCGACCTGCGCGAAATTGCCGAGCATTCACACGGCTTCGTCGGGGCGGATCTCGAAGCGCTGTGCCAGGAAGTCGGCATGAACGCATTGCGCGGATTTTTGTCAGCCTTCCCCCTTGAAACCGACGGCGCCACATCCGCGCAACTCGACGCGCTGCAGGTTACGCGCGAAGATTTTCTTGCCGGCTTGAAAGAAGTGGAGCCGAGCGCGACCCGCGAATTCTTTATTGAGAAGAGCGGCTCGACATTTGCATCGCTCGCCGGCCTCAACGAGGTGAAACGAATACTCGATACCGTGGTCGAGCATTCGCACATGCACGACGAAATTTATGAGCAGGTCGGATTGACGCCTCCACGCGGCATTCTGCTGGCGGGACCGTCTGGTACGGGCAAGACTGCCATGGCGCGTGCGCTGGCGGGTGAAAAACAAATTCCGCTTATCGCCATCGATGGTCCACAACTTTATTCGAAGTGGCTGGGAGAATCCGAGCGCGCGCTGCGCGAAGTTTTCAAGAAGGCGCGAAGGGCCGCGCCCTGCATCCTGTTCTTTGACACGATTGACGCCATTGCCCCCAAGTTCGGCGCCGATCATTTCGGCACAGATATCTACCAACGGATTCTCAGCCAGCTTCTACGTGAGATCGACAACTTGCGTGATGTTAAAGGAGTGATCCTGCTCGCCGCCACGAATCGTCCCGAGCGGATTGAGCCGGCGCTGTTGCGGAGCGGGCGCTTCGACTACATACTTCCCTTCGCCAAACCCAATGCTGCGGATCGCGCGGAGATCATGCGACTTTGTTGCCGCCGCGTGCCGTTGGCGGCAGACATTGATTTCGAGGAGTTCGCTGCGCGTACGGAAGCGTTCACCGGCGCCGATATCGAAAGCCTGTGCAAGAAGGCGACGCTTACGGCCATTGCAGAATTTCAGGACGGTACTCGTGGCGCGCCTCTGGTAGTCCTGCGAAATGATTTTCTTGCGGCTCTTGATTCTGATCGAGGTACTCCAAAGCAATTGAAACAAGTGAATATGCTCAGCAACGGCGCGGGAGACGAGTCCGGCGTGTCGACGAATAACAGTTAGCGGCAACAATAGCGACATTGATTCAAGAGGATTAACTATGAGTTATACAGAACTCACCGTTTGGACGCGCGGCATCATCATGGATAAAGAGGGCCGCGACATCGTGAACTCCATCTCCTCGTCGGCGCGCATCGAGGGCAAGCACGCCCAAGCGATGGAGAACTACGTTGACAATCCCGATCGCACCAATTGTCCCACGCGCAAGTATTGCCGTGTGAGCGACGGGGTGCTCGAAAACGAACTTACCTATGAAAATGAACATCCCAACATTGTTGTTCTGGTCGAAGGAACCATGGTGAAGGGTTGGGATTACATGCGTGGCATGCCGCCCGGCGGAACGCTCGTGATCAACACGCACTACACGCCGGATTACATGATTCGCTTCGTCCCAGGCGCCGAACGGTTGGCGCAACTGGTCTGCGTCGATGCTGCGAAACTTGCCGACCACAAATGGCTCTACTACCGCCTCGGCGAACTCGGCCTCGATCGTCTTTCGACCGAAGGCGCCGCGGAGAGAAATAAATCGATCGCACCGGACATCGCTGCGCCGCTAATAGCGGCGGTGGTGAAAACCACGGGCATCGTCAAGATGAAAACCATCCAGCCCATGATCGCCAACCAGCATGCTTTCAATCTCGCACTCGAAGAGTTGCATATTATGCCGCTGAATCCAGTGGCCGTGTAAGAGAGGATTACTGAATGTCGACCAAGAACACACATATTCCCGAGTGGCTTACGGTCCCGTTTGCCGGCATCACTCCAGCCCCCACGCAAGAAAAGGGTCAAGATTTATTTCCTACCGGCAACTGGCGATCGATTCGGCCGGTGTATCGCGACAAGTTGCCACCCTGCAACAACGCGTGCGGCACCAACGAAAAAATTCAGGGCTATCTCGACCTGGTGAAGCGTGGCAAATATCTCGACGCCTATGCCCTTATCAAAGAAGACATGCCGTTTCCCTCGGTGACTGGACGCGTCTGTTATCACCCCTGCGAGCAAGCGTGCAATCGTGGCAAATACGATGAGGCCATCTCGATCCGGGCGGTCGAGCGCTTCCTCGGCGACCTTGGACAGGCGCTGACCAATGACGTGGTCAAAGCCGGCAAACCAAACGGTAAGAAAGTAGCCGTCGTCGGCTCGGGCCCCGCCGGGCACAGCGCCGCTTATCAACTGGCGCGTATGGGCTACAAGGTGACGATCCTTGAGAAGTCGCCGAAAGCCGGCGGATTGAACCGCGGCGGAATTCCCGACTGGGTTCTTCCGCAGAACATTCTCGACCGCGAAATCGAGCGCCTCGAACAACTCGGCATCACGATCAAGACCGGTGTGGAAGTCGGCAAAGACGTTTCCTGGGACGATCTGAAAAAAGATTACGACGCTTGCGTGCTGGCCATCGGCCTCACCGAACCGAACAGTGTTCGCGCTGAGGGCGAGAACAAGGATGGAGTGTTGTACGGTCTTCCCTTCCTTCGCGACATCGGCATGGGCAGCTCAAAGGTGAAACTGGGCGCCCGTGTCGCCGTTATTGGTGGTGGCAACACCGCCATCGACTGCGCTCGCGAAGCTCTGCGGCAAGGCGCAGCCGAGGTGACCATGATTACGGTCGAAGGCAACACCAAAGAAATGCCGGCCTCGCCGGAAGATCTGCACGACATGCTCGAAGAAGGCGTCGAGCTGTTGCATGGTCGCGCCGTAACCGCAGTTCTCGGCAACGGTAAATGCGAGGGATTGCATCTACACAAGGCGCGCTTTCAGGGGGCGATCAACGCCTCGCCGATCATAGTCGATCGCGAAGCTCCCGCCGAGCGCTTTGCAGTTGATAACGTCATCATCGCGATCGGGCAACACGCATCTCTCAAATGGCTTCCCGCGGAATTCAAGAACGAGCGCGGCACCATTAAGATGGATAAGTTTGGACGTCTCGGCGATACCAACTTCTTTGCCGCCGGCGATATCGCCCAGGCCGGTTCCGGTCAGCCTCTGATGGTGGTGAACGCGGTCGGCGACGGCAAACGTGTTGCGTTCAATCTCGACAAGGTGATGCGCGGCGAAGCACTGCAACCGCGCACGATTCCGGTCGACGTCATCTTCGACTTGAATCGGATGAACATGACGTACTTCCCGCACTTCCCGCGCGTTCAGCAGGACATGCTGCAACCGGCAAGCCGGAAAAAGACGCAGCAGGAAGTGATTCAACCGTTTACCGAGGAGCAGGCGGTCGAAGAGGCCAATCGCTGTTTCAGTTGCGGCACGTGCAATGCTTGCGATAACTGTTACCTGGTTTGCCCTGAGCCTTGCATCGCGCGTCCTGAGCGGTCGAACGGACTCTACAAGATTCTGGTCGACTATTGTAAAGGATGCCGGGTGTGCATCGAAGAGTGTCCCACGGGCTGCCTCGAGGGCGTGCCCGAACTCGACTTTGATACCGGCGTGGTCCGGATGGATACAGCATTCGCCATCTCCCCTGGCCTGCATGGACGGCAAGCCGAGCAACTCAGAAACCTTGCCGAACGGGCGCCAAAGAACATTTAAAATCGGAGCAGATCATCATGCCAACGGTTACCGAAGCAAAAAAGAGAATGGTCCGAATCAACGGCTGCGTCGCATCGGCACAGGCTGCCAAGTACGCGGATGTCGACGTGATTGCGGCGTATCCAATTCGTCCGTATACAGCGACCATGATGGCGTTGGCGCAGATGGTGGCTAACGGTGAACTCGATGCCGAGTACATTGTCGCCGACAGCGAGCATTCGCAATTGAGCATCGCGCACGGAGCATCTTCCAGCGGCGCGCGCGTTTTCACCGGCAGTTCGGGCGTCGGCGTCCAGTTCGCCTACGAACTTTATTCGCCGATCTCCGGCAGCCGCATGCCGGTTCAGATGATGATCGCGGACCGTACGCTCGATCCTCCCGGCGATTTCGGATCGGAGCATACCGACGCGCTCTCCACACGTGATATGGGATGGATCATGGGCTGGTCCTGCGATGCGCAGGAGGCCTTCGATAATCATCTCATCGCCTATCGCATCGGCGAAGATCCGCGCGTTCTTCTGCCGCAGATGGTTTGCCAGGATGGCTTCTTCGTCTCTCACATCACGGGCGACGTCGAACTGCCTGACACCGGCCAGGTGAAGGAATTCCTGCCGCCCTACAAGCATCCGTATCCGCTCGATCCGCGGCATCCTGTATCGCACGGTCCGCAGATTATGCCCGAGCAAGGCCCTCCCCTGCAGCTTGAACGGGCGCGCGCCATGGAAGGATCGATGGCCGTCATCGAAGAGGTGCACGAGGAGTTCGCAAAGATCTTCGGGCGCAAGTACGATCCGTGGCTCGAGGAATTCATGACCGATGACGCCGACGTTGTTTTCTTCCTGCAGGGCGCACATGCCGTGACGGCGCGCTTTGCCATCCAGCACATGCGCGAGCGGGGGTTGAAAGTGGGGATGGTGAGGCTGCGAACTATCCGGCCTTATCCCACCGACCGGGTGCGGGAATCGCTCAGCAAATTCAAAGTGGTCGGCGTGATCGAAACCAACATGGGGCTCGGCGGCGTAAGCAGCGGCGGCGCTCTCTACGCAGAAGCCGCTGCCGCGCTTTATGAAAGCGACAAGCGTCCCTTGGTGCTTTCATTCATGGCCGGTATGGGCGGCGAAGCGATCGTGCTCAAGGAATTTTATTGGATGACGGAAAAAATGCTGGAGGCGCAGCGGCGTGGCAAGATCGAAAAGCGCACCCACTGGGTTGGATTCGAAGAATAACTTTTTGCTAAGCGGAGTTTTGATCAGATTTTGGATCAGGATCCCAACGACAGCTCTGATATTTGGAGGAATTGACATGGCAACCATTGAAGTTCAACGGCAGATGCTGCCGATTCTAAACAGCCCGAATCAGGGTGCGCGTTTTTACAACCCCGAACTTCCTTCGTCCGAACCCTTCGTGCCCGGCCACCGCACTTGCGCCGGCTGCGGTCCCTCGATTCAATATCGAATGACGAGCAAGGCTGCGGGCGACAACACCATCCTGGTGGGGCCGACCGGCTGCATGTACGTCGCGAACAGCTCTTATCTGTGCACGCCTTACAACGTGCCGTGGGCGCATACGCAGATTGGCAGCGCAGGCAGCTTCACCGCGGGCGTCGCCGCCGCTTATGAAGCGATGATCCGCAAGGGTAAGTGGAAAGGAAAATTTCCAAATATTATTTGCGAAGCGGGCGACGGCAGCGCCTCTGACATCGGCCTCGCCTCGATCTCCGGCGCGCTCTACCGCAATCACGACTGTCTGATTATCTGCTACGACAACGAGCAGTATGCCAACACCGGCATTCAGGCGTCGTCTCGCACACCCTACGGCGGCATGACCACGTTCTCGCCTCCCGGACCGGAAGTTCCGGAGGGGAAGAAGCTGTATCCCAAGGATCTCGCGCGCATGATGGCGGCGGGCCATCCTCACTGCTATGTGGCGACTGCCAGCGTGGGTTATCCCATCGACCTGATGAATAAGGTTCGCAAGGGCCTGAATCACAAAGGCGCCGCGTATTTGATGGTCTACACGCCCTGCCAAAAAGGCTTCGTCTACGAGACACCGCGCTCCATCGATCTCGGCCGCCTGGTGGTCGAGTGTGGACTCTATCCGATGTGGGAGTGGAACCCAGAGAAGCGCGAGTTCGATTACAGCTTTCGCCCGGCGAGCATGCGGCCGGTTTCCGAATACTTGAAATTGCAGGGACGCTTCGGCCATCTTCACGCCGAGCACATTGCGAACCTGCAGAAATTTGCCAACCAGCAATGGAAGATGGTGGGCGTCCAGGTGCCTGAAGCGCTAATCCAGGCCGCAGACGCGAAAAATCTTGTGAACATGGCCGCTGCCTCTGAAGCCGCAGCAGTGGCGGAGACCGTATGAACACAAAAACGAGTGCTCCCTTTCACCCTGTCGAGTCCGAGCCCGAAGTTGAACCAGAGGGGCAGGAAAGTTACATCGTCACCGAAGGCAAGAAGCGCGGCGCCACGCGCGACGTACGCGAGGCGGCGGCCTTCGACCGCTTCTACACTGTGTTGCGCGTGCATCCGGGAGATGCGATCCTCACCGACAACTGGCATACCAACGAGGTGCTCAGTCACGCCCGCAATAATTTTGAGGGCGTCACCTTTGCCATGCGCACCCTGGAGGCGTGGGGCGCGATGATCGAAAACGATCATCGGGCTTACTACACCGCCGGCGGACGAATCTGGGTGATGGACCTCGAACCTTCGGAGGGCAAGAAGCCGCGGCTACCGGGCACCGGCCCAGCTGCGAAAAAGTAGGAATGCTAGCCAAACGCGAGTTAATGCGCCACGCAAAACGCGGCACGGTCGCGCGGCTCGCCTAGATTCCCTCGGCAAGCTCGGGACAGGCTCTTTGCTGCGCAAGGAACGCTTGCTCAGGATGACAAAAAATTGCGCCGCATTCTGCTGATCGACGACACGCCCGAGATTGCCGAGCTGCTGACATTCTCGCTGCGCGACCTTGGCTATGTGGTCTTCGCGTCGGGATATACTTCCGGCGTCAACGAGTTGGTCATCGAGCATCACGCTGACGCGGTGGTGCTCGATTGTTCCAGTTACGAAATGAGTGAGGCGCTGTTCGACGCTATACGGCAGCATCCGAATCACGCGGTGCTTCCAGTCGTGATCATCAGCGACACGCCCGAAGAAGCCGATGCCAGCCTCAGTTCGCGCAAGGCCAAGAAAGTCCTGCTGATCCCAAAACCCTTTACTGGCGGGCAAGTCGGAAGATCGCTCGCGCAGCTGCTAGAATAGTTATGCCGCTCTGGAGCATGGACGATTGGCAATTCGTCGAGCGCGAGGTCGTCACCGACCCCAAGGGCAGAAAATGGACCGTCGCGCTCATGGACGTGCTCGGCCAGCAGGGCGATCCCGACATGCCCGACAAGCTTCTCGAGATCCAATATTCCTCCGGCCGGTATTTCACGCTTGTCTACGCCGACGGCGGAGCACTGCAGCGGGAGCGCGGGTACGCGTCTCTTGGGGAGGCTACGGACGCCTACAGAAATCTGCTGGTCGAAGTCATTGACGGCACCGTCGATCCCTCGCAGCCAGTGTTTCGACAGGACCTGGAAGACTAATCGCGCAGATACGGCCAATCGCAATGCTACGCTCGGGATGACGGGGTTTCTAGTGAATCGGGTTTTAGTTAGGGGATCGGTAAACAAGCAGATACGCGTCATAGCGTTTAGCGTCCCGGATCCAAGTCCCTCATGATGACATGCAGTACCTGGCGGGTACGTCGCGCATCGCTTTCGGAAATCGCTCCCTGCGGCACGGCGTCGGCTTCTGCATTCATGCGATCGCGATATGTCCGGGCCGCGGCTGGCAGGCGGGCACAACCGCTGCGAATCAGTCCTGCTTTTTCTGCGACGGTGAGCCGCGTTTCGAACGACCACTCGGAAATCCTCTCCGCGGGGGCACCCGTCTGCATAAGCGCGGTGAGTCCCTTATGTTCGAGCGCGTCGGTCACGATCGCTTCCAGAATCCCGCAGGAAGTCACCAGCGCAAGATCATAATCGCCTTGGTCGAGCGCGCTTCGGCTATCGGCGTAGGCCTGCTCGAGGAGCGGACGAATGTCGGGGTTGTGAACGAATTCAAAGCGGCGCGGAGCCGGCGCTTTCGTCGATGCTGCAATTATTGCGCCCTGATCGGTTCGGGAGAGCGAGGCCACTGCTTGCCCCAGCACTCCAAGCAGTTGCTGCACGATCTCCCCTGGCGCCGCTCCCTGCGCGGCGCTGCCATCCGGCGCGCGCATCAGGAACGCTTGGCTGAAGGACCGCGCCAGCCAATGGGCCTTGCTGCCTCCGGACAGTTGATTGAGGGTGACACCGCAGTCCTCCTGCCAGCAGCGGGCCGCTGCCATCGCCGAAGCATCGGAAGGATTAGTGGCTAGGGTATCGCGAAGCTGATGGCCGCGGAGAATCAGGCTGTCGAGATGGGTCAAGTAGGTCTCGATCTGCGTATGGAGGCTTTCGTCCATTAGTTGCTTAGCATCTTTCTTCGTTGTCAGGGAGCTGGTGGTGCCTCTAACGTTCGAGGCGGTGTCCTAAATTAACCATATT
>DAIUEW010000046.1:0-49186 GCA_036844925.1 Candidatus Sulfotelmatobacter sp.
GGCTTCACCTCAAAGAAAGGAATGAAAGTGTCAACAATCCACTGGACGAGTACATACCTTGTTCGCGGAACCGCGAACGGCATAGAATTCTTCGCGAGAGCGCCCAGGAGATCGAGTTATGCGCAGGTTCTGTTTCTTCTTGGTTGTGATTTTTTTCGCCGTTAGCGGTTTCGCCCAAACGCCTTCCACGGCTAAGTCCGACGATGGCTTCAGTATCGACAACATCGATAAGAGCGTCGATCCCTGCCTGGACTTCTACCAGTACGCTTGCGGAAACTGGCTGAAGAAAACGGAGATTCCTGCCGACCGATCGTCCTGGGGGAGTTTCGCCGAACTCGACGAGCGCAATCTCGGCATCGAACGCGGCATCCTGGAAAAGGCCGCGGCTGGCGGCGCGAGCCGCGATGGCATCGATCAGCGGATCGGTGACCTGTACGCTTCATGCATGGACGAAAAGACGGTGAACCAAGAAGGCATCGCTCCGCTCAAATTGGAGCTTGATCGCGTGGCCGCGGTTCAAGACAAGGGCGCGTTGCTTGACGAACTGGCGCATCTCTATCTCATCGGGGCTCCGTCGCTGTTCAGTTTCTATTCGAACGCCGACTTGCACAACTCCGACATGGTCATTGCCTACATCGATCAGGGAGGTCTGTCCCTGCCCGACCGTGATTACTACATCAAAGACGATGCCCGCATGGTCGATATGCGCAAGCACCTCGTCGAATATGTGACCGAGACGTTTGCGCTGGCAGGAGAGTCCCCCGAACAGGCCGCGAACGCCGGCAAAATCGTGTTGCGCATCGAGACAGCCTTGGCTCAGGCTTCCATGGACCGCACTGCACGGCGCGATCCCAGGAATCGTGACCACAAAATGACCCGCGACGAGGCGATTGCGCTGGCTCCTAATTTCCAACTGAATCGTTATTTCGTTGCGGTGGGTGCGCCGTCGTTCACCCAGATGAATGTTGGCAACCCCGATTTTTTTCGGAAGGTCAACGACACGCTCGCAACCGAATCGCTGGACTCCCTCAAGACTTATGTGAGCTGGCATGTTCTGCGCGCAGCCTCGCCCTGGCTCTCTCAACCCTATGTCGAAGCCGATTTCAAGATGCGCCAGGCTTTGGGCGGTCAAAAACAGATTGAGGACCGATGGAAGCGCTGCGTCAAGCTGGTTGACGACTCTCTCGGCGAAGCGCTGGGGCAGCGTTATGTCGAGCTCACCTTTGGCGCCGATGGCAAGCAACGCATGCTTAAGATGGTAGACGCGCTGGAAGCATCGCTCGACGGCGACATTCAAAATCTCTCCTGGATGAGCGACGACACCAAAAAACAGGCCAAGGTCAAACTGGAGGCGATTCGCAACAAGATCGGCTATCCCGATCTGTATCGCGACTACAGTTCCATCACCATCAAACGGGATGATCTGCTGGGGAACGTGGATCGCGCCAATGCGTTCGAGGCGAAGCGCGAGATTGCCAAGATCGATAAGCCGCTCGACCGCAAAGAATGGGGCATGACACCACCTACCGTCAACGCCTACTACAACCCTCCGTTCAACGAGATTGTTTTTCCTGCGGGCATTCTGCAGCCGCCTTTCTTCGATAAGAGCATGGACGATGCGGTGAACTTCGGCGGCATCGGCCTGGTCATTGGCCACGAACTCACGCATGGTTTTGACGATCAAGGCCGCAAGTACGATGCGAAGGGCAACCTGCGCGACTGGTGGACCGAGCAGGATGGCAAGGAGTTCGAAAAGCGCGTCAGTTGTGTGGCAGACGAGTATTCGAATTTTGTCGCCGTCGATGATTTGAAGCTGAACGGACGTTTAACGCTGGGCGAGAACACAGCAGATAATGGCGGCGCCCGCATTGCCCTGATGGCGCTCGAACATATGATTGCTGAAGACAAGACTGGAAAGGAAGGACAGAAGATCGACGGCTACACGCCCGAACAGCGCTTCTTCCTCGGATTTGGCCGTGTGTGGTGCGAGAAGCGGCGTCCGGAATACCTGCGTTCGCAGGTCACCTCCAATCCTCACTCTCCGGGCAAATACCGCGTGGATGGCGTGGTGCAGAACATGCCGGAATTTCAGAAGGCTTGGGGATGCAAGGCCGGCCAGCCCATGGTCGCAGAGAACGCGTGCCACGTTTGGTAACGGGGCGCAATTGAAGTTGATGCGGCGTTACGCCGGCTTGTCCCACGGCCGGAGACGCGGCCACCAGCGACGTACGTTGCGGCGATACTCTTCGTAGTCTTCCCCGAGCTTTCCGCGCAACGTGGGTTCCTCATAGAAGATAACAAACAGATGTATGCCGAGGGCGACCGCTGCGACGGAGGCGATCAAAGTCGGGTTCGCGTGACCGAAAATGATCCACAATCCAATCCATCCTGCGGCAAAGCCGACATACATGGGATTGCGTACATAGCGGTAGAAGCCGACCACCACCAACCGCTGCGGCGGAGCGATCGGCGCGGGCGTACCGCGTCCCGTCCATCCGAAATCCCAGATGCAGCGCAACGCAACCGAGAATCCCAGCACTGATGGAATCGCTGCCAGCCAGCGCCAGAGCGCGCTACCCGCCGTATCTACGCTGAAACCCAGCCATTGTGGCAGCAGCCAGAACCATAGAGCGAAGAACGCTGCGCCCACCGCCAGCGAGGCGGCAGCCGTCAGCCAGCCGCTGTCATGTCCGCCTGCTGGAGCGTGTGCCTGTGCGTTCGTCATAAGTCCCTCCCTGCTTGCACCTTTTCGTCGAGAATGCGCCGCGGGCGGGCTGCTGTCAAGCAAAGGACCTTTGCGAGGACAGGAGTTCTCTTGCAGTTACGTCATTCCCACTCTTTCTTGAAAGCGCAGCGCGATCGCAAGGCGTTGACAAACTAATGACGACAAAATGACTCACGCGTGACGGAGCTGTGACAATCCCCATTTGCGCTTCCCTTACTCTCGATTCACCTCGAGCGAATCACTACTGCAAACTGAATAGGTGATGGGCCGCTGGGCCGCTCTTTCAACGGCGTGGCCGGGGGACTGCCTTGTTCAGGCGCGGACGATTCGTTCAACGCAAACGAGGAGGAGAAATATGACCAAACTTTCTGCGTATGGATTCGCGTTTGCCGCGTGCTTCGGCACCATGGCAATGCTCGCCAACAGCAACGGCAAAGTGATCGCAACCGCAAGCGTGGAAGCACGATACGCCGCGGACGGCGCATTTCGCGATGGACTGTATCTGGGCAAACTCGCAGCCGCGGACGGCCAGCCGCCGCGTATCGCAATCGGCCGCTGGAACACGGAGCAGGACCGCGCCATGTTCAGCGCCGGATATCACCGGGGATACGACGATGCCTTTACTGACCATGCCTTTACCGACCAATGACGCGTGGCCATTGTTTTCAAAGGAGAACTGATTTGAGGTGCATTTTTATGAAAATGAGAAATTTGGTTTCGATATTCGCTCTTACTTTGCCGATGTGCATCTCGGCCCCTTACGCGGTGAAGGCTGGCGGCCCTGCTCCCAACACGGGCACGACCGCCAGCCTGAAGGGCATCGTGAAATTCGAAGGGACGGCGCCGAAACCGAAGCTGATCAGCATGTCCGCTGATCCGAGCTGTGCGAAGCAACATCCCTCGCCAGTGTTTGCTCAAGAGGTCGTGACGGATTCGAAGGGTGACCTTCAGGATGTGGTCGTCTTCGTCGCCGAGGGATTGGGCGATCGCACCTTCGATACTCCGACGCAGCCCGCGGTCGTCGAGCAGAAAGGTTGCATGTACTTGCCGCACGTTCTCGCGGTGCGGGCGAACCAGCCGTTGCATATGGTGAACGACGATCCAACCTCGCACAACATTCATCCCACTCCCGCGAACAATCGCGAATGGAACAAGGCCGAGCCGCCGGGATCGAGCGTTGACGAGGCCTTTGCACGAGAGGAGATTGCCATTCCGGTGAAGTGCAACGTGCATCCCTGGATGCATGGGTACATCGCGGTCTTCAAACATCCGTATTTCGCCGTAACCGGGAAGGATGGCAGCTTCGATCTGAGCAATCTGCCTCCGGGAACCTACACGATTAAAGCCTGGCACGAAAAGCTGGGTACATCGGCGCAGACCGTTACGATCGGAGCAAACGAAACTAAGGAGATCAGTTTTGTTTTCAAAGGAATGTAGCGTAAAGCCGGGTGCGGAAGTAAAGGGAAAAGCCCGGCAAGAATGCCGGGCTTTCCCTGAGACTTGTAATCGACCGAAGCAGCTTCTAGTAGTTGGCAGCCTGCACGATCAGGTGATCGACGATGCGGTGGGCTTCGTCGATGTGATGGATCGCGCGATTACGCAGACCGCGCACGGAAGGATCGTCTTCTTCCCGGGCGATGTCATTGTGGGCTTTGTCCAGCAATTCCAGGGCGCGATGAAAGCGGCCGGCGCGGTCCATTCTCATATCGACCGGAGGATGATCGTTCAGGTTCTTGCCGTCGTCAATTGCAGCCCGCCTAATTTCGTCGATGGCTTTGTCAATCTCTTCAATGGCGTGCTCTTCTTCTTTATCCATGTGATGAGTGGCGGCAGGGTTCTCCAGATGAGCGCGCGCGTGGCGTAGGTCGGTGAGTGCATGCAGATAAGCTGGATGCCTTCCCGGTTCGTCGGCGAAACTTAACGCGGTGCAGAGGGCGATAAGAAACGCAATTGTGGCGCAATGTCGTAAGGTTTTCATGGTCTCCTCTTTCATGATTTGCTTTTTGATGAGCTAGGGCCTTTCGGCACAATGAACTCCCTTGTAACGAACCCGGGAGTATAAGTTTGGACTCGTCGAATTCTATCTGGGGCCCTCGAGGCGAATGAAGTTACCGAGGTACAGGGACTTACGTTGATTACCGGAGCTCTTGCGGGTTATCGCAACTTGGCCAGGGACGCCGTGTTTATCCTCAGTGTCCGCGTCAATGCCTGGCCGGCTGAAAGCCTTTGCGGCGTTGTTCGCTGTAACGATGGAGGGCGTCGAGGATGATGGGATATGCTTCCGTGGGGGGACGTATTTCGTCGACCTCGACCGCCTTGCCTTCGAGCTGTTTGTAATCCTGGAAGAAGCGCCGCAGCATGAGCAGGCGATGCGGCGGTATTTCCGCAGCCTGGTGGTAGGAGTTGAATTCGGGATCTTCGGTGGCAATAGCAATGACCTTGTGATCCGGCTTGCCGGCATCGATCATGCTCATCAGACCAATGGTGCGGGCGTGAATGATGGTGAGCGGCACCACGGTTTCCTGGCAGAGCACAAGAACGTCGAGCGGATCGTCATCCTCGGCCAGCGTCTGCGGGATGAAGCCATAATTCGCGGGATAGTAAACCGCGGAATAGAGAACGCGATCGAGCTTGATCAGTCCGCTGGCTTTGTCCAGTTCGTACTTCACACTTGATCCGAAAGGAATTTCGATCACGCAATCGAATTCCTGCGGCAGTTTGTCGCCCGGAGTTACGTCGTGCCAGGGATGAATCATAGAATTTCTGGAACCGCTCCCATTCTATCGGACGCCGGCTTTTGACTGGAAAATCCTCCATTGCGGTTGGGCGCATGGTGCTATCATTGCCTCATATCGAGGAGGGCCTATATGCCGCTTGCTCGCCTTCTTGCCGTCGTGATGCTGGTTGCATGGTGCGCTGGGCAGCTCTGTGCACAGTCGCAGGGGAACGATAATTCCGGTGTCGCTTCTTCTCAAACCACCGCTTCGAATGTCTCTTCGAGTAACCCGGTAGCGGATTTGTTCCAGCTCGATCCGAGTCTCCAGGCTTGGTTCACGACGCAAAGCGGCCTGGAGACGAATGCTGTGGGCGGCAATCACGCCGATGATTACGCTCATCCCTCGGCCAAAGATGTGACTCGAATTCCTGTGGGGCTGAATAAATTTACAACCGAATGGCACTCGCCCTTTGATGCAACTTGCTACGCGATCCGCAGCTATCTCGTCGTCCGTGACAGCCCTCACTCGGATGTTACGCACCGCGACGGCTCAACGACCTGCGTGCCCGCGGCACGCGTTCGCATGTACAGCACGACAGATCAAAAACGGTAAAGAATACGTCGGCCAGATCAGGCTTTCGAATTTGACTGATCAGCCCTCGGGCTGACCTCCTGAATCTTGATTCCGCCAACAGCAACGCGTAGAGTCTGTATATAGCGCGTATTCCCTTGGAGTAGATTATGTCGAGCCAAGCCAAGACTTATCTTAAATTCGGTGGGGCAACAGTCGTCATTCTGTTGCTGCTTGGATATCTGGCTTACACCGGCGTGCAGGATAGCAAAAGCTACTACGTCACGATCAGCGAGCTGCACAAGATGGGGAACGGCGCCTACACCAAGCGTTTGCGCGTGGCAGGCAATGTGCAACCGGGGTCGATTAAGCGCGTCGGAACGCACGTCCAGTTTGTTCTGGTCGAGCAGGACCAGTTGCTCTCGGTGGACTACACTGGAACCGAAGCCCCTCCCGACACTTTCAAGGATGACTCTCAAGCACTCGCTGACGGCAGCTTTGGGCACGACGGCGTTTTCCACGCCAAGGCATTGCAGGCAAAGTGTGCTTCCAAGTATGCGCCGCAACAGCCCGGCAATCAGATGCAGGCCGCTCCTGCTAAGAACGTGACGTAGGTGCAACACAACTCTACCCCCACCGTGAACTAGCGGAGTGAACTAGACGGTCGTCTGGGACACCTGGTACGCCGGATTCCTAGGGCGTTTGCGCATGAGCCAACGCAGAGCGCTCGTGGTGCCTATCGCGGTGGCAAAGGCAACGAGAGCGACGACCGGCACGAACCACTGCCCGAGCACTTCGTGCATCCCCGCGCGATTCGCAGGGACGCCCAAGAATAGATTCCCCGAGCCCAACCACAGTCCAACTCTCGAGGGCATAACAGGCTTGAGGAGCAGGGTAATGGTAAGCCCCAAGGCCAAGCTGTAGCCCAGAAGTCCCAGCACAAAAGCGATCGTTCCGATCATGCCCAACCTGGCCCAGCGCCAACTCGTACGCAGCAACAACCACGGGGAGAAACTACCGCTCGCACGCGTGAGTTGGCATTCCGTGCCATAGCGTTCTGCCAACTGTTCTGGCGCGCCCAGCAATCGGAGTACGCGGTCGACGGCGGCGTCGCGGTCGGTGGAATCCGCAACTGAATCGAGAACGTGGGCGCGGATTTCGCGGAGAATCTCGTCTTTTTCCGGCAGAGCAACTCCGGCAAGGGCGGCATCCAGCCGAGCCAGATAAGTTTCGATTCCGTTGTCGGCGGTTTGTGCTGAGGTGCTCATCGCTGTTTTCCTCCCAGGACCGGTTCCACGAGGGCAGCGAGACTGGCCGCAAACTTGTTCCACGTCTCGGCCATCTCCCGCGCACGACGCCGTCCCGCTGCGGTCAACCAATAGTATTTTCGCGGATGTCCCGCTTCGGCTTCGACCCATTCGGATTGCAGCAACCCCTCGCTCTTAAGCCGAGACAGGATCGGATACAACGTGCCTTCGGCGACCTCGAGTTGCGACCGTTCCAAGAGGGAGCGCAAGATTTCAAGGCCGTAAAGACGGGACTGCCACAGGCTGGAAAGGATTGCCATCTCTAGACATCCTTTGCGCAGTTGTGCCTCCCAATGTTGCCCGCGCTCTCCGTTACTGTTTATTGCCGAATACATTGTGTAGCTATGTATTGTGTTATGAGACGTCTTCAATGTCAAGCGGGAATTTGACGTTCTGCACCTCCAGCGTTTTTTCTTCGAGGGTTTGATCGCAGCATCCTGGGCCGAGGCGAATATTGCGGACTGCGCTTTGCAAAATTTCGCGAAAATGCATAGATTCGCTATCGCAGCTCTATCGACCACGCTGCAAATCTCTCTCGCCCGTGACCGACGTCAAAAGTTCTGACAGTGCGCGCGTTGTTGTCGTCAACGGCTTAGTCAAGCAGTTCGGCCGTTTCGCCGCCTTGCGCGGTGTGGACGCGGACTTTGATGCTGGCAAGTTTCACGTCATCCTCGGCGACAACGGAGCGGGGAAGACCACTCTGCTGCGGGCGCTGGCGGGGTTGGCGCATCCCACCCGCGGCACGATTTGGATTCGCGGTAAGAGTCCACATGAGGCTTGTCGCGAGATCGGCTACATGGCCCATCCGTCGCTGCTCTATGACGAGATGAGCGGACTCGAGAATCTCCGCTACTTCGCGCGCCTTTACGACATTGCTGGCGACGGCCGCTGTGAACAGGTGATTCGATCGGTGGGACTCGATCCCGCTCTGGCGCGGCCAGTCGGCCAGTACTCCCAGGGCATGCGGCAGCGGATGTCGTTGGCGCGAGCGATCCTGCACGATCCCCCGATTCTGTTGTTGGATGAACCATTTTCCAACGTCGATGTGCACTCGGCAGGAGAGATGGTCGGGTTGCTCAAGGGAATGCGTGACGCCGGCAAAACCATTTTTGTGGTCACGCACCAGGCCGCACTGCTGGCAGGCGTAGCCGACGAATTTGTGTGGATGCAGGCGGGGAAGATCGTCGACCGTACGGCTACCGTTCCTACGAATCCTTCACGGGTTGGGACGCGATGAGTTCTTTTCAATCGATCACTTTGGCGACGTTGACCAAGGACATTCGCCTGGAGTGGCGCTCGAAGGACGCCCTTAATTCGATGTTATTTTTCTCACTGCTGGTGGTGGTGATCTTCAGTTTTTCGTTCGATCCAGTGGCAGAAGAGTCACGGCATATCGTCGGGGGATTGATCTGGGTCGCGTTCTTGTTTGCTGCCATAGTTGCTCTTAACCAAACTTGGGCGCGCGAGCTGCGAAATCAGGTGCTCGATGCTTACCGTGTCTCGCCGGCGCCGGCGAACGGACTTTTTCTGGCAAAGGTTCTCGGCAACTTTATTTTTGTCAGCGTATTGGAAGCTCTGATGACTCCATTATTTATCGTTTTCTACAACCTGCGCGCGCTCGGCCCAGCCTGGCAATTAATTCCCCTCGCGATTCTTGGAACCTGGGCCTTGGTAGTGAATGGTACGTTTTTTGCGGCGATGTCATTGCGCACGCGCAATCGCGAAATTATGTTGCCGCTCTTGCTGTTTCCGATATCGATACCAGCTTTGATGGGAATGGTTCAGGCGACAACGGCGATTCTTACCGGCGAGAATTCTGCCCGCTTCTGGATCTTGTTGCTTCTCACCTACGATGTGGTGTTTACTACGGCTTGTCTGGCTTTGTTCGAAGCCATCCTGCACGCGGAATAAAAGCGGATTTAAGAGAGTATGAAACGGGCATTCCCCATCCTCGCGGTCTTGACCACAGCGTTCGTGCTTTACGGATTTTATCTGGGACTCTTCGTCGCTCCCACCGAACGTACGATGGGCGACGTGCAGCGCATCTTTTATTTCCACGCTCCTTCTGGCTGGACGGCCTTCTGCCTGTTTTTCGTGAATTTGATTGCGTCGGTGGCTTACCTTATTCGACGGAATCTCAAGGCAGATGCGCTAGCGGTTGCTTCCGCGGAGGTGGGAGTCGTATTTTGCACGGTTGTCCTGGTTACGGGCCCCTTGTGGGCGCGCCCAGTGTGGGGAATCTGGTGGACGTGGGATTTGCGCCTGACCAGCACGCTTGTCCTTTGGCTGATTTACGTGAGTTATTTAATGCTGCGCCGCCTTACCAACAATGCGCAAACCCCGGTGCTGGCAGCTGTGCTCGCCATCTTCGGAGCTCTCGACGTACCTCTCGTCTATTTTTCGATCTGGTTCTTTCGCACCCAGCATCCTCAGCCGGTCATTGGAGGAGGCGGCTCGCTCGACCCCCGCATGCTGCATGCTTTCTTGATTAATCTGTGGGCTTTTTCTTGCCTCGGAGCGCTGGTTTGCTGGGCCCGCTATCGAGTGGAGTTGATGCACCGCGAAGTCGAGGAGGCTCACGCTCTGGAGTCATTGCTGGATGTAGTTCCCAAGTCTGAAGTCGAGGCTAAACCCGCCCAGCGAGGTAGTCTGCAATGAAATCTGTACCATTTCTCTATGCGGCATTGATCGCGACCGCGCTCATTCACGGGACATATCTGACGAGTCTTTTTTTCCGCTATCGCCGGTTGAAGCGAGAGTTGAAAGATTTAGGAAGGACGAGCGACGTCTGATAGGCAACGTGAAGGCCGATGACCAGATGCCGAGCTCCGGATGCCCGATTTTAGTTCGGCGCTTTCATCTCCCGCTGCAGGGCGCTAAGGAAATCTGTGCTGCCAGGGGAGCGGACAAATTCGTAGTCTTCGATCATGGCAGCGGTTCCGACTCGCGCCGAGGGCAGCGGCGATTCCACGCGGATCACGCGCGCGGTAAAGCGCACTCGAACCGCATCGGTCAGCGTAATATGGGGTGGGAAGGTCAGAGTAACTTCGCAAGGAGTTCCCGCCGGAAGCGGCCGGTCTAGGTAAAAAAAAACTCCACGCGCGCTCACATTCTGAGTTTCGGTTTGTAGCTCGTTGTCCTGATCCAGACGAACCACAGCTGGCAGGCGCATATCAAAGCGCCTCATGGAGCGCCGTTCCTGAGCATTCGATTGCATCCGTCCTGTAGTTTCCGAAAGCATTCTTCTTAAACGAAGACCAAAACAGGGCTGTACGGATAAACCGCAGGTTGGGAGGTACCAAGGTCCCGCCGCCCCGGCAGACCGTTGACTATCCCCAATGTATAGAATTACCAGCGGTTTGCAAGAGCAAAAAGACTCCCGAACTTATTCGGTAAATATTTTCAGAGCATCGGCACCGCGAGAAATCGGTTCTCCTTGTGCACGAGACCGGAATTTGCAATTCTCTTCATTCCACTTTCGTGCTACGCTCCGGCATCTTTCCCCATCACCCAACGCATCTGACAAATCGCGTCTGACAAATCTTGAAGGGGGCTCAGGAGCGGGGGATAGTGGTACCGTTTGGTTGTCATTCCGAACAAGCGCTCTTTGCGCAGTGAGGAATCTGGGCGAGCCGCGCGAAGCGTCGCGCTTCTTGCGACGCGAAAATCGCGCGTCTGGCTCGCTTCCTCATCAAACTGCACCACTATCGGGCGGGGGCGTCGCTTGACTTGGCTATCCGTCAGATGATTAAGTAGTTGTTTATTTTCCGCTAGTTCAAAGTGACTCGTCAGCAGCGGGCGGTTTCGTCCGGCGCCGGGTAAATACTGGCTCGCGCGCCGTTTCTACTCTCTCCAAATGATCGGTGTGAACCGGAGGAAAAGCATAATGGGAGATGGCCGTTGGTCGGGAGGAAGTTTGGGAGAAACTCTGGGAAAAAGCACAGATTCGGATAGTCGCCGACTACGGTTCAAGGCGGTTGGCGCGCTTGTTTTACTGCTCACGGCAGGTTCTGTGCTGCTTGGATTGAGTCTCCCTCAGCACTTCCAGACAACCAGCGTCCAGGCGCCCGTCTCTCCGTTCCCGACCTTGCCCAATGCTTCCGCTCATCCGAAGCCGGATGCGAAAGCCCTTCTCGGGCAGCTTCCTCTCATTTTCGAGCCCAATCATGGCCAGGCCGACTCCGGCGTGAAGTTTCTGGCACGCGGTGCGGGCTACAGTCTCCTGCTTGATGAGACCGGCGCGGTGCTGGCTCTGCGGACTGCTCCCAGATCGCGAACCGATTCGGGCGAACAATTCGTTCGCATGAAGCTGGTGGGCGCCAACCCGAAAGCACTCACCTCCGGAACGAATCGCCTGGCCGGGAAGAGCAATTATTTTATTGGCAATGACCCGCGTAAATGGCTAAGCGACGTTCCGCAGTTTGCCGGTGTTCGCTACGAAAGTGTCTATCCCGGAATCGATCTGGTCTTTTACGGAAATCAAGGCCACCTGGAGTATGACTTCAGCGTTGCCCCTGGCTCCGATCCGTCGCGAGCTGAACTCCAGTTTGACGGCGCAACGAAGCTAGAACTGAGAGGCAGCGATCTGCTTGTCTTAGGTAAAAGTAAAGAGGTCGTGCGCTTGCAACCTCCCCAGATTTACCAGGGCACTGGAGATCGCCGTAGTGCAGTTGAAGGACGCTTCGTTTTGCGCGCAGCCAACCGCGTTGGCTTCGAGATCGGGCCTTATGACCGCAGCCGCGAGCTGGTCATCGATCCGGTGCTCGAGTTTTCTACGTATTTCGGCGGCAGTGCCACGACGACATCGCCATCGGTTGCGGTCAATAGCGACGGCTTCATTTATCTCGCTGGCTCCACTACGTCGCCCCCCAGCAGTTTCCCGCTGAATGGAACGGTACCAACAGAACTTACCGCCAATCCCAACATCTTCGTCGCGAAGATTACGCCGTCGCAACCGCCGGCCATCAGTTACATCACCTTCCTCGGTGGCAACGGCAGCGACACCAGCGTGGGCCTCGCGGTGGATGGAAGCAGCAACGCTTACGTTGTAGGCAACACAACTTCGACCAACTTTCCAACCACCAGTCTGGCATATCAGACAGTCCCGGCGACGAAGGTGCTGCCGTGCACCTCGACCACTTGTTCAATATTCGTGAGCGTGCTTAACCCCGCGGGCTCGACGCTGACTTATTCCTCATATCTCTCGGGCAATGGCGATGACGTGGCTAGCGGGATGGCAATCGATACCCAACAAGATGCATTCATCACTGGGACCACGACTTCGAACAACGTGGCCGGCAATGGCTTGGCGTTTCCAGCCACTCAGTTACCGATTCCGTTTCAAAGCACGTCGCTTTCCAGCATCCAGTTCTTCCTTACGAAAGTAAATACAAGGATTCCCGGCATTGGCGGGATCGCTTATTCCACATACTTCGGCGGCAGCACTCCAGCCAATCCGGTTGCCGTGGGTGGTGGCGTTGTGGTGGACTTATCCGGAAACGCCTACTTCAGCGGTACTACGAATTTCTTCAACAGCGGCTCGGGACTGTACGGGGAAAATCCGTCAGGAGACTTTCCCATTCTGAACGCATACCAGCCGTGCCTGGACACGGTTCCGCCGACCATCACCCCCCCCACTTTGAACCCCTGCACTGCGCCAGCGACGCCGTTTCCGACGGATGCGTTCGTCGCCAAAATAAATCCTGTGGCGCAAGCTGGTTCGCAGCTGCTTTTCTCAACCTATTTTGGCGGGACAAATTCGGATACAAGTACTTCGATTACTATTGATTCCGGCGCAGCCAACATTTATCTGACTGGATCGACGAACTCCTCGACTTTCTTTTTGCCTACCGGCACTCAAGCTTTTCAGGAATGCCTGAACACTCCTCCGCCCAATACCCTGCCATGTCCGGCTGCGCCAGCCACGCCGGCATTCGACGCCTATGTGGCGCGATTCAGCAACCCTGCGCTGAGCACAACCGGAACTCCAAATTTTGTGAGCCCCACTTATTTTTCGTACCTGGGAGGATCAGGGAACGAGACTGGTACTGCGATCGCCGTTGACACGGCCAGCGATGCACTGGTCACTGGGTATACCACTTCCACAAACTTTCCCGTCACCACGGGAGCGATCCAGAGCGTGCTGAACGGCGCTCAGAACGCCTTCTTTTCCCATATTGATACCTCCTTGGTTACGAGCAACAACCAGGTTGGCTCGTCTTCCACCTATTTCGGCGGCAACGGCACCGACCGGGGGACCAGCATTGCGATCGATACCAATCTGAATACTTATATTGCAGGCGATACGACCTCGACCAATTTGGAGGTTTTCGATCCGTTGATCGGAACCCCACCGACCGGAGCCGGAGGATCAACCCTGAATGGGACGAAAGACGCGTTCCTCGTCAAAATCGGGACCGCCGCTGATTTGTGCATTACCTGCATCGCACCAGTCATTTCTTCGGCTGGATCCGGCGCTACGACTGAAACAACCGTGAGCGCCGGCAACCCCGTGACCATAACCTATACCCTCTCCAACAACGGACCGGACGTAGCCACTGGCGTCGTCGTGACCGGAACGGTTCCAACCGGAGTTAGTTTCAACAGCGCCAGCGCGGGGTCGGGAACCTGCAGCACACAGAGTGGCACCACGGTGATCTGCCAGGTCCCAACTTTACAAGCGGGTTCCACATCATCGATTGTTTTCACGGTGACGCCGACTACCCCGGGGACTTACGAGGCGATTGCCGCGGTAACCAGCCTCAACGACACAGATACCACCCACAGCCAAGCTTCCGCCTCGTTTACGGCCACTGGCTTTGCGGTCTCGATTGCGCCCGCTGCCCAGACGGTTGCGGCCGGTCAGTCAGCGCAATACACCGTGGTGGTCTCTCCTACCCAGGGAGTCTTTGAGGCGAACGTCTCTCTTACTTGCAGTGCGCTCCCCACCGGAGCGACTTGCAACTTCACGACGTCCACCATCACATTAAATGGCGGCGCGGGCAGCGCTTCGACGGTCCTCAATCTCACGACAACCGCGCAGCCGACGCCCACGGCCGCAGCGCCATGGCGTGGGCCGGTTTATGCGTTCTGGCTGATGATTCCAGGGATGGCTTGGTTAGGATTGGGAACTCGCAGCAAGCGCCGCCGCGCTTCGCTGCTGGGCCTGCTTGGTCTGACAGCATTCTTCGCCCTGGTTCTACTACTGCCGGCATGTCACAGCGCCAAGACGCAGCCTACCGTGGCTGGTACGCCTTCAGGGACGTATCCTCTACAAGTTACGGCGACATCGGGATCGCTCACGGCTCCAGCTGCGAATTTCAGCTTGACCGTGACGCCGTAAAAGGCGCACCGGTTCGCGCTCAATCGTTGAAGTGTAACGCCGTCGGGTGGATTTGCTTTATGCGCCGGCGGAGAGTTTGTGATGGCTTTTGGCTTCGGCGATTCCATATTGCCGAATCTTGTAGAGCAGGGCTTTGTAGCTGATCTGCAGAATGGCAGCCGCCTGTTTGCGATTCCAGTTGGTCTGTTCGAGCGCTTGCCGGATGGCTTCTCCTTCGGCTTCATCTTTCGCCGAGCGCGCCAGTGATTTCAATCCGCCCGCTGCTTCTCCGGCTTTGGTTCCAGAATCGGTGCGTGCACCAATGCCGCCGTTGCCATCGTTGCGGGGCTGCAACTCAGCAGCGGCCAAATGCTCGTCTCCAAGGATCAGATAGCGCTTCAGAAAATTATTCAACTCGCGCAAGTTGCCCGGCCAATTATGTGCCTGGCAGGCCTCGAGCAGTTGAGGAGAAAGCGGAAGCTGTGGCCGGGCGTAGCGCTCGGCCATGCGCGTCATGAAATGCTTCAGCAGGACCGGAATCTCTTCTTTCCGCTCGCGCAGTGGCGGCAGTTGCAACGTGAATGCATTAAGGCGGTAGTAAAGATCCTCGCGCAGGCGCTTGGTAGCGAGAGCCTGGGGGATATCGATGTTCGTGGCTGCCAGGATGCGAACGTCCACCTTGATGACGCTGCGGCTTCCCAGCCGCGAGAAATGCTGATCTTGTAGAACGTGGAGCAGCTTGGCCTGCAGCGCGGGCGGCATCTCTCCGATTTCGTCGAGCAGGATTGTGCCTTTGTTGCACAGTTCGAACTTTCCAGGCTTCGCATGCGTGGCTCCGGTAAATGCGCCCGGCTCATAACCGAATAGTTCGCTTTCCAGCAGGTCGGCAGGGACGGCCGCGCAATTTACCTTCAGGAATGTACGATGCGCGCGCGGCGACAGCTTGTGAATCAGCCGAGCCAGCACTTCTTTTCCGGTTCCGCTCTCACCCAGTAACAAGACCGGTATATCCACATTTGCAACTAACGCAGCTTGCGAGCGGATCTTCCGCATTGCCGGGCTGGCCGCGATGAAAAATATGTCATCCGCCACTTCCTCGACCTCGCCGCCCCCTGCCGCTTTGCCCTGGTTTAGACATTGGTCGATGACCGCATCCAGTTCCGCTTTCTGAAAGGGTTTGGTCAGGTAATCGTGAGCTCCGAGGCGCATGGCCTGCACGACTTTTTTTGTGTCGTTGACGCAAGAAAGCATCACGACCTTAACTCCGGGCCGTTTTTGGCGAAGTTGTTCCAGCGTTTCCAGCCCGTCAATTCCCGGCATCAGCACATCGAGCAGCACGAGATCCGGCTCCATGCCTTTGTCCACGCGCTGCAGCGCTTCTTCACCCGTCGAGGCCGTCTCCACTTTATAGTCGTCGACCTCCAGTAGCGTGCGGATATACCGGAGCATCGCCGGTTCGTCGTCCACCAGAAGAATCTTCGCCGTCTCGCTCATCGATTCTTTCCTCTGCCTGCAGAAGTTGAGGAGGGTTTGAACGGAATGAGGAACGAAAATTTACAGCCCGCGCCGGGGTCGCTCTCTACCCACACTTTTCCGCCCATGCCCTGCATCAACCGGCGCACAATCGCCAGACCCAGCCCCATACCTTCCTTATTCTCGTTGCCTGGCAGGCGAAAGAAATCATCGAAGACTTCCTGGTGAAACTCAGCCGGAATTCCCGGACCCGTATCCGACACGCTGACTTTCACTGAGTTCGGTTGCGAATTATCCTGTCGACGCCTCTCGCCCACCGATGCCGGTTGCGAGGTGGCGCGGCGCTCCCACATGTAGGGCTCGGCATGCAACCATACCGTTCCGCCCTGCGGAACAAACTTAAAAGAGTTCTCCAGCAAGTTGGAGATCACACGCTCCAGCTTGGGAGAATCAAACGGAAACATTGGCAGCTTGTCATTCGCTAAAAAGTACAGAGCCAGTCCTTTTTCCTGAAAGCGGGTTGACCAAAGGCGACAGACCTCGGAGAGGCAATCATTGATGTTGCCTTGCTCGAAGCGCATCATCAGACCGCCGGTTTCCAGGGCGCTGTAAGTCAGGAAATCCTGGATGAACTGCTGCAACCGTTTCCCGCTCGATTGCATGTCGCTCAATACTTCGCGCTGGCGTGCATTCAACGCTCCCAGCTTTTCGCTCTGCAGCAGTTCGACGTAGCCGTTTAGAATCGCCAGCGGCGTTTTCAAATCGTGGGCGGCGGAACCCAGAGCGTTCGTGGTCCTCTGGAATCGCTCCTGTAACTCAGCATAGGCTTGAGGCAACTCGGCCGCGGCTGGGATTCCTTCGCTCGATGGCGCAAGCAGCGCTGCTCCCGTCTTTTCTTCCCCGGGCTCGGAAACGCACGCATTCTTTGGAACGGTGGGCATATGGGAAGCGGCGCTCTAACTCAAGGGGGGAATGCACTCCACTGGTTAAGGAAGAATGCTTTAACAGCATCGTATGATGCGTTACTTTTCCTTGTCAACGAAAAATGCAAGCTGATTACCCAAGTGTGGCAAAAGCTTGCACTCTTCGCTGAGCCGAAAAAGCGGGCAAAGCACCGGCACAATGGAAGAGCACTGCTCTGCCGAGGCAGGGACAGCCACGGCTTCAGCGGCTTTACGACACCTAACTCCCAGAGTTGTTAGTTCCGTGTAGGTCTTTCTTCCCGGTTCCTTTGTGTGTTTGCCGGGAACGTAAGTCTTTTGGCCCCTAAGATGCTTGAAATGTTGGGTAATCGGGAAGGAAAGGTGTGGGTTGAGGAAGGATGGGTCGGTAAACGGTAAGACTCCACCGGGCGAGCGGCGGCGATGGCCGCGGCTGCCTCTGGCCATCCCGATTTTTGTAAGAAGTCGAGCCGATGAGGGAGATAAAGAATTTCTGGAATTCGCCACTGCGCTGAACGTTTCTGCCGGTGGAATGCTGATAGCGGTTCGCCATTCAATTCCGTACTCCGCGCAGGTTTCGCTCGAAATCCCCAGTGCCCCTCTAGCCGCATTGGCCGCCTTGCCTCCAGCCGCCCGAAACCTTCGAGCAAGGGTATTGCGGATGCAGCACGCCGAGGGCTACAACCTGGTTGCTCTAAGGTTCTCCCGGCCGCTCGTCAGTTCGCACTTTTCCGTCAAGCCACGGCGACGGAAACTCACTTCTACCGTGTGAAAATCTTTTCCTACCCTTTCAGCACGGTATCCTCTGCTATGGAAGCGCATGGACCACCAGACGTAATCCCTCTGAATCTTTAGTAAGTTGCTTTTCTTCAAGTAGATAGGTTAGCCTCGTCACATAAGTGTCTGTCCCCCTGCGTTTGGTTCTCCGGATGCACATCAGACCATAACCCCCGCAGCACGGACGCAGGGACCATTATGAGCACCTCAAATACCGTCAGTTCGCTGATCCAGCCGCTCGGCGAGATGCCACCCGACTCTGTCGTTTTCGGGGCTAGTGAGGCCATGCGCGCTCTTCGCGAACGGCTCGCCAAAATCGCCGCCGCCAACGTCCCTGTCCTGATCAACGGCGAGAGCGGCACCGGCAAAGACATCATCGCGCGAATGATCCACAGCGCTTCGCCGTGGAAGACGGGTCCGTGGGTGAAAGTGAACTGTCCGGCAATTCCCGGCACGCTGCTCGAGAGCGAGCTGTTCGGCTACGAAAAAGGAGCCTTCACCGGCGCCTACGGCACGAAGCCCGGCCGCGTCGAGATGGCGCACCGCGGCACATTATTCCTTGACGAAATTTCCGAACTTGACATGGCCCTGCAGTCGAAGCTGCTGCAACTTCTTCAGGACGGCCAGTTTTGCCGCATTGGAGCGCAAGAAGACAAGAAAGTCGAAGTCCGCGTGGTCTGCGCCACGAATCGGAAACTGGAAGAAGAGATCGTCAATGGCACTTTCCGCGCCGACTTGTTTTACCGTATCAATGTCGTGAATCTTCATATGCCGGCATTGCGCGAGCGCGCCGCGGACATTCCGCAATTAGTCAGCTACTTCATTGAATACTACAACCGGAAATTCAACTCACGCGCGACGCCGCCCTCCGCGGAATTGATGAACGCGTTGAAGAAATACCACTGGCCGGGCAACGTCCGCGAGTTGGAAAATCTGATGAAGCGCTACGTGATCCTGGGGACGGAAGAATCCATCTCCGGCGACCTGCGTCCACAATCACCAGACTTCTTCAGCGCCGATATCTCTGTCGACGGACCCATCTCGCTGAAAAAAATTACGCGCCAGGCCGTGCGTGAGCTCGAACGCAAGATCATCTTAAAAGTTCTGCAGCACCACCATTGGAACCGCAAACAAGCCGCCCGCGCCCTGAACATCAGCTACCGCGCCCTGCTCTACAAAATCCGCGACGCCGGATTGCCTTCCAATCGCGGCCCGCGACGTCCTCAAGCGGAAGATGATGTGACCCGTACTCTCGCCGCCGACTGATCGCTCACGAACCGGTAACATTCGAGTAGTTCAGCCTTCTCTGCCTCTCTCGTTATTTGAGTGGTGATGCTGCTTTCAGTCCGACGATTGAATTTCCATGCTTTCGGTAATCCAAAGCTGCGCCGGAGTGCCTTTCGTGGTGCGAGTCGCTGTGGCGCTGAAGCCGCCGGAAGTGATTTGAAGATCGTAAATATACGGGGCGCGCTCACCCTTGATCGCGATGTAGTTTCCCGAAATCAATTCATCGAGCGAAGCGTACTTCCCTTCGCTGGCCAGGTATCCTCGCTCGGCATTTGCGATGCCGATAAGATCAGTTTTCACGCCCGTGATAACCGCGGCTTCATTGTTAGGAGTAGTGCCGCTTGACGGCTGCAGGGTTTTGACTTGCAGGGAATAGAAGTACATGCCGACCGCCAGCGTGGCCAGGGTGCCAATAAATCCCAAAGCGCGTCCCATATTTGCTCCGTAGGCTCTATTGCATCGCGGACGCCGGATCGCGGCAAGTAACCAGAGTGCAACTTTCGCAAACTCTGTGTCGGCCTATCTTTGAAGTCTGCTGGTACCTTCCCCGCCGAATAGATTCGCGACACCCACCCTTGCAAAGGACGCAAGGATGGGGCACCCTCTGTAGTGGAGATGTCCGGAATCAAAGGTGGGCGACCCGCCGAAGAAATGAATTTGAAAATCTTTTTCCCAGGCAAGGGTTTCCGCACGAATTCAGTGTTCATCGCGATCTGGCAGCGGCTTATCGGCACTCCGCCCGCACCTACCCCCGCAGTTCCGACAGCGCCTTTCTTGCGTCGCTATTATTGGGGCTGATCTTCAAAGCCCGCTCCAGTTGCTGGCGGGCCTGTGCTGGTTGGTTCGCTTTCTGATAGGCGAGTCCCAGGTGGTAGTGCACCGTCGGATCGTCGGCGCCGCCGTTTTTCTCGTTCAGTCGCAGCGATTCCTGGAACATATCGATTGCCGATTGATAGACGCCCTTCTGGAAATACGCCCAGCCCAAGGTGTCGGCCGCGTTCGGGGAGTCGGGCATGCCGCGGCGCGCAGTTTGGGCCATGGCGAGGGCCACGTCCACATTGCCGCCCTGCTGCAGCATCAAGTAGGCGAGGTTGTTTGAGGCCAGCGCATTATCCGGCTGCAGGTTCAGCGCCTGCTGGTACATGGTTTTGGCCTGATCCCAATTGCTCTGCGATTCGTACATCATTCCCGCAAGAATGTAGAACGAGATTTCTTTGGGATGATCCTTGATCGACTGCTGATAAGTCGCCAGAGCCTGGCTGGCGGAACCCTCTGCGGCTTGCGTCTGCGCCAGCTTCATGAGCGCGTCAGAATTACTACTGTCGAGCTGCACTGCTTTCCGAAAGGCGGCATCGGCGCCGTTAAAATCCTTTTTGTCGAATAGCGCGGTGCCTAACAGGTCATAGAATCCACTGCTGTTGGGCGATTTCTCGATCTGCGCCCTGGCTGCGTTAATGGCCAGATCCAACTGCTTTTGAGCGAGATACGAATTCATTACTCCCTGAAGCCCAGCGGTCGATGCGGGATCCCGAAAGAGTGCCTGCTCATAAGACTTGATGGCTGTTGCGTATTGTTTTTGAAGTTGATAAAGGTTGCCCATCTGCACGTAGGGTGCCGGATTTCCCGGAGCGAACTCGGCCGCTTTGTGCATGTCCTGCTCGGCCTCGGAATATTTCTGCCGGTTCATCTCTGCCAGCGCGCGCGTAAGATAGCCATCGGGAGCATTGGGCGCGTAGCGGATGATTTGTTCCGCCGTTTGTGCGAGCGCGCCGAAGTCGCGCCGGCGCACTTCAAGATTAACCAAAGCTCGCTGTGCGTCGGTGAGATCGGGACGTATGTCCACCGCCGCGTGCAATTCCGATTCCGCCTTGGCGTCATTGTGCTGCGCCTCAAAGGCAAGGCCGAGGCGATAGTGGGCGACGGCGTTCGCGGCATCATCCTTGATCACTTTCTGCAAGGAATCGACCGCGCCGGCTGTATCGCCTTTTTGAAGCTGCATCTCGCCACGATAGACGAGCGCATCTGCCTCACGCGGATTTACCTTCAGGATTTCGTCGTTCAACTTGCTGGCTTCGTCGAGACGGTTCTTCAAGATCAGAAGCTGCACGTAGTTTTTCTTGACCTGAAGATCCCTGGGATGATCGTGGTTCAGAGAACCGTATTCGGCCGTGGCCCGGTCAAGATCGCCGTTGGCGAAATAGAAATCGCCCAGCATGCGGTAACCTTCGGAATTGTCGGGGAAGTCGTTCTTGGTTTTCTTGAGAAAGTCTTCCGCTTCGGCCTTCTTGTTTTCGGCCATTAGCAGGCGAACGTAGGCGGCGCGCGGTTCCGGATCCTTGGGATCGACCTCCATGGCATGCTTGAATTGCTGCTCCGCTTCCGGCAGGCGGTTCAGCGACTGGTAAAAAACTCCAAGGGCGAGTTGAGCGCTCATGACCTTTGGGCCCAGCGCTGCCGCCTTCTTGAAGCTAACTTCGGCTTGATCGGGCTGGTTGGCGCGGAGTTGAAAGAAAGCCAGGCTCAAATAGGAATCATGTCGGCCGGGATCGGCGGCGATAGCTTTCTGGGTCTCCTGTATCGCAGACCCCACATTCCCCAGAGCGGCATAATAATTGGCCCAGGCCAGGTGCGTGTCAGGATTGTCGGGCTGCTTCTCACGCAAAAAGTCCAAGTGGGTCCGGGCCTGCTTCAGGTGATCCTGGTTCAGGGAGCCGTCCCGATTACGCGATGAGATCAGCAGGTCCGCCAGATCAACTTGCGCAGGATAGTTGTCGGGCGTCAAGTCGACGGTGCGGGAGAGTTCGGCGTAGGCGCGGTTGTAGTCCTTCAGCTTCAGGTAAGCCTCGCCCAACTGGTAGTGCGCTTCCCCGAAGCGGGGATCGAGTTGCAGCGCATTAGCATACTGAATGGCCGCTTCCCGGATCTTGCCCTGGTCGCGGTAGCGGTTGCCACTTTCCAGAAACTTCTGCTTGCGCACATTGGGATCGCGATTGCAGCTTGTGAACAAAACAGGGATGAGGAACCCGACGAGCAACAAGCGGAGGGCAACGGAACGACTCATGTATTCTCCAGAGAAAAGGCGCACAGGCGCCCACAACGAACCGGTAGTCACTACACCAAGGTACTGCAAGAGGGGGATGCAAATAAAGTTACCCGCGTCATGAAAGACTTCGGCTAAGGGCATCAGAACGAATTTTCGAAGCTAGGTGATGTCTTAATGCGTGGGCGCCGCTTTCCGGCTGCTACGTTTCCAGTACAAGTATCCCGGAACTCCGACCAACACGATCGCGGTACCCCAGAATGCCTCAGCGGGGCGCGTGACGATCGTGTTCAACGTCCAGGCTGCGCCGACGAGCACATAGATCGCGGGAAGCCACGGATATCCTGCGCAGCGGTAGGGACGCGGAATGTCGGGACGCTTCCAGCGCAGCAGAAACATTCCGATCACGGTCAACGTATAAGACAACACCATGCCATAGATGACATAGGTGTAAAGCTGATCGTATCGGCCGCTGACGGTGAGAAGCGCGGCCCAGATGCCTTGTCCGATCAGACTGAAGGCGGGCGTGCGCCATTTGGGATGGATGACTGACATTCGTTCGAAGAACACGCCGTCCTGCGCCATGGCGAGATAGACGCGCGCGCCCGAGAGCGTGCATGTTGCAGCCGCGCTGAAGCACGAAATCGCAATCATGAGCGAAAGCCAAACTGCGGCATGAGGAGAAAACAGCGCAGCCGCGGCAGCGTGGGCGATGGTTTCGTGCCGCGCGATTTCGTTGAGCGGCAGTGCGTAAAGATAAGTGACATTCATCGCCATATAGATCGCGCCGACCACGAGCACGCCTAGCACCATGGCGAGCGGTACGTTGCGACGAGGATCTTTCACTTCGCCCGCGACCCACGTGATGTAAACCCATCCGTCGTAAGCCCAGAAGACAGCGATTAACGCGATGCCCATGGCCGAGATCAATTGCGCAGGATGAAGTCCTATGGTTAGGCCGACGCCGTGCGATTGGAAGTGAGACCAGTTGCCTTTGCCGATGGCGAATCCAAGAACGACGAAGGCGGCCATGGCCGCGAACTTCGTCCAAGTCGAGAGATTCTGCAGCAGCGTTCCCCAGCGCAGGCCCACGACATTTACATAAGTGAGGATGGCGATCAGTAGCAGGCCGAATAGGTGAGCGCGCGTGATCGTGACTCCAATGATCGTGATCACGACATGTTCTTGCGAAACGATGGGGAAGACTTGTCCCGTGTAAGCGGCAGACGCAACAGAGAGAGCTGCGATGGTGCCGCCATTGGCGACGGCGAAGAGCATCCAGCCATAGAGAAAGGCGACAAGATCGCCGTACGCCTCGCGCAGATAGACGTATTGCCCGCCGGATTCGGGGAACATGGAGCCCAGTTCGGCGAAGGCCGCGCAGCCAAAGAGCGAAATTACGCCACCGATGACCCACACTAGCAAGAAGAGCATGGGCTGCGGCAGAGGTCCGGCGATATCTTTCGCGGTGAGAAAAATCGAAGAGCCAATGATACCGCTTACTAGAAGTAGCACAGAATCGAGCAGGCTGAGGCCGCGAACCAAGGTGGGCTGGACCAGTTTCGTTTTCGCGCCGGCGACTTCGGAGGAAGATAGAGCGACAGTGGGTTCCATTATCCGATTCCGAGTTCGTCAGGAGATTCCAGCGGAGTGCCGCAACGCCGGCAGATCACGGCCGAGCAGTCGCGGCAGATCAAAGGATCGTTTACTTCTTCCGCGCAGCTGGGGCAGTAAAGCGTACTGGGTCCGGGCGGGGGAGAAGAGTCCTCGGGATGTGTCGCCATGAGGAGGAAAACTGTAACACAAAGAAAAGAAACACGGGCGGAAAACCGGCTCAGAATCGAGACCACCCGAACACTCAGAAACGCTAGGGAAATTCGGGAAACCGGAGTCTCCTAAAGGGCGATAAAATCGTTCTCATGCCAGAAAAATCACTTACTCCCGATGAAAAACTACAACAGGAATTCAATCGCTGGGCCTCCGCCGGTGAAGGCCCGAAGATGGAGCAGCACCATCTCGACATTACGTCGAAGACGATTCGGAGGATGAACCTCCGTCCGGGCGAGCGGGTGCTTGATTTAGGGTGCGGCTCGGGATGGGCGACGCGGCTGCTGGCGCGGCTGGTGGGCGAAGGGCCGGATGGTTTCGGCCAGGTGGTTGGGATCGATGTTTCCGGCGAAATGATTCGCGAGGCACGCGCCGCATCGAAAGATTTTGACAACGTGCTTTACGTTTGGGGATCGGCGCAGCAGATCCCATGGGAAGAAAACTTTTTTGACAAAGTATTGTCGGTGGAGTCGTTCTACTACTATGCCGACCAGGATCGGGCGCTGATGGAACTTTTCCGCGTGATGGCGCCACGAGGGAGAGTATTTATCCTGATCAATCTATATAAAGACAACCAGTATTCATTGCAGTGGGTCGACAAGTTGAAGGTCCCAGTGCATGTGCGCTCGCAGTCGGAATACGTTGAGTTGCTGCAAAAACACGCCTTCGAGAATGTGGAGGCATTCCGGATTCCCGATGACACGCCCACGCCAGACGATTATCAGACGAAGTCGTTTCACAGTCTCGAGGATCTGCGGGCTTTCAAGCGCGAGGGCGCTCTGTTGTTGACGGCTTCGAAGCCCGATCTGCGGACACCCGCGCCGGGATATACGATTTACTAAGCCTCTGGGACGCTAACTATATGGGGCTGAAGCCCGAATGCTCTAAGCGTCCGACTACGGCGCGGCTGAAGCCGCGCCCTTTCAAATCCGTCTGACTACGGCCCCAACGTTTATGGTTCCATTGCGGCGCGGCTAAAAGCCGCGCCCTTTCAAATCGCTGTGTTTAAGCGCGAGCGCGCGAGACTCCACATTAGATCTCGTCATCATCATTATCGCGATGGCTCAAGTCCTTGACCGGGCTTAGCGCTCGACCGTCGGAGGCGTGGCGAATCTCGATTCTGCCATTTACGTTCTCCAGTTTGATGCGCGGGCCGCCGCTGCCGAGTTCGCCACGCAGGTCGTGGCCGACGAAGCGATGATGATTCACGTGGAAACCGAAGTCGTTTTCGATTCCGCCGGAAACTGTGCTCGCCTCGATCTCGGCTTTGGAGTCGGAAGGAATCGTCAACTCCAGCGAGCCATTCACCGACTTCAGTTCCACGGAGGCGCCGGAAATTTGATCAAAGTTGGCATCCAGGCGGCCGTTGATAGTGGAAAGTTCAGCGCGCCCTGAGAGATTGTGCGCTTCCAGTCGGCCATTGATGCATGAGGCGTTTACCTCGCCCGATAGGCCGGTTACATCGAGCGATCCATTGATCAGCTTGATTTCGTCCAGCCTGGCGGTGCGCGGGACAGTCAGCGTATATTCCACGCTCGCCGGATTATGGCGCGAGCCCCAGCTGAAACTGAGATCGTGGTTGCGATACTTGGTGCGAATCGAAAGATGGTCTTGACCAGAGTCGATCTCGATGTGCGCCTCATCGAGTTTGTCCTTCGAGTCGGCGTACTTCAGCGCATCTACCTTGACCTCATTCCGGTCCCACGTAGAAATGTGAACCGCGCCGTCGATATTCTCGAGTTCCACCCGGCCATCGGCGGTGAGGGCATAGGTCTGATGAAACTCTTCGGTGAATGCGCCACGGTGATCGGAGGCATGCGCTCCGAGTGCTAGAACGAAGAGGGCGCACATAGTTCCTAAGATGGCGCCCAACCACCTGGGAAATTGGCGGTGGCGGTTCATTGCGATTCCTCCTTACGGCGTTAGACGAAGCGACTCGCGATTGGTGAGGGGGTGCCGAGAAATTGAGTTGGCGAACTCGAAATAATCCGTAGCTTTGCCGGACGCAGCGTAGCCCGCACGTCGTCTATTTTATCGTTTCTTGCATAGATTCTAAGTCACACTTCTGAATTTCACTTCTGCATCATCCTTCTAAGTTCGCCGTTCGTTTCCTGTCGCTTGCTTCGGTAAGCAAGTAGACTCCCAGGATGGTTATTTCCGGTTCGATCGGACGCCGGTAACGTGGCAGGGAAAAGACCACATAGAAAATTGCTGGATACGACAAGATCAGCCAAAACAGTAGCCAGGCGCCGGGTTTGCGCCGGCGCAGAGCCCGTCCGAGTCCCCAGAACATCAGAACCGAAGACGCCAGGAACAATGAGTTCTTCACCTCTGCCAGCCACCAGATTTGTGCCAGCCGCGGCGGTCCGCCCCAGAAGTATACGAAGCGCTTCAGGCAGAGCCCTACAAAGCGCGGGTAATCGGCACGAATGTAATTCAGGGCCTGCCGTTTTCGCATGTCGATATACGCCAACTCGCCCATGGCAGCGTATTGGCGCAGGGCGTAAAGATCCTGTGTGGGATGGAGATACTGCATCCAAGAGCCATCTGCGCCGTTGCCATTGCCCAGGCGAAGTTCCGCGCCGAAGTTGTCCCGAATGAAAATGAATTTCCCGAATGCCTGATAATTGCGCATTAGCCAGGGCGCGATGCAAACAACGAAAATCATTGAAGCCAGCGCCACGCCAGCCAATGATGGCTTGCCCCGCTTGGCGCGGCGATACCAGGCCCACAGTCCCGAGGCTGGCAGGAACGAAAGTAACACCGCGCTATTCAGCGCCGCAATGGCCCAGAGTGCGCCGAACCAGAGCCACAGTTTTAGCCCGTCACTCTCTTCCAGGGTAAGAGTCAGCCAGAAAATTACGGCCAACAAAAAGGCTGATACGCTCGTCTCCCAGACCAGGCGAACGCACCACGAAATGACATAAGGCAGAAGAGCCCACGTCCATGCCGAGCCGATGGCAACTTTTTCGGAGAAAATCCGGCGTGCGATCAGGAAGATCGGAATGCACGTCAAAGCAGAGAAAATGCTGTTGATGGTGAGCAGCACGAAAGCCGATGCCCGCGAATACATCCCGAAAATGTGGAAGACGCCGGCGATCAGATACGGATACAGAGGTGGCTCCCACGCGGTTGATCCGGTGGGGGCACCAAAGGGGTCGCTGAAACCGCGACCTGAGGCGATGGCCTCGCCGATCCGGCCCATCTCCCAGCCGAAGCTGAAATTGTTTTCCGAGGTCTTAATCTTGTAAGTGTGGCCAAGAATAATCCACGCTACGCGCAAGAAGAGGGCTATCGTCACCATCCAAAACTGCGAGGTGCGGATGTGAGCCCACGCGTTAACGAGAAAAGTGGGAATGCGCGTACGCGGGTCGACCGCGGCGGGTGTTGAATCCATGGATGACTCTATTTGTAGCTGAGTGGCGCGCGCAGGGGCAAATCGAGAACCGTCTCGCGCCATTTTGGGGGCTCTTGAACTGTATAATCATTTGTTCATCGAGGGCACCTCATGGGTTGGCTGCAGAACAAGTTCGAAAGGAATTTCATGATCAGCACGGTAGATTACGTTTTCAACTGGGCGCGGAAGTCCGCCGTGTGGCCGATGACGTTCGGGTTGGCGTGCTGCGCGATCGAGATGATCGCTTCGTCGACCGCGCGCTTTGATATTGCACGCTTCGGATCGGAAGTATTTCGTCCCAGCCCGCGGCAGAGCGACTTGATGATCGTCGCCGGGACAGTGACGTTGAAGATGGCGCCCGTGGTGAAGCGAATTTATGACCAGATGCCCGATCCGAAGTGGGTGATCTCGATGGGCGCGTGCTCGTCGGTGGGTGGGCCGTTCAATACCTACGCCGTGCTGCAGGGCGTGGACAAAATCGTGCCCACGGATGTTTACGTCACCGGCTGCCCGCCGCGGCCCGAGAATCTTTTCTACGCGCTGCTCAAACTGCAGGACAAAATCGATACCATGACGCTGGCGAAGAAGCCCACCGAGGTCCGTCTCGATCCGAATATGATGGAGAACTTCAAGCGTCAGGTCATGATCGCGCAGACGATGCAACCCAAGTAGCTGTCAGCAGTGAGTATTCCGCCATCTGAGAACTGAAATCGGCCTTCCCTGAAGATCGCAGCGGTAGTCGCGGTCACGGCGTTATGTCTTTTGTCCGGCGGCCCCGTTGTGGGACAGAGTTCGACGAAAGAAACGGCCGTCGGGAAACAGATCACCGAGACCCTCCACCAGATGTATGAAGCGGAGAAGCTGAAGGATCTCAAGTTTGTCCTGTCGCATCTCGCGGATGATTTTGCCGAAGTGGCCGGTGACGGAGGCGTGTACCATCGCGCGGATATTGAAGCAGGCTGGGCCGACGTTGTGTTGCGCGACTACAAACTGTCGGACTGCGCGTTCAAGTTGATGGGCCGCGACGCCGCTTATTTGACCTGCAAGATGGAAGTGGATGCGACCTACAAGGGCCAGCCATTTCCGCAGCGTTTTCGCCTGACCACGGTGTGGACCCGACAGAAGGGTGAATGGCTGATACGGCTCGAGCAGGGGACGATTATCCCCGAGCCCTCGAAAGACAACCAGACAAAGCAGAAGTGACAGAAGACTGCGGGGCCGAGATTAAGATCATGCCTGCGTTCGCTAAGCTCACCACCGAATCCGAACTCCCACCCGCCGACGAAGCCAAAGAATTTCCCTGCGGCGAAAAGACTATCTGCGTGGCCAACGTGAATGGAAGTTACAGCGCGATAGATAACGTCTGCCTGCATCGTGGCGGGCCGCTGGGACAGGGAATGGTTGAGGGTGCCAAGGTTGTATGTCCGTGGCACGGCTGGGCGTGGGATGTGAAGACGGGCGCGACCGAACAGGATCACGGCATGAAGGTCGCAGTGTATCCGTTGAAGATCGAAAACGGCGATGTGCTGGTTGAAATCTAGCAGACTTCGGAAGATTCTATTGGCATTGCTTTTGGGTGGCGCAGCGCTTCCAGCGCTGCGATAGGCAGCTTCCTATTACCAGGCTTTAGCCCCTGAGGTCTCTGCTTTACGTTTGTTCCGAAACCGCCGGGACTCGACGAATCAACCTCAGCGCCTGAAGCCGCCTCCAAACACGCGGAGTTGCGGCACGGCTGAAGCCGTGCCCTTCCCGAAGGATGGAAAAATCAAACCCGCCGCTATCCCAGAAGCCTTAAGAACCTCCCCGGCTGATTGTCGTATCCCGGAAATACTTCACTCAGATTCTTGTTGCCCATGTGTCGCGCAACCGCTTCGCCAACGACCTGCCGGAAATCCGTGGTCAATGCCAGATCGCGGCCCTCGTAGAGCTGCGATTGATTGAGGCCCGGCCAACGTCCATACACTTTGCCGCCTTTGACTGGCCCGCCTAGAACGAACATTACGTTGGCGTGGCCATGGTCGGTTCCGCGGTTGCCGTTTTCGCGTGCCGTGCGGCCGAATTCCGACATGGTCACGACCACTGTGTCCTCGCCGAGATCTCCGAGATCGGTCCAGAAAGCGGCGAGTGACTGTGAGAAGTCGCGCAGCACATTCGCAATCTGACCTTCGGTCGCGCCTTCGTTCACATGATGGTCCCAGCCGCCGATGTCGGCAAACGCCACCTGCACGCCGAGATTCGCCTTGATGAGTTGCGCGAGCTGGCGCATGCTGTCGCCGAAGCGTCCTTTGGGATAATCGGCGCCGTCCGCGGACCTGTACTTCGACGGATCGGCGGACTTCAGCATCTTCACCGCGTCAAAAGTTTCTTCGCCGGTGCTGTGAAGCACGGTATCGAGGGAATGGTTGTACATGGCCTCGAATGTGTTGGCGACTGGCGAAGCTTTCGAATTGCGTCCGCCGACCGAGAAGTCGTTGATATTGTTCATCGCGATGGCAGGCTCGGCTCCGCTCAAGACGCGCGGGATCGACGGGCCCATGGCGATCGCTTCGAAGGCTGATTTCTGCGGGGGGCTCGGAAGGTCGCGCAACGAGCGGTTGAGCCATCCATCCTCCGTAGACTTGATGCCTGGAGTGCCGGACTCCATAAAATCCTGCGCATCGAAGTGCGAGCGATTGGGGTCGGGGGAGCCAGCCGCATGCACAATTGCCAAGTGACGCTGATTCCACAGCGGCTGGAACGAAGCGAGGGAAGGATGCAGGCCGAAGAATCCATCCAGATCGATTACCGATTTGCGCGGAATGTTGATGCTGGGACGCATGGCGTAATACTGCGGCTCAGCGTGCGGAACCACGATGTTGAGACCGTCGGCGGCGCCACGCTGAAAAACTACCACCAGTCGCTTGTGACGCGTGCCCGGTTCAGCCGCGCCCCATGCAGCGCGAGCCAGAAAGCTTGGTACGGTGGCCGTGCCGATGATGCTGAGTGCGCCGTTACGAAGAAAAACCCGACGAGTAATGGACATAGAAAACAGCTCCTGGCTCTTAGCCTTTAGCTTTTAGCTTTCTCGTGCTTTTTGCTTTGCACTTCCGTCCTAGGGCCGAAAGTCGCGGGATTCAGGCTAAGAGCTAGAAGCTCAGAGCTCAGAGCTATCGTCTCTGAAATTCCGGCGAACCCAACAACAAACCCGCGATCGTGTTCACGTCCGGCGGACGAGCCGCCGCATCGGGCTTGCGAGGTCCGGCCTTGTTGCCTGGCCTCGGCTGCATACTGTTTTTTTCTGCCGCTTCAATCTGGGCTTGGATCGAGTCGTGCGTCTGTTGGGACACGCCGCCTGCGACCAAACTCATTTCCAGATTCAAGAGTGTCAGCGAGGAATCCGAGGGTGCGGAATTGCTTCCCGCGAGTTGCGTCGCATCCACCTTAACACCCTTAATCTTCCCGCCCGTTATGGCCAAAGCGAAATTCATGCGGTTGAGCAATGCCGAAGAACTCACCCAGGTTTCCGCTTTCATGGAATAGCCGGTTGGCGGCTGCGCACCGTAAAGAGGCATGCCCATGTTGTTGAGTTGCCGGGTCAAGGGCAATGCGTCTTCCACCTCTGCGCCAGTGGCGCGCACCGTGGAGGCCACAAATTCCAGAGGCGTCTTCATTTTTGCGCGATAGGTTTCGTCGTTCCAAAACTCGGGCGAGTGAAAGAGCACGATCAGCACTTCGCGTATGTCGCCCTTTTTCTTCAGAAACGTTTTCTCCATGCGATCCACTAAAGCCTGCGGCGGATTGTCCGAAACAAAGCGCTCCGCGAGCTTCAGCGAAACAAAGTGTGCTGTTTGCGGGCTTGTGGCCAGCCGGTGAAGCACTTCCAACCCTTCGCCTTCGCCTTTGGGCTTGATGCGACGGCCAAGCACAAACTTGGGCCCGGGTTCGTGCATTCGCGCATCGAACTTGAAGCCACCGCCTTGCGCGGGCTGGTCGATGGTCCATCCCGTAAAAACTTTGGCCACTTCGGTGACGTCACGCTGCGAGTAGCCGCCGTTTACGCTCAAAGTGTGCAACTCCAGCAACTCGCGACCGTAGTTTTCGTTCAGGCCACTGCGTCGCTTGTTCGGATTCGGTCGCGGATTCGGGCGCCAATAAGGCCCGGGATGCAGCGGAATTCCAAGAGCCTGCGGTGAGTTCGGTCCCACGCTCAGCCAGTTGTCCAGGTAGAACAACATTGCCGGGCTCTTCGCCGTAGCTACAAGCAGATCTTCGAACTTGCCCAGCGCATGCGGGCGAATTACATCGCGTTCGTAGCTCGTGAGCATCAGGCGGTCGAGTCCCTTGTCCAGGAACACATTGAAGTGATTGAACCAGAAATCTGTCATCACCTCTTCAAACTGGCGCTCGCTGTAGATGGCGCGCAAAAGTTTTGCCTGCGTCAATTCGCCGGTCACAACGCCAGCCGGGTTGTTCATGGCAAGCAGTGTTTCTTTCTGCCTTGGGTTCACTCCCTCCAGAAATTCTTGCCCTTTTCCTCCGCGCAGAGAGTCGGCCAGCGTAAGCTGTGCAGCCAGCGACATGCTAAGAATTTCCTTGAAACGCTGGTCTGGCGGAAGGTTCGCCAGTTGCTGGACTTCGAGGTCGGTGTAAAGTTGCTGCTCACGAAGACGCGCCTGCTCCTCGTCCTCGGGCGTTGTCTTCGGCGGAGCTTCTGGCGCGGCCGCCATCGCAGAGCCATCGCGCGAAGCCCCGTTTGTAGAAGATTCGCTCATCGACCCACTCATGGCGCCGTTCGCGGTGTTGTCCGACACAGTCGGACTCGCAACCTCCGATGATCCGCTTAATGATCCGCTTGATGATCCGCTCGCCCCCGCCACGCCACCTTCGACTGGTGCGCCGGCAACTGTTTTCGCCGCGGCTGCCACGGTCGCACCCTTGGCTGCTTCTTCTTTGCGATCCTTTCGATCTTCAGCGCGGGCTACCTGTACCTCATAGATCGCATGCCGCGCCGGATCGGACGGCATCGCCCTCTTGCCGTTCATCACTTGATTGATCTCTTGCGGGTCAGGAAAGTTTTCTGCGATCTCCTTCGTGCTCATGCGCAGAGTGCGAAACGGCTCCAGGCGGGAGTTCAGTGCGCTGTCGTTGATCTTTTCGGGATGCAGTTGCAGGTTAATCCATTGATCGACGCCCATTGCCATGACCCGCTGCACATCGCCGGGGCGTGGGCCGAAGGTAAGCCGATTGAGCGCGTGGAGCGCGCGTCGATGATCGCTGGCGCCGGAGGGGGCCTCATTCCGATCTTCTTTCTTTGCGGCCAGCAAGTGTGGCACAACACATGACAGGGTCACCGAGACCAAGCTCAGCGAGAGCAGAAAGATGGCGAATTTCGTGCGGCCGCGAGGCATGAGGATTCCCGGGGGCGGTGCTCTTTATTGTCAACCCTAACCGGCGGGAAAGTTGCGGATTGCGCGGGTTACGGAAGTGGCCAGGTTGTCTGGAAAGGCCATCCGCCGAGGCGCTGGGAACTATTCAGCTTTTCGGAATAAGTAGTTGTTGCGGGTGTTTGGGTGCTCATGTTGCCAATAGCGCACCAGTTGCAAGCCAGCAGCCTGCGCCAACGCGATAAACTCCGGCGCAGAGGCGTAGAAAGAAACGGCGGTGCCGCTCCGAATAACGGCAGGCTTCCCCATGATCTGCCAGTAGGCCATTCTTCGCAGCATCCCGAACCATGTTCTCATGCCGTTGTTCCGGTACAGGTGAGAGAGGGTTTCCCGCCGGCTGGCGGACTTCGGACTTGGATCCGGCGTTTGAACGAAAGGAATTTCTCCAAGAAATATGCGCGCGCCAGGTTTTGCGATGCGATGGATCTCGATTAAGCTGGCAGGGATTTTCTCTCTCGGAACCACTAACAGCACGCTGTTGCAGACGACGACGGATGCGCTCTTGTCGCCAATGGGAAGTTGGTCTGTGAACCCCTGCACGACGTTAAAGCCAAGCTGGCAGAGCACTCTGGCCTCCTCGTCGGTGGCGACCAAGCCGATCGCGGACCTGGCGCCAGCGCGCTCTGCCATCCGCAGCAACGTTCCATCACCACAGCCGATATCTACGACGTCATCGCCAGATCCGAGAGTCACTGCCTCGATGATGCGCTCGTGGATTAATTTCGTAATCGCCTTTTTGCCCCTACCCCTCAGCGCCAAGTCGTGGGGATCTCTGAGGCACAGGGCGACCTCGCGGCAGTACTCCACGTAATCGTCGGAGTGCATGACTTCCGAAGAACTGGTCATGAAACGGTCATCCAGCCTCGGAGAGACTTCTAGAAGAGCGAGTGAATCGGCGCTTACGGATTCCTCACGTCGCTGAGAAACCTTATTCGGAGTTACGGACATAAACAATTCCTGCCCTCGATTAGATAAATCAGGTTAAATACATCTTTCCCCGCGAAACCTTGTGCTGCAGAGTGGCGGCCAATTGGTCGACGTCGCCCGGGGCGATGTTAACCGCCATATGGTCGGCCAGAAGCGGAACTCGACTGCTGCCGACGGCATCGCGCCGCACCTGAATCAGCAAAGCCTGCACCACACTGGGATCGTATTTTTGCGGACTCATGCGTACAAGATCGCTGAGCGCGCTGCCCAGGGAAAGTGATTCGCGATAGGGACGAGTGCTAGTCATCGCGTCGAAGGTGTCGGCCAGGGCCATGATGCGCACTGGCATAGGCAGGTCGTTGCCAGCGAGAGCGTCGGGATAACCGGAGCCGTCGCTGCGTTCGTGATGCCAGCGCACCGACTCGTGAATCTTAGGCCAGGGAAACTGTACACTGCTGACGATCTGGTGGCCCACTACGGTGTGATCTGCCATCTCACGAAACTCCTCGGGATTTAGCGCTCCAGGCTTGCCGAACAAGCGGCGGTCGACGGCTACCTTGCCAATGTCGTGCAGATATCCTGCACTGCGTAGAGCGGCCACTTCGCCCGCCTCGAAGCCCATCGCCTCGCCGATCGCCGCGGCATAACGGCCGACGCGCAGTGAGTGGCCGTGAATATTGACATGCTTCACGTCAATCGCGGTTGCAAAGGCTTCGAGCGCTGTGTCGTAGAAGCCGTGCAGGGAAGCCATAAGCCGCAAATTTTCGGTAACGCGCTGCGCCAGCGTTTGCGTCAGCGCGTGATTCTGCACCGCCAGCGCAATGTAGTTGCACAGCAGGTCCATGGCATCGAGTTCCGCCGATTCGTACGGTGCGTCCCCGGGCCGCCGTCCGAGGGCCACAACTCCGGACAGTTTGCCGGCCGCCTTTAGCGGCGCAAGGCATTTGAAGAGTTCGGGCGCAACATTTCCATTGGAGCTGAGAAAAATGGAATAGGTAGAAGCATTCAGCACGATCGGTCCGTGCGCCGCCGTGAGAGCGTGAGCATGTTTGGGCAGTAGGGGAATGAAGGCGGGCTCGGGCAGCATGGTGAAGCCTTCCGCCGCCACAGAAGTCAACATCGTGGGCTTATCGTGGAAGACGAAAAGTGCGCCCTCGCGGGCTCCCGCCGCTTCCATTACCGCGGAGAGCATACGGCGCGATGTGTCTGAAAATTCGCGCTCCGCCGTGAGTTCGGGGCCCAGTTCGGAGAGAGCCTCCACGGTGCGCAACAGCCTGCGGAAATTGTTGGTCTCCACGGTCACGATGAGCGTCGCGAGAGCGCGAGCCAAATTGAGCGTAACATGCGGCAATCGCTGCCGCGAGAAACGGTTGTTGGTTAGTTTGGTGCAGTGTTGGCGCGGCTTAAATGAAGTAGCGACTCTGATTCCGGCGGGCGAAGCGGTCTTTCAAGAATCCTCGTGCCGCTTCGCTAGAAATGCTCGCGCAACTCGGCGAAGCTGCCCACGATGAGCAGGCGCCGTGGTGAAGCAGCGGCGTTCACTTCTTCATGTTCCAGAATCCAAGTATCGCCGTGGGGAACGAACACCGCGTTCAATCCGACCGCTAGCGCCGGGTTAATGTCAGACTTGGGGCTGTTTCCGATCATCCACGTGGAATCGTGTGCGAGCCCGTGCTTATCGACTAACTCTCGATATGCATCGCTATGTTTCTCCGCCACGATTTCGGTCGCCTCAAAATATTGTTTCAATCCCGAGCGATCGATCTTTCCAGATTGCTCCGCCATCGCGCCTTTGGTCACCAGGATGAGGCGATGCTGAGTGGAAAGGTATCGTAAGGTCTGAGGAACGTCTGGCAAGAATTCAATAGGATGGTCAGCTATGGTATGAGCAAAACTATTGATCTGGGCGTGCAATTCCGGCGTGACTGGCTGGACACTCAGCCGCTCAAATGTATCTACCAAAGCGTGGGCAAAGCTGTGCAGGCCATAGCCGTGCTTCACAACGCATTCGCGCTCCACATCGTTGAGAACTTCGCGCACCTGCTCGGCAGAAAACTCGTGGTGGTTGAGAAACGAAATAAAGCGGGCGATTGCCCGCTCAAAATAAATGTTATTTTCCCATAGCGTATCGTCGGCGTCGATGAGGAGTGTTTGGGGAAGCAAGCTTTCAGCTCTTAGCTTTTGGTTCTTACCTTTTGGGGACAATCCAACCGCCGCGCACAACAGCGCCGAGGCTGGAAGCTCTACCCCACCCAATCCACGCGCGCCTCAGGCCCAATGATCCCCGCCTTGTGGCCCATATCAAGAAGACGTACGACGGCCTCGCGGCCGTCCGGACCATAGTCGAGCGTGCGCTCGTTTACGTACATGCCGACGAAGCGATCGGCGGTTTGTGTGTCAAGATCGCGGGCGAACTGCATGGCGTAGGACAAGGCTTCTTCCCGGTGTTCGAGCGCATACTGAATGCTGTCGCGCAACGCGGTGTTCACGGCGGAAACGAGGCCGGCGCCGAGCGCGCGGCGGATGGCGTTGCCTCCCAGCGGCAGCGGTAGTCCCGTCATCTTCTGCCACCAGCGGCCGAGATCGACGATGCGGTGCAGTCCAGCCTTGTCATAGGTCAACTGGCCTTCGTGGATGATGAGCCCAGCTTCGTACTTGCCGTCGAGCACCTGCGGAATGATCTGGTCGAAGGGCACGACTTCGGTTTGGACCCCGGGAGCGAAAAGTTGTAGGGCGAGATACGCGGTAGTGAGCGTCCCTGGAACAGCGATGCGTTTTTCTTTGATCTCACTCTGGGTGAACGGACGCGGCGAAACGACCATTGGCCCATAACCTTCGCCCACGCTGCCGCCACATGACATGAGCGCATACAAATCCTGAATATAAGGATAAGCGTGAAACGAAATCGCGGTGACATCGTAGACGCCTTCACGCGCCCTCTGGTTCAGAGTCTCGATATCGCAAAGGGTGTGCGTAAAGCGCAATCCTGGCACGCGAACTTTACTCGTAGCCAGGCCGTAAAACATGAAGGCATCATCGGAATCGGGGCTGTGAGCGATGGAAATCTCGCGTACCTGTGATGACGGGTTACTACTCGAATGTTTCGTTTCTTGTTCCGAGACTACAGTCATTTCTTAGACTCCAAACAAATCCCTGCACTCCTTAGTGCGCTAATTTGGCTGACCGGCGCTGCCAGCGAGATGCAATGCCAGCCGCCATCATCACCTTGATAACCTCTGCGAACAGAAACCAGTACAGTCCCCAGCGGAAGGCTTGTGCGACCGAATGGGTGAGAACGGCGAGCCAGGCCAAGCCTCCGGTGAAAAGTACAACTTCACCCAGAAGCCCGCCCAGCGCGGCGCGAGCAAAAGTCTTGGGGCCACGTTCCATCACATATCCGGCAAGGCCGGCAACCAGCGGATAGGCCAGCAGAAATCCGCCGGTGGGTCCGAACAATTGCGCAACCCCACCCGGACCGATCGGGCTGAAGACAGGCATACCCATCGCTCCTTCGGCAAGATAAAGCGCCAGCGCGGCAAATCCGCGACGGCTGCCGAGGAGAAGGCCGACCAGAAGAACCCCAAAGTTCTGCACTGTGAGCGGCACGGGTGTAAAAGGCAACGGAATAGTGATGCGAGCGCACAATGCCACCAGCAAGCTGCCGCCAACCACGAGGGCGACCTGCCTCACGCCTTCGGACGCGAAAGCGTGTTCCCGCTGGTTATTCAAACTTTGAACCGCCGGTTTTGCCATGGGGAGACCTCCGAATTCAGTGCGAAGCGTCACTGCTCAACGTCGCGCGGCTGGCGCTCGCTTACTATTTCATTGGAAGTTCCTTCTTGGGCGGCGTGTGCGACCTGCAAGTGGTGCCGCAATCGGATGTACAACGCGATCGCGACACACACCACCACCAGCGTACTTATACCCAGAATCAGGAACCACCAGATCATCCGCACAACCGAGTAGGATAACAGAGGGAGTGGATGTGACGAGAATGCAAAAGTGGAATTTGTCGTTTTGGCGGGCCTGCCACTTCAGCGCAGGCCGTAACCTCGTGACAAGAAACGCGACGGTGCCTTACAGTTCGATTGTGCCCTGCGGCTAAAGGCGGAAATACGGTGTCGACTCGCGATTATCCAAACTAATCGGCAGCCTTGGCGCCGGCCATTCTCTCCCGCATCATTTCGACTCGCTTGAGCATGAACTTGAACCTTTCGCGGCCATACTTGGAGCTCATGATTACCTTTTCGATGACGCCGAACATCTCGGGATCACCAGCCTTCTCGCGCAGTTCCTTTAGAAAAGGATGAACTTTTGCGAACATGATAAACATTTCCCCGCTTACCGCTGGTTGCAGGAACAAGTCGGCGCTTAACGCTCCGTGCAGCACAAACGACGCGGCCATGCTCCAGTAGCCATGCACCTGGCGCAGCCAATTATTTTCTGGCGAGCCAGGGGTAAAGGCTATCTTCATGAAATCGTCGGCGCCCTTCGGCCAAAATTGGACGAACCACCAGTTGCGCGCCTTGCGCATTTCCGCTTCGCGGCGCAGATCGTAGAGTTGGAGAATAAGTTGAGCATCGGTAGCGGTCGGTTTCTTCGCCATAACGTCCTCCATTGATAAAAATTACGGGTTTCGTTTGGACTACGCGCTGGTGGCTGCAGCCTCAGGCAGCGGCGCGGGACGCTCGTAGTCACACTCTTTATTGGGGCACGCGATCACTGGGCCGGCTTTCAAATTTTTCTCAACCAGATACTCGCTGCCACAACTCGGGCATTTCTCTGGAATCGGTTTGTGAGCCGAAGTAAACTTGCATTTCGGATAATTTCCGCAGCCATAGAAAGTATTGCCTTTGCGGGCACGCTTTTCGACCAGTTCGCCGTCCTTGCACTCTGGACACTTCACTCCGATAAAATTCTGCTTCACGTATTTGCATTCGGGATATCCGCTGCACGCCGTGAACTCACCGAAGCGACCGTGGCGAATCATCATATTGCGCCCGCACTTCGGGCAGAGTTCATCGAGCGGAATGTCGGGAACCTTCTTGCCCTGGTCGAGGCGCCGCGTCGTCTTGCAATCCGGATAGCCCGTGCAGGCCATGAACTGCCCGAAGCGTCCGCGCTTCAGCACCATCACGCGTCCGCAGTTCTCACAGTACTCTTCTTGCGTGGTCTCCTGCACATCGGCCGAATCCAGATCGGGCAGGTTGATTGGATTTTCTTTCGTGAACTTACAAGTATTCGGATCCTCCTTATCGTAGGTGCTGCAAGCGTAGAACGATCCGTGCTTGCCCCACTTGATCACCAACGGCGCCCCACAGCTTTCGCACTTCTCGTCTGTGGGCTTCTCCATCCGCTTGATGTTCTCCATATGCTTTTCGGCATATTTGAGATCCTTCTGAAACTTCTTGTAGAACTCCGCAAGCGTGTCAGTCCACTTTTCTTTGCCTTCTTCGATATCGTCGAGTTCTTCTTCCAGATGAGCGGTATACGCCACATCGAAAATATCGCGGAAGTTTTCGACAAGAAGGTCGGTGACCACCAATCCGATTTCAGTCGGCGTGAACTTTCCCCCGAGCTTCTGAACGTATTGCCGCTCCTGGATGGTCGAAAGAATGGCGGAATAAGTCGATGGCCGTCCGATGCCACGTTCTTCGAGTTCCTTCACCAGTGACGCTTCGTTGTAGCGCGGCGGAGGTTCGGTGAAATGCTGCTCGGGCTTCAACTCTCTTAGCGTGAGTTTTTGTCCCGCTTCGAGAGCGGGAAGTTTGTGCTTCAGCTCTTCGTCTTCCTCATCCTTGCCTTCCTTGGATTCCTCGTAAACTCGCAGGAAACCGTCGAACTTCAGCACCGATCCAGTCACGCGGAACCAAAAACCGTCGCCGTTCCTGGTTTTTGCGTCGATGTCCACCGTTGTCTGGTCGAAGACTGCTGGCATGATCTGCGACGCCACAAAACGCTGCCAGATCAGCTTGTAGACCTTGAATTCATCCTCTTTTAAATATTGCTTGATCTGGTCGGGATGGCGCATCGCCGACGTGGGCCGGATGGCCTCGTGCGCCGCCTGCGCTTCCTTCTTCTCCTTATATGTGTTTGGAGTTTCGGGAAGATAGGACGCACCGTATTCTTTGCCGACGTATTCGCGTACTTCCTGAATCGCCTCGGGCGCAACGCGAGTCGAGTCGGTACGCATGTATGTGATCAGGCCAACCAGTCCTTCTTCGCCCAGTTCCACGCCCTCATACAGTCGCTGCGCGATCATCATGGTGCGCTTCACGCTGAAGCGCAGCTTGCGGGACGAGTCTTGCTGCAATTTGCTGGTCGTGAACGGAGGCGCAGCATTACGGCGGCGTTCCTTCTTATCGACCGACCGGACCAGCCAGTCGGCATGCTCCAGCGCTGCGCGGATCTTTTCCGCATCCTCGCCGTTCGTGACCTCGATCTTTTCTTCGCCTTTGCCCAGGAACCGGGCGTCGAATGCCGGCGGCTTGCTGGCGGCCAGGTGCGCGTCGATCGTCCAGTATTCTTTTTTCTCGAACGCCTTGATTTCGCGTTCGCGCTCCACGATCAGTCGCAGCGCAACGGTTTGCACGCGTCCGGCGGAAAGCCCGCGCCGAACTTTATCCCACAACAGCGGCGAAACCTGGTAGCCGACTAACCGATCGAGCACGCGCCTTGCCTGCTGAGCGTCTACTAGGTTCTGGTCGATGGCGCGGGGATGTTCGAATGCCGCCTGCACGGCGCGCTTCGTGATTTCGTTGAAGGTAACGCGCTGAATTCGCGGCGGGGCGTCAGTGTCTTCCTTTTTTTTCTTCTTTTTCTTCCCGTGCGTTCCGTTGCCGTCGAGTTCACCGGCCAGGTGCGAGGCGATCGCTTCGCCTTCGCGATCTGGGTCAGGCGCGAGGTAGATCGCATCCATTCCACCTGCCAGCTTCTTCAGCTTGGCCAGAACTTTTTCTTTGCCCGGGATAACGACATAATCGGTCGCAAACTTATCGTCTGTATCCACCCCGAGCGTGCTCTTGGGCAGATCCTTGACGTGGCCCAGCGAGGCCTCGACCGAGAAGCCTTTGCCAAGATATTTCTGAATGGTCTTCGCCTTGGCCGGCGATTCGACAATGACTAGACTCTTTACCAACTCAACCTCAATTCTTTAGGAATAGTTTCGAAGCTAGCACGAATGGGACGGCGGCAACAAGTTACTGTAAGAAAGCTGCTAGCTTCTCGCCACTAGCTGCTAGCTAAAACTGTCACTTTCAGACTTTGAGCCAGAGAGGCCAGCATACGCTGGATTTCCAAAATCTTCGCTTCCAGATCCTTGTGCTCGTCTGCGTTCAAAAGATCTAAATCTCTCGCGAGCAGCAGATGATATTCGACTTCGTTGGCAGAGCCGCGAGCGATCTGAACAAAGCGCCTCATCTCGGCATCAGACCTTCGCCCGCATCCCTCAGCAATGTTTGCGCCAACTGAAACTGAAGCTCGTCGCAGCTGACTCGTCAACCCATATATTTCCTCTTTGGGAAAACACTTCGTCTTTTGATACACAGCCAAGGTTAACTCGTGCGCCTTGGCCCAGACCCGCAAATCCTTGAAGTCTTCCATCGGTAATCTCGCGCCCGTTTGAGCCAGAAGCTAGCAGCCAGAAGCTGGGTCAAAAGCTCTTCACAAAATTCTTCCCCGGCATCTGCCTTACTTTGCCGGTCAGCTCCAGCTCGAACAGGGCCGCGAAGATTTCCGAGGACGATAATTCCGTTTCCAGGCTCTCCACGAGTTCGTCGATATGCGTGGCTTCGTCGGCTTTCAGCAGGCTCAAGATACGCTTTTCGTGCGGAGGTAGCCCCTCGTCCGGGAATAGAGATGCGGAAGAGGCACCGCCGGATTCAGGCGATGGTGGGGGAGTCAGCGCCAGCTTCACTTCCGGCGGCAGATCTTCCCACACATCTTCCCAAGTGGCGACCAGCTTCGCGCCCTGTTTAATCAGCGTGTTTGGCCCCCATGAATTTTTATTGGTGACGTTGCCGGGCACGGCAAAAACGTCACGGTTTTGTTCGAGCGCGCAACGCGCCGTGATTCGCGTACCGGAGTACTCCGCGGCTTCCACCACCATACGCCGACGGACATGCCACTCAAAATCCGGTTGCGAATCGGGAAGTTTTGCGGCGCAGCAAAGGTTCCCATCGCGAATTCGGAAATCAGCGCACCGCCCAGTGCGAGAATCTGCTCCGACAGACGTGAGTTTTCTTTGGGATAAATCACGTCAACGCCTGTGCCAAATACCGCGACTGTCTTGCCTTTGGCAGCAATCGCTCCACGGTGTGCGGCGGTGTCGACGCCGCGGGCCATACCGCTGATGATCACCAATCCCTGCGCCGCAAGATCGCAGGCCAGACGCTCAGCCATCCCCAAGCCGTACGGAGTGGGGTGGCGCGTGCCTACCATGGCGATCCCTGGCTGCGTCAGCACCTCAGGTTTTCCGTGAACATAGAGCACCACAGGCGGGTCGTAGATTTCTTTCAGGCGTGGCGGGTAACAGGGATCTTCCAGTGAGACCACCGCTACCCCTGCAGCCGTTGCCCGCGCAATTTCTTCCCGCGCCAGTTCCGCTGATTTCCCAGTCGCAATCGACTGCGCGGAAACAGCCTTGATTCCTGTGCTTTCCAGTTCCGTGAGAGATGCGTGGAATACCGCCTCCGCGTTACCGAAATGCTCGACCAGTTTCCGCGCCTTTGTCGGCCCCAAACCGGGGGTGAGTGATATAGCGAGCCATTCCAGAATATGAGTTGCAGATGAAGATGCGGCAAAGGCGTTGGGCAAGTCGAACTCCAATTTGGCGAGGCTGGCGGAATGTAGTCAATCGCGAAGGGGAGTGTCAAGGGAAGCCGTCACAAGGGGCTGTCAAAAACAGTCTGCTAAAATCAAAACAGGAATGAGACGTCTGCGCATCTCCGCGATTTCCTACCTCAACACCGCTCCCCTGATGTGGGACTTCGAGCACGGCGAGGTTGGGAGCGAGTTCGAAATTTCTTACACGCTGCCGTCGGCTTGCGCCCGCTCACTTGAAACCGGTAACGCCGACATTGGAATTATCCCGGCAGCGGCTTATGCCTCGGTTCCCAGACTGATGGTGTTACCTGGGATCGCGATCGCGTCGCGCCGTCCGGTGCGCTCGATTCTGCTGGTGAGCAAGAGGCCGCTGGAACAGATTCGCACCGTGGCTTTGGATACGTCTTCCATGACGTCGGTGGCGCTGACCAAAATTCTGTTTGCGAAATGGCTGGGCGGCGACCGGAAATTCACGCCAATGGCACCGGATATTAACAGAATGCTAGCCGAGCACGACGCTGGACTCGTGATCGGAGATCCTGCTCTGCAGATCGACCGCTCGCGCTACTTCACGCTTGATCTTGCCGAGGAATGGATTCGCTACACGGGCAAACCATTCGTCTTTGCTTTCTGGGCGGTTCGGCAGGAGTCGCTACAGGAAGCGCAGTCGCTGGATTTAGCTGAGGTGTTTCAACAATCGCGCGACCATGGACTTGAACCGGCAAGCCTCGACCAGATCACCTGCGAATGGGCTCCGCGACTGGGCCTCAAAGAGAGCGACGTGCGTTCCTACCTCATGGAGAACATTTACTATCAACTCGACGCGGCTTGCCTCGAGGGTCTGCAATTGTTCTATCGCCATGCGGCCGAGATCGGGGCGTTGCCCGTTGCCCCGGAAATTGATTTTCTCGGCGCCGCAAAAGCCGCAATTGTCTGACGAAAATTCGCCTAGCGCATTTCTCGCTTGTGATCTCCTTCGAACCTGAATGCCCTTCCATTTCAATCCGCTGCTCGCAGTTCCAATCTGGCAGCGGCTTCGCCGGCTCGGCGGGCCAGGTCTGGTTCTTTTGGGAATTGCTGACAACTCTGTGATCCCACTAACGGGAAGCATGGACGTGTTGACGATTTGGTTAGCTGCCCGCCATCACGAACCGTGGCCGTACTACGCCCTGATGGCGACGCTAGGCGCAGTCATCGGCGGATACATTACTTATGCGCTGGCACGCAAGGGCGGCAAAGAAACCATGGAACGCAAGCTCTCGAAAAGAAGAGCCACAAAAGTTGCTAAAACATTTGAACGCTGGGGATTCTTCGCGGTCGCTGTTCCCGCGTTGTTGCCGCCACCGTTTCCCTTCGTGCCGTTTCTATTGGCGGCAGGCGCGATGCAGTACTCCCCTAAAAAATTCTTAGGGGCGTTAACGCTTGGCCGCGGCATTCGCTACACCATTGCCGCCGGCTTGGGATTCCTTTACGGCCGGCATATCCTGCGTTTCTTTTCGCAGTACTATGCCCCTGCGCTGGCTATCCTTATTGGGATAGCAGTTCTCGGCTCAGTCCTGTCACTAATCCAATATCTTAGGATGAGGAAAAAGTAATCGCGCCAAGAGTTTTCCTTCGCGTAGTTCCCGCCCTTTGTAGTTTATTTTTCGAGGGCTGATCCCGCGTCCCGGAATTTGGAGCCAGTGGCCGTCCTCCGTTAGAATTGAGCTGCGATCATGTCCCTGACCAGACAACAAGCTCTTGAAATGTTCCACTCCGACGACCTGATCGGCATTGGGATGGAAGCCGACGCTGTCCGGCGACAGCTGCATCCCGAGGGCGTGGTCACCTACATCATCGATCGCAACATTAATTATACGAACTTCTGCACCGAGTACTGCACCTTCTGCGCTTTCTATCGCCCGCTGAAAGGACCGGCGGCGAAAGAGGGCTACATCCTCGATTTCGATGCCATCTACGAAAAGATTCGCGAGACTGTCGAACTCGGTGGCACAGGCGTGCTGATGCAGGGCGGCTTACATCCCGATCTTAAGATCGAGTGGCACGAAAAGATGCTGCGCGGGATTAAAGAACGCTTTCCGCAAGTTCACCTGCATTGCTATTCGGCGTCTGAGATCATCGCCATCGCCGAGTACAGCAGCCTCAGCATTCGCGACACGATTCTGCGCCTGCGCGATGCTGGCCTCGATTCCATCCCCGGCGGCGGTGCGGAAATTCTCGACGACGAAGTCCGTTATAAAATCGCCCGCCTTAAATGCCTGACCGGCGACTGGATCAACGTGCATCGTACCGCGCATCAAATCGGCATGCGTACTACCGCGACCATGATGTTCGGCGTCGGCGAGAATTATGAGAATCGCATTAACCACTTCCAGCAACTCTACGATCTGCAGGAAGAAACCGGAGGCTTTACAGCATTCATCCCCTGGAGCTTTCAGCCGCACAACACAGCCCTCGGCGGACGCCACTGGGATGAAGCCACCGCGATTGAATACCTGAAAGTGCTCGCCATCTCCCGCCTGTATCTCTCGAACTTTCTCAACGTGCAATCGAGCTGGGTCACGCAGGGACTCAAGGTCTGCCAGATGGGCCTGCGCTTCGGCGGCAACGATGTGGGCTCGGTGATGCTCGAAGAAAATGTCGTGCGCGCCGCCGGCGTCAACAACTGCACCACCGAAGAAGAACTGCGGCGCATCATCCGCGACGCTGGCTTCCGCCCCGCGCAGCGCGATACGCTATACCGCCAGTACTTCCTAAACTAGCCTCGAATCTAGACTCCGCCAACGCTGGCGACGTGATTCCACTAAGTGTGCCTTGTCTGGATCACGATGCAACGGCCCCTTGACAACGCGAATGTCATTTTCATAAACTGGACGCTACGTAGCGTAGCGGTTATGCTTCAACAATCAACGAATAGGCTGCTGGTAAGCGGCGATCTTCGGCTCAGCAGAAAAACAAAGACACGGCAGCGCGCGCTGTCCACGGCGACCCGGATTCTGCGCAGAGAGGGTTATGCGCGATTGACAATGGAGCGGGTGGCGGCCGAGAGCGGGGTGGCGAAGACCACTCTTTACCGGCGCTGGCCGACCAAAGCTGCTTTATGCATGGAGCTGTATCTCGACGTGGCCAGCCGCGAGCTCCGAGACCCGGATACGGGGGACGTCGCACGTGATCTTAAGTCCATCGCCCACAAAGTCGTGCGGTTGCAGACGCGGACAGTAGCAGGCCCTGCATTCATCGGGTTGATTGCCGAAGCGCAGATTGCTCCAGAGACACGCCCCGCCTTTCTGGCTGAGTTCGCAGAACGGCGGCGGGAAGTGACCCGACGCGTGTTGCGACGCGCGGTGAAACGTGGTGAGCTTCGCGCGAACACTGATATCGACCTGGTTATCGATGCGCTCGGCGGTGCGTTTACGTTCCGGTTGTTGCAGGGCCATGCTCCACTCACAGAGAAATTCGCCGATTCGCTGGTCGACCTGATTCTTTCTGGTTGCAGAAGCAGGCCAGACGCGCGAAAGGAGAATGTCTAATGGAGTGCACCAGCGCGAAAGGACCTCCAATGATCCGGCGTTGCACCGAAGCGGATGTTGTCACCGTGCACAAGATCATCAACGAGGCGGCACAAGCCTACCGAGGGGTGATCCCGGCCGATTGCTGGCACGAACCCTACATGACGCGATCCGTTCTCGCAGCCGAGATCGCCGCGGGGGTCGACTTCTGGGGATGGGATGAGCCCACCGGCCTAATCGGCGTAATGGGCATTCAGAAGGTGCGGGACGCCACCTTGATCCGCCACTCATATGTGCGGACATCTCATCAGGGCCGTGGGATCGGCGGTGCGCTACTCAGCGCGCTAGCCGGCCAAGCCACGGGGCAGTTGCTAGTTGGTACCTGGGCTGCCGCCGAGTGGGCCATTCGATTTTATGAGCGGCATGGCTTCCGCTTACTCTCGACAGAGGAGAAGAATCGACTTCTCAGCAATTATTGGAACATTCCCGAACGTCAGGCAGAAACTTCGGTGGTACTGGTGTATACACACAGAACTTCAAGTTAGTGCGATTTTTCTCACGAAATGCCGCTTAAAGTTAGCCTCGCCGAAATTTTTACACTCATCGAACAGGGTAACCCTGTGTGGGTCGATAGAAGAAGCACCGGTCCGGTACGTACGCTATTGCCCGCAAAGATGCTAGCACTCTGAAAATAAAACCTTTTCCGGCGCTTCCACAGACGTGGTTTTCGCTTGGCAGGTGAATTGCAACTGTGCATAAATCACCGCAATTGGAGGTGTTTCATGTCTGCTACTGGCGACGCTGAATTCCTTCGACTGCTGAAGAAAGATGTTGACTACTTTACGAACGCAGTTGAGCACTTCGAAGACTTGATTCCGCAGGTATGTGCGCCCATCCAAGATCAATGGAGATTGCAAGCCCAGTCCCGCCGGAACTTCGCGCTGGAGTTAGAAATTCTTCTGGAAAAGGCGGAAGAGTGTGTGAACACTCCACTGGCGGGAAAAAGAAACTAACAGCGATTTGATTCTGTATGACATCCCTTGCATTAAAGGTCAAAGAGTGAGATCCCGGGGTAGTTGGGAGCACCGTTAATCTTGTCGAAGTACGAAGCAAGTTGTTGAGCCCCGGTTGGAAACCCTCACAAGCGTGGGAGGACGGCACGAGCCCGGTTCGCGAAAGCCCCCGTGTACACCAACGGAGAAGGCGTGGAGAAGCTCAAACTCGGAGCGAAGGTTCGCGTTATCCGCGGACCATGGATGACAAATAAAGGATCATTCCCAGTATTGCAGGCTCTGAATTGGATGAGTGTCTTCTGCCCCCCAGAAGAACCGAACCCAGGTCGAATCCGGTAGAATAAGGGTTTCGATTGGACCTCTTGTTCCGCTACGACCTCATCCTGTCATCGGCGTTACTCGCATGGGCCGCCCCTAAAGGCGTTCTGCCCTACCTCCGCCAGCACCTGTTGGATAAAACTTTCCAGGGCCTCTACCACACCGACGCATTCGATCGTGCGTTGCTGATTCCATATTTTATTGTGCTTGTCTTGCTTGCTGGTTACGGGATGCATCGTTACATTCTGGTTTACCTCTATTACAAACATCAAAAAAATCGCACCACTGAGCCGGCAGCATACTTCGATGACCTGCCGCGCATTACCGTGCAATTGCCCATCTTCAACGAGCAGTATGTGGTCGAGCGATTGCTGGATTCGATCTGTAAGCTGAAATATCCGCGGGAAAAACTTGATATCCAAGTGCTCGACGATTCCACCGACGAAACTGTAGAAGTTGCGCGCAACCTGGTCGAGCGCTATGCCGCGCTGGGAAACCCCATTAGCTACCATCACCGTGAAAATCGCCAAGGCTTCAAGGCGGGTGCGCTGGCGGAAGGCTTGAAGACGGCGAAAGGCAAATTTGTTGCCATCTTCGACGCTGATTTCATGCCATCGGAAGATTTTTTGCTGCGCACCATTCATCATTTCACCGATCCGAAGATCGGCATGGTGCAGACGCGCTGGACGCACATCAACCGCAATTATTCTTTTCTGACACAGGTCGAAGCCATCTTGCTTGACGGGCATTTCGTGCTCGAGCATTCGGGACGCGCGCGTAGCGGAGTTTTTTTCAATTTCAACGGCACCGCCGGAGTTTGGCGGCGCGCTGCGATTGACGAAGCCGGCGGCTGGCAGCACGACACTCTTACGGAAGACACCGATCTTTCCTACCGCGCCCAGCTTAAAGGATGGAAGTTCATCTACCTGCAGGATGTCGAGTGCCCTGCAGAACTACCGGTAGAGATGACCGCGTTCAAGACGCAGCAGGCGCGCTGGGCGAAGGGATTGATCCAGACTGGAAAGAAAATTCTGCCGCGCGTGCTGCGCAGCAACGCGCCGCTGCACACCAAGATCGAAGCCTGGTATCACCTCACTGCAAATCTCAGCTACCCGTTGATGATCGTGCTCTCGGTGTTGATGTTGCCGGCCATGATCATCCGTTTTTATCAGGGATGGTTCCAGATGCTGTTTATCGATCTGCCCCTTTTTCTGGCTTCCACGTTTTCCATTTCCAGTTTCTATCTGGTTTCGCAACGGGAGCTTTTTCCCAAGAGCTGGCCGCGCACGTTGCTCTACCTGCCGTTGTTGATGGCCCTCGGCATCGGCTTAACCATCACCAACACCAAGGCTGTGATCGAAGCATTAATTGGGAAGGAGAGCGCTTTCGCTCGCACGCCCAAATACCACGTGGAATCGAAGAAAGACAAGGTCGGCGCCACCAAATACCGCAGGCGGCTGGGATGGGTGCCCTGGCTCGAACTGCTCATTGGCAGCTATTTCGCGCTTACGGTGTTTTACGCCTTCGAAAACGAGAACTACGTTACCATTCCTTTTCTTTTGTTGTTCGTCTTTGGCTACTGGTGCACAGGTCTGATGTCTTTGCTGCAGGGACGCTTCGCAGGAGTCGTGCTCAGTGCCGAGCCGCACAACAAACCATTTCCTGTGGGAGTGTAGAAATTTGTAGCGCGGTGTCTCGATTGTCGCCTGCCGACGCGGGGACAGCTTAAGCCTCTCCCTGTTCCCGTTCAGAATGATTGTTGACACTCGATAGAGTGTCGAAATGCAAGTT
>DAIUEW010000047.1:0-48544 GCA_036844925.1 Candidatus Sulfotelmatobacter sp.
GCAATCCGGTATTTGACAGCACGCTGAAAGAAGCCTTGGCGGTCGATCTGGAGCAGTCTCCTTTTATCAATGTGCTTTCGGACAGAAAGCTGAGCGAGACCCTGAAGCTGATGGGAAGAACCTCAGACCAACGTGTGCCACGGGACGTAGGGCGCGAAGTTTGCCTGCGCACTGGAAGCACGGCTTTGCTGGTAGGATCGATCGCCAGCCTTGGAAGCCACTACGCGATTGTTTTGAAGGCGATGAACTGCCGGACGGGCGATCTGCTGGGAGCAGCCCAGGCGGAGGCTGAGAGCCGGGAAAAAATCCTGTTAACTCTTGGAGATGCTGCCTCCACTCTACGCGGCAAGATGGGTGAATCCCTGGCGTCGGTGCAGAAGTTTGACAAGCCGCTCGACGAAGCGACTACTTCTTCTCTCGAAGCCCTTCAGGCTTACACCGAGGGTGACCGACTGGCCCGGGAAAAAGGCGACACGGACGCTCTTCCCTTACTCAAGCGGGCGGTGGAACTCGATCCCAATTTTGCTCGCGCCTATGCCTCACTGGGCATTCGTTACAACAATCTCGGCCAGGCAACTCTGGCGATTGAGAACGTCCGCAAAGCTTACGAGTTGCGCGATCGGGTAAGTGAGCGGGAGAAGTACTACATTTCCTGCACCTACTTCACTCTGGTCACCGGTGAGTTAGAAAAAGCCATCCAGCAATATGAATTGTGGATCCGCGATTATCCCAGGGATTATGTCGCTCAAACCAATCTCGGAGTGAATTACTTCACCATGGGACAGTTCGAAAGAGCGGCTGACGTAACTCGGGAAGCCCTGCGCCTGGAACCCGCTTCTATCCTCGGCTACAACAATCTTGGAGTGGCTTATTTTTCCATGAATCGTCTGGACGAGGCGAAGTCCGCTTTCGACGAAGCCTTGGCGCAAAAGCTGGACGGTCCCTACCTGCGGCAATCCATTTATTACCTCGACTTCTTGCGCAAAGATGTGCCTGGCATGCAGCAGCAGTTCGCGTGGGCGATAGGCAAGCCGGGCACTGAGGACATCTTGTTGTCGGCGGAGTCTGACACGCAGGCCGACTACGGCCGCCTCGAGAAGGCGCGGCAGCTATCGACGCAAGCGGAAGAGTCAGCCAAGCGGAATGACTCTAAAGAGACGGCGGCGTTCTGGCAAGGGAATGAGGCATTGAGAGAGGTTGAGTTCGGCAACGCCGCCGACGGTCGCAAGCAGGCAGGCGAAGCTCTGGCCCTCGCTCCCGGACGAGACGTGAAGGTAGAAGCTGCGTTGGCCTTGGCCCGCGGTGGCGATGTCACTGCGGCTGAGAACCTTGTGCATGCGCTCAATCAAGAGTTCCCGCTGGATACACTCATGCAGAATTATTGGCTTCCCACGGTGCGCGGAGCCATTGCTTTGCAGCGGCACGATTCAGCCCAGGCTATTGCGATTCTGCACGCCTCCATCCCGTATGAATTGGCCGATCCGCCGCCGTTTTCTGCTGGGACGATGTATCCGGTTTACCTGCGCGGCGAAGCGTACCTAGGTGCGCGAAATGGCGAACTGGCTGCCGCCGAGTTTCAGAAGATCCTCGATCATCCCGGCGTGATCGTGAACTTTCCCTTGAGTACACTATCTCACCTCGGTCTGGCGCGGGCCCGTGCTCTCTCCCACGACAAGGCCGGTTCGCGTACCGCTTACCAAGATTTCTTTGCCCTCTGGAAGGATGCTGATTCGGACATCCCTATCCTGAAGCAAGCCAAGGCCGAGTACGCAAAGCTGCAATAGCTGAAGAAATCCTTCCTAAGTCTTGCTGTTTACCGATAGTTGCTGTTAACAGGCGATTACACGTTTTGACTGCTGGTCATTGAGTGTAACGGGGATTTTTCAACAACAATCCTATCAACGCGCTCTCAACTCCCCGGCTTTCATTGACTTGCTCGTTTCACGGACGTAGGATTCCGCTCCAGTGATCGGCCAAACCATCTCGCACTACCGCATCATCGAGAAGCTGGGCAGCGGAGGTATGGGCGTTGTCTATAAGGCCGAAGACACGCGGCTGCATCGCTTCGTCGCCCTCAAGTTTCTCCCCGAAGAACTGGCCCGCGATCCGCTGGCGCTTGCCCGCTTTCAGCGCGAAGCTCAAGCCGCCTCCGCGTTGAATCACTCCAACATCTGCACCATCCACGACGTCGGCGAGCAGGACGGCCACACTTTCATCGTCATGGAGTATCTGGACGGTGGAATCTTGAGCAACAAGATCGGCGGCCGTCCGCTGGATCTGGATTCGCTGCTGCGGTTCGCCATTGAGATCGCCGATGCCCTGGACGCAGCCCACGCTGCCGGCATCACCCACCGCGATATCAAAACCGCGAACGTTATGATTACCAGGCGGGGCCAGGCCAAGGTCCTCGATTTTGGCCTAGCTAAAGTAGGCGGCGGCCAGAGCGCGGGAAGCGGCCCCGACGATCCCACGCTTGGGGATAGCCATTTGACCACGGCTGGCGACACTCTGGGCACCGTCGCCTACATGTCGCCCGAACAGGTTGACGGCAAGCCTCTGGGCGGACGCTCCGACCTTTTCTCCTTCGGCGCCGTACTCTACGAGATGGCGACCGGACGGATCGCCTTCGATAAGCCGACCAAGGGATCGACGTTCGGAGCCATCCTGCACGGGCAGCCACTTCCGGTGCGGCAATTGAATCCGGGCATTCCCGAGCGCCTGGAAGAAATCATCCGTAAGGCCCTGGAGAAAGACCCCAATCTGCGATATCAGAGCGCGGCCGAAGTGCACGCCGATCTGCAACGGCTGAAGCGCGACAGCGAGAGCGGACGCATTTCTGCGGCAAGTTCAGGCACGGTGGCCGTGCCCGAAGCTTCCGCAGCCGGGCGCGGGAGGCTCAGAAAAATTGCGCTGACCGCCCTGCTTGTCGCCTTGCTCGCCGCCCTTCTGATCGGAGGCGGACTTTACTATCGTGGGCATCAGCAAAGCAAGCGCCTGACCGAGCGAGACACCATCGTTCTCACCGATTTTGCCAACAGCACGGGCGATGCCGTCTTCGACGACACGCTGAAGACCGCGCTCAACGTCTCCCTGCGGCAATCGCCTTTCCTGAATGTGCTCCCCGATAGCGAAGCCGCGAAGACCTTGCAGCAGATGACCCGTCCTCCTGACATGAGACTCACGCCCGAAGTGGCCCGTGACCTTTGCTTGCGGGCGGGCAGCAAGGCTTACATTGCCGGAGCGATTGGCAGTTTGGGCAGCAAATATGTGCTGGAATTGAAGGCGGTGAATTGCCAGAGCGGAGACACGCTGGCCGAGGAGCAGGTCGCGGCGGCGTCCAAGGAGAAGGTGCTGGACGTGCTGGGCGAGGCGGCATCCAAGCTGCGCGGCGAACTGGGCGAATCACTGGCGACGGTGCAGAAGTTTGATGTTCCGCTCTTGCAAGCCACCACGTCTTCGCTCGAAGCTCTGAAAGCATACACCCTTGGCAGGAAAGCTGGTGGCGAGAAAGGTGCTGCCGCAGCCGTGCCCTACGATCAGCGCGCCATCCAGCTTGATTCGAACTTTGCCACGGGCTATGAGGCAGCGGGTTACGACTACTACAGTCTGGGCGAACTCGGACGAGCCAGCGTTTACTTCACCAAGGCATTTGAGTTACGGGAACATGCAAGCGAGCGGGAAAAGCTGGAGATCACCGCCCAGTACTATCAGGTCGTAACCGGGGAACTGGAGAAAGCAGCAGAAACGTTTCAGCAGTGGATTGAGAGCTACCCACGAGACTTCCGGGCACATTTTGATCTGGGCGTCGTGTACGCCTCACAGGGGAAGTACGAGAAGAGCACGGAGGCGTGCCGCGAAGGCCTCCGCCTCGCTCCGGATGATGTCGGCCCCTACGAAAACATTGCCGACGGCCTGCTCGCCTTGCAGCGCTTCGGCGAAGCACGGCAGATCATCCAGCAAGCGCAGATGCGAAAGCTGGATGATTTCATAGCCCGCAACGCCCTTTATGCTCTGGCGTTTCTCGCGTCGGATTCCCCGGCGATGGCGGAACAGCAGCAGTGGTTCGCGGGCGAGCCCGACCTTGAGCACTTCGGGCTTTCGCTCGCCTCCGACACTGAGGCGTACGCAGGTCATCTGGTCAAGGCTCGGGAACTCACCAAGCGGTCTGTAGACTCCGCCATCCGCGCTGACAACAAAGAGAATGGAGCGCTGTGGCGGGCGATTGCTGCGCAGCGGGAAGCGGCCTTCGGCAACGCAGCGGAGGCGAAGCAGGCCGTGGCTGAGGCCTTGAAGCTCGCTCCCAACAGTCAAGGTGTCGAGGACGAAGCGGCGCTGGCATTGGCGATGGCGGGCGATGTGGCACGAACCGAAACCTTGGCGCAAGACCTCAACAAACGATTTCCGCTCGACACACAGATGCAGTCCCTTTGGTTGCCAGCGATTCGGGCGCAATCGGCGCTCAGTCGCAGGGATACACCCGCTGCGATCAATATCTTACAACGCCCTCTGCCACCGATTGAGTACGGCACGATATTGTTTGGCGCCAATCTCTCCTGCTTGTATCCCACGTACATTCGCGGCGATGCATACCTGGCGGCCGGACAAGGCAGCGCTGCCGCTGCTGAGTTTCAGAAGATTCTCGACCACAGCGGCATCGTCTGGAACTGCTGGACGGGAGCGTTGGCGCATCTGGAAGTGGCTCGTGCCAACGCCTTGCAATCGAGAACCTCACAGGGCGCGGATGCCGATGCCGCCCGTGTCCGGGCGCTCGCCGCCTACAAAGATTTCCTCACCCTCTGGAAAGACGCCGATCCCGACATCCCCATCCTGAAGCAAGCCAAAGCGGAGTACGCGAAGCTGCAATAGCCGAAGAACTCCTTCCCGGTCGCTCGCTGTTTACCGATGGTTTACGAAACCAGGCGTTAGCGCGCATTGACCTGTCGATGTGTCGATGAGCGTAACCGGGATTTTGCAACAGCTATCCAGCTAGCGGATACGTTAGCCACGACTTGAGATTGCTTCGTGAGTCACGATTGCTTTATTTAAGACATTACCAGCTTTAGCGAGTCGGAAGCCCTCGCCAAGATCTGCGCGTTACCCGTGTCAGCTTCGGATCTACCTCTTGCTAACCTGGGACTTTAAGATCTTTGGCGGGCCGACATCTGGCGGCATTTCTCCCGTCAGAGAATTCAAGAACGCTTGCAGATCGCTGCGCTCCTGCCCCGACAAGAAGTCCAACACGTGAATCTCCTTGTCCAGATTGGGATTGGAGTTACCTGCTCCGATATAAAAATCGATGACCTGCTTCAGATCTTTCAGGCTGCCATCGCTCATATAAGGCGCCCGCAACGCAATATTTCGCAAGCAAGGCGTTTTAAACTTCGCTTTGTCGGCTTCGTTGTGGGTTACGGCGTATAGACCGACATCGGTGAATTCTCCCGCGCTTACGCCGACCCCTACATTGTGAAACTGGTTATCCGTAAATAGGGCGTACTTCTCTCCCACCGTGTGACAGGAGGCGCAATCACCTTTTTTCTTCGAAGTAAACACAACGTATCCGCGCTTTACCGCCGCGTTGACCGCGTTTTTATCATGTCCATATTTCCAGCGATCAAAAGGTGAGTTGCCGCTGATCACCGTGCGCTCGAACGAGGCAATGCTCTTCTCCACCATTTCATAGGTAATTGGTCTCGGACCCCAGGCTTCGGCGAATTGTTCGCGATAGCTGGGGTCGGCATTAAGCGCTTGCTCGACAGTTACCAGCGTATTGGCCATCTCAACCGGGTTCTGGACTGGGCCTTCCGCTTGGTTCTCGAGGCTGGGAGCACGACCATCCCAGAACTGGACCTTGAAATACGCGGCATTCACTACCGGCGGAGAGTGGCGAGTTCCGGTTTTCTTACTCACCCCTTCGGAAACCGGCCTGGAATCGGCAAAACCGAATTGCGGGCTATGGCAAGAGGCGCAAGAAACGCTCTTATCCAGCGAGAGAATCGGATCATAGAAGAGACGGCGGCCCAGCGCGATGGTTTCTGCGGTTGGAGGATTATCGGATGGAATCAGCACAGGTGGAAGCCCCAGTGGAGCTTTGATCTGCACTGCCTTGCCGACGGGCATCACTCCCGCAGCTGGTTGATTTCCGCCTTGAAGCAGCAGGCCAGAGGCAAGGACTGCGATGAGGATGACGAGGAAAAATCTGGCTGAATTCATAGCAACCTCCAAGGAATGGAGACTCCGGCTTTCGCTTTGCAAATAATGAGTTGTACGACCGGCAGACTGAATTGATCTGAAGGGCCGGAGCCTGACGGGTTCTGAAGTCTGCAGCAACACAATCTTAGTCCGATTCGGCGGACCCAGTTGGTGATGCTAATCACGCTTAGCGGTGACATCACACTAGGCGAGTTGATGTTGGAAACTGGGGCTGGCCTACGTTTGCAGAATCCTAAAGAAGTCACAGCAAACTTCTACGCGGTGCCTCTCCAATGGCGGACCAGCTCGACGAGCGAAACCGACTCTGGGGTTATGAGTTCCGATGGGCCTGGGGCCCACCCATTGAGATGAAAATGGGGTGAGGTGTGCGTGTAGGCTGATGGAGCGTGGACGGCGAAGGTCTGTTTGCACTCTGGATGAAGTGAGGCCGTTTTTGAGTTTGATCGGGAACGCGCGTTTTGGACCAATCTGTGTCGCGCCACCACTGCCCGTAGCAGGGGTGGTAGCACGTGACGGTGTGTAACCTTTTTCGCGTGCGTTCTGCCGCTTCCACGCCAGGAGGAAGCGATGAAGGTCGCGGGGATCGACGTACACAAGAAAGTTTTGATGGTGGTTGTCGTGGATGCAAGTACGCCGGAAGAGAAACCAGCGCGGCGGCGATTCGTCACGATGCCGAGCGAACTGCACCGCCTCTTAACGTGGTTGCGGGAGCAGGGGGTAGAAGAGGCGGGGATGGAATCGACTGCGCAGTACTGGCGGTCAGTGTGGCTAGAACTGGAGCCCCACATGCGTTTGCACTTGGCGCAGGCGTTTTCCAACCGTGCTCCACGTGGGCGCAAGCATGATTTCAAGGATGCCGAGCGGTTGGTGCGCCGACTGATTGCCAACGAGCTGATTTTGAGTTTTGTGCCCAGCGGCGAACAGCGTATCTGGCGGAGCATGACCCGCATGAAGCTGCAACTCACGCGCGATCGAGTGCGACTGCAGAACCAGATGGAGTGTCTGCTGGAAGAGATGCGGATCAAGCTATCGATTGTCGTCAGCAATTTAGTGGGTGCCAGCGGGTTGCGCATTCTGCATGCTTTGGCAAACGGAGAGACCGACCCCAGGAAGTTGGCGCAACTAGGTGGTGAGCGGCTGCAGTGCACCGAGGAGCAACTGGTGGATGCTTTGACGGGAAGAGCACAGCCCGTGCATGGGGAGATGTTGGCTTTGCAGCTACAGCGGCTGCAGTTGATCGATCAGCAAATGGCTCAACTCAACAACATGATCGCGGCGGCCATGAAGGCGCATCAAGACGCCGTGATTCGATTGGCAGAAGTACCTGGTTTGGGAGTGGATTCTGCGCAACAAATCATCGCGGAGGTGGGCGCTCAGGCCAGTACGTTCCCATCGGCGGCGGAGTTGACCTCGTGGGTGGGAACCTGTCCCGGCAAGGAGGAAAGCGCGGAGCAGAACCACAGCAGTCGCTCTGCGAAAGGCAATAAATATCTGCGCCGCGTGCTGAACCAAGCAGCCCACGCTGCTGTGGCGAAGAAAGGCAGTCATTTTCAAGCCGTGTTCCGGCGCCTGCTGCCCCGTCTCGGCTATCAGTCCGCCATCTGGGCGGTTGCTCATCGGCTCTGTCGTCTGGTTTGGAAGATCTTGCATGAAGGAGTGCGCTCTATCGAGCAAGGCCACGAAGTCGGTCCCCGAGAGAAGAAAAAACGTGCTCAGATGCTGGCACGAGCACTTCGCAAGCTTGGCTATGAGGTCACCATCACCCCCATAAACCAACTTGCGGCCAACCCTGTTGTCTAAGGTCTCAGGACAGGATTTTCGACGGAGTGCTATGGGGATATTTCGCCAACTGACTGGAGGAATGAACGAGTCGGGTGCGTCGGCAAGAAAAGAGGCCGGACCCAGAAGTTGAGTCCAGCCGGAGTGCGAACCGGTCGTGAGGGTCGAATGACGTACAGTCGCTAACCCATGACCGTGTTCCGTTTGTTGAAACTAAGAGCAGAATACCCGCTGCGCGGTTCTAGTAGCTGGTCAATATTGAACACTTTCCGAGGAAAATGACAGACGACGACTTCTTCCGACTCACGAAAATGGATTTGTGCATTGACCCGGTCAACGAGTGATAACGCGATATTACGTCAACCATGCTGGACGGGGACCCACTCCGACGCTAGCGGGTTGGAGCTCATCAAACTGGCTAAGCGCGCTGGCTCGATGATTGCTTCTCATGTGTTACGCATTAGGCGGCAGATGCCGATATGGCAAGGATTTCACTGTGGTAGATAAAGCGGCCCCGAGTTGGCCCTCAAACATCTGGGCCTTTTTCGAAAGCAACACACAACGCACCGAGATGTCATGCCTATTGAGCGTTTCTGCAAGTTCCATCGCGTCAGCATACGGAGGATCGGTTAGAGGCAAAAGAGCGCGTGGATCACAAGGATCCTGCGCGGACGTGACCCAGACGACGAAGGTGAGCACGTCGCTTCCATACTTACCGGTGATCTCCCAGCATCCCACGATCGGAAAGCCAATTCCGACAAGCATCCGTGAGGGTTGCACCTCATTGAGAATTTCAGTGCCGCGTGATGCTGCTGGATGCTCGGCTTTTTTCGCTGATAAGTGAAAGATAAGTGTCATTCACTTCCCGGCTTTCGCGGCCTTCGTCTTCCGCTCGGCGAACAACTTTTGTGAGGCGCGGAATTCGTCCATCGTCGCGGCGCTTCCAGTCATTTTGAGTATAGCTTTCATCCCGCTGAGACATAGAACATGGCCCAGCACCGCTTCCGCAACCGCCCCCAGCGATGCATCCGATGGCAGAACTGTGCCGTCCACTCGCAACAAAGGCTCTGGTCCCAAGTCGGCATCAAGTGTAAGGTCGAACACGCCATCAGTGCCTTGCTCTACGAGTAGGACTATCTTCCGTTTGTTTTTCTTCGCCATCGGTCTTTCCCCCTGCCTCCCCTATCTTACGCGCCCGGCCGGGGGCTGGGAGAGTTTCCGTCGTGCTTGCTAGTGGCGGCCAGCGGAGTTACGATGCCGAAACCGTCCACAGATAGTCGGGCTTGGGCTTGCACGGGGTCGCTCGGGGTCATTGGGCGTACTTGGCAACAAAATGGGGGACAAACTGCGGGACAGTTCGCATGTCTAGCACCTTGCGCATCACACGCCATGCCTACGAGTTGTTTGAGAGGCGTGGCTGTGAACATGGTCACGACTGGGAAGATTGGTTCCGAGCGGAATCAGAGCTGTACCTCAATGAGTTCTTTAAAAAGGGATGTCAAGAAAAAACTCCGCCTCGACCGGAGTAGAGATTCTTTCTCGAGATCCAGCCCACTGTAGGTTCGCTTCTCTGGAGAAGCTTGGCTTGTTATCCATTCTGGTAAATTGCTCTGCTGATGGTGGCCATGCGATCGAGTTTGAGAAAGCGACAAGCGAGCCGGTTGTTTCCGAGGCAACCATGGTTCTATCCGAGGCTCGTGGCCTATGGCTATTTCTGGTTATCCGAGAGGGCATAACGTGTAATGGGTGACTCGGTGCCAAAGCACGCGGGGCCGATCTCATTGACTGATATTCCTCTCGAACCGAGCATCTCCAGAACGCGACCGACCACCACCGGAGAGAATCCCAGAGATGGAAAGCCTTCTTCACCGGAGATGCTCAAGCTGCTTGCCGAGGCAAGGTTTGTGGATCGAAAACCACTCCTTTCTTCCACATGGTTAAGGTGATGGTGGCTATCTTGCGTGCCAGTGTCAGACGCGCCATCGTCGGCCGCATCCCCTTCTCCACCCGAGCTACATAAAAGTCGTGCAGGGGACCAGGACGTGTGCTGGCAGAGATGGCAGCACTTTTGAAAAGGCTCTTCAGATCTTTATTATGGTTGTCATTCAGACCGCGCACGGTGATGCGCTCGCGGTTGCGTTGCAGTTTGCCTCGCACATTGCGGTACTCACCGCTGTCGTGAGTCTCGACGGCGAAACCGCTGTAGGCCCAGAGCTGCCGCTTGGTACGGAAACGGTGGGGTGTTTGCAGCAATGCCACCAGCAAAGCGGCGCGAATCGGGCCGATCGAAGGAATCTGGCGAAGTAACTTCACCGCAGGGTGCTTGTGGCTCTCCCGCAGGAGTTCGCTTCGGGCTTCCAGACGCAAGGGTTGCAGACCATCGAGTTGCTGGTATAAATGCTCGGCTCGAACCCGAACTCCTGGTTCCACGAGCTTGGCCAACCAGTCGGCGCGATGACGGGGAGCATAGACGCTGGTGCCACCGCAGGGAATACCCCAGCTGCGGTACAGGGCTTTGATCCGATTCATCCCGCGGGTCACATCTTTGGTGATTGTCAGATAGCTCCGCCACAGCTCTTTTAAGGCCCGTATTCCATGCTCTTCGTGGTACACCGGTTTGAGTTGGTTGGTGCGTAACAACTCGGCCAACTTTCGCGCGTCGATCCGGTCACTCTTGTTGCCCTCTTTCAACAGAGCCGCTTTTCGCGGGTCGCAGACTACTAGCCGGTTGACATGGGGTTTCAGGAGATCGTGTAACCAGGCAGCCGAGGTTCCTTCCTCGAAGGTCAGAGACAGAGTCCCTTGTAGTCCTTGGATGAACTCCACAATCGTGGCCGCCTTGGTTTCCAGCAGGCACTCCATGATCAGCTTCCCCTGAGCATCCATCACCGCAACGGAGATAGCGGCCTGATGAACGTCCATGCCGATATACTTTTCTTGACTCATAAAGGCGCTCCTTTTCCTAGGTTGACGATGCGAACAATCCACAACCTACCGCAAAAGTGGGCGCCTTTTTATATTGCGTGAAATCGCGATTTAACAACAGTCCGTTCAGGCGACTACAATGTCCCCGTAGACGGGCCGTGGCTTCTCGCGGCTGCCTAAATCATCTCTCTGGCAGGGGGCAGAACATGCCTTTTGAGAACCCCTCAGCTTCCACGGCAAACGTGCGATTAAATCGTGCTCGGTAATTTTCCCAGCAGATAGCCGCATTTAACTCCACGAGTTCACGCTCAGAAAAACGTCTTTTGAGCTCCCCGTAAAGCTCATCGCAAACGTCCGAAGGTGTCCGCGTAAGGCTTACAGCCAGACGCAATACCAGCTTTTCTTCATTGCTGAAATGTGAGCTGTTTTCAAACTGCGACAGGTCACTCAACTGCTCTTCCGTGATTCCAGCTTTCCTGCTCACGGCAGAATGAATGTCGATTCAAAGCGGACAGCCTACCATCGCCGCGACTTTGAGTTGGACCAACTCCTTCAGCTTTGGCGGGACAGTCCCGCGGGTAGACGTATACCTGCCCATTAAGTCGGCTAACGCAAGCAGCTTCGAATCTTTGGCGCGAATGCGGGTGGAGAGCGGGACGTGCCCATACCGGCGTTTCGCGTGCCAGAAGATCAACTTCGCAAACAATCCGGCTTCGTGATCCTGAACACCCTTTGTACGAACTACGTCTTCTCTTGTATCCGCTGCAGAGTCTCTCATAAAGTTCCAGAGACCCCTTCCACAAGAATCATGTTCGTCTTTGCCGAGCGCTGCCGCAACGCTTTCAGTTCGGCATAGCCCGGACTATTCCACCATCGGCGGGCTTCCTCCGCGGAATCGAAACGGACAACAACCATGCGACCCGGATGCCAATCTCCCTCCAACACTTCGACCTCTCCGCCGCGAACAAGGTAGGTACCGCCCGCCGCAGCAAGATTGGGAGAAACGGCTTGTCGATAAGCCGCATAGACTTCCGTGTCATTCACGGCAATTTCGATGATGAGGAACGCGGCCAATTCGTCACACCCCCGATACTAGAATGTGTCGAAGATCACTTTATCTATAGCGTTCAACAGGTTGCAAGTGAATAGTATGCGGGCTGCCCTACCTTTCGCGCTCTTTGCGAAAAAAGCCTGCCCTGAACTTGCCGTGCACCAGTAGTCAATTTTTGAGAACAGCGATGTCACAAGCTCGCGCCGTCTGTTTGCCCGTCAGCGGGGGATTTTGAGCGTAATCGAGATGTTACAACAGTTGCTTCGTTGCGCACCGTCTTGTCGGTGGCAGCTTCCGCTTTTTCGGGCCGTATGATGGAACGATGAGCGCACACCGGTGGGGAGCTGCGGGCCCGCCACTCGAAGCTTATTCGCGGGTCACAAACCCGGAGCGATTCGCATCCCTGCACGACAGTGCGGCAGGATTGCTCCATCGTTTAGAGCGCGAGTTCGAGACCGAGCGCAGGGAGGCGTACGGCCTCGACCCCGAGTTGGAGCACGACTGCAATCTGTCGCGCCCGAGCGTAGCCCTCCTGCCGTGCGACGTGGGTGCAGCGCCCCTCATCATTGCCTTCTCAGATTTTCCGGGACTCTGCGTACGTTTTGGGCGCTGGTACGTCGTTGCTTTCCCGACGTGCGGATGAGACGCGTGCGATGAAACGGCGGAGAGTGAAACCGAACGTTTGAGATCACTGATTGACAACATGACAGCGGGTCGCTTTCGTGAAGCTATCCGAGTTCGCGCTGATGGGACTGCATGGAAAGAGTCGGAGTTTTGGTCCACCGGCGGGCGCTGTCCAGAAGAGTTGCGTCTCGATCAGACTCGAACTCGGAAGCTACTAGACGGAGGAGATCGGTCCTCCTACGAGTGGGGCCCGTGGCTCAGACGCCACTGAGACTCGAAACCAAAGCGATTACAACTCAAAACCCCTGTTCATGAGTCGATGAGTGATATGGGGATTTAACAACAACTAGCCGCTCACCGTTCCAGAGACGAGCGGTACAATCTTTAAACGGCGAAGGAGGCCATGTGGGAGAGCAGAGTGTTCCAAATCCGATTCAGGCCCCCGAACTCGAAAGAATGGTCGCTGTCCTGCGGAAGAGAGCCGAGCAGGCAAAAGTAAGGCTCCCAAGTAAAAGAGCGGTGGAAGATGCGCTCCTCCGTCTTATTGCCCATGCCTCGATGACCGGCACGGCGATTACCCCGACCTACACTCGACAGGTGTTGAAGCATTTCATCGACGCGCAGGCGCACCGGGCGCACGGGGTTTCCGCCGATTCTTTTTCGAAGATGCCTCCTGAACAAAGCGGCACGATAGAAGCCAACATCAGACGCCAGGATCGGGTCGAGTCAGGTCACAATCTTATTTTCTGGTTGCAAACACGGGATGGTAGAAACAACCATCGAGTTAGATGCGAACTGGAAGTGAACATGCGCGAGAGCGAACGTGAACGGCTGGCACGCTGGGACGTATACGAGCGGGAATTGGCACACCGTGCGAAAGCGCGAAAACAAGGGTAAAAGTCCAGTAAAGACGCCTTTCTTTGCAGGTTGGCCAAACTTAAAAGTTTTCCCGACCCGAATCGCTACCGAAAAACAGACGATCTACACTCCTTGAGAATTGGCCAATCCTCGGTCGATGAGTGTAACCGCGATTTATCATCAACTGACAGGCAGCCACCGGGTTCCCGACGGCTGGACTGGTGTTTACAACCTGGGGACGTTTGTTGGCACAAGTGCGCGCTCATTGACCGGGCTTTTGTGTGCATCGGTTTTTCCTGCGACATAGTCGTCGGTTAACTTCCTCTGCAGAGAAGAATTCGGGGACAAAATCGCCAAGCCACTCACAGGCCTCATCGTGACTCGGGTGATTGGCGTCCTGGAGTGCTTGCAGAAGCTCTGCAAACCCTTGCGGCCCTCCAGAGTCTTCGGGCGGACAACATCGTTTACCCGCCACGCATGTCTGCTGAAACGTTTCGTCTCCAAGCAGGACTTCTTCAAGAAGAAGCTCGTGCTGCCAGCTGTCCCCGAAATCGTACTCGTAAAATAACTTTGTCCCCGCCGTCCGCATCAAGTCACCGAGCTCGGTCCGGTTCTCGTCTGCAACTTTCGTCCCGACGCTGAATCTCAGCTCAGAGGACATTTGTCGCCGGAGAACAAATTGGTGGAGGTGTCAATTCGTCCATCCCATTACAGTCTGCAAGGTCCGATGGAAATTGCGGAGCGTAATATCACGAGGAACTAAAATGCGCCTCCAGACAGGTGGGCTTGTACCGAGGAGGGTCACTTTGATGGCGTACACTTCCACAGCGGGTCTGGGCTGGTTCAAGCGGCTGCATCCGTCTCTGCTAAGAATTTGGCGAAAGAACGGATCGTCTTTAGCTTATCCTCACTGAAACCCCGTAGCTCTTCTTCACTGACTCGGGTCTCGTACAACAGTCTCCCAAACACTTGCGTGAGGTGCGAGTACCGATAGTTGTACTTGTGGTCGATCTCTTTACGTCGTTGGGTTAGGTATTCCTGCAGGTCCCACAGATCCGACGGCTGCTTGATCTGGCCGGCGATCTCCTTTGCTTCCTGCATCAACTCGTGAAGCTCCCGTTTCAGAGCAGCATCGAAGGCTTGGCGCGCGATGGCTTTCTCTGACCTCGACCATGACATGTCGCTCGTGCTGGCATAACCGTAATGGATGAGAGATCGGGATGGGCTGCTCATGGGCAGATCCTCCGTCTCGACATTCTATCTCTGAGCGAGACATTGTTTCTACCGGGGTGAACCCTTTCCGCGCTTCAGCTACGCACCCAGCTTCCTGAGGGTGAACGTCGCTTCTAAGGTTAAAAAGGTCGTTTACCGGATGTCCGAGATTTTGTTTGCAGCCGAGATAGCGTTCCGTAGTCTGGACCGATGCGTGTCCGAGCAAGAATTGAATCTGCTCAAGCTCACCACCGCTGGTGTGGCAGAGCTTCGCACACGTCCTGCGGAGGTCATGCGGTGCAATGTGCTCCAGTCCGGCTCTCTCGCAGCAAGTCTTGACCACATACCACACAACATTCTGCGAGATGCCGCTGCCCCACACCTTTCCCATTCTGGCGACTGCTCGGAAGATCTTGCCTTCTCCGACCCCGGCTGCCTCTGTCCACTGGTCGAGGGCCGCTTTGACCCAGTTCGGAATGGGAACAGTCCGGATGTGGCCACCCTTGCCAACGAGATCAACCACTGCCCAGTGCCCCTGGCGCATCTGGATCTCATCCAGCTCTAAGCCCACGAGTTCCGATCTGCGAAAGCCACAACCGAACAGCATGGCAAGCATCGCGTAATCGCGCTTGGCCCGCATGTTATCGCCAACAGCATGTTTCAGGACTTCCGAGCTCTGCTCTGCGCTCAACCAGTTGCCGGAGCGAAATCCGAGCTGCTTGACTCCTTTTACCCGGCTGATACCCGCTGCCAACTCAGGACTCAGCAAGCCTGAATCGGCAGCTTCGTGGGCGAGGCGGCGCACGGCGGCGAGTTGTTGATTGATGGTGTTCGCGGCCAGCCTCCTCGACTCCAAATACATGCGGTAGCGCACGACTACGATACGATTGAAGGCCAGTCGTGGCTCCGAGCAGTACCACGCGATGAACTGGTCGATAGCATACTCGTAAACGCGGCGCGAGGCGGGGGATCCGAGGCTATTGAGCACCGCCGTTTTGCAATGATCCAGATCGGGCAGACGAAGTACTCGGCGACGATAATTCGGTTTGATTCCGTTTTTCCTCATTGGCGGCGGCCTCCAATGCCGTAGGATTGGAACTACGGCAGAAAGCCTGATGAATGCAAGTAGGGAAGAATGCGGCTCGTGAGGCGGGTTTTGAGCGCTAAGGCCTGTTCTCGCCAATCATGGTTCTCACTTCTAAATCAAGCCCCAAGTGGTACTCTCGCCGCCAGTACAAATTGCCTAATGTTTGAATCGATTGACACTCCACCGGCCCTAACTAGAAGTTGCGATTTTTTGCGTAGCGCTGGTTCGTTCGTGGGCGTCGCAGAGTAGTCTTCACACGACAAAGCGCGAACACTCGACGCATCGGTCAAATTGACCGGAGCTGAGTGTTCGCGCCTGCGCGGCGTTCCGGCTTAGGCTGCTACTTCTTTCCGGGGCCCTGTTTTGGCGGCCCTGGTGCCGAGGAAGTTGACCAGTTCGGGAGTCACTTGCTCCGCGTGAGTCCAATTCACTGCGTGCGGACCATCCTTAATGATGGTGAAGCGTGCGCCCTTCACCAACTGCGCCGTTCGTTGTCCTGCTGCGGCAATGGGCACAATACGATCTGCATCACCGTGAATCACCAGCGTGGGCACATCGACACGGGCTAGATCCTTGCGGAAGTCTTCATACCAGGTTGGCACACAGGCAACGGTGGCCGTCGCCGAAGCGCCGGCGGCGACACTCCAACTCGCCTGAATGGCCTGTTCGCTGATGCGCTTGCCCAGGAACACATCGGCATTGTAGAAATTCTTGAAAAACTCGGTGAAGAACGCGTAGCGATCGGCGGCCGCCGCTTTCTGTATGCCATCGAACACGCCTTGGTCCACACCCTCCGGATTGTCCGGGGTCTTGAGCAAGAACGGAGGAACGGACGAGATGAAAACGGCGTGACTTACGTCCTTCGATCCGCGCTTTCCGATGTATCGTGCGACTTCGCCTCCACCCATGGAGAAGCCGACAAGCGCGAAATGACGAAGTTTGAGATGGCTTACGAGTTTGTGCAGGTCTTCAGCGAAGGTGTCGTAGTTGTAGCCCGTGGCCGGCTGGCTGGACTTGCCGAACCCGCGACGGTCGTAGGTGATGACGCGGTGGCCCGCCGCCACTAGGGCCGGTATCTGTTTCTCCCAGGAAGCGCCGCTGAGCGGATAGCCGTGAATGAGCACGACCGGGTCGCCCGAGCCATGGTCTTCGTAGTAGAGGTCAATGTCGCCTGAATTTTCTTTGCCGACGTGAACGTATGGCATGGAATTTCTCCTTTCTGCTTGGTTCTGAGGTGCGTTAGCTTGAGAGTTGAGGGATCAGGTTTACGCGGTTGTAGATGTGCGGCAACTGGTAGAGGATTCACGCTGCTGCCATCCCGGCCAAACGTCCTCTCTCTCGTTCTGACGTTCTTGGTCCAGCGAGTTGCCGTCGCAGTCGGGCTTGCCTCATCGTTGCTCTGTCTGCCGCTCTGTTGCTTCTTTATTAGCCCAGTCCCATTCGCTCAGGTATTCGCACGCGGACACGCGTTTAGGGTCCAACCTGCTCCGGGATTTCATTGGAATACGTGAACAGTGACAACCCTACTCGCCTTCGCTTTTGCGTTGTGTCTTTGCGTTCACCGCTTGGTCTCTAGCGCTCGGATGACAACCCCACTGCGACCGTAATTGGCGAAAAATCCCGATTATGCTCAAAACCCCTCAATGAGCGAAATTGCCTGATTTCGCAAACCAAGCCTTGCGCAAATCCTGCCATGGAGTCTGAGGTCAGAGGAGTTTGCCCGAGATTACTACGTAGATACTGTGTGCAATTGTGTATGAGCTTTATTGACCATGCACGTCATATTCCCGAGCCATATGATTTATTTGTCTATACGGGGGACGGTACTCCCAATTGAATTGATTGTACCGAGGAGACAGATGGCGATTGGACAAACTCTCGGTTTCAGTTCCACAGTTTTCCGCAAAAAGTTCCGTTCTGCGATGACTGTGCGGAGCTTCGGAGACAACGAGATCATTTTTTCGCAAGGGGACAGAGCCGATGCAGTGTTCTATATCCAGAGCGGTACGGTTAAGCTCACGATGGCCGCTACGCGTCGCAAAAGAGCTATAATCGCCGTCCTGCTGCGGGGTAGTTTTTTTGGCGAAGGCTGTCTGGGCGGGCAATCTCTGCGGATGTACACGGCCCGATCAATCGGGCCCTCCAATATCACTCGCTTGCAGAAGGAGAGCACGCTTCGCACGCTCAAGCGCGACCCGCAGTTTGCAGCGTTGCTTAATGCGTATCTGCTTTCCCGAGTTATTCGAGTCGAGGAAGACCTGGCAGATCAATTCTTCAATTTCAGCGAAAAGCGACTGGCACGGGTTCTTTTGTTGTTTGGGCAAATAACCAAGGAATCAAAGCCAGAGAACCCCCTGAAGGTGAGCCAAGCAACCCTCGCGGAAATGGTTGGTACAACCCGCGCAAGGGTAAGCAAATTTATGAATACGTTCAAGAAGAAAGGCTTCGTCAGCTACAACGGCGGCTTGCAAATAAACAGCGCACTCATCAGCGCCTTTCTGCACAATCGGCCGATGTCCGTTGTCAGGAGGGCGTAGACCCGTCCAGATGGGCTTCCCGGAGCTTGGTCTAATTGACGACCCTTTTGTACGTGGAGGTTTGTGTGACAAAAGAACTCAGCCCAAAACAGATACTCGGCGTCCGATGTCCGACCTGTGGGGCTGCTCCGAGACAGAAGTGTGAACTCAGCACTGGGCAACCGCGCACCAGTCCGCATCTCGGCCGCGTATGGATCGCAAAGGATCGACCGTAGCACACCCGTAATCCCCACCGTTCATCCTTTTCAAGCGACTTTGTCCCGCACAGAAATCAATCGGCAAGCATGGCCGAGGGACTGCCTTGTGGGTTCGTGATCCGGTGGACGTAGCACTCCGTGTGTACGGCCTTGCCGTTCTCATCAGCAGACAGATCGACCTTCAAATCTACTGGCTTGCTGCAAAGTAAGCAGGATATTTCTGGGAAAGGGTGACCACCCATGAATGCCTCCTTTAGACGGTCGCAAGTAGATTAGGCCCAAGGCGGAATCTCGAGTGATCAATATTGATCACTGAGGTTTTGCTGCATATAATCCGGCCATGCCGCGCGAGCTTATGTGGGTAGACCGACTGCGAAAGCGCGCTTGGGGCTGCTCCCAATGTGCATGGTTCTTCAACCCTACTGATCCGCCCATCGGCGAGACTTTCGATGCAATGATGCGGAACTTTGAGTCTCAGCGCGACAAGGAGTTTGCATCGCACGTTTGCTCTAACCACCCGCGCAGGCCAAAGCCCGCGCCGGACACACCCTAAACTCACTGTGCCGAAACGCTGGCGGCACTTCCTTTGTCGCTTCTTGATCTATAGGAAAATCGCAAATCAATTTCGGCAACGGTAGAACTTGGCTGGTCTGTGACTTACCCACAAATCGCAGATCGGTTCAATCCAGCTAACCGGGTCTCTGCTATTGAGGCGGAGGTTTGGGTGCTTTGCTCGGGGTCTGAATTGGAGCGTAGGGTCGAAGTGTCGGCGATCAGTGCGGGGCTAGTTGAACTTCTGCTGAGGGTCTTTGCTGTTCAGCGCGTAGGCAGAGTCGTAGTATCTGTAATCACCCGCTTTTTCATCCCATTTCCGCACCGCCAAGCCCTGGGCAGTCAGCACGTCGAGACTGACCGCCGGGGCGTGCCCTCTTGAGCGTGGGCCAAGGTTCCCAACGCAGCACAAACGGCCAAGCAGAAGGAGCGTCGAGGTTTCATGAGACGCAATTTTAAACGGTCAGATCGGATGATTGACATAACATCGCGATAGCACTCATCGACCCAGCCGGGGGTTGAGGGCCGACTGGCTACGGCTTAATGCTTCTCAGCAGCCTCTTCGACGATCCGCACAGCGGCTTGGTTGAAGTCCTCGCGTGGTTTTTTCCCCTGATTCTGTGGTGGACGGTGGGACGACTTCTTGTCGAGTAGATCAGCTTCTCGCTGTGCTTTATCGGCTTTTGTTCGTTTCTCTGACATACACACATTATGCGCTAGAGAATCAGAATTTGCGCGGAGGGGGGCTTGTTGGAGGGGCTGGTTGGCTGTTGGCGTAAAATCCCGATTACGCTCAAAACCCCAAGCTGACGCGCGAACAGGCGGCGCAAGCTTGTGACACCGCCCTGATTGCAGCAGTTGATTGCAGCAGTTGACCTGAGCCCAAGCTTCGCGAAGTTGTTGCGTATCGAAATCGTGTGCAAGCCTGTGATACCGTATGCCCCATGGAAAGAAACAAGATACCGGCAGGCGCGCTACGGCAGCTGGGGCTTGAGAGCAATCTTTCTATGCTGGAAAAGCAGGTTCGGATGCTCAAGGTGGAGCTTGGCGCTCGTAACTCCCGTCCGAAACTTCGCTATGCGGTAATCCCGATATGGGGCTCGGTAGTTGCCCCAATAGAGGATCCCGGATAGGCCGTCTTTGAGCTTGTCCTGGGCGCCGCTGAGGAGCTGGTCTTGGAGATAGTGATCGAGATCGATCATGCTGGGGAAGGAAAGCTCGCACCCAGCGATGAAATCGTAGGTCACTGGCGGGTAATCGAACCTGGCAATCGCCTCAGCTAGCTGGTCTTCCAAGGGCCACCCTGAACGCGATGCTACTACATCCAACGCTTGGCAGTTTCACGCCCAGAAAGCCGACTTCGGGCTCTTCGGCGACTTGTTGGAAGTTTTGAGTTGGCGCGGTGCGATCTAAAGCGGTCGGCTGCACTCGTGCACGGAAGCTGCTGTGATAAAAACGTGATAGTTCCATGTTCAAAATGCGTCAGCGTTGATCAGAACGAATCAGAACGCGCTTCTGGCAAACGGTTGATGGATCAGATAGAGTAGAGAATTTTCATAACGCATCAGAACACACTGAGTGATCTTCAAAACCGGCAGGCGTCTCGACCCCTTTTTGACCGGAGTTGCTTGCATTGGCTGTAGTCGCACCCGTACTGCAGTCGCCACTCAGGATTTTCTTTGACCGGTCTTCGAGCTGATTCCAACGATTTCGATTGACGTGCGATCCCACTTTTTGTCGAAAAAACCACCAAAACCAGAAAAAATCTTTTGCTGCGAAAGTGTGTGACTGGCAGCCCTGCCGGTCACAGACGTCCGACGTTCACAAATGAGACCCCCTACCCCTAAAGCCAAGACTCGACGTGGTATGTCATTCGCACTTTCTGGAAACAGGGCCCCACCGAGAGTTAGCCCACCTCTCGCACACAAACGAAACACACCGGAATCGCACTTGAAATTGCGACGTCCGTTCGCACTTCCCACAAGCCCGTTTCTGGCTAATCACCAAACGTGATGGCTCGTAAACACAACGGCGTTTCTCATTACTAATCCGCTAACCGTCTTGACCACTGCTGTGACTAGTGTATTGCCCCCCAATTGCGGAACGACAGACACGTGCACCACTCTTGCTGTTCTCCTGGCGGTACGGGAGGACCAGGGCAGACATTTCAGGTCACGCGACGCCCCTTTTCGGCTGTAGACTCCAGCCTGCCTGACATTATGGAGTTGTGCCCTATAGTCCCCTATGCTATGCTCCCCCGAGTATGAGTCATGCCGCCAAGAACAAGGAAAAGTTAATTGTGCGAGCTCGCCGCATTCGCGGGCAAGTAGAAGCGCTTGAACGTGCCCTGACCGAGGAACAAGACTGTGGCGATATATTGCGGCTAATCACGTCGGCTCGCGGCGCCATGAACTCGTTAATGGTGGAGTTGCTTGAAGACCAGATCCGATATCATGTTCTCGATCCCGACCGAAAACCGAGTTCTCAACAGGCTGAGGCGGCAGATGGCCTCGTTGAAACCATTAAGTCCTACCTGAAGTGAGACCCTCATTCCGCGGGCGCCCCTGCGCGCCGCCCGCCCCCGTTGACACTCAGTGTTCTGTGAGTTTTGTCTCTCGGACCTTCGCCCCTCGCTGCCCTGAAACTTTTCTTCATTTTTTTCTTGCCACAGTATAGTCCCCTATACTATAAGGTTTGGGTCGGGAGCGACGTAACACCATCCACTTGGGAGGCGGTGGGCTTGTAACAGTCCCGTAACCTGCCAGTGCCATCGTTATAGATTTGCAAGACCTGGCGAAACGAAGCATCCGACCCAGGCGCGAGACCGTGTGTGGAAAGACAGGTGGAGGATTTCATGCGGCGGAACTTGAGGGTTTTGTTCATCTGGTTGTTCCTTATCGTCGGCTTGGGACAGATCGGTCTCGCCCAAAAAGCGCTGACGTGGCAGGAAGTTCGAGACAAGTTCGAGGCGGCAAACCCAACTCTACGCGCTGGACAAATCGGCATTGATGAATCGCGAGCGCAAGAGGTCACGGCAAATCTCCGTCCGAACCCGAACCTAACCATTCTTGCCGACCAGATCGATCCTTTCAACGGCGGTCCTTCTCATGGGCCTTTTGCCTACCTCTTGTCCTCAGGAAGTGTGAGCCAGTTATGGGAACGTCAGCACAAGCGCGGCTTGCGTCTGGAAAGCGCACAAAAAGCGACGGCCATTACGGTGTCTGGGCAGGCCGACCTGGAGCGAAATTTGTTGTTCAACCTCCGCGGCGCGTTCATACAAACCCTTCAAGAGAAAGCGATCCTGAATCTCGCGAAGGAAAACCTGGCTTACTACGATCATGTTTTGGATGTAAATCGCGAGCGCTACAAGGCTGGCGGAATTGCCCAAGTGGACCTGAAGCGTCTGGAATTGCAAAGAGTTCAGTATCTCTCGGACCTGCAGACTGCGGACGTGAATCTGCGCACTGCGAAAATTCAGCTGCTCATGCTGTTGAATGATCAGACACCGGTTGAACAGTTTGACGTCATCGGACCCTTTGATTTTGCGGATCTGACTCCCTCCCTTAACAATGTCCGCCAGGCAGCACTCGATACGCGCCCTGACTTGAGGGCAGCGTTGCAGTCCGTCGATAAGGCAAGAACTGATTATCGGCTTGCCGTCGCTAATGGATCTACAGACCCGACACTAGGCTTTGATGTCGGCCGTAATCCCCCTATCGATCAGTACCTTGGCTTCAGCGTGAGCATTCCTCTGCGGATTTTCGATCGCAATCAGGGTGAAAAACGCCGGACCCAACTGGATATTGATCGCAATGACAAACTCGCAGCCGCAGCACGGGCACAGGTCTTTAACGATGTTGATTCCGCTTACGCCACGGTCAATAGCGCTGTAATTCTTCTTAAACCATATAAGGACCAGTACCTGGAAGAGGCATTGAGCGTACGGGACACAATTTCGTTTTCGTATCAGCACGGCGCGGCATCGCTGCTCGATTTCCTCAATGCTCAGGCTGACTACCGGACCGTACAGGTGAACTATTTAAATCTGGTTGCCTCTTATCTGAATGCGGCCAGCCAACTGAATCTTTCCGTAGGACGCGAGGTGATCCAATGAACCGCAGGGATTTCGCAATCTGGTCCTTCCCTCTGCTAATGGCTCTGTGTTTCACGGGCTGCAGTGGCGGAAAAAGTGATCCCCAGGCAGAAGCGCCTCCACCGCTCAAAGTGGAGCGCGTGGAAGACCGCAATGTGTTTCAAGTGGACCATCCCGAGCGCTTCCAGTTGACGCAGGCTGCGGAACACGTTGCTACCCCGCAGTTGAGGGTCACTGGCACCGTGACCCCGGACATTTCGCGCGCTGTTCCAGTGATTTCAATAGCCACAGGACGCGTTGTGGAGATTGACGCCCGTCTGGGTGACACGGTAAAGAAGGGCCAACTGTTGCTCAAAGTGCAGAGCGCAGACGTTTCTGGCGCCTTCTCTGACTACCGAAAAGCGGTAGCTGACGAACAGTTGTCTCAGACTCAGTTGGAGCGGGCCAAGATTCTTTATGACAAGGGCGCAATATCCCTCAACGATCTCCAGGTTGCTCAGGACACCGAAGATAAAGCCAAGGTCGATGTCGAAACCACAGCCGAAAAACTTCGAGTGCTGGGCAATCCAACCCTAGATCGCCCGACCGGTATTGTGGAAATTCGCGCGCCGATTTCAGGAGTCATCACCGATCAGCAGGTTACAAACGCCGCTGGAGTCGCCGGGCTCGGTTCTCCGAATCCGTTCACCATCTCGGATTTGGAGTATGTGTGGGTGCTCTGTGATGTATACGAAAACGATCTCGCCAACGTACGGCTTGGCGAAAGGGCGGATATCCGTCTTAACGCTTATCCTGACCAGGTTGTTTCTGGAACTATTGGCAACATTGGCCCAGTTCTGGACCCGAATATTCGCAGCGCAAAGGTCCGTATCGAAGTGCGGAACCCCGGCCTTATGCGTCCCGGCATGTTTGTAACTGCTACCTTTCACGGTCAAAAAAAACAAACGCGAGCAGCCGTCCCGGCCACAGCAATTTTGCATTTGCATGATCGAGATTGGGTCTACGTGCCGCTACAAAAAGGTCAGTTTCGACGGACCGAAATTGTGGGGGGCGACATGTTGCCGAACAACATGCAGGAAGTTGTTTCAGGAATAGCGCCCGGCCAACAGCTCGTAGCCAACGCGCTGGAATTCCAGAATTCGGCGGAGTCGCAATGATTCGCGCAATTGTCGATTTCGCTCTCAACAACCGCTTCGTCGTGTTGAGTACGGCGGTGCTCCTGTTCATTTGGGGCATGATCTCTTTTCACAACCTGCCGGTCGAAGCCTATCCCGACGTGGCAAACACGTGGGTGCAGATCATAACGCAATGGCCTGGACGAGCTGCTGAAGAGGTGGAGCAGCAGGTCACAATTCCGATCGAGATCCAGGTGAACGGCATTCCGCACCTTCAGCACGTGCGCTCGGCCTCACTGGCTGGTCTGTCGGTTGTGAATCTCATTTTCGACGACGATTCGGATAATGATTGGGACCGCCAGAAGGCGCTAGAGCGCCTCTCGCAGGTCACGCTTCCTCCGGGAGTAGGCGGCGGCATCGGCCCCGATTTCAGTCCGATTGGCTCGGTCTATTGGTACACACTGAAGAGCACCAACCCTTCCTACGACCTGATGGAACTGAAATCTTTACAGGACTGGGTGGTTACCAAGTACATCCGATCGGTACCGGATGTGGTCGACGATTCATCGTTCGGCGGTATCACTCGCGAATACCAGATACGCCTGGACCCAGACAAACTGGTCTCTTATGGGCTGAGTCTGGCTCAGGTCGAGCAACAGCTCACCAACGCCAACTCCAACGCTGGCGGAAGTTTCATCGAGCAGGGTTCGCAGCAAATCAACGTCCGCGCCGTGGGCCTAGTCACAGACATCCGTGACATCGAAAAAACGGTCCTCAAAACGCAAACGGGCACTCCTCTGAGAGTGAAGGACATCGCCGTTGTCACGCAGGGGCCTAAGATTCGCCTCGGGCAGATCGGCAAGGCAATCCACCGAGCGGCCGGAGTGGTCGAGGATGACAACGATGTGGTGGAAGGAATTGTGTTTCTCCGGAAGAACGCGGACACAGCGACCATGCTGGAAGCGCTCCATACTATGGTCAACCGCCTCAATACCCAGATTTTGCCGCCCGGTGTGAAGATTGTCCCTTACCTTGACCGGGACGATCTGGTTCACTACACGACGCATACGGTCCTGCATAATCTGGCCGAAGGCATGATTCTTGTCGTGATCATCCTATTCATTTTCCTCGGAAATGTTCGCGGCGCCATTATTGTTTCGCTGACGATCCCATTCGCACTGCTCTTTGCCTCCATCTGTCTAGACTTGCGGCACATTTCCGCAAATCTCCTCTCCTTGGGTGCCCTGGACTTCGGCATGGTGGTCGACGGGGCGGTTGTGATGATCGAAAACATCGTGCGGCATCTAAACCGTCCGGAAGAAGCTCCGCGTACGCTAGTTGACCGCATCCGCACTGCGGCACATGAGGTGCAACGGCCGGTTTTCTATGCCATTGCCATCATCATCACCGCTTATCTTCCAATCTTCACTCTGCAACGCGTCGAAGGAAAGTTGTTCAAGCCGATGGCGTGGACAGTGGCGTTCGCGCTGCTCGGCGCTTTGATCTTCTCTATGCTGATAGCTCCGGCACTGGCGAGCCTGCTGTTCCGTGGCGATGCCAAACAATGGCAGAACCCAGTAATGCACTGGTTGACAACTCGTTATCGCAAAGACGTTCGCTGGGCCATCCGTAATCGCTGGATCACGATCGGAGGTGGAGCAATCCTATTCTTGGTGGCGATTTACTTGGCTTTCGGCGGAGTGATCGGGTCCGAGTTCTTGCCGCACTTGGACGAAGGTGCGATCTGGGTTCGGGGGACGATGGCTCCTAGCACTGGGCCGACCGAGAGCGCGAAGATTGCGGACCGGGCTCGGGAAGTCCTTGCTTCGTTCCCAGAAGTTCCGCAGGTAGTCGACCAAATCGGGCGCCCCGATGATGGGACGGACACCACAGGTTTTTTCAATGCAGAGTTCTTTGTCGATCTCCTGCCAAAAGAGAAGTGGCGGCCTATTTTTCATCAAGACAAAGAACGTCTGATTGCTGCCATGGATCGTGAACTGGAAAAGATTCCGGGGGTTTTTTGGGGGTTCTCACAGCCCATCTCTGACAATCTGGAAGAGGCGGTCAGCGGAGTAAAAGGTGCGCTCGCAGTCAAAATCTACGGCGACGATCTCAAGACTCTGGAGGAGAAAGCCGACGAGATCGCCGCTGTCATGCGTCCCATCCGAGGCATCGAGGATTTAGGCGTGTTCCGAGTTCGTGGCCAACCCAATCTCAACTTCACGGTTGACCGCGATCAGGCCTCACGTTATGGCATTAATGTCTCCGATGTTCAAGACGCGGTCCAGACCGCGGTCGGAGGTAATGCTCTGAGTCAGGTGCTCATCGGTGAACAACGGTACGATCTTGTCCTGCGTTACTTGCCGGAATATCGAGACACGAAGGAGGCCATCGAGAAGGTACGTTTGCTGGCGCCTTCGGGCGAGCGGGTTTCACTGGCGCAGCTCACGAAAATAAACGTACTGGACGGGGGCTCAGAAATTTACCGCGAAGGAAACTCTCGATACGTGGCGGTCAAGTACAGCGTTCGTGAGAGAGACTTAGGCGGCACCGTCGAGGAAGCGATCAAGAAGGTCAATGCGAACGTCAAGTTGCCTGTTGGATACACGCTTGACTGGGCGGGAGAATACGAAAGTGAGAAACGGGCGGATCGACGGTTGCTTCTTGTGCTGCCGCTTACCATCCTGCTCATTTACATCATCCTGTATTCCATGTTCAAGTCTGTGAAGTGGGCGCTTCTGATCCTCACCAATGTCGCTATGGCGCGCATCGGAGGTCTGCTTGCCCTTCTTCTCACCCATACCAACTTCAGCGTTTCTTCGGGGGTCGGCTTTCTGGCGCTATTTGGAGTTTCAGTCCAGACCGGCGTGATCATGTTGGAGTACATAAACCAGCTTCGGGCCCGCGGGTACGATATTGAGGAAGCAGCGATTGAGGGTGCTGTTCTTCGGCTCCGTCCGATCATGATGACGATGCTGGTCGCAACCCTGGGTTTGCTCCCTGCTGCGCTCTCCCACGGTATCGGCTCAGACTCGCAGCGCCCTTTTGCAATTGTCATCGTCGGCGGGCTGATTTCTGACCTGTTGATGAGCATCGTTCTGTTGCCGACTTTGTATGTGTGGATCGCTCGCAGTGATGATCGGCTACCGGAAGCCGATCCCAACGACGTTGTCTAAATGGCGTCTTTGAGAAATATGGTGCTCAAAGTGCGCTGGAAGGATTCTGACCAATGACGAAAGACGAAGTGTGCTCCCGAATTCGAGAAATTGCCATCATTCCAGCGATCAGGGTCTCATCTGGCGATGATGCACATTTCGCAGCGGAAGCCGTCACGCGCGGCGGCATACCGATCGTGGAAATCACGATGACTGTACCCGGCGCAGTGGAATTGATGGCCCACTTGATTCGTTCGGATCCCAAGCTCATCGTGGGCGCAGGCACCGTGCTCGATACCGACGTGGCGCGTGTGTGCGTCGATGCGGGCGTGAGTTTTGTCACGGCTCCCTCACTGAATCCTGCGATCCTGGAATTCGCGGCCAAGAACAATGTCGCAGTCTTGCCCGGCGCATTGACACCCACGGAGGTTGTCACCGCGTGGAGCGCAGGTGCCGATTTCGTCAAGGTATTTCCCTGTGGTCCGGTCGGTGGGGACAGGTATATCAGCGCACTGCACGCATCCTTGCCACAAATTCCACTCATAGCCGCGGGAGGAGTGAATCAGCAGACCGCAGGCAACTTCATTTTGTCAGGTGCGACGGCTATTGGGGTTGGCACAGAGTTGATTCCAAACGAGGCGATTAAGAGAAGGCAATCGCAGCGTATTCACGAATTGGCCCGCCGGTTCATAAAACTTGTGAAGGACGCTCGGGAACAGATCGAAGCCTGGAAACGCAGCCAGGTCGTGAAGGAATTCACAGGAACCGAAAAGTGTGAGAAGTAGCGAGCTCATCCGACGCGCTTGACTTCGCCCACGAATAGAGTTCGATCAGTAGGTGCTCCAAATGAAGGCCACTACCTTAAACATTGCCAGAGCATTGTCCTTCGTGGCGGCCGTTTGGATCTGCTTCGGTCATAACAATCTGAGAATCGTCGAGGGCGCACCGCGTGTTATTGAGCACTCCGCCTCGACTGATCTTGCTCCAGCAGACGGCAGTGGCGGCACTGTCAAGGTTGGTGTCGATTTGGTGCTGGTCCCGGTTACCGTTACGGATCGGAGGGGCCACCTCGTGCTCGGCCTTCAGAAGGACAGCTTCAACGTCTTTGATCAGGGCAAACCAGAGGTCATACGCCACTTGTCCAGCGAGGATGCCCCAATTTCGGTCGGGATAATTTTCGATGCAAGCGGCAGCATGTACGGGAAGATGGAGAGGTCTCGCGAAGCGGTGCTCCAGTTTCTTCATAGTTCAAACCCGGAGGACGAATTTTTTCTAGTTGCATTCAATGATCGTCCTGAGCTACTGGTGGACTTCACCAGCTCCATCGACGAGATCCAGGACGAGATATCAAAAGTAAAACCGGATGGCGGGACGGCCTTGTTGGACGCGCTCTATCTTGGCTTGGACCGGATAAAGAAGGCCCGTAACGAACGGAAGGTTCTGTTGGTTGTTTCCGACGGTGGGGACAATCACAGCCGCTACACAGCAAAGGAAGTATGGCCGGTTCTAAGAGAAGCTGACGTCCAGATCTATGCAATGGGCATCTTTGACGAAGCCCCTAGAACCCAAGCAGAACGTTTGGGGCCCGATCTGCTAGCTTTCGCGACCGGCATCACCGGCGGTAGAACGTTCCCCATCCGCAATCTAAAGAGAGTTGGAGACGCGGCGGCGGAGCTTTCCATCGAACTGCGCAATCAGTACCTAGTAGCATATTGCCCAAACAACTTGGCACACGATGGTATGTGGCACAAGCTCACCGTGCGGGTCACGCCGCCACAAAACTTGCCTCGGCTTCGAGTTTACGCAAAGGTGGGATACTACGCGCCAGCACGATGATTGAGATAAACAAGAATCTCGGGAACGATCTCGGATTGGGCAGTTTGAGTTTGAGATACTCGAACCCGCTTCTTCCGGCGTGCGGGCAGGCAGGCGTTCTAACCAAACTGAACTACGCTTTGCAAAACCTGAAAGACTGGCGGACATCTAGAAACGGTCGGATTAGTACCTGGAAGTCGGCTAGTGTTTACCGATGGAGAGAGGTGGCGATTGCGATTGCTGCTTCTGCCTGAGTCACGGCGAAGCGGATGCGACACTTGATCGCGGACTTTGACGCTGGCCAGAAGTCGGCTTCGGGGAGATCACAATTGATCTCCTCTAAGCCCGTTTTCTCGACAATTTCCCGATTGCTGACCAATCGGGGGTAGGCACTATCCTGCTGCTGCTGACTCGAGGTCGGTCTTTCGGCCACCGCGCACCAACACCCTTGTTTCCAACCTCAATCCGCTTTCCTTGGCCGCGTAGAACAAGTGAAACTAGCGATGTCTACGCTTCAGCGATTGGCAAACTGCATTGCTGTCCTTGCCCATGATCTGCCCCGGGCAGATTCTTCGACTGCGTGCAGTACTCTTTGAACCTCGACCGCGTCTTGGAAATTCGCATGAAACATCTCATTCTTCTCAAGTGACTGCAGGAAATCCGCCAGGGTCAGAATGAACGTGTGCTCATACCCGAGAATGTGTCCGGGCGGCCAGAAGTTAGACGTGTAAGGATGCCCGGGGCCGGTCACTAATATGTTGTGACTACCTTGCACTTCAGCGGCATCACAGGCGTCGAACACGTGGAGGCGATTAAGATCCTCCAAATCAAAACGGATAGCGCCCTTCGCCCCATGGATTTCCAGATAGTTGCGATTGCGGCAGCCGATAGCAAAGCGAGTAGCCTCGAAGCTGCCAATGCTGCTATTCGCGAAGCGCGCAAGAGTTAGTACGGTGTCATCTACTTCCCGGCCTGGAGCAAAAGTATGGACCAAAGCTGAAACTTCGTCTATCGATCCATTCAACATCAAGGCCAAGTCGATTGTATGCGACAAAAGATCGCCCATCGCGCCCGATCCTGCTTCCGACTGCTTGAATCTCCATGCATCCGGGCTGGCCGGGTCCGCTCCCCAACTCTGCAGGTAGGTGGCTCTGTAATGATAGATTTGACCTAATCTTCCCTCATCCACCAGTTTCTTAGCGAGCGCAATCGCAGGTACGCGGCGATAGTTGAACCACACCAGCGTCGGCACATTCTGCGCGGCGTTGGCCATGCGCTCTGCCTCCTCTACTGACATGGCAAGCGGCTTTTCACACAGCACAATCTTGCCTGCACGGGCGGCGGCAATCGCAATGGGCGCATGGAGATAATTGGGAGTGCAGATGTCGACGACGTCTACATCTTTCCGCTCTACTACTTCTTCCCAGTTGCTTGAGACTTCATCCCAGCCCCACCGTGCAGCCATCGCCTTAAGTTGCGGTTGATTGCGTCCGCAGATAACCGTCAATCTGAGGTCGTAGGAGGGTTCACAAAAATGGCCAACCTGATGAAAGGCGTTGGAGTGCGCTCGTCCCATGAAACCCTGGCCAATCATCGCGACACTCAGTTGTTTACGGGATGTCATACCTGCCTGCCTAAGACTTTGCGGAAGGCGTGCACGATATCGTCTTCATCCTGCTCCGTGAGACACGATGGAATCGCGAGCAAAATGCTGCACTCAAATAGACTATCAGCTACCGGGCAGGTACCTTTGTGATAGTTGGCAGTAGATCCCTGATTTTCCGCCAGCCTCCAGGGTGAGCCTTTCTTGTCCACACTCGTCTTATTCACCAGACTCGGGATATTGAAATAAATGTGCATACCCCAATTGGTCATTACCACGTTGTTGACCCCCTGGGATGAGGTGACGATGCCTTCAGCGCGCAAAGCTTGATTGACTTGGTTGGCGACATTAGGCGTGTCGAAAGTGGAAATCAGAAAACACCCGGTGTCCCCCTGTGGATCAACAATCTTTCTTAACCGCAGTTGAGGGAACTCTTCCAGAGCCTTGCGAATACGATATTTGCTGTTGCGCATCGCGGCGATTGTTCTCGGCAGTTTTCGGAGCTGCACTCGCAGAATGGAAGCCCGCAGTTCATCGATCCGGTACCCTCGTCCCCACAAACACAGAGCAAGGTTGTCAAAGATGGTCCGGCCGTTTTCGTCCCGAGCGTAACCCAGGTCGTGAACGGCAAAGGCCCGGTTATAAAGCCGGGCGTCATTCGTGACGACGGCTCCGCCTTCACCGCTGGTCATATTCTTGTTCATCTGGAAGCTGAATATGCCCATATCGCCAAATGTGCCGACCTTTTTCCCATTGACACTTCCCCCCGCACACTGAGCGCAGTCCTCGAGAAGAAACAATCCCCGTTCGCGGGCTACCTTGAGAAGTTCGGTAATGTTTGCGGGCGCGCCACTCATGTGGACTGCGATGATTCCTGTGGTTCGCGGAGTAATGGATTTCTGGACAGCGGCGGGATCAAGGCAGAAAGTTTCATCGATGTCAGCCAACACCGGAATTGCGCCAAGATTCACTATCGCCGCGACAACCGAAACCCACATGTAGGCGGGAACGATCACCTCCTGTCCGGGTCCGACGCCCAGAGCGGAAAGCGCAGTGTGCAGAGCCCCAGTGCCACTGCTTACAGCGACAGCGTGAGCAACACCGAGAAACGACGCGAATTCGGACTCGAAGGCTTCCACTTCTCCTTGTAGATCGATACCGTAATAGCGGAATGGCGAGCGACTTTTTAGTACACGAAGTGCCGCTTCGATCTCTTCCGCATCCATGTGGTGGACGCCTGGAAACTCCAGGGGGAGAGGCTCGGTCCGGACAGGCTTGCCGCCCTCGATCGCTAACTTCTCATCTATCGTTGTGGAACTATTTTGTGTAAGCTTCATTTTGTATCACCCATGATGATTGATTTGTAGATCCTTCCTTAACCGCCCGTCGTGCTCTTTTCCTGCTGAGAGCGTTTAACGGCTTTCGCTTTGGCGCTCTTACTACTCCACAATGCGGTCGTGATCGAAACTGCCGGCAGCCTCAAGCGGAGCACTCGACCATGGAACTTCACTCCCATTTCCACGTCTTCGTCCTTGCTGTTCATCAGCTCGGTCACAATCCCGCCGTCTGGCGCTTTGAACGCCATTACGCGCACACCATCGAGTGATCCAGCAGTCTTGATACGAATATCCCCCGGGCGCACGAACTTGCTGAAGTGCGCAAGATAATAGTAGAGGCCGGTGTACGTGACCTTCTTCGATCGCCGATGAATGATAACCACGGGGTGCTGAACGTTTGGGTCGGGGTTTCCATGAATCTCCGACACGGACCAAGGTCCGCCCTTCTCGTCCAATATCATGTTCCAGTAGATCCAGGCGGACGTATCAACCTCGAGATCGTTGAAGATCTGATTGCCCCAGTAATCACCGTCTTCAAAGTCGAAGCGTGGAAGGGGCATCGATTTGGGAGTGCCTGCATCGTAGGCATAGCACACTTCCGTCATCCATAAAGGCAGGTCCGGGTATAGACGATGCAGATTGAGGATTTTGTCCCAGTCTTTATTGTCATATCCGTGATAAGGCGCAACTGAGACGTACTCACGGGCCGCGGGATCATCGAGCACCAACGGATAATTGCGAGCTGCGTCCTCCCGGTCGGGCGCTTCGCTCAACATGATCTGAGTACGAATGCCTTCTTTCTTGAGAAGCGGGCCCACGTGATCTTTCAGCAAAGCGTCGATCTCGTTGTATGGAATTTTGGTATAGATATCCGGCTCATTGAACAGGCTTAGATAGTCGACGAATACGCCGTGTTTCTCGTACTCCTGGAGATAACGGAGATAGTAACGAGCCAGCGCATCGTAATATTGCGGATTCACATCTTGATTCTTGTTCACATCAACCAACATCCAGTCAGGCGGATAATCCATCGGAGCTTGCAAGACAAATTTACCGTAACGGCGCGCCAGCTTGATAAAAGTGATCAGCCCATTTGGACCGAGATCACGTGCTATAGAGAAGTGATTCATGGCGACGTCGCCACGCACGTCGTCATAGCTGTAGAAAGGCCCCGCTGACATGAAGTCCGTAGAGGCAATTACCGTCTTCATCGCGGAGAAGCCGGCGCCCTTCTCGGGGTCGAAGAGCGCGCGCAAAACCGACTCGCGTTGTTTGGGAGGCAATCTGTTGAGGCAGATGAGGCCAGCTTCCAAGAAAGAAGCCCCGAAGCCGTCGATCTTCTGGTAGGTGATGTCGTCACTGATCTGAAATGTCCCGGTGGAGGGATCTTGATCCTGCTGGAAATGAAGAACGGGTTGCGGAGTAAGGCGGTCCCCTGCTTTCGAGGACACAAACCGCTGAACGTCCTGCGCGACCGTTGCCGCGCGGGGCATCAAGAGGAACAAGACCAGGACGAAAGCGAGGTACCTTTTGCTCATTAGCGCTGTCTGAACCTCCTTTCGAAACGCTTGGCCAAATCTGGTATACGACAAGCATGTGCATGCCACGGTCTTCGTTTCGAGCTTAGAACAAGAATTTAAGAGCGACTTGTCCAATTCGAGCGGCCTGGGCGCTAGTCACGAATCCAAACAAAGTCCCATCTTGGATGTTGCCATCCGGATTGTTGAACTGGGCGTGGTTGAACACATTGAAGAACTCGAACCTGAATTGGAGAGACTTCGACTCCGTCAAATGGAAATCCTTCAGCAACGCCGTGTCGAAGTTGTTGAGTCCAGGCCCATAAAAGAAGCGCCGCCTGGTGCTGCTCAACTGCCCGAGGGCTTCAAAGCTGAATAACGATGTGTTGAAATACGGCGCGCAGTTGGGGTTGTTAATGCACTTGCGAGGATCTGCGCCGAGGTTCAGTGACCCCAAACCCGGCTGATAGACCGGCTCGTCGATGGTATTCGAATTCGGCCCAGTACCGGCGGTTCCTAGCAGCGAATTGTCGTCGTTCTCCATCATCGTCACGGGCAGGCCGGTGGTGAAGCGAGTGATTCCGGTTAGGATCCAGCCCTTGCTTATCCGGTTCGCTCTGAAAAGCTTGTCAAAAGGCAACTGGTAGCTGTAGCTCAACACAAAATTGTGGGTCATGTCGAAGGAGGATAGCGATCTACTGAGGCTTGGATTGATGGGATTGACTTGCTCGCCCAAGCCGGAAGACATGTCCAGGGATTTACTGTAAGTGTATGCCGCGAGCAGTTCGAGCCGCCCGCTCGTGTGTCGCAAGGAGGCTTGCAGCGCGTTGTAGCTGGAATTGCCAATGTTCGCATACCAGCCGAGACTCCCAAACGCCCCATTCGCGTTCGCCAGACCAGCCGGTGCAGGAGCATTCACCCCTTGATTTAGCGCACGGACCGTGCCGACCTCGGCATTCGGCCCACATAGGGTTGGGGACACATTGTAGAGGGCGAGGCACGCCTGGGGGTTGCTTGGATTGGCTTCGCGGTCAACCAGCAAATGCCTCCCTAGAGATCCTACGTAATTCACCGTAAGAACCGTGTTCGCGCCAAACTGCCGTTGCAGCGAAAATTGAAACTGTTGGGTGGAAGGCAGACCGTTGGTGTGCAGATACGTGGGCGCACTGCTAATGGGCTCATACGCGGTTGCCCAAGCGATACTTTTGTCTGGGTTCTTAGGGCTGACACCCAGCGGCGGTAACGGAGCCGGAAAATGCTGCCCTTCGTTATTTCCGGTAGAAAGATCCACGAACGGATCACTGAATTGAGGAGGCACCGGGCTGGTCCAGTAGAGTCCGAACGGTGGGTCGCCTATCACCAAATTGTTGGTCAGCTCTTCGATGGCCGTGTAGTAAATGCCATAGCCGGCTCGGATGCTCGAATTGCCAGGACCACCCAGTAGCTTTCGCAAAAATCCACTTTTTGCGTCGGGGGAATAGGCAAGACCGATGCGCGGGCCGAAATTTTTGTAGCGGGTGGGAGCGACGGTCGATGGAATTCCCGGATCGCCGGGAACTACCCATCCCAGCGGAGCGCCGGGGAAAGTAAGGGACTGCTCCCCAGGAACAAGCGCTTCCACTTCGTTGTTTTGCTCGTACCACGGCATACTGAATTCCCAGCGCAAGCCATAGTTCATCGTGAAGTTGGATGTCACGCGCCAACTGTCTTGACCATAGAGGCCAAGGTACTTGCTGCGATTGTGCTGGGGTAGCTGTTCGCCCTGCGCGTAACTGGTGGGAGCCCCAATGAGGAAATCGGCGAAGTCATTCCCCGTTTCCGTTCCAGTGAAAGTAAATTGACCGTTGTTGGCGCCGAAATTGTTCAGCGTGATCTGGTCATAGTGGAAGTTCGTCCCAACTTTCATGTTGTGCTTGCCAAACACACGGGAAAAATTGTCCTGCCACTGAAAAGTATTGTTGGTCTGGTAGTACCAGGTGTTGGGGACTCCCATAGTGAACTCGTTAAGTGTGATCGATGGGATTCCCTGAAATTGTGGCGACAAGGGGACGATGCCACCTTGGGGCCCATTCTCAGAAAACCCCAATGAGCTCAACGTGGGGCCCAGGCCTCCTTGCGGCACAGTGGGAGAAAACACATTCCGCAGGTAGCTAAAGCGGAATTCGTTGAAAGCAGCCCCCCCCGACAGGGCATTGGTGTCGCTCACATTGATTAACTGCGTGCGCCCTGCGGTGATGGCCGCAAAACCCGGCACGGTGGCGCCTAGAGAAGGGTAACCAGCATTCAGGTTGTAATCGTCGAAGAAATAGTAGGCGGAGAGATCACCCCAGTGTGTAGATCCATCCCCGCGAATCCCGAATTTGTCGTCGCGCAAGATTTGGTTTACCGACGATGTGGAGAAAGTATCTCCACCGGGCTGACTGGGTGTGGGGATGTATGTCAGAAGATTGTTAGCCGGGATGGAAAAGTGGCCACTAGGGATGGTCGCGTTGGGAAAAACACACCCGGTAGTCGGATCATTGCTCGTGCAGTTGGAACCATAGGGAGTTCCTCCACCCGCGCTTGTAGTCGTCCCTGGGATGATCGTCGCCGCAGTGTAGTAGTACGGCTCACCGGCAGTGACCGCATATCCCAACTGCCCCATGAGAACAGTCGCCCAAGGGTTTGGACCGGCACCACTGTTCACGGTGGACGCAACCGTAACTCCATTGACGTCGACAGTAGTAAACGGGCCCTCGGGATTCGCTGCAGTGATGAGATCCGAGAAATCGCCGCCCCGCTCCAGCGTCGAAGGCACAGAAACTAACCCATTATCCTGCCCTTGGGTTTGGCGCGTACCCTGATAGTCCACGAAATAAAAGACTTTGTTGTGGACAATCGGCCCCCCGATTGTGCCGCCGAACTGATTTTGACGGAAGGCGCCGCGTGTTGGGGAAAAGAAATTGCGCGCATCCAGACTCGTGTTTCGAAGGAACTCAAAGAGGTCGCCGTGTATTTGGTTGGTGCCCGATTTCGTGACGGCGTTGATTTGGCCACCACTGTAGTTGCCATATTCCGCGTCGAAGTTGCTGGTGAGGATTCGGAACTCGGCGATGGAATCGAGGTTGGGGATGACCGCGGCGCCATTGTTCGTTCCTTCCTCGACGTTGCCGCCATTTACCATAAAACCATTGGCGTCTTCCCGTCCCCCGCTGACCGACAAACTGCCCGGATTGAGGCTGCCGGAAGGCGACGTGGCGCCATACTGTCCCGAAGAAATCGGGACGACTCCGGCTTGAAGCGCGAAAAGGTCGGTGTAACTGCGGCCATTCAGCGGAATCGTGGTCATCTTCGTGCTTCCGATTACTTCGCCCAGTTGCGTGTTCTCGGTCTCCACGTGGGCCGCGGAACCAGAAACCACAACGTTTTCCGACACCCCTCCGACCTGAAGTGTTACGTCCACTCGCAGGGCAGCATTTACCTCGATAGCTATGCCAGTTTGCTGGTAGCTCTTGAAGCCGCTACTTTGAATCTTGAGGTCGTAGTGCCCGGGACTAAGGGAAATAAAAGAGTAGTGTCCGCCGGAATCCGATTTCACTGTTTGCTCTACTCCGGTTTCGGTGTTGCGGGCAGTAACCTCCGCTCCTGTGATCACAGCTCCACTGTTGTCCGTTACGATTCCCGAAATGCTACCGGTTACCCCCGCATGTGCACTTTGAAAAGTGGATAAGCAGAACAAACCAGTAAGTAGCGCCGACCAGGCAATTGCACGCAACTGGGTTCGCGATCCATGGTCGGAATCTCTTCTGACGGATGAGGCCATTCGTTTATTTGGCATAGCGGCTCTCCCGTGAGCTTTATGCGTGGGTGAAAAAACTTCTTTACACTTACTTCATTACCTGAAATAATTATCTCTTTATGTCCCGACATTTACGCCTATTAATTCACTTATGTCAAGAAATATTTGCCGGTTTCCTGCGGTCCGGCAAGATTGCATACCGGCAAGTTCGGGCTTCCTATGAGAGGACTATGGATGGTGAACACGACACGTCTGGAAGGGGCGCAGGCTCGAAATCCTGAATCCAAGTCTTTCAAGAACGAGTGGAACGTTCTGCAGCTCATTCATGCGAAGCGCAACATTTCGCGAATTGAGCTGTCAAGGCAGACTGGCCTGAGTGCGGCTTCCATTACCGCCATTGTCCAAAATCTGATCGGCAAGGGGTTGGTTGTAGAATCCGGTCACAAGTCGACTGCTCTTGGACGAAAACCTGTTTCTTTGAGCCTCCGCGAAGACGCCGGATTCCTTGTCGGAGTGGACTTGGGATCCTTTTATACACGAGTAGTAGTCACGGATATCAGAGGCGCTCTGGTCAACAAACAAGAGTTCGAAACTGGAATGCCAGACGGCCGCGATTCGGTTCTCTCCAGAACCTTGAAGGCGATCCACAAAGCAATCGATGATTCCGGAACACCGAGAAATGCTTTTAAAGGGATCGGAATCGGACATTCAGGCGTGATCGATGTAAGCAAAGGCTTAGTACTATCCTTCCCTCGCCCCGGTCAGATGGCCGAATGGAAAAATGTCCCGCTCCGAGACATCCTTGAGCGCGAATTTGGCGTGCCCTGTCTGCTTGAGGACAGCGTACGAGCGATCGCGACGGCGGAGAAGCATTTTGGCCTTGGAGCAGGTCTGAACGATTTCATATACGTCGACGTAGGAATGGGGATCGGCGCCGCGATTTTTCTGGATGGAAAACTGTACCGCGGATCTGGCGGCAGCGCGGGCGAATTTGGTCATATGACAGTCGATGAACATGGCCCACTGTGTTGCTGCGGCAATAATGGGTGCTTGGAGACCCTAGCTTCTTGTGGGGCCATTATTCAATCAGTGAAAAGCGCTATCGAAAAGGGAGTGGATTCGAAGGTTCGAGAGTTAGCGCAAGGAGATCTGAACCGGATCAGTATTGAGATGATTGGGCAGGCTGCCATGGAAAGTGACAGCCTGTCCTTTCGCGCTTTGCATGAGGCAGTGTCACACATCGCCGTAGCTTTGGCTGACGTTGTGAACCTACTGAATCCGCACGTTCTCATCTTTGGAGGAGCCTTATTCCGTTCCGCCCCTGATTTGTTCCTGGAACCTTTGAAACGCACCATAAAACAACGGGCGCTAGAAAAATCAGCGAACGAAGTGCAACTAAAGATCTCTACTTTGGGGAGCGAAGCGGGCGCCCTCGGAGCCGGAAGATTGATTTCCGAAATCGTGATAGAGAGACTCTACCTAGCGGAACTTAGAATGAGTTCTGGCTAGCGGTCATCACAATCGATTGATCGGTTGCGGGATGACGGGTGAACCAGGATGCCGGGTCAGAAGTCAGCTTCTGGGACATCTCGCCGTGTTAGGAAAAAGAAACGCCTTATGGAACAGTGACCCAGCACGTTCGGTGAGGCATACTTCTCGACTGGAGCAAAGAGGTGTGATCGGCCGCCAGTCAGAAAGGTTTGAGAATCGGCGACTTACCCGACCGCGAGCTCTCAGCCCCCGATCTTACCCAGACCCAACCAAGCGGACGCCCAAATTGAAGAAAAAATCCGCCGACGCGCATATGAGTTGTATCAAGAACGTGGCCGAGTGAATGGAAGCCCAACAGATGACTGGCTGCAAGCAAAGCAGGAAGTGTTGAGCCGCAAAGCGCGAGCGGGCAACAGATCGTCTTAATCATTTCTCGTCTGTACTTCGCGGCGAAAAGGAACAACTCCAGAGTTGGCGAAAACCGCTGATCATTGAGTGTAACCGGGATGTTACGTCAACCATCCTCTTAAGGCGGCACCGCCGTCCGTTTCCAAGCGCCGTTTGTTCGGTTAGCGGGTCAGTCTGATTTCCACAGACTAACGGAAATGGAGGACAACCACTGCGTAAATGATGGCGATTGACCAAAACCAAAGGAATATTCCTGCGCAACGAATGTACGTGGGGTACTGAGGCTTCATGGGTATGCTTGAAAACGGAGACCTTGCGAATTTCGTTTTCGCGTTCTTCCGTCCCCACGTCACCAGCATGCCCGTCCTAAATATGCACAGCCAACCACAGATCGCAAATCCGAGAATCATTACCACAAACCAGATAGCTTTGAATATTGTCATGCATACTCGAAGCGACGCGCCGATTATCCATCTGTGCCAGCGGAGCGTCAACATCTCGGAACATTGAGCCGAACGAAGACCGAGCCGTCCTCTATCTCTTCTAACATGTCCGACCATATGCCTCAGCCGGAGCGGATCGCAATGTCACGAAGAGCGATCAGGAAGGCAATCGCCGCCGCTCCCACTTACCTGGTGACGACCCTCGTTGAGAGGTCGATGGGGCGTGTTTACGACCTGCCAAAAATCTTCGCCGCTACGGTGCAAGCAGCCAAAACGGTGTAGAATGGCTGACATTTTCCAGCCCCGAAGGAAGTTTCGATTCTTCCTGGCTTCGAGCGCCGCTCAAACACAAATCTCTGAGGAGGCACCATGCAACGAAAGATGAATTTTTGCTTTTGCGCTGCACTGACATGGATTTTCTGCTTGATGATATCCGCTTTGATGAGTGGTCAGGTGCGGAAGGCAGCGCCGGTTGGTGGCAATCTTCTGCCGGACGGTTTCTACATTACGCCGACCGCTGCGCCCGGCTCGATTTTCCAGAAACTGCCTACCGGGCTGCGGCCTGACGGCTCCGCCAATGCAGATGGTGCGGTGAACACTGCACTCAGTCCGGACGGTACCGCATTACTGATCTTAACCACAGGCTACAACACAGGCTTTAACACCCAAGGGCCGGATGGGACTCCGATATTATGGGCCGCCCTCGATCCGCTCACCGGCATGCCGTCGTCAACCACCACACCAAATGCGGAGTGGGTTTTTATTTTCGACGTGCGCGGCCCAAAACCGGTGCAGAAGCAATTAATCAACATTCCCAACACCTATCATGGATTGGTCTGGGATCCTTCGGGCACGCGCTTCTATGCTGCCGGAGGCATCGATGACCGCGTCGAGGTCTGGAAGACGACTACCACAGGAGCCAGCGCCGACGGAATCTACGCGGCAGATGCTCCATTCGTACTGTTGAACCACAATACCCCAGCCGACGTGCCGGTACAGGAGTTTCCGACTGGCGGGTTGTTCAAGAACACGCCCATCAACGACAATCCGTTTGCTTTAGATATGTTTATGCCGTTCAGCGCGCTCGCAGCTGGGTTGGCGATCAGTCCTGATGGCAAGACCTTGTATGTGGCCAACTATCAGAACGATTCGCTGTCAGTCATAAACACGGCGACGCGAGCCGTAACCAATGAAATTGTCTTCTTCGCGCCGGGCCAGACCACGGCGGTCGGCGAAATGCCCTACTGGCCGGTCGTATTATCGAATTCCGCGGGCGCGCCGGTTAAGACGTATGTCAGCAGCCAGCGCGACGGCCAGGTGCTGTCCGTGAGCCCCTCGGGCACGTTCAAGGTGATCAAGGTTGGAGGCGAACCGAACCGCATGATTCTATCCGCGGATCAACTTCGGCTCTATGTCGCCAACGGCGATCTGGATGAGATCGAGGTGATCGACACCACGAAGGAGGTTGAGAGCAGCCGAATCTCCGTGGCTCGTCCGGGCTACAAATACAAGGGATCAAACCCCAACTCCCTGGCGCTGGGCCCTCATGGCCGGCGACTTTACGTTACGCTGGGCGGTGAAAATGCCGTGGCGGTTATCGACGTGGCGTCTCAGAAATTGCTCGGCCGCATTCCGACCGGCTGGTACCCCAGTTCGGTAACGGTGAGTGCCGATGGCAATACCTTGTACGTGGTGAATATGAAATCCGATGCCGGCCCCAACCTGGAATATCGATCCGACTGTCCCGGCACTGGCATACCGCCGCAGTATGTACACCTTCTCTGCCCACCGCCGAATCCAACCTCTCGCAACGAGTACATTCTCGCACTGTTGAAGGCTGGCTTTCTCACCATTCCCGTGCCCGACGCCAATACCCTGAGCTACCTCTCGGAACTCGTCGACGCTAACAATGGATTCCTTAACCCTCACCAGGATGCGATGATGGCGTTCCTGCACGATCACATCAAGCACGTGATCTTCATTCAGAAAGAGAACCGTACCTACGATCAGGTGCTTGGCGATCTGAAGCAGGGCAACGGCGATCCGAGCCGGGTACAGTTCCCGCAGCCCATCTCCCCCAACCATCATCGTCTGGCGACGCAGTTCGCGCTGCTTGACAATTTCTACGACGCTGGAGATGTAAGCGGTGATGGCTGGAACTGGGACATGCAAGGCCACACCAACGATGCCACGGTCAAGAACGTGCTCGTCGGCTATGGCAATGCAAACTTCAACATACCGTTCGACTGGAACGGCAATCCGCGGAATATCGGCATCGCCGTACCCGACAAGACAAGCGGAACTCCGAGTCCGAGCACGGTCCGCATTACAACGCTGTTCGATCCGACTGGCAACTCTTCCATCGAGCCTGGGACGAAGGACATTACTGCCTCCGAAGGCGCTGATGATCTCGACCCCGATGCGCTCGGTGGCTATATCTGGGACTCGGTGTTGCGGGCCGGCCAGACGGTGCGCCACTATGGTCTTTACGCCGACGAGAATTATTATGTCGTCCCGTCCGCGGGATACCCGCTCTACTTGCCCATCGTGCGCGATGCCTTCGCGCAGAAGGCGGTGCAGACAGTGCCGGGACGTCCTTCTCTCAAGGATCACACCGACATCTACTATCGGGGTTGGGACCTGGATACTCCCGATCAGTACCGCTTTGAAGAGTGGAATCGCGAATTCAATGAGTATGTGAAAAACGGCAATTTGCCCAACTTCGAAGTTGTCGATTTCATGAACGATCATTTCGGCAACTTCACCTCGAACATCGCGCATCTGGAAAATCCGCTGGCGCAGATGGCGAGCAACGACTACGCCCTGGGCCGCCTGATCGAGGCGGTGTCCAACTCTCCGTACTGGAAGGACACGGCGATATTTGTGGTGGAGGATGACGCCCAGAACGGCCCGGATCACGTGGATGCGCATCGTTCAACGGTGTTCATAGCTTCTCCCTACACCAAAGGCCAGTCCGTCATCCACACCAATTACAACTCTACCAATGTGTTGCGCACGATCGAGGACATTCTAGGAGTGAATTACCTTGGCCTCAACGATGCCAATGCTCTTCCGATGTCGGACGTGTTCAGCAGGGAACCGAACCTGCAACCCTATGTCGCACCCATCCCGGGTATTCTGTGCGAGCCTCCGGTGGACCCGACTCTTGTTCCCGAATGCAAGAACCCCGCAGGCCGGCCGATCACTGCCGCGGTCAAGCCGCTTCACGACGGCGCGTGGTGGGCGCAGGCGACGAAGGGTTTTAACTTCAGCCATCCCGACATGGTCGATTCCGATTTATTCAACCGGATTCTTTGGAAAGGGATCATGGGAAACGACAAACCTTACCCTGCGCCCCCGGTCCAGCAGGCCACGCGAGAATCGGAGGCGGTTGACCGCGATTGATCCGCGATAGGACCGTCGCTCTACAAACACCGCGAAAGACAAGCGCGAGGCGGGCTGGTTGGCGGCATGGCACCGGCCCTCCTCGCCTTGTGCTGCGGAGGTCCGAGTTCTTAGAATAATGGCTCCGAAGATACCCCTACCTAGGTAGGGGCGTATACCCTCGCTCCTGTGTGAAAAGAAACATTCCGAAAAAACGGCTGGACCTCGTAGCGCTGAAGGCAGCTATCGGGCAGATGCGAGCAGAGTATGCCTTCAGTGAGCGACGAGCGTATGAGAGCCGGCGTTCGGATGAACGGTTGCGGACGCGGCTGGCGAAGCTGGCGCGGGAGAAGCCGCGCTTCGGTATCGGCGATTGCATGTGTTGCTGCGGCGAAGGGGAGAAGGAGTGAACCACAAGAGACTCCATCGGATCTACCGCGAGGCGGGGCTAATGATTCGGCGGAAGAAGCGCAAGCATTGTATGCGAGTCGGGCAACCGTTGCGGAACTGGACGGCGGCGAATCAGGAGTGGGCATTGGATTTTGCGCACGAGCAGTAGCGTGTGGACGAGCGATCCGGGTGTTGAGCGTAGTCGATGCGTACACGCGGGAGTGTTTGGCCTTGGAAGTAGATACGAGTTTTGCGAGCCGGAGAGTGACGCGGGTGCTGGAGGCGATTGTGGCGGAGCGGGGACAACCGCAGGCGATTCGGTGCGACAACGGGCCGGAACTGACGAGCCGGCATTTTTTGGCGTGGTGCCTGGAGCGATGAAGGATTCTCACCCCGTTACATGAAAATTGCTGGGCGCTGGCGTGATCATGAGCGTTGGGCCATTCTTCGAGAACAATTCGTAAGAACAAGCGGCGGATAACTGTTGGGAACAGGCCATAGCGCTCAGCATGCAGGTCAGGCCACGTCCTCCGCTAGGAATTTGGCGACAGAACGGACCGGCTTCAGCTTTGCTGTGCACTCAGCCAGTTGCCGGATCGAAAACCGAGCTGCTTGACACCCTTCACTCGGCTGATGCCCGCAGCCAACTCGGGACTCAGCAAACCTGAGTCGGCGGCTTCGTGAGCCAGGCGGCGCACGGCTGCGAGCTGTTGGTTGATGGTGTTCGCGGCCAGACCTCTTGACTCAAGGTACATGCGGTAGCGCACGACTACGATGCGGTTGAAGGCCAACCGAGGCTCAGAGCAGTACCAGGCGATGAATTGGTCGATGGCGTACTCGTAAACGCGGCGCGAGGCTGGCGAGCCGAGGCTGTTGAGCACCGCCAATTTGCAATGATCCAAATCTGGAAGCCGAAGCACTCGGCGACGATAATTCGGCTTGATTCTGTGTTTGCCCATGGCGACGGCCTCCCATGCCGCAGTTTTGGAACTACGGCAAACCGTCTTGGTGATGCAAGCATTAGGAGACTACGGATTGGGACGATTTGAGCATTTGAGCGCTATCGCCTGGTTACGACAGTCATTGCAGGAGGTGCATCAATGTGAGAGATAATCCTTCGGAGGTGCAGGAGGAAAGCATGGTGGTCTCCAGTTTGATCACGGGACACATCAATGGCCCGGTCACTTGGCGAGAAGTCGCTATGCTAGCGATCGTAGTTGCAGTGCTCTACTACTGCAAGCGCCGATACAAATATTAGGGCCAATCTGTTTGTGCTGTTAGAGTCGCTCAACTGGCGAGACATCGCCATTTAACTCGTAACCTAACGGTTACAAGTGTTAACGCCCTGTTTGCATCAGTTGCCCTTTGAGGATGCACTCATATTACGCAACTCTTCTCGGATCGCTAGAAGACGAAACCTTCTCAACTGATTCGTATCGGCTTCCGCTTTGGTGTGATGCCTATGCGATCGGTATACCTCATTGTCGTGCTGAAGCGTGGCGATCTCATCTCTCAGCTTTACAATTCGTTGCTGAGTGAATGCGTCCACAATTGGAGCCTCGCCGGATTCGGGGTTTTCTGTGATCGGACGCACAACAGCGGGATCGCCTGGCCAAGCGGCTGTTGCTCCTCATGGATCAGGACAAGGCTGGCAAGGCCTCCAAGCAAGAGTTCATGATTGCGCCTGAGTCGGGCACCCATTGGTTCAGACGTTTCACCCTCAGGGCGGAGGCACATACTAACCGGTGCTCTTCCAGGTCGTACCTGGCGTTCTCCATATCGACGTTTCTCTTGGCTGCAAGTTCTGTGCTCACCCGATAATAGGCAGCGGAACGGGCTTCGATGTACTTGCTCAGCCTGGATTCAAAAGCTTCTTCCAGATTCTTGCACTTTAAGCAGTCCATGGGTACCCCTCCAGCGCTTCTGTATGCGCGTGGGCAGTGGTGGAGGTGGACTCCTCTATCGCTGCTGCTGTGTAAAGATCTCCTGCTCGGCTCGGAGCAGTCCTGCTGATCCTGTTCGGCTCGTAGCCAGTTCTGCTCGTCCCGTTCGGCTCGCAACCAATCCTGCTCGTCTTGGCCAGGTTCACGACCACGGCTTCCGTACATCTCGTAGAGAGCATTGGGCTCGATCATGGTCAACCTCTAAGTGCTGTGGGCTAAGGGAACGTACTTCAGATGGACTGACTTAGTTCAGAGAATCTGAACGAGGAGAGGACTTCACTCACTTTTAATCGTACGCGCAATTCTCACGCGCGTCAATTTGGATGACCGCTTGCGGCAACTCTCGATCTCGTCTTTGTTGGCGTAAAATCCCCATTACGCTCATTGCCTCGGCCCACGAGCTGACCGCTGACACAGTGAACTGTCCAGAAACGGGCTTTGGGGGAGATCAATGGCCATCTCCGCGAAGTCGACTTGTGGCCCGTTAGGCTATCCACTGAGCTTTCGGATTGCCCGCAATTCACCCGGAATCGGCCGCAAGAGTATCGACTCTCACGTCCATTCACACAAAATCCGTCTTCAGCCCGACTCGAACGATGCCAGCTTCGAATTGCTCACACGGTCCGAACAGCCGACCGTAGTTCTCCATTCTCCGACACTCGACAAAATGCTATTTTGTCGAGGATTTTGCGTGCGCAGCACCGGTTCGGCCTTGCCGTGGTTTTCATCTGAGGCTTCCTTCGAGCCTGGCATGATCGAGCGGGACTCGAGGATTTTGTCCGTGATGCGAAGCAAGAGTCCCCCGCCCGAAGGCGGCGCTGCCCCTCTTCATTTGCAAAACCACAAAAAGGAAACAATCTAGTAGGATTGTTTCCTTTTTGCGGTGGCAGCGACCAAGGATCCGGGCGGACGGGACTCCTTCTACGTCTGGCAGAAGAAGCGCACGAGGTGAAATCCCAAGTTGCCGAAGAGCGGCAACTCCAATCGTGCTGATAACGGACGGCCAGAGTACGGCGCTAGAAATTGTTGAGGCGAACGCCTTCTAGCGCCCTTGGCTTCGGTTGGTCATTTTATGGTCAGAAAATCCGGCTCCTTGATAGAGGGCGGAGAGTGACCGATCTAGTGGAAGTTATTGAAAACATGGTGGCCAGGGACGGAGTTGAACCGCCGACGCCAGCCTTTTCAGGGCTGCGCTCTACCACCTGAGCTACCTGGCCACATTCGAAGCCCGCTAATCGCGCGCGGGCGGCGAGCATTGTTCGCTTCACGCCGATTGTTGCGGGGTAGCAACCGTACGAAACTGCTCATTGAACGTGCGCGGAACGTTGTTGATTATAGCAACGTCGGTGAGTTCACTCAAACGCAACTAACGGCGTGGCAAGTTCTGGGTTCGAACAAAAGCGGCGGGCGTTACAGCTGACCCGCCGCTCTGAATCATTTTCCGAGGTTGTCAAGAGCGAGTTGATTGCCGCTCGCGTCGAGACGAAATCGATCAGTGAGCCGACGCCAGATCGGTTCCAGGTGTGAACGAAACACCTCGCAAGACTTCTCCGAGGCCGGCCTCACGAATCGTGAAGAAGGGCTCGTAAAGTGCGACGGTCGGGTCTGTAGTTCTGCAGCCAATCGAATATAGCAACCAGTTTATTGGGATCCGCGCCCAGATCACCGTTCCCACTAACGGTGGAGGTTACGGCCCAGATGGTGGCGAAGCCGTCATCGCCTACGGTCCCGGTAATGTTGCGGAGGCCGTCGGTTGCCGGCGCCCAGGGAAGGCCCGTCCCGGGGTTGGTGCCGGTCGGATAGTTGGGAACCGTGTAAGGCACTCCGAGATTCAGTCCCGTTTGCAAGGTGTAGTCCAGATTCCACGTTTTGGTGGATGAATTGAAAATCCACTTCTGCAATCCAGCCCTAGTTTGAGCAGCGTCCGCAAGTTGCCAAGACGCTAGCATCCTGTGATTACGCTATCGTTACGCCATCATTAAAAATTATCCTCAGGCTGGAGAACGTTCTTGGAAGAGAGGTTTTGAAAGTACATCTCTGAGGCATCACCCGTTCGGAAGCAATTCGGTCGGCGGTGACGGGAGTTCGTTCTGTTATATCCTCTTTGGATTGGCACTTCATCTAGCCCGTTTTTTGGAGTAGGCTGGGACGTTAGTGACGTCAGGGAGGAGGTTCCCATGGCACAGAACATTCCAATTGCGGTAGGGCGGAGCGCTTCGACAGTGTCGATTTTGTGGGGCGTTTTGCTGGTCATTCTCGGCATAATGGCGATCGGCGCGCCATTTCTGGCGGCCGTGGCGGTGAACGCGGTGATCGCCTGGCTGATTATTGTCGCGGGCATCGTTCATCTTGTGCTCGCCTTTCACGCGCACGGGGCGGGCAGCGCGATCTGGAGGGTGCTGGTGGGCTTGGCATATCTAGCTTTCGGCGGATACATGATTGTCCATCCGGTGCTGGGCGTGGCATCGCTGACGCTGGTACTGGCTGCCCTGTTTGTGATCGAAGGCGTGCTGAACTTGATGCTGTACGCCAAGATGCGTCGACTGCACGGATCGAGCTGGGCGCTGATCGACGGAATCATCACGCTCCTGGTGGGAGTGATGATTTATATGCAATGGCCTTCGAGTTCGGTTTGGGCGATCGGCATTCTGGTCGGGGTCAGCCTGATGATCAGCGGCGCCACCCGGATCGGGATGACGTTGGCCCTGCGCCGGGCGATGACAGCGCCGGAGGGCACGAGATTAGCGGCATAGTCCGAGTTGAGATTGAGATGGTCAATGGCCCACTCTGCGACCTCGCCCAGGGCTGCTTTCTCAAGGCGAGGTCGTCAGCATATCTGACTCTACTTCCAATCGAGTTGCCTCGGAATGCATACATACGTTGCGAATGGCTTCGTATCCAGTGCGGTAAATTTCATCATGCCCAGGGTCAGCCCAGAGCTGATTGACAGGCCCGGCACATAAGACTAGAGTTATAGCTGAGGTGGTTACCACCTTCTCCTCATTTCAGGTTCCCTGAACTAAGTCAGCCCATCTGAAGT
>DAIUEW010000048.1:0-47593 GCA_036844925.1 Candidatus Sulfotelmatobacter sp.
CTCTGGACGGCACGACTGAAGGTCGTGCCCTTCCCGAACCCATTTATGAGATGGCTTCTACTGATTATTCACGCTGCGCCAGGCCCACGTATTGAGCAATTTTGAACAGAATGTTGGAAACCCCTCCCTTATAAGTGACAGGATGGCCGCCAACAACACTATCCTCTGCATACACCGGGACCCGGATCAACTGCGTTCATTGCAGGAGAACGGATATGAACTCTTAACCGCGACTAATGGCCACGATGGTCTACGAGTGTTCGCCACTCAGCCTGTGGACGCGATTGTGCTCGACTACCACCTCGGACTACTGGATGGAGCATGCGTTGCGAATGAGATCAAGCGGGTCCGGCCGACGATTCCCATCGTCATGCTGACTGACAATCTGGAATTGCCTGACGGGGCTTTGAAATCCGTCGACGCTCTGGTAACCAAGTCCGATGGCGCTCACTTCCTCTGGGCGGCCGTTCACTTTGTATTGAATGTGAAGCCGGCCCAGAGTCGCGAAGCAAAGCACAAATCTCAGACCAAACCGTCACCTGACGCTAAGGACGCACCTTTTTCCGCAAGAGAGTGGAGAAATGTTCGGGCAGGAACCGTCCAGTTCTGAGAATGCTGCGGGCGCAACGGCGCTGATGTCCTGAGCAACAATTCGCGGCTCGATCACTCTGAGATCCCTCGAGATTAAATCGATTCCCGATTTAGTCCCCTCAGCCCAAAGAACAAACAGAGCACAATAGACCATCTATCAACCGGGCGATATCGAAATGGTAGATGTGGAAACTGAAAAGCTCACGTTGCGACATATCTTGTCCGTCCGTTGCCCAATGTGCCGAGCGAAACCGAAAGAGAAATGCACGCCTAGCACGGGACATCCGTGCGTCAAGACTCATCTAGCCCGAGCGCTGGCCGCCGCCAAAGTTCCCTGCCCAGACAATTTTGGCCAAGCGGCTCTGCGAGTCGTGAAGCAAGTCACGAGCTTAAACGTTCGCGCCCTTTTTTCAACGTAAGGAGCGCAACCCAACGAGATCAAGAAGTTGAACTTCCCTCAACCTTTCCAACAAGCGAGCCCTCAGACTGAACTTCGACGGCCGCCCACCAGGTTGATTACCAAGACCACCAACGCTACCACCAGCAACAGGTGGATCAGGCCACCAGCCACATGAAGACTGAAACCGAGAAGCCATAGAACTAGCAGCACTACAAAAATTGTCCAAAGCATATTTGTTCTCCTTTGCTTATTTAAATGTTGAAGGCTCGCTTCTTTTCGGTTAAGCGGCCTCGAACGACTTTCCGCACTCCAGACAAGATGGTCGGGATCGCGGGGTAATGAGACCGCAGAAGGGACACATCCTTGGTGGTCCGAAACTTTGAGTGGTTGGCTTAGCGGTTCCGATCAGCCGCGACCAGGAAGCGGTGATGTTCGTCAGCCTTTTGCGAAAACGATCGCAGAACCTACCAAGTGTCATCGATCTACCAACGCTCCTTTCTGCCACTCCACCATGACAGCTCCAGGGCCAGCGATGCTGTACAGGATTGCTCACAATCGCCAGATCTTCGCCAGGGATGGCGAAGGTCTGCCGAGCCTTCGCTCTCGATTCCCGGATAGAAGTGAGCAATTCAGATCAGCTATCTTCTTGGGGCTTTGCGATGATGAAGGCAGAGACGAGCACTTCATCTCTCTCTTTCAGGTCCTCTGAACTAAGTCAGCCCATCTGAAGTTGTCTCTCCTTAGTTCCGTGGCTCCGAAAGGAACAATCATGAAAAAGACAATTTCATTGGTGTTAATGAGTTTGATGGGTATGGTTGGGACTTATGCATTCGCCGGCTCAGACCGGGAGGAAACTGTTGAGCGCATGCAGAAGTCCGTGGACGTTCTGCAATCGATCATGTCAACCCCCGATAAAGGTATTCCGGAAGAAGTGCTAAACGGTGCAAAGTGCATGGTCGTAGTGCCGAACTTGCTGAAAGGCGGATTCATCTTTGGTGGAAAGCACGGCCGCGGCGTGGCTTCTTGCCGCACCGCAGAAGGCTGGAGCGCTCCCGCATTCGTCTCGGTGGGCGGTGGCAGCTGGGGATTGCAGATTGGCGTCGAAGGCGTGGATCTGGTCATGCTGGTCATGAACGACCGTGGCCTGCAGCATCTGCTTTCGACCAAGTTCGAACTCACCGGTGAAGGATCGGTAGCGGCGGGTCCAGTCGGCCGTCACACATCCGCCGGAACGGACGTATTGCTGAACACCGAAGTTTTGACCTACTCGCGGTCGAAGGGTGCATTCGCCGGCCTGACGTTGGAAGGTGCGGTAATCGAGCAGGACAACGACTCGACGCGCGCCATTTATGGCCATCACATGATGTTCCGCAATATTCTTTCGGGTAAGGCTTCGACTCCCGCAAGCGCAGATGCGTTTGTGAAGGCTGTCTCGGAAGCAGGCCACCAGGCGCACGTTGCCGAAGTAAGGGAAGACGGCAAGCAGTAAAGTTCGCATCAGAACACGGTCAGTAGGGCCGATGAGTGGCTGGCCGGAACCGCTTACCAAGTTCCGGTCAGCGCCACAATAGCCAATACGATCATCACGGTAGTCGATGACGTCTTAATCTCTTCCGAAAGGCGGACAATATGAGAGCAAGTCTCCGGAAATGTCTTTGGGCGCCAGTGGCGTGTCTTAGCCTCTGGCCAGTTCTTGCGTTGGCTCAGTTCCCCGATTCTTCGCAGAATCTCGAGGCCTGCAAGGCTGGCCGCGAAGCCTGTGATCGGTCGAAGCTGAGCGTCCCTCAATCGGCGGAGGTGGCTCTGGCCGCGCACGGGCGCAACGTTGCAAACTGCAGGAATCACTACGATTCCTGTGACCGCTCGAAACTCTCAGAACCGGAGACTGTGGCGTTGGCCGTGGCCGATCACCAACGGAATGTGACCGACTGCAACGACGGGATGCTGTCCTGTGACCACTCCAAACTTACCCCGTCGGAAGCCCGTGAAATGGCCGCAGCCGAGCAACAGCGTAACTTCACTACCTGCAAGGACGGAACGGGAGCTTGCGATCGCTCCAAACTCACTCCATCGGAAACCGCGAAAGTGAACATCGCCCGGAGCCAGCTCAATGCATCCGACTGTGAGAACGGTTCCGGGGAATGCGATCACGCTCAGTTATCCCCTTCGCAAACCAGGGACGCGACCGCTGCAGAACACCAGCGCAACGCTCAGAATTGCGAGAACGGATGGGACGATTGCGACCACTCCAAACTCACTCCGCTGCAAGCGAAACAGACAGCCTCCTCAGAACACCAGCGCAACCTCGAGGCTTGCAAGGACGGGCAGGAAACCTGTGACTACACAACACTGACTGCCTCGGAGGCCAAAACCCTGGCCGACGCCGAACACAAGCGGAATTACACGGCTTGTCTGAAAGGGTACGGGTATTGCGACGCTTCTCGACTCACCGTCGACGAGACCCATTCCATTCAGCCCAAAGGCCACTGACTCTTGGGGACAATCACATTAAATCCTTCAGCAGCCCGGAACCTTTGATTCAGCGACAGTCCGGCGCCCAGAAGTGAAATGGTGCGGGCAGATATCTCCATTGTGGTCAGAGTCGGGAGTGTGCCTGCGCGTAGACGAAGAGCATTTTGGTTAATGGGTCCACGCCGGAAATCCCTGTTTTACAGGGGATTTTAATGGTGGAGCTAGTCGGGCTCGAACCGACGACCTCATCGTTGCGAACGATGCGCTCTCCCAACTGAGCTATAGCCCCGCAGACGGGATGGATTGGAGCTTTGCCGGTCCATTTTAACAGCGTTTTATCCTTCGCACCACGATCCTTAACAATCATGATCCGGCTAACAGGGATTTATCAGGTCAGTCAGAACACAGGAGATGGTTGTTGCCCTCAGCAAAGTTGAACCCGATTGAAGCTGACGGCGGATCCCTCTTCCCCTCCCGCTATAATGGACTTGTGACTTCATCGAGAGTTCAGCAAATTGCGTCCGCCGATTTTCCGACTCGCTGGGGCAAGTTTCGGATCCACGGATTTCGCGCCGAACACGGTACGGACGGAAATCGCCAACCCGAGGAAGCCGTTGCCCTTGTGATGGGCGATATTCATTCCACTCCTCCACTGGTACGGGTACATTCGCAGTGTCTCACTGGCGACGTGTTTCACTCATTGCGTTGTGACTGCCGTCAACAGCTTGAGATGGCGCTCGCCATGATTCGCGACCTGGGAGCGGGGATCCTGATTTACGAACAGCAGGAAGGCCGAGGCATCGGTCTGATGGCAAAATTACAGGCTTATGAGTTACAAGATGCGGGTCTCGATACGGTCGAGGCCAACGAGCGGCTGGGCTTCAAGGCTGATCAGCGCGACTTTGCCTTGCCCGGGCAAATGCTTAAGGCGCTCGGTGTGAACAGAGTGCGCCTGCTCTCGAACAATCCTGAAAAGGTCGAGGCCCTGCAGCGTGCCGGTATCGAAGTTGTCGAGCGCGTACCATGTGAGGTAAAAGCCAGCCCGCATGCTGAAGAGTATCTAAAGACCAAGAAAGAGAAGTTGGGTCACCTGTTCTCGTCGCGCTAAACCAATTCCGGGCTGTTTTTTGCTCGCTCCTCGCGGCGCGTGTTCAAATTTCCAGCACGACTATTTTAGTCATGCCTCCACATACGATTCTCCGGCAATCGAGCATTTTGTGTCTGGCAATTCTTTGCGCCGCAGGAATGGTGTACTACCATCTTTGTATTTTTGTGCCGAGGACTCTGGCGATTCGCTCTGCCCAAGGCTTCGGCAGAGGCTACTCTTTTGGGGCTGATTTCTATCCGATCTGGCTGACCTCGGGCGAGGCTCTGCGTCATCATCGGGACCCTTACGCTCCGGCGATGACCCGGCAAATCCAGATCGGACTGTTCGGCCGTCCGCTGGATTCAAGCAGTCTCGCGGCCCCTACAGATTACCGGGCTTTCGCCTATCCAGCTTTCGCTGACGTTCTATTCTGGCCTTCGGCGGTGCTTCCCTTTTCTGTAGTGCGCATTCTGCTGGCGCTGATTCTGGGTTCGGCCACGCTATTCAGCCTTTTCCTTTGGCTTCATGCTCTGGGACTCAGCCCGGGTGCCGGAACGCTCGCTCTGATGGCACTTCTCACCCTAACGAGTTATATCGTTCTCGAAGGCCTGTTCTCGGCGCAACCAGGGCTACTGGCAGGATTTTTTCTCGCGGCGTCTGTCGCCACCCTCGTCAGTGGGAGACTCTTTCTCTCTGGGAGTCTCTTGGCCTTAACCCTGATCAAGCCGCAAATGATGGCATTGGTCGCAGCTTATCTTTTAATGTGGTGTGTTTACAGATGGCGCGCGCGCTGGCGATTTCTTGCCGGCTTTCTTTTCGTGTCCCTACTGCTGAGCGCTGCGTCTCTGCTGATCTGGCCCAATTGGATTTCAGAGTGGCTTCAGGTAATCGCCGGTTACCAGCAGTATTCGACCCCGCCGCTCATATCCTACTTACTTGGCGGTCGGATTGGCCCGCGCCTTGGTCCGTTTCTAATCGACGCCCTTGTGATCGGCGCAATCGTTCTCGCTGCGCGAATGCGAGAAGCGTCTCCCACGTCGGCTAAGTTCTCATTAACCGTCAGCTTACTGCTCACCATTACGGTAATCACTTTGCTGCCCGGACACGCAGTGTATGACCACATTGTGTTGTTGCCCGGGATTCTCCTGATCGCCTTGTCATGGCCCAGATTCGCGGCGCCTCGCCCGCTTTTCCTCGTGCTTCTCTGTGTGACTGCGCTCGTGGTGTTCTGGCAGTGGATTTGCGCACCGGTCGTGATCGCTTTGCAACCAGTGCTTTCGCCGCAGTTGTTTGCTGATGTCATCCTGCTTCCCATCCGCACCGCTGCGTCAATTCCATTCGCCGTACTTGCCATCCTCGGGCAGATGACATGGCGAGTGATGCACGATAAGACCGTTGCGGATCAACCAATAAGAAGATCAGCTATAAAAAATTGAGATAGCACTGACTTCGAGTCAGATTCAGCGTTTGAGAATCTTCTCCAAAGCAACGCGGTTCTTCGCAGGTAGATCACGCAGTGCCACCCGCGCTAGAGCAACATAGACTTCACGTGCTCCAGGAACGCCTCGCAAAACGCTGAGATGCTTCTTCACTGTTTCAATATCTCCGCGCACGATCGGGCCGCTGAAGGATCCCGGCGCACCGAGGCGAGCATAGTTGGCCAAAGTTTGCCCAAGAATCGGAAGCATTCTTTCCCTGGCAAATCTCCGGTTGATCCTTGCTGCGCCAGCCACGCGCTCGCTTGCGGCCAGCAATGCCGTAAATAGCGGCGAAGCGAACATGCCCCATGCGTGATACGCCACCTTCTGTTGTTTCCGGACTATGAATGGGCGGCCGTGCAAAGCCAGAACAATGGAACGGGCTGAGGTTACAGCTTTCCGGCTTCCTTCGATGGCGAACGGCACCGCCTCTAGCGGAGGGCGCGATCCCCGCACAAACGTCATCAGCGGATGCACCGACGCTACGCTGGCTCCTCGGCACCGCAAAACGGCAAGTTCATCGCTGGTCAGAGCTCCGCTGGAATGCAACGCCACCTTACCCTTCCAATTTGCAGCCTCGGCCAAAGACTCCGCCGCTCTGAGGATCTCTCTGTCGGGGACACAAAACCAGATGATCTCGGCACGAAGTTCTGCCCGATCCGCAGCAACGGCAGATGCTCCGACCTCACGCCCCAAGGCACGCGCTCGCTGTAGGGACCCAGCCTTTCCTGGCGAAATGATTGGGTCAATCTCGTAACCGGCTGCGCGCAAAGCCGGCGCCAACGTCCTGGCCAGATTTCCAGCACCCACGATCGCAATACGCCCAGTACCGGATAGCCGTGCAGACATGCCCGGCAGAATATCAGAATCGTCCTGTTCCCGAGCGCAGCCGCTTTTCCCGTAACCGGAAACCGAATGCCGTCCTTTATATTGTTGTTATGCCCACGCGCCAACGCTCTAAATCAAAGCATGTGAAAGCCATCGCTGGTTCAGAATCCAAAGCGCGAGTGATCTCCTCACGCACGGTTTATCGGGGCCCAGTTTTTTGGGTAACCACTGACCACGTGGTTGAACCGGGAGGCGTGCGCGCACGTCGCGACATCGTTCGTCACACCGGATCGGTGGTAATTCTCGCGGTCGATGAATCCCGCTCGACGCCGCGCGTGCTGCTGGAGCGCCAGTACCGCCATGCTGCGAATGACTATCTTTGGGAACTCCCGGCAGGGCGCATCGATCCCGGCGAGAACGCGCTTCCCGCGGCCCAGCGCGAATTGCTCGAGGAAACCGGATACACGGCCTCCCACTGGAGGCGCATTCTCCACTTTTACGCCAGCCCCGGATTCGTTGCCGAAACCATGTCCGTTTATCTAGCCACCGGCCTGCATGCCGGCAAGGCTCAACCTGAGGCAGACGAAATCATTCGCAAGCAGATGGTTCCTCTTTCTTCCGCACTTCGCATGGTGTTGAGCGGCAAAATTCGTGATTCGAAAACTATCTCATCAATCCTCTGGCTTGAACATCAAGTAGCGAACAATTACGATCTTCGTTCTCTTCAACCACGAAAGAGAGCACCACGGTAACGCATCTGCGGGCAAATTCACAGAAAAGTGCTTTTCGTGCCCGCTGGCCCTTATAGTTGGAAATTGGACGCCTTTCGCGATCCTTTCGGGTCTTGACACTCCATCCTAATCGCCACAAAATGCATCGTATGTGAGCACGTCTCTGGGTACCCCCACGGAACGACGTGCGGAAAGAGGGGGTTACGCGTGGAACGACTGAAAGGAACCGTAAAGTGGTTTAATAACGCGAAGGGATACGGATTCATCGGACGCGCGGATGGTCCCGACGTTTTTGTGCATTACAGCGCGATTACTTCTGAGGGCTACAAGAGCCTGCAGGAGGGCGATCCCGTCGAGTTCGAAATCACCGAGGGACAAAAGGGACCGCAGGCCGCGAACGTTAGCAAGAGCTCTTGAAGCGTTAGGTAGATAATTAGATTTCTGCTCCGCCGCGTGGCCGTTCAGAATGCCCCGCGAACGGTTCAGTGGTTTTGTTTGCTGCGGACGCTCTTCTCCGCTACCACCGCTCACTTACCTGCCGCTGGCCCTACGCCACAATCTTGTTTAATCTTTATCCGTGGACAACAAGGCAATCGCCAACATTCTCTACGAAACCGCGGATCTGCTCGAGATCGATGCGGCCGACTCCTTCCGCATCCGCTCCTACCGCAATGCTGCCCAAGCCATCGAAAACCTAAGCGAACCCATTCGAGACCTCATCAGCGAACCAAAGAAGGTGTTAGCCATTCCGGGCATCGGCAAGGGGATGCTTCTCAACCTGCAGGAATTATTCAGGGAAGGCAGCCTCGGCATTCAAACCGAGCTGCTCAAGAAATATCACCCCTCGATGCTGCAGCTGCTGAAGATTCAGGGCTTGGGGCCAAAGACCATTGCGCTGATCTGGAGCGCTTACCAGGTCTCCGACGTCGATGGCGTGGAAAAACTCGCGCGCGAAGGCAAGATCCGCGAACTGCCGCGCATGGGCGAGAAGCACGAGCAGAAACTCCTGAAGGCAATTGAAGACTATCGCCGCATCTCGGGGCGATTTCTTATCGACGCCGCCGAGATCGAGGCGAAAAAACTCACTGACTATCTCGCGAAATTGCCCGGGATCGACAAAATCACTCCCGCGGGATCGTTGCGCCGGGGCCGCGAAACTGTCGGCGATCTCGATATTCTCGTAACCGGCGCGGCCTGTTGCAGCGAAGCCGAACGGCAGAAAGCGGTGCAATATATCGCGCAGTATCCGTCGCTGATGAGCGTCATCGCTCAGGGCGACAACAAAATCAGCTTCCAAGTGCGCAACGGCATGCAGGTGGATGTGCGCCTGCTCCCGCCTGAATCTTTCGGCGCTGCCATGCAATATTTCACCGGATCGAAAGCCCACAACGTTGCCTTACGGCAACGCGCACTCAAGATGGGATACACGCTCAATGAATACAGCCTCGCCGATCTTAAAACCGAGAAGCCCGTCGCCGGCAAGACCGAAGAAGAAATCTACGCCAAGCTCAATCTCGATTACATTCCACCCGAGCTGCGTGAGAATCTGGGCGAGATCGATGCCGCGGCAAATCACACGTTGCCCAAGCTAATCGCCCTCGAAGACCTTCAAGGCGATGTGCACATGCATACCGTTGAAACCGACGGCCGGAACACCATCGAAGAAATGGCAGAAGCGGCTAAAGAGCGCGGCTACAAGTACATGGCAATAACCGATCATTCCAAGAACCTCGCATTCGCCAATGGCCTCGACGACAAGCGCGCAGTGGCACATATCCAGAAGATTCGCGAAGCCAATGAAAGGATCGGAGGCATCAAGATCTTTGCGGGCATCGAAGTCGACATCCTCGCCGATGGCGACCTCGACCTCTCCGACGATGTGCTGGCCCAGATGGATTTGGTCATCGCCAGCGTGCATTCGGTTTTCAATCAGGAACCGGCGAAGATGACCGAGCGCCTGCTCAAAGCCATCGGGAATCCGAACACTTCAATCATCGGCCATCCCACGGGACGCCTTCAGCTTCGCCGCGATGCCTACCACTTCGACATGGACGCGATTCTGGCCGCCGCAGCGAAGCACAAAGTCGCAATGGAGTTGAACTCCTATCCGGATCGTTTGGATCTTAATGACGTTCACCTGCGCCAAGCCAAACAACGAGGCGTAAAAGTCGTAATCAACACCGACTCTCATCACACCTCTCACCTGGAGAAAATTCGCTACGGCGTCCTGCAGGCGCGCCGCGCCTGGCTGACGAGAGACGACGTGCTCAACACTATGCCTGCGGAAAAATTCGCCCGAGCGATGAAACACGATTGGAATTAACTATTCCTGAGCTGAATGTCGAGTAGAATAAAAGCCCCGAAAAGAAGCAATGCCTGATCAGACTCCCAATCCGACGCCTGTTCCTCCATCGACCCAGAACCCAAAGGCAAACTCACCAGCGCCGCAGCGCGGTCCAACCATTAACATCGCCGACGAATTCGGCACTGCCAAACGCAACCTGCCTCCAGTTAAGGTTCTGCTCATGGCTACGGCTGGAGTGCTTATCATCGTGGGCATCGCCTCGTTTTTTCAGCGGGCCAAGCCCCAGGGTGCTGGGTCGCTTGACAACATTGCCGCAGTCGATCTTCCGGGCCAGAACTCCGTGCTCGTCGCCCTCACCTTCACCCTGCACAACTCAGGCAAGAAGTCGCTCTGGGTTCACGACGTCCACGGTAAACTGGTGACATCGGCCGGCGAATCGAGCGGCGAGGCCGTCTCCGCGGTGGATTTCGACCGCTATTATCAAGCTTTCCCGGCGCTGAAGGCGAACGCGCTGACTGCGCTTTCTCCCGAGGACAAATTGCAACCTGGCGAAGAAATTAAGCGAACCGTGATGGTCAGCTTTCCGGTTGCGCTCGACGCTTTTAACCAGCGGCGATCGGTGAGCGTGGTCATCCAGCCCTATGACCAGCCCGTACCAGTTACATTGACCAGGTAATTTAGAAACGAGTTTTCTTCGCGCCCCTGAGATCATCGAACCCGATTAAAATGACACACTCAATTCGCCATAAATTGCTTTCGATTGCCCTCTTCTTTTTGGTTCTCTCAGCCGTATGCGCTGGAGCACCCGCCAAACACAACTCGAAATATTTCGTCTACATCGGCACGTACACGGAGCAAGGCAGCGCGAGCAAGGGTATCTACGCATATCGCTTTGACTCGGTGAACGGTCGGCTCACTCCGATCGGCCTGGCCGCCGAAACCGTCAATCCATCTTTTCTTGCGGTGCACCCGAACCAGCGCTTCGTTTACGCGGTTAACGAAGTGAGCGACTACAAAGGCGAAAAGAGTGGAGCCGTGAGTGCGTTCGCGATCGACCGCGCCACTGGCAAACTAATGCTGCTGAATCAAGTGGCCTCAAAAGGTGGGGGCCCTTGCTACATCACAGTCGACAAGAGTGGAAAGTACGTTCTGGTGGCAAACTACGACGGAGGCAGCGTCGCGGTATTTCCAGTCCTCACCGATGGCCGACTGGGCGAGGCCTCATCTTTTGTGCAGCACGAGGGTCACGGCACGAATCCCGAGCGGCAGGAAGGACCGCACGCTCACTCAATCGACATGTCGCCAGATAATCGCTTTGCCATCGTCGACGATCTCGGCCTCGACCAGACGCTGGTCTACCGCTTCGTCAGCACAAACGGATCGCTTGCCAACGATGCTTCGAACGATGCTAAGACGGCGAAAGCCGCTCCGGGCGCCGGTCCCCGGCACTTCGCTTTTCATCCCAACGGCAACTTTGGCTATGTGATCAACGAAATGCAGTCGTCAGTTACCGCCTTTGCCTACAACGCCACCGATGGTGTTTTGCATCCGCTGCAGACAATTTCAACTCTTCCGAAGGATTTTGCCAAGGAGAACACCGCTGCCGAGATTGAGGTCCACCCTTCCGGCAAGTTCCTCTACGCGTCGAATCGCGGACACGACAGCATTGCCGTATTCGCCATCGACGAACATAAAGGGACGCTTACCTCGGTTGAGTACGCTCCCACAAAAGGAGCAAGTCCTCGCAGCTTCGAAATCGCTCCCGGGGGTTCGCTGCTTTTTGCCGCAAATGAGAAGTCAGATAATATTGTTCTGTTCCGCATCAATACACAGACCGGCAGACTCACGCCAACGGGCAAAGTACTCGAAGAGTCGCAGCCAGTTTGCGTGAAATTCGTGGCCATTGAGTAAGTGGTGATCGAACGGCGTCATCTGCCCGACTTCGCGTTTACCGCTGAGGCGAACTCCAATCAGAACGACAAGATAGATTACACCCGTGCGCAGTGCGATCTGCGAGACGGTGTGCCAACCCGCCGGAAAGAACACTCCATTCAATTCGCGGTCACCGGCGTGGGCGCGTTCTTTGGCGTGCTGAGATATCCAGTGGCTTTCTTCTTATCCACGGACCAAACCACCAGCTCAAATAGCAGATGATCGCGTCCCGAATAGAACTGAATCGGCTCGGCGATGGTGCGATCGCTCTTCTCGATCGTCTTGTCATCAGCAGTCACGTTCACCGAGAACTTGCCATGCTTGGCATCGGTCTTTTTAAGCTGCAAGCTGACAGTCGCGACCGGTTGCGGCTTTGCTCCTTTTAACAAGGTGAATTCGTAGTAATTGCGGTCGCCTTTGTGCTTCAGAACCTCAAGATCGCCGCGCGTTGTGGCAATCAATCCACTCTGAACTCCCAGGTCACCGACTGCGCTCTGCAGCTTGGCCTTCGTCGCGTCCAGGTCCGCTCTCGTGGAGGCAACGTCTGTCTTAACTCCACCCACATCGGTCTTCACGCCAGCAACTTCTCCACTCACCTGGCCGATTTGCTCTTTCGCCGCTTTCTCTTCAGTCTCCAGACGGGCCTCGGCTTCCTTCTGCTGTGCCTGGAGTTGGGCGGCCCGCTGTGCCAGTTCTTTCTTGGTCATGCCCAGCTTCTGGCCTAACGTCTCCTCCTGGGCTTCGGCGGATTGCATCCGCTTCTGCAGTTCCGCTACTTGCGCCTGGCTGGTGCTCAAGTCATTCGTTAACTTCGCCACGTGCAGTTGCGTCGTCACATACCCGTAGACTGCTCCCGCCACGAAAATGATTGCCAGGATAAGTAGGATCCACTTTCCGGCTGTCGACTGGTGTTCGACCTGTAAGTGTTCGCCTTCGTCCGCCATTGCTCCTCCAGATTGAAGCGCCCCTTCTTCAGGATTCAATTGTTGAGCATAAAGCTAATAGTGTCAATTAGCTCTGGGATGCTGGTGGTGGTGGCAGTTTTAGCTCATGCGCCAGGCTGGTTGAGCGGGAGATCCCTTCGGCTTCGCTCAGGGCAGGCTCTTCACTCCGCCTGAAAAGCGGCTGCGTTCAGGAAGACGCTGATGACATTAGCGGAGTGCCGAGTCGGAGAAGATGCACGCCGACGAATTCCTGCTCCTTCCTGCTTCATGAGACCGCAGTTCGCTAACGCCGAAGCGTCAGGGCCTGATGCAACGTTGGCGTGGGGTCGCGTCGAATTGCCACAGCTGCTGCCCCGAGTCGCCGTTCGGCCTGATTGCGCGCGTCGGTCAAGTATCGTCGTTGCGACTCGTCAGGTAGGGAATCTTGCAGACTCGCAGATTTTTCGAAGCAGGCATAGACAAGGCGGACCGGAAAGCCCGATTTCTCGAGAAAACGACCATAGGCCAACCAATCCTCGGCGCTGGAGGTTCGGTCGCTCACCGATTCATCCAACTGCAGAGCGCGCTGGTAAAGCTCAAGGGCTTCATCCAATTTCCCTGCGTCCGCTTGAATCGCCGCTTCATTCACATCGGCGATACTTTCTAATGTGGCTTGTTTGGTCTGAGCTGCAAGTTTTGCCGCCAACTCGTAAGAGTGAACTGCCTCGTCGGTCCGCGATGCACGAGCCTGGCAATCTGCCATGCGTAGCACAATTGCAATGACCTGCTCCGGTGCAGGACGCTTGGCCGGCGGCTGCTCGGCGATTCTGTTCAGAGCCACCTCGTAATGCCTGGCTGCAGCCTGCGCGTTGCCCTCGTGATCCAGTTCGCTCGCGAGATACAAGTGCGCCAGCGTCTGGCTAGGATCAATGGCAATAGCGCGGTTCCAGCTTTGTATCGCTTCTTCGGAGGAACCCCGGCGCAGTGCCAGCAGCCCGTGATCCATCCAGAGGTTGGCGTCTTTAGGGAAATAGCTGAGGTATTCATCCGACACTTTGTAAGCTTCATCAAAGCGATTTTGCTCGACTAAGAAGCGGAGCAGCGCCTGCTGCGGTGCCGGATCGGCAGGATTCGATTGGATTGCTTTTCTCCACGCGCGCTCGGCTTGCTGGGGATGACCCTCTTCCAGTTCTCGACGTGCCAGTCGCATTTGCAACGGACTATCGAATGAGTCTAGCAACACTGCCCGCTGCAGATCGCGGACACTTTCGGAGTGCAGTGCGAGGTAATACCTCGCCTGGTCAACCGTTCCCCAGACGAGCAGTAGAGCGGCTGCACTCAGACGCAGCGCGCGAGCGCTAGCGGAGGCTCCCGAAACCCACGACCGTGTCGCGGACAAACGGCCTCGCGCTTCCGACGCCGCATGCGCCATGCCATCTCTCGAATTGAGAAGTAAAGACGCGACGCGGCCATCGCGCAGCTTCCAGATGGCACCGTCAAGAATGAAATGGTGGAGATTCACCAGCGCGGTGAAGATCAGAAAGCTGGCTGTGAAGTCGTGGTGGAAAATCCGGCTGGCCAGCCAGGGTCCGGGAACGAATAAAGCGATGCCGCCAGCAACCAGCACCGCGAAATAGGCCGCGGGACGCCAGCTCCGGCCCGGGACCCCTTTGGCCTCACGCCGCGCATAGTAGCTCGTGATCCATAGGTACTGTGCCGAGTGCATGACGGCAAGCACGCCGGTACTGTAGCGGCTTTGCGGTATCTGCATCCCCTTGAACAATGCCATCGCCGCAGGGAGCAGGAACCAGAGAAATTGCGAGGAGAACAGCGTGAGGCACGGCAAAAGTCTTCGCCACCCGACAGCCCGCAACAGCCGCAACCAACCGTACGCAGAGAGAGCGAGAAAAACCGCGCCCAGCCCGATTTGCCCCCAGCGTCCGACTGCTGGGGGAATTCCGAGAGAAATGAACAACGGATCTGATGAAGCTCCAGTATGGAAGCCCAGAAAAAGAACAAGATAAGAAGTTATGAAGGCGCCGTAGAGTGCGCGCCGTTCTGGCTTGCCGGGGTTCGCGCCGGCGCGGCGAGCAAACATCATGAACAAGCCGTAATTCTGGCCGCTATAGTGCCACGGACTCCAGGTTAGATAAAGAGTGAAAATCCACGGAAGCATGCCCAGCCAGAAATGAGAGAGGAACAGGGTCAACAGAATCACGCCAGTCGTGTAGACGGTGAAGACTCGATATTTATGGAAATCCTCCTCCCGATGGTAGGCCCGGTAAATCGTCGCCATGTAGTGCGGATAGTTGAACAAGAGCGCCAATGCGTAAAAGGCAACTGACCACGCTCGTGTGCTCGAAGCAACAGCGGAATAGGAAAGCAGCAACAGCGGAATCGACCACGCACCACACCCAACGACCAGATCAAGCCACGGGCCATAGAGCCACGCCACGACGGCCGGGGAATTCTTTCCTTGTTCTTGCCTGGATTTCGACATACTTTTGCCCCGAACCTCTCTTAAGCCTTTGGAAGACAGAAATGCGGGCCACATCCTTAGTGTTTGATCGGATTATAGGGGGCGGAACAGACAGATCGTATAGCGAGTAAGGGACGAGCCCGGTTACGAAAGTCACGCGATTACAATGCGGGAATGAAGACCTGGGACGTGATCATAATCGGCGGCGGCATCATTGGGCTCTCGCTCTCGATTGAGCTGCGAAAAAAAGGCGCGAGCGTTCTCGTTGTTGAGCGCGGCGAAGCGGGGCGCGAGGCTTCCTATGCCGCAGGCGGCATGCTGGTCGATTGCGGCGTCGAGACACCCGCCGCTTTACAACCGCTGGCAACAGCCAGCGCACGCTTGTATCCCGAGTTCGCGCATGAGTTGGAAATGGAATCGGGCCTTAACGTTGATCTGAGAGACCAGGGCACAATTCTCTTTCTTTCTTCCGAACATATTCGCCATCCGGGATTGAGGACAGCGGATTTGAATCCGCCAGATCTGGGAGAGTTGGAACCCGCGCTGGCGGAACCGAATCGCCCCGCGTTTTTGTTGAAGGAGCGCAGTGTCGATCCGCGCGGCCTCAGCGCAGCCGCGCTGCAAGCGGCAAAGCGTCACGGGGTGGACGTTTCGTCGGGCGAAGAAGTCACGGCGGTGAATTTGTCGGATGGACGAGTCAGCGGAGTTGTGACCAGGAAGACAGCGTTTCTAGCGCCCAAGGTCGTCAATTGTGCAGGAGCATGGTCGGGCCAGATCGCTCCCCACGCCTTTCCCACGCGCCCGGTCAAAGGACAAATGCTGTGCCTAGTTGCGCCCTCGCGCGGTTTGATGAAACATGTGATCCGTTCGCCCGAGGTTTATCTGATCCCGCGCAGCGATGGAAGGATTTTGGTTGGAACCACCGTCGAAGAAGCCGGATTCGACAAGCGCACCAACGTCGCCACGATTCAGCGTCTGCACCGCGCCGCTGTCGCCCTGGTTCCGGAGTTGCGGAATGCGAAGATTCTCGAAGACTGGGCCGGACTGCGCCCCGGAACTCCTGACGCCCTGCCGATTCTCGGCGCAACCGCCACGCCCGGCTACTATGTGGCGACCGGACATTTTCGCGATGGCATTCTCCTCGCCCCGATTACCGCGCGAATGATGGGGCAAGTGATAGGCGGCAAGAGTCCCGATTACAATCTGGACGCGTTTTCGCCCGCAAGATTTTCGAGCTGACATTTCGCCAATTGCGTTTGCCGCGCTCTAGACCAGTTCCTCACGGGTATATACTGAGACGTTTCAACAACCGAAACATTTCGCGCGTTGCGCTTCGAGACAGGAAAGGACCAATCCATGGCTTCCCCCGCAATCGATTTTGCCCGCAATAATCAGGAACGTTTTCTCAGCGAATTGAAAGATCTTCTCCGCATCCCCAGCGTCAGCACGCTGGAAGAGCATAAGCCTGACGTTCAAAAAGCCGCGCACTTTGTCGCCGATGAACTCAGTCGCATTGGCTTGCAGAACGTCGAAATCATCCCCACAAAAGGCCATCCTCTCATTTACGCCGACTGGTTGCATGCTCCGGGCAAGCCCACCGTGCTCTGCTATGCGCACTATGACGTGCAACCGCCCGACCCACTCAACGAGTGGAAGACTCCACCCTTCGAGCCCACCGAGCGCAATAACAACATATACGCGCGCGGCGCAGTCGACGACAAAGGCCAGCTCTGGATGGAAGTGAAGGCTCTCGAATCGATGATGAAGTCCGGCAATGGCAAGCTGCCTATTAATGTAAAAGTCATTTTTGAAGGCGAAGAAGAAGTCGGCGGCGAATCGATCGCAGAATATGTCCGCAAGCAGAAAGCCAAGCTGAAAGCCGATTTCGCCCTGGTTTGCGACACGGAACTTTTCGCTCCCAACCTTCCCACGCTTTGTGTCGGCTTGCGCGGCCTTGTGTATACCGAAATCGAAGCCACGGGTGCCATGACTGACCTGCATTCCGGCGTCTACGGCGGCGCCGCGCCGAATCCCTTCTTCGCGCTCATCGAAATTATCAGCAAGTTGAAGGATGCGAACGGGCACGTGCTCATCCCCGGGTTTTACAAGAGCGTGAAGGCCCCAAGCAAAGACGAACTCAAAGCGTGGAAGCGGCTTCCGTTCAACGAAGAGCACTATCGCAAAACTGAAGTCGGCTCAAAAGTTCTAACTGGCGAGCCGGGATATTCGGTTCTGTATCGCACTTGGGCGCGGCCCACGCTCGAGGTTCACGGCATGCCCGGCGGATTTGTAGGGCAGGGAGCGAAGACTGTGATTCCGGCCAAGGCTACGGCAAAGGTTTCTATGCGGCTGGTTCCTAACCAGGATCCCGACGACATCCTGAACCGCTACACCAACTTCGTGAAGAAGCTCACGCCCAAAGGCATTGAGACGAAGATTAAAGTACTCAGCAAGGGGCCGGCATCGGTGGTGGGCACCGACAACCCTTACATCAAGGCCGCTACCGAAGCGTTGCATGAGACCTTCAAAAAAGAAACCGTGTTTATCCGCAGCGGCGGCTCGATTCCCATCGTTAACGACTTTCAAGCCGGACTGAAAATTCCCAGCGTTATGATGGGCTTCGGCCTCCCGGACGACAACCTGCACGCTCCCAACGAAAAGTTCCACATCCCGAACTTCCATCACGGGATCGAGACGATTTGTTTGTTCTTTGAGAAGCTGGGAGGAAAATAGTAGTTAGCACGGAATATTTGTAGACAGCCGCCCTCGGTCTGCTGGCAGTGGGAAGCTCCGGACGGCGTGTCGGCGCACGTCGTCCACGTTTTCGCTTTTGCCTGACGGGCCCTTGTCGGCACGTCCGTACTTTCCGTTGTTTTTCCTGTCACATCCCACTACCATAGTCTTGCTCTCGCGGTTCTCCCACCTCGTCCTTCCCTCATCTGTAAACCGAGCATGTGCTGCAATGTGTGTGCAACCCAAAGCGCTCCTACGTAAGGCCATACAATATATAGTGTTATATTGCTTGACCCCGTCCCCATTTCGCCGTTACAGTTGCTTAAATTTGTGCCCGCCCCCTCCGGCCAGGGACGGAACTGATCTAAGCATGAACGATCTCGAGGGACAGGGGTATCCATCTGGTAAACGGCTCGCGAAGGAGCATAACTGGCAACCGGCCACCGACAGCTGGCCAATGGTTTATCCGCCACTGGTTTATCCAAGGAGTCAACGTTGCTTAAACTGAAGCGGCTTCAGATTCTGGGCTTCAAATCGTTCTGCGATCGCACCGACCTCAAGTTTCACGGGGACGGAATCGCCGCCATCATCGGCCCCAACGGCTGCGGCAAGTCGAATATTGCCGATGCGATTTCCTGGGTGCTCGGCGAGCAGTCCGCGAAGACATTGCGTGGCTCGCGCATGGAAGATGTGATCTTCGCCGGCACGCGCGACCGCAAGCCCACTGGCATGGCGGAAGTTTCGCTGACCCTGATTGATCCTGAGGAAAACCCGGGCGCGGACGTGAACGCTCCTACCGAGATCGACATTCAGGATGAGCTGCCGAGCGCAGCGGCGGAGGTCTTACGAAACGCCGCCAACGCTCCCGACCCAGAGTTGCCAGACGCCGATCACCCAGATAAGGACTGGGATGAAGCCGCCATTCGCGCCCGTGCCGCCGAAGAAACCGAGCGCGCCGTGGAAGACGCTCAGCCGGGCAAGACCGAAGAAGTGGAAATACCGCGCTCGAAAATCACGACCATCGCAGTCGCTTTCCCTGAAGATGAACCCGCGTTTGCTTTTTCGTCCCATTCGCTCGCAACGGTGACGCCGATTTCTTCGGCTACTGTCAACGCGGCACCACAAGTCGTGCTTAAGATTCGCCGCCGTAAATTCAACCAGCAGCAATTTCACGCCGGCGAAATCGTGGTCACGCGTCGGCTGTTCCGCTCCGGCGACAGCGAATATCTGCTAAATGGAAAACTCTGCCGCTTGCGCGATATTCAGGAACTCTTCATGGGCACCGGCCTCGGACCCGAGACCTATGCGCTCATCGAACAAGGACGTATCGGACAGATCCTCAGCAGCCGGCCCACAGACCGGCGCGCAATTCTCGAAGAAGCTGCGGGAATCACGAAGTTCAAAACCAAAAAGCGCCTCGCCGAAGCGCGACTCGAAGATGCCAAGCTGAATCTCGCCCGCATCAACGACATCTTCGACGAAGTCACTCGACAGATGAATTCCTTAAAGCGCCAGGCGTCAAAGGCTGAGCGCTACACCAAGCTGCGCGACGAGATGCGGGCCCAGTTGCGCGTCGTCCTCGCCAGTAAATTCACAGCGATAGAGCATGAGAGCGCAGAACTCGATGCTCAGCTCAACCTTCTCGCCGAGGACATGCGTCACCGCACCGAAGCCGTGCAGCAGCTCGAGGCCGAGCATGTGGAAGGCACCGAGCGTGGCTACGCCATCGAGAGTGAGTTGCGCGAGGGTCGCGATCGCTTGAGCCAGCTCGCGATGGAAATCGATCGCGCGCACGCACGCCGTCGCCATAACGACGAACGCTGCGCAGAGTTGGTGGTTCGTTCTGCCTCGGCCGATGCAGAGCTGGCGCAGGCCCGTCATCGCCTGACCTCGCTCGAAGCTGAGCGCGAATCGAATCGCCAACTGCTCGAATCCGCCGCCGCCGACCTGGCTGCCGCCCAGCGCGAGCTGACATTGTCACAGCAGGAAGCTGCTGCTGCCGCGAGCGGGCTGGCGGAAATCGAACGGCGACAGGAAGAATCTCGCGTTGCTATCTTTGACACCGTATCGTCGGCGTCCCGGCTGCGCAACCAGCTTGCTCAGGCCGAAGAGCGCCTTGCGGGCGCGGATCGTGAAGCTCGCCGTCTCCAAACTGAAATCAGCAATGCCAGCATGCAAGTGGAGGCTTTCGGCGGACAGCGCGGCCAACTAGCTTTCGAGTTCGAAACGGTGACCCAGCGCGTCGCGGGAATCACCGAAGAAATCGGCCAGCTTCGCCGCCTGATCGAGACCAAGCGCCGCGATGAAGCGCAGGCGAAGTCTCATCTCGACCTGCTCCGTGCCGAATTCGCCACCGCTCTCGGAAAAAAAGGGTCTCTCGAATCTGTGATTGCTGAGCACGGATATTCTACCGAATCTGTGCGCCGGCTTTTTCAGTCCGGAGTGATGCAGAGCGGGCTCGCGCCGGTCGGCGTGCTCGCCGATTTTCTTGAAGTTGAGCCGCGCTTCGAACGTGTAGTGGAAGACTTCCTGCGCGACGAATTGAATTACATTGTGGTCAAATCCTGGGACGCTGCGGACGAGGGACTGCGCCTCTTGCGCAGCGACGTCGATGGGCGCGCAACTTTCCTGGTCCATCCCGAGGATTCACAGGCTAAGTTTTCTTTCATCCTCGACGAAGCCGCGCACTGCGCGCCTCCCACAGCTTCGATCGTGCCGCTGAAAAGCACCATCCGCGTACTCGATGGCTTCGGAAAATCGCTGGAAGTGATTCTCCCGAAACTTCGCGATGGTTACATTGTTCCGGGATCGGACACGGCGCGCGGCCTGGCGCTCGAAAATCCCGACGCGTTCTTCCTCTCGCAGTCCGGCGAATGTTTCCACAATGTCACGGTTACCGGAGGTAAACAGCGCGCCGAGGGCCCCCTTTCAATGAAACGCGAACTCCGCGAGGTTCTACGACAACTCGAAGACCTGGAACGGGCACTTCGTGATGAAGAGATGCGGGTGCTTACACTCGCCAGAGAAATTAAAGAGCTCGCTTCGCTACTGGATCGCCTCGAAGCAGAAAAACGGGAAGCGGAGCACCAGTCGATGACTTCACGCCACCTGCTGCAGCAGCTCGATTCGGAAATGGCGCGCGTCACCGAGCGCATGGGAGTTTCGCAATCAGAGTTGCGACGCCTTTCGGCTGAACGGGCGGAGCAGGAATCTACGATTGCCGCACGGCAGTCCGAGATCGCGGTCCTGGAACAGACCCGCGCCGAACTCGAGCAACAGATCGCGGCAGCCCAGGAATCTCTCGCAGCACTGCGCCAGCGTCGCGAGGAAGCGGCCCAGGCTAGCTCGCAGCGCGCGGCGCGGGTGGCAGCGCTGGAAGAACGCCACCGCTCGGCCATCTCCGTGCTCGGACGAATCGACTCCCTGTTCGCCGAAATGAACGAGCGCATCCACGCTCTTGCGTCGCAGATCGAATCAGCCGCAGCTGAAAAGCTGCAGCGCGAAGCCGAAAATCTCCAACTGGAACAGCAAGGTGCCGACCTTGAAGCCGAGCGCAACGCCGGCCAGGCTCGGGAAGGTCTGCTGCAATTCGAGAAAGACCAACTGCGTGCCCGTCTTTCAGAGATCGATGAACTCCTGCGCGACGCCCGTCAACTCCTCGACCAGGCACGCGACCGGCGCGGTGAGCTTCAGGCCGCCGCTGCCAAGCTGCAAGCCGACACCATGTACATGGCGGAAACCTGCCTGAACGAACTCGGAGTCGAGCGCGCCGTTTTGCTCACCGACGCCATAATCAACGTGGTCGCCGGTGAGGAACTCGCAGCTTGCGATCAGTCTTATCGCGAGATGCGCACCAAACTGGAAGCCATGGGTCCGGTTAACATGATGGCGCTCGAGGAATACCGCGAAACCACCGAGAGGCACGGGTTCCTCGACGCCCAGCGCAAGGACCTCATCTCTTCCATCGAGAACACGACCGCGACCATCCGTGAAATCGACGAAGTCTCGCGCCACAAATTCCAGGAGGCCTTTACACAAATCAATGAGAACTTCCAGGCCACGTTCAAGAAACTGTTTGGCGGCGGTCACGCCTTCATGAAACTGACCGACGAAGAAAACTCCGCCGAAAGCGGTATCGACGTAGTGGCTTCTCCGCCGGGCAAGCGTTTGCAGAGCGTACTGCTCCTCTCCGGTGGCGAGAAGGCGCTTACCGCGCTCGCCCTACTGGTCGGCATTTTCCAGTACACACCCAGCCCGTTCTGCATCCTCGACGAAGTCGACGCGCCCCTCGATGAGGCCAACATCGGTCGCTTCACCGAGTTGGTGAAGGAAATGAGCATCCAGACCCAGTTCGTGCTTATCACGCACAGCAAGAAGACGATGAGCATCGCGCCCGTGCTTTATGGAGTGACTATGCAGGAGCCGGGAGTGTCGAAACTGGTGTCAGTGCGGTTCGGTGCGGCCTGAGTTGGGCTGGCAAAGAAGCAGGGTTAGACTAGCCCTAAAGCGCCGTATTGCCTTTTGCGAATGGTCAAAGGCTCATGGTCAAAGAGCCTGATTCCGTGGTCTGACCACTTTATCCACGCTCATCCTCAGCTTTTCCACAACCCCCGGCAGGGCCTTCGCAAATCCACGGTTTCCACCCTTACTGCCGGCTCTCCAACGTTTCCCTACTCAATAGGATACGGACTTCGTCTCTCCCTTATGACTTTCGCCGTTGACAAAAATTTCTGGCGGTCTAAAATACGTCGCGCTGCTTACCTGTAAAATTCCAACATGACTTCTAACCTTCTTGATCCCGTAATCCTCCAAACAGACTTCCCAGATCTCCAACTTCATGCTAGCGGAAAGGTCCGCGACGTCTACCAGTTGGATAAGGATCGACTGCTCTTTGTCGCTACCGACCGAATTTCCGCCTTCGATTATGTGCTTGCCACCGGGATACCGAATAAAGGTCGCGTTCTGACCCAGATATCGCTATTCTGGTTCGACTACCTTTCCGACATTGTTCCGAATCATGTGATTACCGCCGATGTGGAGCGTTATCCGCAGGTCTTGCGGAAGTATGCCGATCAGTTGCGCGGCCGATCGATCGTCGTACAGCTGGCAGAGATGTTTCCGGTCGAGTGCGTTGTGCGCGGATACATTTCCGGCTCTGCCTGGAAGGAATATCAGGCGACGGGAAAGGTGTGTGGGATTGAGCTGCCGGCAGGCCTGCGCGAATCCGAGGCCCTCCCCGAGCCCATTTTCACTCCCGCAACCAAAGCGGTCAGCGGCCACGACGAAAACATTCCGTTCGCGCGCATGTGTGAAATTTTGGGCGCGGAAACGGCAAGCTATCTGCGGGATCTCACGCTGCGGATCTACAAGAAAGCTGCAGCGTACGCACGACAACGCGGAATCATCATCGCCGATACCAAGTTCGAGTTCGGACGCACTGCTCACGGAATAACGCTGGCGGATGAAGTTCTGACACCGGATTCTTCCCGCTTCTGGCCCGCGGAAAAGTATGAGCCTGGGCGCTCGCAGGAATCCTTCGACAAGCAATACGTTCGCGATTACCTGGAAGAAATTCGCTGGAACAAACAGCCACCCGCGCCCGCTCTGCCGGCCGAGGTCGCAAACCGAACCAGCGAAAAGTATCTCGACGCCTATTTCCAGCTCACAGGCCGCAAACTGGATGTCTAGGCGCGGAGCGGTCCGCCGGCCGCTTCGAACCGGTGGGTCCGAACAAGACCGGTCGGGCAGGAGAGTAGCATGACCCCGGCGGACTGGCTGATCGTCGTGGTTGTGCTGCTGAACGTGGTGATAGCCGCCACGCATGGCTTCTTCGCGGAAGCCTTCAGCTTGGCAGGATTAGTGGTTGGATACATCGTTGCCGCCTGGCAGTACAAGAAGCTTGCCGGGTGGTTTATGTCGTTTTTAAAGTCAGAGCTGTTGGCCGAGATTTTCGGCTTCCTCATCATTTTTTTTGTGATCTTAATCTTGTTCAGCATTGCGGGCAGGATCGCGCGCAAATTGATGAAGGCGGCCGGACTGAGCGGCTTCGACCGTTTCCTGGGCGCGTTGTTGGGCCTCGTAAAGGGTGCCTTGATTGTGGCTGTGGTCCTGATGGGAATGACCGCCTTCACGCCCACATCGCAGATGCTGGAGCACTCGGAACTGGCGCCGTACTTCCTGGTTGTCGGAAGAGCGGCGATTTGGGTGGCGCCATCGGAATTGCGGGCTCGTTTTTATGAGGGGCTGGATTTTTTGCATCGGGCTCCGAAAGATTTAACGGGCACTCCCGCTGCTCCTCGAAATAGATAGTGCTTGAACTGGGCTTTTCGCAACGGACGCTGTTCGAAATCAAGCTTTTCAGTCCAAGACGTCGAACGAGACATTGAAAGAGAGAGACTACGTGAAAGATCAACTGGAAGCGCTTGTTTTGCAGATGTACAAGAGCAACATCCTCTACTCCGAGGGTGTGCGCGAATTTAAGAAGCGGTTTATCCTAACTGTCCTTCAGGAAAACAAAGGCAATCAGTGCCGCTCCGCCCGCGAACTGGGAATGCATCGCAATACGCTGAGCCGGACCATCGACGAACTCAAAATCGACGTCCGACAGCTGCGCGATGGAGCAAAGCGGCCGCCACGGAGTGCACGTCCGATATCGTTGGACAAAAAAGCCGCGCGTTAGGTCAGTGGATTCTTTGGCGTTCGTTGGTAAAAACTAAACGCCCAAAAAAACTAAGGCAGCCTTCGCAGGCTGCCTCTTTCGAATTCGCCCAAAACCTACTGAGCGGCTGGTTTGTGATGAACGGGAGCTTTGGCTGGCGGCGCTGCGGCCTTCAGCAGCTTACCCTTCTCCATCGTCATCATGAATGGGCTTGGCGTATAGGAAGCTGGCTCACCCTGAAAGTCCAAACTGGCACCTGCCTTTGGAATCAGCTTCAGCGGAACCTTGTCTTCAAAAGTGAGAGTAATATCCGCCTTATTCGCGTCGATATCATCCGAACTGCCAGCGATATCGAACTCGGTTGCTGTAGCCTGGATCACCTTACCCTGCATCTGTACCGCTTTACCCTTGATCGCATTCCAAACCGTATCCTGGTCGTCCTTTGACCCATTGGTAAGCACGAACTCCCAAGTCGCGAAGTCCATTTTGTCTGGCGGCGTAGCCACTACCATGGCGTGAGCCTGCTCGGCCGGAGAAGGGGCGGGTTTTATCGCAAATCCAGGAGGCGGTAGCGGATTAGCCTTGGCTTGCGCCAGAACGTCGGTCCAGCCTTCATCGCCGCCGTGATACTTGATGTAGAGTCCCTTGGCGTACTTTTCGATTTGCTGCTGATACTGCGGAGTCGGAGCGACCACGGAGGCGCGAGAGGCAAACCAGATCGCGTTGATGGGGTCGGGAGAAATCTTCGGATCGGGCGGCGTGGGGCCGGCATAAGCAAGGGCTAGAGGATAAACCACGCTGAAATCCTTCTGGAAATCAGGACTGCTTTCGACGGCAGCACGCAGGTCCTTTCGCGCGTTGTCGTAGTCCTTGTCGGTGATGGCGGAGATTCCGATGGCCGCGTTGAAAACTCCAGTCATCTGATCTTTCATCTTCTGAAAATCGGCATCGGAGGTACCATCAGGCTTGGTGAATTTCGAGAGGCCGTCCAGTCCCATCTGCCCGTACTTCTTGGCATCCGCCAGATCCTGCTTGGCGGTGGGGGAGCCCCCCTGGGCCTTCAGACGATCGATGTAGGCCAGCAAGAAAATCGCCCGCTCATTGGTGGGATCAGCGGCCACCAGTTTCGTCGCCGTGTCGACCGTTTTCTGCTGATTATTGGTCTGCTGGTAATCCTGCATCAGAGTTTGCAGGGCAGCACCCTTCATCACGCTATTGGGATATTGCGTCAGGTAAGCCTCAAGGCCGCTGATCTGTGCAGTTGGGTCCTTCTGCTGGATCGCGCCCATATAGGCGTTGTACTCGGCGGGGTCCTTAATCACTGGCGCTTGCGCCGGTGCCGACGCCTGCGGAGCAGCTGCCGGCGCTGGGGTCCCTGTCGCTGGTTGTCCTTGTGCCGCCTGCCCTTGTGGAGGCTGTGCAGGCTGAGCTGCGGTCTGGGCCGCTGCCGTTGTAGCAATCCCAAGCACAACCGTGACCAGAATCTTTTTCATCAGTATGGCTCCTTAGTTTCTTCGGGAATCGACAATTTCAGGAAATACAATTCCTTGACTTTGTGGCTGCATTCTACTCGGACCGATAATCGCGCTCCCAGTTACGCATTGGAGCGCCGTCGCTTGCCTGCCGGGTCCGAGAAAAAGGACGACCTGTGAGACGTTAGGCGACTGACCCGTATACGGGGTTTGCCGGATTATAAGTACCTCTTGTTCCGAAGGCAAGCTACTTCCCCCTGCCAAGCGTATTTAATTGTATAAGATGCAATTGCGCGGCTCCGCAGATGGCCTTCGTTGGGGTCTTGGGAGGCTAGCTTGAGGGTGCCGCGACACTTTTTTCTAATGGACACGTTCTATGAGCACAGATCAAATAAGTAAAGATCAACCTCTCTCAGGGCAACTAGCAGTTATCACAGGCGCCAGCCGGGGCATCGGCGCCGCCATTGCGCACAAGTTGGCGAATCTGGGCGCAGTTGCAGTGCTGTGTGGTCGCACTCGTTCTGCCCTCGAATCCACTGCGCTGGCTATTGTGAAATCTGGCGGGAAGGCCGATGCAGTGGTTTGTGATGTAACCGATCTCCAGTCTGTCGAGAACGCCGCCCGGCACGTTGAGTCTTCCTTTGGTCGACTGGATATTCTGGTGAATAACGCAGGAATCGGCGGATTCGGCGGCCCGTTGCATCAGCTCCCTCCCGACTCCTGGGAGCAAATCCTGAATACAAATCTTCGCAGCGTCTACTATACGACTCGTGTTTTCGCGCCCGTGATGATTCGTGCGCGCTCCGGACACATCATCAACATTTCTTCGCTTGCGGGGAAGAACGCGCTGCCAAACGGCGCCGCCTACGCAGCTTCGAAGTGGGGTCTGAACGGGTTGAGCTACTCGCTGGCCGAGGAACTCCGCGGCCACAACATCCGCGTGGCCGTGATATGTCCCGGCTCCACGAATACGGAACTGAGTCCCCACGCCGGCAAGGATCCCGCAAAAATGCTGCAGCCGGAGGACGTGGCGCACACCGTTGCCATGCTGGTAACGCAACGCCCGCAGTCATTTGTGAGCGAGGTTATGCTGCGGCCGACGCAGAAACCCTGAGCGATAACCGGCGATCGATCCATCCCTTGCCACAGTAGCAACGGGCTGATATGTTTTCGCCACAGCCTTCGAGTTGCACACTTGCTCTTCGCGTGCCGACGAAGGCAATCCGGAGTCCGCGATTTTGCGTACTTCTTCAAGAAAGAGATCGAGCGTTTGTCGAGTCCGCAACCACAAGGTATCTCGACGGATTTGGCCCTAGTGACGGGCCTTAAATCCGGCGATCAGGGAGCGATGGCGCAGCTCTACGACCGCTACTCCTCCTTGGTGTACGCGGTTGCGTTGCGAGTTCTGGGCGACACGGGAGCGGCGGAGGATGTGCTGCAAGAAGTGTTCCTTCAGTTGTGGCGCAAGCCCACCGCTTTTGACGCGGCACGCGGAAGTCTCGGAAGCTGGCTGTCCGTGATCACACGAAACCGCGCCATTGACTCCCTCAGAAAGCGCCGGCCGGAAACGGATATCGAGGACGTCATCTTGTCCGTTTCCCCAGATTTAACCGGAAATGTAGAACGAGCCAGCGCCGCAGAGAAAGTGCGCGGCGTGATGGGAACCATGGCGCCAGCGCAGCGCACAGCTCTCGAGATGGCTTATTGGGAGGGTATGAGCCATTCCGAGATTGCAGATAAGACTGGCGAGCCGTTGGGAACCGTGAAGACGCGGATCCGGGCGGGGCTGATCGCGCTGCGGAGAGCGTTCCAGGGATGATTGACTAGCGATGATTGAGTAGCGGAGCTACACTCCGCGCGAGAGTAAGGAGGAAACGAGTAAACAGGAAATGAGCGCGCACGAACAATACGCGGACGATCTCGCCTTATACGCATTGGATGCGTTGCGTGGAGAGGAGCGCGCACGTCTCGATGAGCACTTAGCGACCTGTGCCGCGTGCCGCTTGGAGTTGGAACAACTGCGCGGCGATACTGCGTTGTTGGCGCTGTCAGCGACAGGGCCCAGGCCTCCGCAGCGGGCACGTCAACGCCTGCTCGACGCTGTGGCTCGCGAGCCCCGCCTTCCCAGCGTCGCGCAAGCTTCGCCGCGCCGTTCGTGGTGGGGCACGCTGGGGTGGGCAGCGGCATTGGCGACGCTGGTTCTGGCTGCATCGCTCTGGAAAGAGAACATTTCACTGCAACAGATTTTGGCTTCGGCTCAATCCCAAGCGGCGCAGAGCACGCGTGACCTCGAAGCGCTGCGGAAGATCGCAGCGCCCATCCTCGAACCGGAGGCGCAGCGGATCACTCTGGTAGCCGCAAAAACTCCGCCGCAGCCGCAAGGCAAGGCCTTTTATCTGCGGAATCGCAGCAGCCTGGTTTTCCTGGCGAATAACATGCCTCCGCTGCCGCCACAGAAAGCTTACGAGTTGTGGCTGATTCCGACCAGCGGAGCTCCGATTCCTGCAGGCGTTTTCAAGCCCGATGCGCATGGCAGCGCGAGCGTAGTGAATCCTCCGCTGCCAGCGGGAGCCGAAGCTAAAGCTTTTGCGATTACAGTTGAGAACGAGGCGGGCTCCCCTGCGCCGACTCTGCCAATCCTGATGATGGGCACTGGCGAATAGATCGATCTGCTTGGGAAGAAAGCACTGGAACAACGAGTTCCCCGGGTTCGCGAGGATGGAACGTGAGAGGACTCCCGAATCCGGGAGTGCGGGTTCGTCCGCAGGACAGCAGTAAAAAAAACCAAATCAAGGAACGAGGGCAAGCATGAAATCCACGGCGTCCGCTTCCCTCTTAATTTACGTCACTTACTCCGTGGCGGCGAACGGCGAGTTAGTCCTCCACGACTCTTGCCGCCTTGGGAGCATTGGAGGCGGAGCGTTCTTTTCGATTAACTCGGGCAACGTCGCCTAGCGGTGTCTCATAAATAGGAGAAGCAAGATCCGCCAGCGGCACTTCGCCTTTGGCATAGCTGTAAGACCCGGAGCTGAGTAGGCTCGACTCTTGCGCCATCGGATGTTCGGAGGCGTGCTGGACATGCCCATCTATCCGGATAGGCTGGACTTCATTGGTCAGAACACTCGCGTTTTGCGAGAAAGCGACCGTCGTGGCGCAGAGAAAAAAGAGACTGCAGATTATCGTCTTCATAAGGGTGCTCCGGCGATATCGACTTCAATCAAAAGAACTGGCGGAAAGCCGCTTTTGGCGCGGCTTCCAGGCGTGTAGGGGCAATCCATCGACCAAACCGCGATAGATGGCATTCGAGTTAACCGTCGCAGTGCCGGGGCATGAGCAAGACTTTGCACAAATAAGGAAGCTTCGGTTCTTGAGCGCTGTAGGTTTCGGAAAGAAGCGATATACTGCGGGGCGCGAATTAACTGGGGGCTACATGAAATGGCTCTTAATTCTCTTCTGCGTTCTAACGCTTCCGCCCGGGCTAGGCGGACAGACCGATTGCGAAGCCGGTAACGGACTGCTGAATTTTTCTCCACCGAAGACGATGAGCGTCGCCGATGTAATCCTGAAATTTGGGGCAGCGGAAACAACTACGAAACAAGCCCGCCTGCACTACACCTATAAGCAGGATGTGCTGTTGCAAACGCTGGCTGGTAAGGATGTGACCGGTGAGTTTCACGAAGTCACCTCGATTTCCTACGATGACAAAGGCAACCGCCATGAGGAGGTCACGTTCGCAGCGCAGCCTTCCTTGCGCGGGATTCAACTTACGCAGCAAGACATGGATGATATTCGCATCTTCATGCCCCTGCTACTGACCAGTGAAGATCTGCCTCAGTACAACCTAACCTATGCCGGCCAGCAGCACGTCGATGATTTGGATACTTACGTTTTTCACGTGGAGCCCAAAAAGGAAGAAAATGGCAAGCGCTATTTCCAAGGGCGAATATGGGTGGACGCCCAGGATTTTCAGATCGTGAAGGTGTGCGGCAAAAGCGGTCCCGAGCGAAAACGAGTGAAGAAGCGCGAGCGGCCGGAGCTGCATCCCACGTTTGTGACTTACCGCCAACAAGTAGACGGGCGCTACTGGTTTCCCGCGTACACGCGCTCAGATGACACTTTGCGATTCCAGGCCGGCCCTGTGCACTTGAGGGAAGTCATCAAATACAGCGAATACAAAAACGCGGGCGGGCGGTGAACGAAACAAGTCAAACATCTGTGGAGACTGGAAGCCGTGCAGTTTCTGGGTGATCAGCCGTGCTTTGCCGGAGCGCCATACTTTTTGAAAACGGAGTCGCGGGAGATGATTCCCTCCAAGCGGCGCGAGTCGGCCCGATTGACCACGGGGACGAGCGGATAAGCGTTCACATAGCGCAGGGCGGAATCAAGAGGAAGATCAGGGTAGAGACTGGGCAAAGGCTGGGCGGGCAGAACAGAAGCAAGCGTAAGCTCTCCCTTGCCCTCCCGAAAAAGGCGCTGCAGTTGCTCCCGGCTAATAACGTTCCAACCGGTGGGATGCATTCGCACCAGAAAAACTGAATCTGTAGAATCTTGAATCCGGCGGGCGCTGGCGTCCACGTAATCTTGCCCGTTCAAAATTGTCTTCGGCACCGGCAACATGGCATCTTCAACCCGAAGGATGGCTTCCTCGCGCTCTTCTTCGAGAGAGGGCAAGATGAGTCCATCCTGCCGCGTCAACAAGTCAAAAATCGGAATCGGCTGCAGGCTGCGCGAAACAAGATAAGAAAATGTATTGGCAACGATGACCGGGACGATGATCTCGTAGTTGCCGCTGACTTCCAGGACCATGAATACCGAAGTCATGGGAACGCGAAGGAATCCCGCAAACAGAACGCCCATCCCAACCAGGACGTAAGTTCCGGTCGAGCCGGTGAGGTGTGGAAAAAAAATGCGCTCGATATCACCGACCGCGCCTCCCAGCATTGCTCCGATAAACAGCGTAGGTGCGAACATACCGCCGGGAGTGCCGCTGACAAAAGAAGCGGTGGTCACTAGAATCTTAAGAACGGCAAGGATGGCGAGAAACTTCCACGCAAACTGGCCGTGCATGGCCTGGTCCATCGAGTCGTAGCCGGCACCCATGACTTGGGGAGCGCCGAGGAAGGCGACGAGCCCAATAAGAAGTCCAGCGACGGCCGGTTGAAAATACTGCGTCCAACGAGGCAAAGCCTTGAGTCGCGGCCGGAAATATCCAATCGATTTGGCGAATGCGACCGACGCAAGGCCACCGGCAATACCAAGGACGGCGTAAGCGATCAGTTCACTCGGACGCTTAAAGGTGGTAACCGGGATCCGGAACAGCGGTTCACTGCCGAGAAAGAAACGTACGATCACCACACTGGAAACGGCAGAGAGGACAACCGAGCCCAGGATGCCGGCGCTCCAGCGGCCGATGACCTCTTCGATGACGAAGAGCACAGCCGAAATGGGCGCGTTGAAAGCCGCGGCCAGACCGGCCGCAGCTCCCACCGGAGCCATAAGTCGAAGTTTTTCCCGCGAGATTTGCAATTGGCGGCCAAGCGCCGAAGCGATGCTGGCTCCGATCTGGAGCGAAGGATCTTCTGGACCAAGCGATTGACCCGCGCCGATGGCGATCGCCGCGCAGATAAACTTTCCAACCGCCGTGCGGAAAGGGATGAAGCCGTTAAATATATAGAGTGCAGCTTTGGTCTGATTGACGCCGCTGCCTCGTATGCCGGGAAAAATGTGCAGCACCAGAATGGCCACAAACAGGCCCGCGAGCGACGGAACCGCGAAGAGGCGCCAACTATGGGTTTGCGGCAACGGCCCAAGCAGGGCGAGGTGCGTCCAGTCGATCGCGAGGCGAAAGCAGACAACGGCAAGCCCCGAGAAGATTCCGATGAAGACGGAAAGAATGAGAAAAAATACTTCTTCGTTGAAAGCGCCTTCCAGAGTCGAAAACAAGCGCTCGCGAATTTGCAAGCGCACTACCCGAGGTTGCAGCGGAGGTGCTGCAGTATTTGCGGATACCGGATCGGTCATTGGCTGACGGCCTCTCGTTTTTCAGAGATCAATAGCAGTGCCAGGTCGAGGCCATGCGGTGGACCACAGCTTGCGGCCGTCTGCTGTTCGATTTGGAAGACAACGTCCATAATCGCGTCGGGGAGATCGGCTTCCGCGGGAGATCGGAGTTGCTTCAGATCCGGTTTGACTGCAGTCCAGCGCGATTGCAACGTCGCAAGCGTTGAGCCCGCCGAAGAACTATTGGCGCTCAGGTCGACTCCGGTTTGACGAGCACACTCGGTGAGGCGCTGTTCGGCTTGGTCGAAGGCCGCGGTGATTCGGCGGTTTCGCTCGGCGTCAGAGATGTGGCTTTGAAAGGGGTTCGAGCCGAGCACCAAGTCCGTTGATGCCAGAAGCTGGCGAGAGTTCTCGTCTTCTGGATGAGCATTGACGGCAGCGCGCAAGTATCGCTGCGCGAGAGTGTAGTTTCCAGAGCGGTAAGCGTCGTCGCCGGCTCCGGCCATGGCCGCGGCGTTTGTAGGGTCGATGCGCAGAACCGCTTCATGCTGACTCAAAGCTCCGGCATAATCTTGCGCCTGCGTAAAAAGCTGCGCGGCCTGCAGATGTGCGGCGGGATTCGCCGGCAAGGAAGCGGCAAGTGCAATCAGCTCCGAAGCTGCTTGCTCGCGTGCGTTCTTGCGGAGCAGGAACTGAATGAGTTCGATGCGAGCTTTATTGCGGTTGGAATCGGCATCCGCGTTCCAAACTCCGTACATGGCGTTGTGATAGTAACGGGTCGCGTCCTCAACGGAACCGCGGTGAGCAGCGACGCGCGCCAGCGCAAGATTCACGGCCGCATCCTGAGGCGTGCGTTGCCAGAGAGCGATCAGGTACGACTCCGCCTCGTCAAGACGGCGGGGATCGCCGCTGTCGCGTAAGGCGCGGGCCAGGCTGAGCTGATACTGGGAGTTGGTGGGGTCGCAAGTCAGCGCAGCACGGAACTCGTCGATCGCATCGTCATAACGTGCTGCTTCGGCGGCAGTAATGCCCTGCGCATACAGCTTGCGGCCGCGAGCTTGCTGGTTGGCGTTGTAGCGGGTGACAAGATGCCTGACTCCGGCAAATCCGGTGACCGCGCCGAGAGTAAGAATTAAGAGAACGACGGGAGCGGACCGCGGAACGAGTTTCGGGAGCGTCCATGACATACCTCGTATCACGATAGCATTTTCGATGGCTCACAATGGATTGCGGGTTGAGCCTCCGAAACAAAAATGGTCAGCAGAAAAGGAACGCAATCACCTTCGGTTCAGGCTGCGGTTCGGGCGGCAGTTCAGGTAAGATACTCCGTCTGCAAGGAATCGTTCCGAGGGCGCAGCTTGTCCGCCATATGAATCGCGAATATCACAAAGGATACAGCCAGGAATTGCACCGGGAGATGGAAGCACTAGTCTTTGGCCATGCGGGAACGCCGCTGCTGGTGTTCCCCACTTCGATGGGAAGGTTCTTCGAGTACGAAGACCGCGGAATGATCGGAGTGCTGGCGTCGAAGATCGATCGTGGCGATTTGCAGGTATTCTGTCCCGACGCCGTCGATCTTGAGAGTTGGTACAACAAGGGCGTGCATCCCAAGGTGCGAGTGCTGAGGCACTTGCAATATGAGCGCTATATTCTGCATGAGTTTTTGCCCTTTATCCGGTGGAAGAATCAAACTCCGCGGCTCGCATTGACGGGGTGCAGCTTTGGGGCGTATCACGCGATAAATTTTGCGCTGAAGCATCCCGATGTGGTGACGCATTGCGTGAGCATGAGCGGTGCGTTCGATATCCACCGATTTCTGGATGGGTATTACGACGATGATTGCTACTTCAACTGTCCTCCGGATTATTTGCCCAATCAGAATGACGATTGGTTTTTGAGCCGCTACCGGCAGATGAAGATTGTGCTTGGATCAGCGGACTGGGATATTTGTCTGGACCAGAACGTGAAACTCTCGGCGGTCTTGAACGGCAAGGCGGTGCCTCACTGGCTGGATATTTACAACGACAATTCGAAGCATGACTGGCCGTTGTGGCTGAACATGGCAATGAAGTATTTCTAACGACGAACGCTGGGAACGGAGGAGTTGGCGATGAGCAAACAGGCGGTGCAATTCAACGTCGATCTCACGATCAACGAGGGCAAGCTCGATGCATTCCGAGGCGTTGTGCAGGCGATGATCGCCGGCACCCAGAAGGAGCCAGGCGCTCTCGGGTATGAGTGGTATTTGAGTGGTGATCGCAAGCGCTGCCGGCTCGTCGAAAACTACAAAGATGCGGACGCCGTGCTGGCGCATATGACGAGTTCGGTCGTGCGCGAGCTGGTACCCAAAATGCTGGCGGTCTCGAGGTTAGACCGCTTTGAGGTCTATGGCGACCCCGGACCGAAGGCGGCGGAGTCACTCGCAGGAATTGGAGCCGAGATTTTTCAGTTCTGGGAAGGCCTTGGGCGCTGACAGCGGGATCGAAAAGTAGGGATCTTTCGATTGCGTAAGTGCTTCGCTTCGCGAAACACTTCCCACGCTCAAGATAACAATTTAGAGGAGATAGCCGTGAAGAAGATTGGAATTCTATTTGGAATGGAGAATACGTTTCCCCCGGCCGTGGTGGAGAAAATCAATTCGATGAAGGTTGATGATGTCACGGCGGAGTTTGTGCAGATTGGCGGAATCCGGATGGATGAGCCTAATAAATATGCGGTAATCATCGACCGCATCTCGCAGGACATTCCGTTTTATCGGGCCTACCTAAAGAATGCTGCGCTGCACGGAACAATCGTGGTGAACAATCCATTCTGGTGGACGGCGGATGACAAATTTTTTAACTATGCGCTGGCGCACAAGCTGGGCGTGGCGATTCCGCCTACGATTATTCTTCCGCATAACAAGCATCCCGAGGGAACGACCGACCGGTCGATGCGAAATCTGATTTATCCCTTGAACTGGCAGGAGTTGTTCGACTACGTTGGCTTCCCTGCTTTCTTGAAGCCTTATTCCGGCGGTGGATGGAAGCATGTCTACCATGTGCATTCGCCGGAGGAGTTTTTCCAGCACTATAACCAGACGGGCGATTTGTGCATGACGCTGCAGCACGGGGTCGTATTTGAAGAGTATTACCGCTGCTATGTTGTCGGCCAGGAAAAAGTCCGCATCATGAAATACGACCCGCGGGCGCCGCATCATGAACGTTATATGAAGGGAAATCCTCCACCGTCTTCGACGGCACTGAAAGAGCGCATCGAGAAGGATGCGCGGACACTATGCCGTGTGCTCGGGTATGACCTGAACACGGTCGAGTTTGCCGTAGAGGGAGGAGTGCCCTACGCGATTGATTTCCTGAATCCGGCGCCGGACGCTGAGGTTACTTCGGTGGGGCAAGAAAACTTTAATTGGATTGTGAATGCCGTGGCTGAGATGGCAGTGAAGATGGCAGAGACTGGAGAAGATCCGGCGCACGAGTTGCGCTGGGCAAGGTTTCTGGCAGGGACGGGGCCGACGAAGCAATCTCGCAAAGGAGAGCCGAACTGGGTGGCGGACCGGAAGCGGGGGAAGGCGGCGAAATAAGGCGTGCGTATGAAAAAAGCGGTTGCTCGTCGAGGCTCATCGATGGCAAAACGCAGCGGCGTGCCGAAAGACATGGACGAGTATCTTGCGCGCGTGCCGGAGCCGGCTCGCAGTACTTTGAACAAAGTCCGGGCCGCGATTCGGTCGGTCGTACCGGCAGAGGCCGCCGAGGCCATCAGCTACGGGATTCCGACGTTCAAGTACAAAGGAAATCTGGTGGCATTTGCGGCGTTTTCGAAGCATTGCAGTTTGTTCCCGATGAGTTACGCGGTCATCGACGCGTTCAAGAAAGACCTTGAAGACTTCACCGTCTCGAAAGGTACCATCCGTTTCCCACTTGACAAGGCTCTGCCAGCCGGATTGCTGAAGAGGATGGTGAAGCTGCGGCTGGCGGAGAAAGGGCGTTAGCTCGCGCCGATTGTGCCGGGAATTGTTCGGGCATTGATTATACTGTTACGGTCCGGTTTGCCCACCCTTTCGCAAAGAACGCGGAATGAAGGGGCACCCTCATTTTTGGCAATTTCAGTAGTTATGAAACCTACTTTCAGCATCGGGATTGAAGAGGAATATCAGACGATAGATCCGGAGACTCGGGATCTGAAGTCGCATATTCACGCCGAGATTCTCGAAAAGGGCAAGCTGATCCTGCAGGAGCGGGTGAAGGCAGAGATGCACCAGTCGGTGGTGGAGGTGGGGACTGGGGTTTGCAAGAACATCAAGGAAGCCAAGGCGGAAGTGAAGCTGCTGCGGAGCAATATTATCCGGCTGGCCAAGGAGAATGGGCTGCGACTGGCGTCGGTGGCCACGCATCCGTTTGCGGACTGGAAAGTGCAGGAGATTCATCCGGATCCGCGCTACAAAAATATTGTCGAGGACATGCAGTTAGTGGCGCGGGCGAATCTAATCTTCGGCTTGCACGTTCACATTGGGATTGAGGATCGCGAGACGGCAATCCACATGATGAATCACGCGCGCTACTTCCTGCCTCACCTTCTCGCTCTGTCAACCAATTCGCCATTCTGGCTGGGGATGAATACGGGACTGAAGTCGTACCGCTGCAAAGTGTTCGACAAATTTCCCCGAACCAACATTCCGGATTACTTTCCCAGCTGGGGAGAATACGAAAATTTCATTAAGCTTCTGATCAAAACCAACTGCATCGATAACGCCAAGAAGATCTGGTGGGACATCCGGCCGCATCCGTTCTTTAATACGATCGAGTTCCGGGTATGCGATATTCCGATGCGGGCCGACGAAACCATTGCGCTGGCCGCGCTGATTCAGGCCACCGTGGCGAAGCTGTACAAGCTGCATACAGCGAATCAGGGATTCCGCTTATACCGCCGCGCGCTGATCATGGAGAACAAGTGGCGTGCGTCACGATACGGGATGAATGGCAAGCTGATCGATTTCGGCAAGCAGATAGAAGTCCCAGCGAAGGATTTGATCCGCGAGTACCTCGATTTTGTGGACGATGTAGTGGATGAACTGGACTCGCGCGAGGAGTTGACCTACATCCATACGATGCTGGAGCGAGGCAGCGGCGCGGACCGGCAGTTGGAGGTGTATCAGGAGACTGGGGATTTTAAGAAAGTTGTCGATTACATTATTGAAGAAACGGAGACGGGCCTGGCGGAAGTGGAGCCGGCTTCGGAACGAAAAGTGGGATGACATAGGATGACAGTGGAGAGAGGCAAAGAGGAAGTCAAAGCCCCAACCCTCTTGCGTAACGCGCGAGATGGATGGGGCACCCGCAACGCAGTTCCTTTTGATCTCGAATACATTCCCGGCGCACGCAATGCCGTGAGCGTTTGCTTGCGCGTGCAGCCGGAAGAAAAGGTTTGTGTCATTACCGATGAGGTCACGCTGGAGATTGCGGCGTCGATCGTCGATGAGTTAGAGAGGCTGGGCGCGCCTTACAACGTTTGGGTACTCGAGGATTTGGCTCAACGCCCTCTGACGGATTTGCCGCGGGAAGTTCTCGAAGACCTGGAGACGAGCCAGGTTTCGATTTTTGCTGTGCAGGCTCAGCGCAATGAGTTGCGTTCGCGCATGCAAATGACGGACGTCGTAAATCGGCGGAAGATCCGGCACGCGCACATGGTCAATATCAACCGGCAGATCATGCTGGAAGGGATGCGAGCGGACTTTCAGAAAGTTGATCGGCTGAGCGCGAAAGTTGTCGCGATGGTTCGGCAGGCGAAACGAGTCCGGGCGAAAACCGCTGCGGGAACGGACTTGACGGCGGAGTTGAATCATAACTACCGCTGGCTGAAGACCAGCGGAATCATCACTCCGGAAAAATGGGGAAACCTGCCAGGCGGAGAAATCTTTACAACGCCGGGCGAAGTGAATGGCACCTTCGTGATTGACGGCGTGGTGGGGGATTATCTGTGCGCCAAGTTTGGTAATTTGCGCGAGAACCCACTGACCATCCATATGAAGAAGAACCGCCTCACCGAAGCGCACTCGGACAACCGCGAACTCCAGGACGACTTCTGGAAATACACGCACACCGACGAGAACAGCGACCGCGTAGGTGAGTTTGCCATTGGAACGAATATCGATCTAAAGGATGTTATCGGGCAGATTTTGCAAGACGAGAAGTATCCGGGCGTGCACATTGCATTTGGAAACCCGTATGGCGCGCACACCGGCGCAGAATGGGATTCGTCGACCCACATCGATGTTGTCGGGCGCAAATTTAACATCTGGGTAGACGACCAACAAATCATGCAGGACGGAAAGTTTTTGATCGAGGCGTGAGTCGTGTCGACAATAGAGCTAACGCTTGATGAGAGCATTTCCGGCGTTATCAGGGAAGCATATAGGGCCTTTAATGCCCGGGAACTGGATGCGGCCCTGGCTATGATGCAGTCCAACGTGGAATGGCCCAATGGAATGGAGGGTGGCACGGTTTACGGACATGCTGGCGTTCGGGATTACTGGACCCGGCAATGGAACCTAATCGATCCTCATGTCGATCCGGTGGCAATCGATGCGGATGGCTCTGGCCGGGTGGTTGTGAGTGTGCATCAAGTTGTGCGTGACCCTAATGGCAAGCTACTGTTGGACCGCATGGTCAAACACATTTACTCCTTCGAAGACAGCCTCATTCGCAGTATGGAAATCCGAGAGTGAGATGCTTTTGCGTCGCAGCTTCGTATGATTCCCTCCCTTCGAAATCAGTTCAACGCCGGGTTCACTCCGGAAAAATATCAGACATTTCTGCAGCGCATCGATGATGCTTGCGGAACTCATGTGCAGTTCCGGCTGTCAGAGACTCCGTGTTTCTTTCCCCGGTCCCTTCTGGAGCGAATGGCGGAGGATGGGAAGGAACTGATCCGGCAACTGGTAGACAGTGTGGACTACCGGGCGCGATCGGATGCATCGATTCCTGCGGAGTTTCGAGTTCCGAACGAGCCCCCGCACCCGATGTTTGTGCAAGTCGACTTCGGGCTGGTGCGCGACGCCGCCGGCGAGTTGCTGCCGAAGTTAGTGGAGTTGCAGGCCTTCCCTTCTCTTTATGCATACCAACTCACTCTCGCGCAAAGCTATAACGACGTCTTCGGGGTGAATCAATTCGAAGGCGGAGACCGGTTGCGGTTCCTTCTCAGCGGCTTCGACGAAAAATCCTATCGTGAATTGTTACGCAGCGCGATTGTTGGCACGAATGATCCAGAGAATGTGATCCTGATGGAGATCCATCCTCAAGAACAAAAAACCTTGCCGGATTTTCTGCTGACCGAGAAGATGCTCGGGGTGAGGACGGTCGACATTGAGGCCATTAAGAAGCAGGGCTCGCAGCTTTACTACGAACGGAAGGGAGGCCGCATTCCCATCCAGCGAATCTATAACCGTGCGATAGTGGACGAATTACAACGCAAGAACGTCAAGCTTCACTTTGATTGGCGCGACGAGCTTGCCGTCGAGTGGGCGGGGCATCCCAATTGGTATTTCCGGATCAGCAAATTTTCGATTCCTTATCTGCAGCATGAGTCCGTGCCGAAGACCTGGTTTCTGGATCAAATAAAGCGGATTCCCGACGACTTACACAACTACGCTCTGAAGCCTTTGTATTCTTTCGCGGGATTGGGAGTGGTGATTGCGCCTGAGAAAAAAGATATCGACGCCATTCCCCTCGAGAAGCGCGGGGAATACATTCTGCAGGAGCGGTTGCATTTTGAACCGGTGATCGAAACCCCGCTTGGAGCGTCCAAAGCAGAGGTTCGAGTGATGTACGTTTGGCAAGAGGAGTTGCAGGCCGTGCTGACAATCATCCGCATGGGGCGTGGTTTGATGATGGGCGTGGATCACAACCGGAACATGGAATGGGTGGGAGCATCGGCCGGGCTATACGCAGCAGACTAGACTTCAATCCCGCGCTAGATTGGCTTCCGGAGCCCTCCTTCATCCGATTCTCTTAACAACGGTCGTCTCGAGTTCGCGGCCATTGCGCCGGAGCAGATAGAGTTTGTCCCCGGCGAGACGAACGGAAACGGGCTCGCCGGGTTTCCATTCTCCGGGAGCGTAGCCGTCGGCGCAGGCAAATTCGTATTCCCCGGTATAAACAACGCCGTTGAGGTTGATCACGATCGCGCGGCGAACCGGGTGAGTATCCGTTTCACGAAGGATCTCCGCTTCAGCTTGACACCAGTTTTCTAGGTCGTGGCCTTCGGCACGTCCCCCAAGTTCAAAAATCTCCGTGGCGCGACGCCGGATGGCTTCTTGCTGCTGCGGGGGATGGGTTCGCTCCATACCAGAACTGCCTCGCTATTTCAGGGTTGCTAGCGTAATACTAGCGTGCGCGGGGCAACTTGGAGCCGCGATGGCGACTCAAAAGGTCACGCGGTTTTTCAGTTTGGGAATACAAACTCGCTCTCGGAGACGCCGTGACCCATAGTTTGAGTAGTCTTGAGGCGAAGAATGCGCGGAGGAATCAGTTGACCGAAGCTGCTGGCGGGCCTAACATTACCGCCGTCGGGAGCTTTGTCCTTTCATGATCGGCCAGACAGTGTCCCACTACCGCATCCTGGGAAAACTCGGGGGTGGTGGCATGGGTGTAGTGTACGAGGCAGAGGATCTTAAACTCGGCCGGCACGTTGCCTTGAAGTTTATTCCCGAAAACCTCGTCGGCGACCATAAATCGCTGGAACGCTTCGAGAGAGAGGCCAGGGCAGCCTCCTTATTGAATCACCCGAACATCTGCATCATTCACGGCATCGAGGATAACAACGGCCATCCCTTCATCGTGATGGAGAAGCTCGAGGGCGAGAGCCTCAAGCAGGCCATCGGCGGTAAACCGATGGAGACGGACAAGGTGCTGGACATCAGCATCCAGGTTGCAGATGCGCTCGCCGCCTCCCATGCCAAAGGAATCGTGCACCGCGACATTAAGCCCGCAAATATTTTTCTAACTCCGACCGGGCAGGTCAAGGTGTTGGATTTCGGCCTGGCCAAACTGGTTCATAACGTCGGCACCGACAGCGACGGAGTGGCGCCGGACGATTCGCTGACCGCGGTCGGGGTGATCCCCGGCACTGCCGTTTACATGTCTCCGGAGCAGGCGCGGAGCGAGGAGATCGATTTCCGCAGTGACCTGTTTTCCTTTGGCGTCGTCATGTACGAAATGGGGACCGGAAAGAAACCCTTTACCGGCAAGAACTCGCTGATGACGCTCGATTCGGTGCTACATGCCAAGCCGGTTCCGCCCGCGGAATTGAATCCCAAGGTGCCGGTGGAATTGGAAGGCATCATCGGCAAGGCGATGGAAAAGGACCGCAAGGAGCGGTACCAAAGCGCCACACAGATGAAGGCCGACCTGCAGCAGCTGAAGCGTGAAACTGAATCCGGCCAGGTAAAGAGTGCATTTCACACGGCGAGGCTGCGGGTTTCCAGCAAAACCTTTGGCCATGCGGCGAGCAACCGGTGGCTGTTCTGGCTACTGGCTGGAACCGCGGCGTTGCTGGTTACAGTTCTGGCGGCGGTTGGAGCGTATTGGGTCAAACACCGGGAGGTGGCAAGCACCGAGTTGAAGAATGCGATCGGGGTGCTACCCCTGCAAAACATGAACGGGGACTATTCAGTGGATTACCTGCGCTTCGCGCTGGCAGATGAATTGACTAGCGTGCTGACATATTCCCGTTCGCTGGATGTTCGTCCTTCGTCGGTCACGCGGAAGTATGTCGCGCCCGACTTTGATCCACGGAAGATCGGACAGGAACTGCACGTAGGTAAGCTGCTCACCGGGCACTTTTTGAAGCAAGGCGACCAGTTAACTGTGACCTTGGAAGCAGTGGATGTCGCGACTGACCGTCTGCTCTGGCAGGCGACGGTTACGGCTCTGGTGAATGATCTGATTTCGCTGCAAAATCAGTTGAGCACGCAGGTACAACAGGGGTTGTTGCCTGCTCTGGGTGCGGGTGGAGCTTATACCTCTGCATCCCGTCCCAAGAGCCAGGAGGCCTACGATCTTTATCTGCATAGCCTCGCCCTGCCGCACGATCCTGGACCCAACAAAGACGCGATCTCGGTGCTGGAACATGTGGTGGGCGAGGATCCCAGTTACGCTCCTGCGTGGGAAGCGCTGGGGCAGCGGTACTACTACGATTCATATTATGGCGGTGGCGGAGAGGCGATGTTCCAGCGCTCGAACGCCGCATATGAGCGGGCGCTTGCGCTCGACCCCAACCGCGTAGGGGCTGCCAGCCATTTGATTACCAACCGGGTGGAAAGGGGCGAACTGGGTCCGGCTTACGATGCCGCCACGGATTTGGTGCGGAGGCGTCCGCAGAGCGCCGAGGCGCACTTCGCGCTAAGCTATGTGTTGCGTTATGCGGGCATGCAAGAGCAGGCCGCGCAGGAGTGCAACACCGCTCGTTCGCTGGATCCGGGAAACTTCGATTTTCGCTCGTGCGCGTGGGCTTTTCTGGAACTGGGTCAGACCGACCGCGCCATGGATTTCGTTCACCTCGATGCGGGCTCGGAGTGGGCCGCGTGGGTGACGCCCTATGTGTACCTGGCATCGGGAAATTTGATGCAGGCGCGGGAAAGCGCAAAGAACGTGGGTAAATCCGCGCTCTACCACCGTGAGTTGATGATGGTATGTACGCAGCCGCAGCGGCCGGCCGACTTCGACCGGATTGTACATGAGGCAGAGACGTCCGTAATGACAGAACTCGACCCGGAGGAGTGGTATCACGTCGGCGCACTGATGGCATACTGCGGCCAACCTGACGCAGCTCTGCGCTTGCTGAAAGCCGCGGTGCAGCAGAATTATTGTGCTTACTCGGCGCTGCTCGGGGATCCATTGCTAAAACAGTTACGCAAGGAGACTGCGTTCAACGAAGTCTTGACCGCGGCAAGCGCATGTCAGGAGACCTTAAAGGAAGGGCGCGGTCAATAGGTCGGTCTGAGTTGTACAACTCTCCGAGGCTTCGGGTCGAATGCCAATCGTTAGGATACGAGAGAAAAGAATTTGCGTCTGAGCGGGGTTAGGCCCCATCCTTGTAAGGTGAACGATCTGGGACGCAGAAACTTCGTGGGCCGCCCTGGGCGCCCCTTCGGCTATTTTGTCCAAACCTCACTTTCCCGAACCTTTTTCGTATTTCTTTTGTTCGCCACTCCTGTTCTGCTACTAATGGCGTCTCAACAGGGCAAGGTAAGCTCCGCAGGTTCAGCGACTACATCGCAGTCCGCGCAACCATCCGACGTCACGAACTTCCCACAGCTTCCATATCAGGGATCTCCTCCCGAACTTCCGAAAGATGAAGGAATCGTCGGCCTGCGGCAGATGTTGCGGCGGCTAAGCACGACTGCCCGGCTGATGCAGACGGTTGCGCATCCAGATGATGAGGATGGTGGCATGCTAACGCTTGAGTCGCGCGGACGCGGAGCAAGTGTTCTGTTGATGACCCTAAATCGCGGCGAAGGCGGCCAGAACAAAGTTGGCAGCAATTTGTCGGATGTCCTGGGCGACCTGCGAACCTTGGAATTGCTGGCGGCGGACCAATATTACGGCGTGCAGGAACGCTTTTCCCGCGTGGCCGACTTCGGTTTTTCGAAAAGCGCGGATGAGACTTTTGCAAAGTGGGGCGGACACGATGTGGCGCTCGGAGACATGGTGCGGGTGATTCGCACATTCCGTCCCGACGTTCTGGTGGCGCGCTTTTCCGGAACTGAGCGCGATGGGCACGGCCATCATCAGGCGTCGAGCATCCTGACAAAAGAGGCGTTCCGGGCGGCAGCGGATCCCAAGCGCTTTCCCGATCAGATTGCCCAGGGCCTCCTGCCGTGGCAAGCCAGGAAGCTTTACATCGGCAACGTGTGCGGATTTGGAGCGATGACCTGTCCGGATACGAACTGGACGGTGAGATTGAACACGGGTGAGCCGAGCGCGGATCTCGGCATGTCTTATGTTCAATTCGCGATGCAGGGATTGCGCCATCAGCTCTCCCAGGGGGCGGCGAATTGGAATGTCGATCCCGGAGACCGCTTTACTTTCTATAAGCTGGTGGATTCGATTAAATCCCCAAAGCTGGATAAAGACGGTCACGAGAAAGATTTCTTCCAGGGAATTGACACCACGCTGCCGGGCCTGGCGGCGCGACTGGGAGGGGAAGAAGCGAAGGTTCCGCAGTTGCGGCAACAATTGACCGAGATCGCAAACAAGATTTCGCGCGCCTCCGAAGCTGCAAAGGGGAACGACCCCTATGCATCGGCAGCGCCTCTGATGGACGTTGTAGCTGCCTTGGAACGGTTACATACGGAAGTCGACAAAAGGACGCTGGGCGCCGCGACCAAGTCTGATCTGCTCGCGCGATTAGACGAAAAACGCGAACAGGCCGAGACGGCACTGAATCTGGCGTTGAATGTAACCCTATCGGCTACGGTAGTTCCTCGAGCCGAACCCAAGGGTGCGATTCAGAAAGAGGCGGAGGCATTGACCACAGTTTCTCCGGGCCAGGAGTTTCTGGTGGCGGTGAACTTCGACAACGGATCGAAAGAACGGGTGGTCCTCAATGCCTTGAAATTAGAGGTTCCGGATGGCTGGGCCACGATTTCCGATAAGACAAAACCCACGCCTATCAAGCCCGGGGAGAATGAACGTGTGGTGTTTCGGCTCAGGGTGCCGAAAAACGCGGCATATACCCGCCCCTATTGGCATCGCGACGATCCGGAGACGGAGAGTTTGAATCACATCGACGACGAAAAATACGTGACCCTACCGTTCCCGCCCCCGCTCATGCGGGCGCGCGTGGAATATTCGATCGCCGCGGCGGGAGGAGCGCGAGACCAGAACGCAGCCCGGAATCAAAAGAAGAGCGTAATTGGAGCGATCGTCGTCACCCCTTTCATCGATGATGCGGGCGTAGCACGTGCCCGTCCACTGGCGGTGGTACCGGCGTTTTCGGTTGCTCTTGAGCCCGGCACGCAGGTGATATCCACGCACAACGGTTCGAGTTCAACTGTGGCCGTGGGCGTTACCAGCAATTTGAGCCGCGCTTCTCGTGGAGTTTTGCGTTTGGAATTGCCCGCCGGCTGGCGGTCGGAACCCGCACAGCTTGCGGTTGAGTTCGCGCGCCGTGGACAGAAACAGGATTTCAACTTCAAAGTCTTCCCTGCCGGCTTGCAGGAGGGTCGAGCCAACATTCGGGCCGTGTTGGAAACGGAGGGCGAGAAATTCAGCGAAGGTTACACCCTGGTAACTCGCGAAGACCTGGGCAGCTTTTACTATTACCAACCGGCCGTGCAGCGCGTGAGCATCGTCGACGTACGAGTGCCGCATGACATGAAAATTGGTTACGTCATGGGCGCCGGGGATGACATTCCTACCGTGCTGCAGCAGGTGGGAATGAATGTGACGTTGATTCCTCCGGAGAAGCTAGCGAGCGAGGAACTCAGCGGGTACGCAACCATTGTGCTCGGGATTCGCGCCTACGATACGCAAAAAGATGTTGTTGAGAATAATAAAAAGCTTCTCGATTTCGTTGCCGCCGGAGGAACTCTGGTGGTCCAATACAACACCGGTGTGGGGGATTTTAATAGTGGTCACTTCACGCCCTATCCTGCGGAACTGAGCCGCGCGCGGGTTTCGGTGGAGGAAGCTCCGGTGGACATTCTTGCCCCTGAGGATGAAGTCTTTCATCATCCGAATGCGATCACGGCTCGTGATTTTGACGGCTGGGTGCAGGAACGCGGACTCTATTTCATGGACAAATGGGACGAACATTTCAAGCCGCTGCTGGCCTGCCATGATCCAGGTGAGGACGCGCAGAAGGGCGGCCTGCTGCAGGCGCAATACGGCAAGGGAACATATATCTACACGGGATACGCATTCTTCCGGCAGTTGCCAGCAGGAGTGCCCGGGGCGGTGCGATTGTATGTAAATCTGTTGAGCGCCGGGCATGAGAAGCGGTGATCAGTGGCCAGTGGTCAGTGGTCAGTAAACCCGTGCGGGTTCGAAAGATGAAACGTCGCGAGCAATGGCGGCCTGTCCTGGAGGCTGAGGTTAAGCGGTGGAGTGCGAAATCCTGTGCGGAGCTTGTCGCCGAATTGCACGACGTACAGGCCTACCAAGCTGACTTCGAAGGCAAGAGATACACAGTTGAAGTGCAGCTGCTCGAAAACACCGACAAGTATGTGCACGTGGGCGTGGACGTAGACGACGGCAGCATTCTCGCGTCATTCCGACCGTTGAGCTCGAGCTTTATTTGCGAGAAGCAACAACGGCAAGACGGGTAAACAAACTTTATGCACGCCATTCGCATTCACTCCTACGGCGGTCCAGAGGTGATGCAGTGGGAGGAACTCCCCGCGCCAGTTCCAGGTCCCGGGCAGGCCGTGGTGCGCGTGGAAGCGGCCAGCGTTAACTTTCTGGACGTGCAAAAGCGGCGCGGGGAACTTGCCGGTCAAGCCTTCTACCGCCGCGGTGACGCGAACGAACCTGAGCTTCCGGCAACTCTTGGTAGTCAGGGAGTGGGGATCGTGGAAGAACTTGGTCGTGACGTCCGCAATGTGCGGGTGGGAGAACGCGTTGTCTTTGTGGGGAATTCTTACGCCACCCATGCGCTGGCTCCGGCCGCGTGGCTCATTCGCGTGCCAGATGGCATCGGAGTGGAGCAGGCGGCGGCAGGCATGAACCAGGGATTTCTGGCCTACGCCTTCACCCACTTTGCTTATCCGGTAAAACCGGGAGACTGGTGCCTGATCCAAGCGGCGGCTGGAGGCATTGGACTGCTACTTTGTCAGATGGCGAAGATCTGCGAGGGGCGGGTGATCGGGGTTACGTCGACCGGGGAGAAAGCGAAGTTTGTTCGAGAGGCAGGCGCGGACGAGGTCATCATTTCCACGCAATCTGACATTGCGAAGGAAGCTAGGCGGATCACCGGCGGGCGCGGGGTCAACGTGGTTTACGACGGCGTGGGGAAAGATACTTTCCCGGCCAGCCTCGATAGCCTGGCTCCGGGCGGATATCTCGTGATTTACGGGCAGTCGAGTGGTTACGTGCCTCCGTTTGATCTTATGACCCTGCAGGAAAAAGGATCGCTGTTTCTCACCCGGACGAATGGAAGCCCTTACTTCAAAGAATACCCTCGTTATTTGGAACAGTTTGTGGGCTGGGTGAAGCAGGGAAAACTTTCCATCAGAATTGACCGGAGGTATCCGCTGGCGGATGCGGCCCAGGCACATGCGGCGTTTGAAGCGCGGCAGGTCAGCGGCAGGATGTTGCTTCTCCCATAACTGCAGTGACGGTACCGAGCTTACCGAAAAAATGCAGTCTCCATCTCAGAACGAATCGAATTCTCACGGCCTGATCCGCGGCATGGGTCTGGGGAGCGCGACCGCGCTCAACATGATTGACATGATCGGCGTGGGGCCGTTCATCACCATGCCGCTGGTGTTGAGCGCGATGGGCGGGCCGC
>DAIUEW010000049.1:0-47225 GCA_036844925.1 Candidatus Sulfotelmatobacter sp.
GCACGTCCGGGCATCTCGTTGAATTTGTGGGCACTGTGATCGACGTCACTGAGCGTAAACGAGCAGAGGAGGAACTGCGCAGAAGTGAAATGGAGCTCCGGCAGATTCTGGACCTCGTTCCTCAACTTGTTGCTGTATTCGGACCGGGTGGCGAACGTCTTTATGCCAACCGCATTGGGCTCGATTACGTCGGCCGTAGTCTTGAAGAGTGGCGGCAAACATCCGGAACTTTTTTTCAGTCCTGGGGGTTTTTTCATCCTGATGACCGAGAACAGGCGACGCGCACTTATTCCGATAGTGTTCGCTCCGGTGGCTCCGCTTACGAGTTGGAGTCGCGACTACGCAAACGTGATGGCACTTATCGCTGGTTCTTGGTTCGTTTTAACCCATTGCGCGACGAACAGAGACAGATTACGCGTTGGTATGTTGCCTTGACGGACATCGAAGACCGCAAGCAGGCTGAGGAGAAACTGCAACAAGAAAACGCCGCTCTGCGTGAGGAAATCGACCAAACCTCGATGTTTGAAGAGATTGTCGGAACCTCACCCGCTTTGCGAACTGTGCTCTCGTGCATCTCCAAAGTTGCGCCAGGCGATTCCACGGTTCTCATCACGGGTGAAACGGGAACAGGTAAGGAGCTGGTTGCACGCGCTATTCACCGTCGCTCCCAGAGGTCAGGACGTGCCTTCGTTAGCGTAAACTGCGCAGCAATCCCCCGTGACCTGATCCTCTCGGAGCTGTTCGGACATGAGAAGGGGGCCTTTACGGGTGCCATGCAGCGTCGACTCGGCCGCTTTGAAATGGCTGACGGCGGAACGATCTTCCTGGACGAGGTGGGCGAACTCTCACCAGACACCCAGGTCGCATTGTTGAGAGTGCTGCAGGAACGGGAGTTCGAGCGGGTCGGAGGAGGACACCCTATCCGTGTCGACGTTCGCGTCATAGCTGCCACGAATCGTGATCTGCAGGCGGCCGTAGCCAATGGGACCTTCCGCCAAGACCTTTTTTATCGGCTCAACGTCTTTCCCATCGAGGTGCCACCACTCCGAGAACGGAAGGACGACATCCTCATGCTGGTCGAGTATTTCGCCCAACGCTACGCCAACCGGGCAGGCAAGCATATCCGCTTGATCGACAAAAAGACGCTGGAGCTGTTGCAGTCCTACGCCTGGCCAGGCAACATCCGCGAGTTGCAGAACGTAATTGAGAGGTCCGTGATTTTGAGCTCCGGTGACGTTCTTTCAGTTGACGAATTGTGGCTTTCCAAAGAAACATCGCGACCAGCATCTCGGTTTGAAGCGTCGGCACCGTTCAAGGTTGAGCCGCGCAGCGAGCGGGAGATTATCGAGGCGGCCCTGGCCGAGAGCAGAGGGCGGGTTTCGGGTTCGTCAGGGGCAGCGGCTCGACTTGGAGTTCCGCCATCAACTCTTGAGACCCGCATCAAGGCCTTGAAAATCAACAAAGGCCAATTCAAATTCCGCTGAACGTATTCCCCTAGGGTCATCGGAATTCGCGTAATTCGCGGAATTCGCGTGATTCACTGGATTGTTCACGCAACGGATCTTCCTTTCTCTTTTGTTTTCAGAAAATTACGAGTGGCACAAGGTTTGCTTTTCTTACAGTGTCGTGATGCTGGGCGCTCGAAGGACGGCGTGCTGAGGCATTACGAGAAGCAATGTAGGAGGTCGCTATGTGGATTCGATGCTGTGCAGCATGCAAACGGGTACTCCGCAAAGCCAGGTTATGTGATCACATCCGCTGCGAGTGCGGCTGGGAATGGTAACGGCAATGGCAAAAGTGATTGCGTACCACATACCTGCGAAATTCCGGAAACAGAGCGGAAAATGGATTCCGCCCGAGCGGTGCGGGAAGATTATTCCGTTTCCCGCACCGGAAAAGAAATCAGCATAAACACGGAGACGCCGCGCTTGGAAAAAGCATCCGGTGCCTCGCGCCTGGTGGAGAGCACCAGGGATTAGAGAGTTCGAACTAAACCTACAATGACTTGCAGAATCGAACGCGTTGTCAACGGAGAGGGTCTTGTGATCTTGCGCATCAGCGGCCAGATTACAAGGCAGGAGGTGGATCTACTTCGGGACTTGCTCGAACAGGAAACGAGGGTACCAGTCCTTGATCTCAAGGACCTTCTTCTCGTGGACCGCGAAGCGGTAAAGCTCCTGGCTCTTCGCGAATCGAATGGACTAGAACTAAGAAACTGCTCGGCCTATATCCGTGAATGGATCACAAAAGAAAGGGTAGACGGGAGTGCGTCGGAGCAAGGACTAGAAGACTAGAAGAAAGCGGGGACATCGAGATGATTGATGCGAGCCATTGCGCGCTGGGTCGTGATTCGGATGGGGCAGGGCTGAAGGTGGCATTTAAACCTCCGCGAGGGTACACCGGTGTCCGAAGCGGCTTTGTGCATGGAGTTATTATGAAAAAAAACCCGGTTGCGAGCGAACCCGCCAGGAAAGATGCGATTTCCGAATCGGCGATTTATGATGACCTCTCTCGAATTCTGGAGAGTTCGATGTTGGAGTCGCGCCTGGCGGAAAGGGAAAGGATTGCGCGTGATTTGCATGACACACTGCTGCAGGGATTCCAGGGTTTGATCCTGAAATTCCATGCGATCGCAGGACGAATACCCGCTCTAGACCCGGTTCGGCAGGACATGGAAAAAGCGATCGACTACGCCGATCGGGTCTTAATAGAGGGCAGAGATCGTGTTTGGAGTCTTCGCTCTGGTTTCGTATCGCCGACCGACTTGTCGGCAGCATTTCAGCGAGTCGCAGATGAACTGGCTCCGGGCCGCGAAGTGAATGTCAAGACTGTAGTGGAGGGTACTGTGCGAGAGTTACACCCAATAGTACTTGAGGAGTCATATTCGATTGGCAGGGAGGCTCTCATCAACGCTTTGCGCCATTCTGAAGGCATCAACGTAGAAGTGAAAATCCTCTACCACCCAACACACTTTCAATTGAGGGTTCGCGACGATGGGCGCGGTATCGACCCCGACGTTCTAGAAAACGGGGGGCGCGACGGTCATTGGGGCCTTCAAGGAATGCGCGAACGCGCCGGTCGGATTGGTGGGCAAATGGAACTACGGTGCCGTCGCCATCCGGGAAGTGGAACCGAGGTTGAGTTGGTAGTCCCCGGAAAGATCGCCTATCGGGCCATTGGCGGCAGCGCAAGAGTGCTTACTCGCATGGCTGTTTAGAACTCATTCCTCTGGTGAGCACTCCGTCCTCTCTCTGCATGTGCACACACATCACCAACGCCAGAGTTTCCAGCTCTCTTCTCAGTACCGGCATCGAACACCCTGACATCTCGACGCGGCTTACGGCGTCCAGGGCCGCTTCGGGCGACGCGCCGTAACCCCGGCTCATCAGGAATACTTGAAGCAGCTCGGCAGCTTCGCGCGAATCGACGTCATGAACCAGGTCGTTCCGTAACGCCACCAGCTCCGCCTGGGTAAATGTATCTTTCATGTGCTGTCATCCTTCCGGCTCAGGCCTCCATAAGCGCAAGGGGCTTTCTGCAATCCGAGCGCCATCTTGGCAGGGGCTATATCAGGTGAAGTTAGGTAAGCAGCTGGGCGATCATCCCAGTTCATGGCAACGCCGATCGGTTTGGCAGGTGGCGGCCATTTGGCAATGAGATGCACGCAGCTTGGTGTTGTTTGGGCGAACGAATCCGCGGAAGTGTCTTCCGGCAGACCCATTTCAGGCGGCAGCTCGTCGTTGCGATATTGGCTGTGTGCCTGCTCTTCATTAAGAGGTCGGCTTTACAACTAACATGTGCCTTACACATTGAATGGGGTTTGTGTTGCCCAGAGGATAGAAGGTAACGCGAAATGAAAAATACTCTGTACATCATTCTTGTATGCCTCGCAATCATTCCGGCATACGCACAAAGCGTACCGAGCCAAGACAACGACGCGAGCGACGAGACAGCCTCTATACTCCTGCAGGACTACGCGGATCGCGTTAACGGCTTGCTTCGAGATGTCCACGCTAACCTGCGGCAGATTTCCGAACGCACGGAATCCGGAGCCTTGACAGCGCAGCAGGAGCGGGAGCTGAAGCTGGATGCAGCGCGTGCCATGATTGCGCGCTTGGAAACACTGTCGGCTGTGTACGACCATAAAATAGCATCCGTCACACGTCCATGTGAGCGATCCGCACCTGAGTTCGGAGTTTCCCACGATGAAACTATCCAGGTGATGCGCAGCCGGTTGACCGTTAGAGTAAGAGAGCTGGAGAGTACTGCAACGCAGACGGCCGGCCAGTAGCAGACGGAAGACATTCATCCATGTGTTGGGCCGGCACGCGGTCTAAGCCGCAACGGCTGGCAAGGGGCCTGCGATAAGCCACTTACCGGGTTGCTCTTTTCCTCATATTCAGCTACCAGGATTTCGAAGCCACGGTGCCAGCTAGCCCGCCTGCGGTCAGAAAGACCATCCATATAAATAAGGAGAGAAGGTTAATAATCGAAGCCGTCAGGAGCCGCCGAGCCGCCGAGTTAGTTCTGCGAATTACGAACTGCGCTCCGCAGCAGAAAAACCCGAGGTTTAGGAGAAAAACTCCTGTGCCACGGAGCAAAGATGGCTGACCTCCTAAGGCCGACAAGAGACTGAGGGCTACCAGACCCGAGAGTGGAAAAAGGGTTTGGAAGTTCACGAACCGATCCCTGGTGGGGCCTTCAGGAGGCAAAACCAAATAGCCTGCACGCTCATAGTCGTCCCGATACATCCAGGCAATGGCCATAAAGTGTGGAAACTGCCATAAGAAAAGCACCGCGTACAATACCCATGCCTCGAAGCTCAGCTTGCCTGATGCGCCAGCCCAGCCGATCAACGGAGGCATGGCACCCGCAAATGCCCCAACCAGTGTACATAGAGGTGTTTTTCTTTTGAGCGGGGTATAGAAGAATAAATAGGAGAGCAAAGTTAACGCTGCGAGGAGGCTTGCGAGCAGATTAACGGATACCGCAAGATAAACGCTGCCGATCAGGGAAAGAGCCACACCGAACCAGAGGACTGCGGAAGGTTTGAGACGGCCAGCAGCGAGTGGCCGCCGGGCGGTCCGACGCATTTGAGCATCGAAGTGTCGTTCGATGTATTGATTCAAGGTGCCGGTGCCGCTGGCAACGAGCAATGTGCCCACCAATGTGTGGATCATTAGCAGGAACGGAAAATCCCGCCAGGACGCTGCACGACCCAGGTAGAACCCAGCGAAAGTCGTGATCACAATCAGAAGGTTGACTTCCGGCTTGGTGAGCGCCCAGTAGTCGGACAATGCCGGCTCGATGACGCGATTGTGTTGTATGGGGGGAACATCGAGCGGAGCAACAATAGGCTGGGTGACCACGGTTAGAGTGCCTCCAGGCTCTGCAGCACCTTTTGCGTTACTTGACTGCCACGTAATTCCGACTCAGCCAATTCGTCCTCGCGGGAACTCTGTCGCGAGAGCAGCCGCATTGTGAGAACCGCGCCAGCAACGAGATAGACAACTGTTACAAAGGTCCACATCAACGCACCCGCGCACTGCTGATCTTCGAGAGCAGAAATGCCGAACAGTCGTGGCGAGGTGAAGTACACTGCATAAACTACGCGGTCGCAAAACACAAGAAACCCGGAAAGGATATCGCACGGTAACGTGGCAAGAAAGAGGTACAAAATCAGCGACAACTCGGGCCACCTCGAGGTACTTGGCCAGGGCTGAATTACGGGCCACCAGAAAAGAAGACCGGTCGCGAGGAAGGATGCGTCCTCCGCGAGATGCCAGCCTTCGGATTGAAGCCCTAGCGCAAATATGGCCGGAATATGCCATCCCACCAAAGCCGCGGCGGCGGCAAACCAGCATAACGCGGGCTGTGTGAGCGTCCCTCCCACCGTCTGTACAGGCACCGAGTGGAGCAGTGGACGGACGACTGTGTGTACGAATTGTCGCGGCAGACCGTGCAGGAATGCCATGAAGGGCGCGCCCAGCCAGATCAGCGGAGGAGCGAGCGTCATGAGCAGAAGATGTTGCAACATGTGAACGGTCAGTAATTCATGATCGAGCGCAGCTATCGGCGAGGCTACGGCAGCCCAGATCAGCAAAAGTCCTAGAAGAAAGCTGATAGCACGCCAGGCCGAAACGACCTTCGCGGACGTCGAACGGAGATGAAGCCATCCCCGCAGGTAGATCAATGCGGTGAGAGCGATGCTCAGGGTCAGCCAAACCGCAGACGATTCGATTCCGCCATGATGAGGAAGCATGAATTCTAATCCTATTGCCCGCCGGAACTCCTCACTGGGTTGTCGCTCAGCACCGCGTCGCGTGAAGCATCGTGGGCGGGAGCTTGCCCTGCCGGATGCAACGTCTCAAGAAATGCGACGAGCGCGGTCGTCTCTGCCGGGCCTAAGTTGTTTCCATAGGCGGGCATGTTGCCGCCGCCTTGAATCACTTGCCGAATGAGTTGCTCCTGTGTCAGCCGCACGGCAACGCTGTCTAGGGCTGGCCCCCTTTGTCCACCCGTGTCGCCAAGAGAGTGGCAGTTGCGGCACTGCTTAACCTGAAACACGAGCGCGCCCTGCCGCTCAAGTGCGGTCGTGCCATGAATGTACCGGTCGGGTACTGGATCGCCGCTCCAGGCGTTCATGTGCGGACTCCAAGGCGTGAACTGGGCGAGCCGAGTAAACGTGCCGAGGGTGATGGCAATCAGCAGCACGGTGAGAACCGCGATCGGCCGCCGCTTCCAGCTTTTTTCTCCTTCGCCGGAAAGAAAGGGCAAGAGGATCAATGCGATGATCGCCACAGGTGGGACGATGAGAAGAAATGGAGTCTCCATCGACGGAGGAAGCAGTGACAGCAAAGCGTAAAGCCACAGGAAAAAGTAATCTGGCTTCGGGGCGGTCTGGATAATCGTTGGATCCGGCTGTCCGGTCGGACCAAACGGGCCGAAGTAGAGAGCGCAGGCGGCGATGGCCAGGATGATAAATCCCGCGAAGAACAGATCTTTCCAAACCGCATACGGAACGAACGGCGCACCATCTTGCTTAGTCAGTGCGTGATAGTCACGTTCATACGTGGCTCGTTTTACAATGCGTCCCGGCATCGGCCATTCGTTGATCCCGAGCTTCAGCACCATCAGTACGTGAAGTCCTACGAAAGCAATCAGCATTCCAGGAATTACGAACACGTGCAAAGCAAAAAATCGAGAGAGGGTTGCGCCGGCGATGATGGGTCCACCCAGCATCAATTTCACGATCGCGGGGCCGGCTATGGGTACTCGGCTGGCGATGGAAGCTCCGATTCCCAAGCCCCAGTAGGCGTCCTGATCGAAGCGAAGCACTTGCCCGCTGAAGGCCATGCCCAGAGTCATCAATAAGAGGAACACGCCGATGACCCAGGTAAGTTCACGCGGGAACTTGTGGGCCCCGAACAGGAACACCTGCACCATATGAATCAGGACAACGGCGACCATGAAGTTGGAGCCCCATCCGTGCATGGCGCGGATGAACCAGCCAAGCGCAACCTGATGATTCAGAGCTTGCAAACTGCTCCATGCTTCGCCGGCTGAAGGCACGTAAATCAGTGCCAGCAGAATGCCGGTGACAAGCTGGAGAATGAAGACGGTGAGCGCTGCACTGCCGAACACATAGAACCAGCTCGCCGTGTTCCTTGGCACGGGATGCCCGGCCGCTTCACGAATCGGCGCCGCGAGCTGCAGGCGATGATCGAACCATTCTCCTACTTTCGCAATCACGCGCATGGCGGTTTCTCCGTGCATAGACTTGCCATCGCTGCACCCGGCGTCGGCAATTCCCCGGCTTGAATCGTCAGCACGCCATTCTTAACCTCATACGGATACTCGAACAGTCCGCGCTCTGGTGGTCCCGAGGCGCGCGAACCGTCGCGATAGTACGCTCCACCGTGACAGGGACACATAAACAGACCAGATTGCTGAAACCAGCGAACCGGGCAGCCGAGATGTGCGCAGTTGATGGCAAAGACCTGAAACTGATCGCCAGCAATACGCCGCACCCAGCAGGCAGTGTCCACCGTCTTGCCATCTGTGGGCATCACGTATGGATTCCGAAAAGTAGCGAGCCGTGTTTCGCCCTCAGGGAAGTCGCTTACAGACCCGAGTGGCACCCACGAGAGATAGCCGCTCGCACGTCCGCGCGTAACCGAAGAAAAAAGAAAGCCCACCACCGGCACCGCTAACACCATGGCCGCGAAGCCGTTGAACAGGATTCCCAGCTTCATGAAAAACCCACGGCGCGAAACCGTAGCGTCACTCGAAGGGGCCATGAGAGGTTTAGTCGACATATCAGAACTCCTAGTGCTGCACGTAATTCGAAGCGGAATAAGGCTGCCCGGGGTTTTGCGCACGGCGTGACGCGAGCCACGCAACAACATCCGTGATCTCCTGGTCTGTCATAGGCTTTCCCGGAACGTTGCCGCGCCAGTCTGGCGCTCCCAATTCCGGCCGGCCAGTGATGACGATCGTGTGCAGCTCTTGGTCGCTGACCAGAGCCAAAAATGAATCATTCGTAATGGCACTACCTTTGGGCCTGCCCTGACCTTGTGGGCCGTGGCAGGATGCGCAATATGTCTCGTAAACGAGTTCACCATTCGTGGCATTGCCCGTAGTTTTTGCCGCATATGTCGGTGGATTGCTTCCGTCGAGAATCCCCTTGCGCCCCCAACGCGAAAATATTCCGCTCGTAATCACGTTGATCTGTTTATCGGTTAGCATTCCTCCTGCGCTTTGGGCGAAAGCTGACATGGAGGTTCCATGTATGCCGTTGGCGATGACTTTTCGCATGGACGCTTCATCCACGATGTCGAGATAAACGGGATTTGCCAGCGCAATCGCTGCTCCTCCTCGTCCTTGCGCGCCGTGGCAACCTGCGCAATTTTGTGAGTAAAGAGTGGCAAATTCCAAAACCTGGCTCGGCGCAACGGGTTCCGAATCCTTCTCGGGCTGACCATGCGGAGTGCTGCACGCAGAGAGCAGCAGGATGCTCAGGGCTGCCGACGCATATAGATACCAAAATCGTTTCAATGTCGATCCTCTCCGCTGTCTCGTGGTGTAATTCCCGGGGCTTCGATCCCGGCGCGCATGGCGAAGGGCAGGTTCTCCCGAGTCAGCATGCGCGACTGTTTCGTCACCACAATGCCCGCCACAATTCCGAAGGCCACTTGTGAAGCAATAAACCAGGGCCAGTCAATGTGGCTCGCGAGCAATGGATTGAGAAGGCCCAATATTGTGTAGAGCAGTCCCGACCACAACACCGGGCCGATGAGTCCTCCCAGTACAATCGGCCGGCGCGCGAACATGGGAAGCATCGCGCCATAAAGCACCCCAACAAGGGTTGACACCAGGCCATGCAGGACCAAAGCAATCGCGAAGGTGTCCACATGAAATGAATACAACTGTGCGGGCCCGAGCTTAAGCGATTCGGCGTACACCACTCCGGCAAGAAGATTGATGGGATACCAAACGCTGCCTGCCTTCAGCACGCCGTAGGCACAGGCCAAAATGGCCATGGCTCCAGCTCCCGCCAACCCACCCTTCACACCCGCCGAAATCGGATACGTGTGGACGGGAAGCCATGCGCGCTGATAAGCCGGAATTGGAAGCCGCTCAACTATGCTCCGTTCGGTGGTTATGCGGATATCTTCAGGAAGCACGGGCACAACCTCTTCGTGCTCGTGAGGGAAGACTTCGCGGAACCACCCGATGCAGCCTGCCAGAGCAAGCACAGCGCCGAGGACGCTGACCGTTATGGTCGTAACCAAGCCTGCAGCTAATAAGGTGAATCCAAAAGCCAACACAAAGGGCCACGCTGTCGGCGCGGGCACTTCAATCTCGCCCGGCGCCCGAGAGCTTTCACTCATTGGTTCGGTTGTCAGCAAGGTTGCCATTTCTTCCTCAGCGCCCCAGAACATAAACGACGGTGAAAACTACCACCCACACAGCATCCACAAAATGCCAGTACATCGAGAGCACTTCCACGCGACGCGACTGCTCCACCCGCACGCGTCCGGCCACAGCAAAGATCGTGACAAGGCAGAGCATGACCAGGCCTGCAGTAACGTGAAAGGCGTGTAGTCCGACCAGCGAGTAGTAGGTTGTTCCGAACAAATTCGTCGAGATCGTGAGCCCGTGTTCGTAGATCAGTCGGCGCCACTCCTGCCCAGTGCCGTACATAAACGTGCCGCCCAAAACAATGGTGAGCACCCATAGGCCGAGAAAGGCTCCGACTCGGTCGCGTGCCAGCGACTTCGCGGCAAAATGAATGGTCAGGCTGCTCGACAACAGACAGATGGTGTAGAAGATCGGTGTCTCGAGCACCTCGCGCGGAGTCGGGCCGGCGAGACTCTTCCCAACATAGAAAAGATAAGCAACCACAAAAATCGTGAAGATCGCCGACTCGGCAATAATGAGGCCGGCCATTGCGACCTTACCGCGATACGGAAGGCTCCAGGTCGCCGCTGCCTGTGGGAACGGATTTGCCATCGCACTCATTACTTTCTTCCTTTATTCACAGCGGCTGTCTTCATTCGTACGGCTATTCATATTGGCTGTCGGGGTCTTCCGGATGCTTCAGGTCCCACAACGGCCGCCGGCTCGCGACCACTGGGATGGAAGCAAAGTTATACGCAGGCGGGGGCGAGCTTGTGGACCATTCGAGTGTCCAGGCGTCCCAGGGGTCGTTGCCCGCCGTCTTGCCCTTGAAATAAGAGATAACGAGATTCGCCACAAAAATCACAACAGCGATTGCCTGAATAAATCCGCCGACACTGATGAGTAGGTTTAGAGTGTCCCAGCCGCGCCCCGGCTCGTAGGTGTAGATTCGGCGCGGCATACCCAATAGGCCGGGAATGTGCATGAGGTCGAATGTCAGATGGAAACCGATCAGGAACAGCCAGAAATGCAGTTTGCCGAGTGTCTCGTTCAACATTCTTCCCGTAATTTTTGGGTACCAGTAATAAATGGCGGCGAAGACGCCGAACACAACCCCGCCTACGAGTGTGTAGTGGAAGTGCGCGACAACGAAATACGACAAGGTAAGCTGCGAAGCGAAGGCGGCACTTCCCAGCATGACGCCGGTTAGGCCGGCAATCAGGAATTGGAAGAGAAATCCGATGCAGAACAGCATCGGTACCTTAAACTGAATCCTTCCTCCCCACATGGTGCCGAGCCAATTGAAGATCTTAATTCCCGTAGGAACGCCGACCGCCATCGTGGTAATCGTGAAAAAGCTGTTCGCGTACGAGTTCATTCCGACCGAGAACATGTGGTGCGCCCACACGCTCATGCTCACGAAGCCGATGCAGACAGTGGCTGCGACCATGACCGGATATCCGAAAATCGGTTTCCGTGAAAACACCGGAATGATTTCCGACATGAAAGCAAAGCAGGGAATAATGAGGATGTACACTTCCGGATGTCCAAATATCCAAAAGAAGTGCATCCACAACATGGCTGAGCCGCCAGCCTGCGTGTCGAAGAAATGGCCACCTAAATATCGATCGATAAGCAGCATGAACTGTGCCGCGGTCAGCGGCGAAACAGCGAGTAGAACCATTCCGGCCATCACCAGGTTGAGCCATGCCAGCAGAGGCATGCGATTGAGCTTCATGCCCGGGCAGCGCATGCAGAGAATAGTCGCAATAATATTGATGGCGGTTCCAATGCTTCCAAATCCGGAAACCAGCAGCGCCAGCGTCCAATAATCAGTGCTGTGGCCTGGCGAAAAGGCCCGTGCTGTTAGAGGCGCGTACGCCCACCATCCCACGTCAGGTGCATTGCCCGCACCGTAGAGCCCATTTGCGCCCACCAGGCTGAAGTAGAGAAGAAATCCGCCCAGTGCCGAAAGCCAGAAGCTGAAGGCATTCAGCCGGGGAAACGCCATGTCGCGGGCGCCAATCATTAATGGCACAAGATAGTTTGCAAAGCCAAACAGGATTGGCATGCCCATGAAGAAAACCATGGTTGTGCCATGCATGGTGAACAGGCGGTTGAAGACCCCCGGCGAAACAAAATGATTGTGCGGGAACATCAGCTGAATGCGGATGATGAGCGCTTCGACACCGGCGATCACCAGAAATAGCAGGGCGTAGAGAATATAGAGAACGCCCAACCGCTTGTGATCAACTGTGGTCACCCATTCGTGAAGCGTGTCAACCCACGGCTTCTCGTCAATCTGCACGCCCGGAATCGTGATCGCATTCGATGACATATTGGCCTTCAACTTCCTCTAGCGAAGTGTCTCCATATAACTCACGACCGCATCCAGGTCGGAATCGCTCAATTTCATGGCCGGCATTAGCGAGCCGGGCTTGATCGCGTTTGGGTCCTGAATCCAGAGGCGGAGGTTTTCTGGTGTATTCGTTGCTGCACCGGAGGCGATCGTAGCCCGGGTCATCAAGTGCGTGAGGTCGGGACCGAAGCGTCCGTTGGCATTCGTTCCTGCCACCGCATGACAATTCATGCAGGCATTGCTTTCGAAAACTCGCCTGCCGGTCGCTACGCTTGCGTCCTGAACGGCGGGCTGTTGCTGGCCACGGGCCCAGGCAGCAAAATCGGCAGGACTGTCCACCGAGACGCGTAACAGCATCTTTGCATGCTGGACCCCGCAGTATTGCGCGCACTGACCAAGAAAGATTCCGGTGCGCAGTGGGTCCATCCACATTCTGTTCGGATGGTTGGGAATCAGGTCGGTCTTGCCCGCGAGTTCCGGGATCCAGAAGCTGTGGTCGGTGTCAGCGGAAAGCAAGGTCAAGAACGTAGGAGTCGGATTCGCGGGATCGCTCACTGGGATGTGCAGCTCATTGGCTGTAACGACCCCCAGCTTCGGGTAGCGAAACTCCCACCAGTATTGGTGCCCGATGGCAGTGACCTCGACGGCGCCCGCGGGTTCGGGAGCATCCTGAACGGCATGGATTGCCCTCGCCGTAGCCAAGAACAACACGATAACAATGAGGATGGGAATGATCGTCCAGGCCAGCTCAATCTGGGTGCTTCCGTATACCTGAGCGGGTTCGCGGCCGGCATCCACAGCTCGCCCTCGGAATTTAATGACGGAATAGACCAGTAACGTAAAGACGACGACAAAGATGATTCCGGTAATGGCAAGGACAAACACGGAGAGGTGAGCGACCATCTTCGCCGGCGTTGATGCAGGAGCAAAGATGTTCGTGCCATTCGTGGGATCGGTTGCGGCGGCTGCCACCGTAGCCAGGGACAAGAACAAGAGCGCGAGCATAAAAAGCGCGCTCAACGTAATCGAGTTTTGTTTGCGCTGCATTTGCGTTAATCGCTCTCTTTGAATTCCTGCCAAAAATCAGTTAGCTGAAACCTAGAAACTGCCGAGATCATGGATTCGTATCTCCCAAAGTCCGGTTTAGATCGTCTCGGGTTAAGAGATAAGCCAGGCTCGCGTCGAGCAAACCAGCGCGTGCCTTCACCGCCTGAGCTCGCGACGCGTCGCGCTGGGACGCCAATGTGATTCCTTGCTTAAATTGATCTTCTGAAAGGCGCGCATTCTCTTGCTGAGCGGCGAGGTACTCTTTCTTCACCTCCACCATGGAGCGCGCTACATCGAGCCGGTTGTATATCATTTGTACATGGGCTTCGACTTCGTTCTTCATGCGCTGCAGGCTTTCTTCTGCTTCCGCTATTTCGTCCCTGCGTTCTCGAACGAGCGCTTTGCGTTTGCCTGCATCGAAGACGTCGTAGCTCAGGTGGATTCCGAATGTGCCGAAGTTTCGATCGACGAAGGGCACGCCGTTCTGATAGCTGTACCGGGCAAAGGCGGTGACATCGGGAATGTATTCCGCCTTTGCTGCGGTGTGTGCGGCTCGCGCCTTCGCGAGGCTCTGCGCCGCTTCTTTGACTTCGGGGTTATCACTCAATGCGGTTCGCACCGACTCTTCGCGCGGCGGCACATCAAGTGCGACGTCGACGTTAGGATCGAGGGCGAGTTTTGTATTCAGCGGCAGTCCAAGCACATCGTTCAATTGGATGGTGAGATCGGCAATCTGCATGTCGGTGGCGAGCAGCGTCTGCTTGGCTTCGAGTAGGGTGGCACTGCTTTCAACACGCGCCACTTCCAGCAGGGAACCGTTCTTGAGTTGCTCGTTGTCTTCTTTCAGGTTTTCGCTGTCAGAGGTGATTTGCAGTTGAGCTGCCTCTTTCTGCAGCTGGCTGGTGAGGATGCGATAGTAGAGTTCCTGTACACGGAACACGACATCGTTTGTGGCCTTTTGGAATGAAGCTTGCGACGCTTTCAAATCTGCAGCTGCGATTTTATTGTTCGCATGAATCTTGATGAGCTGTGTGATCGGCTGCGCTAGAGTTGTGCCACTGGTTTCAAGTGTCTCTGTTCCCTGGGTAAGAAAAACGTTTTTGGCCGGAATGCCTGGACCGAAAGCGTCAGCGGGAGCGTCGATACGCTGCACATCGGTAATATGAAGTGCGTAGGATTCATTGCTAATGCTGGGGAAATAGCCCGATTTGGCGATGCGCCGGTTCTGCTCCTCGGCTGCGACTTGATACGATGCAGCTCTCAGACCGTGGTTTGCGCTCGTGGCAATGTTAATAGCGTCCTGCAAGGTTAATTTCCGCTCTTGCGCCGCGGCCCCGGACAGCATTGCGAAGACACAAGCTGCTACCGTGGTCCATCGCCCGATCGCGTGGTTTCGTTTCTTCATGCTTTTGCCTCCTGACGTGGGGTCAATTGCTGCTGGATGGCGCCGAGGTCGGCGTAGTTCAAGGGTGACTTGCGCATTAGGGCCACGAGCAGCAGACCAGCCACGCAAGCCCACGCCACCAGGTAGAATCCATCATTAATGCTCAGAGTGTAGGCCTGCAGACGGAGACGCTCGCTGACGACGCCAACCGCCCGGCCCATCGCTGCCGAGAGGCCGGAGGACTTTGCGAACAGTCCGGCGGATAGCTGGTGGATGCTGGTATCCGTGATCCAATTTCCACTCTGAACGTGCAACCCAAGGAGATTCGAATGAAGCTTCTCTCGCTGCGCGATGAAGTGGCCCATAAACACTGCGCCCAGATTGCCGCCGAACAGCCGGATCACATGAAAGAAGGCGGAGAACGTCAGAGCCCATTGGGGCTTCGACAACCCGCCTGAGAAAACTGCTTGCAAAACAATACCTGCGACCAGACCGATAAATGCGAACGATTGCCCCAGGCCCATGAGGAGTTCTGAGCGATAGTAGTTTTGTGCTGACCACACACTGGTGAGGTTTGCGTTAAGGCAGGAAGCAAGAGCAATGCAGACGAAACCTGAAGCCAGAAGCAGGCGTGAATCTAGTTTGGCCAGCAGCAACAGTCCCGCCACAAAGGCGAAGAGCAGCAAGGGCGCGGCGCTCCAAATCACTGCAGGTCCTATCTGGTCAGCTTCAAATCCGTGGATTGCCAGCGACTGCGGCACCAGAATAATTGTGGTCACCAGAAAGAAGCGGAAAAAGAAGAGTCCGATGCCGAGCAGTATCGTGTTCCACTGCCGGAGATAAGGCATATCTACAAGAGGATTTGGACTGCGAAAGCGGCGCACCAGAGAGCACAGCACAAACAACGAACCGCCGAAGAACAAGGCGTTGAATACGCCGGAACGCCACCAATCAAGTCTCTCACCCTGTTCGCACGCCGCCAGTATCATCGCTAGGCCGGCACTGGCATATAAAAAACCCGCAAAGCTCGGCACCGGACCAGATCTCTTTTGTGGAGTTGACTTCGGAATCCCGCAATAGATGCACAGCATCATCAGGGGGGTGATCAACGATGAATTCCAGAACATCCAGTGCCAAGAAAGATGATCTCTGTACCATCCATAAAGCGATGGAGCAATGTTCACGGCACCGTCGACAAACGTTGCATAAAGCGCAATCGTGAAGGGAAGAAACCGAAGCGGAATATTTCGCAGCGCAAAAGTCAACGTCAGGGGATAAAAAGTACCAGAGGTCAGGCCCCCTAAAAGCGCCAAGGCGATGACAAGCCTATAGCTGTGAACCAGGGGGACTGCGATGCAAGTCAGCGTGAATAAGGCTGCCGCAACCAGCAGAATTCGTCTTGGTCCGATGAGGCCTCCGAGATACACCGTGAATGGGCCGATGAACATCAAACCAACGTCAAAGGCGGTCCCGATCCAGGCGCCGTCATCAAAGCCAAATCCCATGTGTCCTTTGAAATCGGCAAGTCCGAGCGTAATCATGCGACTGGTGAGCGTGACTACGCCCGCACCCATGATGACGCCGAGGATTCCGAGCAGCGGACTTTTCGAAAGTTCACCCGGAAACGCCCCGGCAGTCGCTCGGGCGATTTGGAGTGGAGCGGGTCGAAGTGTGATCGTGGACGCAGCCATGTTCGTTCCAATCAATGTTTTGTACGGACCGTCGCGATCACGGAAAGACCCGGCTGCAACGTGGTGGCGATTTCGGAATCATCGAACGCGATCTTCACTGGGATTCTTTGCACAACCTTCGTGTAATTGCCGGTAGCGTTGTCGGGCGGCAGCAACGCGAATTGCGAGCCGCTGGCGGGCGCAATCTCGATGACTTTCCCGCGAAACACTTTCTCTGGATACTCATCTATCCGAATCTCAGCGGGGTCGCCGATCTTGACATTTGTCAGCTGCGTCTCGCGGTAGTTGGCCTGCACCCACTTGATCCTACTGACGAACGGAATCACTTGGGTTCCGGGAGAGACGAGTTGCCCAGGTCGAACTTGCCTCTCGCCCACGCTGCCGTCGCCGGGCGCGTCAATCCTTGTATAGCCGAGGTTCACCTGTGCCACGGTCAATGCGGCCTCTTTGGCGTGGAGGTCGGCAATGAGTTGAAGTTCCTGCGAACCTAGCACGTCAAGCCCACGGCGTTCCGCATCAACGGCCGACTGACTACTCGAATGGGCGGCCTTGGCTTGCTGCAATGATGCTTGACGGCTGACAAGCTGCGCGCGTGAGCTGTCCTCTTCGGCCACCACCTGCTCGAGTTTCTGCTGAGTTGTGGAGCTGGTCTGGATGAGATTTTCCTGCCGGCGACGTTCAGGGAGGGTACGCTCGATATCGGCCTGCGCGGCTTCAATTCCGGCTTCAGCTGCCGAGATCTCCGCTTCTGTCTGGTTTACGCCCGCGAGCGCGCGATCCACCTTCGCTTGTTGCAGTTGCTTTTGGCGACGATTGTTCTCGATCGCCGCTTTCGCGGCTTCCACTGCCGCACTTGCCTGAGCCACTTGCGCCCGATAATCATCGTCGTCCAATTGAACAAGGAGATTTCCTTGATGCACGGTCTGAAAGTCGGAGACTCTTACGTCCCTAACGATGCCAGCAACCTTGGTGCTCAGAGGCGTGAGATCACCTCGAACGTAAGCATCGTCTGTTACCTGTTCGATCCGACCTCCTTCCCAGGAGTTCCAGTTTCGGATGATGGTGAAAACGACTGCTGCGGCCAGAAGCACCACCAGCAGCGGCGTCCCGTACTTCTGCCAATTCGGCCTCGCGAGCGCCGGAATGTGATCAGGTTCAACCGCTTTGAGCGGCGCAAGCGGAGGCTTCGTCGCCTCTGTTGCGACAGAACTCACTGCTTCTGGGGCCATTCTTTCCCTCCTCTGGAACGGCGGCATTAAGGGACTGCGGATGCCTGCCCGGCCACCCGCACATCTCTCAGTCTGCATTCGCTGTGCCAAGGTCGCACTTGCAAAATCTGGTTGTTTTCTGAGGATGGGCGAGTTCCGCACGCGTCGCTTCCGAGGAAGGCTTGTCTTATGACAAAGTTTCGTCACCCGTCCCCGAAAAGCATCGCGATATTTTGGGAGGTGAGTTCGTTCGGATCTAAAAAGACAAGAGTGGTTTCATTTTTTTGTCGGGTGAGCGAAACTCCGCGCGCGCCAAAATCTACCGACTCATTGACATAGCATCCGGGAGACGCCCTCACGCTCACCTTCGCGGCAATGGCCCTTGTCTTGCATTTACTCTCGGTCGAGTTTTGCTAGAGGCAGGAGGGTGAAAAGATGAATGCTCAAGGTCAACGGAAGTGCGGCTATTCGGCATGCCAATGTACGGTGACAGGGGGACAAACGTATTGCAGCGACTATTGCTCCGAGGCCGATGATGCGCAGGAAACCGAGATTCAATGCGATTGCAAGCACGCTCCCTGCTCCCTCAACTGAGGCGAGAGGGCATTAAATCCGGCATGCGAGGATTGCGCCCCGCAGCTTTCTGACGTAGGAACCCTGGCGATGGCATTCCCCGAGCGCCGCACCGTCGATGTCCTGCTGACCATATTATTGGTTGCCGGCGTGTGCGCGACCATCTATTGTGCACGTCGCATTATTCTCATCTTCGTGTTCGCCGTATTGTTCGCCTATCTGATTAATCCTGTGGTCAAGTTCCTCCAACGGCACTCGTTGTTTTTCAGGACCTTAAGATCGCCCGCCGTAGTAGAGGTTTACCTTGGCTTCGTGATTCTAATTGCGGTGGTGGGCTATAGATTTGCTCCGGGTGTGATCCAGAATACCGTGAAGGCTGTGGATGAAGTGCCGGCTCTGCTGGACGGCCTTTCGACCGGAGACATTGCGACCCAACTGCGAGGCAAATACGGTTGGAGCGAGAAACAGGAATTCCGGCTCAGGGCCTTCCTGGCCAGGCACAAAGAGGACATCCAGGGCTTGGTGCGACGCACCGATCGCTACCTTTCAAATACCGCAGAATTGCTAGGTTCGGTGTTTCTGATTCCCGTGCTGGCGATCTTTTTCTTGCGCGATGGCGACCACATCGCAGATATCCTCATCCGGTTATTTTTTTCCCCAGAGCGGCGCCCAAAGAGTCGTGCTTTAGCAAACGAATTGCATGTCATGCTTACCGAATACATAAAGGCGCAAGTATCTCTCTGCAGTCTTTCGTTATTGTTCTACCTGGCGGCCTTGATCCTGCTGCGATTCCCGCACGCCTTAGCACTGAGCGTAGCCGGGGGATTATTGGAGTTTGTTCCGGTCCTAGGGTGGATCACCACTTTCGCCGCGATCGTCGGCCTAGGTGTTGTAAATCACTTGCATTGGATCTGGATGGCAGCATTGCTAGGCCTCTGGAGGGTAATTCAAGATTACTTCGTTACCCCGCGTATCATGGGAAGCCACCTGAAGCTTCACCCTTTGGCGACGGTTTTCGCCCTGCTGGTCGGTGCTAAGATCGGCGGAATCATAGGTATCTACCTCGCCATACCTTTCATGGCATCGCTGCGGGTGATCTGTTATGCACGTGGTAAGCAACAAAACGGCCGAGGCTCCGACCACTCTCCAGAGGCGACTTTGAACCAGACCGCAACCGCTTGAACAAGTGGCTGACTGCTCGGCGTGCGGGAGCTTCATTCAGAATCCAGCACAATACGCGAGTACCCGTCAGGCGCCAATAGCTTGGCATCGTTTCTTTCAGGAATAAAACCTGCGAGAGTGCGTCGCACACTCTAACTGGCTCATGTTGAAGCAACTAGCACTCAGAACGTGTGCTGCTTCGGATTGGAGCTGTGACTGCTCAAATAATTTGGTGATTCGGCTAACACTGAAAAGACGATCTTCCGCAAGAGAACGATTGGGCATGCAAATTGAAGTTAGATGAGGTGATGGAATGAATACAGACTATGTTTTGTTGTGCGGTGTGATGTGGACGCAACACGCTTCCCGAGATGCCGGCCTCGAATTGGTCCGGGCGCTGCACTCCGAGGATCAAGACGTGGTTTCCCTCGCGTGCGCTTTGCTCGAAGAGACGGAAGCCTGCGCCTAACGTCTCACCGTGAAGGATCTTCAAACAGGCCTTAGCTTACCGGTACTCCACACAGGCCTTACACTCGATCGGGCTTACAACTTCTCCACGCTGAGAATCGCAATCATTCTGTGCTCCTGGCCCGGCGGAAGATGGATCGCAGCATCCAGAACGTTGCTGGCCTCAACGCAGACAAACTGCTTCCACTCACCCTCGCCCAGGTCTCGCAACCCTGCGGCTCCCTCGCGCCACGGATTCCACACCACGGTGGTCAGCGAATTGGCTTTCGTCAGTCGAATGCGACGCCGCATATCGGCGTCCGATAGATCGATCGTGCTGCTGGTGTCCAGGTACGCATTGTCGGTTTGCGAGGCGATCACCACGTCCCCACGCTGTAGCTTCTCCCTGTTGGAATCCGTGTTGTCCAGAAAGCGTACGGTATTCAGGCCCTGTAACCGCACACGCTCTACATCGGCCACTCGGTTATAGGTATGGAGTGCTTCTTCGAAGCGGAGAGAGGTCGTACCGGTGTTGGTGCAAAGAACCTCCAGACTCAGCTCCGAACCGAACGTAACGCGATGCTCAAGGCGAAATTCCCCAGGCCACCAACGCCGAGTGTGCTCATCGCTCTCAGTAAACATGGTCACCGCGACCCCAAACTCCGTTTCAACAATGGACTCGAGCTGCCAAGGTTTTGTCCGTACGAATCCATGGGCCGGAGCGTGGGGATCGTCTGCTTTGGCGCGGAACCAGGGAAAGCAGATCGGAATTCCCCCTCGGATTGCTTGACCTTCCTCCCAACGGGTTTTCGTACTAATGAAAAGCACCTCGTTTTTACCCGCGGGCTTCCAGGAAGTGACCTGGGCACCATGCAGATACATCTCACCGTGGCCAAAAGAACCACTGATTAGCACTCGTGGCAAGCCGCCGTTGCCCTCACAAACTTTGGCAACACCAGGGATTCCGAATCGGCGATCTAGTTCTGCAACCATGGAGGTTGAGTCGATGTCTAGCCCTTCCCTTAACATATTATTCAGAAATTTGTTGGAAGACAGAGTCCGGCGTTCCGAACGGTAGGCTGCGCGAACTCTTCTCAAGCCAAGAACACCCTCCAGGCGAGGACTTATCGTCTGGACCGTGCTGCGCTCGATGGTCTTCTGGTATCGAAACTCCTCATCGCCATGTTCGCCCACTCCCATTCCGAGAGCCAGCTTCTGCGGCACCTGCCGTAGCATTGGAATTCCATCATGCTCCCGCCGCATTGCGGACACACCAGATTGATGATCGACGAGATGATTGTGTTAGGTTCCCCTTAACGTGTTAACGATCCTCATGACTCCTCCAGTATCGCGCGACTCTGCAACGACCGCGGATTAGCGATGCGAGGTGCAGCCGGAGACTGCGTATGTCGGTTAACTTGACGCCGGTGTAATTCCACTCTCAGACGCTCCATGCTGGTTGGCTTCGGAATTCGTCTCTGGCCTGTACCGACCGCCGCCTCGCTCAGACGTGAGCTTGCAAACATGATGCCGATTGCAAAACACAGGTTCGGACTACGAACATGGGGAATCCTCAACACATACACCCGGCGTCCACAACCCGTTGTCAAGCTTTTGGCAAGTGACGGGCAGTGACAGGCCCTGCTGCGTTGACTATCCGAGAATCGATCACATTCTGATGGTTTGAAAACGCACCTTGCTCATCGATTCCGCTTCATGTCTCGCGTTTGGCACCATAGTTGCACCTTCGCTGTTGGCCAGAACCGGTGGAGATAATTCGGAACCGGGTCTGTGACTCAAACAATTCATAAAGGAAATCATCATGAAATCCGATGTGTTACGGGGGATTGTATCCACGGCCCTGCTTGTGTTGGCTGGTGGAATTTCGGCCTTCGCGCAAAACGGCACACTCAAGCTTAATGTGACGCCGAAACAGGCTTATATTTTTGTGGACGACAAAGCCATAAGTGAAGCCAGCAAACTTCACTCCTTGACCCTTAGCGCAGGTGAGCACAAGGTTGAGCTGGTCAACTATGGGTACCAACCAGTTACCCGCACGGTCGCAATCGAGGCGAGAAAAACAACAGAACTCAGCGTGAGTTTGGAAGCGGTCGCGAGCAAAGTTTCGGGTCCCTTTGGCGCCATAACGATCGAGGGAGCGGACCGGGATGCAGTGCTGCTGAACGGGAAGACCCCGGACTTCTTCGTCGGTCACGGCGATGAGTTCAATCACGACTGGTGGTGGAAACAGGAACTGGTCGTCCCGCCCGGCACATATCAACTGATCATACAAGGCGGTGACAAAGATGTGTGGTCGGGCGAGGTCAACGTTCCTGCAAACCAGCGCGTTGTTGTGGATGCCTCCAAAGGGGTCCGTAAAACTGTTCCCTGGACGCGCGGACAAAAACTCGGCTCCGTACCGCGCTTCAACGTGGGAACCGCGAGCGCGACCGTAGCCGTTGCAAAACCCACAGCGGAGCTGTCCGTGGCGGCGGCTCAACTCAACTGTGGTGATGCTTCGGAAGTCAAGTGGACATCTTCCGACGCACCTCAGGTTGAAATCGCCCCCCTAGGGGCAGTGGCGGGATCTGGAGAACAAGCGATTCAACCGAAACAGACGACGGAGTACGACCTCACGGCTAAAGGGCCAGGCGGCACCGCCACGGCCAGCGCGACCGTCAACGTAAACAGCGCTATCCAGTCGATCTCCAGCTTTCACCAGCCGAGATCCACTATAAGCGTATCGGAGACAATGTCGTCGAGGACAGCGCCACCGCGCTGAACTGGACGACAACGAATGCTTCCAGCGTGTCCATAGATCCATTGGGCACGGTCGACCCCAGTGGCACGCGCAGCTTGACCGTGGCTCCCCAAAAGAATCATTTCGGGCCGGTGGATGAGAAGGTCAGCTATACCCTGACTGCAAGCAACGGGTGCGGCGGTGCAGCGACACAAACGGTCGCCCTGCACATCGTCGGCTCCATCGAACCAGGCGCGCTCGCCATGCGCAGCGTTTATTTCGAAACGGATCGTCCCGGCAAAGGAAACTCTGAAGTCGCGTTACTCCCCACCGAAAGACAGACGCTCGAAACCATCGCCGCCGAATTCAAGAAGTATCTTACTTACAAACCCGATGCCACACTGACGCTCTCTGGCTACGCAGACAGGCGGGGGCCGGCAACATACAACCAGCTTTTATCGGAACGACGGGCCGCCCTAGCCAAACGTTTCCTGGTAGACCAGGGCGTTCCCGAAGCGAATATAGAGACTCAGGCGTTTGGCAAGGAAAAAAGCCTCACTGCCGATGATGTCCAACGCCTGCTCGATCAGGACAACGACCTAGGTGTCGAAGTGCGGCAAAAGGTCATCCGGAAACTTAGCAACATTGTGTTGGCGTACAACCGCCGCGTGGACTTCACCTTGAGTTCCACAGGACAGGAGTCGGCTCGTGTTTACCCATTCAACGGGGACGATTTCTCGAGACTCGTCGATCGAAATGCTCCGAGAAAACCACGCGGTGTGGAACTTGCGGCCGAAACTGAGAAGATGGGCAACTAGGTGGACCAAACAACAATGGGCGGCCAAATCAAGGCCGCCCGCTTTTACTCAGACAAGTTGTGCGCTCGCCAGCGGAGAACTGTAATGAAGATTAATCGAAGTCGCGTTTTGATGATCGCACTGTGCCTGGCGCCGTCCATGGCGTCAGCCGATTCCTTAGCACTGAAGAACGGGAGGGTCATTAACGGCAAGTTCATGGGCGGCACGGAAACTGAGATCAGCTTTCAGGTTGGCTCGTCGGTGCAGAAATACAAGCTTGGGGATATCGCCTCACTGAAATTTGATTCTCAAGAGACAACAAGCGACGTGCTGACGGGCCCCGAGAAGCCGCTATTGAGCAACGAGGATACGAAGATGCCCGCCTACGTCACTATCGCGGCAGGAACGCGTATCTCGGTGCGCACTATTGATGGGATCGACTCCACCAAGAACCGTGTCGGGGATCCTTTTGAAGCTTCTCTGGCAGAACCGCTGATCGTCGATGGAAATGTAGTAGTCCCTAAGGACGCTGATGTCTATGGTCGACTGACCGAGTCCAAGAAATCTGGAACCTTCACCGGCAGATCGGAGCTCCAGCTGGAGCTGACCGGGATTGTGGTGAACGGGCATACGGTGCCGCTGGTTACAGGTGAGTATGAGTTGACTGGCAAGTCGCGCGGCGCGAGCACCGCGAAGAGAACTATCGGCGGAGCGGGCGTGGGATCGATTATTGGAGCCCTGGCCGGTGGCGGAAAGGGTGCTGGGATAGGTGCGGCCGTAGGTGGCGGGGTGGGAGCAGGGTCTGAGGTGATCACGAAGGGAGACCAGGTGAAGGTTCCAAGTGAGACCCTACTCGATTTCACGCTGCAGCAAGACCTGCAAATACCAAACCAATAGAACTAAGAGAAGCAACGTCGAGGGGTGATGCATGCTGAAACTGATTTGTATGACCTGTATCTGTTTGGGGACCTTTCCAGCCTTTGGCCAGTCGGCGTCAAAATACGAGGTGGCCACGATCACCGACGTGAAGACTCATCAGGATAGCGGCCCGGACGTCGTTACCTATGACGTGTCCGTTAAAGTGGGCGACACGATTTACGTGGTTCTCTATACGCCGCCGTTGGAGATGAATACGGTGAAGTACGCCGCAGGACGCGAGTTGCTGGTGCTGGTCGGGAAAAAGGCAATTACTTACAACGACATCCTGGGTCAATCACGAGAAGTGCCGATCGTGAGCCAAAGATCGGCCACCAAGCAACCCAAGTAAGCCTCAGGATAATTTGGGGAGACTCGGCGTCCGGAGTTCGCCACTGCTGCTGGCCTCGTTGGTCTCTTCACCGTCACTTGCCAATTGCTTGCCATTGGCCGCGCAGGAAGCAGGTGTGCCGTTTGCCGCATCGGTATTTGCGACTGACGCTATGTGGCTCATCCCGGAGTGGCTCTCGCTCCTTTAGGCCTAGTTCGGGTATGGAAGCTTGCATGCTTGATTATTGGTAGAGCCCACTCGAGGACTTGGAGAACATGAATCGAAAAACTATCCCGATGGCAATGTCCGCTTTTTGGGAAGCAATTTGCGAGCTACGCATAATCTCGCCCGCAATGTGGCAAAAACCATCGATCAATCGTCTTTGCCGGAGCCCTCGAATTCACCCCCGGTAGAGAGTGGTCAACTCTGAGGATTAAAGACGATAACCAAGCAGATGGGGAACAGACATGGAAAGACGGAGCACTAAATTTACTCTCTCGCTGCTACTCGCAACGCTTGTTGCGGTGACAATCTTCGCGGTCGAGGCGAAAGGGCTGGGTAATTCAGACAGTCAACCCGAACTTTCAACGCCGCTCGAACCTTTGCGTCCCGGCGTTGCAGAGGGCCAGCTTTTCGATGAGCTAGATGTCCATAACCAGCTTCGAAAGGCGGCACTGCTCGACTATACAGTCCTCAGAACCTATCGAGTGGTCGATTTAAAGGGAAAGGTGCATGCGGAGGAAGTCGGCCAGATGGAGTTTCGTGCACCGGACCAGAAAAGCTTTGTGGTGAGGTCGGAAGAAGGATCAGGCGTTATTCGCCGGATGGCTCTGAAGCCGCTGATATCCAGTGAGATTGAAACCGCCGTCGGCAAACAACATCACGACAGTGCCATCTCACCTGCGAACTATTCCCTGGATCTGTTGGGTGAACAGCAGGTCGGACCTTACCACTGCTTCGTCGCACAGGCAGTCCCGAAGCGGAAAGACAAGTATCTGTTTGAAGGCAAACTATGGATCGATGTGGATGATTATGCTGTGGTTCGCATCGAAGGGCAGCCCGCAAAGAAACTGTCTTTCTGGATAGAGCGAGCTGATTTTGTAAGGCAATACCAGAAAGTCGACGGGTTCTGGCTTCCGGAAAAAGATCAGACGTTGGTGCAGGTTCGGCTCTACGGCAAGAAACTCTTAACTATTGACCACCAGGACTATGTCGTGAACGCCGGCGCCCTGAAGAAACAGGCCACGACATCCACCCAGGAGGCCCGTGCGCGCGCCATCGTTGGCGCAAATTAATACGGTTCGCGACTCGGGTCCGCGTCCTGGTGATTCGGGCGGAGGAAGACTGGGCCATTGCGACGGAATGCTGGAAGCTCGCTCGCGTCGCCGCACGAGCGGGTATAGGAGGCTGAGCACCAACGAAAAGTGGCTGGGCAGCAGGTTGTGTCGTGTTTCGCATTTGTCACTTGCCAAACTCTCGTCAAAGCTTGCGGACCCGTTGTACATCGATAAACGACATTGTGGACTGGCGGGGCCGTAAGTTCGCCTTCCCAACGAAATAGTTCGATTTTTCACACAGGCAGTTAGCTTGGAACCTTGAATGCACTGAGCAGATAGGGGCGGCATCAGCGCTCTTGCGAAAAAGCAGTTTGGCTAAGGATTCGACACAAATCAATGCATCCCGATGTACGACTTTCTTGTGAGGAGCTGCGGTGCTTCGCAAGTGTGCAAACCCTGTCTGCTACGTCCTATTCCGCTATCTGCATCAAGGAAAGCTTGTTGAAGTTGAAATTCAGTACAGAGAATGCCCTTGTGGCAAGGGCGCGTCCTCGAACGGCAAGCGATATCTCGAGCGGTACTGGTTGTGCGATCAGTGCGTCGCACACGTCGCCCTGCAGTTTGACCGGCGAAGAAGTGTAGTGCTGATGTCTTGCCCGGGGGGAGCCGGAGGAGTAGCCACAACTTCGATTCTGTTCCACGGAAGGGATGGGGCGGAAATAGCGCGGGTTCTGATCCGGCCATCAGACTTAACCTTAACGCTTTCGACTAGCGAAAGGCCGCAAGCGGACTAGAAACGCGAAGGAGGGGGACAGCATGAGCGAAGTACTTCCAGTGGTGTATGTGGCGCGGCATGGCAACACGGCGTGGACTTTTTCAGGCCAGCATACCGGGCTTACCGATTTGCCTCTGACCCCAGATGGCGAGCGCAACGCTGTGAGGCTTGGAGAACGGCTGAAGGGCATGACATTCGCCAAGGTGTTTACCAGCCCATTGCAGCGCGCGGCCCGAACCTGCGAACTGTCTGGATTTGGAGCCGGCGCCGAAACCGATCCTGACCTCGTTGAATGGAACTACGGCAAATATGAAGGACTGACCTCGGCCGAAATCCACCGACAACACCCAGACTGGGACCTGTTCCGGGATGGCTGTCCGGGAGGTGAATCACCGGCGCAGGTTGGCGAGCGCGCGGACCGTGTGGTCCAGTGTGTCCGTAGCATCGCAGGAGACGTACTGCTGTTCACCAGCGGACACTTTACTCGCGTCTTAACCGCGCGCTGGCTAGCGCTCGGTCCGGGATCTGGGGGCCGATATTTTCTACTTAACCCAGCGAGTCTAAGTGCGCTCAGTTATGAGCACAATCTATCCCGGCCCGTAATCCGGCTGTGGAACGATGACCACCACGTTGCGGCATGAGCCAACGAAACTTTTTCAGGCATGGGTTTGTGATGGTTGAAACCTTACCTCCCAGAAATGATTCGAATGAGAAAGGTGACTGAATGAGCACAAAAAGTGTGGTGCGTCCGGATTCTGCGAAAATTGTTCCGATAACCGAGAAGGCATCCAATATTTCCGAGGTTCTCAAACAGTACCGGTCGTGCCCCATTCCGTTTGTCGGGACCGAAGATGGGTTCTATGAAAGGCACCTGGTGTTTGACCGTGCGATCGACCCAAAGGTGGCCAGCGCCAGGGAGCGCTTCGAGGCGTTCTCCAGTTCGGTGCGCGACATACTGGCGCAGCGCTGGGTACGAACCAAGGAAACCTACGAACAAAAGAATGCCAAGCGAATCTACTACCTTTCGATGGAATTTCTCATCGGGCGCTCGCTGGCCAACAACGTGACCAATCTCCTGCTCGATCCTCTCGTTCAGAAAGCAGTCCAGGAGAAAGGAATCGATTGGCTTGAATTGATCGAGCAAGAACCGGATGCCGGGCTGGGGAATGGAGGCCTAGGCCGCCTCGCCGCGTGCTTCCTCGACTCGATGGCTACTATGCAGCTCCCTGCAACCGGTTATGGTCTGCGCTACGAGTACGGCATGTTTCGGCAGTCTTTCGTGAACGGCTGGCAGCAGGAAAACCCCGACAACTGGCTCCGCGGCGGCGATCCCTGGGAGATCGCGCGGCAACACGAGAAAGTGGAAGTCAAGCTCAACTGCACCTTCAAGCTGCGCGACGGGCGCGTCGAAGTTATTCCGAACCAGCCGTCCAGCCTTTTCGGCATACCCTATGATCGTCCGATCGTGGGCTACGGAGGAAAGACCATCAATACTCTCCGTCTGTGGGCCGCGGCTGCGCCCGATTACTTCGATTTTCAGCAATTCGGCACCGGCGACTTCGTCGGCGCACTGGGTGCGACTCTCCAAGCCGAATCGCTTACGCGTGTGCTGTACCCTGACGACTCCACCAGTGCCGGACAGGAGTTGCGATTTGTGCAGGAGTATTTTCTCGTCGCATGCTCGCTGGCCGACCTGGTGCGCCGCTTCTTGCGGTATAACACGGATTGGGAAAAGTTGCCCGAGAAGGCCGCCATCCAGCTCAATGACACGCATCCTTCGATGGCAGTAGCCGAACTCATGCGCATTCTGCTGGACGATGCGCACCTAGGATGGGACCAGGCTTGGGACCTGACCAGAAAAACGCTCGCCTACACCAATCACACTTTGCTGCCCGAAGCTCTCGAGAAGTGGCCAGTCGCGTGGTTCGAAGCACTGCTTCCCCGGCAGTTGGAGATCATTTACGAGATCAATCGCCGACTCCTCGACGAAACCCGTGTCCGCTTCAACGGCGACGAAGGCCACGTGGAGCGTGTCAGTCTGGTTGAAGAGAAACCCTCTCGCAAGATTCGCATGGCCAATCTCGCTATCGTGGGCTCGCACAGCACGAATGGTGTGGCCGCTGTCCATTCCAAGCTGTTGCGCACGACAACGGTCAAGGATCTCGCGGAAATGTTTCCGCAGCGATTCAGCAACAAAACCAACGGAGTCACACCACGCCGCTGGCTTCTGGAAGCGAATCCCGCACTGGCAGACACTATCACCGACGCGATCGGCGACAAATGGATCACTGGCCTGGGCCAACTCCGCAACCTCAAACCGTTGGCTGACGACTCCAACTTGCAGAACGCATTCCACAAGTCAAAACGCGAGGCCAAAGTAGCATTCGCGAATTGGCTGAAAACAACTTCTGGTCAGGTCGTCGATCCGAATACGATCTTCGACTGCCACATCAAGCGCATCCATGAGTACAAACGGCAGCTCCTGAACGCGCTGCGAATCATCGTGGTTTATAACCGGCTGCGGGAGAATCCCGACATGGAGATGGTGCCGCGCACATTCTTCTTCGCCGGTAAAGCGGCACCAGCATACCGGCTGGCCAAGCTCATCATAAAATTCATCAATAATCTTGCGGGCACGATTGATAGTGACCCGATCGTGCGCGGAAGAATGAAAGTAGTTTTTCTTCCCGAGTACAACGTTTCGTTAGCAGAACGGCTGATTCCGGCGAGCGACGTCTCCAACCAGATTTCCACCGCCGGCTATGAAGCCAGTGGAACAAGCAACATGAAGTTCATGATGAATGGGGCTCTGACGGTCGGCACTCTTGACGGTGCAACGATCGAGATGGCTGAGGAAGCGGGGAAAGAGAACCTGTTTCTGTTCGGCCTAACGGTCGAGCAGGTGCAGAAGAGTCAAGCTTGGTACAACCCGCATTGGCACTATGAACACGAGCCGGAGACTCGTGCTGCCCTTGACCTGATCTTCTCCGATTATTTCAGTCGAAACGAACCCGGCGCGTTCGCTCCGTTGTGCGATACCTTGCTGACTAACGGCGATCACTACATGCACCTGGCGGATCTGACATCTTACTGCCAGGCTCAAGATCAGCTAGGCGAGCTGTACGCCAAGCCCAATGAGTGGGCGCGGAAAGCTATCCTCAATATTGCGAGCTCGGGAAAGTTCTCGAGCGATCGCACGATTCACGAATATGCCAACGAAATCTGGAAGGTGGAACCATGCCCCATACCCTAGAAGCGCACCCTACGACAATCCCCGGTGAACCGGTCATTTCACCGCTGGCAGGCAAACCCGCGCCGAGGGAATTACTCATTGATGTGGCTCGTTTGGAGAAGGAATACTTCGAGCGCAAGCCCGAAGTGAGCGATCCCAACCAACTCGTCGCGTTCGGAACAAGTGGACATCGCGGCTCTCCTTTTCACGGCACATTCACTGAAGCGCACATTCTGGCGATAACGCAAGCGATCTGTGACTACCGGCTGGCGCAAGGCATCGATGGCCCCCTCTACATGGGGAAAGATACCCACGCAATTTCCGGACCCGCGCAGCGTACTGCCCTGGAGGTCTTGGCAGCGAATGGTGTTGAGACCATCGTTCAGGAGAAGGATGCTGTCACACCAACCCCCGTCATCTCGCGCGCGATTCTGGTTTACAACCGGAATCGAAAAGAACGTCTGGCCGATGGTATCGTCATCACGCCGTCCCACAATCCGCCTGAGGATGGAGGCTTCAAGTACAACCCACCCAACGGAGGTCCAGCCGATACCGATGTGACGGCGTGGGTACAAAATCGTGCAAATGATCTGTTGCGTGCAGGAAATAAAACGGTAAAGCGCATTCCGTTCAACAAGGCCATTCGCGCCGCCAGCACGCATCAGGAGGATTTTGTCCTCCCTTACGTTCGCGATCTCGAGAATGTTGTGGACATCGACGCCATTCGCGGCGCCCATCTTAAACTTGGGGTGGACCCTCTGGGCGGAGCAGCCCGGCCTTATTGGGAGCCGATCAACTCGATTTATGGACTCGATGTTGTTGTCGTCAATCCAACCATTGACCCAACTTTCTCATTCATGACGGTGGACCACGACGGCAAGATCCGCATGGATTGTTCCAGTCCTTATGCTATGGCCAGGCTGGTGGCGCTCAAGGACAAGTATCAGGTGGCTTTCGCCAACGATCCCGATTCCGATCGGCACGGAATTGTCACTCCCGTTGCCGGCTTGATGAATCCAAATCACTACCTCGCGGTGGCAATTCAGTATCTGCTGACACACCGGCCGGAGTGGCATCAAGATGTCGCCGTGGGAAAGACCCTGGTGAGCAGCAGCATGATTGACCGTGTCGTCGAAAAGCTCGGACGCAAGCTGCGTGAAGTGCCGGTTGGTTTCAAATGGTTTGTTCCGGGACTGGTTGACGGCTCGTGCTGTTTCGGAGGAGAAGAGAGTGCCGGAGCGAGCTTTCTGCGCCACGACGGTACGGTTTGGACCACGGACAAAGACGGGCCGATCATGGACCTGCTGGCGGCCGAAATTACTGCTCGCACCGGCAAGGATCCTGGGGAGCATTACCGCGAACTGACTGCGAAGTTTGGCACTCCGTACTACAAGCGCATCGACGCACCAGCAACGCCCCGACAGAAAGCAAAATTGCAACAGCTCTCACCCGAAGCAGTCAAGGAGTCAGATTTGGCGGGCGAACCAATCACCGCCAAGCTGACACGAGCACCGGGCAACCAGGCTGCTATCGGCGGGCTGAAGGTCGTGGCAAAGAGCGGTTGGTTTGCCGCTCGTCCCTCAGGCACGGAGAACATCTACAAGATTTACGCCGAGAGCTTCGAGAGCGAATCACATCTGAATGCAATCCTCAACCAGGCTGAAGAGATGGTGAACAACGCACTGAATTCCGGGGCGCAGCAATGACCAATAACGGCGGGACCATGAATGTTCCTCCGTTTCCGCCCCAGTATCGTGCCTCGGGCTTGTTGTTGCACGTCACATCTCTGCCATCACCTTATGGAATCGGCGATTTGGGATCGTCGGCGTTCTCGTGGGTGGATCGGCTCCACGATATCGGCCAAAGATGGTGGCAAGCTCTGCCGCTTGGTCCCACCGGTTACGGGAATTCTCCGTATCAACCGATGTCGTCGTTTGCGGGAAACGCCATGCTGATTAGTCCCGGCAGCCTGATCCAAGACGGGCTGCTCAAGTCGACGGATTGTGAGGCTGAGTTTGCTCCAGATTTGGTTGATTACGATAACGTGATCCCCTTCAAGAGTCGGCTCCTTGAATTGGCGTGGACAAACTTCAAACGTGGGGAGCGGAATGATCTGGGACCCGTATACGACGAGTTCTGCGTGCAACAGGATCATTGGCTGGAAGACTATGCGTTATTTCGGGCGCTGAAAACCAAGTTTCAGGGAGCGTATTACCTCGATTGGCCGGCAGAGTTGGTTCAGCGCAGCCCGGAGGCACTAGCCACTGCGCGTCGAGAGTTAGCCGATCAAATCGATAAGGTCCGCTTTGCGCAATTCCTGCTGTTCCGCCAAGCTGATGAACTCAAGAAACACGCGCACTCAAAGGGTGTGGGCCTGATCGGCGACCTGCCGTTCTTTGTTTCCCCGGATTCCAGTGATGTGTGGGCCAACCCGGAGTTTTTCTTACTCGACGAGCATCATCGTCCACGATTTGTTGCCGGCGTCCCTCCTGATTACTTCAGCGCCCAGGGACAGTTGTGGGGCAATCCCGTTTACAACTGGGATGCTCTTCGCGCAACCGGTTACCGCTGGTCGATTGATCGCCTGCGCGCCCTGCTTGCTCACGTGGATGCAATTCGTCTGGATCACTTCCGCGGATTCGCGGCCGCGTGGCACGTTCCAGCGGGCGCACCAACGGCTCAGTCCGGGCAATGGGTGCCGGGCCCGGGCGCGCTCTTTTTCGAAGCAGTTCGGAACGAGCTGGGTCGTCTCCCGTTCATCGTCGAAGATCTGGGTGTCATTACTCCGGACGTACAGGCACTGCGCGACCAGTTTCAACTGCCAGGGACGCGAGTTCTGCAATTTGCCTTTGACGGTAATCCTGGGAATCCCTACCTTCCGCACAACATCCCAGATAACGCCGTCGTATACACGGGTACTCACGACAACGCTCCCACTCGGGAGTGGTACGGAGAATTGCCCGATTACCAGCGACAAAACTTCTGGAGTTATCTCAAACGTGCGCCAGGCGGGAGCGCGGAAGCTGCCCCGGCGCTGACGCACCTGGCATGGTCCTCGCCGGCAGCGCTGGCGATTGCTCCGCTGCAGGATCTCCTGAACCTTGGGGCGGAAGCTCGCATGAATGTACCCGGTCGCGCCAGCGGGAACTGGTGTTGGCGATTCCAGCAAGACCAGCTGTCGCTGCCAGCTTTCGAATGGCTGCACGAGCTGACAGAAAACACGAGGCGCTCGGGTCCGGGAATTGGCAGCCAGCAAATAGAATTGGAAAGTGCAGCCATTCAGGAAAAGACCGCGTGATCCAGGGTACTGACTAGATTTCGATGATGCCACGCTTCAACGCTATAGCAAGAGCGTGAGTGCGATCATTCGCGCCAAGTTTTGAAAGAATGCTCCGCATGTGAGCTTTAATCGTTTCTTCAGAGAGGCAGAGGTTGTCAGCGATCATCTTGTTACTGTTGCCGGAGGCGAGCTGACGCAAAACCTCGATTTCGCGCCCACTCAACGCATCTTCAGCACGATGTTCCACCAACTCGACAGCGATTTCGGGCGGCATTTTTTTTCGGCCCCCGTGTACGGTGCGAATGGTCTCAACCAACTCCTTCCGTAGCATGCTCTTCAAAAGATAGCCGTAAGCGCCCGCTTTGAACGCACGTTCAGCTTGCACGTCGCCACTGTAGGTCGTCAACACGATGATTCGGGCGTCGGGAAAATCCTTGCGAATGGCTGCAATTGCCTCACTGCCGCTCATAACCGGCATCTGCAGATCCATTAGAGTAATGTCGGGATGGTGAGCGCGGAATTGCTCGATCGCTTCTCGCCCGTTGCCTGCTTCCGCGACGAGAGCCATATCCGGCTCACTCGCCAGAATCGCGGCGATCCCTTCGCGCAATACCGGATGATCATCTACCGTAAGAATTCGAATGGGCTTGTTGGCCGTCATGTTCAACCACTCATTCCGGGAGATCGGTGGAGCCGGGAACTCTTTGATTTTGCCAGGGCTCGGTAAGCCATGGCTGCGGGAACCGTTAATCCAACCTCGGTTCCACTGCCAGGCCGACTCCAGAACTCCATGTGCCCGCCAATCTTGCTGGCACGTTCTCGCATTCCTGGCAGACCCCAGTGGTCATCGCGGCGCCCCTTGTCAAGAACGCCAGGATCGATACCGCGTCCGTCATCGCGAACCCGCAAACGAAACTGTCGAGAATCGTACGTGATTTCCACTTCGATGTGAAGGCCTTCGGAATGGCTCAAGGCATTAACGATCGCTTCACGTCCGATCGCAAAGCACTCCTCCCGGACCAAGGGATGTAACTCACGAACGCTGCCTTCAACTACCGTCTTGAAGGTCGCCTGGCGGCCTTGAGGCATCTCTTCCGCGACCCGCTGGAATGCTGCTGGCAAGTCGCTGAGTACCACGGAAGTGGCGCGCAGATTCCGGACGCGGTCTCTTCCTTCGGCCAAGACCTGGTCAGCGTGATCCAGTATTCTCTCGATGGTTTGGCGAGCTGGTTCTTCACACGGTATTTGCTTTGCCACGGCCTGGAACTTCAGGATCAGGCCCTGGACGCTCTGCAGCAGAGTGTCGTGCAATTCCCGTGCGATACGCGTGCGCTCATTTACGCGTGCTTCTAAACCGATGTTGAATTGCCTGTGCAGCTCCTGGATCCGCAATTGATAGATGCCCCACAGCAAGGCCAGAAGTGCGGCGACGCACGCAGTGCGTATAGCGGTTCGTCGCAGGGCTCCGAAAGCTGAGTGCCGCAAACTCGACTGAAAAAAAACGTTCTTGATAAGGATGCCGTAACGCTACGGATTTCGGTGGGCGCGACTCTCCTCCTGAGCCTTGCTGGTCGCCCTGACCTGTCTTTATTCCATTTGCTCTTCGCGGCTGCTGTGTTGGTGTCGATAGCGCTCGCGATCGGAATATTCACGCCCGTGGTGTCGTCCATCGTATGTGTGTATGCGATTGCGGATCTTTTGATTGGTCTTCGCTTCGATCGGCTGGTGGTTACTCTGATCCTGAACTCTATCGCGCTCGCGCTCCTCGGACCGGGAGCTTATTCGCTGGATGCACGATTGTTCGGGCTCAAAGTGGTGGTTATATCACCTCGCAAAGATGCAGACGGGTCCTGAGCCTCGTCGCCTGTTCAGCGAATACCAGTTCAATCTGCGAATTCAGTTTTTTGGGAGCTTGGCGTACTCGGCTTTGGCTTGCCGGTAGATGGGAAGATCGGGGTCGGCATCTTTCCAAATGTTAAGGAATTCTTCGTAAGATTTGCGGGCGGATGCGTTGTCGCCCATCATCTTCTGCGCGCGGCCGAGTTGGAGCCGGGCTAGGGGACCGATGACATGTCTCACGCTAAAGCCGGGATTGTCGATCACCTTTTGGAACTGAGCCGCGGCCGATTGGCCATCGCCGAGCCCCAGGTATGCGAGTCCGCGGATGTAGGCGGGGTACACATAGTCGAACGATCCGGTAAATGCCAGATCATACTTGGCAGTGTCGCGGAGCAGATCGATGGCCGCCGCCGGATCGTGTTGCTGCAGCTTGATCGCCGCCCGAATGGTGGGAATGAAGTAATGCTGCACGAGCGTATCCTCGGGCCTTTCCGCGCTCACCTGGTCTGCGAGTCTACCGGCTTCCGCTGTTTGTCCGGAGCGCGCGAGCGCGAGCACCAGGGCGACCTTGTCAAGACGATCTAATGGGCTTCCACCTGCCTTGCTCTCATAGCGTCGAGCTTGTACGTCGTTTCCAACTTCGGCGTTCTCCAGGGCCGAGAGGACCACCCACCAGTCGGCATTGCTAGCCTTCAAGGATTGGCCCAATGCTTCCAGGCGCAGATGTTCGGCGGATTGAAAGCGACCCCGCTGAATCTCGATCAAGGAGTGTTCATGCAGGAAGTCTTCTCGATACTTTCCTCGCTCCTCATCCTTGAGGATGTTTTCGACGGTGTCCCGGTCGCCTGTAGCGAACGCCACAATCAGTCTCTCCCGCCGGATTAGTGAATTGTCGAGTTTGAGGGCATCCGCTTTGGCGAGCCACGATTTTGCCTCATTGAATCTGCTTGCGAACCTAATGGACTGTATCGCGCTACCGAAATAATATGCGCTTGGCTGCAGCCGTGCAGTTTCAGCCGCTTCGTCAGCGGCGCGATCGGGCTGGCCGAGGTACACAAACGCAGCCCTGAGGTTGGCATGTGCGAGCACATCCCGAGGAAATATTTCTAACAAACGAAGCACGGAGGAATATTCTTTCTCCCAGTCGCCGGTCGCCCGGCCGTAATAAGCGATTTCGGTATTCAACCGGTCTTTCTCGGCCAATCGGTCGCGGAGTTGGTACGCACGCGTGTACGAAGCCGCCGACAGGTCAGTGTTACCTAGGAAGAGGTAGGCCGCGCCCATGCGCTCATGCATTAGGGCAAAGTTTGGATCCAGTTCCACAGCTTGCTGATCGAGTTTGAGGGCTCCCTCAGCGTTGCCGGCAAGGTAAAGCCTGGCCCCTTGAGCGGCGGCCTGTAGAGCGTCGAGCGAAGCGCTGGTCGCTTTTTCCAAAGGCTGATTGAACCGGGCCAGCGATTCGGCCGGCTCCCCGAGCTTCCTCCGTAGGCGCACGGCTGTGGCTCCCAACTCATGAACAACCTGATTACGAGCGCTAATGTCGGTCCCTTCCTCAGCCAAGGTAGCTCCCGAGCCGCAGTCGAGTGCCCTCATCTCCAGGCGATATTGGTTACCTGCGTCGGCGATTGAATCAGAGATCAACATCCTGCTATTGGTCTTGGTACAAATCTGACGGGCGATCTCTGGGGTGATCTTTGTGGTCGTCGCAAGTTTTAGTTGCCCCATCGTGGCGTACGCCTTATCCAATCCCAGCACGTTTAAGTATGGCGTCTGCTCCATTTCACGGCGCAATGCAGTATTCAAAGCGTCGTCGAAAACCGGGTCGCCGGTTCGGTTGTCGACGTCGGCCAGCACGATTGTGTCGGTGGGAGCGAGAGTGATGCGATGGCGGTAACCTTCGTAGCGCCATAAACTGAGCGCGCCCACTGTCAGCAGCGCGCCCGCCGCCAACGCCCGCCGCGTCCAACGCCTTGCTGGATGGGTCTCTCGCGTGATCCGCGCAAGATCGTCCTTCAATCCGGTCGCTGACTGGTAACGTCGATCGCGGTCTTTCTCGAGTGCCTTTGCCAGCACGAGATCGAGGCTGCGCGGCAAGACCGGATTGCGGGCTTTGGCCGGAGCGGGAGGCTGATGCAGGATGGCCTCGTGAACATCCACGAGCGTTTGCCCTGTAAATGCCCGCTGTCCGCAGGCCATCTCATAAAGCACTAATCCGAACGAGAACAAGTCACTTCGTGTATCGAGTTCCTCACGCCGTATCTGCTCGGGCGACATGTACTGTGCCGTCCCTGCGGTAGTTCCTGTGCGGGTGAGCGCCTTCATCAGACTTTCGCTCGAAAACGTTCTGGGTACTGTAGTGCTCGCTGCCTCCGCCTTCTCCAGACCCACTTCGCTGCCGGCCAACTTCGCCAATCCGAAGTCCAGTATCTTTACCGTGCCAGACTTGCACAGGAAGATATTGGCTGGCTTGATGTCACGGTGAATGATCCCTTTGTCATGCGCGGCCTGCAAGCCGTCGCAAATTTGGGCCGAAATCCCTAACAGCTCAGGCAAAGGTAGCGGTTTTTGCTTCGAGGCAGACAGGCGATCACGGAGGTTCTCTCCTTGAAGAAGCTCCATGGCAATGAAAGGCTGTCCCTCATGCTCTTCAATTTCGTAGATGGTGCAGATATTGGGATGGTTCAGTGCTGAGGCGGTTTGGGCTTCACGCTCAAAACGTTTGAGGGCAACCGCATCACCGGCGAACTCTTCTGGTAAAAACTTCAACGCCACCAGCCGACCCAGTTTGAGATCCTCCGCTTTGAAAACCATTCCCATGCCACCGCCCCCGATGACGTCGAGTACGCGGTAATGCGAAACCTTCTTCCCAATAAGCGAGCTTGATTGGAGGGGCGCCTCCGCGGTGACCTCTACGGGTGCGATTCCCGGCGCCGACTCCAGGTATTCGATGGTCAGCATCAATCGATAGCCACGCCGCGCCAAGGTCTCGATATACCGAGGGTTGTCCGCGGAATCCCCTAGGGCACGGCGTAGGGTCTTGATCGCCGCGTTGATGCTATGGTCGAAATCCACAACTGTATCGTTCGGCCATAGCCTGCTCTTGATTTCCTCGCGGGTGACAATCTTGCCCTCACGTTCGAGGAGCATCCGCAAAACCTGAAACACTTGTTCTCTGAGGAGAACCTTATGGTTAGGATCGGGCGCCTCAATTGATCGTAGTTCGCCAGTGCTGAGGTCGAGCTCAAAGGCTCCGAATCGAACGCGCGCTGAGGGAAGGGTGTTCATGGGAACCGCAAGCAAAATACAGAATAAGAGACTGTACCAATGCGACTCGGAATTGTCGAAATAAAGTTGAGAGCAGCATCAAGGATGCTCGGAAGAGTCCTTAAGAATCAATCACCTCCTGGATTCACTCCTATTTCACCCCTAAATCACAGCCATTGCATTTACACCCGAAGGGAGGCACGCGTAAATAGAGCGTCATGCTCGCTCCCGATATGGGCTTAAATCTAAGGATGGGGAAAACCATGTTCATTTGTCAGGAAACAACCTGTCATCAGGACTACAGACTCCCACAGCGAAACCCAGTGGATCGTGGGTATTCGGAAGAAGTGGGGGGACTCACGAAGCACATCCGTGTCTTCAGTGTGGATGACCATCCGGTCATACGGGAGGGGATTGCTGCCGTAATCAACAGCCAGCCGGACATGCGGGTCGTGGCCCAGGCCTCCACCGGAAGCGAGGCGATCGAGGGTTTTGGTGAACACCAACCCGACGTCACTCTCATGGGCGTTGGGCTTCCGGACATGAGTGGCATCGACGCGATGATCGCGATCTTAAGGAGATTTCCGGAAGCACGCATTATTATGTTTTCGACTTCCGAATGCAGTGGCGAAATCCAGAGGGCTCTGACAGAGGGTGCGCGCTCTTACCTATTCAAGAGTATGCCGCCTAGGCACTTGGCGGAAACGGTCCGTACGGTGCACGGCGGAAAAAAACACCTGGCACCGGACGTGGCGGCATGTCTTGCTGAGCATCTCGGCGACGAAGCACTGACGGAACGTGAAGTGGAGGTGCTCCGGTTACTCGCAGCGGGAAATCGAAGCCGGGATATCTCCCAAAGCCTGCTGGTCTCCGAAGAAACAGTGAACTCTCACCTCAAGCACATCAGCGATAAGTTGAGAGCTAGCAATCGCACGCACGCTCTCGCGATCGCTATACGGCGCGGGATTGTGCAGCTTTGAAGCTGAACGACCTTTGTCCTTGCGGTGGAAGGGAAGACAATACCACCTCTTGAGGGGCTTGATGACGTTGTGCTTCCAATATGTTCATGTAGGCCATGATCAATACTTCGTGCAGCGTCAGTCCGTCGTGCTTAATACGCCACATAAATCACCTCTAACTCACCGAATACATTTTCTTTCGATCGGCTTTACTGCTCACTGCGGCCGGACCGGAATCCCCAACTTGCGGATGCGATAGGCCAGCGTGGTGCGTTTCATTCCCAGCCTGACCGCTGCCCCGTTAGGCCCACCGGTCACCCAATTCGATTCCCGAAGGGCACGCAGCACGTGTTCGCGTTCCATCTCTTCAAGGGTGCTTAATCTCGTAGTTGAAGCTTGGATGGTGTCTTGTTCCAGTTCTTCCAGTGGGGCGCGGAGGGACGTTCCGGGTGACAGAATCACCGCCCGCTCAACAAAATTCTGCAACTCCCTCACATTGCCCGGCCAGGGATAGTTTGCCAGTGCTTCCATGATCCGGGCCGGAATGGTTTCGATGCGCCGATTCATGCGCCGGGCATATTTGTCCACAAAGTGGCGGACGATCACTGGTATGTCATCGCGACGATCGCGCAAGGGAGGAACCATCAACGGGAACACATGCAGCCGGTAGTACAGGTCGCTGCGGAATGTGCCCTCTTCAACCATCTGTTTGAGGTCGCGGTGAGTCGCCGCAATCACGCGCACATCCACCTGCTGCGTGCGGGTGCTGCCCAGCCGTTCAAACTCATGCTCCTGCAGAACGCGCAGCAGCTTCGCTTGCAGATCGAGTGGAATATCTCCCACTTCGTCCAAGAACAGGGTTCCCTTATCGGCCAACTCGAACCGGCCAGGTTTCCGCATGATGGCCCCGGTAAAGGCGCCCTTCTCGTGCCCGAAGAGCTCGCTCTCCAATAACCCGGAGGGAATTGCTGCGCAATTCACCTTGATAAATGGCCGATCGCGCCGGGCACTGCGATTGTGAATAGCTTGCGCGATCAGTTCCTTTCCCGTCCCGGTTTCGCCCTGAATCAGCACCCCGGAGTCGGTCGGCGCCACGACCTCAACGTCGCGCAGCACACGTTGCAGTGCAGGGCTTCTGCCGATGACCCCTTCAAACGACGGCTCTCTCGGCGCCTCATCCTCGACGAAGACTTCCTGCTCGCCGAATTCGCACTTCAGCTTCTGCACTTCCGCATACAGCAGCAAATTGGCCAGGCCCAGCGCGATCTGGTCTGCGGCCAGCAACAAGAACCGGGTATCCTGCTCAGAGTAACTGTAAGGCCGCGAGCCAGCTATGCTGAGAACTCCAAAACAGCCGCGAGGCGCGCACAGTGGTAGACGACAGAGCGACCGATATTCCACTCCCATTGCGTTTTCCGCCTCTTTCCGCACAGCCAGCCGTTCATCCTCCTGCCAGTCCACAACCCAGAGCGCCCTTTGCTCCTGGTACACCGGCCAAACCGTGGTTTCCTCGACAGGTATTTCCGGCGGCGCAAGCTCTTCGACGCCATAAGATTTCCAGCTACCGGCACCGTCGGCTTGGTCGAACATAACGATGTTCACAAAGTCGCATGGAAACAATGGCTGGAACAAACTAACAAGATCGCGCGAGAGAATCTCAGGATCCATCCAAGCAATCGACCTGGAGATCTGCGCCAGCGCTTCGTAGCGTGCGGCCAACGATTCCAGGGCTGTCGAAGTATGTGCCAACGTTAACTGCCCGGCCGCGTATACAAAAGGTGTTTGTGATGTCAGACCAAATTCAACCGCGCTCATGATTAGCTCCTCACTCGAATGTCACGAGGATGCACCAGGATTGATTTGCATTCAACCCTAGATAGAACGATTTTGTTTTACATAATCGAGTGCTTTTTCGCTTACATGATGAAGTCACGCTCCACTACCACTTTTGAGTAGGACCCCGCTAACCTATTTCGTGGGATCGCAGCAAACCGCTTGTAACGGGCGTAAGTGTCTTGACCGGGCTGGCAGCGCGTTCCGCTGCCAGCGAGGTAAAGGCTGTCAAGACTTCGCCACCTGCCAAGTTCGTCGCGCTCTGGCAACCTCGGATCCGGATTGCGAATTTTCTGGCTCAACTCTCTCAACCCACCGTTCCTTCAACGGTTTGTGTCACTCCACACGAGCTGGTTCGTCGTTTGGTCGCCTCATTGCAACTGCTCTCGGCTTGAGGGGGCACATTCGTGAGAAAAATTCTTCTTATTGTTTTCTCGACTCTGGTGCTCCTTGTCGGTTGTTTTGCCGAGGGCAAACCTGCTACTCCAGGATCAATTCGCGGTGCGGTTGTCACTAAGACTCAAAACGGAGAACCTGCCGTTTTGCCAGACGCACGCATCGTCCTTCACGGGCCCATAAATAAGGAAACCCAGTCGGACGCACGGGGAGCATTTGCGATTGATGGCCTTCCCCCAGGAATTTATGACATCGAAGCAAGTGCTCCTGGTCTTAATACAACGCTAACCGTCGAAGTGAAGCCGGGAACAACTTCCATCGCGCCGATCGAACTCGGTATGGCAACTGTCGCGAGCACAGTAACCGTTGCCGCGAATGAGCCTCCGCTGAGTGAAGAATCCGCACAGAAAAACACGATCGGCGGACCGATCGTGCAAGAAGCGCCCAATCAAAACGAGAAAATCGAAGACCTGCTTCCGCTCGTCCCCGGAGTGGTCCGGGGACCGGACGGCCGGATCAATATGAAAGGCGCCCAGGCTACGCAGGCTGGCTGGCTGGTGAATTCAACGAATGTCACCGATCCGGCAACTGGCGGCCAAGCCATCAGCTTGCCGATAGATGTGGTCTCATCCGTTCAGGTGATTTCCAACCCTTACGACCCCGAATATGGAAGGTTCACCGGAGCAGTTTCGAGTGTCGAAACTCGCACCAGTGACTTCGACAAGTTTCACTTCTCGATACAGAACCTCGTTCCCCGAGCTAGAGACCGGGATGGTCACATCGTTGGAATCGGAGCGTTCACTCCGCGGACTACCATAACCGGGCCGCTGATAAAAGACAGGCTCGCGTTCACCCAGTCTCTGGAATACCGTTTCGTCCGCACGCCGGTTGAGAGTCTGCCTCCGCTGCAACGTGACACAACACTCGAGAGCTTTGATTCTTTCAGCCAATTCGACTTGAAGATTAGCGCCCGACAAACCGCCACTCTGTCGGTTGCCGTTTTCCCGCAGCAGTTTGACTACCTCGGGCTGAATACGTTCAACCCACAGCCATCGACCACAAACTTGCATCAGCGTGGAGATCAGATTTCCGCACAACACAGCTACGTTTCAGAATCGGCTGCTCTGCTTTCCTCGCAGTTCGCTTACGAAGAGTTTGATGCTGACACATTTCCCAACAGTCAAGCTCCATATCGGATGCTGGTCGAAACCACGGAAGGTGGCTTCTTTAATCGGCAAAATCGAGATGCGCGTCGAGTCGAATGGCAGGAGATCTACCATTTCAGCCCAAAGCATTTTCTGGGCGACCACGAACTAAAGGTTGGCTTTGACTTCTCTCACAGCTCGTACGATGGACGTCAGCAGTTCCTCCCGGTGTCGATCGTCGGCACGGCAGGTTCGACACTCGAACAAATCAACTTTGGCGCGCCCAATCAGTTTTCTGTCAACCAGAGTGAGTTCGCCTGGTTTGTTGGCGACCACTGGACCGTGTTCCAACGCTTGACATTCGATTTCGGCTTGCGGTTCGACACCGACTCGGTCACCGATGCCACCCACGCCGCTCCTCGTGCCGGGTTGACGCTCGCATTGACAAGTGATCGCAGAACTCTGCTAAAGGCTGGAGCGCGATTGTTTTACGACCGGGTACCGTTGAATGCCCCAGCCTTCCCCAGGTTTGCGGATCGCACAGTCCTCACTCTTGATCCAGCAGGTAAGGTGACTTCTTCAGTCCCATACTCCAATGTGATTACTGGCGGATTGAAGAACCCACGAAGCGAGGGTTGGAATGTGGAAGTGGACCGCCAGGTACTAGAGAACCTGCTGCTCCGGGTGGCTTATCAACAGCGAAACACCGTTGATAACTTGGTCCTAAATCCCGAAACAATGGCCGGGGACAGCTTCCTGTCGTTGGCCGGTTCTGGGAGGGATTTTTATCGCGAGTTTCAGATCACTGTCGAATACAAGATACACCGACAAACTCTGAATGCCTCTTACGTGCGGTCGAAGGCCACTGGCGACCTCAACGACTTCAATCAGTTCTTCGGAAACGACCCACAGGCCGTGATCCAACCGAACTCTCGCGGGCCCTTGTCCTTCGACGCGCCCAATCGCTTTCTGGCCTGGGGAGAGTTTCGTGGTCCGTGGAAGATGACTGTAATGCCTGTCTGGGACACTCACACCGGATTTCCTTACTCTGTCGTGAACCAGGAGCGCGACTTTGTCGGTCCACGCAATGAAGACAGATTCCCGCGTTTCGATTCGGTCGATGTTCAGGTGCTCAAGGAATTCAGGCTGCCGATACGCGGTAAAGAGCACAACATAAAAGTGGGTCTGGGAGTGTTCAACCTCTTTAATCATGCCGACTATCGCGACGTACAAAATGATTTGGACAGCTACCGCTTCGGCCAGTTCTTCAACAGCGCGGTTCGCACGTTCAGAGGAAAGTTTGTCTTTGGATTCTAGTTATGACGCAGAACATACAGAGTACCTGGAATGGGCAAAGTTGCGAAACCCTAAATCCTTCGCCCTCCGAGCCTGAACTGATTGTTTCTCAGGCCTGCGAATGGTCGGCTTCTCCGAACAAATTGTGGCGTGGAGTCATGTTTGCATTTCTTTTGGAGTCGCCGGTTTTTCTTGTAGCACTTCGGCTGTGGCTCAAGTGAGCCCTGATTGGAGCCATTTGTTGGCGATTGAGATGGTTAAGAGTTTGCTTGCGAAGAAGGATGGCCTATGAAACCAGTGAACCAATGTCTCATTCTTGCTGCCGGTAACGGGACACGCATCCGGGCGGTGTCGGGTGGCCTTCCAAAGCCGCTAGTCGACTTTCGCGGCAAACCCATTCTCGAACACGTTATTCGCGGGGCACACGAAGCCGGCATCGACAGGTTTGTGATTGTCGTAGGATATCGCTCCGACCTAATTCGGAGCTGGCTCGAAAGTCGCTCCCTCGGAGTATCTGTGACCCTCGTGGAAAATCCGGATTATCACAAAGCCAATGGTATCTCGGCGTTGAAGGCCAGAAATGAAATCCAAGACAATTTTCTGTTGCTGATGGCGGACCACATCTTTGAACCGGAAAATGCCAGGGCGCTCCTGCAACGGCCCCTCGCATCGGATGAGGTCATTCTCGCGGTCGATCCCAACATTGATCGCATTTTTGATCTTGACGATGCAACCAAGGTTCGGCGCAACGGAGAGCATATTGTGGATATCGGCAAGGACATTGCGCATTACGATGCGCTGGACACCGGAATGTTTCTGTGCAGCCCTGCCCTGTTTGACCGGCTCGAATCGGCAACCAAGGACGGAAACTGTTCGTTGTCCGATGGTATGCGACAGTTGGCCCGGGAGCGGCGACTGCATGCTTTGGAGATCGGCGAAGGCCAATGGCAAGACCTGGATACACCGGAAGCACTCGCGTACGCCGAGGGCGTATTTAATGGACCTTTCTGCCACGAACCGATGATCGAGAGTGTCGCGCGTGTCTAGCACCGTGGAAAAAGCGAAAACGCCCCTGAGGCTGCTAGCAGGGGCCTTCGGCATTCTGCTGTTTGTCTATCTTATCCACCGAGCCGGCCCTGCCAAGCTCCTTGCGAGCATGGCGACGCTGGGATGGGGATCGGTCCTGGTAATGGCTTGGGGTTCAGTAGCCCATATTGTGAAGACTTGGGCTTGGCGGCTCACACTGCTCGACGAAAAGTGCCATGTCTCGTTCGCGCGTATGCTCGGGCTGCGGCTCGCCTCCGAAGCAGTTGGTCAGTTCGGTGGACTGGCGCAGATGTTTGGTGAAGGGCTGCGAGTGTCGCTACTGGGTCCGCGAATGCCCCTCGCTCGCGGGATCTCGTCAGTAACCATCGACCGCGCATTCTTCATCATCAGCGCTGCAGTAGTGAGCATCGTCGGTCTGCTGGCAGTGCTGATCGTCTTACCAATGCCGCACACACTGGCATTTTACGCGGGCGTGTTTGTCTGCATTCTTCTGGGTGTCGTCATAGTAGCCGCAGTTGCAGTTAGAAAACGCTGGCCCGTGCTATCGGGGACTGCAGAGATCCTGGGCCGAGCCCGGTATTTCCGCGTCTGGATCGAACGCGAGCGTTTGCTGATTCATTCGGTCGAGAACAATCTGCTCGACTTTTATCACAGGACACCTGGGTCATTTTGGGCCAGCTTCGTTCTTAACTTGGCATGCCACGGCGCCGCAGTGTTTGAGGTCTATTTGATCTTGTGGCTCATGGCCGCGAAGGTCACTTTGTTCGGCGCCCTCGCAATTGAGGCTTTGACCAAGCTGGTGAACATTGCTGGCACGTTCAACCCAGGAAACATCGGAACCTACGAGGGCGGGAACATGCTGATCGTGAAGATGTTTGGCCTCAGCGGAGCTGCCGGATTGACTCTGGCATTCACCCGACGTTTGCGCGCCATATTCTGGGCGATGGTCGGCGGCCTATGCCTGGTCATGTTGGCGAAACCGAAAGAACAAAGCAGTGCCATCGAACGCGATGAGGACATTTATGCGAATTGGGCCTGAACCAGTGTTACAAAACCAGCAGCTAACAAATAGCAAGTCGATCAGTCGCTCTCACACTGCAGTTATTTTTGCAAACGACCTAGATGCTTTCGGGTTCGGTTCATCAATGCCCGAGGTCGGTGCTCTTCCCATCTTGCTGCGAAGCATCCTGGGAGCGCATAAAGCCGGCGCCTCGCGGATCGTTGTTATTATCGACGTGGCAAAAGGCCTCTGCTTGCGGGACGAGCTGCTGCAAACCGGACGTATTCCCGGCAGCGTCGAGTGGTGTGAGTTCAACCCTGGGCTAGTGTCTCTACCTTCCTTGTTAGGGCGGCTAGCTTCAGAATCGGAAGGACATCTGGTACTAATCGCCGGCGACAATACCTATCATCCTTCGCTCCATCGGCATGCAGCCGAATGGAGCCGAGAAAGTGATGCTTTGGCACTCAAGACCGGTGACGAGTTGGTGGGCATCTGCGCGCTCTCACGAGACATAGTGATCGACTTTGCCCGCACCCGTCCTGCAATCGCCAGCTCTATTGCCGATGTGCTTGCCTGGGTCATTCTGACTCATTCCGTTGTGAGCGAATCGGTGGCGGAAGAAAAATGGCAATGTGTTCTCAGCGAGCAGCAACGCCTGTCGGCGGAGGAGAAACTGAACGGCTGGCTTGTGAAGCCCACAGACGGCATCTTTGCGAGAATGAACCGCAAACTATCTATACCGATTAGCCGCCAGATCATCTCATTCCCGATCACGCCCAACATGGTTAGCCTGTTCACCTTGGGTGTGAGCTTCGCGGCTGGGGCCTTTCTGGCCCTGGGCGGCTACTGGAATATGTTGACGGGCGCCGTGCTGGGATGGTTGTCGAGCGTTCTCGATGGATGCGACGGTGAGGTCGCTCGCTTGAAGCTTCAGGAATCCGATTTCGGCTGCTGGTTAGAGACGATGTGTGACAATCTTTATTACGTATTCATCTTCGCGGGCTTGACGATCGGGCTCGTGAGAACCACCGGCAACCGAAGCTATTTACTATGGGGTGGTCTCCTGCTTTTCGGCGCGCTTGCTAGTTTCCTCACGACCGGACTGCAGCGTCAACAGTTGGCCAGCGGACGTCCCGAACAATATTTGGCTCTTTGGCACAAAAAGGCCGACAGTCGCAGTTCGAACCCTTTCTTGTATCTCGGGCGACATACTGAGTTCATCATCCGGCGCTGCTTTCTGCCTTACGTGTTCCTATTTTTTGCTCTTTTCCACATCATGAACTGGCTCTTGATTGCGGGGGCGGTGGGTGCAAATCTGGTTTGGAT
>DAIUEW010000050.1:0-46666 GCA_036844925.1 Candidatus Sulfotelmatobacter sp.
ACCACCGACCTTTGGGTTATGAGCCCAACGAGCTACCAGACTGCTCCACCCCGCAGTTCGATCATAATTAATGTGCGCGACATCGTCAAACTTGAAGCTTTGCGCCGGCGATGTTGAGCCCCATAGGAGATTCGATTGCCAGGTGCAACCGTTGCGATGATCGCGCGACTGCGTTCAAACACGAGCAACTTCGTTTGAACCCAAAGCTCCGTCACGCATCGCCGCATCCAAAGGTGCGGCACGGGCATCTCAAGAACAGCCGAGGTTTAGGTGAATCCGTGGTCTTGAAAAGTGCGCAGCAAGGAGAACATCAATTATGGCCAAGAAGGATCTCAGCACAAAGGCTCCCGCAAGTGAGCGGGGAAAAGTGAGCGCGCAACCCCATCTTCATCAGCGGGCTGCTGAAATTCAAGCATATGGAACCGTCTCCCATCAGTTGCCGCTCGACCTTGAGGAGCCGGTTCGTCTGGAAATGACGGAGCAACTCAACCTGATGTTAGCCGACACGATGACGCTCCGCGATCTCTATAAGAAATCGCATTGGCAGGTTGCGGGACCCACCTTTTATCAGCTGCATCTGTTGTTCGATAAGCACCATGACGAGCAGTCGGAGCTTGTGGACACCATCGCCGAAAGAGTTCAGCTTCTCGGCGGGATCTCAATTGCAATGGCAGCTGATGTCGCCGAGACGACGCGGATCGAGCGTCCGCCAAAGGGCAGGGAAGAAGTGCCGGTGCAGCTTTCGCGGTTGCTGGATGCACATCAGATCATCATCGGCCATTGCCGGGAGTTGGCGAAACGAGCGGACCAGCTCGGTGACGATGGCACAAACGATCTGGTAGTGAGCGATGTTCTGCGAACTAACGAGCTGCAGGTCTGGTTCCTCAGTCAACACCTGGTAGATGAACCTCTCGTAAGGGTAGAGGAGACGCAGTTACGCAACGCCAGTTAATTCGGCCGCAGATAAATCGAGCAGGCTCGTGTTGAGCCTGCTCGTTATTTCAAATCTACGTCCCTGAAGCTATACTCGACTGCCCGTTTTTAGTTTGTCATGATCGTAGTATTCGTAGGCCGACATCGGTTTGGCGCCACCTTTCTTCCAGGTGCGTGAATCCTCAGGTAATTTTCCGAGCACACGAGCCATCTCGCGGATGTGCATGGCTACCGTGCCACAACAGGATCCGATGAAGTTGATGCCGATGTCGCGAGCTTGCGCCGCATAGTTGCCCATTTCCCGCCGGGTAAGCTGCAGCGGGTCCAGGGCGTAAGGAAATTCAGGCAAGCTGGTGAAATCCGGTTTCTCTTTGGGAGTACGGTAGGCGACTGGCTGACAGGCCAAATAGCCCGATACCGCCTTGCGCATTTGTTCCATCGGACCAAGAATATGTTCCGGCGGCCGCAGACAATTCATGCCAACGATATCGGCGCCGGCATCGAACAGCGCTTTAGCGGCTTCGGCGGCGCTCTTGCCCTCGGCGGTTTCATCTTTATTTTCGAAACAAATTGTGACCATCGTGGGCAGACCGGTCTTCTTTGCGCGCTCAACCGCGATCAACGCCTCTCCGAGAAACGAGAAAGTTTCACCGATGATGAAATCGACGCCTTCTTCGACTTGTACGGCGAGCTGCTCGTCAAAGGTCTTTCGCACGCGGTCGGCTGCGGAGGCACTGCCAGGTTCGTACATCCAAGTCAGACTCAGGTTTCCCGCAACCAGGCAGCGATCCCCGGCGACCTCGCGCGCAATGCGGACGGCTGCTCGATTCAAATCCTGCAAGCGATCCTCGAGGCCGACCGTCGCCAATTTGTCGCGACTCGCATAGAACGTAAGCGCCTGAAGCACCTCAGAGCCAGCTTCGCGAAACTCGGCGTGCAATTCGCGGAGTGCCTCGGGATGCGTCAACACTACTTCTGGTGTGAACGGACCAGCGCGCACCCATCCGCGCTTTTCCAGTTCTAGCAGATATCCGCCGTCGCCCAGTACCGGGCCGTCCTTCAGTCTTTGCAGAATGCCTTTCTTTTTCATGCTCTCTCCTGATCGTCGAACATTTGCTTTTGTCAGCGATCTCGTTTCGAGATGTTCGCATCCGAGTGCGAACTCACGCCGACTGTTTGAACCAACCTCTTTTCCAATCGCGCAACGCCTGGTGAGCCGCATTCCACCCCGGTGCACCTGTGACGCCCCCGCCGGGGTGAGCTCCCGCTCCACACAGATAAAGGCCGCGAACCGGGGTACGATACTGAGCCCAGCCCGGCACTGGCCGCATGAAGAAGAGCTGCTCCAGCCGCAAGTCGCCATGGAAAATGTTGCCCTCGGTCAATCCATAGGTGCGCTCCAAGTCAAGCGGCGTAAGCACATGACGCGTCACAATTGCGCCCGGGACGTTCGGAGCGTACTCGGCAATCTTTCTGACTACAAGGTCGCCAAGCAACTCCCTCTTTTCATCCCAATTGCCTTCGCGCAGTTTGTAGGGAACGTATTGCACGAAGCAGGTCAGGATGTGCTTTCCCGGTGGCGCGAGAGAAGCGTCGGCATTCGATGAAACGACGCAATCGACCCACAGCTCTTCGGGAATTTCACCAAACTTCGCGATGTCATAGCACCGCTCCGCGAACTCGAGCGACGGAACCAGGGTGTAAAACGTGCGCTCGAGGGGTGTAGCCTGCGGCGACGTTCCTGTGAAGTGTGGCTCTTCTGCCAGCACCATATTGACCTTCGCGCAGGGACCAGCCATCTTGATGCCCCGCACGGCAGACAGAAAATCTCCCGGCAGTTCGTGCGGCGCGACCATCTTCAAAAATGTCCGCTTGGGATCGGCATTCGAAAGAATCATTCGTCCTCGCACTTCGCTGCCGTCTTCCAGCACAACGCTGTGCGCACGTCCGTTGCGCACGTCGATCTGTGCTACCGCCGACGAAGGTCGAATCTCTGCGCCAAGCTTTTTTCCCACCGCCGCCAATGCCTGCGTGATTGATCCCATCCCTCCCATGACATGCCCGTAGAAGCCCTGCAGTTCGTGTTCTCCGCCGCTCAACAAATGAAAGAGTAGTCCGATCGCCGTCCCTGGCTGGTATGGCCCACCATGCTTGCCGTACACGTTGTTGGCCAGGAACATCGTTTTCATTTTGTCGGATTCATAGTTGTGATCGAGAAACTCTCCAAGGCTTCCGGTGAGAAACGAAATCAATTGCGCGATCTCTGCGCTCGAAATTCCGCGAAACCGTTTGCCTGTGCGGAACAGGTCGCTCCAACCGGAGATGGATGACGTATCCAGTTCTGGCGGCGGCTCCATGAAAAACGGCTGCAGATAACGGGCCAGTTTCTTCAGTTGATCGTCGATTTCGACAAAGCGCGCAGCATCCTTGAGGGAGAGTTTTCCAAATTCAACTTTCGCACGCTCTCGATCAACCCACCAGGAAACCACATGTCCATCAGGGAATGGAACCTGAATCGCAGGATCGCAGGGAATCATGCGCAAGCCATAGTCGGGCAATCGCAGCTCGGTAATAATTTCTGGGCGGAGCATGCTGGCGATGTAAGATGTGGTGGAAACGCGGCAGCCCGGAGCGATCTCTTCGGTTACGCAACATCCGCCGACAATTTTGCGACGCTCCAGCACGAGTGTGGAAAGACCTGCCTGCGCAAGATAGGCGGCCGCAGTCAAGCCGTTGTGGCCGGCGCCAATTATGATCGCATCGTAAATGGAATTCGCAGTCTGCTTCACCGAGAATTGACTTGTGGTCACGCTATACCATTCCGGCCCCCTTACGTTACTACGTAGGGCCGTAAGAATGAAGTTGAATATTAGAACGGTCTCCGATATGCTTCCGTGACCTGGAGTCACTCAATGAATGGAATCGCTACGAATCTCATGGAGGCGGCGCGCAATTCGCGGCAGCACGCACCGAGGCCGCGATCGGCGGCCAAGCGCTCGCGAATCGTCGATGCTGCCATGCAACACTTCGCCGAAAATGGATACGATGCCGCTCGCGTCGGCGATATGGCAGCCGCGCTGGGCATCGCAAAAGGTTCGATCTTTCAGCACTTCGGCAGCAAGGACGGCTTATTCTTCGAAGTCTACAAACGGGCTGTGCGTTCTTTTCCGAAATATCTGGATGCGCCCGCCGAAGTACGCGCCGCCGGCTTCTTCGACGTTCTTCATTATTGGCTGGGCCGCACCGAACATATGCTGCACGAAGATTGGATTCCCTACCGCATCGCGCTACTCGGCAACTATGGAACTGATCTTGCTTTGAAGCGTGAAATTAATCGCTTTCTTATTGCGGAAGATCCTTACGGCACAGTCGTCTTCGTGCGCTTCGGTTTGGGTCGTGGCGAATTGCGCCACGACATGGATATCGAAATGATCGTCTCCATTTTGGACTGGACCATGGAGCGATTTCAGGACGCGTTGCTTACCGCCGAACTCGATCCCGGCTTGTTTCGGCGGCAGGGCGAACTGCCGGAAAAAAAAGAAGCACGGATTCTTCAATTTCTCGCAGTCTTGCGGCGTGCAGTGGGCGCCGCTTCCGAGGCTCCAGTTCGCTCCGGTAATGGGCGGCGGAAGGTCGCCACGGCTAATCTGGTAGCAAAACCAAAGACGTCGTAGCCGATCCGCGGATAGTGCAAAGTAAGACTGAGAAAATCCCAGGCCATGCAATTATCTATCGAGCAAATCCTTTCCAGTTACGATGATCATGCTCCTCTCGAGCGGGCCTCAACTATTCCCTCGGCCTGGTATGTCGACGCTCGCATCGCCGAACTCGAACGCTTGAGCGTCTTCAGCAAGACGTGGCAGCTCGTGGCCCGCACGGAACAGGTAAAGGTGCCGGGACAGTTTGTGTCCACCACCGTCGCGGGTGAGCCAATCGTGGTCGTGCGGGGAAATGATGACGTTCTGCGTGCCTTCTACAATGTTTGCCGTCACCACGCCGCGGCCGTCGTGACTCAACCTTGCGGCCAAGCCTCTCTTTTGCATTGCCCGTACCATGGATGGAACTACGGCCTCGATGGCTCGCTCAAAGGTATGCCGGAGTTCGACGGTGTCGAGAATTTCGATCGGGCGCAGAATGGCCTTGTTCCGATTCGAGTCGATACCTGGGAGTGCTTCGTCTTCATCAATCTTGATCAGCACGCGGCTCCGCTCACCGACTTTCTCGGCGGCCTCGTGCCGCGCGTTGCGCCGCTTGGTATCAGCAAGCTTCACTACTTCGACCGCCGCACCTACAACATAAATTGCAACTGGAAAGTCTTCGTGGACAATTATCTCGACGGCGGTTACCACGTTCCGCATCTGCACAAGGGTTTGAATTCTGTTCTTGATTACAAGCAGTACACCATTGAGAACGAAGACCGTTACTGCCTGCAATCGAGCCCAATGGTTGCCTCCGCCGAGGATGCTGCTACGGGAGCGGCGCGTAAGGGAGACCGTGCCTGGTATTTCTGGCAGCACCCCAACTTGATGATCAATTGCTACGACGGATATATGGACACGAATCTCGTGATTCCGGTCGACGTTGATCATTGCACCGTGATCTTCGATTTTTATTTTCGCGATATCAGCGATGCAAATCGGGAATACAACGAGCAGTCGGTGAACGTGGGCAATCGGGTGCAAGAGGAAGATCTCGGCATCTGCGAAGACGTGCAGCGGGGCCTGAAATCGCGAGCCTATCGCGCGGGAAGGCTTTCTGTGCGCCGAGAGGCGGGAGAGCAATTATTTCACCGCCTGCTCGCCGCTGACTTGAAGCGTGACATGGGTTGCTCGATCGCCGCCGCAGATTAGGCAGTTTCGACGACGCGGACCAAAGGTTAGACTTGTCATCCCGGGCGAAGCGAGGGATTTTCGAGCTGTCCGGGCCGGCACTGCTCACTGATGATCCCGGGCAATCGTTTCTTGCCACGTCTTCGACTTGATCATGGTGCCGTCTTTGAGTAACTCGCGAGTGTATTTGTAATAAAAGTTCGTCTGATCGGTGGTAACCAGCAAATGTCCGCGCCATGTTAACGTGCGATTCTTAAGTGCGAAGACGGTCTCCGCTTCGCCCCGCACGGAGCTGGTTTCAGGATGCGCATCGTCGGCCTCGTAGGTCAGGTTTTCATAATCCGCTTCTGTGCCCCACGGATACTGGCTTCCTTCCTTTCCTTTCCAGTGAACGGTCGTCGTGTGTCGAGCCTCGTCGCGCTCCACCGTCCACTCACCCGGCCAGGGAAATCCTTCGGTCTTAACGTCAGTTCTCTCTTCAGAAGGTTCGGGCGGCGAAAACGCAGGCGGCGATATTCCTTGCTCGGGCACAACCGGCAAGACAATCCGCGAGCCGCCGCCGCCTCCGAGTTCCAGAGAAGTCGTCATCGAGTAAGGAGTGGGCAGCATCATCGGCCACAATGCATTCGAGATCGCCACACGAATTCGGTGACCTTTGGGAAATACCCACGAGGTCAAATGCATCTCGATATCGAGTGGATAAACTTTGCCGGGTTCGAGATCTTTTGGTTCGCTCATCGAGTAGCGCTGCGCTCCGTTAATCCCAGCTCCGGTGATCTGCGTAACCCTTCCGTCGGGCGCTACATCGGATAAGCGCGCAAACCAGTCTGCGAGCGGAGCAGTAGCAGAGGCTCGCAGCAATGCCTGCGGCCGTCCCAGGACGGCGAAATCCTCTGCCAGTGGCGCCGAATCGTACACCAAGCTGAAGGCGTCCACTGGGCGCACATCGCTCAACAACTCGCCCCACCAGAATCCCGCTTCAACCCCGATAGACGGAACGTACTTGAGCTGATGCGTATCGCGCTGTGCCGCAGTCTCGGCCAGTGAATGATTCGGCTGTAGAAAAAAGGTTAATGCCCGCGCATCTTTCGGTGGCCACGAGTCTTCCTGCCTCCATTCGCCGGGTACATTTTCCAGAGTGGGATCGGGAGGATGCCAGTGCTGCATATAAATGACCAGCCGTGGATCGTGCTCGACGCCCGTGTCGCGACCTTTGAGCCAATGATCAAACCAGCGCACCGCCTGGTTACGCCATTCGATCTGCGGACCCGGAACGGCATCGTTCGGAAACGTATGGTTCCACGGTCCAACGATCGCCTTCACTGGGCCGCTCGCCTGTATCAGCATGTCGGTCACGTTGTCGCGATAACCATCGAGCAGGCCTCCGATTAGAAAACTGGGAATTGTGATCTCTTTCAGTGGCCGCACGCGATCTCGCCAGAATGGCCCATCATGCTGATGCTTTAGATAAAGCAGCGACCACGGCGGCGTGTCGAAGCGCGGGCCCAATACCTTTTCGTCGAGCGTATAGTCGGGAGCGCCTGTCCATCCCTCGGCCATATCCATGTTCAACTCGAACTCATCGATGTGCGCGATGCCATCGATGTAATGAACATCGTCGTGAAACAACTCCGCCGTCGCATCTACGGCAAGAATTGCTTTCAATCCCGGCGCATGTCGCATCGCCATCTGCAACGCTGTGAAACCGCCCCACGAAATGCCGAACATGCCGACGTTTCCGTTCGACCATCGCTGATGACCCAGCCATGCGATTACCTGCTCGCCATCCCGTTGCTCTTGTTCGGAATATTCACGCTCCGGCGGAGCGCCTTCGCTTGCTCCAAAGCCTCGAATATCTACACGTACGCTCACGTACCCGCGGCGCGCAAAATAGGCGTGCTTAGGAAAATCCCCGGCTGCCGTGCCATCGTCTTTGCGGTACGGCAGATATTCCAGGAGGGCAGGGAACTTGTCTTTCGGATTCGCTCCATCGGGCATGTAGAGCGTTGCCGCCAACCTGACGCCATCCATCATCGGAATCCAGGTCTGCTCCATGCGAACCCCATACGCCGGAGGAGAAGGCGGCTCGCTGGCCCGAACGGTCGTGGATATGTAAATAAGAGAAGTAACCGAAACGAAGAAAAAACAGACGATCAAACGATGCGCTGTTGCGATCAACGCTCTCTCCTGAATAGTTGTCTGGAATGCGAAATTATTTTCTACGTCGGCTTATTCGGACGATTCGGTTTCGCGCCGTACAGCGCGCAGATCGATCCCTAACTGCTCCGCTTTCTTGTAAAGATGGCTTCGCTCCAGCCCCAGCGATTTTGCCGCCGCACTTACGTTCGAATGGCTGCGCTTCAACTCCGCTAGTATCACCTCGCGTTCAAAGGCATCCACGCGATCGGAGAGTGGCCCCGACGATAATATAGAAGACGACGATATAGAAGATGACGCAGCGCTGCTCCCCGTGGGCACCGCCAGCTCCACGGTGGCGAGATCGACTTGATTGTCGGTGGCCAGCAGCATCAGCCTTTCGACCATGTTGCGTAGTTCCCGCACATTCCCAGGCCATGAGAACGCTTGCAGCGCATCCAGCGCCATGGCGGAAAACGGAAGCGGCTTCCACCCGTTCTGAGCACTCACTTGCGCGGCAAAATGCTCGACCAGCAGCGGAATATCTTCTCGCCGCTCACGCAACGGCGGCAACACCAGCGGGAAGACATAAATCCGGTGAAACAAGTCTTGACGGAATTTTTCTTCGCGGACGCGAGCTTGCAGATCGCGATGGGTTGCCACCACCACTCGGACATCGACGGTCACCGGTCGATCGCCGCCGATGCGCTCGACCTCTCCTTCTTCGAGCACACGGAGCAGCTTGGCCTGCATGGCCAGCGGCATATCGCCGATTTCATCGAGGAAGATTGTGCCGTGATCAGCCTGCTCAAATTTTCCGATGTGGCGACCGGCCGCTCCGGTGAATGATCCTTTTTCGTGTCCGAACAGTTCCGATTCGATCAGCTCCGCGGGAACGGCCGCGCAATTTAGCGTTACGAATGCGCCACCGCTGCGCAGGCTACGTTCGTGAATCGTGCGTGCGACTAATTCCTTCCCGGTGCCGGTTTCTCCCAGGATGCAAACACGGGTCTCAGTGGGGGCCACGCGCTCGACTTGAGCCATCACGCGCTGCATGGCTGCGCCCTGCCAGACAATTTCGTGCTTGCCGAGCCGCTGCCTGAGCTGACGATTCTCGCTTTCCAGCCGTTGCAGCTTCAGGGCATTCTCGACCGTGAGCAAGAGTTTTTCGGTGGAGATTGGTTTCTCCAGAAAGTCGAGCGCGCCCAGCCGCGTCGCCCGCACTGCTGTTTCGATGTCTCCCTGCCCTGACATCACCACGACGGGTGTCGTCACTCCCTGCGCTTTCAGCTCTTCCAGCAGCGCAAGGCCGCCTTTTCCTGGCATCACAAGATCCGACAAGATCAGACTAAAATGTTGCGCCTTAGCGAGTTCCAGCGCTTTGGCCGCGTTGTCGCACACGATGGCCTCGTGTCCCGCCAGCCGGAAGGCTCGCGACAGCGAAGCCAGCGTATTCGCTTCATCATCCACAATCAGCAGATGTGCTTTTGTTGGCACCTCACCTCGCTCCCTGATGTGCTCTAGGCTGCATCCCGCGCTAAGTCGCGGCCGCGGGCAACTCGATCACAAACGTTGTTCCCCGTCCCGGTTCACTCTGGACGCGGACTCTGCCGCCATGATCGCTTATCACCGACTGGACAATGGCTAGCCCAAGGCCGGAACCGTGTGGCTTGCTCGTATAATAAGGAGTAAAAATTTGGTCACACTGTTCTGGGGTCAATCCTAATCCCGTATCCGCGACATCGATCAGGATCCTGCTGCCTTCTTCTCGCGTGCGTAATGTCAGGGTTCCTCCTTGCGGCATCGCATCCAGAGCATTCAGCACGAGGTTTGAAATTGCGCGATGCAACAACTCCGAATCCGCGGCGACCGGCGGCAGGTTCAAAGCCAGTTGCAACTCACAATTGATCTTCGCACGTCCGGGGGTGTCCAGTTGCACCTGAAAGAGTTGCATCACACCGTGAATCACATCATTCAATGGCACGCGCTCCAAACGCGGCTGCGGCATCTGCGAGAACTCGCTGAACCGTGCGATGATGCCTTTCAGATTTGCGATCTCCGCCAGCAATGTTTTCGAACCTTCCAGGAAAACCTCGTCGAACTGCTCCGGAGTTTGCTGGCGCGCCCGCACCAGATTCTCCACCGTAAGCTGCAATGGAAACAGCGGATTCTTCAATTCATGTGCCAGCCGGCGTGCCAGCTCGCGCCATGCTGCCACGCGCTCGGCCTGCACCAGGCGCTCCCTCTGCCCAAGTAGCTCAGTAGTCATGCGGTTGAATGAATCCGCCAGTTGTCCCAACTCATCGTCGCCAGTTACATCGACTCGCACATACCAATTGCCTTGGGCGACCTCTTGCGCCGCATATGCCAGTTGCTCAACGGGACGCGTAACGCGCGCCGCTGCCCAAGTGCTCAGAAGGATGGCGAGCGCAACGCCGCCGCCGGCAACCATGATCGCGGCCGAGCGAATACGGCGCATCAACTCCACATAGGTGCGCCGGGAATTGCCGATCAGGAGGATCGCCAGCAGAGAATGCTCTCGCTCATTACCCGCACCGAGCAGCGGGATCGCGTGGAGCACTTCGTCCGCAGCCGGGTCTTCGGACCACTGCACCAGACGCGACGTCTCCTGTTTGGACTGGCGCACGGCATCGACCATAGGCTCCAGCTTTTCGGCCGGACGTTTGCTCTCCGCCGAATCCGTCCCAGCGTCAACTAAGAACTCGGGCGAGAAGCGCTCGCCGCGATTCTGATAAAGCAGCACACGCATTCCCACCGGCAGGTCGAGGCCGGAAAGAAAAGTTTTGTCGAGACGGCGTCCGCCGATCACGTAAACCGGACGCTCCCCCGCGCGTATCGGACGCACGGCGAACAACCCGAGGGTTGGTCCATCCGGAAGGTCCTCCTGCTTTAGAAATGCTCCGCGGTCAGCGACTACGCTGAAGCCATCAATGGCGTTGTCCCGGTATCCAAATTTCGACGGCCATTGCGCGGAGGACGCAATGGTTCCATCACTCTCGACAAACTCCAGAAAGTCGAGTTGATTATTCTCCCCGATCGTCCTCGCTAACTCAAAATAGGGACCCGCATCAGGGGAGGCGCGGTTCAATGCCAAGGCCATGCGGGTCACCGCTTCTGAGGAAGCAATGGTCTCCACGGATCGCGCAACAAGGTCGCCTTGGCGGTTGAATTCGCGATGAAACTGCGTGACGAGCGCCGCCGTTCGTTCGTCCTCACTGTGCTCGAAGGCTCTTCGAGTGACCACCGAAACCAGCAACGCCACCGCCGCCACCGACAAAAACACCGTCAGCGCGAAAACCGTCAGCAGTTTGCGGCGAAACATCATGGTTTCTGGGTTTCGGGAACAACCTAAAGAGCAAGCGCGCAACCGAACATCGCATCATATCCCACACGCCTTGCAAGCCGCGCATCCAGGCTTACCGCAGACTATCGTGGCTGCCGATCGGCCTTCTCATTCTGGTTTGCCATGCTCATGCCGCGGAGCACGTCGTTGGCGAAAAAGAATTTGCCATCGGCCGGCACCATCATGATCTGGAGCTTGTCCGAGAGCCGCTCAGCAATGATCTTATCAATCAGCAAGGGATTTCCCTTCAATACCGCTGCCTCACTCTGCAGGCGATCGGCATCAGCCGCCGCTGTTACCCGGATGCGGTCCGCCTCGGCGTCCGCCAGCAACTTACGCCGTTCTCCTTCAGCCTTGCCGTCGATTACCTTGGCCTGAGCGTCACCTTCGGCATTCTGAATGGTGGCTTCCTTGCGTGCCTGTGCCTCCAGCCGGCTTTGTTCAATCTGCTTCTGCTTGAGCGGCAGGGTGTATTGCATCGCGTCCGATTCCGCCTTAGCCTGCAGAACATGCACGCGGGCCGCGCCTTCTGCCTGTTTGACTTGCCGAGCTTTTTCGGCTTCCGCCTCCAATTCGGCAATTCGCACTTCCTTACTCTTTAATTCCGTCTCAACGCCCATGCGGTCGTTCTCCTGCTCTTTCAGGAGAAGCGTCTCCAGCCCTTCGGCATATTCCTGCGGCAACTGGATGTCCCGCAGCATCACTTCTTTCACCACAATCCCATCCGCCGCGAGCTTCTGGGTGATGACGGCAGCCGCGCGCTGTCGCACCTCCTCGCGCTTTGCAGAAAAAACATCTCGCACCGTGTAGTTCGGAACGATCTCACGCCACACGCTCGCCACGGTCGGCGGCACGATCTCTTTTTCGACGGGACGCGGCAAGTTTTCCTCGATGTAATCCAGTCGCCGCGCGTCCAGCCGGTATCGCACCGTGATCGAGAGGCCCAGCGTCAGCCCTTCTTTTGCCTGGACATTTAGAGGTTCCGACTTCGGAGAAGTTTTGCCCTTCGCTGGTCTTTCATTCGCTGATCTTCCATCTTCCGAGATTCCTGTCGTGAAAATCTGATCGCGCGTGTCGAAGAGCGCCACATCTTCGACCAGAGGCATCACCATGTGTGCTCCGGCATACAGCGTCCCGGGAACTGTGCCGCTGATTTCACTGACTCTGACTCCTGCCATTCCGCTGGGCACCACCACAATACTGAAGGCCACCAGTAACGGTCCCCAAGCGAGCATCGCCAGCGCCAGCGATGTTCGCCACCGCACCGCCGGGGGTGCAGCAACCGCTCCTGCTTCGGGCTTCGCCAGCATCCGCCGGTACAACATCTCACGATAAAAATCATAGGCGAGAATGAATACCGCCGCGACCATCATTCCCAGGCCGACTGCAATCAGCAAGTACTTCAATGCGAGCATCGTCGTTCTCCTTTGCCCTTTAGCGCTTCTGCTGCGTTTTGCTGGTACCGCTCGTCTGAACAGCGCCTGTCCTGAACAGCGCCTGTCCTGACAAAGAACAGGCGGATTACTTGCCCGAAGATCAGTTCTTCCGCTAGCAAAGCCACTGCTAATGAAAAGACCATCCCTGCCACTACCGCGATTAATGTCATTGCGATTTGCATGATCCCCTCCCGACAATCGCATTACGCAGGAGGAGGGCCAAAGTTATGCCATTCGATACAGGCTAGTTAGGCGCCAGGCGCGCCGGAACCAAAGTGGTTGAAAGAGGACACCGTGTCTAAAGCGACACATGGAGGATTGATAAGTTGGGCGAATGACTTGCGGAAACTGAATGCGGCCGGTGGGAGGCAATATGGAAGTGAGGAAGGGGAGGGCCGTCTTCTCTCTTCTCTTAATTTAGGCGCCCGGCCCCGCCGTCTGGGGTTACGGCTTGTGGGGTTCTGTGGGTTGGGACCGGGCGATCTTTAACTAGTAAGGACTAGTTCAATTGCCAAGCATTCTGGCATGAAAAATCTCTCATTTCCGTGATCGCCGTCACCGTTCTGCGTGAGGTCCAACCGTCCAGCTTTTTGCCACGCATTCAACCTTCGCTTCTTACGCACAATCCCTTGTGATCGAAATCACCGACGCATCGTCGGCCCACCCCTATAATCACATTCGAGCAGACAAACCAAACTTCATTATTGGAGAACTCTTCATCATGGCCTACGTAATTACCGATGCCTGTATTAAAGATGCCATTTGCGTCGATGTATGCCCCACCGACTGCATTCACCCCAAACAGGATGAGCCGGGATTCCAAGAAGCCACTCAGCTTTTTGTCGATCCTGCAGAGTGTATCGACTGCGGGGCATGCGTGCCGGTCTGCACCTCGGACTCGATTCTCGCGGTTGACGACGTTCCCGAGGAGAAGAAGGCCTTCATCGAGCGCAACGCAGCACATTTCAAGAACTGAGCCTCGACTTCTTTACCACGGAGGCACGGAGACACGGAGAACGACCAAATACTTGTATTTGGTTGTTTTTCCCAGGCATTTCTCTGTGCCTCTGTGTCTCTGTGGTGAAAAGCCGCTCCGCCATTTGACTTCCCGTTCGTCCCGTCGCTATTGTTGCCCGCATGAACATTGTCAAAGCCACTCGCCACTTCGAAGCGTGGCTGGCTCAGCGGACCCATATCGATAAGAAGGACCTTCGCCTGAAGCACGAGCGGATGAAAGCGGAGCTATTTCCTTTTTTTCGAGCCACCTATTTTCGCTGGGCGCAACTCTGGTCTGAGGTGTGTGCCGATCTGGCAAAGGCGCCGCGAGTCCTCGCCGTCGGCGACCTGCACGTAGAAAATTTCGGCACGTGGCGCGATATCGAAGGCCGTCTTATCTGGGGTGTGAACGACTTCGACGAAGCCTGGCCCATGGCCTACACAATCGATTTAGTGCGTCTCTGTGTCAGTGCGCACCTTGCGATCGATGCCGGTGGTCTTCCGCTCAAACGCGAAGACGTCTGTGGAACCGTCCTCCAAGGATATCGCGAAAGCCTTCGCGAAAAAGGCCTTCCCTTTGTCTTGGGTGAGAAACATGTGTGGCTGCGCAATATCGCCGAAGGGGTGCTCCGCGATCCCGTCCGCTTCTGGCAAAAGATGGACGCACTCGCCACCCTGAAGACGGAAGTCCCGGTCAGCGCTATTGATGCTCTCGAACATCTCATGCCCGCGCCCGGAATAAAGTATCGGCTGGCTCATCGCGTGGCCGGACTCGGGAGCCTGGGCCACGCCCGCTATGTGGCCATCGCCGATTGGCATGGAGGCCTGATCGCCCGCGAGGCCAAAGCGCTCGTCCCGTCCTCCAACTGCTGGGCGCAAAGTTTAAGTGCACGAAAAGATCCTGGCCCCGCCGAAATTCTCTACCAGACCATCATCAACCGCGCTGTCCGCTGTCCCGACCCCTTCGTCCAGCTGCGCGGGCGCTGGATCGTCCGCCGCCTCGGTCCCTACTGCTCGCGCATTGAACTCGCTTCGTTGGGCGGTCCCGATACTGAGCTTCGCCTGCTCCACGCAATGGGATGGGAAACCGCAAATATTCATCTCGGCAGCCCATCCGCGCGCAAATTCGTACTTCGCCATTTGGACAAACAAAAAGCGAGATGGCTGCACAACGCCGCAGAGGTCATGCTCGAGGCCGTACGCGACGACTGGAACGTCTGGAAGAAGAAAGGGTATCTCTAATTCGTACTTCGCCGCCCGAGGAATAAATTAAGTAGGTGCGTCTCCGTGGACTCCTCCATATGTTTACAGGCCTCGGCTACGGTTTCCACCCGATTGTTTTGGTCAAGCCGTCGCATGCACCCTTAGTTTAAGCATTCACAAAACAGTGTCCTCCCGAGAATGGACCATCGCAAAAGAGACCACCGGAAGCCGCCGAACGGAGACCTGTTCGCCAGCCTCCTCGCTTCTCAATCCAGGTCGCGACGGCTGGACGATCGCATACGCCAACTGTGCGCGCAAGCCGTGGCCACTACCGACGCCAACGAACTGACTCGAATCCTTGGACAGCTTACCGGTGCCCTCCGTGCACATACCGAACGCGTGCGGCAACTTGCCGTCAAACGTCCCACCCCTCCTGAGCGGCGTCGCCTCTAGGTTTCCTAGCCTTCGGCATCGAATACACGACGTACAGTGAATCCTGTAATACTCATGCAGCACTTCAACGGCGGCCTCGGCCTGAAGTAACGATCGCCTGACTCTCCACACAATCCAGAAACTTGTTTAATCCAGAAGCTCGTTTGACGTTGACCCTCAAGGAAGCGCACGCTACTTCTCTGACCGCCCGATCACAATTGACAACAATATACCTTGTACTACAATATATAATCGAATGAAGCAGAGCCGTCCAGCCGAACAGGAATCTGCAGACAAGTGGGAAGTTCAGCTTCGAAAAGGCTGCTTGGAGTTGGCGATCCTCGCCGCGTTGTGGGAAGGAAAGCTCTACGGCCTCGAGATCCTGAGACGGCTGGAGAGTGATTCTGACCTGGTCGTATCGGAGGGAACCGTGTATCCGCTGCTGAGCCGCCTGAAGGTGCTGGGGCTGGTGCGCAGCGAATGGGTCGAATCGGATTCCGGCCATCCGCGGAAATACTACGCACTCACTCCGGCCGGAAAACAGCGCAGCCGCGAGATGGCTGCGATGTGGATGCGCTTTTCCTCGAGTATGAACCGACTGCTGGCTCCGCTTGCGCAGAGGTAGGGATAAGGACAAAAACATGACCACGCCCGACTCGCAACAAAAAGTAGACGCGTATCTGGAGAAGCTGCGCCGCCTTTTGCGCGGCATGAATCCCGAGGACGCGCGCGAGATCATCGAAGAACTGCGCAGCCACATCACGGAGAAGACAGCTGTAAGTGGACAATTAACGGCCGCTGCGGTCAGCGCCGCACTCAGTGAGCTCGGTACTCCGGAGGAGCTCGCTGGCCAGTACACGACGGATGATTTGCTGATGAGGGCTGAGGTGAGCCGCTCACCTGTGCGCATTTTGGAAAGTTTGTTCCGCTGGGCAAGCTTGAGTGTTGCTGGTTTTTTTGTGCTGCTCGGCTCGATTGTGGGGTATTTCCTGGGAGGCGCGTTCATGTGGTGCGCAGTGCTAAAGCTGATTCATCCCCAGACTGCAGGGTTGTGGCTGCTCGCGGATGGCCCCGGCGTCACGAGGCTTTCTCTTCGAATGGGGTTCGGAAGTCCGCCGTTGGGAGGTCGAGACTTACTCGGCTGGTGGATCGTGCCGGTAGGGCTAGTTGCAGGTTGTGGGCTGGTGATGCTTACTACGCGGCTGGCGCTGTGGTGCGCCCGTCAGTACCGAAAATCACTGGCATTGCCATGGGGCTAACTCTGTCGACAGATCAACTGAGAGACAGCGCATGAGTGACTCCACGAACAGCAACAGCATCGGAACAGCGGCACCCCACGACCTTCAAGCCCAACCCGAAAACGCGACTGTGAACTGGCGCCAGAGCAAATGGCTCGTGGCTGGAGAGTTCGTTGTCGTCGCCCTCATTTTTGCAGCCGATGCCCGCCATTTCATCCCCCTCAGCAAAACACCGTTCCTGCTGGCGTTCGCGTGGATCTCGCTCTGGGTGCGCAGAATCGGCTGGCGGCGGGTCGGCCTCACACCTTACCGCAACTGGAAGGTCACTCTGGGCCTGGGAGTTGGCGCTGGCCTTCTGCTGGAAGGGTTCGAACTATTCGTCAGCCAACCGTTACTGGTGCGCTGGTTGGGGAAGCAGCCGGACCTCGAAACCTTTCGCGCGCTGAACGGAAATCTTAAGTGGACCCTCATAGCGATCGCGGGAGCGTGGACTCTTGCCGCCTTCGGAGAGGAGATGGTCTATCGCGGCTATTTGATGAACCGGGTTGCCGACCTGCTGAACCGCACGAGGCGCGCGTGGATCGTCAGCCTGATCGCAGTGCACGTCGCATTTGGTCTGGCTCATGCTTACCAGGGCGTGACCGGTGTAATCGACGAGGGCCTCATGGGACTCTTGCTGGGAATCATCTACTTACGCACCGGCCGCAACCTGTCCGTGCCGATCATCGCGCATGGAGTTTCAGATTCGATCGACGTGATGCTGATCTTTCTCGGGAAATATCCCGGCATGTAGGCCGCACCTTCGTCTCTCCTTATCTTTGGAGAGACAGGGTGGGGGTTCCGATCTCGCAGCGGCGGGGCCCTACAGTGTTGGCGAACGGTGGTGACTCCGAATCTGTCAGCGTGCGTTACACTATCTCGCCGCCATGCCGCACACCTCCAATGAACCCAACCACCTCCTCACCCAACTCGAAGCCGCTAAGAGCCGCTTCGATCCGGGACACCCTACGATAGTCGCCAAGCTTCTTGCCGGAATTTCACGACTGCAACTCACCGACCCTCACCAGCTCATTCGCTTCCACGAATGCCTGCTCTTCCTTCGTGCCTTTCCACACGCGGTATCTCAAATCGCGCGGGTCGAGAATCTTCTTAACACCTTTCACCAGCGCGTCGACAAATTGAGGGTTGCGAATGGCGACATGTCCGTTTTCGATGACTTCGATACTTCCGGCATGGCGGGCACTACCATGCAGGACACTCTCTCTTTCGACGTGGCACAGTGGCTCGTGAACCGCATTCCGAAGGATGTCGACATCGCTTGGGACGATTACTGGGAGGATTACCAGGCAGAGCGTGCCCGCGGCAACACGTGGCCGCGCCTCATTCCGTTGCTCGAAGAAGACGCCGACGTGGAGGCCAACATCCCCTGGCCGGCGTGGCTTGACGCTGCCCGAGGCCGCCAGCAGCCGCTCATATGGCTGCTGAGCCGATTCGCTCAACTTCCCCTTCCCGCTCGCCAGCGAGCCGAACTGTACGACTCACTCCGCCTTCCGCTTCGTTGGAGACTCGGGAACTTGCAGCTCTCTCGCACCCGGAAGTGGAAGCGTCCGGTCCGTTTTTATTTTCACAGAGCAGGACTTATCCAGCGCAGTGAAGTTTCTCTCGCCCGCGAGCTCGCCCAGCCCGCTCCCAAGCTCGAGAAACTGTCGCTCGCCGCCGGAGAAGCCGTTATGCACGACATTCGCGAAATCATGGTCGTGCGCTACCGCGAACTCTATGGCACGACGCTCGGCGATCCCAGTTCGGTAGTGCGCGCCGATATCGGCCGTGGCGTCGTGATGCATTTCTGGGGACTGCCTTCGGACCGCCGTCTCCCGCTGCGCGCTTACCTGGCCGGCTACACTCTGAAAAACGGCGTCCCCATTAACTACATTGAAGCCATCGGGCTCTGCGAATGGATCGAGGTGGGCTTCAACACTTTCTATACCTATCGCCAGGGAGAAACCGCATGGATCTACGCCCAAGCCCTGCGCTGCCTTCGCGCCCTCACCGCCGCCACATGCATTTCGATTTATCCATATCAGATCGGCCAGAACAATGAGGAAGCGATCGACTCCGGCGCCTTCTGGTTCTACCGTAAGCTGGGCTTCCGCCCGGGACGCCCCGACCTTCAGGCTCTATGCGAAAGGGAAGAGATGCGGATCGCTGCCAACGCGCAATACCGCACTCCGCCTCGCACCTTGAGGCGGCTCGCGGAAGCGCACATGTTCTACGATCTGTCCGATGAACAAGTCGGAGTTGATCCTGTTTTGAAGGGGCGCGTTTTGAAAGGGCGCGGCTTCAGTCGCGCCGTAAAGGCCGCCAAATCAAGTGCGGCTTCAGCCGCGGAGGGACAGTGCGGACCGTGGGATACCTTTTCCGCTCGCAACATCGGCCTGCTCATCAACCGTCGCATGGCCCGCGAATTCAATGGCGACAGCCGACAGATCCGCCAATCCTCCACCGCCGCTGTGGCGCGAGCCCTAAACATCAACCACGCTAGCTGGACCCTACCTCAGCAGCAAACGTTCGAAAACTGGTCTCTCGTGCTGTCCCTAATCCCCGACCTGACCCGCTGGTCGCCTCAAGAAAAGCGTCAACTCATCAAAATCATTCGCGCGAAATCCGCGCCCAGCGAGATGCGCTATCTCCGCCAGACTCAGCACCACCCGCGTCTGCGAGCAGAACTCCTCCGCCTTGGCTCGAAATCCTAGAACCGAAGCCGGGAACCAACAGGTGCCCAATGCATCTCGCCGTGCTAAAATTCGGCGTCTCATGCTGGAGGTCGCGGTCGGAGTCGATCTTGGCCTAGCGTACGGGGCCCGCACCATTTCGCGCTAGTCAGGCAAAATCTCTCGCTCGCCGAATCTCGCTGGCCAAGCCGGATGATATTCGCTTTACTGACACTTTGCCAAAAACCCGCAGCGGCAAAATCATGCGGCGCTTGCTGCGTGAGCTCGCCAGTAGCGGCGACGTGAAAGGCGATACAACCACGCTGGAAGACTTCGGCGTGATCGCACGTTTGAAGGAGAGCGACGAGGTCTAAGGGTGTGCGGACTAGCGGAATTCAAAAAGCCTACGGTGCAGGCCTCATCGATCCATCTTGCAAAGAACGCAAGAGTCGGGCACCCTGTTCTGTGATTGCGCGCTACATCTTTCCATACGTAATCGCTGGTAACGCATGAGCACTCAAGCTACCGGCCGTCTCGTAATCCTTAGCGGACCATCCTGCGTCGGAAAGAGTCCGCTTTACAAATCCCTCGGCAAGTTCTATCCCAAGCTGCGCGAGCAGCTCCACAAGCTAGTGCTGGTGAACAGCCGCGATCCGCGTCCCGGAGAGCTCGACGGTGCGGACTATCATTTTCGGACGCGGGCTCAGGTCGAGGGGTTGAGAGCTGAAAGTCGGTACGCGGTCATCGAGGCGCGCAGCGATCTGCAAGCACTCGATCTTGAGGAGCTCGATTCTTTACTACGCAGGGGCGACGTGTTCTTCGAGGGAAATCCCTATGTCGGGCGAGCGCTGCAGACGCACCCTCGGCTGGCGGACGTAAGCCGGCTGAGCATTTTCCTCTCGCCGCTATCGAAGGAAGAGATTACGTACTTGAAGGCGCCGGAGCGCAATGTATCGCTCGAGGAATTGCTCACCGATATCATGCGACGCAAACTCCTGAGGCGGACGCGGCGGCAAAAGGGAGAGCTATCGGCGGCCGACCTGCAAAACATTGAGACTCGCGCCTCGCATGCTTACCGTGAACTCGAAACGGCGTGGCACTTCCAATATGTGATTCCCAATCACGACGGGGAAGATTCCGATAATTGGGAAGCGTTTTATTACCTGATTGGTGACGCCCGCAAAACCCTGGACGCCTTCGCAGGCTTGCTTCAAGGCGAAGTTCGGCCGGGCGTGGAGAAGTGGGAAGAGGGCCTCTTGCCGGCCACAAATAGGAACCAGAAGTAGAAAAGCAACAGCTGCTCCACCACCTTTACTGCTTGGTTCTGACTCCCTCGAAGGCTGGGCTATTTTTAAACCGCTCGGGAAAATGTTTTTCATAGCTCGCCAGGCTAGGACAGATGAGGTGATGCGCACGCGTGAAGCCGAAGGACTTCATCTCAGTCATGGCCTCGTTAGCGGTCCAGCCCTCGTCCGCCATTCGGTAGGCAGCAACCATCATTCCGGTGCGATCATCGCCGAGGCGGCAGTGCACAAAAATCTTCTTGCCCTTGTTTTCATGCACTACTTTTAGAAACTTGGCGAAGACTTCGTCGTGTGGCCACGGGCAGTGCCAGGGAATCGCGACATATTTCATCCCCAGGCTTTGGACGATTGTTTCCTCCGTCTCGTCGTTGGCGTGTGTATCGACAATGACATCCATGCCAAGTTTCTTTAGCGCCTTGATCCCTTCAGTTCTGACCAGTCCTCCCCGATAGAGAGTAGGAGTTACCTCGCCGAAATTCCGTACGCCTTTCTGGTTCAACCTGCGCCCAATCGCGCGCGTGGCCGGTGACTGTGTCTCCTGCTTGGTTTGAGGAGCGCTCGCATCCACGCCCGCGCTGAAGGCAAAAATCAAAACTATCAGAAGAATTCTGATGAGGCGAAGACTCCAGATCATAGGCCCGTTATTTTAGATCTCCATCATAAATGGTTCCGGGCCTCTCACAGTTCGATGTTAGTTCGATATCGAACATTCATGGCAGCAGAAAACAACTAAAGTACATCTTACGCTTCGAAAAATGGAAGAAAAAGAATCGCGCTGTCCGTATTGCGTGGTCAATTACAAGTTCCATACCATGACGGTTCTGGCCAATGGACGATTGATCTGCAAGAAGTGTGGCCACATCGTGTCTCCCAACGATAAGGCCTTTCGATGTCCTTGTCCAAAGTGCCTGGAAATTAATTTGTCTCCCCGGGTTCGCCGCTTGCGGCAGCGGTAGTCCGCAATAAGAAATCCAGGCTCATGCGCAGGCCTTTCGCAGCGCGGGGAAAAGATGCTCCACCAGTTGATCGGTTTTCGAAACCACGTTGCCGATGCCGGCGGCCTGGGCCTCGTGCAGCAGCTCAGCCGAGGCATGCATAGTAAACATCAGCATCGCTGTCTTCGGAGCGATCGCTCTGATTCGCCGCGCGGCTTCGAGTCCATTCATCAGCGGCATCTGCATATCCAGCAACACGACATCAGGCTTCAATTCCGCGACTTTCTCAACTGCTTGTTTGCCATTCTCCGCTTCGCCACATACGTTCCACTGCGGATCTTGCTGGAGGCAAGTGCGCAGCATACGCCGAAGTAAGGCATTATCGTCGACGATCAGGATGTTGTGCGCCATACAAACCTGCTTTCTCCCTTGGCAGGCTGCTGGCCGGGCCACGTCGTACAAGGTCGACGGACGGCACATGGAAGGGTTGTGCTTACCTTATGCTTCGTGACGGGGAAGTCCATACAGGACTTAATGTACGCTAGCGCACAATCATGGGGGTCTTTGCGAATTGAAGGCGAAGCACGATGGCTATCTGGCCGAGAGTCGTTCACGGTGGCTGGTGACCCACAGAAGCGAGACGGAGCGGAGTTGCCCCCGACAATGTTGTTGCAGAGTGTCCGTCCCGCATATGGGCTAGTCGATCCCTAATTCTTCGGCCAGAGCTTTCCATTTGCTGTCTACCAAAGCTTTCGTTTTCGCGTCCATGACAATCTCGTCGGGCCAGGGGCGGGCGAAGCCTTCGGTGGGCCATTTGCGGGTGGCATCGATGCCCATCTTCGATCCGTAGTTGGGGAGGCGAGAGGCATGGTCGAGGGAATCGATTGGGCCAAGAGTGAATTGAATGTCACGCTCGGGATCGATGTGGTTCAGAACCTTCAGGGTCACGTCGGCGAGGTCCTGCACGTCCACATCTTCGTCGACGACGATGATGCACTTGGTGAACATGGCCTGACCGAGCGACCAGATCGCGTTCATCACCTTGCGCGCCTGGCCGGGATAGGACTTGCGGATGGAAACGATTATCAGATTGTGGAAGACGCCCTCGATCGGTAGATTGATGTCGATCAATTCAGGGATGGTGAGGCGCATCAGCGGGAGAAAAACGCGCTCGACGGCCTTTCCCATGTAGGCATCTTCCATGGGAGGCTTGCCAACGATGGTGGTGGCGTAGATGGGATCTTTGCGATGCGTGATGCAGGTTACATGAAAGACGGGATAGAGATCTTCGAGGGAGTAGAAGCCGGTGTGGTCGCCGAAGGGGCCTTCGGTGCGGAGTTCGTCAAGGTTTACGTAGCCTTCGAGGACGATTTCGCTGGAAGCGGGGACTTCGAGGTCGACGGTCTCGCACTTGACGAGTTCGACGGGGGCCGCGCGAAGGAATCCGGCGATCAGATATTCTTCAACATCCGGCGGCGCGGGGACGATGGCGGAGAAGGTTACGGCGGGGTCGGTGCCGATGGCGACGGCAACTTCCATTCTGCCGGAGGGCATGGCGGAGGCAGCCAATTGTGATCCTCCACAAGTGCGGGCCATGATATCCACGGCTGCGCGCGCAAAATCCGCGTGGTCCGCCTTGGCCACATCATCTGTGGCGTTTCGCAGAGCCTGGCGGTAATGTTCGGCGGCGACTTTCTGCCGCTGCCAATGTGCGCCAGTGGTGCGAGCGTCGTAGACCTGGAGGCGATACATCCCGAGATTGCGTTTACCGGACTTGGGGTCGCGCGTGGTTACACAGGGGAGTGTGATGAAGCGTCCGGCGTCCTGGGGCCAGCACTGCAGGATCGGAAAGTCGAGTAGAGAGAAATTATCGCGCTTGATCACTTCTTTGCAGGGGCCAGTGGCGACGGTTTTTGGGAAAAACTTGCCAGCTTCGGTGAGCAGCGGAAGCATCTTTAGTTTGTCGAGAAATCCCTGCGGGGACTTCAGGTCCATGAAGACGCGGATGCGATCGGCAAATTCGTCGAAGGAATTGACGCCGAGCGCGAGCTTCATGCGAGCTTCGGAGCCGAATTGATTGATGAGAACTTGAGATCCGGGATGGCCTTTGATGTTTTGAAAAAGGAGAGCGGGGCCACCGGGGGCTGATAAGCTGCGCCGGGCTGCGCCCGGATGGACAGCCGAGGGCGGCTGTCTCCACATGTGCATCTTGCTGACCCGGTCTGTGATTTCCGCAATTTCGAGGATGGGATCGACTTCAGTTTGGATGCGTTTTAGCTCGCCGGCTCGGTCGAGGGCGGCGATCCACTGGCGGAGGTCGTCGAAGGGCAAAAGGGGATCTCCTTGGAACTCACGATTATACGAGAGCGATTGGTTTCGATGCGGCGGAGCCCAACGTCAAGGGCTTAACACTGAGGATCCCTGGGTTAATACAAAGCGACTAATACAGAGCGACACAGGGTAACCTGCTACAGTTTGTTGCGGAGCATTGTGATCACGTCGTCGGAGGTGATGACGCCGACAAGTTTGTTGTGTTCGTCGATGACTGGAAGGGTAACAAGATTGTATTTGTCGAAGAGTTCGGCGACTTCGTTGTCGGCGGTTTGTGTGTGGGTGAGGATGAGAGGCTCCTGCAATAGAGAAAGAAGCGGAGTGTCGGGCTTAGCGAGGACAAGTTTGACGAGCGGAACGGCCCCGGCAAGAGTACCGTGAGAATCGACGAGGTAGATGGTATTGACGGATTCGATGCCGCCTTCGAACTCGCGCATGACGCCAATGGCATTTTCGACGGTCGCTGTGACAGGAAGAGCCAGGAACTCCGTGGTCATGCGTCCGGCGGCGGTTTCTTCGCGATGCTCGAGGAGTTCGACGACCTCCTGGCTGGCTTCGGGCTCCATCTCAACCAGAATCTGTTCAGTGCGATCCTGCGGGAGGTCGCCGAGGAGGTCGGCGGCCGCGTCGGGATCCATTTCCTCAACGATCTCGGCGGCGCGCTCGGAGTCCAGCGATTCGACAATGGATTTCTGGACCTTCGGATCAACTTCCTCCAGAGTCTCGGCAGCGACATCCTCGTCGAGGGTGCGGAAGACAGCTTCGCGCTCATCGGGAGCGAGATCTTCGACGATGTCTGCGATGTCCGCAGGATGGAGTGTGGCAAGGCCTTCGTGAGAGATTTTAAGTTTGATGCGGCGTGCGGGATCAGTTTCGATGAGGTCGACGAAGCTCCAGGGAATGGTGCGAGGAGGAATTCTCTGGAGCAGGAGGTCAAGAGCCGCACGGGGCGCAATTCCGCGAAGAAGGCGGCGCACAGCGCCCCGGGCTCCGATATCGACAGAATGGACGCGCAGGATGGCGCGAGGACGCCCAGCTTCGGTCATTGAGTCGATTTGAAGGTCGACGTCGTTGACGCGGACCACCTTGCGTCCATGGACGTCGATGACCTGCTGATCGAGCAGATCGCGTTCAAGCAGGAATAATCCTTCGGAACCGTTCGCCGTGGGCCAGTCCGACAGATTGCCGGAAGCATGAATATTCGTATCGATGGTGGAGACAGCCGAGAAGGGAAGCAGGCGACTGCCGGTTTTGGTTTTAACGATGAAGGAAGCGATGCGGTTGCGATCTTCCTGCGGAGCGAGAGTGACTTCGCGCACGCGTCCCGTGGCCACGCCGGAAACGTCATACACCGTGGCGCCGAGAAGCTCGGAAAGAGGCAGGATGGTCATCCCGGCTAGAGAATAGCGGAGTTTGGCGGGAGAATGAAATGATTTTGTGGCGGATCAGCGAAAAAAATTCCTTGGCCCGGAGAGAACATCTCGGCTAAAGATTAGGAAAGAATAAGGACAAGAGACTGAACCGCAGAGGGCACAGAGGACCACAGGGTGAGTGACCGAGCGGTAGGACGACGAAAGTATAATCATTTGAACCGCGGAATTGCTTCCGAGTGGGTGTGACAATCATGGACATGACAATCAATGGATGACATTTTGGGACTGGCGCCGCCGAAAGCCGATGCGCGGCGAGCCTATGGCGGCGACGAGAATCAGTTTCTCGATTTGCGGTTGCCCAAAGCGAAGGGGCCGCATCCGCTGGCAATCAGCCTTCATGGAGGCTACTGGCGGGCGAAATACGATCTGGAGTACATGGGTCATCTGTGCGCCGCTTTGACGGCGAGGGGAATCGCTACTGCGAATCTGGAATACCGGCGGGTGGGAAACGCGGGCGGAGGATGGCCGGGGACCTTTGCGGATGTGCGGTCTGCATACCAGTTCTTGATGCAAAACGCCCACCAGCATGAGTTTGACGCGCGGCGCGTGATCGTGATCGGGCATTCGGCTGGGAGTCAGCTCGGGCTCTGTCTGGCGGCGTATGAGAAGGGCGTGAAGGCGGTGGTTTCGCTGGCCGGTGTTGTGGATCTGCAGCGGGCCTATGCTTTGCATTTGAGCAATAACGCCGTCGTGGAGTTTCTGGGCGGAACTCCAGCCGAGGTTGGGGACCATTATCGGGAGGCGGATCCGATGAAGCTGGCAATTGGGGCGCAGCAATGGCTGGTGCACGGCGCGGAGGACGATACAGTGCCGCCGGAATTCAGCCGCGACTACGTGAGCACGAAGCGGAAATCGAAAGAAGATGCGCGGTTGCTGGAGATTGCCGAAGCGGGGCATTTTGAAGTGGTCGATCCGCGGTCTGGAGCGTGGAAGGATGTGGAGAAAGTGGTATGGAGGGCGCGAAATGAGGGGTTGAAAGTGCGGCGCGCGGATTAGAATTTGTAGCGCCCGGCGGAAACATCAGGTCCCTCCACTTCGCTTTTCCTTCCTAACTGGAAGCGGAAGTTGCGCTCAGGATGACCGTTTGCCATTGGTTGTTGTGGTTGTGTAGACGGTCTAAGAGCCGGACCTCTTCCGTATCGCTTGTTCTGTTTCGAGTGCTTGCTGGCGTATGTGGTCGGAAATATCGGGCAGATCGCTTTCGTAATGGCGGATTGCGGGAAGATCATCGGGCTGGCCGACTAAATAGAGCGCGCGCAGCCCTTCCCACACTTGATCGCTTGCGGGATCAACCACTGCCACTTCCGCTCCGGCCATGACACTTGCGCCAGTTCCCACCACCGATCGAATTCGTCCGGGAATTGGGGAGCGGATTTCCGCGGTTTGGTGGTTCCCGTATTCCAGCTTTGCGATTAGCCCCCCCTGATGGATTGCGGTGCCGGGCCGGTCCGCATCAGCGACGCGGCCGGATTCGGGAGAAATAATTTGTGCCGGCTGGAGCAGAGCCAGAATCTGTTGACGGCCTGCGGCATCCCCAAAACGAACCAGCGAAAGTGCGGCATTGCCGCGAACCATCTGTGACGGGTCGGCCAGCATCTTCAATAGCGTGTCGTGAAAGCCCGCGCCAGACGTATCCTGGCCCATGACCCAGGCATCCGTGTTGCGCACTTCTTCCACGGGATCGGACGCCAGGGCAAGCAACCGCGGATACCACTGCTTCGCGGTCGCATCTTGCCGCGTGATTCTCTCGCCCACCTGACCCAAAGCTTGCTGAATGTGTCGCGGTTTTTTGGTGTCGTGCAGATATTCGTTTAACTGCTGGTCAGAAAGTTTCCGGCCAAACCAAGTGTTCCACCAGAATAGGAACGGCATCAGGCATATTAGCCAGGCGGTGAGGAAGAACAAAAGCTTCTGGGTGCGGGACATACCCGGGGTTCGTGTACGGGCATCGCTGGTGGCCTGCGCTGGTTTTTGATGGGCGGACAAGATGGAAGCCATTTCAATGCTACTCCACGACATCGGCGTCGAGCACCCGTTCCTGTACCAAATAATGCGAGACGGCGTACTGCGCTAGAAGCGGCGTCTGCAGCCGGATTTCGGCTCCGATCCAGGCTCCTTTGGGGTATGGGTTCCGCCTCGCTTCGCTTGGCAGCACGGCCGAGGCGGCCGTGGCCGCTGGACCTCCGGACAGTCCGCCGCCGCCGAACTGGGGGCCGAAATTGGCGCTTTGGATCTGATCGAACTGCTTGATTTCTCGCCAGGCTTCGTCGCCTACCGTGCCAGAAACATCAATCTTCAGTCTCACGATCGGCATATGCGAAAGTCAATCACCCGGAGTCACCGAGAAAATCATTTATTTCTTGGTTCCTCCGTGTCTCCGTGCCTCCGTGGTGAAAATTAGCTGTGTGGGAACCATTGGTAAAGCATGAAGTATACGATCACCCCGGTGACGCTCACGTACATCCAGAGCGGGAAGGTCCAGCGCGCAATGGCACGGTGGCGATCGTAGCGCGCCTGCAATCCCCGGCTCAAGGTCACAATTACCATTGGGACGATCACAATGGCGAGCGTGACGTGGGGAATAAGGACGATCAGATAAATCACATGCCAAAAGTGGTTGCCGAGAAAGCGAATATCGCCGACGTGAACATGAAAATAAACGTAGCAAGCCAGAAACATTGCCGACGAGACCACGGCAGCGATCATGCAGGCGCGATGCGCGGCGATTCGGTTGCGCGCGATCATGTATCGGCCCGTGACCAGCAACACCGCGCTGGTTCCGTTTAAGCCCGCAATCAGGGGAGGGAAGTAGGCGTATTGTTCAGGAATCATATTTTGGCGATCAGGCGGCCGGCCTCGTGGTGCGGCGGTTTGCCATCAGGAATGCAAGTCCGAACATGACCAGGGAAAATAGCAGCAAGGTCGCGATCGCCGAAGGCAGAGGGAACGGTGAATCCATCCCGGGATAGAGAAGGACGCGCAGAGCCTCGACTCCGTAGGTTAGCGGATTCATATACATCAGGACGCGAATCCAGCCCGAGGCTTTGGCAATGGGGAACAGTGCCCCTGATAAGAGCCACAGTGGAATCAGAAACAAGTTGATGATGCCATGAAAAGCCTGCGTGGAATCCATCGGCCACGCAATCGCGAAACCCAGCGCCGTCAGGGCAAACGAGACCAGAAAGACGACTACAGCCACAAACAGAATCTGCAGCGGATTGAGATGCACCCCGGCGAAGGGTGCGAAGACGAGGAAAATCATGCCCTGAACTGCGGCCAGCGTCGTCCCGCCGAGAACTTTGCCGAGCACAATCGCTGAGCGTGGCACAGGAGCCACCAGGACCGAGAGCAAGAATCCTTCCTTGCGATCTTCAATCACTGACATCATGGTGAAGATTGAGGTGAAGAGAACGATCATGATGAGCGCGCCGGGATAGAAATAGTCCAGGTAGTCCTGTTGTCCCTGGCCACTGCCGGAGCGGAATGAGGTGCCGAATCCTGATCCAATCACGATCCAGAACACGAGTGGCGATGCCAGCACGCCGACGACGCGTGACTTCTGCCGGTAAAAGCGCACGATTTCCCGCCACCAGAGTGTGAACGCGGGAAGCGAAATGCCGGCAGAAGCGGACGCAACCGGTCTCGCGATGGCGGCGGTCTGAGTAGCCATGGGGGTCAGCTCGCTTTCGTGGGAGGAGTTTTGGGCGCCGTCACAACCGCTTTCTTCTTGCCGATCATGCCGCTGTCACGCATCTCCCAGTACGCATTCAGCATAAAGACGCCTGAAAGCGTGAGCAGGATCAGGCTCATAAACAGGCCGTCCACGGTGGTAATCATTCCATTCATCAGCGTCCACGCCACTCCCAGTAATGGGAGAATGCCAAGCACAAGAGAAAGAGCAAGCATCATAGAAAGCACATTACCTCCTGTGATCTGGTGGTGCAGTCTGGCAAGGAAGCGAGCCAAACGCGCGATTGTTGCGTGGTAAAAAGCGCGACTCTTCGCGCGGCTCGCCCAGATTCCTCACGGCGCAAAAAACGCTTGTTCGGAATGACAATCGAAAGCACACTACCTCCTGTGATCTGTTGAATCGGACTGCGCATCGTTTTCTTCGCTCCAGAATTTATGTCCGGTGCGCCGAATGAAAACGTCTTCGAGCGCGGGCTTGCTCACTGAAAGCGCCTCAATTTCACCGGGAAACGCCTCGACGACTTCAGTCACGAAACGGTGAGCGCCTTCGCGCTCGATGCGCACCTGATTCTCAAGAACGGTGGTTTCCACGTGGAACCGTGCACGAATGCGTTCGGCCAGCACCGCGGCGTCGTGGGCCGCGTCGAGCAACACGACATCGCCACCGATTTCGCTCTTCAACTCGGCGGGTGTGCCCAGGGCCACCAGGTTCCCCTCATTCATGATTGCCAATCGGTCGCAGCGCTCCGCTTCTTCCATGAGATGCGTAGTCACGAGCACGGAAACATGCTCCTCATCGCGTAAGGTCTGCAGATATTGCCAGAGATCGCGACGCGCGCCGGGATCGAGGCCGGTAGTGGGTTCATCGAGCAAGAGCACTCCCGGGTGGTGCAACAATCCTTTTGCCAACTCGATGCGCCGCTGCATTCCGCCGGAAAAAGTTTCGACCAGTTCTTTCGCTCGATCAGCCAGGCCGACTCGCGAAAGGATTTCCTGAATTCGCGTTTTCAGTGCGTGGCCGCGAAGACCATAAAGATGTCCCTGATGCCAGAGATTTTCGTAAGCGGTGAGTTTCAAGTCGACGCTCTGCGCTTGAAAGACCACGCCGATCTGCCGCCGCAGGCGCGCCGGTTCCTGCGCGGCATCGCAGCCCATGATGGTCGCGCGCCCTGCGGTCGGAACCATTAACGTGGAAAGAATCCGGAAAAGCGTGGTCTTGCCGCTGCCGTTCGGGCCAAGCAAACCGAACAACTCCGCTGCTCGCACATCGAACGAGACGCCGTTGAGAGCGGTACGGTGCTCATAGCGATGCACCAGGTTCTCTACGGAAATCACGGGCCTGCCGGAGGGGAAGGTTAGTCCCGGGTCAGCGTCGGCGAATGCGGAGACTTTCGATACCAAAGGGATTCCTGAGTGAAGCTGCTAATAGTTTACGACGATATGAGGTCTGGCATCACGCGAATAAGGAAGCGAGCCAAACGTTGCGTTGTTTACGATGCAATAATTGCCTGTCTTCGCGCGGCTCGCCCAGATCCCCTTCGACTTCGCTCAGGGCAGACTCTGCCCGCGCAAAAGAATGCGCGCTCGGGAGGACATATGGATTGGGTTTCATGCCGCCGAAACATTTCGTTGCGTGCCAGGGACCCGTTCTTCAAATGCCACGGGAACATGCCGCCATACCTGAATCGCCAGGACGACTGTAGTTGCTAACAGCAGAGCTCCCACGGCTACATGGGCCACTGTCGCCGCTACCATCGGCAGCTCTGGCTGCGCGGCGTTCCTGCCCCACGCGATGCGCGTCAGAAAAGCTGTGAAGCCCAGGCAAAGTTGAGCAATCAGAAGCGACAGCATAATAATTGCCGGGCGCCTGACCGCCTCAATTTTTGAATACACCGAAAGTGCCCGTACCGCGGTCCAGGCCAGGACGAATGACACGATCACCGCGTGCACCACATGCGGCCACCAACTCATGCCGTGGTGGCGAAACATCCCCCCGAGGATGAGCTGGACATATAACACGAAAATCGACAATAAAGTCAGCGTGAAGAGGCTGGGACGCCGCGAATCAAATTCAACGCGCGGTTGTTCTTCCACCCATTTGCGTCCGGTGAAAAGAGCGATCGCAACCGCAATGCAGAAGAATGTCTGCGCTACGGTGGCATGGGCCGTGGAAATCCATGGCGGCTGAAAAAATAACACTGTGAGCCCGCCGAGTATAGCTTGCGCGATCACCGTGCAGAAGGCGCCTACTGCCAGCCAGCGTAACCATCTCCGACGCTCAACCAGCAGAGTCCAGAGCGCGATTGCCAGGGTCAGGGTCACCAGTGTGCCAGCCACCATGCGGTGGCTCCACTCGTAGCGCACCCCGCCCACAAAATGAGGGACCTTCACCAGGTAGCCAAACGACGTCGGCCAGTCTGGCACCGATAAGCCGGCGTCGTTGCTTGTGACCAGTGCCCCGGCCGTGATGACCACCAGGGTCGCACACGCCGTGAATACGGCGAAGGCATGGTGCGCGCTATTGTATTTTGCCGGGATGGCTTTCAGACTGTTACCTCTTGGGCCGGCAGGATGCCCTGCTTCGAACCAGCGGGCCGGGCCACCTGGCTCAGCCCGCTAGTCAAGCCGTAATTTTAGCAGAACCGGAATCGAGTTTCGCTCGACTTACAGCCGGGATCCTGCCGAAGGGATGGCTATCCACACTTGAACTCGGTCTACTCGCCAGTGGCCTTGAAGCTTTGATCGACGGTCTTGGTTTCTTTGGGGCCGACCGTTACCTTCTGGTCCTGCTCGCCCAACTTTTCCTGGACGAAAGCAATCGTGTAGTCGCCAGGGGGAAGTCCTTTGATTTCATATTTTCCGGACTTGTCGGTGACCGCATAGAACGGGCTCTTCACCACGCTGATGTACATCTTCATCCACGGGTGCTGGTTGCACTTGACCGGCAGCATGATTTCTTCGCGGGCGAAATTCTTTTCGATAGCGGGCGAAGAGGGTGGCTGGGATTCGTTCCACTCCCGGTTGTCTTTTGGAGTGGGGTGAATGTTGTGGGTCGTCTGATCGTCATTCTTGATTTGCACTGTCTGCCCGGCCATTACGCCGAGCACGTGAGGATGGTATTTGCAGCCACTCTGATCTAGAACGACGGGTGTCGCGGGCACGTCGAAGGTGCGGCTGCCCAATCCGTCTTTTACGTAAACGAATACGTTTGCGAGATCGCCGCCTTCGACAACAACGTTCTCGGCTTCGTTGCTGCCTTTACAGGCTGGGTCCTGGCTCATATCGATCTTGGAAGGCTTGGGCGCAGCGCCATCGAACTTCACCGTGCCGTTTACCGTTGCGACGGTTGCGGGATCAATCGGCGTGGCAGCCGGGGCAGTCGCCGCGGGCTGGGACATAGTGTTGCTCGATTGCTCAGTGTTCTCTTTCTTGTTACATGCCACAGTAAGCAGCAAGGCGCATAGCGCCAGCATACTCACAAATATTATTCTCCAACCTGTTTTCTTATTCATGATGTCGTCCTTTCTGGAATAGTTGAAAATTGTTAATCGCTGCCGGATCATCACTTCCGCAGTGGTGTCATCCAACCAAACCCGTCATTCTACCGCGAACCGCCGCTCGCTGCGGCATGTGATTCGGCGGCGGCTTGCTTGCGAACGGTTGGACGATGAACGCTAGCTGTCTTTGCGTGGGGCATGGCGGCCGCTACTTTCCGCTGTTCTTCCGGCGTTAGCTGGAAGATGTAATCGGTCAGCAGCTTTCGATGATCTCCCTCGTAGCCTTGGAACGAGGGCGGCGTCGGTCCGGCAAACACCCACTGGTTATTCTGCTGCTTAAACAGACCTGAAGGCATGGACGTTCCCGGGCTTACGGCTTGCGGATCGGTAATCCAGCGCTCGACCCAATCGGGTTTCAGGCGCTCCTTCGCCAGCAGGAAGTTCGGCGCAGTGGCGATCTTGTCATGCGCAGGATCGCCAGTGGCGTGACACTTCAAGCACGGGGCGGCTGAACTGGAGAACAGGCTGCGTGCCATGTCGCTTTCCTTGGCCGTTAGCACGGGAACCTGCTCCGGAATGTAGGGCATCGGCTGCTGCGATAACGCCTGGAAGAAGCGCACCAGCTTGCGCAGTTCGTTATCGGAGAACGAGAACGTGGGCATCCGTACTTTTAAATAAGGACGCACGCCGTTGCGGTTGGTATCAGTTGTATTCAAAGCCGGATTCGAAAGGAATTTGCGCAGCCACTCGGGATCGACGCGGGCGCCTTCGGTCAGAAGTTTCGGAGGCAGTTGCTCCTGATTGTCCTGATATTGCTTCAGCCCCATCAGAATCGTCTGTTGGCCCGGTATGAACTGGTGGCAACCCATGCAGTTGTATTTCTTGACGATCCACCAGCCTTCCTGAATATCGTGGCGAGCGTCGCCCGGCTTGTACTGATAGCTGGCGGGAAGGGAAGTTTCTTCGCTTCCCATCAGGAAGGTTGTGAGATCGAGCACCTGCTCTCTCGTGAGGTGGACGTTGGGCATGCGGAGAGCTTCAGTTTCACCCTTCACCTTGCCCTGGTCATAGATGTTGGGCTCGGCCAGTTTGTGTTCGAAGAATCCTTTGTGGTCGTACCAGGGCTCCGTCGCGGGACCGTCGGGCAGGCGCGCGAGATCCTCTTTATCCTTTATCGGCTCGGCGTCCTTGCCGCCACGCTGCGCAATTTCGGTAAATAGGGCGAAGTCGAGGCGCTCGATCGGCTTGCTACCTTCGAAAGTGAGTTCGGTGCCGATGCGGCCTTCGTCTTCGAATCCGGCAATCTCGTGGCAGCCAGAACAGCCGAATTGCCGCACCCACTTCTGGCCTTCAGCCTTCAGATTCGGATCGTCCATGTACGAGGCTTCAGGATACGCCGACGGTTCCTGCTTTTTCTGTGTCATCAGATAACTCGCGATATCTTCCGCATCTTCCGGCGCGAGGCGCAGGCTTGGCATCACCGTCATGTTCTGCACTTGCAGTTCGTGACCGTCGTTCGGGCACTGGCTGTGGTCGAGATCAAACTGATAGGGCAAACCTTTCTTGGCGTAATCTTCGGGACCGATATCTTTCTTTTCGTAGGGACAGTACGGGCGGGTGCGCTCGCGAGCGTTGTGAATCCAGCGCACGAGATAGTCGTAGTTATCTTTTTCACCGACCCGGCTCAGATTTGCGGCGAAGGTGCCACCTTGCATCTGATCCGCTTCGCCAATCGAGTGGCAGGCCATGCATCCGCGAGTCTCGAATAATTCCTTGCCGTGCTCGGCGTTGCCGGGTTTGTGTTTGGGCAGCGGGTCGGTGAATCCCGATTGCCAGATGTAAGCGGAGATGGCCTGGATCTGGTGATCGTTCAGGCGGAAGTTCGGCATCTTGGTCGTGGGACGGAAATCCGTTGGCTTCTTCAGCCAGACCGGAATCCAACTTTTGTTCAGCTTCAGCCGCACGTCTTTTAAATTTGGCCCGACCTTTTTCTGGTCTTGCATGAGACTGTGCGACTGGAAATCGAGTTGCTGCAAACGCCCGTCCAGCTTGCTGTTTGCGACTCTCAGGTCAACTGCCTGGCCATTCAGGCGATTCGCTTCTTCGTTCGACTCGGCGGCGTCGGCCTGCTTCATCAGATACGCGGTCTGCTTCAGATTGTCTTTCTTTTGAGTTTCTATCTGCTTGATCTGCTGGCTGATCGAGTTCAAGTCTTCGGGCTCTTTGTCGTAGCCCTCATAGCGATGGCAGCCAATGCAGCCACGTTGACGAAAGAGATCCTTACCGTTGTTGATGGTTTGCCATTGCACATCGCCGCTGACCAGGACCATGTCGGCGGCATGGCAATTCTGGCAACCGGCTTGAGAATTTTCCTTGGGAAACAGCGGCCACAGCCAGTGTTCGTAGTTTCCGTGAGCTTTCTCAATGCTCGTAGTGGCGCGGCCATTGCCCTGGTGGCAGGGCGAGCAGCCGAATTTCTCGGGATCATGAATCGACAATAGTTCTGGCTGGGGATGGCTGCCGAATGCCTCCGCATATTCGTCCGGCTTTTTCTCGCCTTTTGGAGTCATCGCGGCAGGCGTGATTTTCAGGGGCTCGCGCGCGTTCATGTGGCAGGATTCGCAGCGGTCAACAATGTTGGCCTCGGCTACATTGATCTGAACGATTGCCGGATCCCATTCGGTGGCCCGGCGTTTCAAACCGTCGATCTGCTGCGGCGTGAGGTCGACCATGTGGTCGGTGATGTACTCATCCATCTTCGCCTTAGCCGCGGTAACCGGCTTCAAGACGTCGCCGAGTTCGAGGCTCAGCTTCGTGCGTTCGTCGCGGATTTCGTTGTAGGCCTCCTCGAGCTGCGGGAAGGTAAAATTCTTCTTGCTGCCGTCGGGGAATTCGACCGTGGCTTGCTCGTTCTTGTACTTGTCAATTTCTTTCCGCTTGCTGGCCTTCTCGGAGTCACTCTTGCTGGTTTCCAATTCGTAGGTGAGCGCGTTGACGTAAGCGCGGCGGTCGGTGAAGACGCTCTGCACGGCCAGCAGGCGCGCGCTCGCGTCGTCGAGCTTTCTGCGAGCTTCGTCGGCTTGCGGCTTCGAGTCTTGATAAGCTTTTTCGTAACCTTGCTTGAGTGCTGCGTAATCCGGATTTTTCTCCACATCCGTTTCCGACGTGGCCGACTTGGATCGAGCTGTGTTCAGGAATGCAGGGTAGCGATCCTTCCAGTGTTCCTGAAATGCTTTCCAGGGACGCTGGCCCCACGCCTCGTCCCACAATGCCCAGAACAAAGTCGCCATCAGAATCACCGTCGCGATCAGGTAATACGCGGCGTACGATTTGCTTGTGATCGGGTCCTGCTCAGGGTTGGGTTGTTCAGGCACCGCGCTTCCTCCGGAAAACCGTCGTTAGAAACCGTCGTTAGTCGCTGGTCGTTAGTCGTTCGCTATTCTTCGTGAAAGCCGTTCGTTGTGGTCTTGGCCAACGACTGACGACCAACAACCATAGGCGGTTTCTAAATATTGAACCAGGGCGTAATCCATACATACTTGATGTGCCACACCAGCCTCAGCCCCATCTTGAGAGGCAACGCTACCATGGTGAGCAAAAGAAATTGCGTGATAGAGAATTGCAGCAGGCTCATGCGCTTGAAATCTTTGCCCATGTATCGCCGGAATAGCGAATATACGAGGAATCCTCCGAGCACGTAGTAGCCGCCCACGACAATCGCGCCGAAGATTGCTTTCGCCATGTTCGACGTAATGCCGAAAATATCCGGCAGATCGCGGTTCACCTCATAGATCAGGCGATTGTGATCCCAGGTTTGCCCCGGCCAGAACCACTGCCAACCAGGGCCACGAATGAAAGTTCCGATGACGATCATCGCGACCCAGAGAATTACGAACCCGAACAAAAACGTGCTGATCGAAAATTTGCGCTGCTTCCACGTGTAGTAGCCGCTGCCTAGCGGATTGGTATCGATGTAGGGAATGACCATGAGACCGATGATGATCATCGTGGGCATTACGACACCGGCTATCCAGGGATCGAAATAGACGAGCATCTCCTGCAGCCCGAGGAAATACCACGGAGCTTTCGCCGGGTTCATGGTCAGGTTCGGATTGGCAGGCTCTTCGAGAGGAGCGTTGAGCGTGATCGACCAGACCATCAGAATAATTGTGACGATGATGGCGGCGAGAAATTCGATGCGGAGCAGAAACGGCCAGACGTGGACTTCCTTTTGCCAGCCCGGTTTGAAAGGCCAGGTCTTGCGGTGATGGGTCTTGGCGAGAGCAGCGTCGCCTTCCAGTTGCGCGATCAGTTGATCGTTGGCGTGCGCCTGCTTCCACGCCAGATAAATGTAGAAAGCTAGCAGCGGAATCAGGCCTACGATCGGAACGTTGTCCGGAGCCGAACAGATTTCCCAAAGTTGTCGCCAGTCCATAAAGTTTTCCTGGATCAAAAAATCTTGTCATTCCGAACCGGGCGAAAGCCCGGCGAGGAACCTGTTTTTGCCGGCGCTACTACTCTCCCGCCGCCTTCGGTCCTCTGCGAGGCTTATCGGCTTCGGCTTCCAGCATGACCGGCGCTGGGCCAGAAATTCCACCGTCTTTCCGCACGCGCCAGAAATGCACGATCATCAGGATCGAGGCCACGATTGGAATTCCGATGCAGTGCCAGATGTAGGAGCGCAGCAGCGCATTCGCGTCCACGATCGATCCGCCGAGCAGGCCGAAGCGCACGTCGTTATACGGAGTCATGCCCAGCATCGAGCCGAACGGACCTTCGTGCCCGAGCAACGGCGTGGCGCGTGCCATGTTTGTGCCGACGGTGACGGCCCAGAATCCCAGTTGGTCGTCCGGCAACAGATAACCAGTGAACGAGAGCAATAAAGTGAATACCAGCAGCAGCACGCCGATGTTCCAGTTAAACTCGCGCGGTTTTTTGTACGAGCCGGTCAGAAATACACGGAACATGTGCAGTTCCACGGCAATCACCATTAGGTGAGCAGCCCAGCGGTGCATGTTGCGCAGGATTTTTCCGAAGGGGACGTCGTGCTCGAGGTACAGCACGTCTCGAAATGCCTGCACCTTGCTCGGATGGTAGTAAAACATCAGCAGGACGCCCGTGTAGGTGAGGATTATGAACAGAAAAAATGTAATCCCGCCCATGCCCCACGTGTAGCTGTAGCGCACCGAGTCTCGATTGATCTTCGCGGGATGCAAATGCAGGAAAACGTTGGAAAGCACGCCCAAGGCGCGATTGCGGGGCGTATCGTCGTGCTTGTGGCGGAAGATGGAGGTGTAGACCTGGGTCTTGGTAGGATCTTTCAGGCCTTCGATTTGTTCTTTCGCCTTGGCGGGAATGTCGATCTTCATCGCCTGAATGTCTTCTTTGACGCGATCGACTAATCCCACTTTTCCGTTCTTGCCGTTATTCTCGTCAGCCATGATTGCCTCGTAATCTGGTACAAACGCCGGCGGAGCCTGTTCTGAGCGAAGCCGAAGCAACGCCAGTGCTACTTTTACACTCCGGTCAAGAATGCTCCGGGATCGTTGAAATGCGACGGCTGCCCCTTTGGCCACTGATAAAGCCGCGAGGTGTCAACGATGATCTGTCCGTCTGGCGCGAGTTGCAAGTTAGCGCGGTCCATGGGGCGCGGCGCCGGGCCTTCAAAATTAATTCCCTCACTGTCATAGCCGCTGCCGTGACATGGACACTTGAATTTGTTCTCAGCGGGCTTCCAATCAGGAGTACAGCCCAGGTGAGTGCAGCGTGCGTAGATCACAAACAGGCGGTCCGGCGTGCGGTCGACCCAAATCCGGTATTTCTGCTGAAACTTGGTGTCGACTCCCAGCGTGAACTCCGAGGGATAGCCAATCTTGAAAACTGTGTTGGGTTCGAAGAGGGTGCGAGGAAGAAAGAATCGGAAGAAAGCTAGAAACCACGCGGTGAGAAAAGCAGTGACTCCCACCCAGACCAGCCGGCGACGCCGGCGATCGACATCGGTATTCGAGGGGCCCGGGTTAGAAAGGCCTCCCGCAGCTGCGGCTTTCGAGGTTCCCACCGCAGGCGTGCCGACATATTTTGTCGCGTCTGCCTTTGAGGCATCTGCCGCGCTGCGTGCGGTGGGCTGCGCAGCATCTGGGTTCGGACTCGGCTTCGGTTGATCGCTCTCCGGAACCGCCATGAATGCCCTCCTGCTATAAAGTGCCGCTGATAGGCCTGATTCCTCAGGGGCTAAAGCTCGAGCCTTTACCGACTCCAGGCGGCACGGCTAAAGCCGTGCTCTTCCCAAAACTGACTCGTGACGTAACCTCAGAAAATTTCTTTAACCTCTAATCTCCTGAGGCTGTCATCAATTCTTCCATAACCAATTGTCGCTCATTCGCATGAACCGCTGTGCGGGAATGAATCGCGCCGCCCACGGCTTCCCACACCAACTGTGCCAGCGCAGAGATAAACTTTGGCGAATCGTTCAGGCCTGCGGTCATTTCGAAATGCGTAATACCCAACCGGAGCGCCTCTTCGCGTGCTTCGTGATTAATCTCGCCCAGCGTTTCGACGTGATCGGAGACGAATGCCACGGGCACGATGCAAACTTCCCGGACTTTCTCATCGGCTAGATCGTGCAAGGTCCGGTGGAGGGAAGGCTGCAGCCATCGGCTCGCTCCCACTTTGCTCTGGTAGCAGAGGCGATGACGATTCGGCCATCCTCCACGCTCCATCAAAAGCCGCACCGTTTCCTCGATTTGCCGCTGGTAAGGATCACCCTTCGCAATTACAGACATGGGAACGCTATGCGCGCTGAAAATAATCTCTGCCTGCTTCGGCCGCTCGAATCGAGCGAGGGCTTCCCTGATTTTTTCGATTACTGCGTCTAAATACATCGGATGCCTGTAGAAGGGGACCACGTTGTGTACGGCAGGATCGCCGTGTACGGCGTGTACAAGAAGATCGGCGCGGAACAGGCGTTGCCACTCGTTCAGGCTGCTGCCGGTAGTGGTGGACGAGTACTGCGGGTACAAAGGGAGCAGAACCACTTCGTCGCATTGCGCCGCGCGCAATTGGGCAATCGCTTCGCTGGTAAAAGGATGCCAGTAGCGCATCGCCACAAAACAACGGGCGTCCAGACCCTGCTTTGTCAGTTCGGTTTCGAGCGCGAGCGCCTGCCGCTCGGTGAAGCACCGGATGGGTGAGCCTCCACCAATCGTGGCGTAGTGGTGCTGTACCTTGCGGGCGCGCGTGGTCGAAATAAGTTTTGCTAGAGGTTTGCGCCCGATGCGGGCAAAAGGGAAGTCAATAATGTCGGGGTCGCAGAAGAGGTTGTAAAGGAAAGGTTCTATCGCAGCCAGCGTATCGGGCCCGCCTAGCTGAAACAGAACTACCCCCACACGGCGCGTTGTCTTCAACATCCCCTCAGATTCCCCAGAACGGGCGAATTTACTCCCATCTGCGGCGAGAGTCAATGGCGGAAATCAGGGTAATTCGGTTTCGTATGGCACGTAGAGAAGGCTTGGACCACAAAGGACACGATGTATCACCAAAGGTATTGCTAGCGAACGGCTGCCGGAGCGGCCTTCGCCGTATCCATCTCTTCGATCACGGCGTCTGCAAATTGTGACGTACCCGCCTGGCCACCGACATCCTTCGTCAACTTTTCGGGATGGCGATACACCTTCTCCAAAGCGTTGCGGACTTGCATGGACGCGTCGAATTCGCCCAAGTGTCGAAGCATCAGCAGCCCAGAGCGCAGCAGGGCTGTAGGGTTCGCCAGATTCTTGCCTGCGATATCCGGCGCCGAGCCGTGAACCGCCTCGAAAATCGCGCAGTCATCGCCCAAGTTTGCGCTGGGTACAAATCCCAGGCCGCCGACAAACGCGGCACACAAATCTGAAATGATGTCGCCATATAAGTTCTCCATGACCAGCATGTCGTACTGATATGGATTCATGACCAGCTGCATGCAGGTGTTATCCACGATGTGCTCGCCGTAGGTAATCTCAGGAAACCCCTTGGCTACGGCACGGCAACAGCGCAGGAATAATCCGTCGGATAACTTCATGATGTTGGCTTTGTGAATGGCGTGGATTTTCTTGCGCTGATTCTTGCGCGCATACTCGAAGGCAAATTTGGCAATGCGGGTCGAGGCTTTTTCCGTGATGATCTTTAAGCTCTCGACCACGCCGGGGACCACCTCGTGCTCCAGGCCGGAGTACAGGCTCTCAGTATTCTCGCGCACAATGATCAGATCGACATCGGGATAACGCGTGGGAATGTGTGGCAGATTCCGAATGGGACGGAAATTCGCGTACAACTCAAATTTCTGGCGCAGCGCAACATTGATGCTGGAAAAGCCGCCGCCGACGGGCGTGGTCACCGGCCCCTTCAGTCCGACATGAGTACGCTCGATCGATTCGATCGCCCCCTTGGGGATGTACTCACCATATTTCTCGAACGCGTCGGCGCCGACCGAGAAGGACTCCCACTCAAACTTTACGCCGGTAGCTTCGAGGATGCGCACCGTTGCCTGTGTTACTTCTGGGCCGATGCCATCGCCGGGGATTAGAGTGACTTTGTGCGCCATGATTTAGAACCCGTGGCCAGGGGCCAGTGATCAGTGGTCAGTTAAAACCGATCCGGATTTTCCTCCTTGATTTTCTGGCCACTGGCCACTGGCCACTGGTCACTGGCCACTGCCTTTCACTTTCACCAAATCTCTCAACTCGTTCATGAACTCCTTGATGTCCTTAAAATCCAGATACACCGAGGCAAAGCGAACGTATGCCACTTTGTCGTATCGGCGCAAACGATTCATGATCAGTTCCCCGAGTTCACTGGTCTTGCGCTCGCGTTCCTGCGACTCGATGACGAAGGATTCAGCCTCATTCACAATCTGCTCCAGTTTGCTGATCGGAACCGGACGCTTTTCGCAAGCTCGCAGCAGGCCGTTCAGAACTTTCTGGCGGTCGAATTTTTCGCGCCGCCCATCTTTCTTGACCACCATGTAGGGAATCTCGTCGATGCGTTCGTAGGTAGTGAAGCGCTTGCCGCACTTCAGGCACTCGCGGCGGCGGCGGATCGACTCCGCCTCTTTACTCTCGCGGGAGTCAACTACTTTGTCGTTCGCAAATCCGCAAAAGGGACATTTCATGGCGCTCTGATTGCTGCAGACGAATGTGCCTGGAAAATCTATCGCTTGGGTTAATACGAGATTGTAACAGGCGAGTCGGGGAGAGTTGCGCGGCGCTCACCTATGTGCATAAGGAGCACATCTTCAGGCAGGCGTGCCGCCTGCGTCGGCTTCTTCCTCTAATTCTTCGGCGTGATGGCTTTCCTCCGACAACTTCCGCAGCGACAATCTCTCATGATGGGATAGTGCCAGCCCCAGAGGGACGACTGCCGCAAACGTGACCAGCCACAATAGGATGCCGCAGCTCGCCGCGATTTCCGGAGGCACATCAAAGACGCTCGACAGCGCCGCTATCGTTGCCATCTGCGAGCCTCCGCCAACGGCCGGCAACTGCAGCATCGAACCCAGCATGCTTGCGCCCATGAGAATCAAAAGCTGCGATACGGGAATCTCCAACGATGCTACGTCGTAGGAATGAGTGACTTCCTGATAGGCTAGCGCGATGATGTACCACATTCCCACCGAGACCAGGCTAAGCATGAGCAATGACAGTGGGCCGTGAATTGTGTCTAGACCGTGGCCAAACTCCCGTATCTTCTGCGCCAGTTTGTGGCCAAAATTTGACGAGAGATGCCCGAAGCGCAATTCCACCCACTGCGCCACTGCATTTCCACTACGCCGGATCACGATCGCTCCCACGGCCATTAACAGCACCAGTCCGATAAGCAGGAAGCCGCCTTCACGGAATCGCACGTAGTACTCAGGATGTGGAATCGCAGGGAGCGCACTGGGGAGGAAAATTGCCAGGACCATCAGCACAGTGAAGGCGCCCACATCAAAGATGCGCTCGACCGCCCAAACGGCTAACTGGGAAGAGAAGGAAAGATCCGTTCGGCGGGCGATCAAATAGGGACGGATGAACTCTCCCGCGCGTCCCAACAGGGCCAACCCAGCGAATCCAATTAAGGTGGGGGAGACCAAGTCCATCAACTTGACGTGTGGCCGCACCGGTTGCAGAAAAATCTTCCACCGCACCGCGCGCAAAATATACGCGATATAGATCAGGGCAATGGCGTGGAAGACGTGAAATTTATTGATGCGGTGGGTTTGTGCCCAGAAGGTGCCCCAGTCGAAGCTTTGCCAGTGACGATATTGCAGGTAAAACAGAGCGGCCAGAATGAGGAACACCACGAGGCTGGCTACAATGCGCTTTTTGTCCATGAAGGGGAGAAGCCTCGCGCCGCGCCCTCGCCACGCGAAGCGGAAACGGCATCCCCAAGGTAAATGAGTCGAGCGGGAGGGTCAAACTTTAGGGGGTAGATAACGATACTTTGATTCTGTGCGCGCTAGTTCTACTCGCTGGATTGCGTGGGATTCGTCTTGGCTTGAAGTTGCGCTTTGGAGCTTTGTAACTTGGTCGTCTGAGTTCTCGTGCCGGTCGACTTTTTCGCGGTGCTTTTTTGCGCGGCCGGAGCGGTGGCTGCCTTGGCTGCGAGCTTCTTCTTATTAAATTCGCGCACAATGCGGGCTACGTAGGCTTTGGTTTCGTAGTAGGGAGGCACTCCCCCGTACTGTTCCACACGCTCGGGGCCTGCATTGTAAGCGGCCAGCGCCTTGATCAGGTCAAAGTCGTAGCGCTCCAGCAATTCCCGCAAATACCGAGTGCCACCTTCGACATTCGCCCGCGGGTCAAAGGCATTCTGCACGCCCAGTTCAGATGCAGTCTGCGGCATGAGCTGCATCAGGCCCTGCGCGCCCTTTGGCGAGACAGCGCGCACGTTGAAGCCGCTTTCAGCGTGAATCACGCTATTTACCAAATCCGGATCCAGGCGGTAGGTTCCACTGGCCGTCTCTACTACTTGATTCAGGTCCACTTGATGGTTGAGACTGTCTGACGCGGCCTGGACTGACGCGGCTTGGACTGACGCGGCTTGGACCGATGCTGTTTGAAACCTCAGATGCGAAGCAGGCTCGTCCGCCAGCGCCTCGAAGTGGTCGATCTCCGCGGTCGGGATATCCACGAAGCTCGAATCGTCTTTGCCCACATACAGGCGCGTGACTGTCCCGATAACCTGGCGACGCTCGTGCCGGATAGAGAACCCGTTTCGCAGCACGGCGGAATCGGCTGCCGGGCAGGGAATCGCGGTCATCGCAAAAAGAGTGATGAGGCCTGTCCATGCACCGATCTGGATCGCCTTCTTCATGTCAGCAATTCTAGATATTGTAATTTTACCCGGAAACCACTTCCGCGACCGCTGCGGCTACACCACACTGATCATTCCCGAGGGTTAGGTTCCAGCCTCGCCCGCGCAACTCTTCGCAGGCATTCCCCATGATAACCGGATGCCCGGCGAACTCAAGCATTTCTACGTCATTGTGGTTGTCACCGATGGCCATGACCTCCTCGCGCCGGTAACCCCGATGCGCCGCCCACCGTTTGAGAGCTTGTCCCTTGGAACAGCCGGTATTCAGCACGTCGATGATGGATAGATCTCGCTCTGGGTATTCGGTGCGGAGGACTGTGATTCGGTTGTCCATTCCGCTTTTCTGGAGAGAATCCAGAGCTTCGCTCATCCGTGCCGTCGAGCCGCAAAACATGGCCTGCACCGGATCGCTGACCAGCGCCCTCTCGATCGGAATCACGAACTCGATGTAGGCCATATTTTTTTCGAGCCAACGCCGGATGCTCGCGTTTAAATCGTCCAAGTGCTCTAGCACGATTGCGCCTTTGGTCTCTTGATCGAACGTTAGAACGGTGTTGCCGCGAAAGGCTTGCATTGCGCCGCACAACTCGCGGCAGGTTTCGCGCGGCATCAGGTCACGATGGAACGTTTCTCCGGACAACGACCGCGTTACAGCCCCATTCGAGCTGATCAGCCACAAATCAAATCCCAGCTGTTGCGCGATCGGCAAGGCGAACTTGTGACGCCGCCCCGTCACTAGGACGATTTCGATGCCTGCGGCTTGTGCTCGCCGAAGAGCTGTCAGGTCGCTCTCGGAAATCTGAAATTGCGGATTGAGCAACGTTCCATCGATATCGGAGGCGAGCAGGCGAATGGGAGTTGTGAAAGAGTTAACCACGTATAATCTTAACATTCATCCTGCGACGAACGAATGCCGTCGCGAGCCGTTACGTTGCAGTTGACGATCAGTTTTGCGCTCAGTAACCTTGAAGGGCGTGATGCAACCTTCGCCGGGAATTTGTGTTCTTAGTTTCCAGCCCCCTGCACGGCGATCCCATCTAGGATCGGAGGTTCACATGTCCAGATGCACGGCTCTCCTCGCAGCCAGTTCACTCGCAATCCTGGCTCTGCAAACTCTGGGATGCGGCATGTCGAGCTCGAACTCAAACCGCATTCTTCAGTCCATGACGATTAGTCCCGCGGTTGCGGATGCACAGGATTTTCCCGACAACCAGGTTCAGTTCACGGCTACGGGCACTTTTAACGAAGCCCCGTCACCGGCTCAATTGACGTTCATGGCTCCGTACACAGGCAGTTGGGGAATTAGCAGCACCAGCGCAGATGTGATCGCGACAATCGACCAGACGGGTCTGGCGGATTGTGTTTCCGGGGCCGCAGGCACGGTGACCGTTTTCGCCCTGGTCAATGCGAACTCCGCCACTGGAACGGGCATGACCGGCGTCGCGGTTCGTGGCGTGGCGAGCCTGACTTGTCCATGAACCCTCAGTTGGATGTCTGATTTCGCGCAGATCGGCTGCTCTTCCCGAGTTTTCCTCGGCAGCGGCGTGCGCTCGATGCAAGACCTTCGCATGTTAACATTGCGGTCTTCATGGGATCGCTCCTTTTCTTCTTTGCTTCCTGGTGGGGATTTATTCTGCAAGTGGTCGCGATTGTACATTTCATTCGCCGCCGGCCCGATACTTACTGGCTGTTCGTCATTTTGTTCGTGGGATGGATTGGGGCGCTGGTTTACATTGTTGTTGAAGTCATTCCCGACGCTGGACTCCTTCGCAGTTCTTTTCAGGCTTTTCCGCGCCGCCGCCGCATACACGAACTGGAACGCGCGATCCTCGACAACCCATCGGCGGGGAACTATGAAGAACTCGGCTTGCTTTACCTTGACGACGGCAACTTTTCCCGCGCCCGCGCCTGTTATGACAAAGCTATCTCGTCCCGGATCGATTCGATCGACCCGTTTTATAGGCGGGGCATCGCCGAAGTCGAGCTAGGGGATTTCGCTGCTGCCGTTCCCGACCTTGAGCGGGCCGTCACCGCTGATGCCAACTACGATTTCCACCGCGCTGTTGGGCTCTTGGCCCATGCCTACGCCCAAACCGGACAGCCGGAAAAAGCCGACTCGCTTTTTCGGCAAGCCACGAAGATTTCCACTAGCTCCGAGACCTACTATAATTACCCGCTGTTTCTTCACGCGCACGGGCGCAACGAAGAATCCCGCCAGTGGGCTCAGAGAATACTCGACAAGAGACCTTCGATGCCAGCGTACCAGCGCCGCCGCGAACGCTCCTGGTTCCGCAAAGCCTATGCGCTGCTGGCGATGCTCCGGCTACAGACAAAATGAGAGTCCAAGGCTTCGCAGACCCCTCGCCGCCATGCGATATATTGGCAGTGTGAGCACGGTGTCACCAACGGACGATTAAACAAGAATCCTGGCCGGGATGGCGAAATTGGCAGACGCAGCGGACTTAAAATCCGCAGGTCCGAAAGGACTGTGGGGGTTCGATTCCCCCTCCCGGCACCACAAGATGTGAAAAACCGGTGAACGTCCCGTCTGTCCCCGCTCGTTGTATCGAAAGCGCGCAAAACCGTGCTCGGTGTGGAGCTTGCTCACTCGCGCTTCCGATACAACACTAAGACTTATCGGGACTTGGCACGCCAATGCATGGGCCGACCCCGGGGATATCCGATACGTTAGCTGACAACATCGTTTCCTATTTGATTGGCTGCGTTGACTACCAGTCTAAATCTTCTAATAGGCGGCCATCAAACAAGGTTCCGGGTCGACGCTTTGAATGATAAAGGGCATTGCCGATCTATTGAGGTGACCCAAACCCCGAAAACTGGACCATCTAGAATGTGAGTTCTCCCAAACC
>DAIUEW010000051.1:0-44910 GCA_036844925.1 Candidatus Sulfotelmatobacter sp.
TCGCCAGGCCGAAGTCGAGAACTTTCACGAGCCCGTGCTCGTTCACCATGATGTTGCCGGGCTTGAGATCCCGATGGACGATGCCGGCGGCGTGCGCCCGAGCGAGCGCATCGGCAATCTGGACGGCGCACTTCAGGGCTTCATTCAGCCGCATCCCTTTCCGGGGGATCAGCTTGTCGAGCGTCTTGCCGGAGACGAACTCCATCGAAATGAAATCAATACCCTCGGCTTGGCCGATGTCGTAAATGGTGATGATGTTGGGGTGGTTCAGCGATGAGGCCGATTTCGCTTCCTGCACAAAGCGCTGCTTTCGTTCGGGGTCGGCGACTCTCTCTGCGGGTAGGACTTTGATGGCCACCTGACGACCGAGGCTGCTCTGGATGGCGCGGTATACCTCACCCATCCCTCCAGACCCTAGAGGCGACTGGATTTCGTAGGGCCCGAGTTTTGTGCCAGAGCTGAGGGCCATGCTGCGCGCAATTATAGCCTGCGCAGCACGTACGATTCTGGGCGTGTGGTCGGCAAACCTTACCTAATCGCGTTACGTCAGAGTTGCCCGTCATCCGCCCACTGGTTCGTCAGCGTATAATTCTGAGCCACGTATGGGGCTGGCTGCGGGCACAAAACTCGGGCCCTACGAGATTCTTGCGTTTCTTGGCGCAGGCGGAATGGGCGAGGTGTACCGAGCCCGGGATGTCCGGCTCGACCGCACCGTAGCGATCAAGATCCTGAAGGATCGTGAAGCTCAGAAGGCCGATGCGAAAGAACGCTTCGAACGCGAGGCGCGAACCATCTCTTCTCTCAATCACCCCAACATTTGCCACCTTTACGACGTGGGCGAGCACGACGGGGTGAGCTATCTGGTGATGGAGTTTCTGGACGGTCAGACGCTGGCAGACCGTCTCTACCGCGGCCCGTTGCCACTGGAGCAGGTTCTCAAGTACGGGATTGAAATCTGCGACGGATTGGAGACGGCACATCGCAGCGGCGTGATCCACCGAGACTTAAAGCCCGGCAATATCATGATCACCAAGGCGGGCATAAAACTGATGGACTTCGGGTTGGCAAAGCCAGTCAGCTACGAGGGCTCCGGACTGACCCAGACCCTCAGCACGCCGAAACAGCCCCTGACCGTCGAAGGAAACATCGTGGGAACCCTTCATTACCTGGCCCCCGAGCAGGCGGAAGGGAAGGAGGTTGACCGGCAGAGTGATATCTTCTCCCTCGGTGCCATCTTGTACGAAATGACAACGGGCAAACGCGCGTTTGCCGGCAAGAGCCAACTCAGCGTGGTCTCAGCAATCCTTGAGAAGGAGCCCACGTCGATCAGCTCTCTGAAACCTGCGACGCCACCGGCACTCGAACATGCAATTGCCAGATGCCTGGCAAAAGATCGCGAAGACCGCTGGCAGACCGCCCACGACGTTGGTCTTGAGTTGAAATGGATCTCCGACATCGACGCGACCTTGAGCATGCCGGCTCGACTGGTTCGCCGCCGCCAGTTGCGCGAGCGGTTGGCCTGGGCGATCGCAGCAACCTTGGCTTTGGTATGCCTGGCGTTGGCCTTTGGCTTTGTGGGACGCGCACCGCAGTCCCCGCAGGTGTTGCGCACTTCTGTCCTCCCGCCCTCTGGGGCATCCTTTTTGCCATACAACTTTGCCATCGCGCCCAACGGCAGCCGCTTGGCCTTCGTGGCCATCGGCCCCGACGGCAAGACCGCTCTTTGGGTTCGAGGGCTTTCTTCTCCTGATTCGCAACAACTCACCGGCACAGAAGGAGCGATCTACCCGTTCTGGTCACCCGATAGCCTGCACATCGGCTTCTTCGCGCAAGGTCGTCTGAAGACCGTGGATCTGGTGAATTCAGCGGTTCAGACCGTCTGCAATGTGTCTGGGGGGTTCGGTGGCACGTGGAATCAGGACGGTGTCATTGTGTTCGCTCCAGGGGTCACCGGTCCTCTTTTCCGCGTCCCGGCCGCTGGCGGGACCCCCGATGCAGTGACCAAAATCGCCCCGGGTAGTGGTGAATCTCAGCATTGGCCGTTCTTCCTTTCGGATGGCAAACATTTTCTCTACGTCGTCAATTGGAGCGGTCCTTCCAACGTCCGGCATAATGGTCTTTACGTCAACTCGCTGGACAACGACGCGCCGCAACTGGTCTCGCCCGAGATCACGGGCAATGTCCTTTTTGCCTCATCGCATCTGCTCTATGTGCGCGACCGAACCGTCGTGGCCCAACCCTTCGACACCACCAACCTCAGGATGACCGGACCTGCGATACCGCTGACCCAGCCGGAGGTCGACAGATTCTTTGACTTCTGGCAGTCCGGTTTTTCGGTTTCGCAAGACGGCAAGTTGGTCTTCCAGTCGGCGGCCGATTCCCCGTCTCGTCTGGTTTGGTACGATCCGTCAGGAAAGGAACTGGGTCAGATCCCCGAGATCGGCTACGAAGGCCCACAGTTCTCTCCTGACGGTGGATCGCTCGCCGTCTATGCGGATGACGAGCACAACGGCAAGCACTTCATCCGGGTCTACGATCTGAAACGCGGGATCAGCAGCCGCCTGACCGAGGGCGGGAACGAGAGCAACCCGGTGTGGTCTCCCGATGGGAAAGCCATTGCCTTTCGCGATGCTTCTTTGAACATCGAGGAGGTTCCCGTAGACGCCTCCGGTGCGCCTCAGCCGCTTGTGAGCGGAACCAACGTTATCCCCTGCGACTGGTCGGCAGACGGCCACTTAATCTATATGAGTATCGGAACAGGAGGTCAGTTCCCAAGTCTGGAGGTTTATTCCCTCCTCGATCGGAATTCCACCCAATTCGCGAAGGCCGGCGCCGAACCTCGGTTCTCTCCGGACGGCAAATGGGTTGCCTACATCGAAATACCCACGCGTCAAATCGTGGTTCAGCGATTTCCCGGTCCGGGGGCCCGAGTGCAGATATCGAATGTGACCGGCTCGTCGCAGCCACGATGGAGCAGCGACGGGCGAAAACTCTTCTTTGTTCAGCCTGATCGGAAGGTGATGGGGGTTGCCTTTGACCCCGCAAAGGATTCGGCAGGGCCGCCACAGTTTTTTGCCCAGACCCGTATCATCGTCACCTCATACGGTTGGTTTCAATATGCCGTCTCGCCTGACGGTCGCTTGCTGGTGAATTCGTTGCCTGCGAACAGTTCTGCTCCCCTCACCCTTGTGTCGGGCTGGGAGACGATTCTGAACCACCGCTGATCCATGGCAGCGCAAGCCGTCTCCAATGCTGTTCGCCAGTCTGGGGCCGTCATCCCTTACCCTAGCTACGGTTGGACGCAAGAACGCGCTACCCACAGGTGGCGCGCCATTTCGTTCGAGGCAAGCGAGATAACTTCAGGATTGTCGGCTACTCGGAAGTTGGCCAGAAACGGGATTGTAGGAAGTTGAAGGAGGATAGTCGGCAAACCTTACCTTGGGATTACTTCAGAGTTGCTCGTGACTCGGACGTTGGCGCAGAATGGAACGCGCCTGGACGAGAGCGACGCAACCGGACTCACGGTAACAATTCATGGGTACAGAGACATGCGATGCGGGAAAACCGGTGGGACTCATACGGGGCCTTGGCCTGTGGGCTGCCACGGCAGTGCTCATTGGGTCCATGATCGGGCAGGCAGTTTTTCTGGTTGCCAGCGATATGTCCCGAGAAGTGGGTTCGATGTGGAAGGTTCTGGTCGTCTGGACCGTCGGCGGAATCATCGTGCTCTTCGGAGCTCTTTGCTATGCCGAATTGGGGGCTGCCATGCCCGAGGCGGGCGGTGACTACGTTTACCTAGGCCGCGGAATTGGGCCCTTGTGGGCATTCCTTTATGGGTGGACTTTCTCCGTGATTATGAGGCCCGGAGCCGCGGCGGGTGTCGCGGTTGGCCTCTTGCGCTTCATTGCGTTTCTAGCGCCTTCCGTGACCGCACCGATTTTCGTTGCGGGTTTTCACCTGCCCTTTCTCTCGCACCCGTACGAGGTAACGTTCACTGCTGCTCAGCTGGCTGCAGTAGTTGTCGTATTCGTCACGGTGCTTAACTATCTGGGTGTCCGCACAGTAGGGCGCGTTCAGATATTTCTAACAGCCCTGAAAATATCAGCCATCATCGCCATCTTGGTTCTCGGAGTCATGGCCAACAACCCTACATCGGACCGAGCAGTGTTCGTGGAATCGCCTGCGCACGGCCCGATAGTGGCATTCCTGACAGCCCTTGTACCTGTCTTGTTCGCCTACAATGGATTTCAATATCTCGGTCAGCTGGGCGGGGAAGTTCTTAATCCCGAGAAAAACATTCCAAGAGCTGTAATCGTGGGAACGTCACTCGTTATCGTTCTCTACGTCACGATCAATTGGGTGTACTTTCGCCAACTCAGCATCTCGCAAGTCGCGCAGTCGCTGCATGTCGCTTCTGACACCGTAGCTCGGTTGCTTGGTGGCAAGGCCGCAAAATACTTCACAGTGGCTATGATTGTTTCAGCGTTTGGCTCACTCCATGCTGCCTTTCTCACCGGGCCCAGGGTTCCGTATGCAATGGCGCGTCATGGAAATTTCTTTGGCTTCGCCAAGCGAGTTCAACCCAAGTTTCATACACCGAGCGGTGCTTTGGTGTTTCAGGGCTTTGTGACAGTTTTGTTGGTGCTGACTGGGACATACGAAGAGGTGTATTCCTACGCAATATTCGCGATCTGGATCTTCCTAGGGCTGAGCGCGGTTGCTCTCATCCGGCTGCGCTCTACTGAACGCGAGCTGCCGCGCCCGTTTCGCGTTTGGGGATATCCATGGACACCAGTAGCTTTCGGCTTTGCGGCTTTCGCGATTTCTGCAAACCTGTGGCTAACCAGGCCTGTGCGATCGTCCGTCGGCTTGGCGATTATCTTACTGGGGATCCCGCTCTTCTACTACTGGCGGAGGCAAAACCCGACCTCTTAGCGCCCTGTCGAGATCGCAAAACCAGCGGTGCGGTAGCACTGACTCGAGATCGCTTCGGCTCAAAGTATGACCTGGGCTGCCGCACCCTTCGCGCTTTTCGAAGGGTGGTATGATCCCTCGCTCCCGGTCTCCCAAGCATCAGTCGGTGTCTTGCAGAAGAAACCCTCCGTATCGCAAGGACTCTAGCTGCGTACTTAACGGTTCGGGCCGCCCTACGCCAAGCAATTCTGAGTCCGGGCTCCCCTCAGCCGCTATGTCAGGACAAACCCATAGCGCGACCGCGCTGGCAGGAAAGGAGCAGTTAAAGCGTCATGCAACATACGTCACGGGATCTGCTTGATGCTCAATGGACGATTCTCGATCCGCTCATTCCGGAACCGAAACGCCGAAACGACGGAAAGATGGCCGGGGAAGGCCTTGGAAGCCACGACGAAGTGTCTTGGACGGAATCCTATGGGTCTTAAGAACGGGTGCGCCGTGGGCCGACCTGCCCGAACGGTATCCCTCCTATCAGACTTGCCATCGCCGATTTCAGCAATGGGTCCGCTCTGGAGTGATGAGGGGAGTCTTGGAGGCTCTCGCTCTAGCTCTCAAAATCCGCGGCGCTCTGGACGTCGAGGAGGCTTTCATTGACGGAAGCTTTGCTCCGGCGAAAAAGGGGGCTCCAAGGTTGGGAAGACAAAACGCGGCAAGGTTCTCGAAGATTATGGCTGTGGCTGACCGCCATGGTCTTCCCGTCGCCGTGCACGTGGAAAGCGCTACACGTTACGAAGTAAAACTGGCTACGTCCACGCTTGTCCAGATGGTTCTTCCGGAGGCGCCACAGAATCTGGTCGGTGACAACGCTTACGACTCCGACAAATTGGATGCAGAACTTCGGCAATACGGAATCGAACTGATCGCCCTCACCGTAGCAATCGAAGAAAACGGACTCAAGATCTACGCCGCATGCGACGGTATCGCCGACGTTGGAAGATCGAGAGGCTGTTTGCCTGGCTGCAAAACTTTCGCAGGTTGGTCGTGCGCTACGAGCGGTATGCTGAGAACTTTCTTGGAATGCTTCACCTCGGTTGCTGCTTGATCTTACTGAGGCATATATGAGATGGCTTGTAGTCTCTGAGCACCTCGTTCTCGATGACTTAATCACGGAGACTTCTGCTCTGGCTGTCGGCGAGGTGCCCAGCCATTTTGCCCGCAACTCTCTCGTTGGCGATAAGCTTGCATCTCGTGCCACTTGGGACACTATAATTGGCTCATTACGTAGAAAAAGCGGTCTCCCGAGGTGTAACGTTCGAGTGTTGAATGTCACTACTGAATAGACGATGTCCAGCAGGCTGAGACCGACGAAATGAGGGAGCCCGTGGAGGTTGCTATGTTTGCCCGCAAGGTTGCTGTGCGCCTGAAACCGAATTCACTGACGGAATTTACAAATCTCATGGAGCGTGAAATCCTTCCTTGGCTGCGAGCGCAAGAAGGTTTTCTAGAGTTGCTTACCCTAGCCATCCCCGATCGCCGAGAAGTCGTCACAATCAGTTTTTGGGATCAGGAAGGGAATGCTCAGGCGTACAACTCAAGCGGTTATCCAGAGGTATTGAAGACTCTAGCGACGCTTTTGGACGGGGTCCCTTCCGTCAAGACGTTTAACGTAATGACCTCAACCTTTCAAAGGGTTGCCCCAGTACAGCCCCGTGAAACAGAGCATTTCCAGTCGACCGGTTCGACGAAGCTTGGCCATCGCCTGGCTGAGACGAGCGCCTGTAGAACTCGGCTCGATACGGATACTTTGTGAGATCGCCCTGGTTACATCAACTAGAGTCGCATTTGGTTCCAGCAGAAAACTGACGCTGACTGAAGTGCGGATCTGGAAATACCCTGGGCCGGTACGAGTGTTGGATTCACGTCTGTCACAAGATCCTCAACTACCGCCGCGCGACCACGCCTCCCAAAGCATGTCGAATGAGTCACCTCTGAATACCGAACTCAACCCGCTCCTATTAAACAAATCCCTTATGCGGTCTTTTGGATTGGCAATGTCCAGAGCACACTTTGCCCTTATCGCATGCATATAAACACTGACAAGCGCCCCGAGACCGGCACTATCAATGTAGTCTACATTCGTCAGGTCTAACACGATTCGCTGGCCCTCTAGGATCAGCTCGCGCAGAGTGTTCTCCAGCGCAGCGGTGGTAGCTAGGGTGATACGACCCGTCGCTCGGACAGTCGTTTCTGAGCTTTTCTTCTCCGTTTCGAGTTTCAATTCGCGAATAACGGGATTGGCAGCCATTGCAGACCTCATTGTCGTTAAATTCGAAGTTAACTCGCATCGTTCCCGCATCATTAATTGTGGCGGGCTTCTTTGGAAAGATGGTGACCGCCAGCTTGGTAGGACGGTATGCCGGTTCGCTTAACCGGCTAAAGATATACCAAACCGCGCGAATTCATTGCGACGTCAAACCATTTGTACCTAGCCAAAGCAGCCAAAGCCCTGCTGTCCCCCCGGGTTATCGACGAAGCGATCGCGCGAGATGCTGTGGCCGATCCCTGGTGCGAAATGTTACGTCTGCTGATGAGGCAAGTCAATGAAAGCCGTGGAGTGGTCGTGGTGCCGTTTGATTTGCACGATTACCCGTGGAGTTGGCTCAGGAGGGGGCACAGACGGATTGAGCTTGGTCCGCATTCCAAAAATAGCACGCCGTTAGCTGGAACAAAGTTGCCGAATGCGGCCAGAGCGGGACGACGCATGATAATCAGTACTTCCACATCCTGATCTCGTTTCCAGGACGCTCGATATGAACTTCGTCCATCAACTGCCGGATCAGATAGACGCCGCGTCCGTTGTCAGCATACAGGTTTTCACGGCGTCTTGGATCGGAGAGAAGCTCTGGATTGAAACCTGGTCCGGGATCGGTCACGATAATTACAATTCGGCCGCGTTGGTCACACTTCAGACGGCACCGGATCTGTTTTGACGGGTCATTCGAACATCCGTGGACAACTGCATTCGCCAAGGCCTCCTGAACTGCCAGCGCAACTTCAAATCGCTTCTGCTCGGGAACCTCAAGGCGCATCAAGTTTTCAGATATGGTGTCTACGACTTTAGCGATCGCCTCGGCATCCGCAGGCAGCCTGACGTCGAGCAATTCAGATAATTGGCGGGCTTCTGGTTCACCGTTAGAATCAGCGGGCATAGAGGCACATTTCTGTGTCGAATCCAATCATCGAGAACGGCTATTCAAACAAAGGATTCTACAGCTGCGTCGTCACTATCGAAGATCTCGAACAGGTTGAGGACGCCAACCAGACGCAAAGTCCGCACGGCGAACTGGGAAGGTTGTGCGAGCTTAAGGTTTCCACCCTGCTGTTTGATTAAAGCCAAAAAGCGAACCAGCAAACCAATCCCGCTGGAATCAACCATGGGAACTTCGGACAAGTTCATGACGATGCGAGTATCTCCGTTGCCGAGCCCCTCCTCCAGGGTTCGGCGCAAGTTATCCACGGCAGGTCCCATGCGGAGAGGTCCCCGAAGCTGAATTACCTGCACTTGCGAACGCTTACGCACGTTTATGTCCAAACTGTCCTCCGCGAAAAGACTGCACTACAAATCGGTCAAAAGTGCCGATTTTGATGCGTCCCAAGTTACGGTAAGCAGCCGGGTTTTGCAAGTATGCGTACATTCCTGGGAGCGGTCCATTGATTCGCGATCGGCCGCCGGAGGAACTGGACACCATTGCGGTGCGACGCAGAAATGAAGAGGCGGATGGGGATAAATTTTTCATATTGCAGGGTCGAAAATTTTGACATAATCGGTGGTGCCCAAGCGAGGATTATGCGCAGCGCGAGTCCCAAGAGCGTCCCAACCCGTTTCGCTGTCGTGATCGTCACCACCGACGAGCGGGTGCGTCCCGAAGCCGAGACCTATCTGGCAGACCGGCATGACCTGCTCGTCCTTCAGTCTTGGGATGAACTGACAGCGATGATCGATAAGAACCTGCCTGACGCCGTACTGCTGGACCTTGACACGGTAGGGGAACGCAGCGAGGACGGAATTGGCGCCTTGACCGAACTGCGCGCCCTGGGACCGGACCTGGTGCTGGTGGGGTTGACGCGCTCGAACAGCCGCAACCTGCGTCTGCAGGCGGTTGCCGCCACGGTCGATGAATATTTCGTGGCGCCCATCAATTTCCAGGAAGTACGTGACGTGCTAGATCGGGCCCTGGAGAAACGCGCGCTGAAGATCGAATGTCGCCAACGGCAAAGCGAGCACCTTGAGCGAGAATCATTTTGCGAATTGATCGGCGGCAGCGAGCCGATGAGGCGCGTGTACGACGCGATCAAGAGAGTCTCGGAGAGCACCAGCACGGTGCTGATTCGCGGTGAGAGCGGAACTGGCAAGGAACTGGTAGCGCGGGCCATTGTTGCTTTGGGACCGCGCGCGCAAAAGCCCTTCGTCAGTCTCAATTGCGCGGCTTTGCCCGACAACCTCATCGAGACTGAGCTGTTCGGACATGAAAAGGGCGCGTTTACGGACGCACGGGTGGCCCGGGCGGGTCATATCGAGTTGGCACACGGCGGCACTCTACTGCTCGACGAAATTGCGACCCTGGGTCTGGCACTGCAGTCCAAGTTGCTGCGCGTGCTGGAAGACCGGGCGGTGACCCGGATCGGGGGACAGAGCCCCCGAAAGATCGACTTCCGTCTCATTGCCGCGACCCACGAAGATCTCGAGGAACTGTTACGAGCTGGACGCTTTCGCGAGGATCTCTACTACCGGATTAACGTTGTGCCTATCGTGCTGCCGGCGTTGCGCGACCGGCCGGGGGACGTTCCCCTCCTGCTGGACCATTTCCTGCGTTCCTACTGCGCCTCCAACAAAGTTCCATTGAAGCGTTTGGAGCCGGAAGTCATACAGATTTTGGAAGAGGATGCATGGCCGGGTAACGTGCGCGAACTGCAAAACCTGGTGCAACGGCTGGTGCTCATGGTAGATGGACCGGTGGTCAAGGTCCAACACCTGCCGCAGCGGCTGCTTTACAACAGTGCGGTCAGCCAGGAATCCATGCTGATTCCCGAACAGGGGGTCAACTTTGATGAGGAAATCGCAAAGATCGAGATTGCCTATCTAACGGCGGCGCTCCGCCGCTCCGGGGGGAGTAAGATCGGTGCGGCGCGCCTGCTGCAAGTCGATAAGCAGAAAATGCATTACCTATGCCGTAAATACCAAGTTGGGAAGGATTGAAATTCTAACCCACGCGCAATATAGATTAAAATTTAATGCGTGACGGATAACTATTTAATACATTCCCGCGTTCAGTCTCAAGGATGGTTCCTTTTTCTCCCACCGAGCCACGCCTAAGTGTCTGATGGGAATAAAGATGGAAAGGTAATCTGGACACTGCCTGGTTTGGTATTGCACTTGCTTCACGCAAAGCCGAGCAAGCCAAACGAAAAAACAGGAGAGATTCAATGTCAATTCAAAAGAAATCCTTGATCAGCACCCTGAACACCACCAAGAAAGCCATCGTCGCCAGCAACCAGGCAGGGACCATGTCGGCTTCGCCTATCACCGAGAGTGCTGTAACGCGCTCCGCCGTAACGCGCTCAGGCGTAACGCGCTCAGGTGTAACGCGCTCGGGTGTAACGCGCTCAGGCGTAACGCGCTCAGGCGTAACGCGCTCGGGCGTAACGCGCTCGGGCGTAACGCGCTCAGGCGTAACGCGCTCAGGTGTAACGCGCTCAGGTGTAACGCGGTCGGGCGTAACGCGGTCGGGCGTAACGCGTTCAGGCGTCAAGAGGTAAGGGTCCGCTGCTGATTCGACGGCTCGAGTTCGGAAGGCTGCGCGACATGCGCAGCCTTTCTGCTTTCACCAGACCTTGCGTCCTACGAAGTCCGTCACGTTTTTCCAAGCCAGGCGGGCGAGGCTCGATCGCTTTCCGTAGAACCGGGCGGTGCCGATCATCCCCGATCGTAGGTCTCCGCGTGGGTTAGCGAGTAGAAGATCCGCCACGTAGAAGTTGGGCGGGCGTAAGCCTTTGTACTTGGTCAGGTCGATCAGGCCCGGCGGAATTTGGGCGGATTCCGGGGCCACTGCCATCACTCGGGCTTCCCGCAACCCGAACATGCCATCAATTTGGAGACGGGCATAGGAATTGGGTCGGAGCTTGTACATGTCGTGCTCCGAGACATAGATGCGGACCCTCAAGGTATTCAGGTCAGCAACCTCGACCAATTCCGTGCCCTCGACGAGGTAAGTTCCCAGCCGATCACCTACGCGGGGCGTCAGCACAACGCCGGAGATGGGACTTCTCAGGTCGAATTTCGCGACCTCGGAAGTAATTTCCTCGGTTTGCCTTGCCAGACGCTCGCGGTCCTGGACGGCCGCACCAAGATCGGAATTGTGCAGGAGAGCCTTCGCTGCACGCGCATTCGCAACCCCGAAGTCTGCCTGGCTGCGCGCTAACTTCGATTCCAAGGCCATGTTTTGCAGGTGAACTAGGGGAGCCCCGGCTGTTAAGAACTGTCCTTCGTCAGCGTAGACCTGGGTTACGGTGCCGGGCACGAGGTTGCGAACCACCGCCCGATTTGCCGCCTCAAGCACGAAGCGGCCATCGCCCGTTTCATGCCACAGCGGCAGGAGCGTGAGTACAACGGCGATTCCCGCCAGAGCCATTGATCGGGGCCGACTAAACCAGGCTCGCACGCGGTCTTTCTTGTCCAAGTAGACGAATTTCATAAAGTTCACCAGAGTCCGGATGCGTGAGCGGAAGATCAGTCCCGCCGTCCCAAGCTCGGGAATGAATGACCACTCGGGATTAAAGTTGCGGAAAGCGTTTCCGACGAAGCGGGCTATGACGTAGAGGACCGTGTAGCTATAAATACCCGAGAGGATTGCATATACGGCGAAACCGAATCGTTGACGCTTAGGCACATACGGAACTTCCACAGGCAGCCGCCATACATGTCTCCGTACCCAGGAGGAGACATAGAGTGTGGAAGCCTCCTTCAGATCGACCATGCCCAGGATTTCACAGAGCATGTGGTAGCCATCGAGTTTGATCAATGGGTTCCAGTTGATGAGAACAACTCCGATGCCAGTGATCAGGATGATGGTGTAGGCGAAGTCGTGTACTGCGGTTCCAGCTGGAGTGCCCCACCAGAGGGTGGTCGCAACGAAGCAAATGATTAGTTCACTCCAAACGCCCGCCACACTAATCATCAGTCGCTGGCGGCGGTCGCCGGTGACCATACCCTGAGTGGTATCGGTGAAGAAAGCGGGGCTCAGGTAAATGAGCATGAACCCCATTTCCGTAACCCTGCCGCCGTAATGCTTGCAAGTCAGACCGTGGGCGATCTCGTGGATTGGCATAAGCGCCAGTCCCAATACCCAGAATGCGGCGACATCCCACCAGGTCTTGTCGGCAAAGTTGTAGAACTGAAGAGTGTCGCGGCCGATTTCAGTCCAGTGAGTGATGAAGATGCCAGCCATAAAGGCAAACGCTAACAACGTAATCAACGTGAACCACCACGTATAGACGAACGCGATACGCCCGTGCAGCCAATCCAGGAAACGGTCGGGGTTGACCGCCGGGAAAGCGATCATGGAGAGGTCGCCGAATTTCTTCTTCTTCTTGAATAGCTTCCGCCGCTCTTCGGCGGTTTTTTGCATCAGGGCAATGTTTTTTTCCAGCGGTGTCTTGTACCAGAACTCGGCGCTTTCTAGATTGTCTGCGAGGTCGCGAACCTCCTGCGCTGTGTACGAAATTCCCAATTCTTGAAAGTATACGTCAGAAATCTCTTCGTAAGACCGCTGGCCGTTGAAGAGTTGGGCAAATCGCCAATTCTCAGGTGTCAAGGTGAACAGGGCTTCCACGCCGGGCACAAAAGCGCGAACTACGACTCGGCCTTCGACGACGTGCTCCCTAAAGACAACATCGGGATGAAGACGAGGATAGCGGCGGCTGATCATGCGCGCCGGTATTTCTGGCAACACCTGGTTTAGCGCTTCGGTAATGTTCATCGCAAATTCTCGAGGCTCACGCTCGCATCCATGCCGGGCCGGAGCGCCCCCGGCTTTCCTTCGAGCTCCACCGTTACTTCGATCGTGCTGCTAGCGGGATCAACCACCGGACTCACTTCGAGCACTTTAACCTTGTACGCCTGCTCCGGCAGATCCGGAGTCGTCATCGGCAGTACCTGACCCTTTCGTATCCGTCCGATGAACTTCTCCGGCAAAGTAAATCGCATCTGCAAAGGGGCTTCGGCTGTTACCCAGAACAAACGGTCTCCCTTGGCCACCTGCTGTCCCTCACGCACGTAGCGACGGGCCACTACTCCCGAAAAAGGTGCGCAGATGCGTGTCTTATCCAGCTCCAGTTCAAGGGAACGTTGCGATTGGCGGGCATCGGTGAGCAATTCGCGAACCCGCCGGACATCCCATGTTTCCGATTCCGCCTTAAATTTTGCGTGGTCGAGTTGCTCGTTGCTGATGATGTGGGCATCCCACATTTTCTGGGCGCGTTCGTAGTCCGCCTGCATGACCTTAGCCTCGGCTTCCCAATTCTTTAAGTCGGCCTCGATACTGCGGGTTTTGGCGCGCGACGCCTCTAGATCCGCCATCAGTTGTCGGTCATCCATCTGCGCGAGCAAATCACCGGTGCGTACGTGGGCACCCTCCTCCGACTGCAGTCCGGCAATTACGCCTTCGCGCTGCGCGAGCACATCAAGCTGGTGTTCCACAATCAATGGACCTGAGACTGTGAAACTGCCGTCGCTCGTCGGGACGCTCGAGGCCGGCGTGGGTACCGGCCCTCCCGAAGGCGATGAGGTGGAAGCGGCTACCACTTCAGCGTTCTTTTGAGAACATCCCAGCCACGGCAGCAAAGTCGCACCCAGCAAGATAAGAGTGAAGCGGTTCGGTCTTCCACTTTGCATTTCTCAAACTCCAATCCTCAGATTCCCAGCCAGGACCATGCTCGTGAATAGATCCACAAAAATAGCTTCCGAAATAGAACATAACCAGCCGGATACCATCCGACGCGCACTTTGCCGCGTCCTTCCATGCCGGCGCGAATAGCGCCGTCGGAATTAGGGATGGCAACGCGCGCGAAAAACACCCGCGAATCGCCCTGAATGATTCCCCTGGGACTAACCACCGTCACGTCGCCACGGAAGATTCGTGTGGGGAAACTATTGAGCTTGATGTAAGCGTGCGAGCCGGCGCGCAGCAAGCCGGAATCCGCATCGTCGACGGCCACATCTACTACGGCTCGCGACGTATCGACTACTTCGGCAAAGCTGTCTCCCTGCTGCAAGCGTCTTCCGACCATGTTTTCGACTTGGGGCGTCGCCACCAGGCCGTCGATCGGTGATCGCAATCGCATCTTCTCCAGTAGTTCCTGGTCCCTCGCGGCTTCCGATTTCCAAAAGTCAGCCTGTACCCGCTGCACACCGGCTTCGCTGCCGTCATTCGCCGCCAGCGAACGGTTCATCTGCAGCAGCGCGGTCTGATACTTGGCCTGGGCCTGGGCAAACGTCGATCGAGCCTCCCAATCGGCGAGTTCCGCGATCACCTGATCACGGGTGACATGGTCACCCTCCCGAACGTACACTCGGCTGACAACTCCTTCGACCTCAGGCTGAATATGGGCGGAATGCACAGGAGCCACTACGGCATCGCCTTCCACTCGCAGGGGCAATGGAAGCCCCACAAGGAAGATCAACGTCGCGGCGGCCCCGGCGATCCAGAGGGTCCGGCGACGCTGCCCCATGGCCATAAACTTCCGTTTCTTCTCTAGTACCGGCTCCAGCACGGATATGAATGGCACTTGCTTGTACATCTGTGCATTCCGCAGAGCCACCGTCGCCTGCGCTGCAAGCACTTGCAGGATCTCAACGTGGGCGGTTGAAAGAAAGTCCGGATTCGCGCTTTCGAGGCCCAGTATTCCGACCCGGCCTGCGTCGTCAGTCAGAGGGATTGCGTAGAACGCACGCATCCCCGATGTTTCGAAATAGCTTTGGAACTTCGCACGCGTTTCCTCCCGTGCGGCGTCAATTTCCCCGTCGTGCTGCCGAACGTGCACCACTCCTTCGGAGAGCATGGCCCAGCGCAGGACGTCATTGAGTGGGGTGATTTCAGGGGAATCGGCGTCCACTTGGGTGACGCCGGTGACGGCACTGAGTTTGTACCGTCCACCTTGTTCGAGGGCAACGGCAGCCCGTTCGTAGGGGATGACCGCCTGCGGCGCGTTAACAATGGTCTGCAAAACACGTTCCAGATTTAGCGTGGAGGTTATCTCGTGGCTAATGGTCACCAGCATTTCCAGGATTTCAACTTTGCGCTCGGCCATCAACAGGCTGGCATTTCGCAGAGCATTGCTGGCGGTTTCGCATATATTGGTCAGAAGGAACTGATCGTCCTCGTCAAAGGGTTCGCCGTCCAGGCGGTTAACGGCCTCGACCACGCCTACCAAGCTCTCGTGCTCCATGAGAGCGCTCGCCACGATGGAAAATATTGCCTCATCCTCGTCGTGTCCGCGGTTGCGTGTCTGCAGGCGTTCGTCAGCTGGATCGTCAATCAGCACAGGCTGACCGTTGTCGGAGATGTCTCCTGCAATGCCTTCTCCGGGCTTCTGCACCATGCCCGCCGACACGGTTGGGTCGAATCCCGCACTTCTCATCAGTTCGAGAGTGTCGTTGTTAACCATCCAAAGGTTGATACACTGGACTCCCATCACCTCCTGGAATTTCTTGGCAATCGTCCCGAGCAACTCATCCATCTCGATCGTTGAGTTGAACACCTTTTCGAGGTCGTACATCTGGGTTACGCGGCTGATCGAATGCAGAGCAGCATTTCGTTCGCTCTCATAGGCGCGGGCTGCGGCGATGGCAGGCGACGCGAGTCCGGCGATTTCCTGCAGCGCCTCCAACACCTCCTCAGAAAAGGGCTGTTCGTAGCTGACCATCTCAACCGCGCCGAAAAGAACTTCATCCACGAGGAGAGGAACATAAGCGAGAGCAGTCACGGTGCGGCGAGTGTCCAGGTGTGCGTAGTCCTCTCGCTGCAGATCATCCTGCTCAAACACCGTGAGTCTTTTGTTTCTCGCGACAGTGCCCAGAGTACCGGTATGAAACTCCGTCGTGGCACCTACCTCGACCTCTCCTGCAATCGCGATGCGTGTCCAGACGGGATTGTCCAGATCTTCGACGATGTAGACCACAGCAGCTGTACCTGGCAGCAGTTGCGCCACCTGGTCGGCCGTCACTCGCGCGCGTGGGCCAACTTCTTGTCGCGCCAGTAATGCTGTGGCAAATTCTGCCACGGGAACTGCGAATTTGGATCTTTGAGTCGCCATGAACGGCGCTCCTAAAAGGAGCAGATTCGGTGCGACGGGTTCGCCCGCGTTTCGAAAGATTGCTTTGCGACCGCGGACGATTCGGCATCTTATGCTGGTCACCCGAACGGGTCAACCTTAAAAGCAGAAAGCACTACCTGCCCTCGCGAAGCGGAAACGTATGAATGTCGAGGCGATTGACTGGCCGATGGTGAAGGAACGTTCGCGATTTTAGGCATTCCCCTAGCAGCGCGATCAACAAATCAGAACCGTCGATAGAACCCGGTCTTTGGCTGGCCATAGATATAGATACTGGGCCTCCAGCGACTGGGCCGCTTTCCTTCATCGCGTTAAACCAAGTGGAGCAGGCAATATAGCAGAAGCGCAAGTCGACGACTCCTTAATGAAGGGCGCAATGAACAAAACTCACCGAGCAACTCGGTGAGTGGGCTAAGCGCATTGGATTAGCCCACTAGCTCAATCCGAAAACTGTTGACTGTAGCCGCGCAAGCGGATAGCATGGCCGGCGACCTGTTCACCCCCGTGGACAGGAGCCGTGCGGAGAGACCACCCCAGGTCTCTAATTTCTGATTTCCAGGTTTTCGTTTCGAGTTTTCGTTTCGAGCTTAGGGCGGAAATTCCCAAGGAGGGAATTCGCCATGTCTGCAAATCTTCTCGCCCAGACGAGAAAGAGGAGAGCGTTCGCCATGAAAAAACTTCTTATGCCAGCCCCTGCCCTGACGACTTCGAAGAAGGTAGCCTTTACGCTCCTCTGCTGCACCGTGCTCATGATCTTCGCCGCCAATCTCTGGGCGGATGAAGCAAGCGGCACCCCCGACCAGTGCTCGGCGCCAACATTAGGACCGGGAACAGGGGCGGTGGGGAGTGCCATTGGTACAGCCACGTGTGGCGTCGTGATTACCGTTACGGCGAGCGGAGCTACCTTCGCCTTCCCGGGAAATGGAAACCCCTATGACGGCACGGAAGACACATTGGTCGGAATCCAAAACAATTCCGGTGGGAGTTTGAGTTCCATCACTCTCACGTCGGGGACTGATTCCTTCGGCTTCGATGGTGATGGCCCCTGCTTCTATAACGCGAGCGATTGCTTCGGCCCCACCGGTTACGAGGGCCCGGACAACACATTTACCGGTATTAACAACGGCGCGACGGCCGGGACGGTCGTTTTCACGACCCCGATTCCGAATGGCGGAAGCACATGGTTTGCCCTGGAAGGTTCGCCTTCGGGCCAAAGCGGGGTGGTGGTCACCTATACGCTGACCGTGACGGAAATGGGACTGGGCGCTGGTACTGTGACAGACACTGTCACCGTCAACATGGGCTCGCCTCAGCCGGGTCCGATCAGCTGCACTGAGGCCGGCGGGGTGCAGTCAGGTACCTGTTCGGAAATTGATGGGCCCGGAACGAGCGTCACGTTGACGGCGATGCCAAATGGTTCGTCCACATTCGGGGGCTGGGGCGGCGCGTGCGCGAGCATTGGAACGACGATCGCCCCCTACACGTGCACGTTGACGAACTCGGGGCAAACCGTTACCGCGGATTTTATTGCGCCTCCCGTTTCATTCAATTTCATGGTCAATCCAGGGACGAATGTAACGGAGTCGGCCCTGCTCTGCTACGGCCAGGCGATGCCCGCTGGCGACACCTGCAACGACCCGAATGCGTCTCAGTTGACGATAATGACCCCGGTGGTGATGAAGAGTTTTCCTCTCACCGTCGAGGTTACGGAATTCTCCGATAACGGGCTTTGCGGACAAAATGATAGCGTAACGACCAAGCTCGCTTGCCGGTTCGGGAGCTTCTTCAACTATGGAACCGACTTGAATGGCAATACCATCGCGCCGCTTCCCTACACCTATGCGAACGGGAATAGCCTCGAGTACCTTTTGTACGATACGAACAGCGGACCGCACTCGGCTTTCCCCGCGGGCTTCACTAGCGGCGATTTTTACCTGGATTTTGGATTTCTCAACGTCTCAGCCATCAATAACCTGCCCTCGTATTGGGCGGGCGGCACGCCGCGTGTGTTCGACGATCCAGATGGCAATGAGTTTCCTCCTTTGCCCTACGGCACCGATTGCAGCACGGCTATGCTGGGAAGCAATGGGCAGCCGTATCTGAATTCCCAGGGTCAGGAGATTTTCTGCCAATTCGATGAAGACGTCACGACGTTTTTCACTCCGGGAGCATCGCTGAACTCGCCGATCGGGGGAAAAATCCCACCAACCAATAATTTGGTGGTGGCGTTCCTGCCGACTACCACGGGGATGAACCCTGTCCAGATGCCTCAGTCGAACAGTGCTCCGGCCATCGCTGGCAGTTGCGTCAACGGTTGCACGGTCAGCGGCTCTACTATTACGTTTACCGAGGGCGCGGGGGGAACATTCGAGGTCTCGATCACGGGAGGCTTCCCCGCCCCAACCCTGTCTGGACCGAGTATGAGTATGCTGCCGGCCGGACTGACGTTCACTGCGTCAACCGGAACGATCAGCGGCACGCCCGCAGACGGCGCGGCGGGCAATTATCCCATCAGCTTCAGTGCCACGAACGGTGTGGGCTCTCCCGCCACGCTGAGCTACACTCTGACGGTGGCCGCGGCGCCGCTAACCATCACCGCCAGCAGTGGCTCGATGACCTATGGCGGGACCGTGCCGACCATCACCCCCATTTACAGCGGGCTTGTCAACGGAGACACGGCCGCGAGCCCCACCCCGCCAAACTGCACGACCACAGCAACCAGCACGAGCCTGCCGGGCAACTACCCTAGCACCTGCTCGGGAGCGGTCGATCCGAACTACACGATAAGCTATGTGCCCGGCACGGTGACGGTGCTCGGGATAGACATTTCGCCACTGACCGTGAACTTTGGCAACTTGTATCTGGATCAGATCGGCGTCCGGTTCGTCACTCTGAAAAACACCACAAATGCGCCGATCACGATTAACAGCATCACGCTCGTGGGAGGCTCCGCTAACGGTGATTATGGCGACCTCACCTTCTGTCCTCCAATGATTTTCAAACTGCCGGCCACATTACCTGCGGGGAAGAGCTGTGCGATTGGCGTGGGCATCTTCGCCACGGCGCCGGTCTTCAGCCCAACGGCCTCGACCACCTATCTCACCATTAATGACAGCGCGGCAACCCAACAGGTGCTGCTGACGGCCCTGGTGACCGACCCGCAGGTGTCGCTGTCGTCAACCAGTTTGAGCTTCGGAAACCAGAAGACGGGGACTACAAGCACGCCGCCGCAGGAGGTGACGCTGAAGAACTCAGGACTGACACCGCTCACACTTACGGGCGTGACGATCAGCCCCACCGCCAACTTCGCATTACCATCCGGAGCGGGAACGAACTGCACGACCCTCCCGACGCTCTCACCCGGAGGGACTTGCTTGATTTACGTGAACTTCACGCCAACGAAGAAAGGCACGAAATACTCCGGCAGCGTGACCATTACGGACCTTACGCTGTTCGGTAAGCAAACCATCTCGCTGTCGGGCACAGGAGACTGATGGGAATGGAGGCTTAGGGCACGCAATTCTCATGGAGGCGCGGCCACGGGCTTCTGTTGATGCGCGGTCGTCAGGAGCTTGTGGCGGGGCGGTTAGAGCGGGTTCTCGCGATGATGTAGAAGTGCGTAGCCTCAGCGGCTAAAGCCTGCGTCTTTATTGGCTCTTGGCGGCACGGCTGAAGCTGTGCCCTTCCCGTTCCTGTCCTTCCCCGAACAACACCTCGGGAACTGCTCTCTGACAGAAAGGGAGATTTCGTGAGAACTAGCTGGTGGGGTGAGCGTAGATAGGGCTGAGATCGCTTCGTTTCACGATGCTGTCGGTCTTCGCATCTTTTTGAATCTCATCCAGAATTTTGCGGGCCTGCTTATAGTGTTCGGGAGCGTCAGCGGCTTTGCCAGCGAGTTCAAGATCACGCGCCAGCAAGTAATGGCTTTGGGCGAGCAAAGCCTTCAGGCCGAGCTTCTCGCTTTTGCTTAGGGCACCCTCCAGCTCTCTTCTTGCCGGCTCGTAGCTTTTCAAGTTCATGAGAGCTTCTGCATGGTAAATCGAACATTCCACCGATACATATTTTAATCCGAGGCTGTCCGACTCTTCTGACAGTTTGCTGAGTAAGCTGGCGGCCGATGGAAAACGACCCTGCCTGACCGCGATCTTTGCGACATTGAATTTCGAGACCAGGATCAGATCCGAATCGCTGGCGTGGGATGCCGTCTTCAGCGCCTCATCGTAGAGGGCGGCGGCGGTCGGGTAGTCTCCACGATAGAAAGCGTTGTCGCCTTGGTAGCCCTGAATCTCGGCAGTTGTGGCTGGAGTCTTCACCTCGCGGGCCACGTTCATTGCTTCTTCGAGACTCTTCTGCGCGTCGTCGCTTCGGCCGATCTGGGCAAGGGCGTTGCCGTAATGGCCGAGGATTTCTGCCAGCCACAAGCTTCGCTCCTGCAATTCCCGGAATGTCTTGAGCGCGTCCTCCTCTGAGCTGAGAGCGGCGGCATAACGGCCCTGATAACCGAACAAGAGGCCCATGCTGGAGGACTCGAGGGAAGCGCCACGCTTATCTCCGGCGGTTCGCCGCAAGTCCAGCGCGCGCAAATATTGCCCGGCCGCCTGGTCATACTGGCCCATCTTGCCGGATGTGTCACCCAGATTGTGGAGAGTGTCAGCAATATTACTGGTCACCTTGACCTTTTCGCGAAGTTGAAGGGCTTGCTCGTAATAGGTGCGCGCGTTCTGGTAGTCGGCCTTAATAAAATACACGTTGCCGATGTTATTCAAAACGTATCCCTGGTTGCTCTGGTTCCCTGCGTCGATTTCTGCCTGGAGCGACTCCTTAAACAGTTTCAACGCGTCGTCATACTTTCCATGGTCGAAATAGAACTGAGCAAAGTTGTTCAGGATGTCGCCGGTGCCCGCTTTGTCGCCCAATTGCTGGTACAGAGCGAGCGCTTCCTTATAGTCCCTGAGCGCCTCGTCCGGCTTTCCTAGAACATCTTCCGACGCCGCCATCGCGTCGAGGCTCATTGCGATACCCTTCTTTAATCCCAGCTTGCGCTTGATTTCGAGCGACTGCCGGAGATTGCGAAGAGCGTCTTCGTGCTTGTCTAGGGAGGCATAGGCTACGCCCATCACCTGGAGAATCTGGGCTCTTTCTTCGTCGTTGCCGAATTCGACTGCCAGGGCCTGCGCGCGCGTCAAGTATTCGAGGCCCTTCTGCGGGTTCCCACTATCAACTTCGACCCGTCCTATCGCGAGTAGGGCGTCCACGCGCTTCGGATCGAGCGTCAGAACTTTCGTGTACTCCTCTCGGGCTTTGTCGTAGGCGCTCGACTTCTCATAGAGCCCGGCCAGTCCAAAGAGTACGTCGGCATTGTCGGGCGCCGCTTTCGCGAGATTATCGTAAGCTTCGATGGCTTTGGGATAATCCCTCTGGATCTGGTCGTGGCTGGCCTGGATGAGATACTTTTCCGGCGTGGGCAACTGGTCGCTCAAATCAACTGCCTTCCGGGAAGCGTGCTCGGCATCGTCGTCCTGGCCAAGATTGGCATAGGTCTTAGCGAGTTCCGAGTAAGCCAGCGCGAATTGCGGATCCTCTTTTGTGGCGGCTTCGAATCGCTTGGCCGCATCAAGGAAATTTCCCAGACGCGCGAGCTGTAGCCCGTCGTCGTAATCGTGCATGGCCGGAAGGGAGTTCGTCGACGGTTTGAAGGACTGCCCCTGGAGTTCTTTGATTGTGCTACTTGAGAGGGCCAGGTTCGAACGGATATCGCCGGCAAGGAGGTCGATCGCACTAAGAATGTTATTCTCGGTCGCGGACTCCGCCAGCGTAGTGGTGTGGCCGTGTTTCATGTCCTGAATGGTCGCGTCGATGCGAATTTGATCTCCAAATCGAGTGTAACGCCCCCACACAATGTTGTCGGCATTGCTGAATTCAGCGAGCCGCTGCACCGTGGCAGAATCGAGCGCCGTGTCGGGCAAGATCTGCAAGTCGCGCAGGATCTGGCTCACGCGGTCGGGAGAGACAATACGGAGGTGGGACGACTGCCCCACGTCGGTACTCAAGGTTTCCGCCACGCTTGATCCCAGCCAGTTGAGACTCTGATCAGCGGACGCATTGCGGAAGGGCAGAATGGCCAGCGAAACCGCCGGCCCGGTCGGCGTCATCGTGCTCGGGCCAGACAACTTCCCTCGCAGCAGGAAACCGGTGATCGCCAGCGCTAAGACTGCTGCTATGCCGCCGATCCAATGCCAGGGAACGGTCTGACCCCAGGGCTTGGCGCTCGTGGGGAATTTCAACGTAGCGGCGGCACGCCTGCCCTGCCACGCCTCCAGATCAGCTAGGAGTTCGGTAGCGTTCTGGTAGCGCACGGCGGGATCGCGCTCCAGACACTTGCCCACAATGTTAGTGAGCGGAGGAGGGATGGACCCGTCGTGATCGGAAACCGGAGCGGCGCGTTCCTGAGTGCGTTTGATCAAGCTGGCCACAGCACTCTCCGCCTTGAACGGCATCTTGCCGGTCAGCAGTTCGTAGAGAATTAAGCCCACCGCGAAAAGGTCGGAACGCTGATCCAGATCCTTTGCCAATGCCTGCTCGGGGGACATGTAGTCCATGGTCCCAACTAGGGCTCCGGTTTGGGTCATCCCGTCCCCTTCGATGGTGCGCGCCATGCCAAAGTCCATCACCAGAATGCGGCCGGTCTTATCCCGCATGATGTTTTGCGGTTTGAGATCGCGGTGAATCACTCCCACGCTGTGAGCGGCTTCGAGGGCCCGGCAGATCTGTTGCACGATCTCCGCCGCTTCCTCCGGCGAAAACCTTTTCTTCTCCAGGATCAGTGTGCGCAGGTCCTGGCCCTCGACAAACTCCATGGTGATGAACTTCACGCCATCGGCATCGCCCAAATCGTAGATACGGATGACATTCTTGTGGGTCACTTGGTGGGAAAGTAGAAGTTCCTGCTTGAATCGGGCGACGATCGCGGCGTTGGCCGACAGTTCCCTCCGGATGAGTTTCAAAGCCACGAAACGGTCAAGTTCACGGTCTCGGGCTTTGTACACGGCCCCCATTCCGCCCTCACCTAGTAACTGCAAGATCTCGTAGCGACCCCCTAGCACGTCGCCGGTTTGCAAGAGGGGAACGCTACTCTGCAGATTGGCGAGCCGGGGACCCGTAGATGGAACAGGCGAAATTCCCTCTGCCAAAGTGGCATCGGCATCTACGAGAGTGGCCTCGGGGTCGACCCACGTAGCCTCGGAATCGGAAGATGCTTGTGGAAACGGGATTACAGTAGCCTGGGGGTCAACCGGAAGATTGGAATCCGAACTATCCCCTTTCGCGGGAACACTCACACCGGCCTGGTTTGTCGAGCGCGGTCGATCCAGAGGATCAAACCGCGGATTCTGGTTCTGCATAAATCCGACTGCCTGGACGCCCGAATAAAGAAGCCCCAAAAAGGAGAGGACCAAAGTATATACCTCTGTCGGCCCGCTGTGTACAAAAAAAAGCGCCGGGAGATGTTTCCTTATCTTGGCCACCGGCATTTTGCAGGTCGTTTTTCGTTATGGTAAGAGACTTGCCTCTGCGAAGTTGAGCGACCTTATACGATCCCAAAATTGTGTTCGACAGTCGCAAAATGGCTTGGACGGGCACGTCTACCAGACTTGCATATTTGACACCCGCACCGGAGTTGTCAACGGCCGTGATAATGGTCTTTCCGTTCAGTGACCAAGCAACCATGCCATCGAAGCCGCCGGGCCATTTGCGGCTGTCCGGGTTATGGGCTGTTATTCTTTCGAGATGCCGGGTAGTGCACGATACGCGAGAATCCTTCGAACCGCTGGTGAAAGCGTGGGGGAACGCCATAACGAGACACCAGCTGCCGTAGCCTTAGGGAGTCAGTCGGTTAGGCAAGAAATGGCTCCTCAGGTAGGATTCGAACCTACAACCCTTCGGTTAACAGCCGAATGCTCTGCCATTGAGCTACTGAGGAGTGTTGTAAGCGCGCCGAAGGCGCGCCGGCGTCATTATCATAGCATTGCGGCGCGCGCTGTGAAAACACTGAAGGTAAGGGGTGAGGAAGATCCTTGGGCGGCGCGAAGCGCTGCCGATTGGCGACTGCTGAAGCTGGGTTTGATAGTCTGACTGTGGGATGCCGGCGCGGCTTGGTGCGGCCGCGGTGCTCGATCCCGGCAAGTTTTCTGGAATCTTCTGAGGTGGTTATGGGCGGAGGTGGGCGTTTGTTTTTCATTCTTGCTTCTTTGATGTGTATGGCGTGCGCGGTTTATGCGGCTCGCGATTCGAGTGTTTCTGCGCCTTTGGCCCCGCCCAAGGCCGAGCGGCGACCTCTCGAAGAGAATCTGCACGGAACGAAGATCATTGATAACTATCGCTGGCTCGAGGATTCCAGCAATGCGGACACGCAGAAGTGGGTTGCGGAGGAGATGGCGTACACGCGCGCGGTGCTCGATCCGTTGCCGGGACGCGAGGCGATTGCTAGACGGCTGACTGAGTTGCTGAGCATCGGCAGCGTGGGAGTGCCGCAGATTGGGGGGAAATATTATTTCTACACGCGGCGCGAGGGAATGCAGAACCAGCCGGTGCTTTATGTGCGCGAGGCAGTCGTTGCTGTGAAAGATCAGCCGGTGAAAGATCAGCCTGTGAAAGATCAACCTGGTAAAGATCAGGGAAAAGATCGCGTGCTCGTGGATGTGAACCAACTCTCAGCGGATGGGACGATTGCGCTGGACTGGTTCGATGCTTCCGAGCACGGAAAATATGTCGCCTACGGAACTTCGGCGAGCGGCTCGGAAATGAGCACGCTGCACATTATTGAGACCGCGACGGGAAAGCTTCTGCCCGATACGATTGAGCGCACGCGCGCGGCGAGCATCGCGTGGGAACTGGACAACTCCGGATTTTATTACACGCGGTATCCGAAGAAGGGCGAGGTTCCTGAAGGACAGGAAGTGTACAACCGGCACGTGTTTTACCACGTGCTGGGAACTGATCCGGAGACCGACGAGAAGATCTTTGGTGAAGGGCGCGACCCTGAGGACTGGCCTAGCGTGAGTCTTGACAACGATGGCCGCCTGCTGCTGATCTCGGTGTCGCAAGGCTGGACCAAGACCGAGTTGTTCCTGATGGATCTGAAAGCGCGCACGCCGCCGACGCGTATTACTACCGGCAAGAATTTTCTCTATAGCGGGTCGGTATACAACGGAAGGCTTTACATTGTCACCAACGAGGATGCCCCACGTTACCGCATGTTTGTAGCGGAAGCGGGCGATTACGAGCGCGATAACTGGACAGAAATTATTCCGCAGACGGATGCGGTGCTGCAGGGCGCGGCGGAGTGGGGCGGAAAGATTTTTGTGCAGTACGAACAGAATGCCAGCTCGCAGCTGAAGATTTTCGATCTCTCCGGGACCAACCTCAAGAACATCGCGCTGCCAGCGATCGGCAGCGTGTTTGGCTCGTCAGGCAAATGGAATCATGACGAGATTTTTTATGGGTTTCAATCGTTCACCGTTCCTCCCTCGATTTATCGCTACGACTTGAAGAACGGTTCAACTGCACAATGGGCAAAGGTCGACGCGCCTTCCATTGATCCCACGGCGTACGAGGTTCAGCAGGAGTGGTGCAACTCGAAGGACGGCACGCGCGTGCCGATGTTCGTCGTTTATAAAAAAGGATTAAAGAAAGATGGAAAGAATCCCGCGCTGCTGACCGCTTATGGCGGCTTTAACGTGAGCCTCACGCCTTCGTTCAACCGCTCGGCTTATTTGTGGCTGGAGCATGGCGGAGTTTATGCGGTGGCGAATTTGCGCGGCGGGGCGGAGTTTGGCGAGGACTGGCACCGCGCCGGCATGCTCGACAAGAAGCAGAATGTTTTTGACGACATGATTGCGGCGGCGGAGCATTTGATCTCCGAAAAATATACGGACACGAACCATTTGGCGATTCAGGGAGGCTCGAATGGCGGGCTGCTGATGGGCGCGATGATCACACAGCGTCCGGAGCTGTTTCGGGCGGTGGTGTGCCAGGTGCCGCTGCTCGACATGCTGCACTATCAGAACTTTCAGATTGCCAAGCTGTGGGTGCCGGAGTACGGCAGCGCCGAGAATGCGGAGCAGTTCAGGTGGCTCTATGCTTATTCGCCCTATCACCACGTGAAGGGGGGTACGGAGTATCCGGCAATTCTATTTATGACTGCCGATACCGATACGCGCGTCGATCCGATGCACGCGAAGAAGATGACGGCGTTGATGCAGGCGGAGGCGAAGAACGGGGCGAGTAAGACGCGTCCGATTTTGTTGAGGATCGAATCGAAGGCGGGACATGGGGCGGGGAAACCTGTGACCAAGCAGATTGAAGAGTTCACGGATATTTATGAGTTCTTGTTTTGGCAGTTGGGGGTGAGATCCTGAAGCGGCCCACGCTGTTGGTCGCTCTCATTGCCACTAGCTTACGCGGCGCTAAAGCGTCGCTTTTCCACGGTCGTGTGAAGAGTTCTGTTTCCGTAAGGGTCCAAGAGGGCGGGAGATTCGGGGCTTTCCGGCGAACAGCAGGTTCCTCGTTCTCGCCGCTAACGCGGCTACGAACGGGTCGGAATGACAAGTTTGCAGAAGGGGGTGTGTCGCGGCGCGACTGAAGTCGTGCCCTTCCCACACGAGCACTGCCGCTCAAGTCAGAATGCGGAAAAGAAAAATCCCCATTTCTCGCAAAGGAGGCGAGAATGGGGCACCCAGCATATGTAACCGTCACGGTGAAGTGACCCTCTGGGCGCTCAGCGTGGATTGACTGTCATGGTTGAGCGGTGCCCGGTTACTGTCGTCCAGTAGTCGATCCACTGCTGACGAATTCCGTTGGCGCGTTCGATGAGTTCGTGGCTTGGGCTCTGGCCGTGCTCGACTACGACGACGATTCCGGTGTTGAATTTTCTTTGGGAGTGATCAACATCGGGTAGGCGCGGTCCCTCTGCGGCGATCACGTCTTGAATTGTCACTTTTGTTCGTTCGGCCTTGAACATCGGATGCCCGTTTGTGTCCTTACCGGCGGGCACGAGGCTCTTCAAGATAAAGAAGTCCGGCACCTCTGCAGCAGAGATCAAACCCATCAGGTAGAGGTCAAGATAAGAATAGCCGGTCGCCGGCACGAAGTAGCCGTCATGGAGCTGCGTATAAGTTCCATCGAAGTTGTCCTGCCAGACCCCGCCTCCCAGGGTGGATGCTTCCGTGGGCATTTGATAAGGGAATGCAACGGGGGCCTGCAATCCGCGAGCCCAGTGTGGCCAGGGTCCGAGGGAAATGGTCTCTCCATTGATCTTTGCGGAGACGTACGCGGCCCAGCGATGGGCCACCTCATGCCCGAGGTGCCCGACCGCGTAGTTGTAGGGACGAGGATTTCCGTCGGGGGAAGCCTCCGCGAGCTGATGCGCGTAGAAGGTAATGTCGTGAACACTTCCGACGGGCGCTCCAGCCGGAGGTCCGTCTTGCATTTCGTTTGAGGCGACGTAAACAGGGTGATCAAACCCCAACTGAAATCTGCCCTGCGTGCAGCGACTTGCGGGGTCGAAGTGATGTGTCGGCCCGATCCCTGCGATATTGCTTTCCAAGGGGCCATCACTTGGAGGGCTCGCTTCCTGGTTATCGACGCGGAAGTCGGAGTAGTAGGCCAGAAAATCGAACCTGTCGCCCAGAGCTTTAATTACCGTGCAGGAAAGATCCTGAGGCCTTGGTACAGCAAGGTAGTGGAACGACTCGTACGCCACGGCGAAAGGGCCATCCTTGCTCGTCAGCGAAGAAAAGTGAGCTGCGGGAGCCTTTTCGTTGCCCGAGTGCGCGGGGTAGATACCAACGATGGCATCCTTCGCGGAGATCTCTTTGTATGACATGTCAATCGAGCCGTCGCGATGCAGCTCGGCCTGAAAGCGATTGACCGTCTTGAACCATGTGAAATCCAGCAGATTTCCGAACGGATCCGTGAGATCCCAAGTGATAACCACGCGATCGGGCAGTTCTTTCACATAATGAGGTCCGGCCATCCGCGGTTTGAGGAACACGCAAATTGCCGGGGCGCTGTCAATCAACGTGCTGGCGGCCTCTGCCAACTCGTCAAACCGACCAAGCGAGATTCCGCCATCAGTTCTGCCGTAAGGGTCAGGGCGTATGTCTTTTTCTGATGTGCCGAACCGGATCGATCCAGTCGTCCCCACAAGCAAGGAAGTCCACGACTTGCCGGAGAAAGGAAAAGCAAACTGATGCAGACTAACTTCGGGATGATCGGCTTCGGGTCCGAAGTCAGAATCCCACTGCAAGGCCCCGCTCTCCACGCGATAGCGGGAACCCTCGGGCGTGAAGCGCAGGGTGCGACCGGTGAGGTTGAACAGGTTCGTTTTTCCAAGCGCGCCGTCATCCAATTCCATGACGATCAGATCTCCCTTGATCGAAATTTTTCCGATAGGGCGGCCAGGCTCATCCTCCTGTGCGCAGAAAGGCGTTAAGTACAGGAGGAGCACCGATAAGGCTAAAACTCCAGTCCACGACGAAGAGCGGGCACTTTTCTTCATGTCGCCTCTGGTCAGTGAATTTCGCTCAAGCTTAGAGAATACGGGAGGCGAAGGGAACCCCATTTGTTTTGGAATCCCCGGCCGTTGACGAAAGAAGTGTCTAAAGGCTTTGCCGTCGCAGGGCCGGCTCTCTGCGGACTAGGATGTCGAAGCGGGGCGCATTTGAGCGCAACAAATTGCAAATTGCGCCGGGGATGCTACGTTGCAAGGGTACCGTTTTGGGTACCCACGGGGCCAGGGGCTAAGAAATATGTTGACCTCTCCGGATTTTCCGGATACAGTATGTCGTTCCACGGACGTTCGGAGTTTCTGTCTGCTCTGATCTACCTCGGGCTGCGAGCCCCAAATCAGGAAAACTGAGCATCTTCGGGGTCCGGTTGCGCATCTATTCTGGGTAGGAATTGCGCTAACTCCTTTACATTCCTAGTGGAATCAATGGTTTAGAACGGTCTGTGGGGTTCTGGCCACTTTCCCCGGAGCAAGGCGAAAGCGAACGCCCATCTTAATAAGGAAGGAGCAGAACAGATATGCGCTCTGATCGTGTGTTTGACGCTTTACAGACATTACGGAATCGTTATATGCTTTGCCAGCTTGCCTCCAAGGCCACGCGGAAGTTCCACCGGCCCAGCACCAGAATCCAGGAAACAATGAATGGTGTGTTGGACCGGATCGCAGGCGCGGAGCGGCAGGATGTTCTGTCGGAGCCGGAGAATTTTGCCGAGGCACAAAGGCGGGCTGCTTAAAGCAGCCCTGTCCGCCTGCCTTGTGGTGTTTTGTCTTCCCTGAATACCCTCCTTTGAAAATCTCCCGACAACGCTGAAACGGATACGTCTAAGTGATCGGGTTTAGGTGAATCATGACCATTGCTGAATTAAAAGAAAAGAACATTACCGAGCTGACCAAGATCGCAAGGACCTTGGAACTGCCCGGTGCCAGCGGACTGCGCAAGCAGGATCTCATCTTCAAGATCCTCCAGGCGCAGAGCGAAAAAGAAGGCCACATTTTCGCCGAAGGCGTGCTGGAAATTCTGCCGGACGGCTACGGGTTTTTGCGCTCGCCCGATTACAACTACTTGCCGGGGCCGGATGACATTTATGTGTCGCCGTCGCAAATCCGCAAGTTCGATTTGAAAACCGGCGACACCATCAGCGGGCAGGTGCGGCCACCGCACGAGGGCGAAAAATACTTCGCGCTGGTGAAAATCGAGGCGGTGAACTTTGAATCGCCGGACGAGGCGCGCAATAAGATTCTGTTCGACAACTTGACGCCGCTGTATCCCCAGGAGCGGCTGAAACTGGAGACGACGCGCGAGAATGCGAGCGCGCGCGTGATGGATTTGCTGACGCCGCTCGGTAAGGGGCAGCGCGGGTTGATTGTTTCTCCGCCACGCGCCGGCAAGACCATGTTGCTGCAGAATGTGGCGAACTCGATTACGACGAACCATCCCGAAGTGGTGCTGATGGTGCTGCTGATCGATGAGCGGCCGGAAGAAGTTACGGACATGCAGCGTTCGGTGAAGGGCGAAGTGATTTCTTCGACCTTCGACGAGCCCGCGGCACGGCACGTGCAAGTCGCGGAGATGGTAATTGAGAAGGCGAAGCGCCTCGTCGAACACAAGCGCGACGTGGTCATTTTGCTCGATTCGATTACGCGGTTGGCCCGAGCTTATAACACGATTGTTCCACCCTCGGGCAAGGTGCTTTCCGGCGGTGTGGATTCGAATGCTTTGCAGCGGCCGAAGCGGTTCTTCGGATCGGCGCGGAACATTGAAGAAGGCGGGTCTTTAACAATAATAGCAACTGCCCTGATTGACACCGGATCGCGCATGGACGATGTAATCTTTGAAGAGTTCAAAGGTACGGGCAACTCGGAAATTATTCTCGAGCGCAAACTGGTCGATAAGCGCGTGTTCCCGGCCATCGATATTCAACGTTCAGGCACGCGCAAGGAAGAGTTGCTGATTCCGCGGGAAGATCTGTCGCGAATCTGGGTGCTGCGCAAAGTGCTGAACCCGCTGTCTCCCGTGGAAGCGATGGAGTTGTTGATCGACAAACTCAGCAAGACCAAGACGAATGGCGAGTTTTTGTCGAATATGAGCGCCCTGTAGCGCGCGAGAACATACCTCAGCGGCTTAAGCCGCGCTGACTTCTTCTGCGAGATTCATGGCGCGAGTGGAAACTCGTGCCCTTCCCGGTCTGTTTATACCCCACATTTTTGATTGCGTCGGGCGAAAGTGTCATACTTTTGGAAACGGGAAGGGCCGTTTTCGAGGGTACCGTGCGAGCCAAACTTCTAGCTTCGATTCTTTCTCTATTTTTGTTGCACGCAGTGTCCGGTGCTGCGCAAGTTCATGGGGGACCTCCGCAAAGGGTAGACGGGACGGTTGCGACTCCTGAGGCAGACGAAGGCCGGGATCGCATTGCACGCGACATGGCCAAGAAGGCCAATTTGGAACGGCATGCCGCTCTCAAGAACGATACCGACAAACTCGTGAAGCTGGCCGGGGAACTGAAAGATTACGTCGATAGATCGAATGAGAACGTTCTATCGCTCGAGGTGTTGAAGAAAGCGGAAGAAATTGAGAAGTTGGCCCACAACGTAAAGGAAAAGATGAAGGGGCCGAATTAAGGGAGTAGTAGTTTGGCATCGGTGAGTTGAAAATTGTAGCTTGGCGAGTGGACCGGTAGCGGATGAGAGTTCCTGACCGCAATGCTCGCCGAGGATTCGCGCTGAAGGGCTGCGCCACCCAAAAGACAACAGCCCACATCGCAGCTTCGGGAACTTAAAACGCCATCCAGATGACGGGATGGCGTTTCTTATTGCCCGACCTTGATCACTAAAAAACTTGATCACAAAAAAACTTCCGGGCTTCGCCCGGTGGACAGCCAATGGCGGCTGTCCCCGCATAAGCTTTCTTCAGCATCTTCCCGGAGTTCCAAAATGTCTATTCCGCGCCTCCGCTGCGGATCCGCATGCCGTAGAACGAGCGGTAGACGAAGGTGAAGGAGACCAGGAAGAACACCAGCGCCAGCACATTCGTGATGGTTGCGCCTTGATCCCGCGCCAACGTCACGGCCAGCTCAACTGCGAGCAAGCCGAACAGCGTAGTGAACTTAATGACCGGGTTCAGGGCCACCGACGAAGTGTCTTTGAAGGGGTCACCGACGGTGTCGCCGATGACGGTGGCATCGTGCAGCGGAGTTCCCTTCTGCTTCATTTCGACTTCGACAATCTTCTTGGCGTTGTCCCAGGCCGCGCCGGCGTTGGCCATGAAGATGGCTTGGTAGAGGCCGAAGACGGCGATGGAGATGAGGTAGCCGACGAAGAAGAACGGCTCCACGAAGGCGAAGGCCAGCGTGCCGAAGAATACGGCGATGAAGATGTTCAACATGCCTTTCTGCGCGTACTTGGTACAGATCTCCACCACCTTCTTGCTGTCCTCGACGGAGGCTTTTTCCGCGCCTTCCAGTTTGATGTTGGCCTTGATGAATTCGACCGCGCGGTAAGCGCCGGTGGTAACCGCCTGCGTGGATGCACCGGTGAACCAGTAAATCATGGCGCCGCCGGTGATCAAGCCGAGGAAGAAAGGAGCGTGCAGCAGCGAGAGCTTGTCGACGTTTTCGGTGAGGCCGCTGGTCAGGGCCATGATGATGGAGAAAATCATGGTCGTGGCGCCGACTACGGCGGTGCCGATCAGCACCGGTTTCGCCGTGGCCTTGAACGTGTTGCCGGCGCCGTCGTTGGCTTCGAGCAGGTTCTTGGAGCGGTCGAATTTCACCGCCATGTTGAAGTCTTTCTTGATTTCAGCTTCCACGTTTGGCACCTGCTCGATCAGAGAAAGTTCGTAGACGGATTGGGCGTTGTCGGTGACCGGGCCGTAGGAATCGACGGCGATGGTTACGGGGCCCATGCCAAGGAATCCGAAGGCCACAAGGCCAAAGGCGAACACGGCGGGCGCGAGCATGCCTGCCGCATCCTTCAGGCCCATCGTACTCATGAAGTAGGCGATGGACATCAGGCCCATCATGGAGAGTCCGAGATAGTAGCCGGAGAAGTTGCCGGCCACGAAGCCGGACAGAATTCCGAGCGACGCTCCGCCTTCTTCCGCTGAGATGACTACTTCCCTTACATGCCGGGAATGCACGGAAGTGAAAACCTTCACCAACTCCGGGATGATCGCTCCCGCCAACGTGCCGCAGGAGATGATGGTCGCCAGCTTCCACCACTGCGAGCCATCGCCGCCGAGGTCGGGAATGATGTAGCGGGAAACCAGGTAGGTCAGTCCAATGGAGACGATCGAAGTGATCCATACCAGCGAGGTGAGGGGATGCTCGAAGTTCATCTCGTCCGCGTTGCCATATTTGGCTTTGGCGATGGCGCTATTGAGGAAGTAGGAAAGCGAACTGGCCACCAGCATCATGACGCGCATGACGAAGATCCACACCAGCAACTGCACTTGCACGGTGGGGTTCCTCACGGCCAAAAGGATAAATGTGATCAAGGCCACGCCGGTGACGCCGTAGGTTTCGAAGCCGTCAGCGGAGGGGCCGACGGAGTCGCCGGCATTGTCTCCGGTGCAATCCGCGATGACTCCGGGGTTGCGGGCGTCGTCTTCTTTAATCTTGAAGACGATCTTCATCAAGTCGGAGCCAATGTCGGCGATCTTGGTAAAGATGCCGCCAGCAATACGGAGCGCGGCCGCGCCGAGCGACTCGCCGATGGCGAAGCCGATGAAGCATGGGCCAGCATAGTCGCCGGGGATGAAGAGCAGAATGATGAGCATGATTAGCAGTTCGACACTGATCAGCATCATGCCGATGCTCATGCCGGCTTCGAGCGGAATTTGATACACAGGATAGGGCTTGCCCGGCAGCGACGCGAAGGCCGTGCGGGAGTTGGCGAAGGTGTTCACTCGAATGCCGAACCATGCGACGCCGTAGCTGCCTGCGATTCCAACGAGACTGAAAGCCAGGATGATGGCAACGCGCATGGCTTCCATGTGCTGAAGCATTCCGAAGTAAAGCAGAATGACTACCGCGATGAAGACCCACAGCAGCAGGATGAATTTGCCTTGAGTGATCAGATACGTCTTGCAGGTCTCGTAGATCAGTTCCGAGATTTCGCGCATTGAGCGATGCACCGGCAGGTTCTTGAGGCGCATGTAAATGACCATGCCGAAGCCGAGTCCGAAAATGCAGAAAAGGATGCCGATCATCAACAGGCGGTGACCGTCGATGGCACCGTTCAAGAAGCTGACCTGGGAGAGATCAGGGAGTTTGAGCGAGGCTTCGCCGCCGGCTTCAGGCTGGGCGAAGGCCGCAGCGGCGCCGACTTGTAGCAGCGCGATTACGGCAAATGTTTTTTTCAAGAAGCTGTTTCTCAGCAAACTGTTCAAGAAACCTGATACCACACAGCGTCCTGGGAACGCAGCAGTGGCTAGCCCGGTGCGCATAATGAGTCCTCCAATGAATCGGTTTTCAGGAATATATCAACGTGTTTAGAGACTGCCTTCCAGCAGAACACTCCCGTCCGAGCACGCCCAGTACAGTGCCTCAGTTTGGAAAGGAAGCGAGCCACTGTCCCAGTGCAACATACTGGAGCTTTGCTGGAATTCCGAACACGCTTCCACCGCAAAACCTAAACGGAGTGTTGGAGCTTGGCCGCGTCGGAGTTTGCGCGGCTGCCGTGGATGGTATGACTTCGATCCCGGCAGAGTAGCGCAAAACGGGCATTTATAACACGTTGCAACGACAGGGTCAATCGCGCAGGTACCACGGCAAAGACTGCACTGCGAGTTTATTCCCATTTGGGGATGCCGATGGCCGCTTCCTTAGAGTCGAGCATAGCCAAGCAGCGGAAGTCGCGGGTAGAATGAGTCCTCCAGCCGCCAAGCCCCGCCAGGGAGCTGCTGCGAAGGAGAAGCTATGAACTTCAATTTCAGTCCCATGATGCAGACGATAACCGCGATACTGACGACCGTCGGCGTGAAAATTCTAGGCGCAATCGCCATCTGGATTGTTGGCCGGTGGCTTATCGGCCTTTCGCTCCGCATGATTAGCGGTGCCCTCACGAAGCAGAAGATTGACCCCACTCTGATTCGTTACATCCGCTCGGCAGTAGCGGCGCTGCTGAATATAGCGCTGGTCATCGGCATCCTCGGATTCTTCGGGTTTGAGACCACGAGCTTCGCGGCATTGATTGCCGCGGCAGGTGTCGCCATTGGCATGGCGTGGTCGGGATTGCTCTCGAACTTTGCGGGGGGAATTTTCCTGGTGATCCTGCAGCCGTTCAAGGTTGGAGACTTCATTACTGCGGCTGGCGTGACCGGAACGGTCGAGGAGATCGGTTTGTTTGCCACGACCCTCAACACTCCCGACAACGTCAAGACAATCGTGGGCAATGGGAAGATTTTCGGCGACACCATCTCCAACTTTTCGGCTAATCCCTACCGGCGTGTCGAACTGACGGCACAACTGGCGCACGGAGTGGACCCGCAGGCGGCGATAGCGTTGCTGAAGCCCGGCCTGGCGAAGGTGGCGAACGCAATGGCAGCGCCTGCGCCCGATGTTGAGATCCTGACATTCAATCCTCTGGGTCCGGTGCTGGCGGTGCGCCCTTACTGCAACAACGAACACTATTGGCAGGTCTACTTCGATACGAACCGGCTGATCCGCGATACGTTTGCCCATGCCGGCTTCCCGGTTCCCGAGCAGCATTACTCCGTACGGGGACCGGAAGAGTTCACCCTGGCGAAGACGGCGTAAGCGCTTTCGGGCAGCCGGCGGACGTCAGGGCTACCGAGATCAGCTACTTTTTCTGGGAATCCTGAATCAGCACGAGATCGGAGGGGGAGTCTCCCCGCACCAGGGCCAGGCTCTTACCATCGCGCGACCATTGATAGGAGTAGATTTTTAGCGAGGTAAAGTTGGTCAACTCCCGGCCGGAACTGCCGTCCAGCGGCTGCAGCCAGAGATTGTCCACGCCCTTTTCGCGGACGGGATACACGATACCCTTGCCATCAGGGCTGAAGCGGAGTTGCCCCTCATGCCGCGGATCATATTCCAACGTTCGCAAGAGCTCGCCGTAATCGAGGGACACTAAGGAGATGTTCGGCCTCTGGGCTTTGAAGTCATAGGTGCCAAGCACAATCGTTTTTCCATCGCGGGCAATGTCATAACCGGAGTTTGTTTCCGCATATTCCTTCGTAAATCGTTCCGGCTTGCCTCCATCGATGGGTACCTTCATATATGCGGCGGTGGTGTTATCCACGTAAAAAACGGTTTTCCCGTCGGGAGAGCACAGAGGGTATAGGTCTCTCCTGCCCTCGGTGAGGCGCCGCACTCCGGAGCCGTCCGCTTCGCTGCGCCAGATATTCACTGAGAGGGTTTTCAAGGTTCCCCGCGCGAAGACAATGTGGCCGTCACCGCAGCCATAGGGCTGCATAGACCCTGATTCCTTCTCGTGGGCAACCTCAGCCTTGAGCCCGCCGCTCGAGTTGATAACGCGAATGGACGCCTCTTGCTCCGCGACCAAATTTCCGTCGCTCGTCCACGAAACCACCGGGGCGGGGTCTCCCGATGTGACTTGTCTGGCATCGGAGTAGTCGGCCTTCTGTCCCGAACTCACATAGACATCGCGTACTGACTGGCGCAGAACGGTGGCTATGGTCGCACCGTCGGAGGAGACACTCAAGGTCGCGTAATCATTGGCGTCGGCAGTAATGGGACGAAACTTTCCGTCGGGATAGCTAATGAGTCCGATTTGCTGCCGCGCGAAGTTTGTTTCCGCAGCAAAAAAAATTACAGCCAGCGCTTTTCCTTTGGGCAGCCACGACGCTTTCATCAAGCCTGTGTACGGCGGCTTCGATATTGTCTTCTGGCTACCGGTGTCGGGATCAATCGAAATCAGTGTGCTGATGCTATTGCCGGTCTGATCGAACATTGCACCGGCAATGGCCTTTCCATCCGGCGACCAGGCTGAATCCGCCATCGAGTTGGCCATGGGACCGCTGAAAATGCTCTTCTCACTGCTGCCGTCGGCGTTGGCGACGATGAGATGGTATTTGCCGGGGTCAGGATCGTTGGCACGCAGGAAAACGAAGCGCTGCCCGTCGGGAGAAAAACTGGGAGTCGTGTCCACATCCTTGACCAGCAGTTGCGGAGTTCCGCCCAGTACGGGGATGCGGTACAAGTCGAAATCCCGAGAAGCCGGACCGCTGGCCAGTTGCGTGTGGGAATAGTAAATGTGGCTGCCGTCGGGCGAGAAGCGTAGCGCAGAGTACTGTACGTGTTCCGGGGAAATGATCTGCACGTTACTTTCGCTGGCCAGATGGCGCAGCCACAAGGATTCATTGCCCTCATTGTTGATCACGTAGGCCAGGTAATTGCCATCCGGAGACATGGCGCCGATGCTCGCATTGTGGGTGCCGCTGATTCTAGTGATCTTGATGCTTTGAAACGGCTGCGGCCGGGCGGAGAAAACCAAGCTGTAAATGCCGAATCCGGCGGCGGCAACCAGCAGGAATACAACGGCGACGATAATTCCCAGGCCGGCTTTATGATGGCGCGCGGCCGCTACCAGGTCGGAACTGCTGGAGCCAGGACCGGCGGCGGGAATGGTTGCGCTCGAAACCGCGACGGCTGCGGAATCGGTAACCTGGAGCCTTCCCGATTCAGTGTCGCGCCGAAGCCGCTTGAGGTCGCTTCTAACTTCGGCCGCGGATTGGTAGCGCAGATCGCGATCCTTCTCCAGCAGCTTGCTGATGATGTCTTCCAGCTTTGGCGGCACTGCAGGGTTCAGCCGTATTGGCGGAACCGGGGTTCGATTGAGGATACCGTCGAAGATGGTCGCTGAAGTTTCCCCGGGGAACGGCAAGGCTCCGGTCGCCATCTCGTACAGTACTGTGCCGAATGAAAATAAATCGGTACGAGGATCGAGATCCTTGCCCTTGGCCTGCTCCGGGGACATATAAGCGATGGTGCCCACCGCAGTGCCGGGACTGGTCAGGAATTCATGACTGTCAGCAACGCTGGCTGCTGTGGCTTCGATCGACAACGCTTTTGGCTCGACGGCAACCTTGGCCAGCCCGAAGTCGAGAATTTTGGAGTGTCCCCGCTTGGTGATAAAGATGTTCGCAGGCTTAATGTCACGATGAACAATGCCACCGGCGTGCGCGGCGTCCAGCGCATCCGCGACCTCAATCGACACAGAGAGCAGAGTCTCAATATCTAACGGTCGTCCCGCGATGCGGTGCTTAAGGGTGACGCCGTCCAGAAACTCCATCACAAGGAAGGTCTGACCATCCTGCTCGTCGATTTCGTGAATGGTGCAGATGTTGGGATGGTTCAGGGCAGAAGCAGCCTTGGCTTCACGGCGAAAGCGGCTTAGGACCTGAGCATCTTTCGCCACTTCGTCGGGGAGGAACTTCAGCGCGACGAAGCGATCGAGTTTGGTGTCCTCGGCTTTGTATACAACGCCCATCCCGCCGCCGCCGAGCTTCTCGAGGATGCGATAGTGCGAGATGGTTTGGCCGATCATATGTCTATTGTCTTTGCTGACGCCGGTGCGCTCACGGCGAAGAACGCCTTATCTTAAGGATACGGTGAAGGGTCGTCAACGTGTTCGCAGTGTTCGCTATGAGGGGGCGGTGGACCGGGGCGCGACGTGGGCGCGTTGCCCACGGGATGTGGTAATAGTTCTCAAAGGCCAAACCGAGCCAGCATTTCCTCCGAGTAAGGCTTGACATCCATACTTCGACGCTAAACGAATTGTAGCTCGTGGGTAAGTTATACATTTGTCGAGTATGAGTCGTAACGAGTTCCGGACAAAATCGCCACAGCAGTTTTGCCTTAACGTACTCGAGCGCGGGAGGTGCAATATGCGAAAAGGTTGGATGACGCTTGTCTTGCTGGGTATAGCGGCGGTTTTTGTGACTGCGGGTCCATGGGCACAGGACAGCGCAGGTGAGCACTATGTATCACCGTGGAAGACGCCATGGACCTACGACGAGGCCGGACATTGGAGTGAACTGGACGCGGCGTATTCTGCGTGTAACACCGGCAAGGAACAGTCTCCGATCGACATTCAAAATACACAGAAAGCCGATCTTCCCGCCATACGATTCGAATATAAAAGCGGGCCACTCAAATATGTAATTAACAACGGCCACACAATCCGAGTGAACTATCACGACGCCCCGGGAAGTGGAAACTTTCTGATTGTCGGAGAAAAGCGTTACCAGCTCACGCAATTCCACTTTCACCGTCCCAGCGAAGAACACATTAACGGGAAGCCATACGATATGGAGGTCCACTTGATGCATCAAGACAGCGACGGGAAAGTGGCCGGGGTCACCGTTCTTCTTAAGAAGGGCAGCGCGAACGCCACCGTCCAGCGGATTTGGGACCATATGCCAAAGACCGAGGGCCAAGAGGAGGTTGCTGGAATCGAGGTTAATCCCAGCAGCCTGTTACCCCATGACACCGCCTATTACACATACATGGGATCACAAACGGCTCCGCCCTGTAATGAGGGCGTCACATGGTTCGTGCTGAAGACTCCCGTGGACATTTCGGCAGAGGAGATTAGGGATTTTGCCAAGCTTTACCCGCACGATGTCCGACCCCTCCAGTCGCTTAACGGACGCGTCGTGAAGGAGAGTCGGTGACGGGTTTTAGAAATAACCTGGATCGTGGGGAAATTGCGGGGGTGGCGAGAGACCGCTATTTTCGCGATTAAGTTGGCACTTAAGTGCTCGGGTTCGCTCCCAGCTCGTTCTCTAACAGGCTGCTGAAAAACTCAATTTGCTTGGTCAGAAGTACATCCGGCGGCTAAAGCCGCTGCTGAAAACATGCCACTTATCGCAGCGCTGAAGCGCTGCGCCACCCAAAATCAAGGTTGCGGCCGAGTTTTTCAGCAGCCTGCTAGGCCCAATATGTGCGATCCAGGGAGCGGTACTGGATGGCTTCGGCGATGTGCTTGGGTTCGATGGCGGAGGTTGCTTCAATGTCCGCAATAGTGCGCGCGACTTTCAGGATGCGGTCGTGGGCGCGGGCACTGAGTCCCTGCTGGGTCATGGCGCGTTCGAGCAGGCGCTCACAGTCGGCGGAGAGTTCGCAGAACAGGCGGATGTGGCGGGATGACATCTGCGCATTGCAGTAAATCTTTTCGCGAGATCCGGCGAAGCGATCAAGTTGCTTTTGGCGCGTGCGGATGACCCGGTCGCGAATCTTCGCGGAACTCTCCGGCTCGTTGGTCGAGCGCATCTCTTTGTAGTTTACGGCGGGCACGTCGATGTGAATGTCGATGCGGTCCATGAGCGGTCCGGAGATTTTCGAAATATAGCGCTGGATCATTGGCGTGGTGCACTGGCATTCGCGGGTCTTGTCATTTCGAAAGCCGCAGGGACACGGGTTCATGGCCGCCGCCAGCATGAAGCGTGCGGGAAATGTTAAGGCCATAGCGGCGCGGGTGATCGTGACCGAACCATCCTCGAGCGGCTGGCGCAAGACTTCCAAAACATTGCGAGGAAACTCCGGCAACTCGTCAAGAAACAGCAGGCCGTTGTGGGAGAGTGAGACTTCACCGGGGCGCGGGATTACGCCTCCGCCGATCAGACCAGCGTCAGAGATGGTGTGATGCGGAGAGCGATATGGACGCCTGCCAACCAGACCGCTTCCGGCATCGAGCACTCCGGCGACGCTGTGAATCTTGGTGGTCTCCAGAGCTTCCTCGAATGTGAGCGGTGGAAGAATGGTGGGCATTCGTTTGGCCAACATGGTTTTGCCCGACCCGGGCGGGCCGATCATCAGGATGTTGTGGCCTCCGGCGCAAGAGATTTCTATGGCACGCTTGGCGGTTTGCTGGCCGCGGACATCCTTAAAATCCACCAGGAAGTCTTGTGATTCGCGCAGCAGGGCATCCCCGTCGGCCTTTAGCGGGACGATGCCGTTACCAGAATTGACGAAGTGAATCACATCCAGCAGCGATTTCACGGGGTAGACATCAACTCCACCGACCATGGCGGCTTCGCGGGCGTTGGCCTCGGGAACGACGAGGCGGGAAATTTTTCGGGAGCGAGCTTCGAGGGCGATGGGCAGCGTACCCCGAATGCCGCGTACTCCGCCGTCAAGGGACAACTCTCCGACAAAGAGGCAGTCGTCGATTACTTTTTTGGTGAGGCCGCCGTAAGCGCCCACGATGCCGAGAGCCATCGGGAGATCGAATCCCGAGCCCTCTTTCTTGATATCCGCGGGTGCCAGGTTGATGGTGATGTGCGTGGGCGGAATATCGTAACCGCAATTCTTCAGCGCGGCGCGCACCCGGTCGCGGCTTTCGCGTACCGCGGCATCGGGCAGGCCGACAGTATGGAAGTGGTCCTGATCGGTCTTGATGCCGGAGCAATCGACTTCCACTTGGATAATGTTGGCGTCGATGCCGTAGACCGCGGCGCTGAGGGTCTTGTAGAGCATGTGCGGTCCGGGCGAGACATTTTCGTGCCGCCGTCGGCACACCAAGGCCTGATTCCGGAATGTAGTTAGGTTACGCGCGCCCAGTGAGTAAGGACGGTGATGGATGTCACTGGGAGGGGCTGTGGAAGGGGTTGAAACAAGGAGCAAGAGTGCAATTTGTTGCACACACCAGACCCCAGTCAGAAGTCTCCATGGGTATGCGAAAATCGCGAGAAAGATCGCGATGACTAGACAACTAAAGATGATTCTCGGGGTATAATCCTCGGCGCACCGAATGGGTGCAATTCGTTCGACTGTACAGACGTAACCACCAAGACTAGCGAGCTACCCTTCCCAGGAGGCCAAGAACTATGAAGACAGTTTATGCGTTGCTTGTGTGCCTAGTGTTCATCGTGACAGGCGCTGTTGCACAGCCGCAGCAAAGCGCTAACTCATCAGATTCGAAATCCGACGCGGCCAAAGCAGTGAAGAAAGCAAAATCGAAGCAGAAGAACCGGAAAGACCAAAAGGAGGTGGCTGGAGAGAAGGAGAATGAGACGTTGCCACCGCTCATTTCCGAACGCCTCAAGACAGTTCAACCCAACGGCGGGCTCGGCGACCCGGGTGGACTCGCGCACCAGGAATTCATGCATCGCGCCTATCCGGATACGACTATTCCGATTGAGCGCATTGCCGGCGCGCGCTCTGCCCATGCCGCTATTTCATCGCGAGCTTTGTCGAAAAGCACACTCAGCCAGTGGCAATCGTACGGCCCCAGCTTAGCGCTCTATCCCTTCACGCCCCTTCGCAACTTCACGAACTACATTCCCAACGCCTATCCCGCTGCCAGCCGCACCACCTCGCTGGCACTCTCACCAAATTGCACTGAAACCAACTGCACCCTTTGGATTGGGCCAGCCGGTGGAGGTGTTTGGCGGACAGACGATCCTTTTGACAACCCTCCGAAATGGACCTATTTGTCATCAGTATTCCAAATTAATTCGATCGGCTCACTCGAACTCGATCCGAATGATCCGAGTGGCCAGACGATTTATGCCGGAACGGGAGAAGCCAATGCTTGCGGCAGCGGTTGCGAAGCCGGGGTTGGCCTTTACAAATCCACCGATGGCGGCGCCACCTGGACAGGACCGCTTGGGCAATCGGCATTCAACGCGCGCGCTATCGGGTCGATTGCGGTAAAGCCCGGAGATCCGAATACCATTTACGTAGGCACGTCCCCCGGTCTTCGCGGCCAGTCATCGGTCTGTTGCAATGGCACGCAGGATTTGATTCCCGGCGCTCCGAAATGGGGATTGTATAAATCCACGGACGGTGGTCAAACTTGGACCTTCATCCACAACGGGTCAACCCACGCGTCGGCATGCACCGGCGATTTGAACGAATTTATCGACAATGGTGTGTGCTCGCCCTTCGGTGTTCGGCGCGTGCTGCTGGATCCATCGAACCCCAGCATTGTTTATGCCGGGTCCTATGCACGCGGGGTATGGCGTTCCACCGACGCTGGTGCAACTTGGGTGCAGATCAAGCCTTCTCTGGACTCTACGAACTCGGCGATGCGCCCGGAGATGTCCGTCACCACACTGACCAATGGCAAGACACGGATGTATGTGGCAGAAGGCGCCACCGGTGCCTCTCAATCCGCCCCCAATGATTTCTCGCAGCTTTTCCGAAGCGACGATACGACCACAGCGACCCCAACCTTCACGGCTTTGACCAGTACGAATCCCGCAGACCCAGGATATGGCTCGTTTAACTACTGCGGAGGCCAGTGCTGGTACGACAATTTCGTCAAGACCCCTCCCGGGCATCCTGACATGGTGTATCTGGGCGGGAGTTATGGATACGGGGAAACGGGGAACATCTCCAACGGTCGCGCAGTGGTGCTTTCCACTGATGCCGGCGTTTCCTTCACGGACATGACGATGGATGCGACCAGCGCCATACACCCGAACGGAACGCATCCGGATCAACACTTCATTGTGATCAATCCGAACAACCCGCTGCAGTACTTTGAGTCGTCTGACGGCGGCATGATGCGCTCCAGCGGTGCGGTGACAAACATTTCCGGAAACTGCGCGCCCAGAGGATTGACTGGCGCAGTCCTGTCCCGCTGCCAGCAATTGCTATCGCGCGTACCCACCACGCTCACAAGCATTAACACCGGGTTGACCACGCTGCAATTCCAATCGCTGTCGGTGAACCCCTTCAACTCCAATGATGTCCAGGGCGGTACACAGGACAACGGAACTTGGGAGACCACAAAGAACCCCTCGCAGTGGAATCAGACCATCTTCGGCGATGGCGGCCAGAGTGGTTTTGACGTCACCAATCCTCAGTTCCGCATGCACACCTACGCCGGTCCTGAACCGGATGTAAATTTCTCCGGTGGTCTTACGTCGGATTGGAATTTCATCGGCGACCCTTTCTTCATCTTTGGTGAGCCGTCGGAGTTCTATTTCCCAATCATCATGGACCCTGCGGTCCACCAAACTATGTTCGCAGGCATGGCGCATGTGTTTCGCACCAAAACTCATGGGGTAGGAAATCGCACCCTGGCAGCCTTCCGAGCCAACTGCAACGAGTTCACCGGTGTCGATCCGACCGGAACCTGCGGGGATTGGGTCCCACTCGGTAGTCCGTCCCCCAACGGGGAATTGACCGGGGCAGATTACGGCACCGACCGCGCGGGTATTGATGTGGCCGCGCTGGCTCGGACACCGCATGATACGTCCACGTTGTGGGCAGCCACGGCGGCGGGGCGCGTCTTCATCAGCGAGGATGCGGATGCGAGAGATGAAACCACGGTAATCTTCCTTCGGCTCGATTCGCTGGCAGTCAATAGTCCGGGACGATTTATCAGCAGCATTGTCGTGGATCCTCACAATAGCAACCGCGCCTGGATATCCTACAGTGGATTCAACGCTTCAACGCCCACCACGCCGGGACACGTATTCGAAGTAACCTACGATCCCAACGCTAACACAGCAACCTGGAAAGACCTGAGCTTCGATCTCGCGGATATTCCAATCACCGGCCTCGCGTACGATGGAATAACCGGCGACTTCTTCGCGTCCAGCGATTTTGGCGTTTACCGCCTGGTCCAGGGGGGAAAGTCCTGGACACTCGCCGCCCCGGGAATGCCAAACATCGAAGTTGCTGGACTTACGCTTGTGGAGGGCGCCCGCAAACTCTACGCGGCGTCTCATGGCCAGGGAGCATGGTTGCTCGTGCTGCCCGGCCAAGTCGATGCCGATGGCGCCAAGAGCGGCAATTAAGTCTGCCATCGACATTCACATTTTAACTGGGGAGCCTCTTCGGAGGCTCCCTTTTTTTCAGCCTGGTCAGAGAAATCTGTGGGTCGAATGGCGGCCGGAAGCTCGACTCGCGCAGCCCGCGAACCCGATGCGGGATAGCGCGGCTTCAGCTTTTTGCGTTCGTAGCCAGTTGCCTTTCGAACCAGTTTGCCATCTCGGTAAACGCTACGGCGTCAGGGGGAAGCGATCCGGGTGACAGAGGATTTGGAGACCCGTGAAGCTTCAACCCCAAGAAACGTCAAGTTTGGGAAGTACATCGGGGCTGGTC
>DAIUEW010000052.1:0-43842 GCA_036844925.1 Candidatus Sulfotelmatobacter sp.
GCGCGTACAACACGGGCGTGGGCTGGCGGAACATCATCGAGAAGATGCACATGACGGCTACACTTACCAAATGGTACGAAGAGCATGGTCGGCACGAGATTTTTGCGGGCGGCAAAAAAGTGAAGATGGAAGACGAGACGCACTCGCTTCTGCTGCGTGAAAATATCGTCACCAACGAATTGCAGCACGATCTCGACAAGCTGGGCATCGCGAAGAACGCGCGCGAAGAGAAGAAGCGGGCGCGGGATGCGAAGGCGGCCCTGGCGGTCGATCATTCGGAAACTCCGGTTGCTGGACATCGCGGGCCGCAGAAGAATGATGCCGCTTACAACGCGCGCATGGCTTCGCTGTACCGCGAAGTGGTATTGAAAGAGAAACCGGTGGTGGCGGAGAACGGATTCATTCCGCTGGGCGCGCTGGGAAAGGCGAATGGGAATGGTGCGCATGCTCCGAAGCCGGAGATTGCGGAGCCGGTGGCGGGGGACTAGGCTTTCAGCTTTCAGCCGTCAGCTAAAACGGGCCGCCTGCGGGCGGCCCGAGTCTTTTTGGGCAATCGAGCGTCAGCGGCCTCGGCGGCACGAGCTGTCAGCAGCATCGAGCCCACCCTTCGAAAAGCGCGAAGGGTGGGGCCAGCCCCCCTGTCCGCTCGATAGGACCGTCACCTATGCTGCCCACCCTCCAGGTGCCCAAGGCTGTACTGCATCTGTGATCGCACATCGTCGTCAGGCTCGGCGGCAATTGCGCTCCGCAGGAGCGGAATCGCTGAGGGATTTGCCAGGGTCCTAAGTGTGTAGGCCGCCTGGATGCGTACGCCCGGGGATTCATCGGTAAGGCACTTGGCCGTGGCTTCAAGAACCTCGTTTGACTCTTCTTTCGATGGGCCTAGATACTGCGGCAGAAGGGAAACAACCTGGGCCCGGGAATCAGGGTCGGTGCTCAGCAGATCCAACGCAGCCTTAAAGCAAACCTTGCTTCCACGAGGCAGCATGTATAACATCGCGCGCGCCCGAAAGTAGCCCGGCAACTCTGGGTCTTTGCAGTCAGATGTGAGTTCCACGATGCCCTTCTCGTCTCCGAGCTGCACGAGTGCGATAGTGATGTTCATCCGTGTCTCGGGTACCTTTTCGGCTTCAAGGGCTTCCTCGATGGCTGGAACTGCGGCCGCGTCCTTTACTTCTGCGAGCCGCAAAGCCGCGAGATATCTGACTTGAGCGTCTGTGTCCCGCAACGCCTTCAGCAAGCCAGCCTCGGTCAGTTCCACATGGTGTTGTTTGAGCTGTTCAGTCAGCGAAGCCAGCCCCCCCCCTCCCTTGATGATGGTCGTTGGAGGGTTCTCCTGGCCAATTGCTCCGGCCGCTACGAGGCAAGCTATGTATAACGCCGCGCTAACTCTTCCGATTGGCATGGCTGTTCGCTCCTAACTACAAAGCTACTGTACGGTAGCAGTTACGTTTGTTACAGGCGTGCCACTTATCGTGCCCGTCTTGAAAGTGTAGGTGACGGTATAGTTCCCAATCGCCGTTTTCGCACACCAATATTGCTGGCCGCACGAAATCGAACACGTTCCCGAAGATCCCAGAAGGCTGGAAGGGCTCGCCACGACATGCTCATCCCACAGAGTATTCGCTGTGGCTGGCAATGGAGTGCCATCGATCGCGGTCCCAGAAGCGCCGACCGTTAACACAGCCGTGTTGAGATTTCCGTTCGTGGTGCACACGTTCGTCGGAAAACCTTGCGGGCAGGTGTTTGTTCCCTTAGAAAGGGTCTCCGCTATTTCAAGACCGCTGGGCGCTGCCGGGCTGAAGTTCACCCCGACCACGCTGCCGAGCCCTGTCTTGTATGTGGCAAGGACCTTCGACAGGGATTCCGGAGATATAGGGCCGATGCTGGAGGAGCTAGGACACGCTTGCACATTCGTGTTGGCGGTGGTTTGCGGCCGGGAGATGGGGCAGCTATTGAAGGCCTTTCGGATGCCCCAATACATAGGATCGCTTTCTGCGTAGTGGTTGGTCGTGCCGGCGGCGACTCCGTGAATGCTGTTCTTGTTGGCAGTGGCAATGGCGGTGTCGCCTGTCCACCAAGTGGAAAAATCGTCGGTGAAGTCCTGCACGCCACCGCCGCACGAGTTCAGAGCCTGAACATACTGGTCCGCATAGTCGTCGATGCTCACAGCCAGGGGATCGAATGCCATCGTTGGGGCATCGGGCCCGCAGCAGACACCGCAGCCGTAGGCGGCGTGGCCGTAGGTTTTATCGACGATCACTTTGCCCTCATACAGGGCGCCGACGGGGTTATGTTCGAGATCGCGAAGGCGATAGGCGCCGGAGGTGAGGTCGGGCGGTAAGACGTGGCCGTTCTTGTCGGGAACCTGATTGCGGATCAGCTTGCCGAAATCGACCAACATTTGCTCGTCGGGTGCCAGCATTTGCTCGATCTGATACTGCTCGCTCCCCTGATTGTAGAGGATGGTCAGTTCTGCCTTCGCGGGCTTGTTGCCGCCATTGCCTGCGGTGAGCAGGGAGTCGTGCATGCTGTCCACTTCCCACTTTCCTCCTTCCCAGTGAGATGCGAGTTGATCGCTGAAGGGGGTCTGTGCGCCATAACGGCCGGTTTGATCGTAGCTGGCGGCGATTGCCATCAGGTCATCGGGCTGAATTGGAGCACTAATGACGACTGCGGCCCAATAGGCGTCGGCGGGAATCAGCTTCTGTGCCTGCAGCGCACCAACATCCACTGCCTGCGTTGCATTCGGTTTGAGCGCCAGATCCATGGGCGGGGTTTTGCCGGACGCCATCGCAGAACGCCAGTTGAAGCGGATGTGCGCTGTGAAGGGCCTGGCGGAGGTGTTACGCACGAGCACTTTGGGTTGCAAAGCCGTTCCTGCCGGGAAACCCAGCGCCGGATCGGGATCACTCAGGGCCAGCATGGGGGCGCGCGTGGTCCACTCCTTCACGCCGCCGAACAGGTGCGATGAAAGCGAAATGTCAGGGTCGTGGTTAAACATTTTCATGTTGGCGGAAAATCCGCCGACTTCGTCAAACAGAAGGTGCGCCGAATCGAGGTATCCGGCAGTGTCCGCACCATCTATTTTGATGCCGCCGTACCGGCCGCTCAGCCCGGCTCGTTGTAGCAGCGTTCGCACGGAAAGACGCTGCGTTTGGTGTGGTTCCAGGCTCAACTGCTGATGCCACGCCTTGCCCCCAGAGTCGTAGACGGTTAGGGTAGGCACCAATTTCTGATCGCCAGCATTAGCGAGAATCAGGAAATCAGACACCGATTCACGCGGCAGCCACCAGATGCCCTCCCGGCTAGCTCTGCCCGGAGACAAATTGTGGGAATACGCATCGAGGTGGAACGCAATAGGTCTCCCATCGATGCGCACCATCACGGCGGCATAAAGCGCACGATGAACGGTCGCGCGATATCTGAGCACGAGCGAACCGTAAGTCCCGACCAATCGCGGAGCGGCTTTCAATACCGCGTCACCAACGTCGAGCGACGCGACCTCTCCCGATTTGATCGTTACCGGAGGGAGTGCAGTCTCTGTGCCGTCTGCCATGCGCAGCGCGGGAGTGACCGTTAACTTACCTGGGTCGAGATTGTTGCGAAGCTGCAGTTCCGTGCTCCACCCCGGCTCCGTCGTCCAATAAGCGACGTACTGTTCGAAGGGCTTCATTTCGGAGAAGCGGGCGGGCGACTGGCTTTGGCCTCCGGATTGACTCGTGTGGGAACTTTGGTTCCCTGGCGCGGTTTGCGCGGTAGGAAGAGAGGATGCGGCGAGGAAGAACGAGAGTGTGAAAACGATTGCCCGAGAGCAGGTCATGGTCGCCATCCTCCGAAAAATGTGAATTCCCTGGAGTCGGCCCGATGTGAGGGGGGAATGTACAACAAAAGGTGTCCGGAGGCAACAAGAAAATGTATTCTGCTATGAAAACAAAAGGACAACGGAGTGGGCCTTTACGGCAGCATGTTGCCGATGCGGCGGATTCGGGCGCCTACGGCCTTCAGCTGTTGTTCTATTTTTTTGTAGCCGCGGTCGATGTGGTAGCCGCGGTCGATGATGGTTTACGTTCGGCCATCAGGGCGGCCAGTAATTAAGGATGCGCTGGCATCTTAGTCCGACTTGTTTATTCGGTGGATTGAATCTGCACTAGCGAATGGTTCGAGAGGGGCGCTCCGGGCTGCCAGCGGCTGGGACGGTGGCGGTTGCGGCGCATGCGGGTCACCGCCGAGCCGACGCTTAGCGAAGTGTTCACCAGGTGGGAGACGCGGAGCGGTCCCGCGATTTTAGTGTTCTGAATCGAGTGGAGGGCGCTGCTGATGCTGCATCCGCACTGCGAACAATCGGGATTTCCTCCGAAAACACACGGGTCGACATGGGTTTTAAGATCGGCAGAGTAGTTCGCCGACATTTTCGCGAAGACGCAAGACTGCGGATTTTGGGGAGGGTTCACGAACGCCCGCGCCATGCCTTGCGGAATCAGGAGCTTGGGATAGCGCGTGGTTAATAGCGGCAACTCAGTTGCGATGCGCTCCCGATCTTCCGGAGAGAGTCGCTCCGGACTTTCTTCACCGACCTGTGGAGTGTAAAGGCTGACCCAGATGTGGTCGACCTCAGAGCGGGCATTCCAGAACGCTACATACTCTTCGAAATAATCGGCGCGCTGCAACATGGGCCGCGTAATGACCCAGTGGACGTTAATTTTTCTTCCATCAATATTCTGCAAAATGCGCTGGTAGGTTGCCGGTTTGCGGCGTATGTCATGGTGTTCGGGAAGGCCGTCGACGGAAACGGCGACGCGCATGCGGGAAAGGTCCATCCAGTGCGCGGGGATGGGAATTACGCCGCTGGTGACGACCATGGTGAAGATGCCCATTTGGTTGAGAATGGGAAGAATGCGATCCAGTTCGCGATGGCGGATCATAGGTTCGCCCCCAACCAGCGATACGTGCAGGGGGTGATGACGGTGCACTAGATCAAGCACGCCGTCGACTAAGGCATCTCCGCGAAGGTCGCGGAGCTGGCGCAGAGTAACCTCGCTACCAAGGTGACTTTCTCCGTACGCGTAGCAGCCGGGACAACTTAGCGGACACTCACGAGTGATCTCGATGGAGAGCAGGGGAGCGCTGCCGCTTAAAATCCGCCACCAGGCACGCGCAAAATCGCGGGGAGTGAGACTGGACGGGGGGACTACAGAATCCATGTGTTGGTTAGAAGCATATGAGGAGTTGCGGGTTATCCGCGCTAAATTACAGAGTTGAAATGGATTTACGGCAGCATGTTGCCGATGCGTTTGATTTGGGCGCCGACAGCTTTAAGTTTTTCTTCTATTTTTTCGTAGCCGCGGTCGATGTGGTAAACGCGGTCGATGATGGTTTCACCGTCGGCGACCAGGGCGGCCAGGACTAACGATGCGCTGGCTCGCAGGTCGGAGGCGAGGACGGCGGCGGCGCTGAGCTGGGTTTTGCCAACCACAACTGCGCGGCGGCCTTCGATTTTTATGTTCGCGCCCATGCGGACTAATTCCTGCGCGTGCATGAAACGATTCTCAAAAATATTTTCCGTGATGGTGGAAGTGCCTTCCGCTTGTGTGGCGAGCGCCATGAATTGCGCCTGCATGTCGGTGGGGAAACCGGGATATTCCTCAGTGGTGAGATCGCTCGCGGTGAAGGGATTATCGCCCATGACGCGGACGCAATCTTTGGTCGACTTAGTTTTTACGCCAGCGTCTTTTAGCTTTGCGAGGATGGCGACAAGATGAGTGGGATCACATCCAGCGATGTTGAGATCGCCGCCAGTGAGCGCGCCGGCGATCAGGAAGGTGCCAGCTTCGATGCGATCAGGAATAATGCGGTGCTTGGCGCCTTTCAGCTTATTCACACCTTTTATACGGATGGTGGGCGTGCCTGCGCCCTGAATTTTCGCTCCCATTTTATTGAGTAAGGCTGCGAGGTCGGCGACCTCGGGTTCGCGGGCGGCGTTCTGAAGAAGGGTCTCGCCATCGGCGAGAGTGGCGGCCATGAGCAGGTCTTCGGTTCCAGTGACGGTGATTTTGTCGAAGAGGATTTCAGCACCACGCAGGCGCTCGGCAGTGGCTTCGACGTAGCCGTGGTCCTGGGTGATCTTTGCGCCGAGCAGTTCAAGGCCTTTGATATGGAGATCGATGGGGCGCTGTCCGATGGCGCAGCCCCCGGGGAGCGAGACGCGAGCCCGGCCACAACGCGCGACCAGCGGTCCGAGCACGAGGGTCGAGGCGCGCATCGTTTTCACTAATTCATAGGAGGCTTCCGGGCTGGCGAGATTTTTGCAGTGGATGGTGGTGCGATGGTGGGCCCGTCCGTAGCCGAGTTCGACTTCAGCCCCCATGGCGGCGAGAAGATTGCGCGTGGTTTGAATGTCGCGTACCTGCGGAATGTTTTCGAGGATCACCGGTTCGTCGGTAAGCAGAGCGGCGGCCATGCATGGGAGTGCCGCGTTCTTTGCGCCGCTGACGCGGACGGTCCCGAGCAGCGGCTCACCGCCGCGGATTACAAGTTTATCCATGCGAATTTATCTTTATCCATATCCATGCGAGTTTAATCATGCGAGTTTAATAAAGGGTAATCAGGTCCGTGAGTGATGAGTCCTCGGTAACGGCTTATTCTAGCGGGGAATCGAGCTGGAGATAGGTAATCGAGAGGGCACGACCTTTTGCACGTGCCCAAGGATGAAGTCGGCTCGCTCGGGCGGGGAGATCAGCGGCAGCTCCACGATCTCGTAGCCGCATTCTTCATAAACCTTGGTCATCAGGTTGTAGGTCCGGACTGCTTCCTCAAAGGACTGCTTGCGCTCGCTATCGGTCGCGTAGATCGCTTGCCATGGCTGTGCCAGAAAAACCTTCTGGGCGTATCGGTAAGTAATGCTGGCGGCTACTGCTTCGGAGTCATCGTGGCCGATTAACCGGAGATAGCAAAGCGTGTCGGGGATGCCACGATCGCAGAAGGTGATTTGGGATGCTGGAGTCTGCTCGTGTAAAGACAAAATCGAGCGTTCGAGCATGAGCTTGGCGTAGCGGGCAGTATCGCTCCAGGGAACGGCAGTGCCACCGGTCTCAACTTGTTCCTGGATGATTTGTCTGGCCACTTCTGGAACGCAGGGGAACCCTCACCGCTGAAGCTCGGCCAGGACGGTGGTTTCGCCGGCTCCCGGGCCGCCGGTCAGCACATAAAGATTTGAGTTCTGCATAGGTGATGATTGGCACGAGCGTGGGCGAAGCGATCCCCACGCCACATTGGGAAGTTTTCCGATAGCGGATAGGGCCTACGCACGCGTCTTGACAATAAACTATATTTCTGCAAAGATCGAAATATGTCAGTTGCGTCAAACAAGAAAAACACGGAGCAAGTGGCGAGGTACGCTGACATGCTTTCTGCCATGGGCACGGAGCCTCGGCTTCGAGTTATGCAGCTGCTGCTGTCTGCGCATCCGGAAGGCTTGGTTGTCGGCGATATCCAGTTAGAGCTTGATATTCCGAATTCCACGCTCTCGCACCACCTGGAGAAATTGAAGAACGAAGAACTGGTGAACGTCCGCCGCGAGAGCACCTTCTTGCGGTACACGGCTAATACGGAAGCGCTCCAGGAACTACTGCAATTTCTCTACGCCGAGTGCTGCACTCGAAACAAGGCGGTCAAACCACAAAATATCATCCAGATCCGTAAATAGGAGAGGATCACTATGAGCGCCACCGATATCGATATTAAGGAAGTAGTCAAAGAAAAGTATGGTCAGGCAGCCTTGCGCATAAAGACTGGCGGAAGTATTTGCTGCGGAGCGACGGCGCCGAGCGGTTTCGGCTGCGACCCGATCACATCGAATCTGTACGACTCCTCGCAGGCGGGACAAATCCCCGAGGAGGCTATTCTCGCGTCTTTAGGGTGCGGAAATCCGACCGCACTCGCAAAGTTGAGTCCTGGAGAAGTAGTTCTCGATCTCGGCTCTGGCGGTGGCGTTGATGTCCTGCTTTCTGCAAAGCGGGTTGGGCCCGCCGGCAAGGCATACGGTCTGGACATGACGGATGAAATGCTCGCGCTGGCTGACGAGAGCAAACGTAAGGCGGGCGCCGAGAATGTCGAGTTCCTGAAGGGAGAGATTGAGCATATCCCTCTGCCCGATAACTCTGTCGACGTCATTATTTCCAACTGCGTGATCAATCTTTCAGCAGACAAGGATTGCGTACTGAAGGAGGCTTTTCGAGTTTTGAAGCCGGGCGGACGCTTTGCCGTGTCCGATGTTGTGACTCGCGGCGAGATGCCGCCTCAGATTCGCCAAAGTGTGCTTCTCTGGGTGGGCTGCGTTGCGGGTGCCCTCGAAGAAAACGAATATCGCACCAAACTCGCGTCTGCTGGCTTCGAGAACATTGAGATCGAGCCTACGAGAATTTACCGCGTAGAGGACGCTCGGGAGTTCCTATCCGGCCAGAACATCGACGTGGAGGTCATTGCGCCGCAGGTTGACGGTAAGTTCATGAGTGCATTTGTGCGAGCCGTGAAGCCGCAACCCAAGGGAACTTGCTGCGAGCCGACGTGCTGCAAGTGATGGAACGAAATGCAAAGACACTACAACGTGTTGTTTCTATGCACAGGAAATTCGGCTCGCTCCATCATGGCCGAGGCCATCATGAATTACAAAGGCCGACCGAACTTTAGTGCCTACAGCGCCGGGAGCCATCCCTCGGGTGCTGTTCGACCGGAGGCCATTGCGGAGCTGGAAAGTGCTAATTTGCCGACGGATGGTCTTAGAAGCAAGAGTTGGGACGAGTTTGCGAAACCTGACGCACCCAAACTCGATTTCGTCTTTACGGTCTGTGACGCTGCAGCGAAGGAAGTCTGCCCCATTTGGCCGGGACATCCTCTTACGGCCCACTGGGGAGTTCCCGATCCAGCTGCGGTACGCGGCACGTCAGAGGAAATCAAACGCGCATACCGTGATGCCTTTATAAGCCTTGAACGTCGAATCGACCTGTTTCTCAGCCTGCCCCTCGCCACCATCGACACGCTGGCAATCAAGCAAGAAATCGACAATATCGGTCACCAATGAAATTCAACCTGCGTGCCAGACTCACCGCTGAATTTTTTGGTACCGCGTTCCTCGTGGCTGCGGTGGTTGGGTCAGGCATAATGGGCGAACGGCTGGCAGGTGGGAATGTCGCCATTGCTCTGCTTGCGAACACGATTGCGACGGGCGCGGCATTGGCTGCTCTCATCCTGACGTTTGGACCGATTTCTGGCGCACACTTGAATCCAGCTGTCACTCTTGCCGACGCAATTGAACACGGCATTCTGTGGCCCGAGGCCGGGGCTTACATCTTTGTGCAATGTGTGGGAGGAGCGGCCGGAGCGATCATCGCGCATCTGATGTTTGGGCTGCGCTGGTATTCCTTCTCCTCACATTCCCGGCATGGAGGGGCCCTTGTTCTAAGCGAGTTCGTGGCGACGTTCGGACTATTGTCGGTGATCTGGGGATGTTCGCGATTACGCACTGGAGCCGTACCGTTCGCGGTTGCGAGCTACATCACCGCCGCCTACTGGTTCACGGCTTCGACTTCGTTTGCAAATCCGGCGGTAACAATTGCCCGCTGCTTATCTGATACCTTTGCCGGGATTCGACCGTCAGACGTTCCACTGTTTATCGTGGCACAAATCGCGGGCGCTCTGTCTGCGACCCTTTTATTTCGATGGCTTGTCCCGAACCTGCCGTCACACGCGGAAGAAATCTTGGTGCCGCACTCGCGGACCTGAGACATTCAAAGCCGGGCGTGAGGAGTTTTAGAATCTCGAAGGCCTCACGACAACAGGGCGCCCAACCCAGCCACCAGCAAGGCGAACGCCCAGAGCAGGTCAAAGTTGAGCCACGTATGCCGAAGTAGCTTCAGCCCCACCTTCTCATAGCTCTCAAAGAAGAAGATTGCGAGGACTCCGGCTACGATCAACATCGCTAGAGTATGCACCAGTACCGCGAATAGAATCACCGACATGCTTACGGCTGCAGGACCCGCCGGCATTGATCCCGCCGGCATCGATCCATGCGGTATTGATCCCGGCGGTATTGATCCAACCATGGTGTGCGCCATCCCAAGCACCGGCTGGGCCAACACGACTGGCACGAGCATCAAGCCGGCTCCGTGCGCCGATGCCATCAGAAAAGACCAGACAAGCAACTCCCTTCCACCCACTCTCATGCCCGCTCCCCGCGGATGACTGGCTCGGAAGATTCGGTAGACGCCAAAAGCAAAGAGGATCGCCGCGACACCAAACTTGAGAGAGTGCCACGGAAAGAGATGTTGAACGAAACGGAATAGGAGAATCGCCACAGCGATTGCAGCCGCGTGTCCCAGCGCAATCGGCACCAGAGCAGCGAGCACTGCCGACCGGCGTTTCTCCTGAAGACCGAGCGAAAGGGCAAACAGCCAGCCCATGGCCGGATTCAGGCCGTGATAAGCCCCAAGAAGCGCAAGCACCACCCACGGCCAATTGTGATTCATGATTAGTAGTGAATCATGATTGGTAGATCATGGATAGCAGTAGAAGTCCGACGAAGCGTCCCCACCCTGCAATCTGACTTGGTGGCCACGCAGCTCACCGAAATCCACGAAAAGCTTCGGGTCGAGTTGAATGCCGCCATCAGACGCAACGTCCAGCTTGACCATCCAGCCGCGGATGCCGTCGGGATAGAACTGTTTGTCCCACGCCGCATACAACGAGTTGGTGAAATACACCCGGCGGCCATCGCGGCTGATTTCCACCATCTGCGGGCCGCCATTCAGGGCTTCGCCTGGCCTCGCAGGATGAGACGCACGCCGCACGATCCCGCCAATGTGAACCGATCCGGTCAGCTTGGGACTAAATGGGTCTGAGACGTCGTACTGGCGCATCTCTCCCGTGCCCCAGCACGAAGCGTACAGAAAGCGATCATCGACCGAAAGATTGATGTCCGTGAGCAATGGCGGAACCGCCTTAAAGCCCTGTAGAAGAGGAGGTAGTTGGCTCGGATCAGCTGGCTCGGCGGGAATCTCAATGACTTTTTTCACTTCGAATTTTGCGTTCGAGTTGCCGTTTGACTGGGTTCGGTGCCACAACCAGATAGAACTCGAAAGATCTTTGAGCGAAGTGACCACACCTACAAACCCATAGGCCTTAGTAGGATCGTGCGCAGGACGCAGTTCCAGAACCATCTGCTGCTCCGCGCCTAAATCTAGAGCCTGAAGATGTCGGCGCTTGCGAAGATCCCAAATATGCAGACTGTGCCCGTACTTGCCCGCAAGCAGCAACTCGGGATTGACTCCGCCCTCGACCATGTTCGGCGTGCCCCACTCGCTGGTGACTGCGATGTCGTATCCCAGATGCCAGGCGAAATCGTATGCGAAATTCTGAGGACCTCGCTCGACCTCCCACCGGCCCAAAGGCTCGAAAGTGTAGTGATCCAGAGCAAAGATTCCGCCCGGCCCATTGCCGCTCGGCGAACCGAGAGCGCTGACGTAGATGCCGTCGGGGCCACAATGAAGCGTGTGCGGACGGCTGTATCCGGTTCGCTCTGCCACGACCTCCGGTTCGATGACCTTCACGATCTTCGGCTTCTTGGGGTCGGGTTTGGTGTCAATCACGTGAATCCGCGAAGAGCGTAAACCAGGCACAATCAGGTAGCGCCGCTCGATGTGAGGGTGCGGAGCATAAGGACAGAGAGCGGAACTGCATGCATTCCAGCCGAAATGGTGCAGCTCGTCTCCGGCATTTGGCATGTCGACTCGCCCCACGATCTTGCCGTATTTCTTCGACGCGGAATCGACGTCCACGACGACCAGAGCGTCCGCCTGCTTGCCCCCGTTTGCATTCAGCGCCGCTACGTACGCGAGTTTTTCTATGGGGGCATGACCGGCAAGCTTGGGCGAGGGATAAAAAGTGGGATCAGACTTCAACAGCATGAGATTCTCCTCCGCGGTGAGGCTCTGGGTATTGCGACGCGAACGCATCCCCGCTGCAGAACCAGATCAGTTTAACTCCGGTCACATAAAGAAGCGTAGCCACGGCTTGTGACAAAGTCGCCGCCGCCTATTCTGGTCAGGCCAATCAAGAAACCAACCAGCAATTTTCTAGCGGCCTCGCCCCACTGCATACTGCCTCCGGTCAATCGTTTCCTGATCTACTTTTCCCACGTCCGGCCGCGATCAACTTCCCGGAGCGCAAGTCGTATACGATTCCGTAAATCGGACTGAGCTTTCCGAAAGTGCGCTTTGTCTCCGTTAAAGAGACGGCTTGCATTTTCCGGACGTGCGCACCGGGAATTTGTGCTTCCTCTTCGGACGTGAACGCGTCGAAATCCCCCACCTTGCTATATCTCGCTAGCACGTGGAACCAGCGTGTAGTAAAGACGATCGCAACTATCCACCAGACGAACCAGGTCTTCTCTACAAAAGGAATCATTTTTTCTCCTCACCAGGCCGCAAGACGCACACGCTGGCGATGGCGCCCGTCACGAAAGTGTCATTCACTAGCGCCGACGAACAATATACCATATAGTCCATGGAGGTACTAGACATAACGCCAGGTCCCGTCGTTAGCACATGATATGTCCGGTTGAGATAGCAAGTGGAAGACATGGTGTCTTACACGCAGGCCGCAGTGGAGCAGGCGATGAAGGTACAGTAAGTGATTTTGCGGGCCATGGCGAACTGGCGGGGCTGAAAGAACTCTTGGTAAGGAACGTCGTTTCGTTCCAGAAGCCGTAGAGGTTGATGTGGTCATTCAGTGCCGCGCTCTCCTTCCACGGGTTGTTCTGGTTATAATTCCGCGGTTGCGCGCTTTCCCATTGTCACGAGAAGCTGTTAGGATATTTCTGTGCTGAGGATTGCTCAATTCTTGTTGGCGGATTCGCCGAGACTGCAGTCAATATGGTTCGCCCTCCACCTGGGTGTTTTGTGCGGCGCACCGACGCTGGGATGGAGCAGAATTTATTGGCGGTTTATTGGCGGTTTCTGCCCGATGGGAGACAATCTGGGTCGTCTTGGGCAATCGAGGCATTTTATGCAGATCGCGCTAATCCGCATAAACACTGGCGATTTCGCATCTTGTTGATTTGGCGAGTGGGGACGTAGTTCAGTTGGTTAGAACGCTGCCCTGTCACGGCAGAGGCCGCGGGTTCGAGTCCCGTCGTCCCCGCCATTCTTTTCAGTAGGTTGGAAGGAATGGCACCCAAAAGTCCAGCCCACAATTTCACCCATGCCGTCATTGGACGGTCTCCTTTTCGAATCCGACCGCGTCAATGAATTTGTCTTGAGCCGCGATCATCTCGTCGAGGTCTTCGTCCGTGTACAAGTCGAGCGTGGTCTGAATCCGCGAGTGCCCCAAGATTCCCTGCACAGTCTTCGGATTCTCTTTGGCTTTGTTGACCAGCCAATTCGATAGGCTGTGACGGAGGTTATGCAAGCCCCACCGATGCCCATCAGGGATGGGGACACCCGCCGCTTTCGCCGCTGGGCGTAAGTAGTCGGAGCAAAATACCGACGAACAAATCGGCACCCTGCCGCTTCTATTCATCGACGGAAACACGAAGTCCGTGGGCTTGGCGTATGGCGTTTGCTTGTGCCATTCGCGCAAGTAGTGGGTTAAGACCCTGCCCATCGGTACGTCGCGTTCCGAAGATGGCGTCTTGGTGCTTCCGTCCACTCCCGTCTTCTTCCACGACTTGACGATCCTGATCTTCCGCTCTTCCCACAGGATGTCAGCCCAGCGGAGCGAAAGCAATTCTGAGCTTCGAAGTGCTGTGGCCGCTACGACGAACACCAGAGTGAAGTGCAGCATGTTCCCCATCACAGACCGCAGGATTAAGAGCGTCTGAGCCGGGGTGATCTTGATCGCCTTGTACGTGGTTTTGGCGCTGGTCTTCAGCCCCTCCACCGGATTCTTCGAGACCTTCTTGTGGATGATCCCGATCTTGAAAATTCGGTTCATGATGCCCCGAATCTTCGAGACCGTAGTCCACCCGTACTCTTCCTTGTTGTGAAGGGCATTAAACCACTTCTGAATTTCAAGCGGCTCGATGTCCTCCGCGATCTCGTCGCCCCACTCGGCAATCAGGAAGTCGCGGACGTAGTGGTCAAGAATGGGCTTCGTGTTCTCCGACTTCGGGCTCGCTGTTACCTCAGGGTCGAACTCGACCTTGAGGTAATACTCCGCAAGCTGGTTGAACCTGACCCGCTCGGTCCTCGGGTTGGTGCAATTGACCCTGACTCGAAGGCCGAGGCGATCTACCTCGACATTCGCTTTATCCTCGGTAGGTAAATCCCTGACCAGACCAACAACGAGCGGCGTCTGCTCCTTGCCTTTGATCCGGTAGCGAAGAACCCAAGTCATTCCTTCTTTCCTTTCCACTTTCTTCAAACTCCCCCGCTGGTATGCCATTAACGGCCTCCTTTGCGGGAGCTGCCGGACGGCATTGTATGACCATGGGGTTCAGTTTTGCCAATGCACACTTGGTTGCTGTTAGCGAGCATCCACGCACGAAGCTCGCTGAGCAAATAACGCCATGTCCGACGCTGTGTCGATCCGGGTAATGGATGGGCGGGGATTAGCCCCTGATCCGAAAGCCTTAGGACATGCTTGCGGGAGCAAGAGAAGTACTTGGACGCGACTGCCGCATCGACGAAGTGTTCCTGCGGACATTGGGAGCAGGGTCCCTGCTCAGAGGTGGGTTCATTGCAACTTGACTGCGACTTGAAGGAATTCAAACATGTTGCCTCGACTGTTTCAACTGGACCCCCATTGTCCTCGTCGATCCTGACGTTGGGCATCCATGCTGGTTCGCATAAGCGTCTAAGAAAATCGCCACGGAGCCGTGGCTGTCAACATCGACGCCCGATGCTAAGTGTCTAATACGCGATATTTTGGCGAATCCTCGGCTCTTTTAGGGGCCGTGCTCAGGCAAGGTCCTGCCAGTCACAGACTTAGACCTCCTTGGGGGAGAGAGGCGGCTCCCGCTTTGTCTCCAAGACAGGCGGAAGCCAGCGAAGAGGGCAGAATTGGACGGATTGGGTCCGCAACAAAAAGTCCGGAAGTCTTTGATTTAATGGCAAATCCGGTTTCGGCATTCCTAGCTGTTTCACCAGCCGGCTGGGTATAATAGCACCGTTAGAATGGCAGAGTATTATCGGGTGCAACGCCCGTCCTACCAAGAATCTCTGCCAGCGGTAGTGGTGGTTCGGCACTCTCCGAACCCCGCAATGAATGCGGCGTAAGACGTTTCTGGCAGCCTGCAAGCTGAGGCTGACTGAGGCGAACATCCCCAAACAATCTGTGCACTGAACCACGCGGACATACGTGTGCCCACGAGAGGGCGGGCGTGTGCCTACACACATCTCGGCCTCGATTCGAACGGCAGCAGGTGGGAGGACAACTTCTGGAATTGCGACAGGGGAATTCTGGAGGGACTCGCTCAGTATTACACCCACGTGACGGCTGAAGCGTTGAAAGATGAACGTGGGTACGACAAGGTTTGGATTGCCTATGAGCATCTGACAGAATTACAAAAGACTAACGGTGCGAAAATATATGTCAACCACTTAGGCTGGATAGAGACTATTTCACCGGAAGCCATGCGGCAAGGTCTGCTTGATTTGCGCCGGGGTCACATTGAACCCGACTTCAAAGCCTTTGTAGACTTTCTGAAGATGTTGGCGGATCGATACTCCCAAAAGTCAAAGCGTGCCATCCGCTAGAGGAATGATGTGACCGCAAAGAAGATCGGGCGAAACGAGCCATGCCCTTGCAATAGCGGCAAGAAATATAAACTCTGCTGCGGTAACACTGGGGCACCCTCCGCTCAGTCGCAGCGGGATGCAGCCACTAAGCCTGACCTTGGACCTCGCGTGCTGATCGTGCCTGCATCGAATGAAATGCTGATGAACCGCGTACATCGGGAGGCAACGAACGTTGCACAGGGATTCGACGACTTGGCACGCGTTCACGTGCAGCTTATTGATCGTTTGTACAGCAGCGCTGCTGGCATCGTCATGATGGGCAAGCAGCACGCTGAGTTTGACCATGACGACGTGAGGATGACCTTTGCGATCCTTTCGTCAAACGTTTTGAAGTCGTTTACTGCTGCTTTTTCTTTGCTCCGGGCTGGATGGCGTCTTCAACCATTCATGTGCTTGCGGAATGCTTACGAGGGCCTCGGCGTGGCCATCCATCTTGCACAGCGTCCTGAAGACCTTGTGCCATACAAGAATGGCGATCTGGACTCAACAAGGACGATCTCATCAGCCAAGAATCTCCTGCCTTTTTTCGGAAGAGTTTGGGGAGATTTCAGTCAACAGTTCACTCATATCGGTGAACCATTTCGCCACATTCAGCTCGGCAACATGTATGCCAAAGATGAGAAAGACCTGTGGCACGCACTCTTTCATCTTGCGTTCTTTATTTGGTTCGCCTTCGAGGTTGCAGAGCTAGTTTTCTACGATTCGGTCCCGGTACATCACTTCTGGGAAAGAGGTACAGATGAAAAGTACACGCTTAGGCTATCTAAAGAGATGCAACACGAGAGACGCCAACTCATCGAGCAATACCGACAATTTCTTGCGCCTGAGCCAGTTGCAGAGCGCGAATGATCTGCCGCGATCCACATAGCTAGCCTCCTCGTCAGCCCAAGTGTCATAGAGCTTGTCACCGACTCGCGTGATCGAAACCTCGCCTTTGTCGCCGTTCTTTCCGAAACGATAATGTCCGACGTAATCGTCGAAGTGATCGCTTGCGCCCACGACGGGCTTCCGGTTCTTGTTCGGCATGTCGGTTTCTTGGAAAGCCACATCCCTCCATCCGCCATTCTTGCACGCGAAAACCATCGTGACCCTGACGGCAGCACCCCAATCAATTCCCATCTTCTTTTCGTAGTCCGTCCAGTGTCTCGTGAAATTCAGAATTGCAACTCCGTTGGTAAACACCACACGAGAATCTTCGGGCTGCTCAGACGCCTCGGTATGGATGTCGCCTTCAGGTCGCCTGATCGCTGCCAGACGCTCGCGCTTTCCCTTGCTCGTCCCGTCGTCGTCGGTACTGATGGAATCATCGTCGATAAGCTTGTCGAGTGCAGCCAGATCGCGAGTGTTAAAAGCAGCCCAAATCTGGTGCTCCACCTCTCGCACCGCTTGCTCTGTAGCAGGGCATGTAACCGGAGGTTGATTCTGTTGGGCGGACACGTGAAGAGAAGACAGCAGGACGAATGCGATGAAGAGTGATCGGACGGTCATGTGCCCTCCGACGCAGAAGTATAAACCCCCGTCAGAATAGCCGATTCTGGTGTGGGCGAATTCCACAGATGGAGATGGCACGCCGATTGACCTCCCCGCCGTTCTGTTAGATATTGAGACGGAATGGACGTTGAACGCATCATTGACGACATCGAGCAGCTACAGGAAATGTTCGAAGCGCCGGACATTAGACCACTCAGCGCAAGCGATCTCTCAGCGGCGAACCGAAGGCACGATGAGAAGCTCGCCCATTGCCCGTGGTTTCGGCTCTGGCAGCATTTTGGCGTCTGCTGCCGACCCGAATCCCCTGTAATGCAGCTAGGGGAAAGAGATAGATAACTAGCATCTCGGTCACAGAGAGGAGGTTCAAATGCAAGGAACACAACTGCGATATGTGATCAAGTTTGTCGCCGACATGGACAAAGCTGTGAAGTTCAATCGTGATGTGCTCGGTCTACAACTGAAATTCGAATCGCCGGGCTGGAGCGAGTTCTCGACGGGCGGAACCACTCTCGCTCTTCACCCGGCTTCCGACAAGAATCCAGCAGGAAAAGTCGAGTTGGGATTCACTGTCGCCGATGTCGAAGCGTTCTACCGGGACATGAGCGCCAAGGGCGTGCTATTCACCATGCCTCCCAAGAAGCAGGATTTCGGTGGGGTGCTGGCGCAGTTCGTCGATTCCGAGGGCGCACATTGCAGCGTTGGCGCAGAGGCGGCGTAGTAGCCGAAGGAGTCAGCGCGGCATTCCCATGCGCTGGTGTCCTATTTTGGTTGAGAGTTGGGCGGTCTGGTGTTACCCGTCGGGACAGTGGTAGCCTTTCGGACGCGGGAGGGAATCCCCTTGAAATCTCTTTTTTTCAGCTTATTCGTGGGGTTGGTCGCAACCTTATTTGTGGGAACCGCGAGGAGTGCCGCTCAGTCAAAGTATGATGCCGACGTTCGCGAGCTTGAGCGATTAGAAACGGTCTGGAACCAAGCGCACGAGCGCGGGGACGCGGACGCTCTGGAGGCATTGTGGGCAGATGATATGGAAGTTGCCGTTCCGAAGATGCCTGTAATGACCAAAGATGACGTACTCAAATTTGCCCGTTCCGGTCGAATGAAGTTTCTAAGTTATCGAACATCGGACATCAAAGTCCGCGTGTACGACAACGCCGCTGTCGTTACCGGACGATTGCAGCGCACTCGTACCATTAACGGGCAAGAAATCTCCGATGACTGGCGCTTCACGAAGACGTACGTTCGAGAATCGCAGAAATGGCGCGTGGTTGCCTTTCATGCTTCTGAAGCAGCCCAGACGACGCCATAATAGCGCGAAGGATGTGGCTCGCAACGAGACGACCTTCGCGAGCATCGGAAAAGTTGTCCGCAAAGGAGGTCAGGATGGAAAGCACAATCTCTACCAAAGGCTTGAAAGCCAAGCTAGACCAGAAGCAAAAGATCACGGTGGTCGAGACGCTCGCACCTGAACGCTATCGAGAAGCCCATATCCCCGGAGCCTTGAACATCCCGCCCGAACGAATCAAGGAACTCGCCCCGCAGTTGTTACCCAATAAAGACGCTGAGATCGTGACGTATTGCACGAACACGCATTGACACGCCAGCGAATACGCTGCCCGTGAATTGGCGGCGATGGGCTACAAGAACGTGGCGCACTATCCCGAAGGGAAGCAGGGCTGGATGGAAGCTGGGCTTCCGGTGGAGAAAGCTGACTAAGAGCAAGTCAGGGACAGTTTAGAAAATGAAAGCCGCTTGGTACGAGAAGCAGGGCGCTGCGCGGGATGTGCTGGTCGTTGGCAAGATGGACGACCCACAGCCGAGTGCAGGCGAGGTTCGGATTCGAGTCGCCTTCTCAGGTGTAAATCCCGGCGACGTCAAGAAACGCGAGGATGCGTTTGGGGTCGGGATGCCATATCCACGTGTCATTCCGCACAGCGATGGTTCGGGCACTGTTGATGCGGTCGGTGAGGGAGTGCCGCGTGAATGGATCGGTCGGCGTGTCTGGTGTTATGGCGCTCAATCCTATCGACCGTTCGGAACTGCGGCTGAATTCACCGCGATTCCGCTGAAACAGGTTGTTCAACTCCCCGAGGGCGTGCCGCTGGAACAAGGTGCGTGTCTCGGCATTCCCGGCATAACGGCTCATCGGACTGTCCATGTTGGCGGTTCAGTCAAGGGTAGGACGGTTCTGGTGCAAGGCGGCGCTGGTGCGGTCGGAGCTTGTGCCGTTCAACTCGCGCATCAGGCGGGAGCGCGAGTGATCGCTACCTGCCGTGCTGAAGCCGACAAGGAAATCGCATCGCGAGCGGGCGCGGATGAAGTTCTGCTAACTGGGGAAGGCTTGGCTAAGCGCGTTCGAGCTTTGGTTCCCGATGGAGTTCATCACATAGTCGAAGTGGCTTTCGGAGTGAATATCAAGACCGATACGGAAGTCTTGGCACAGGGCGGTTCCATCGCGACCTATGCCACGAATACCCCAATGCCGGAGACTCCGGTCTGGCAACTTGTCTTTGTGAACGCCAGACTCTTCTTCGTCGGCAGCGACGATGTGCCAGCCGACGCAAAGATCGAGGCGACTCGCGACGTTAACAAGGCGCTTGAGGCAGGATGGCAGGGACTCGACATCGGCGAGATTGTACCCTTGGATCAGATCGCACGCGCCCATGAGTTAGTCGAACATCCAGTGAAACCGGGGCGCGTGATCGTGGCAGTCACCTCTGAGAAAATCTGAGTTTCAGGACAATCGTCTTCCTAACTCTCGAATCGTCGATCTCAACCAAGCGTGCGCTGAATCGGTTTGCATCCTTTCGTGCCAGATCATGACGTATTTGAATGAGCCGAGCGCCGCTGGAGCTTCGAGAATCTTGGTCACATTCTTCGGCGCTTCGAGCAGCGCCATTCGGCGTGGCACAGTCGCAATCATGTCTGTCACAGACGCCACGCGCATGGCGACGGTGTGTTGCGCCACCACCAGAGGACAGTGCCGTTTCTCACCGATTGCCGCCAACTGCTTATCTGGATGGGTCTGAACGCCGCCAATAATGTCCACGGCAACATGTTCCGCAGCTAGGTACTGTTTCAGAGTAATCGCCCTCTCGAACTTACTTTTCCGGGATACGACACAGACAAAATCCACTTCGAAAATCACTTCTTTGTTCAGGTGGAACGTACGCGTGTCGTGGTCTGCATTCAGCACAAGGTCGAGCCTGCCTTTCTCCAACGCTTCGTACTGTCCGGCGTGGAGGGGGACAAAGCTGAAATCTACTTTTGTCTGTTTCGACAGAACGGAGTTGTAGAGCGGCGGGACGAGGAGAAGTGCGGCGTGGTCGGTAGCCGCGATTCGAAAGGTAGCATCCTCGGTCGAGGGATCGAAGTCGCCGCCAGCCATTAAGCGGTCAAGACGCGGAAGCATTGTCGCGAGGTCTTGCAGTAGGCGCTGTCCTTTCGGCGTCGGCTCGTAACCGTTCGGTGTTCGAATCAACAGATCATCGTGAAACATGTCGCGAAGTCTATGCAGCGCCCGGCTAACTGCGGGCTGACTGAGCAGCAGTCGTGAGGCAGCGCGTGTGATATTGCGCTCTTCTGCAACTGCGGTGAAAGCTACGAGAAGGTTCAGGTCGGCTTGCCGTAAATGCGTTATACGCATGATGGATATACATAGTATTCATTGGACGTATAAAGCCGCAAGGTTCATCTTGTTGGCTATGCGCAGTACGAAGGTCGAATGAGGAGGAGAAGGCGATGAAGAAGGTAGCGATTGTAACCGGAGCATCGCGCGGAATCGGGAAGGCGGTAGCCGAGCGGCTCGCCAAAGATGGCTTCGCTGTGGTCGTTAATTATGCGAGCAGCGCACAGGAAGCCGAGGATGTCGTTTCAAAGATCGGAGGCGGGGGTGGCGAAGCAATCGCAATCGAAGCCGATGTCAGTGATGCTGGGCAAGTCGAACAGCTTTTCGCCCAGACCTTAGACAGGTTTGGCAGCGTAGATGTCGTCGTTCAGAACTCTGGAATCATGCCGCTATCGCCGATTGGGAAAGGCGATGTCGCAACCTTTGACAAGGCGATTAGTGTAAACCTGCGTGGAACGTTTCTGGTAATCGCGCAAGCAGCACAGCACATCTCCACTGGTGGTCGCATCATCGCTTTCTCCAGCAGCGTGCTCACGAAGTCATTTCCCACCTACGGCCCGTACATCGCGTCGAAGGCTGGTGTCGAGGGACTGGTACATGTGCTTGCAAACGAACTGCGCGGGCGGAACGTGACTGTGAATGCGGTGGCTCCGGGGCCGATTGCAACCGACCTTTTCCTGAAGGACAAAAGCGCAGAACAAGTCGCTGAATTCACGAAGATGAATCCGCTTGAGCGCATGGGGCAGCCCTCGGATGTCGCGAACATCGTTTCGTTTCTGGCCGGGCCCGATGGCGGCTGGATCAATTCACAGGTCTTGCTGGCTAACGGCGGCTTCGCCTACTAACGGTCGAACTCATTCAGAGAACACTATGGAGATGCAGACATGAAATACGTAATCCTCATCACCGGGGCCTCAAGTGGATTTGGTGCGTTGACGGCACGTCGTCTGGCTGAGGCTGGACACACCGTTTACGCAACCATGCGTGACACCAGCGGACGCAATGCGAAACAGGTAGAAGCCGCCCGCAAGTTTGCTGCCGAGAAAAACGTCGATCTTCGAACAGTGGAGTTGGATGTCGGTTCGCAGGCGTCCGTGGACGGTGCACTAAAGCAAATTCTTGCCGAGGCCGGACGGCTCGACGTAATCATTCATAATGCAGGGCACATGGTCTTTGGCCCAGCAGAAGCGTTTACACCGGAACAGCTTGCCGAACTTTACGACGTTAACGTTCTCAGTACGCAGCGGGTGAATCGGGCAGCACTCCCGATTCTCCGCAAACAAGGAGACGGTTTGGTCGTCTGGGTCGGAAGCAGCAGCACACGAGGCGGTACGCCACCATACCTCGCACCATACTTCGCGGCGAAAGCAGGAATGGATGCGATGGCCGTGAGCTATGCGGGTGAATTAGCGCGGTGGAACATTGAAACGACCATTGTTGTCCCCGGAGCATTCACATCAGGTACGAATCACTTCGCCAATGCTGGGAAGCCCAGCGATACCGACCGTCTTACCCAGTACGCTTCTGGCCCCAGTTCGACCTTGGGCGAGGAAATCATGCAGGGTTTCGCACGCACCGCTGTTCCCGACGCAGATGTCGGTGAAGTTGCGAATGCCATCGTCAAGGTTGTGAATACGACCTTTGGTAAGCGCCCTTTGCGCGTGCATGTTGATCCAGCGAACGACGGAGCGGAAGTGGTCAATGGTGTTGCCGACCGCGTGCGGGCCGAACTTCTTCGCAATATGGATCTGGGTGATCTGCTGCATCCAAGTGCACATCCAGCGAAAGGGGCGTAGGAACGGTCACGATTTGTTCGCACACATCCCGTTGATGTCACGATTCTCAAGGACAGGTTTGGGGAAACCTCGCTTGGATAGGTTCAGCATGGCGCGACCTAGGCATTCGGTCGTCGTCACGTAGTTCGGGAAAAGCATCTTCCACAACGGGTAGAGGGGTCTCATCAAAGCGTAAGCCGCCCCATACCATCCGGTCTTTGTGCGAATTCCATGAAGGGGCTGAATGTATGCAGGGCGAAACAGGAACACAGCCTTGAACGGCATCTGCAATAGCGCGTTTTCCGTTCTCCCCTTTACCCGCGCCCACATGCTTCGCCCGCGCTCCGTGCTGTCGGCTCCTGCCCCAGACACGTAGATGAAGGTCATTGTCGGGTTGAGCTTGGCTAAGGTTTTAGCTGCCGAGACCGTCAGATCGTATGTCACGCGCCGATACGTCTCTTCCTTCAACCCTACTGACGAGACGCCTAGGCAGAAGAAACATGCGTCGTAGCCTGAGAGCCTATCCTCAATCGCCGCGAGATCGTAAACATCTTGGTGTACTATTTCGCGCAGTTTGTCGTGCTGCGACAGGCTGGCGTTGCGGACAACCGCGAGGACGCTCTCGACATCATGATCGAGCAGACACTCGCGCAGGACGCCCTGCCCGACCATGCCCGTCGCTCCGAAGAGAACCACTTTCACTTGGCAGCCTCAGGAATCCTACTGGACTGTATCTTCTTCACCGAGAGTGTTGCGGTTCTTGCCGATCACCCGCACTTCCTTACCACGCAAACCTGCGTACTTGATCGCCATGCCAAGGAGCGCGTATTCGTCCTCTTGGTATCTGGCAGCAAAGGCGTTTTGGTGGAGCAACACCAGTTCCGTGTCAGCCGCGCAGGATTTCGCGAAGTCGGGAAGATTCTTTCTAATCGTAGCGATCAGGCTGGACTCGTTGCATCCGTTCGTCATTGTTCATGATGCTATGAGAATAGCCGATCCTGAGTCTGGGCGAGTTCCACAGGTCGCGAGCACTCCTCGTCATCATTCGCCACGTGGTTGAGCCGCGTGCTGATCGGATAACAGCGCATCAGCCGAGCATCGTAGGGCTTCAACAGTTCGGACGCCGCAGCCACATCCTTCGTCCCCGGATCGAGCCAGAGGTCGTAAATGTCGGGATCGAGAATGACTGGCATTCTGTCGTGGACGGCTGATGTCACCGCGTTTGGGGTTGTGGTCAGGATCGAGCAGGTTTTGACCCAGTTGCCACTCAGGTCTTTCCAGCGATCCCACAATCCCGCGAAGGCGAACAACTCCCCATTGTTGACTTCGAAGCAGTACGGCTGCTTGGCTTTCCCAGTTCGCATCCATTCATAAAACCCGTCAGCAGGAATCAGGCACCGGCGGAGCTTAAGAGCATCTCGGAACGCGGGCTTCGTGGCCGCCGTTTCCGACCTCGCATTGATCATCCGCGCAGCGGCAGAGGAATCCTTCGCCCAGCTTGGCACGAGTCCCCAGCGCATAATCAACAGTTCCCGCACGGGCTCCTTGGGGTTCTGGCGAATGACCGGGATAGGCTGGGTGGGGGCGATGTTGTATCTGGGAATCCAATCCTCTTCGGCTGACACGCTATCGAAGTGCTCCTCGATGATCTGCTTTCGCCTCGACAATCGGTAGCGCCCGCACATGGGAAGGATTATGGCAGATCGGCCCTGTGCTTCGCTCGTAGCGTCCCGCCCCCCGTGACGAGGAATTCTGATATCCTCCGGCAGCCTATCAGGAGGCTCTATGCGGACAGATCGAAACGTTGGAGCGGTTCTGTCACAAACAAGGGACGACGGACAGCAGGAACCAGAGCGATTCGTAGATTCGCAAACCGCAGCGAAGTTCCTTTCCGTCAGCAAAAAGTGGATTCTGCTACTGGCACGGCAGGGTGAAATCCCTGCGTACCCTCTGGGTCAAGGACAACAGCGTAACATCTGGCGGTTCCGGCTTTCGGAGCTTACCAAAGCAATGGAAGAACGAACGATCTACAAGAAGGGAAGAGGCACTGTTGCGGAGAGCAGGCTCGACAGGCCGCGCTCCAATCGGTCATAGATCGAGGCACGTCAGGGTTTGGTCTTCCACCCACATTGCTACCCACAAGCTCTGGTTCTAGTCGTCCCCTACTGCGACTGGCAGCCCCCGCTGGTTAGGTAAGTCGCAGATAAGACGTATGTGCCTAGACTGTCACGGCAGAGGCCGCGGGTTCGAGTCCCGTCGTCCCCGCCAAATTCAAATCAAGCACTTACAGGAATGGCGTCATCCCGGCGTAGGCACAAAAAGGTACCAAATAGGCACAAGCCTAATGCCGAGAACAGCGACTTGTGCGCCCCCAACCCATGTACCCCCCTCAGTGGCGCTCCAGCGCTTCTTCCCTAGGTGCCCTTGCTTCTCTTCTTCCTAGTGAAAGGCGACACCACGGCGGTTTGGGCAGCGCGCTTTCCACTGGTCACGGCCTGGGTGTAGGTGTCCAGAGTGACGCGGATCGTTGAATGCCGCATCAGTTCCTGCATAACCCTGAACTCGGCCCAGTAGCCCGGAGCAGGGTAGAGTATGTCCTGCGGAATGTGTGCCACCCGATCCGCTTCGTGATGCCCAGTTCTTGCGCGACCGGGCGGATGTGATGACGCAGAAGCTGTTGTCCCCAATACGGGTTCTTTCCACGATTCTGAGGGCTAGCGAACACCCAACTCTCCGGCGTTCGATAGGGCGTTCTGCGGCGCCAGTTCCGCAGATCACGAATCAGATGATCGTGGAGGGGCACGGGTTTTTGCGAAGGCTCTGTCTTGCACTTTCCCACGACCTGTTGCACGATCGATCGAATGCACGATCGATCGAATGACCCAGAGTTGTTTATTCTTGAAGTCGACGCCCTTTCACTTGAGCGCAAACAGGTCGCTTTGTCTCAGTCCCGTTGCCACATCCAGCAAGACCATGATTCGCTCTCGCGGCTCAAGCGCCGCCAGCAGTTGCCGGACCTCGTTGCAGGTGAGGACGTCAGGAGCACTGCGACGTTTGGCACTCTGCCGTACCCACTGAATCGGATTACGGTCGTAGAGATCGTAGCGACGGGCATGGTTGAACAGAACGCTCATCACATTCCTGATTTTGGAACAGGTACCTGGTGCCCGTTGCAGATGTTTGAGCCATAGCTCCACTTCGACAGCTTCGATGTTTGGGAGGATGTAGTCTCCCCAACGCAGCCGCCCTTGATCGTACGAGCGTTGCCAACTTGGGGAGTGGGGATCAGGAAATCTCGTGACCCTAAGAAAAATGCTTGCTACTGGCACCGCAAAACAGTAACCGCACCGTGATTGAAGACAGGCGCCAGATTGCATGCATCAGGGCGGGGAAGAGATGGTCGTTGTCTCTCGTTTGCTGTCCAGGATTAACTGACTTGCCGCCAACTGTGATTAACACTGGTTCAAATCCGGTGGTGGGCCCTCATAAAATCCAAAAGGGTTTACCCTGAAACAAGCTCATTGATCGAGGCGCGAACACCAGGCCATATGTGGACAGCCTGAACAAGAGGTTCACTTTGAACCCGTGCTGCTGGCCAGCTTACCGCAGCATTCGGGTCGCTCAGGCAAACTCGATCGATCCCATCCGCCGCCCAGAGCTTGAATCAGTAAGACGGTGTTCGCCATACGGCGTCCCAAAATATTCACGGCTGTTACCTCGTCCGCGAGCGCGGCACTTTGCGCGGTGATTACCTCGAGGTAACTCGTAACGCCGCCCTTGTAGCGCGTGACCGAAAGATCCAGCGATCGCTGTGCCGCGGCCACCGCTTCATCCTGGACCTGCGCCTCGTTTTCGAGAATTCTCACAGCTGCCAGATTATCTTCGACCTGTTGGAATCCAGTCAGCACGTTCTCGCGATAAGCAGCGACTTGATAGTCATAAGCGGCACGCGCCTGATCGTTTAGGGAACGTCGCCGTCCCACATCGAAAACGGTACCCACGGCAGACAGTCCAATCGACCACAAGCCGCTCGGCCCGTTAATGAGCGTCGAGATGGCGGAGCTTTCAAATCCTCCCGAGGCGCCCAAGTTGATCAGCGGGTAATAAGCTGTTTTCGCGACTCCGATCTGAGCGTTGGCTGATGCCACACGGCGCTCCGCAGCCGCGATATCCGGGCGCCTTTCAAGCAATTCTGATGGCACGGAGATAGGAATGTGCGGAGGCGGCGCGGTGAGAGGCAGCGGAGGGAGGGTGAACTCCGCCGGAGGTTTCCCGATGAGAATTGCGACAGCGTGTTCAAACTGCGCGCGCGCTACACCCACATCAATCGCTTCTGCGCGGGTGGTTTGCAATTGAGTTTCTGCCTGCTCGACATCTACTTCCGATGCGACGCCTCCATGGAAGCGGCTTTCGTTGAGTTCCAGGGCCTGCTCATAGTCCTTGACGGTAGAATTGAGTAGCTGTTCCTCAGCGTCCAGACTGCGGGCCTCAAAGTAATCAACGGCTAAATCCGCGTGCATGCTTAGATTTACCGTCGCCAGATCCGCCGCACTCGCTTGCGCTTGCTCTCGATAGGACTCCACGTTTTTTCGAACCCGGCCCCAGACGTCGGCTTGATAGGAAACGTCGAATGGCAACACAAAGTCGTTGTACGTCGCACCACGCAGGACTGTACTCGTGGGACTGTTAGCGGACACGCGAGTCCGTGTGGCGGTTGGCCCGGCCGTCACGGTTGGGTAGTAGTCAGCCCGATAGTAGCGAAGCACTGCGCGTGCTTGATGGAACTGCGCCTCCGCGGCCTTTAAGTTTTGATTCGATACGTTCACCTGCAATTCGAGGGCATCAAGGTGGGGATCCTGAAAAATCTTCCACCATTCGCCGCCAAGATTCTGGTCATTCGGTTGGGCGGGCTTCCAGTCCCCTGTTTCCTTATAAGTAGGAGGAGCCTGTACCGCCGGAGGGTGGTACTTTGGGCCAACCACGCATCCTGTCAACTGGAGCGCCGCGATTGCGATCAGAACGCGTTTGACCGTTTTCCGGGAGCCGCTGAAAATCAGTTTTCGAGGGAGCTTCACTTGATATCTCCCGGCAATGTTGCCTGAACGATTTGGACTTCCTGTCCGGAAACGAGAGAGTCGGGCGGATTGACGATGACCTGATCATCCGACTTGAGGCCAGAAACGATCTCAATCTGGTCGCCGAAATCGTGCCCAGGAGTTACCGCAGTCAGCATAACCTTCCCGTCTTTCACAATTCCTACTCGTAGCCCTTCGGTACGGAACAGCAACGTATTCACCGGAATCAAGAAAGTGGAGGACTGCGTTGGGACCGCCAAGTGAACTTCGGCGTAAGAACCCGTAAGCAGCGTGCCCGTCGGATTGTCCACATCAATTTCAATCAGCAGCGTACGAGTTGTGACGTTGATGTCATCGGCAGTACGCACCACCTTTCCCTTGAACTTTCGGTCCGGAAATTCGGCAAGAGTGAGATCCGCTGTCATGCCGATGGTGATTCCTCGCGAGTATTCCTCGGGCACGTTCACATAGACGCGCAGTTTTCCGGGTTGAGCGATGTGAAAGAGATCGGTTTTCACATTGCTAGTGCTGCCGGAATTAATGAGGTCGCCAATATCGGTGTTGCGCGCTGTGATCACACCATCGAAAGGCGCGTAGACCTTTTCGAAAGAGACCAACGCCGAGTACTGCTGCACGGCCGCCTTGTCGGCTTCAACGATGGCTTTATTCGCATTGTAGGTGCCGACTGCATTGTCCACGTCCTGTTGGGATACAGCATTGCTTTTCAAAAGTCCCTGATACCGAGTCTTGGTAATAGAAGCCAATTCGAGATTTGCTTGAGCGGTTAACAGGTTGCTACGGGCTTGCTCGAGTTGCTGATCGACTTCGGGTGTCTCAATGACGGCAAGGAGCTCCCCCTGCTTCACGTGCGCGCCGATATCGAAATACCATTTCTTCAGATAACCATTCGTGCGCGCATAGATGGGTGAACTGATGTATGGTTGCACGTTTCCCGGAAGAATGATTTCATCTGCGGGCGTGGTTCGTCTTGGCGATACCACCGACACCGCCGTCAGCGCTGCTTGCGCTGTCTCCGTGTCTAGCTCAGCGCGTGCCTTGACTCGGGACCAGATGCCGGATATCAAGAGTGCGGCAATTGCGATGAAGGCAATCCCTACGCCCAGCCAACGTTTGTGGGAGCGCTGCGCTACTTCCACACTCCCTTGAGCTGCTTGGCCGTCGATTTGTTGTCTATCTTCTTGTTGTCTATCTTTGGTTTGAGGCAACATAAGTAACTCCACGCGGCTTAGCGCCTAGTGTCCTTTCTCCTGGGCTGAATGCCGGCGTGAGCCTTGCAGAACGCTGAAAAACGCCGGAACAAAGAACAGCGTCGAAACCGTTGCGAAAAGCAGGCCACCTATCACCGCGCGGCCGAGGGGAGCATTTTGTTCACCCCCGTCTCCTAGTCCGAGAGCCATTGGCACCATGCCGATGATCATGGCCAAAGCGGTCATCAGCACAGGGCGAAAGCGCGTAAAGCCTGCTTCTAGCGCCGCGCCAATGGAATGCATCCCTTCGGCCATTTTTTCTGTCGCAAAACTCACTACCAGGATGCTGTTTGAGGTCGCGACGCCCATGCACATGATGGCTCCCATCAGGGCTGGCACGCTCAGAGTGGTGTGCGTTATAAACAGGAACCAGGCAATTCCAGCGAGCGCCGCGGGCAGCGCAGAAATCATGATGAAAGGATCCAGCCAGGATTGAAAGTTGACCACGATCAGCAGGTATACGAGTACGATCGAGAATGCTAGTCCACTCAGAAGACCGATGTAGGACGCTCGCATCGTCTGAACCTGCCCCCGGACAACGACTCGAGAACCACGCGGCAATTGCTGGCGCGTGGACTCAATAATCTTGTTGATATCGCCCGCTACGCCGCCCAGGTCGCGGCCCGCGACCGAGCCGAAGACGTCGATGACTGGCGCGACGTTGTAGTCAGAAACGACAGCCATTCCTGCGCCGCGCTGCGTGGACACCAGACTGGCCATGATGGACGGAGGAGCGTTCGGGTCGTTACCTGTGATGGGAACGTTCTCAAGATCCTGCAAAGTGTCCGTGCGATATTGCGGCGTCTGCGTCGCGATTTGATAGCTGACATGATTCTTTGGGTCGACCCAGAACGTAGGTGAGGTTTGGAAGCTACCACTCAGTGACACCAGGAGATTCTGCGCAATGTCGTGAGCAGTGAAGCCAAGTTGTTCTGCTTTTGTCCGTTCGACTCTTAGGCGGAGATAGGGCTCATCAAAGGGTTGCTGAATCCGCAGATCAGTCGCTCCGGAAACATACCTCATTTTTGCGAGCAAGTTGTCTGCGTAGATCCGGTTTCCATCCAAGTTGTTCCCGACAACCTGAACGTCGACAGGAGCCGGCAATCCAAAATTGAGAATCTGACCGACCATGTCAGCGGGCAAGAAAGCAAAAGAAACACCAGGAAACTGTTTCGGCAGTGTCAGACGAAGCTGGTGAACATAGTTGTCCGTGGGGTGGTGCTTGGCAGACAGGGTCACGAGAATGTCGGCGTCCGATGTGCCAACCGGCGCCGAATTGCTGTAAGAAAGATTGATGCCGCTATAGGGCAGGCCAATGTTGTCGATGACGCTCTGGACTTCCGCCGCAGGAATCTCCTGTCGAATTGACCGTTCGACCAGATCGCAAAGATTGGCGGTCTCTTCAATGCGCATTCCCGTAGGAGCGCGCATGTGAAGCTTGAAAGTGCCGCTGTCAACACTGGGGAAGAAGTCCCGGCCCAGCCAGGGAATCAAGATTGCCAGAGATCCGAGGCAAGCAACGAAGAATGCAATGAGGAATGCGCGGCGATGATGCAGGCAGATCTCCAAGAGGCTGCGATAGCTGCCACGAAATCTCTCGAAGCCTGCCTCAAAGCGCTTCTGAAATCGAACCAGCGGATTGCGGCTGGGCGCATCTCCGGCTTCGTGTTTGTCTCCCCTTAACAAGTACTTGGCCATCGTCGGAACGATGGTCCGCGACAGGAAATACGAGGCCAACATAGCGAACACTACCGCCTCGGCGAGCGGCACAAACAAGTATCGCGCCACACCGGAAAGTAGGAACATCGGAGCAAACACGATGCAGATCGAGAGCGTGGAAACGAACGCTGGTGTCGCGATTTGCGAAGCACTGTCGAGAACAACTTCGTCCATCTCCTTCTCGGGCTCCGCCTCACGATTGCGATTGATGTTCTCCACCTCGACCGTGGCATCGTCCACCAGAATGCCGACCGCCAGAGCGAGTCCCCCGAGCGTCATGATGTTGATCGTTTGACCGATCGCACTGAACGCGATGATTGAGGTTAGGATCGCCAGTGGGATGGAGGTCGCGATGATCACGGTGCTTCGCCAACTGCCCAAGAATGTGAGAATCATGAAAGCGGTCAGGCACGCGGCAATCAAGGTTTCCCTGACCACTCCGCTGATCGCGCCTTGAACAAAAATCGACTGATCCGCCAGCGGCGTCATCTTCAGTTGCGGCGGAACTGTCGTCGCAATCTGAGGCAGAAGGGCCTTGATGCCTGCGATCACATCCAGTGTGGAGGCATTGCCCGCTTTTTGGATCGTCAACAATACGGAGCGCTGCCCGTTGACCTTCACGATATTGGTCTGCGGGGGAAAACCGTCGCGTACCCAAGCGACATCCTTCATGTAAATGGTGGTACTGCCAATTGTCTTGATGGGAATGCGGTTCAGGTCCGCGATCGTCTGCGGGGCTGCATTGGGAATGGAAACGTCGTACTCCCTTGAGCCAATCTTAGACGTTCCTGTAGGCAGGATTAGGTTTTGCAGGCTGATCGCATTGACTACATCCAGCGCGGATAGACCCTTCGACTGCAGAGCGGTTGTATTAAGGTCAACTTGCACCTGACGTTGTTTGCCGCCATAGGGATAGGGTACCGAAGCCCCAGGCACTGTGATGAGCTGCGTGCGAATGAAATTCAGACCATAGTCGTTGAGTTGTTGCTCCGATAGATTTTGCCCTGAAAGGGCCAACTGGAGTACGGGCACACTCGATGCGCTGTAGGCAAGAATAAGAGGCGGCGTTGTTCCTGCAGGTAACTGCCTAAGTTGGGTCTGAGAAACAGCCGTAATCTGCGCAATACCCTGTTGAATGTTCGCACTCGGCTGAAGGAAGACTTTAACAACCGCAGTTCCATAGAGCGACTGCGATTCGATGTGCTCGATGTTGTCGACAGTCGTGGTAAGCGAGCGCTCCGTAATGCTGACGATCCGGTCACTCATGTCCTCGGGAATTAGACCGTTATAGTTCCAAATGATGCTTACGACAGGAATATCGATGTTCGGAAAGATATCGGTTGGGGTACGCACAATCGCAAGCCCACCCATGATTACAATGAGTATGGACACCACCACAAAGGTGTAGGGCCGCCGTAATGCGAGTCGAACAATCCACATAAAATCGTTTCCTGGTTGAGCTCTATTTCTCGGACATGCTTGGCGTCGTGTAGGTCCGACGTGCATGAGGTTGTGGGCCGCGCGCCCGGCGCAGCAATCGCCTGAGTTTAGCGCGTGCCCGTGCCAACTGGGCTTTTACCGTTCCATCCGCCACCCCTAGAATGCGCGCTGCTTCGTTCGTGGTCAGACCATCCAAGTCGCGCATCTGGAATGCCTTGCGCAACGGAGGCGAGAGCTGCGTCGCAAGTTGTTTGAGGCGCGCCTGCAGTTCGGAACTTTGACACTCGTCCTCAGGACTCGGCCGGCAGTCCGCCAATAGTTCTGACATGGAGTGTTCCTGTTCCTCACCGATGGGTTCGTCGAGTGACACGTGGATCTGACGCGGCCGCTTGCGCAATTGCATGCGCGCAGAATTGAACACAATAGAGGTTAACCATGTGGACATCTGCGCCTTACCCCTGAACTGGTCGATGTGCTTGCAAGCGGACAGAAGCGCGTCTTGAACGGCATCTTCTGCGTCTGCCGGATTTTTCAGAATGCGATCAGCGCTTCTGAAGAACGAGGCCCGGCAGCGCGAAAGAGCCCTGTTCATTTCCTCGCTTACGCTGCAGCCGTTGAGCCGTGGTTCGCTTCCGGTGTGTGTCTGTGCCTCTTGCACGTTCTTTCTCCTGTTACAACAGCATGAGGCACGTCGCATTCCAATCAAGCGCCAATGGTTTAACTGAGTATTTTGCGCAGAATAGGCGACTACGCAGTGGAGGGATTGCCCTGTGAGAAACAGGTATGCGTCCTCTGGTCGACAGGCTGTCCTCATTTCGACAGGGTTCGGACTCCAAAACGAGTCACACCGATGTCCGGCGCGAGAGATTGGGGCTCTCCTCGACCGTATTGTTTGGATGCCGGCGCAAATGTGGAAGGCTTGCTTCGGCTACCACGGATAAAAGCAGCGAGCCGCCTTCGCAGTGGCGTTGATGATTCTAGGGAGGCGGGACTGCGAAGGCGAGCGTCGCTCCTGGCGAATTGCCATCATGGCCTTCTGATGCCAAGGCCCACAACCTAGTTGCGTTTTATGTAAGTCACTTCCGGCTCCGCTTGAAATCGAGTTGTAAACCCTCTTCTCGCATTGTGGAACTGGAAATGCACTCACCGGTTTGCGATTCACGTTCCGTTAGGATACGGGAATATGCTACCGCCTCGCGGTCTTTTTTGGCTGGACCGAGTTCGCCGAATCGCGTTCAATTCTGAGTTATTGCTGAGGTGTGTATGGCATTAATGAGGTGGAACACGGTCAGAAAAACAGTAGATGTGGTCTCCAGCATTCTGAATTGGGTGTGTCCCGAATGTGGCGGAAGAATGGGAGGCCGGGGTAAAGAGTTCAAATGCCAGGGCGTATGTCAAACCGACTGGCGTGAGCTTTGGGAGCGAGGCCTTGGGCAGCGTCGGCTCCGCACACGACTGGACTTGATGTGAATGGAGAGAGGAGGAATATCGTGCTTAAGGTTGCGATTGACGGAGTTGTGCATGAAGCCCAGCCCGACGAGTTCCTCATCGATCTGATCAACCGTGCTGGCGGTTCGGTTCCTCACGTCTGCTACCACCCGCAGCTGGGTCCTGTTCAGACATGCGACACATGCATGGTCGAAGTGAACGGCCATCTGCTTCGGTCCTGCGCGACCAAAGTTGCCGATGGAATGAAGACTTCCACAAAATCGGCGAAGGCTTCGGCTGCCCAGGTGGAAGCCTTCGACCGGATCCTGAGTAATCACCTTCTTTATTGCACAGTCTGCGATAACAACAATGGCAATTGCACCGTCCATAACACGACGAAGCTGTTAGCCATTGAGCACCAGAAAATTCCTTTTCGATCGAAGCCCTATGAGGTCGATAACACGAATCCGTTCTACCGCTACGATCCCGACCAATGCATCCTCTGTGGCCGGTGCGTTGAAGCTTGTCAGAATGTCGAGGTCAACGAAACGCTTTCGATCAACTGGGAGGATCCGAATCCCCGCGTACTTTGGGACGGAGGCTCGACCATTGGCGAGTCGAGCTGCGTCTCCTGCGGCCATTGCGTCACGGTTTGCCCCTGCAATGCGCTGATGGAAAAGAGCATGCTGGGCCACGCCGGCTTCTTGACCTCGCTGAAGAAGTCCGCGCTCAGCGGCATGATCGAGGTAGTCAAAGGAGTTGAACCGGAGACCGGCTACGGAACCATCATGCAGCTCTCCGAGGCGGAATCCGCGATGCGGACTCACCGCGTCCGCAAGACGAAAACGGTTTGCACTTACTGCGGCGTGGGATGCAGCTTCGATGTCTGGACGAAAGATCGCCACATTCTCAAAGTGGCGCCTGAGCATGGCCCGGCCAATGGCATTTCTACTTGTGTAAAAGGAAAATTCGGCTGGGGCCACATCAATAGCGAGGATCGCCTTACCACACCGCTGATTCGCGAGGAGGGCAAGTTTCGCCAGGCTAGCTGGGAGGAAGCCCTCGCCCTCGTTGCCCGCAAATTGTCGGAACTCAAGGCCAAAAGTGGCCCCGATTCAATCGCCTTTATCTCTTCGTCCAAATGCACGAACGAAGAAAGCTACCTGATGCAAAAGCTGGCGCGAGCGGTCATCGGCACGAACAACGTAGACAATTGCTCCCGCTATTGCCAGTCGCCTGCGACCGCGGGCTTGTTTCGGACAGTCGGGTACGGCGGTGATTCAGGGTCCATATCCGACGTGGAGAAGGCGGACCTTGTTCTCATCGTTGGCAGCAACACCGCAGAGAGTCATCCGGTCATTGCCACCCGGGTAAAGAGCTCTCACAAACTTGATGGGCAGAAGCTTATTGTCTCCGATCTGCGTGAAAATGAGATGGCGAGACGTGCAGATCTCTTCCTTCACCCGAAGCCAGGTACGGATCTGGTCTGGCTGAGCGCGATTAGCCGCTATTTACTGGAGAACGGCCTCGCCCACACTAAGTTCCTCGATCAATGGGTAAACGGATTGGACGCATATCGCAAGAGCCTTGAGCCTTTCACCATGGAAGCGGCTGCGCGCATTTCCGGTGTGCAGGAGGAGACTCTCAAAACCGTCGCCCATATGATCTCGGAAGCCAAAGCAATGTGCATACTCTGGGCGATGGGGATAACCCAGCACTCCCAGGGTTCCGACAGTTCCACCGCGATTTCGAATCTGTTACTGATCACCGGCAATTACATGCGACCGGGAACGGGCGCTTATCCACTACGCGGTCACAACAATGTGCAGGGCGCCAGCGACCACGGGGCCATGCCGAACGACTTACCCGGATACCAATCGGTGGATGATCCCGAAGTGCGCCAGCGATTCGAGAGCGCATGGAAAGTGAAGCTACCTTCCACCAAAGGGCTGGATAACCATCAGATGGTGGAAGCGATTCATGAGGGCAAGCTCAAGGCGATGTATCTGTTCGGCGAAGAAATGAGCATTGTCGATTCGAATGCCAACTATGTTGGGGATGCATTCAACACGCTCGACTTCTTTGTCGTGCAGGACATTTTCTTCAGCAACACGTGCCACTATGCCGATGTTGTACTGCCTGGAGCACCGAGTCTTGAAAAGGAAGGCACCTTCACCAGCACCGAGCGGCGTATCCAGCGACGCTACCAGGTTCTTGAGCCGATCGAGGGTTGTTGGCCAGATTGGAAGATCACGCAGGAAATTGCGAACCGGCTGGGCGCAAGTTGGCACTATCAGCATCCTTCCGAGATCATGGATGAAATTGCTTCTCTAACCCCGCTGTTCGCCGGCGTGAACTATGACAGGCTGGCGGGCTACAAATCTCTGCAGTGGCCGGTCGAGGCCGATGGGACCGATGAGCCCCTGCTTTACACCAAACGCTTTGCTTTTCCCGACGGAAAAGCGAGGCTGTTCCCCGTCTCTTGGATTGGCCCGACCGAGCAACCGGACTCTAAGTTTGACTTGCACTTAAACAATGGGCGTCTGCTCGAGCATTTTCACGAGGGCAACTTAACTTACCGAACTGAAGGGATTCGGGAGAAGACTCCTGATGTCTTTGTGGAAGTCTCCCCTGAACTTGCGGAAGAACGCGGAATCCAAAGCGGGACATGGGTACAACTGGTTTCGCGATATGGACAAGTGCGGGTTCGTGCGTTGGTTACAGACCGGGTTCAGGGGCACGAACTCTACATGCCGATGAACTCCGTGGAAAGTCCGGTAAATCGATTGACCAGCAGCCACACGGATCCTGTTACCAACACCCCGGCTTACAAGGAGACCAGCGTTCATATGAATGTGTTGGCAGAAGTCGGCGAGAGTCCGTTGCCCCGCATCAACCCCCGCTTCGGTCATCCAACGCCGCAGAATGGAGTGGAAGTCGAACGCAAATGGAAGCGACCCGACTATGCATCTCCAGGAAATGGAAATGGGCTGGTTCAGTTGCAGACGAAGAAGTGACACGAGGAGAAGAAAATGGCTCAACCGATTCCTTTGGAAATTCCGCCGCGCAACCCACGCGCAGAGTTGCAGTCGCGCCTGGAGCATGCTCCGGAGGACCATGCTGAAGCGGTCTTAGCGGCGTACGAAGTGCTCCAGCAGTTGCACAATCGCGGTGTGCTTGAGATCATGCGCGGTGCCCTGATGGCGAGCGACGAGATTCTAGAGACTGTCGTGGACAACGTCAAAACGCCGGAAGCGATTCGAGCCATCAGGAACCTCTTATTCTGGCGCCAAATTCTCGGAAGCATCGAGCCGGAATGGTTCAAGGGTATTTTCCAGGCTATTCCAGAAGGAATAGCCAAGGCGACAGCAGAGCGCGACCAACCGGTCACCTTATTCGGCTTGCTTCGGCGATTCACCAGCAAAGACAGTCTTCGCGGGCTGGCCGCGGCCATGGATTTTCTGCAAGCCTTTGGACGTCACCTCCACTCGTTAAAGAGTTCGAACTCGCAACCGGAGAAGATCTGAGTTGGTCCTTCATGCGCCTAGTGGACAAGTTTGGCCGCGCGATTACCGACCTTCGAATTTCGATCACGGACCGCTGCAACTACAAATGTGTGTACTGTCGCACCGGTAATGAGGGTACGATTTACGGTGACCTGCCTTTTCCCATATATCTGCGCATAGTTCGGCTCTTCGCCAGCGCGGGAATCAAGAAGGTCAGGATTACGGGCGGCGAGCCGCTGTTGCGCAAGGGTGTCATCAACTTCGTACGAGAGTTGTCGCAGCTGCGCAATGTGGATGAACAAGCTTTAGACATCGCCATCACCACAAATGGCCATCTTCTTGCAGAAATGGCAGAGCCACTTAAGAATGCTGGCCTCCGACGGGTCACTATCAGCATGGATGCGGTGGATCCGAACACCTTCGCCCGGATTACGCGTGTTCCAGCAGGCTTCGCTTACGTGCTCGCCGGCGTGCGAGCCGCAAGGCGCGCGGGCCTTGATCCGGTAAAGATAAACTGCGTATTAATGCGTGGATTTAATGACGATCAAATCGTGCCATTCGGCAAGTTCGCGCGTGACGAAGGCGTGGTGGTGCGCTTTATCGAGTTCATGCCCCTCGAAGAGGGGCGCGTCTGGTCCCCGGAAGTCGTGGTTACCATGAGCGAGATTTTGCGCCGCATGGCTGAGTACCTTCAGCTGGTAGAGATTCCTCGCGAACGCAGTGAAACAGCCCGGCGCTATAGGTTCGAAGACGGAGTTGGTGAGATTGGAATCATTGCCCCTGTCTCTCATCCCTTCTGTAGCCACTGCAGCCGAATCCGAATCACGTCCGACGGCAAGATCCGTACTTGCCTTTTTTCTGTCTGGGACCACGATCTGCACGAGCTATTTCGTCGCGGCGCCTCTGACCACGAACTCATGAAGTTTATCCATAGTGCAGTCGCCCACAAGGAAGAGAGGCATCATATCGGCGAAGCCGGCTTCCAGCCACCATCGCGGACGATGGTGCACATCGGTGGCTAGATGTGATGCAGCTCGGCGTCACTGCACACTTCCCGAATGCACGTCTGGCTGTCCGAGTCTGCACCACATCACTCCGCAGAGAAGCACATAGTCGCTGTCCATCCTGGTCTCCTCTTAATGAGCGTTTGCAAGCGTCAATCGCGTTCCAGCAGTTCCACTCCAGAATGCAATCCAACTGCCAACGCCAGCAGCCCGAGAAACCCGTTGCTCGAACGTGTCTCATGACAACGACCACAGACAGACACTCTTTCGTCCGTCGTGATCGCTTGCCGTCGCGGAGTTTCGTGAATTCAACTGTGGATTGGCAGTATGGCAGACGGGATCGACAGGTCTACTTGAACAGGATCTTGGCCATCATTCCCTTGTCCTCGTGATTCAGCAGATGACAATGAAATACCGACATACCCTTGATGACGGGGTCGGTAAAGTCCAGGATGACGTCCACGGAGCCAGCGTACGGAACATTCACCGTATCCAGCCATGCAGGATCAGGGAGTGGCACGCCATTTTGTGCATAAGCCAAGAAGTGAACCTGGTGAATGTGGAAAGGATGCAGTTCGGCAGTTTCGTTGACAATCCGCCAATGCTGGTAGGTACCAACACGAGCGCTGGTCATCGGACTCGCATCGGCGGCAAATTTGCGGCCGTTGATGTAGAAGCCGTTCTTGTCTTCGGTAAAAGTGACAATGAAGTCCGATGCAGTCTTCTTCAACGGCTCAACGTCAACTGGCTTGTAAACCGGCGGACGGTCGTTGACAGCATGCGCTCGCCTGCGCGGTGAGTCTCTATTGGATTGGTCAGAACCGGGTAACACTATATCTGCCAGCACCATCTCCGGATTGAGATCCCCAACCGGGCCCGTATCTACGCAAAGCGTACGGAGAGATGTGTGTGCACCAGGGGGTGGCCCGGTGACGATTGCTTCGAGCCGGCTCGCAGGTGCCACCAGCAAGTGATCGGTGATTCTTTTCGGGTGTTCGGGATCGCGGTAGGCAAGCGGCATCCCGTCAAGCGCTACGATTTCAAAGGTCTCGCCATCCAGTTGCAGGTCCAGATAGCGGTCGGCCGAAGCGTTCACGATGCGCCAGAACTGCCGCTCTTTAGGCGCGATCTCGATTTGCGGTCGAAGCACTCCGTTCACAGTGAAGATTTCCTCGACGGACTCGGCTCCTCCCCCGCATCCGTGCGCTGGGACTTCAACATCGCGCACGAGTGCGCTGGCATTTGGATCGTGTTCGATAGAGCGGCCGCGAACAACGATCACCCGCTCGCGCAGCCGTCCTACTTCAGGGACATAGCGTTCCATTCCCTCAATAACGATGGCTCCTGACATTCCGTCCAACACTTGCCGGTGACTCTCGCCATGAGGATGAGTGTGGTACCAGAACAGCCCCGGCGGATGATCGCGCGGAATGCGGACCGAGTAGTGCAATACCTGGCCAGGCATGGCCAGCATTGTTAGCACGTCATCTTGCGGGGCATGGGGCGACACGGTGAGCCCATGAAAATGCAAGTTCGTCATGTCCATGCACGGATTGATGGCACACTTCTCCGAGGACGTGGAAGGAAGATCGTTGATGTATGTGATTTTGAGAACGTCACCCGGAGAAGCGCGGATCACTGGGGCGACCGGCTCGCCATTGAAGGCAAAGGCATCCCTGCCGTTTTCATTCACCGCATGCAGCGTAACGGATACGACGTGATTCCTGGCTTGCACCTGTGGAGCTTCCGGCAACGAGGAACTCTCTGCACAGCCGAGAGATGCAAGGAACATTACACCAAGAAAGAATGCCAGCTTTGTCATCACTACGATTGTCCTTTTCTTCTCTTCGCATCTGGGTTTTCATGCCGCCGGGTGCCAACTCGAACCCGTGCGGGCTTTCATATGTGGAGCAAGAGTCTCTGTTTCGGGCCCAAGGTCCTTTTCGAAGACAATTCCCCTCCAGGTGACTACGAAAGTCTTGACTCCTGATGACTGGTACTCCGCGGGATACGCGACCAAAGTCAATGTTCCTTTCGTCTTGTTGTGGGCGCTCACGGACGCAGAATCCTGGGTCACGACTCGAAAGTAGTATCCGTGAAAAGGACCGGACTCTTTGTTGTCTGTATTTGCTGCGGCGGCAGAACGCAGGCTCTCGGCAAATCGGGTGATCGGATCGTTGCTCGCTGCTTTTAGGGCGCTCGCATTGCTAGCCATTGCAAATTCCTCAGCCACTTCAATCGCGGTGGCCTCGTTTTCTCCTACTCTGCGGAACAGGATTTCCTGCTTACCGGTCTCGGAATCGAAGTACCATACGCCGTTCTTCGAGACCAGCGGGATGGGGAAGGGCCAGTTTTCTGCGCCGATGTACAGAACTGCGCTGCCGTCGGGTTCTTGGACCAGACGGTGCATCTCCTGATATTTCTGGCTGAACTGCTCGCGTTCGAGTTTGTCTTCCTCTTCGTCGCTCGAGGAAGTGATTTCCTTGCCCGCTCCGAGGATGGCTTCCAAAGCCGGCTCATCCTCTTTTTGCGCAGCCTGAAAGAGAGCGTCACTAGCTTCGCCAGGAGATGAGAAAGTTCTTGGTTGTGATTCCTGAGCAAAGCTCGACCCAGCGAGGCCCGCTATAAACAGCAGAAAACCCACTACCAGTAATAAAAAGACGATGGATGCGAACCCCCAAGCAAACCTCACTGTAAATGCTTCAAGTTGCATATTGTTCGTGCGCATGAGTTTTTTCTCCTATATTCTCAGTCTCGTTTGCAGTAATTGATCCGAATTACCGGCGACCACCGCCTCCGCCGCCATGGAAGCCTCCACCTCCGTGGAAGCCACCACCTCCATGAAAGCCCCCGCCGAAGCTCGACTGCCCGCGAGAAGAGAAGCCTCTCGCCGCTCCCCCATGATTGAAGCCACTGAACGCTCCGGAGTGAGTGCCGGCCTGGGCATGGGATGAGAAGCCTCTCGCCCCTCCGCCATGAAATCCGCCGCCATGATTAGATCCGCCTCTGGCAGCATTGAAGTGACTGCGATTGACGAAAATTCTGCTGTGAGAAACGTAGGCGTGGTGGTCGAAGAGAATGCCGTGGTGATGCCAATCGTATCCCCAGTGCCCCCATCCCCAGCCAAATCCACCAAAGAAGCCAATTCCAAAGCCTAAGCCCCATCCGAATCCGGGCCCGGTAAGATAGAGCCCCGGATACCAATACCAGCCCGGCCAGACGCCGATGGGTTCTCCGTAGATAAGCCACGGATCGTATTCAGGCACGTAAACCACCTCAGGGTCGGCAGGCTCGATCTCGATGTCGTGCCCGTGCTTGCTTACCTGTTCTTGCGATGTGCTCTTTAAGTTCCCGGCCTTCTCCGCCCGGTCACGCATTACCTGTACAGCGTTCATTACGTCCCGCTCTTGGTTGACGTAAGCATCGCCGAGCGACGAAGTCCAGGACAGATTCTTGTCCATGTTGGCGAGCACGGAAGGAAACTCGGTGAGGGCCTTCACGCTCGGATCCCATGGCTGCTTGTCAACTTCTTTACCGAGTTGCTCGCCCTTGAGATCGGTATGTTGTTGCAGCCACCGGTCTGCTTCTACAATCTGATCGGGATAAGTAGCCGCTGCGAGGATCTGCGCCACCAGCGCATCCGGATACAATGCGATTGGCGCTACCAATTGCTGCAACTGTTCCGGCGTCTGTTTCGCGGCCTGAACCGGCGGTTGTGCGGTGGATTGGTCTGCCGGCGTGGCGAAGCCTCCGGGCGCAGTGGCTAACACAAGGCAAAACGAAAGAAAAAGCGACAAACTCTGTTTTATGAACCTCACAATCAATTCTCCTTCCACGGGTCAGATCAGCGAACTCCTGCATATCCTTCCCGGTAGACGTACGGTCGCACCTCTAGCTATGGTCAGCTCGCCAGGTCAGCGGTACTTTGAGACGCGAACTGCCGAAACGTAAGCGGACAGGCCGGATGGCTGCATTGACAGGCGATCTCCACGTCTTCACTTCCCGCGTCACGACAGGCTTCACCGCAATATTCTTCTCCATCCTGTACATCGCACAGGCACGGTATGTGCGCGCACTTCCTCATCATTTGATTCGCCATTTTGGTTCCTTCCTTTCCGGGTCACTTCTCCGATCCCTACAGCACCGCAATTCTCGACGTAGCCCGTTGGCTGTTCGAACCCTGGAGCTTGGGGGAACTGTCTCACTCCAGGCCGTCAGTTTTTGGCGGCTACGTCATTTCGACTGATTGCATGCAGATCTCCAAACCTCGCCTCGCTGGGGAATGGGGTTTTGGAAGGGTTTCGCGCTCGGCTGTAAAACTCAACGAGGTCTCGAGTGTCGGCAGGAGGATAGGGCGTCGGTATGTGGACGGGCTCGTAGTGGTGTCTCTTCTCATCGAAGTGAAGTTCGACGAAAGACGCTCGTAAGTGGACGGATCTATTTGCACGTGGGCCCTCTGTCCATCCTTCTATTGACTGGAATAAAACGTGCACTCGGCATGTGACAGAGTGAGGTCAAAAATGGCAGATCAAGTATTCACATTTGCAAGTTCGCCTTTCGTGCCAGTCGCTCTCGGATTTTTTGGATTGGGGACCGGCTATTTCATCTGGGGTGGTCAGGCCTTGTTTGGTTTTCCGAAGAGCAGTCCCGAAGTCAACCGGACGCTGGGCTTATGGGGTTTCTGGATGCCGGGATTCATGCAGTTCCTGACCGGGATTTTTCTGCTGGCCGGACTAACCTGGTTCAATGTCTTCGGCAAAGCGGCTCCACTGTACATGGCTGGCTTGGCCTTCACCGCTTATGGCATTCACTGGTTCGCGATGTCGTACCGGCGATATATCGATTCCAGCGCGCAGCCGGATGGCTGGATGGCCATCGCATTCCTGTTTCTCAGCATTCTTGGCGCTGACGTTTTTCGGCGTGCCGGTGACATCCCCGTAATGCTGATCTTTGTCGGCCTGGCATTGATTTATGCGATTGAGATTCCTACACGCTTACTGTCCTGGAATTTTGGTGGCCGCCTCGTAGGACTGCTTCAATTCATTACTGGTATTTGGCTGATGTATTGCACATACGCCATGACAGTGGATCTGGCGTTGGGCGCCAAAGCCTGGGTGTAGAGAGACAACCACCCTAACACCATTTAGGCAGGCAGCGCTTGATTGTAATGGCTTTGAAACCGAGCTAAAGTTATGGTGTCTGCGCTCTGGACTAGCTTCTTGCAACGCGTCCATCCGGATGATCAAGTGCTAGGAAGACGGTTAATTCTTTTGATTGAAGCGCAGGTGGCTGTTCCTCGTGGCACCCGGGTCCGGTCAAATGGCTGCCGTGAACTTGATTGGCTCCTACAACTACTCGCTCGTGGCGCTCTCGGTATTCATCGCCGTGTTTGCGTCGTACGCTGCTCTGGATCTCGCAAGTCGCGTAACGGCTGCGGGCGGTTGGACTCGTGCGCTTTGGGTGCTGGGCGGTGCCTTTGCGATGGGGACAGGCATTTGGTCAATGCACTACATTGGGATGCTCGCGTTCATCCTGCCAATTCCCGTGGCTTACCACTGGCCAACCGTTCTGCTGTCACTGTTTGCGGCCATTCTCGCGTCTGCCATTGCGCTGTACGCGGTGAGCCGACAGAAAATGGGCGCGTCTCAAGCGGTCGCCGGAAGTGTCCTGATGGGTGCGGGTATTGCGGGTATGCATTACATCGGCATGGCCGCTATGCG
>DAIUEW010000053.1:0-43257 GCA_036844925.1 Candidatus Sulfotelmatobacter sp.
GTTCTCCACTCGTTCACCCTACCAGACCCGTACTCAACGCGTTTGCGACACATCCTTCGATTCCAATCTCTACAGCGTGCCCTACAACCTGGTGCACGAGTTGATGGAGATTCGCTCCACGCCCACCACGGTCGAGATTCTGCACAAAGGCACACGCGTGGCGTCCCACCTGCGCAGCCGTGGACGCGGACAGGCCCTCACCCAGGATGAGCATCGACCCAAGAGTCATCGTGCCCATCTGGAATGGACTCCTTCGCGGATGGTGCATTGGGCGGAAACCATCGGGCCCAACACCGCGCGGCTGTTTGAGCGGATTATGAACGACAAGCCGCATCCGGAGATGGGTTATCGCGGCTGTCTGGGCATCATCCGGCTGGCGGCAAGGTACTCGGCGCAACGCGTGGAAGCGGCAGCCGAGCGCGCACTTGCAACCGGCGCGTGTCGCTACAAAAGCGTCGAATCGATTCTGAAGAACTCTCTGGACCAAGTGCCGCCGTCGCCGCCACCGCCCGCGGCTACACCGCCACCCCATGACAACATCCGCGGGTCGGAATACTTCGAGTGAGGACATCATGCTACAGGAACCCATGATGGAAAAACTCGTGGCTATGCGGCTGCTCGGCATGGTGGATGCGCTCAAGACGCAGGAACAAGACCCGGCTTCGCGCGAATTAAGTTTCCTGGAAAGACTCGGCCTGCTGGTGGATCAGCAGTGGACGTGGCGCGAGAATCAAGCGCTGGCGCGGCGACTGCATGCCGCCAAACTCAAAGGAGCCTGCGTCGAAGAAATCGACTATCGGGCTTCTCGCGGACTGGACAAGAGCGTGATCCGGGCGCTGGCGCAGAAGTCGGTCTGGGCTCACAATCACGAGAATATCTTCGTGCTCGGACCCACCGGTGTCGGCAAGAGCTTCGTCGCGTGCGCACTGGCGCAAAAGGCGTGTCGCGATGGTTACTCGGCGTTCTACACTCGCGCCGCCGCACTGTTCCGCGATCTGGCGATCGCACGCGCGGACGGCAGTCTGCGCAATCTGCTTGTGCGACTGAGTCGAATCGACGTGCTGGTGATCGACGATTGGGCCATGGCTCCACTCGCCGAAACCGAGCGGCGCGACTTCTGGGAGATCTGCGAAGACCGTTATCAGACTCGATCGACGATTCTCACTTCGCAGCTTCCAGTCGCACGCTGGCACGAGCAGATCGGAGACCCTACCGCAGCCGACGGCATCCTCGATCGCCTGGTTCACAACGCTCACCGCATCGAGATGCGTGGCGATTCCATGCGCAAGAATCGGAGGAAGCCGAATGCTTAGCGCTCTCGCCATGCCCAGAGGACGACCGCTCGGTCAGGGTAGTTTCCGCTAGCGCGTTATTCGACTTTTGTGATCGTTGCTTGGCGAATCCAGAGCTTCCAGACGCCATTAAACTGCTTCCACACATCCGTGAATCGGCGATGCTCGATTTTCCCCGCGAAAGGCGCATTCTTATTGGGACGCGTGACCTCTTCGCCCATGATCACGACGACATCGCCACGCACGCCGGCAAAATCGATTGTGCGCTCGGTACCCGGCACGTAGCTGATTTGGCTCGCTTTGAGGCGAGCGATCACATTCTCCCGGTTGGCGACTTTGTTGATCGGTGCGTTCACCAACAGATCGGGTGCCATCAAATTCTCGATTCCCGCAACATCCAGCGCCTGCATTATTTCGCCAAGACGTTTTTGCGCTACGAGCGCAGCCACCACGCGCGGATCGCTCGCGGATGGTTCATACACTGTGTCTGAAGCTAAACATGTCGACATCGCGAGGACGATTATACCTACGGGTGCGCAGGCGCGTGAGATCGACGCAAGAAACATTTCTCCTCTCAGGAGGAAACTCTCACTCTTCTCCCAGGCACTCGCTTTCTGTTTCGATAGGTGTCCGTGAGTCACAAAAGCTCCTTCCGGCTAATAATACCGCCTCGCCCAGGCTGACCTGAACCTGTTGGTCCTGCAAATTGTGGAGGGCTTCAGCGGAACGCCACGGGGAAGCTCGGCTAACCGAAGCGCTGATCGCGCTCCGGGTCTCTCCAGCGCTGGGTGGGGACAGGGACTGCTGCCCCTTTCCCCACACCCCTTTCTCCGCTAGCGGCGCTGTTCCTCCGCTACGCTCAGGACAGGTTTTTCTTGACGAAGCCGAACACTTCCTGCACAATCGAAGTGCCAGCGTCGCTGCGCTCCGAGAACTGTTCGCCTTCGGCCCGGAATGCCGTTCGCGTTCCCTTCGGAATCAGTGTTCGCCTTCGGCGGAATCCTCAATTACTCCTAAGATCTTAAAAATGAACATTTTTTTGTAGAATTATTGCCGTTTCAAACCGCTGGACCCAAACCAGTCCTTTCGAATGTTCCACATGGCTCAGACTTGACGCGATCTTCTGATGGGGGGAAGTTGCGTTCAAAGGAATTACAACAGAGTTTGGGATAGTCGGTTCCGTGCTTCGCCCCGACGCTAAATCATTTTTTTGAACAACGAAAGTTACTTGGAGTTTGCGCCGAAATCGCAGGTGGCGATGGGGTCGATCCAAAATCGAGGATCGGTCAACTTCAAGACGATGCAGGCAATCTCATCGAGGGAACGGCCCGCAGCTCCATCCCCGAGGTATGACTTTAACTCGTCAATTCTTCCTGCGTAACACTGTTCTCTGCATTCGGATCGTAACTAGAAGTCAGGATCTTGAGTGCGAGCAAGAACTCGTTCAATCGCGCCTTGATCCACATTCACATTCTGGGCGACAAGGAAAGGCGGAGACAATTAAGAAATTCCTGTGTTGCAGGTAGGACTTGGGATCGACCGAATAATGTTACTGAATATACGGCTATGGCGGTGACCAAGACCGAGTTTGTCGTTTTCACGAAAGCCGCCTAACATGGCCGTCCCATCGAATTCTCGCGCAGAGCCGAAAAATTGATCATTAAACGGCCTTGAATTTCGCAAAGCAATGAGCTAAATTACAATTATTAACCTCAGGAGCTTAATCCCCACCGACACTCGGGCGCACCCGTGGGGTACGGTTCCGGTCATTGAGGTGCGTTTTGATAACTCAAAGACCCGAGCGGCTGTCGGCCCGGACAGCTGCAAACAAACCGAACACAGACCTGCCCTTTGACCCCAAGAGATTCTTGGAAAAGGTCGGCCAAGGAAAGACAATTGCTGATTACGCGGCGGGGCGGATTGTCTTCTCGCAAGGTCAGCCTGCGGACGCAGTGTTTTACCTCCAGAAGGGCAAGGTCAAGGTCACGGTGGTATCGAAGGCAGGACGCGAAGCAATCCTCGCAATACTGGGGACTGGCGACTTTTTCGGGGAAACCTGCCTCGCTCAACCTCTCCGCGTGTCAACCGCGACAGCGATCAGCGATTCAACAATCGTGAGAGTGGAGAGGCGAGCTATGATCCGGGTGCTGCATGAAAGGCACGAGGTTTCAGAACTCTTCATAACGCATTTGCTGGCCCGCACCATTCGAACGGAAGAGGACTTAGTGGATCAGCTCTTCAACTCTAGCGAGAAGCGTCTGGCGCGAGTTCTTCTGCTACTGGCAAATTTCGGGAAAGAGAAGCCCGAGCTCATGATCCCGAATATCAGCCAGCAAACGCTGGCAGACATGATTGGTACCACCCGTTCGAGAGTCAGCTTTTTTATGAACAAGTTCCGCAAAATGGGCTTTATCGACTACAACGATGGGTTGCATGTTCACAGTTCGCTTCTCAATGTAATTCTGCTCGATCAGGAGCCCGCCGGGCCCGGCAGAACGTCACTGCTGGCGAACGCGGCTTCCGCCACGCCAGAGAAATAGGCTTCTTCAGGCCTTTGAGTGGTGGGGAAGCTAGGCTCCTGCCGTCCATTCCCTCCGTCGTTACCTAATAAAAGCCGGGAATTTCCGGAAAAATAACATAAAACAAAAAGTGCCAGTCGTGTTCAATATTGTACATACAACATCTCGAACCAGATATATCCTAGACCAAATCTAAGGGTTTTCTTGGATAGCATGCTAGTTGCTTCCATTGCCGATCCAGTATCAGAGCACTTCGCAGGCCGACTCGTCGCGAGCAAGTTCAAGCTCTCGATAATGTCGCCATGCTGGAGCTGCACGAATGGCTAAACCACATGCGTTTTAAGCTGTTCGGCGGACTGCGGCCATGGGACCAACAGGACGCCGTCGAAGAGACCTTCATTCGGACGCTCGAATTCGCGTACAAGATCCGCAATCCAGGTGCGCTCTACGGGGCATGTTTCACGATCGGGTTGCGGGTGCGGGCGCAGCGCGTTACGGATTACATCCGAGAGCGTTGCTGCCTGCCTGGCGTGGTGCCGTTCGTTCCGTGGCATCCGGAGCGTCGTCTGATTGAAAGGGATCGCTGCACGGGCGCGCTGCTGGCTATCCGAACCCTCCCGGCGTTTGACCAGGAAATACTCCTGCGGTTCTTTTTCAAGGAGCAAACGCCGGAGCAGATCCAGTTCGAGATGCACCTGACCGAAACACAGTTCCGGCTGCGCAAGAACCGTGCCATCAGCCGGGTTCGGCTGCGTGCGAACGCCATACTGGCAAATGTTCGGATCAGCAGATACAGCGGAAACGGTGGTGTTGCCCATCTATTTTCTTCAAAGGGACCATCGCGTAGTTAGGAGCGCACTTCCATGCTTGAAAAAGGTGTGAAGGATGTTCTGGACACGGAGCCTCAAACCTCCCCACCATTGAAGAGTTCGCATTCCCCGGTTTCTGAGGAAACCGTATCGCGCGACGAAATGGAACGCAGGTTGCTGGTCGCCTCCGAAACGCGATTCCGGCGCCTGTTTGAAGCTGCAAGAGATGGAATACTGCTTCTCGATGCGGACACCGGAAAGATTACGGACGTGAATCCATTCCTCGAAGAGATCTTGGGGTGCTCTCGCGAGGAGTTTTTGAACCAGAAGCTCTGGGACATCGGCCTATTTGAAGATGTCGAACTGTGCAGGCGCACTTTTGAGAGACTCCAGCAGGAATGGTATGTGCGTTATGAGAACCTACCGCTGCGACACAAATCTGGAGAACGCATTGAAGTGGAGTTTGTCAGCAATGTCTACGAGGTTAACGGCAAGAAAGTAATCCAGTGCAACGTTCGCGACATCACCGAGCGCAAGCGAGGAGCCCAAGCGTTGCGTGAGAGCGAAGAACGATTCCGACTAACATTTGATCAAGCTGCGGTCGGTATCGCTCATGTATCCCCCGATGGACAGTTGCTGCGTATCAACCACAAGTTCTGCGAAATTGTTGGCTACTCGCCCGAGGAGTTGCTAGCGGGGAAGTTTCAGAACATCACTTATCCCGGCGATCTGGAGGCGGACCAGGCGCATGTGCACCGGATGCTCACCGGAGAAATACAGTCGTACTTGATGGAGAAGCGCTATGTCCGGAAGGATGGTTCTCTGGTCTGGATCAATCTTACGGATGCGCTCGTGCGCCACTCTTCGGGCGATCCTAAGTATTTCATCTCAGTCGTTCAAGATATCACCGAGCGAAAGCATTTGGAAGAACAGTTCCTTCAGGCTCAAAAGATGGAAGCAGTCGGCAGTCTGGCAGGCGGTGTGGCTCACGACTTCAATAATCTATTAACCGTCATATTCGGTTACTGTGAGATCCTACTGAACGGACTTGGAGACCACGATCCTATGCGCCGCGAGATCAACGAAATCAAGACGGCCGGAGAGAGGGCCGCCACGTTAACCGCGCGGTTGCTTGCCTTCAGCCGCCGCCAGGTTGTGCAGCTAAAGGTGACTGATTTGAACACGGTAGTGGCAGACATTAAGGAGCTTCTGCATCGTTTGATCGGTGAGGATATTCGGCTGATCACGAGTGTTGAAACTGGGCTCGGGCTTGTCAAGGTCGACGGGGGGCAGATTGGGCAGGTCATCATGAACCTGGCAGTCAACGCTCGCGACGCCATGCCCAAGGGCGGCACTATCAGCGTTCAAGCGACCAATGTCAGCTTGGATGACGAGTACGCCCGCAGCCATGTAGGAGTTCAGTCAGGCCCTTACGTGATGTTGAGCGTTAGCGATACGGGATGCGGAATGGACGCGCAGACTAAAGCTCGGATGTTCGAGCCCTTCTTCACCACTAAGGAGCAGGGTAAGGGTACGGGCTTGGGATTGTCGACTGTCTACGGGATAGTCAAACTACACAATGGACATATCTCGGTGGACAGTAAACAGGGAATGGGAAGTACCGTCAAGATTTACCTGCCAAGGGTCGAGGGAGCCGTTAAGGCGTGCGCCGAACCGCTGGCTGAGGTCAAGGGAACTCGTGGTATGGAAACCGTTCTCCTTGTCGAGGACGATGATCAATTACGGCATCTGACTTCCCAGATCCTCCGAGGCCAGGGTTATACCGTGTTGGAGGCCGACAGCGGCGCTGAAGCACTCCTGATAGCTGAGCGACATCCCGGTCCGATCCAACTGATGTTGACCGACATAGTAATGCCCGGGATGAATGGTTACGTTCTCGCCGAGCAGCTGAGGTCGTCGCGTTCGGATACCGCGGTGCAGTTTATGTCCGGTTACCAGGGGGACGCAATTTGGAATCAGGAACCACTACCCCCGAACGTCTCGCTAATAACCAAACCATTCACACCAGAACGCTTACTCGGTAAGATCCGGGAGGTACTGGATACCGTAGAAAAGGGATCCCACGGTAACGCAATGTCTGCGTCTTTGGGCGCCTGAGAATATCTTGTTACGAAGTGTTAATTATGCGATCAAAATGGGCGCACCATGACTTGCGGCGGCTACGAACGCCTCCCAGATTCTAGACACGCTCGGGATCGCCTATCGTAGCCAGCGGAAAAGCACCGCAGCGCTAGCGAAAGAAGGGAACACGTCATGGTCAAACAACGGAACAAGCCCGACCCAACAATCGATCCAAGCACGAAAACACTAAATGCATGCGCGCGGATCGACGGCAACGGACAAAAAGAGACAGAGCAAATTGCCACACTCGCCTACCAACTCTGGTTGGACCGAGGAGGACCGCACGGATCACTTGAAGAGGACTGGTTGCGTGCAGAACGAGAACTGCAAACCAGACAGTGAAGTGCCAGACCGAACGAGGGCAACCGCACTCGTGTGGACGAGTAGGGAGAGCACTTCAATGAGCGAAAACAGTCGGGAGAGGTGGTCCCATCGGATCCGCACAAGACCTGTTAAACGAACAAACCCGAACAGCATAGCTGCCACCTATTTCCCTCGTTCTTCTCCGGCTCCGGGGAAGAGGAGATGCGTGATGGGAAGGATGCCGTCATGAAAAACACCCCCGAGATCACGACGAACGGAATTGTTCCAGTTCTGTCGATAAGCCCGATGGAAGAGGATCACTTCTTTCTGCAAAACATTCTCAATCGCTTGCAAGGAACGCTAAAGCCGAGCGGTACCTTCACAGTAAAGTCCTGCGCCACGCTTGCCTCCGGGCTTACTGCTCTGCGGCAGCGTCAATTCGAAGTTGTCGTCTGTGAGCGGGATTTGCCGCCGGGTTCGTGGAAGGACGTGCTCGAACAGGTGACCATCCTGGCCGATCCGCCATCTCTCATTGTGACGTCGCAGCTTGCAGACGAACGCCTGTGGGCCGAAGCCCTGAACCTGGGTGCCTACGATGTGCTGGCAAAGCCTTATGACAGGACTGAAGTCATGCGAGTTGTCAGTGGAGCGTGGCGAGCTTGGGGTGGGCCAGTGCGGCTCCCAGCGCGGAAGGAACGCTTTAAATGTAAAGTCGCTCTGGCGGCCGAAGCATCGTGAGGAAGCACAAGTGTTAGGCTGAGTGACGTCACTTGTGTATCTCACAAATCCCGATCTGTTTGAGATCATAGAGGTTACGACCTCCCCGCCAACTTCGTTCCGATGCTCAGCCTTTTGCTCGCGGGCCAGATACGGGGATCGAAGAGATCATAAGCGTCGGCGACCGGTTCAGGGCTCAAACGATTAGAACCGGACTTGAAGGCGTGATCCCTTGATCGCCCATTTCGGTCGGCACAACCCGTTCCGCCACGCTCATAACTAACCTCGGATAACTTGGCCGCGTTAACTTCTGGAATATTGCTTGGCCCCTGGTCGCGCGAGCAGACTGGTTGTAGAACATTGCGAGGAACGACGCGCGTTTGGCGACTCGCAAAAGCTCGGTGTTAAGGTCCGAGACCGCCATGAAGTCGTTTCGACCGGTGTGCATATCGCTCATCCCGCTGGCCCCTAGTAGGCGAGCTTGGATCCTCGCAGTTATCGTTTCTCTTGGTAACCCACCAGTCTTACCTGGACAAGACGCGAAGTCAGCGCCCCCCCTTCCAGTCCTTACACAAGCACAGAAAGTAAGAGTATTGACGACGGAACAGGCGAACCTTGGCTATACTGTCCGCTTACGCGGAGTGGTCACATACGTTGATGACTTTGCCTTGTTCTTGCAGGATACGAGTGCCGGGATTGCGGCTCTGGCCCCCGGTGTATCGCACAGTGTGCATGCTGGCGATCTGGTCGACTTGAACGGCATCACGGAGTGTCCCGACTTTGCTCCTCAAATCAATAACGTGCAGCTTCGGGTTATCGGACAGGGTCGGATGCCCGTGCCAAAGCGCCTATCCTTCGAACAATTAGCATCGACAGAGGAGGACAGCCAATGGGCTGAAGTCGAGGGCATCGTACAAGCAGTGGTGAGGGACGAGATTCCGATTCCACCTGCGGTCGATGTAAGCCAGGCTATGGTTGTGGCAGTCAGCGGTGGCTCGTTGCTGGCGCGAGTTCCCTGGATGTCCGAAAGCGAAGTCGAGAGATTGGTGAACTCCCGTGTACAGCTCCGTGGGGTTGCTGGCGCGATCTACAATCAAAGAAATGAATGGGTAGGTGTGCGGCTGTTCGTTCCTGACCGGCGGCAACTCGAAATCCTTGAGCCTCCGCCAGCCGATACCTTCGCAATTCCCTTACAACCGATTTCCAGCGTCCTGCGCTTCAACTTGAAGAATTCATCCGGTCACCTTGTTAGGATCGAGGGTATTGTTACATTGCAGAGGTCAGGCAAGGAACTGTTTGTTCAGGATGCCACTGGCAATATCAATGTCTTGACGCGACAGACCACGCAGCTCCAACCAGGTGACCGCGTGACGGTTGTGGGCTTCCCGGCTGTCGGGCAATATACCCATGTATTAGATCACGGTGTTTTTAGGAATCTCGGTCATGGCCCAGTGCCCTCTCCGGTGTCTATGACCGCTCAACGAGCGCTAAATGGTGAATGCAACGCTAGTCTTGTGAGGATTGATGGTCTTCTTCTCGGACGATCACGCGAACAGCGGGAAGAGGTACTTACAGTCCAATCTGGATCCGTAACGGTCGAAGCCAGTTTGGAGGTTGGGCATCGTGCACTGGACTTCCTTGAAGAGGGTGGGCGAATTCAATTGACCGGAGTCTGTGTGGCAGAAGCCGACGAAGCACATGTCGCCCACGGCTTCCGTCTTCTGCTGTCCTCCCCCGCTGATATCGTGATCTTGGCACGGCCTTCTTGGTGGTCTCTGGGCCGGTTATTGGCGCTCGTGGGTCTCCTGGCCGTGTTCGTTCTGGCGACTGCAGTGTGGGTCTGGTTGTTACGGCGGCGCGTCCAGCAACAAACCGAGATGCTCAGGGAGACACTGGAATCCACGGAGAATGGCATTCTGGTCGCGGATGCCCACGGAAAGATCATTACCTACAACAGAAATTTTGCAGAGATGTGGAAAATCCCTCGCGACATTATGATGTTGAACGATGACAAGCGAACACTAGAATTTGTTGTTGGTCAGCTGAAGGATCCGGACGCATTTCTGACTAGAGTCCAAGAACTGTACGCCACTGGCCAACAATCGAGCTATGATCGGCTCGAATTTCTGGAAGGAAGAGTTTTTGAGCGGTATTCCAGGCCGCTCGCTTCAAGCGCTCTCTCACGGTGCATCATCCGCGTTTGGAGTTTTCGAGACATAACCGAACGCATACGCGCTGAAGCGGAACTTCGGCTTGCCAAGGAAGCCGCTGAGGCTGCAAACCGTGCTAAGAGTGAGTTCCTCGCCAACATGAGTCACGAGATCCGCACGCCGATGAATGGGATCCTTGGGATGACGGCGCTAGCTATGGAAACCACGTCCCCCGAGGAGCAGCAGGAATATTTGCGCGACGCCTCCGATTCCGCGGAATCCCTTCTCTCTCTACTGAACGATATTCTGGATTTCTCGAAAATCGAGGCGGGCCGGATGGAGCTGGACCCGATTCCGGTGTCGATCGATCATTTACTTGAGGAAACCACCCGCTTCCTGAGAACGGCTGCTACACAGAAAGGTCTGGCTCTTAGTTGGAACTCCTCGGCGAACGTCCCAACCCGACTTCTAGCCGATCCGTTGCGGCTTCGGCAGGTTTTGTTAAACCTGCTCGGCAATGCGATCAAGTTCACAGATCGCGGATTTGTCCAGGTTGCGGTGGACGTGGAAGGTGAAAATGACAGTGCGGTTTTGCTGAGATTCGCGGTAAGTGACACGGGCCCCGGAATTCCGCCAGACAAACAAGAGAGCATTTTCAGAGCGTTCTGCCAGGCGAATAGTTCCACGAGTAGAAAGCACGGAGGCACGGGACTTGGATTGACGATTTCCGCGCGGCTGGTGGACTTGATGGGTGGGCGCATTTGGGTAGACAGCCGGCTCGGCACTGGCAGCTCGTTCTATTTTACCGGATGGTTCCAAAGACCGCCGAGCGACCCACCACCCGTAGCGCGAGGGCCGGCGAAGATGGATTCCCATTCCCTTGTGCAGGGCGGCCAGCCGCTGGCAGAGTGCAAAGTCTCACCGTGTCACCGCTGATTCCTGCAGACCGCAAACTTCTTCGCAGAGCGCCCTAACTAAGCACGTGGATGATCACAAGCGTCGTGGTGGTTTCGAATATCGGCGAGTAGTGCAAATCAAGCAGACGAGAACCCGGGCAGGCAACAAGTCCGTAAGCGTCCGAAGGCGGTCGTCTTGATCGCTTAGGTGGCTTGTGACTGGGTGATACGCTGATAGCGGAATCGGCCGCGGATGTGGCTCAGGAAGTAGCGGCCTCGAGATTCGGCGCGGAGGAACTCCTGATACAGATCTTCGGGAACCTCGAAGTAGCCATAGACCTCGCCGCTGCGGAAGCGCAGGTATAGAGTTCTTGGTTCTGGCTCGTAGGCCACCGCGGCCAGCATCTTGGAGTCGAGCGGTTGCCAGTCCGTCGGTTTAAGTGTCCACTTAGAAAATACGTGGACACTTACTATTAAGAGTGAGTTATCGCAGTGTTCCATGGCAGCAACTCACCAATGCGGTTGATGGGATGATCGGAGATGCGCGTGAGGACATCGCGCAGATAGGCTTCCGGGTCGAGACCGTTCTGCTTGGCCGTTCCGATCAGACTGTAAATCGATGCGGCGCGCTCACCGCCGGAATCAGAGCCGGCAAACAGGTAGTTCTTACGACCGAGAACGACCACGCGCAGAGCGCGTTCGGCCGCGTTGTTGTCGATTTCCAGATGGCCGTCGTCGCAGTAGCGCAGCAGCGCGGGCCAACGCCCGAGCGCATAGTAGATGGCGGCGGCAACTGCCGACTTCTTCGACAGCTTGCCGAGCATGGAGTTCAGCCACTGATGCATCGAGTCAAGCAGCGGCCGGGCGCGAGTCTGACGTGTTTGTTTGCGCTCATCCGGTGGACGACCACGAATCTCGTTCTCGATCATGTAGAGTTCGGCGATGCGTCGCAGGGCTTCGGCGGCGATCGGCGAAGCGTGTGCCTGCTCGAGATCGTAAAATTTGCGACGCACATGGGCCATGCACGCCGCTTCGCAGATACGGCGGTCGGCATCTTCATACAGTGCGTTGAAACCGGCGAATGCGTCGGCCTGCAAGGTGCCGTGAAAGTCTCGTAAGTGGCGCTGCGGGTGTTCCCCCTTGCGATCCGGCGAGTAGGCAAACCACACCGCAGGAGGAGACGAATCGCCGCAGGGGCGATCATCACGAACGTAGGTCCATAAGCGCCCAGTTTTGGTCTTGCCTGTTCCCGGAGCCAACACCGGCACCGGTGTGTCGTCCGCGTGGAGTTTGCTTGCAGCCAGCACGTAGCGGCGCAACGCATCCACCAGTGGCGCCAGCAGACCACTCGCTTCCCCCACCCAGTCCGCCAGCGTGGAACGGTCGAGATCGAGGCCCGAGCGCTCGTAGATCTCAGCCTGGCGATAGAGCGGCAGATGATCCGAATATTTTGAGACGAGCACGTGTGCCAGCAGGCCAGGTCCGGCCAGACCGCGATCGATGGGGCGGCTCGGTGCCGGAGCCTGTACGATGTGGGCACAGTCGCCACAGCTCAGCTTCGGCCGGACGATGCGGATCACTTTGAACCGCGCCGGCACAAACTCGAGCAGTTCCGATACGTCTTCTGCGAACTGGCGCAGAGTACCGCCGCACTCCGGGCATTTCGTCTGCTCTGGTTGGTGGGTTTGCGTCTCACGCGGCAGATGATCCGGCAGCGGGCGCCGCGCAGGTCTTCTCCCTGGCATGCAGGCTGCGGTCGTCTGCGGCTGCACGTCGTTCGGTGGAGGAGCGCTTGCCGTTTGCGTCGATTCCAGATCCTCCAGCCGCAGTTCCAGTTGCTCAATGTGGCGGTCCAGCTTCTCGCTCTTGCGTCCGAACTGCATCCGCCGCAGCTTCAGGATGAGCAGTTTCAGATTCTCGATCTCGGTCTCGCGCGAGACCAGCGTTTCGTGTTGCGCGAGAACCAGCGCCTTCAACGCATCCGGATCCAGAGCATTCAGATCCGGCAGTGTCGGGGGCGTGGCAGCCATGGCTTCACTTTGCCATATGGATATTGCAGCCTCATGACAAGCTGCAAACAATCGCTGTGATTTTTGTTTTTTCTACACTGCCATCTCGGGCGTTGCGGTGCGCACCGGGCTGCGCCAGTCGATGCCTTCCAGCAGCATGGATAACTGCGCGCGGGTGAGCGCCACGGTGCCGCTTTCCGCTTTCGGCCAGACGAACCGGCCCCGCTCCAACCGCTTGGCAAACAGACACAGCCCGTCGCCATGTCGAGTAGGTCCAGGGAATCTCACCCTGAACCCCTCACAGAACCGTGCGTAAATCTCTCGATTTACACGGCTCTTGTTATCCAACCTCTTTCTCGAAAGCACACCAGTGGAGAAATAACCCCGGAGAACCTTCCTTCAGCCTGGCGAGCCATTCCGCGCTGCGCCGCTTGTGCCGCGACAGCGTCTTGTACTTGCGTCTGGCCCACTGCTCGAGCTTGCGGTCAATGTGTCGCGCTAGCCCTCGCATCGCAGTTTGATAGAACGCTCCGTAGTAATTCCACCACCCTCGTAGCACCGAGTTGTATTGCTCCGCCAGTTCGGCCAACGTCGCCGGCGTCTGGCGAGGAATGCGCCAACCTCGCACGACCTTCCGCATGCGTTTCACCGCATCAGAGCTCACAGCCGGCAGGAAACTCGTAAATAGCCGGTGCTGCTTGCTCATCGCCTTCCTTGGCCGGAAAGTAAAGCCAAGAAAAGTGAACTGCACGTTCGGAAAGGGCTCAGTGCGATTGCTGTCCTGGCAATACACGATCTTCGACTTCTCGGGATGCATCGTCAATCCACATTCCGCCAGCCGTTCCGCGATGGACCGCATGACATGCTCCGCCTGCTGTCTACTACTGCAGTGGACAACTGCGTCATCCGCATAACGGGCAAACGGACAAGATGGATTAGTGCGCTTCATCCAGACGTCGAACGCATAGTGCATGAACAGGTTCATCAAGATCGGACTGACCACTCCGCCTTGCGGCGTGCCACGCCCCCGTGGCACTTGAGTGCCTTCCGTCGTCTCGAACGGCGCCGTCAGCCACCGCTCGATATACAGCAGGATCCAGTCTTCCTTGATGTGGCTGCGTACCGCTTTCATCAAGAGGCTATGATCGATTTGATCAAATGCCCCCTTGATGTCAAACTCAACCACCCAGTCGAATCGCCAGCACCGTTTTCTAGTGACGGCTATCGCCTGCTTGGCCGACCTTCCGGGCCGATATCCATACGAGTCCGTATGGAACATCGGGTCCAGCTTCGGCTCGATGATCTGCTTGACCACGGTCTGCGCAATCCGATCCGACACAGTGGGGATCCCCAGCTTTCTCGTGCCGCCCTTTGCCTTCGGAATTTCTACCTGCTTCACCGGCGGCGGGAAATACGAACCCGATGACATCCGGTTCCGCAGCTTGTACAAATTCTTCGACAGGTTTTGCTCGAACATCGCGATAGTTTCCTCGTCGATGCCGGCAGCACCCCGATTGGCCTTTACTTGCTGGTATGCCTCCCACACTGCGCGTTTCGCAATGACATAAGGCTTTGTTGAGGTTCCGTCGCTCCTCCCCGCTCTCGGGTTGGCGTCTTCGCTCAACTGGACAACGCTGCCCCTTCGCTCCTCCCTCATTACAAGAGATTCTTCGCTACTATGGGCAGCTCCGCCCCTCGCCCTGGCATCGGTATTCTTCCTCATGGTGTCAGCCACTTGTCATTTCCCTTTTCATCCAGAACGAGGTTCTCACGTTCCGCACCAAAGCCTGCGCTGAGCTCATGCCGCCTATACACCGACTGTCGCCGGGCCAGTACGCAGGTTTCTTCCCGGCTCATCCTGGAGCTAGTGGGCGGCTCCAGTTTCGACAGTTTCTTAAATTCTTGACGATGCGTCATCGGACGGTTTGCTTTCGCTCATCTTCTCAACGCTCACCTGACGTCCTCTCGGACGCCTTTTCCTCGGACGTTCACTACCACGCCTTTTGAGCGCAGCAGCTCCGGGCGGTTTGAAGCCGACTCCTGAAAGCCGACCCCGGGAGACCTTCTCCCATCTTCAGTACAGCTCTGCAAGTCTTCACTTGCATTCGTGACACACCCCACCACAGAATCTTGATCAGGTCACCGCGCCGGCCGCGAAACACGAACACGTGCCCACAGAACGGGTCCTGTTCCAGCTTCGTCTGGACTGCTGCGCTGAGCCCGGTGAATCCACGCCGCAGATCGGTCACACCGGCTGCGATCCAGATCTGGGCGCCCGTAGGGACGGTAATCACGCCAGTAGGCAGTTCAGCACGACGCGCAAGCAGTCCGCATCCACAGCGCCTTCGATGCGCAGCCGGCCTCGCGGCAGTTGCAGTTGGATCGTCCCCGGCGAGACGGAGGATGAAGTTGCGGCCGGAGGCTGAACCGGAGCAGCAGGCGTATCAGAAACTGTTACCGGCAGCAGTTCAACGGCTTGTGCCGCGCGGGTGTGTGCGCCCAACCGACCGCGCTGATACAACCGCCGCCAACCGAAAACCTGGTTGGCATTGACCCCGTGCGCACGTGCCACTCGCGCCACCGAAGCTCCCGGCTGAAAACTCTCTTCGACCATCCGCCGTTTCTCAGCGATCGAATATCGCCGCCGCTTAGGCGCTGCTGGAGTTTCCCGCAACCCTGGCTCGATCGTGACTTGGGCCGAACTGCTCATCATCCTCTCCGTGGCTTCCCCACATCAAGGATGATCCGTTAGCCCACCACAAATCTAGACGGCCAAGACCGGACGGTTACACAAGTCCCTGGATACGGCGTTCTCGCACATTGCACGAGCAGGTCGGCCGTCTTGCCGGGCGGGGAAACGAGTGATGCCACCAGCGACCCAGACTTAGCGGCCCTCGCGCACAATCCGTTGCCAGATGCGGTCGATAGCCTCCTGGAGTTCGGGTCGAGCTGTGCCTCGAACTTGGTCCAAGTACGGCTTGGCTCCGCGGCCCATGACCAGGAGGTCCTGTTCCGCCATACGCCGCACGATCGGATCGCGGTCGAGCAATTTGGTCGCCTGGCAGATCGGTCGAACTCCCGGCTGTAACGCAGCTTTTTCGTGAATGTTGATAAGCCCACCGGCGGTACCGAGCGTCATCAACATCTCGATATGACCCTGGCCTCCAGCAGTCACCGCCGCATGCCCTCGCACGCTGGTTGTATCCTCCCGAGGCATATAGGAGATCTCGGGCGTGGAGAAGGTATAGAACAAATCTTGTTTCAACTCTTCGGAGAAGCGCAGCCACGTACTGGCTGCATCGGTTGCCGCCTCCTTGGAAGGCGCCGGTTGCAGTTCTGTGGCAAAGAAAAATTTCAGGTCCTCAATGGTGGATACGAAATCAACTTGGCCGTTTTTGACAAAGAAGACATTCGAGCATTGGAGGTCCTGCGTCTGGGGGCACAGCATGGCGACGGGGTACTGACGGAAGACTACGCCGAAGAAACTGAAATTCGGAAAGGCTCGGCCTACGTAACCATCGACGATCGGCCTCACGGCAGCACCGTTGGCTCCGCGACTTTTAAGATAGTCCTCGACCAGTTGCTGGTCGTCCGCCTTGGCAATAGTTGCCGAGCCTAACAGCACGGCGACCAGACACTTTGCGTATGCTGATTTCCAGAACATCGGGCACCGCCTTGGCCCTGTTGGCTAACGTGATTATCCCATGCCGTGGACGCATGTCTGAAATGGCTGTGTCATCAAGCAACGGCATTCGAGGAGGCCATCCGCGACAGCGACTGATTCAGGGCTCAAACGAATAGAACCGGACTTCCGAGTCCCTGGGCCTAAGATCGGTGGGTCTGGCATTACGTGTCAACTTGAGTTGGCGGGCGTTCTCTGGTGGTGGTCCGGCATGTTTTCGAAACGTCACGCTCGGCCGACTTTCCAGCAGCCTGACGTTTCAACATATCGAACACGACAGGTGCTGTATCGAGAATGTTGTGATCTTTTTGGAAACCTTGGTCAGTGGAGTGTCGTGACGGGCCGTTGTGCTCGCCGCGCGAGCAGATAAAGAGTCGCCGGGCGCGTTCCCTCTTCCAGAACTTGAAAGCCCGCTTCCTCGATGCGCGCCGTCCACCAATTTGCGCCGTGAAAGCCCTGGTGCATCAGCATCGGTCCAAATGTGTATTGGAACCAGGGTTCTTTGGCTACGAGAATGATGAGGAAATCCCCATCGGGCTTCACGACCCTGGCGGCTTCGGCCAGCGACTGTTCGATCCCTTCGCGATTCAGGTGCTCGAAGACATACGCGCTGACGATGGCGTCGAATGTCGCAGGCGCGAAGGGAAGCTTGCGCATATCGGCGGTCACAATGGCTGCCCTCTGGTCCACGCCAGCGGCCTTAAAATTAGCTAGCAATCTCTGTTGCGGACTTTGGCTCGGCCCGAAATGCTGCTCAAAAGATTCACCGAAGAGATCGAGTGCGTCCAGAGTTGCGTGAGGACGAGCTTTCAGCACCATGATCGATGACCGGCCGGTACCAGCGCCGATGTCGAGGACTCGTCCCACACCGGAGCGAAGAAAACTCTGCGTGGGCAATGCCGCCTCGCCATTGATGTTGAGAACGAAGCGCGCCGCCAGGAAGGCAGTGCTTGACCACAGGAAGAGCGGACTCAGAAGGATTAAGGTCCATTTGGGCCACTGACGCCAATATCCAACAAGCAATGCTAAGCCAGAGCCGGCTACCAGTGGCAGGTGGCCATAGCTGAGCCACCAGGGATAACCAAAATCGAGATGAGCGCTTGTGATCATGAACCTAAGTGTGCGCTAGCGTTGCTGAACCGTTCCTGAACGCCTCGTTCAGCTGCCGTTCATCTCAGCTGCGCTATAAAGGTGTGATTGCGGGTTCTGGTTGTAGAGGACGAGATACTTCTGTCGCGGCAGTTGGCGAAGGCGCTGATGGCAGCCGGATACGCCGTGGATCAAGCCGGTAACGGGGAACGCGCCGACTTTCTGGCGCATACCGAGCAATACGACGCGGTTGTGCTCGATCTTGGAATACCAAAAGTGGATGGGCTTACTTTGCTTCGGCGCTGGCGAGACGGGGGTATCCTGGTGCCCGTTCTCGTTCTGACCGCTCGCGGCAGTTGGCACGAGAAAGTCCAGGGAATCGACGGCGGCGCGGACGACTACGTCGCAAAGCCGTTCCGCATGGAAGAGCTCCTGGCCCGCATTCGAGCGCTCATCCGCCGCGCCAGTGGCCTCGCCCAGTCCGAACTGCGGTGCGGCGCGCTCGCTGTTGATATACGCAACGCACGCGTCTCGGTGGGTGGGCATCCCGTCAAGTTGACCAGCCATGAATTCCGCGTGCTTTCGTACCTGATGCATCACCACGGAAGGGTCGTGTCGCGCGCCGAGCTTACCGAGCACATATACGCGCAAGATTTTGATCGGGACTCCAACACAGTCGAGGTCTTCGTCGCACGGCTTCGGCGCAAACTCGGCGCGCCGTTCATCGAGACGGTACGCGGACTCGGCTACCGCATGGCGGAACCGCCCCGCGGAACGATGCGTTAGTCATGTTGCGATCTCTTCGGTCCCGATGGATCCTCGCCTCGGTTCTGTGGACCGCTGGGATGCTGATGCTGATGCACATGTTCGTGCTGGCGGTGATGCACGTTTTTCCAGCCATCCGGGGAACGCATAGCGCCATTGCGGTCCTCGTCGGCGGCGCTCTGATGGCGGGAGGCATCGTCGGAGTACGCCAGGGCCTGATGCCGTTTCGGCGATTGCGGGAAAAATTGTCGGCGGTGCGCGCCGGTGAGGACCGGCGAGTAGCGGGAGAGTATCCCACTGAAGTCCAACCCCTCATCGATGAGATGAACGCGTTGCTGGAAGATCGCGAAACGGCCGTGAAACGCGCGGTTACCACCGCGGGAGACCTGGCACACGGACTCAAGACTCCGCTCTCATTGCTGGCGCAAGTGGCGGATCAGGCGGGAGCTGAGGGCCATGCCGAACTGGCGGAGAACATCAGCCGGCAGGTAGAACGCATGTCCCGCCAGGTGAACTATCATCTCGCGCGGGTTCGCGCGGCCGCCTCGGGAGCCGCCGGTGCACCCCCCTGCCCAGTGGCGGCCTGCGCCAGTGCTCTAGTGCACACTGTTTGGACCCTTTATGCGGGCCGCGGACTGAATATCTCGTGCGGCATCGCTCCAGAGCTTCGTGCGCGAGTGCAAAGGGAGGATCTCGACGAGATACTCGGAAACCTGCTGGACAATGCCTGCAAATGGGCAAAATCGAGGATCGTGCTGGACGCGTCCCGAAGTGGCGCCATGCTCCTGCTGAGGCTCGACGACGACGGACCTGGGCTGCCACCTGCTCAGCGAACCGTGGTGTTAGAGCGAGGGGTGCGGCTTGACGAGGCGTCTCCTGGTTCTGGACTCGGCTTGGCTATCGTCCGCGACTTGGTGGAACTCTACGGCGGATCCATCTCGCTCGAGGAGTCTCCGCTGGGCGGATTGCGCGTCGAAATCTCACTCCCGGCCCCCTAGGTGGCACAGACGCTCACACTACGAGACACTGAAGCTTCCGAAACGGCGTTCGAGGACGCCGCTGGCGCCATCCGCATTGCCGCACAATACGCGATGCTGTTTGCAGTCCGGACAACACAGCCACAAATCCTCCAGCCGGTACACCGCCTTCGTCAGCAACGGCGGCACGGCCGGTTAAAATGAGAGAGGGAATGCCTTGCATGAGCAATTTGCGAGATCGCGGCCATTTCGAAACCGCCTATGCCGGCAAGGCGCCCTGGGACATCGGCAAGCCGCAGGGGGCCATCGCCGAGTCGGTCGATCTGGTCACCAGCCCGGTTCTCGATGCCGGCTGCGGCACGGGCGAGAACGCGCTCTTCCTGGCAGCCAGCGGACACCAAGTCACCGGCATCGATTTCGTCGACGAAGCGATCCGCATGGCTCGCCGCAAGGCGGAGGAGCGTGGCTTGACCGTGGAATTCCAGGTGAAAGATGTGATGACGCTTAGGGATTGGGACAAGCGATTCGCCACCGTAATCGACAGCGGTCTATTCCACGTTTTCTCCGACGAGGGCCGCGTTCGGTACGTCGCCGGGCTTACCCATGTCACCGAGCCAGGCGGACGGCTGTTGCTACTATGTTTCAGCGACGAGGAGCCTGGCACGCAGGGCCCCCGGCGGGTCTCGCAGCGGGAGATTCGGGCCGCTTTTGATGATGCTTGGACGGTTGAAGAGATCCGAGCGGGGCACGCGGATGTCCGGCCCGACTTGGAGGGTCTTTCATTCTCCGCTGGCGGGCCGAAGGTCTGGTTCGCGATCATTCGCCGGAACAGTTGAAGTATACGCCGGCGCGGCACGACGCAAAGCGCGAGCTACAAGCTGGTGATTTGAAGGCGCACCGACGACCGGACGGACAGTTACAACCTCTGGGGTTAGGCTTCAGATATATCACCGGCACAAGCGCGGTTTGGGCGTTCGATCGGCCTAGGTCATCCGCCGACGCTAGGCCGATCATGTCTCCTATATTTCAGGGCAGACCAGAGATATCGCCTCCCCTTAATCTCTCTTTTTTACCAAGCTGACCGCCTTGAGGATAATCGCATTTTTTGGAATAGGCGGTCCGTAGCTGCTGCTGAAGCCTTGTGCAGCACCCCGAAAGCTGGTAGTCCCCTTCAGGCCTATCTCGGTAATCTTTTTCCCGAGCCGGGGGTTCTTCCATTCGTACGCGAAGAATGTGATGGGGTTGTCCTGTTGTCCTCCCAGCGGTACTGCGTCGGCGCCGTAGCAGTAATCCCACTCTGAAGGCCGCTTCGCCCAACTCCATTCCTGGATGTTGACGCCATAGCGAATGGGGATCGTAGTGACGAAGCCATCTTCGTAAACGACTTCGTACCAGCCCAGGAGATCGGCGGTGTCGTCCTGGTCCCAAAGCAATGCCCACCCCGGCCTGGTCGTGGCCGCACGCGCGGAAGCATGCAAAAAGATCAGGCTTGTGGCGTCTTCGCCGATCGTAATCGGACCGGAATCCTTGGGTAGTCCTGCCTTTTCAGCGCCATCGGTTCCTACGATAACCGCGACCTTTCCAGCGCGCTCGGATAAATCGAAGGGAACCTTCCCGAGCGTGGCTGTTGCACTCTCCATGCCGGCGAGGTTGACGTCCAAGCCTGATTCAACCGGCGCCATGTTGAAACTGGCGGAAATATGGGCCGGAACGATTGACGTTTCCGTGCGGCTAGGAGGTTCTTCGCCCCGAAATCGGGTTCGAATTTCCGGCATCATGGACTGGATAACGCCGGAAAGGTTCCGGCCGTACAGTGCGTCGCCGCGCCAGAGCATGTTGGCGCCGCCCAAAAAATCGGACAGCTGATCTTTCCCGAAGCCAATTTCATTCGTCGCGAACCAGACCGATGGCGCTCCGCCGACGATCGAGGAGCGCTTCATGCGGGCCTGCCAATTCTCCGCATTGGGATGCAGGTTGCCGAAAACCTGGTGGAATCCCATCTGGTCGAGTTGGGCTTCAAAACTCTCGACCTCCGCTTCGCTCTGCCCCGTGGGCGATGTGCCGTCTCCCGTATCGAAGGTTGACCAGAACCAGTTGAAGATCAGGACATCCTTTGGTATGAGACGGCTCACCTGTTCCGGACTCATCCCACCAGCCACCTTGTAAGTAAACCCGTCCGGAGCCTTCCTGGTTTGCAGGCCCTTACCGCGGACACCTTCCAGAAGCATGTCGCCCCAGATGATCATCGCGACACCCCTGCTAGCCAGGTAATCATAAATGGTTCGGACGTCTTCGCCGAACCGCTCGCCGATGTCCTTGTCCTTGCACCTTGGGCACAGCCCGACCGGCTGGAACAACTCATCGTGGCCGGCATGGACCCATTTCGGTTTCAGCAAGTCGATGTACTCGTCGTATACATCGAAGAGAAGTCTATAGCTGTTGGGATTCGAGGGGCAGTACACGCCCGGCCATTTCGCGCCGGGTGTCTCCGTCAGATCCGGATGCTCCGTCATGAGGTAGTAGCAATGCGTAAACGATGGCAGTTCTGGAATCAGCTCGATGTGATATCTTTTTACGAACCGCGCGAGATCGGCCACCTCTTCTTTCTCCAGATAACCGCCATCGGCGGTGTCCTGATGCGTGGAATCAGTCTCCCAATTGTGCGGCGTGCCGGGAGGAGAATGACGGCGCGAATAATTGGTGTCCTGCGCGAATTTGACCCAGCCAGTGTTTAACTCCGGATGCCGCTCAAAACGCATGGACGCGTTCATTTCCATGATGAGCGTGTTGTATTTGTACAAAGCCATGAAATCCCGGATGAAGCGCTTAAAGAACGGGATGTTGTTGCGCCCTGGAATATAAAGTTTGATGCCGCGAAACGGTTTGGCCGGCCAATCCCGGACGCGCACTCCTTTGAAGCGGAGCTGACCCTGCTCGCGGAATGCGAGTTGACGCAGCGACTGCAAGCCGTAAAAGGCGCCGGGGGCATCGCTGCCGGCCACCAGAACGATGTTCCCGCTGGTCTGGAGAATGTAGCCTTCCGGACCCGGATCGCGCAGGCTCACGGACAGGCTGTGACTTCCGCAATACGTCCGCACCAGGGGATTGTCGATCGATCCGATCACGATCATGCGGCGGTCCGGATCCAGCCGGGCCAACCGCTCGGTTTTCAGATGGACTGCGAATCGATCGCCCAGATCGTCGGCCAAGGACCGAGCCAGGAATAAATCTTGCTCTGAGGGGTAAGCCGGGACCGCTACGACCGCCTGCTCGTCCAAAACGAAATCGCTATCGGGTGTGATTTCGCGAGGCGTGGGGAAGATCGAAGGACCTTCCGCCGCAGCTACGCTTGGGCACAAAGCGAAGATTGCATATCCAGCGGCCGCAGCGATGACGCACACCTTTTCAAATTGAAATCTTCGCACCGTTCCTCCTTGTGAAAGCCGTAATTGTACTCTAGCTGTCTGATGTAAGTGATTTCTTTCTGAAAGTGTCAAGTTTTTCAGACGGCCTTTGGAAGGGGAAAAGCTTGGTAAATGAGCACGTCCAGTTGGGCGTCGGCGCGGTCGAGAGCGCTCCGCAGCGGAAACGGTAGAACAGCGTCGTTGCCGGTGAACATCGCCATGGCGGGCCGGAATACACGGGCATCCAGGCGGGAGAAGAGCCGTGCGACCTTCCAGCCGTAAGGCGTGACAAAGTAACGGTTGGTTCTGGGGGGTCGGTAGATCAGGCCTTTGAGCCGAAGCCGCCGCAAGTCGTAGGTCATCTGGTTGGATGTGTACTCAGCCACACTCACGCCCAGCAGGTCGGCCACGTGTTGGCGCAGATCGTGATTGCGAAAGCCGTCGATCAGATGGTGGAACAGCGTGAGCGCCAGAAACAGTGCCATCACGCGCGGTTGTCCGAACTTCAGGCCCGGTGACTTTTTGCCGTCCTCGGTGACGGCAGGTTGCACCTATCACCACTCGCAGCGGGTACGGTAGTCGACTAAATTGTTCCGCGCGGCCGGAGGTTCACCCGACGGCCGGTCGGGATGCCATCTTTTTTCCCCAAGACTCCCGCCTAACATGCACCAGAACGGTGAGATTCGTTCCAGCTCTGCCACTCGCGCCTCGATGTCTTCCGGGTTGTAGCGGAAGATGGCGAGCGGTAACGATCTGCGCAAAGCCAGCCATGACGTCGTCTCCAAAGCTTGTTAACTACTGGGTGTGCCGAATTATTCGGGTCCCCAAACAATTTCGTTAGCCCACCCGCCAGTTAACGGGGCGCAAACATCAAGCGAAACTGGGAAGGCCTACTCAGGTGACCATCACTGGCCGGTTTTGGGTGTCCACCGAGGGCCCGCCCGCTTTGGAGATTTCCCACCGGCGGGCCGCTACAGGCGAATCCCATCAGTTTTCTCTGTGACGGCAGGCAGCTTGTTGCGACCACTGCAGGGCATGCGTTACTTGTGTTTGGGGAGTAGACAGCGCGAGCCGCGACCGTTATGCTCAGTCACGCTCGCGGCTCTTCACAAGCAGGTAGCCTTGCCGCTCAGAACTCCAGGCGGAGCATGAACTGAATGCGCCGCGGGGTGCCGATCCCGGTGGCGCCGGGGTTCAGCACGCTGGTGATGATCCCGAAGCTGCCCGACGAGATATCGGTCGCCGGATCGCCGTAAGTCGGATGGTTGAGCAGATTAAACGCCTCGGCTCGGAACTTCAAGGCCAGCCGTTCGGTAATGGCCATTTCCTTCTCGAGCGCCGTGTCGATTTCATAGTACCCGGGTCCACGTGCAACGTTGCGTCCAAAGTTCCCCCACGTCCCAACGGCCGGTACCGCGAATGCCGCTGGATTGAACCAGTTGTTGATCGTTTGGTGGGCCGGGTAAATGGACACGCCGGGGACCAGGTCCGGCCGCTGATTTCTTGTGTTGCCGTCGGGCAGGTCCGACGGGTTCCGGTCTACTGTGATGTCAAGCGGGCGGCCGCTCGTGGCCGTAGCAATCCCACTCAGCTCCCAGCCGCCGACCAGCTTTCCCGCAACACCGCCGGCCTTTAAAAAACGCTTGCCCGGGCCAAACGGAAGCTCGTAGACCGAGTTCACCGAGAGGCTGTGGCGTACGTCAATGTCCGAGTCGCTATAGGAACACTTGATGCACGCATAGTTTTCAATGTCCGGATACTGGCCCGCTCCGAACCCGTTGTCAGACAGGGCGTGCGACCACATGTACTGGGTCTCCCACATCCATCCACTGGTGAGAGGACGCTTCAAGGACACCTGAAGCGAGTGGAAGTTGCTGTTGCCATGGTTAGCTTTCTGGTTGAACTGGCCAAAATCGGGCAATGGACGTGTACCCGTTAATGGATCGATGAGATTGACCTGAGTGGCGGAGAACAGCCTGTGCCCCTCGCTGCCCTGGTAGGCAATCTGGCCCAGAAAACTATGCGGGAGAATCCTTTGGACCGTCAAATCCCAGTCTTCGTCATACCCGTCCTTGCGATGCTGATCCCACGACTTTGGCGAGTATGATGGGGCGGGCAGCAGGGACGGAAGAACCGGCCACGTGAGGCCTGGCACACTCGCTGACGAAACATCAAATCGTTGGCCGGTACTTTCGTGCCCGTCGCTGAAGTCGTCCATCTGGTTCGGGCTAAAGTACATCCCGAACCCGGCGCGGATGACCGTTTTTCCCGTGGATCCCGCAGGAACCCATGCCAAGCCCAGCCGCGGCATGAAGTCCGTGCGGTCCGGAAAATAGAGCGGCGTGCCCTTCGGGCAAAAGCCTCCGCAAGCAAGCGTCACGACGGCGATGCGGTCTCGCACCTCATGCAAGACAGTGTAATACTCGTATCGCAATCCCAGATTGAGGGTGAGGTTGGAGCGCACCTTGAACGTATCCTGCACATACGGCATGTAATAGGTGCGCCGATTGCCGCCGAGGGTCAACTGCCCGACGAAGCTATAGTCAGCAAGAACGTTGTTCACGAAATCCTGCGGGCTACTGTATGTGAGTGTCCCGTCAGCGATCCCCTCGGACGAATTGTTCAGTCGATGGCGCTCAACACCTATCCCCACCTTAATGGTGTGCCGCCCCCTAACGATGCTCAGATCGTCGTAACCGTCAATCGTGGTGCCGACCTCCGTGTCGAGTGAGTTTGTACTAGGGGTATCGAAGCCGGACACGCTCACCCCGACATAGCCGGGCTCACCGTTGGCTGTCGAGAGAGGAGACGTTCCATCAAAGTAGTGGTGCAAGGCGGAGCGGTTGAATCCCCCTCTGACCTCGTTAACAATCGTCGGCGAGAAGACGTGCGTCAACTGGATAACCAGATTGGACGGGCGTATGAGAGGGTTGTCGCGGCCACCCAGGGTGTCCAACGGTGAGCTGACGTTGGCGTCGTCGACGGCGATGCGGCCGAAAATGGAGGTTCTATCGGTGAAGTTGTGATCCACGCGGAATGTCCCGCTATCCTCGCGCCGCGAGTCCAGCCCTACCGTAGTCCATTCGTCGGTCAGGGAATCGAGGTGCGTCTGGCCAATGGGCCAGGAATCGAGAAAGGGTTTGAGAACGGGCGAGGTCGCCGCCACGAGGTCCCGATACGCGACGTTGGGCACAAACCCAATTATGGTTGAGTGCAGGCGCTGCCGGAGTGCTTCGTAGTCGAGAAAGAAGAAAGTGCGGTTCTTCTTGATTGGGCCGCCCAGGCTGCCGCCGAACTGGTTCAGACGGAACGGCGGGACGCTCGGGCCATCGAACGGCGAGCGTGCGTCGACTACATCGTTGCGGAAGAACTCGAAAACGCCGCCGTGAAATGCGTTCGTCCCCGCCTTCGATACGATGCTGACTTGGGCCCCGGCCGACCCGCCCTTATCCGCGGTATAGACCGAGGAACTCACGCGGAACTCCGCGATCGATTCCAGCGAAATGGCCAGGCGCACACCCACCTTCTGGCTCTGCTCCTGGACGCCGGTGGCATCGAGTCCATCGAAGGTGTAGTTGCTGTCGTCTATGGCTCGCCCAACGAATCGCAGGTCCCTCTGGCCGCCGCCCCAAGTTGATGGCGCCCGGGGCGAGCGCCATGAGAACGGCCCAGTCCCGCCCGTTTATGGGGATGCCTTCCACTTGTTGTGATTGGACGACGCTTCCGAGCTCGGCGTTGGAGTTTTCGAGCGCCTGCACTGTAGCTTGCACCTCGACTCTCTGTATGGCCGCGCCCACCTCGAGCTGCGCGTTTACGGTGCGGGTCTGGCCGACTAACAGCGCGATCCCCTTCTGCTCGAAGGTCTTGAATCCATCGTGAGAGATCGTGAGGTCGTAGGTCCCGATTGGCAGGCCGGTAATGCTGTAAACTCCGGCATCCCCGGTTTCGACCTGCCTTTTGAAACCGGTGGTGGACGAGACGACCTCGACTTGCGAATTCGGAACACTCGCTCCACTAGTGTCCGTTACCGTACCGTTGAGGTTGGCCTGGGTGGCTTGGCCGTAAACCAGGCAAGTCGACAAGGCGACAAAAGTCATGAAGAACAAGACCATGCGGGAATGTGCAAGTGAGGTTTTCATCTCGTATTAGTCCTCCAAGCCCGAAGAATGGCGGAGCAGGCGCCAACCGGCATTACCGCTGGAAAAAACGTTCGGCAACCCATACTCCCGTCTGGACGCAAGAGTACCTCTTGATTAGCGATGATGCTATGGCAACCGAGGCGCATTGTCAATCAAATTCGAGCACGGCTCGACAATCTGTCCAATAGGCCGAACCGCCAGTGTGGTGACCGTTTTCTGGCATCTGTCACCGCTCAAAAATGCAGGCTTCGTTCTGGGCGGCGGGGCTCGCGACGGGCTGCTGTTGGATTGCTTCAATCCAATCGTGCACGGGACAGCGCGGCCCAAGGCAGCATCGAGACCCTTGCCGAACATAAGCCCGGAATTAGTGAACGCATGCCGGGCAGGGAACGACTCGGCCTACGTTGCGGCGCCAAAGAGCGCGCCGTTGGTGCCTGCCGCCGACGGTCAGACCGTCTATGATCTGAATCTCAACGTCACCTGGCTCGCCGACGGCAATCTGGCCGGCAAGGAAACATTCGGAGTTTCCAACATCAACAAGGATGGGTCGATGGACTAAGCAACGGCGGTCCGATGGGTCGCTGCGATGAACGCCCTCGACAACGGCGCCGGCTACCTCGGTCACAATAATTGGCAGCTTCCGACCGCTCCGGTCCAAGACCGCAGTTGCGCACGTACCGGACGGAACGGCGAGTCGTTCGGGTTCCATTGTTCGGGCAGTGCGCTGGGATCTCTGTACTATAGTTCGCTGGGTCTTCGCGAACCGAACACGGCTGTTCGCATCCCCACCAATGAGGTTGGCCCGTTCCACGATTTCCAACCCTATTTGTATTGGTCCGCTTCCCGCGGCCGGCGATCCGACGCAAGGATTTGTGAGCTTTTCGTTCAACACCGGATTTCAAGGGGCCAACGTACCGCTGAATTATCTCTACGTTCTGCCGCTGATCAAGGGCAAGCTGCCCGGCACGCCCCCCGCCACCGGCAAAGGACTCGAAGTCAACCCCGGCGGAAAAACCATCTATGACCCGGTCGCCCAAGTCACCTGGCTCGCGGACGCCAATCTGGCTGCCAAACGAACATTCGGTGTTGCAGGCATCAACTCGGATGGTTCGATGGAGCACTCGATGGCGGTTCAATGGATTGCCGCCATGAACAAAGCCGGGCAAGGTCGCGGGTACCTCGGTCAAACGAACTGGCAATTGCCTGAGACCGTGTCGCCCGATCCATCCTGTAGCATTGGGAGCAAAGGGACGACCGGATATGACTGTACGGGTAGCCCAATGGGTGATTTGTTCTATAACCAATTGGGGCTTCGCCGGGGAGAGTCCGTGGTCGCGGCTCCGGACGTCAAGGTCGGGTCCTTCTACAATATTCAGCCCTATCTCTACTGGGCGTGCGAAGGGGTAAGCGCCACGTCCGCTTGCCTGCCCAATGGACCCGCCGATGGGTTCGAGTGGAATTTCTCCTTCGGAAACGGCTTCGAGGGCACGAATCTCTTGGCGAACGATTTGTACGTGATTGTGTATTACCCGGGTTCGTCCACCAAGATACCCACGCAGTAACCACAGTTAATACGTCTTAACGCCGTCTCGGTTCGCGATCGCTTCCGGGATGGCCGACCACCCATTCCCAATCAGTCGCCGGAGTCTACAGCTCTGCCGATGAAAAGGACCTCTACTGAACCGAGTGATAGCTATCGCAACTTAGCCGTCCGACGCTGTCTAACGACAGCCTTGTCAGTCCACTGGTGATGCCGCAATGATGGTGTAGGAGGAGTGCGCCTCGCCTGGCTCGCTATCACGGTGGAAGCAAGTCATGCCCCGGAACGTCTGCGTTCTGCCCGGGGAAAACACTCAGGGGTCAAGCTGGTCGTGGGTTACCAAGTGCTTCTGGGTAATGTAGATTTCGATACAAACTGCAAGTATTTCGTGCGTTGCTTTGCTGGCATCGTCACACGATTGCGCGATTTGACAGGATTTTGGAGTCTTCGAAAAGGTCGAGCTTTGGCCTCGGTTTCCTGCTGCCTGTTCGGTGCCTCGATTTGCTCTAGCCAGACAAGTCTTCCAGCCCCTAGCGGAAGGCTGCCAACTCTCACTGAAGTCGGTCAGGTACAGAGGCTAACACGCGGTCAGGCAGTCCAGGGCTACCCCGTTCATGTGAAAGTGGTGGTTACCTATTTCGAAAGTACCACTAACCCTGAGATGTTCATCCAAGATGGCACAGGAAGCGCTTGGGTGCGATGGTCACCAGGTTCTCCAAAGCCGACACCTGGGCAGCTTGTCGATTTATGGGGAGTCACAACCCAGACCGATTTTTCTCCGGACATCGACAAAGCGCACTGGACGGTAATTGGCCAGGTTCCCATGCCCGCGGCGAAGCGCGTGACGTTCGAGGAAATGGCCTCGACTTCTGTGGATGCCCGGTGGGTAGAAATCGAAGGTCTCGTGCGGTCGGCCGAAATCCCTCCAAACGATTGTTGCCTCCAGTTTATCGTCGAGGTACCCGAAGGCCGCATTGTCGTTCGTGTCAGCGGCCAACCGACAGTTCCTGACCGACTGGTGGATTCCTATGTCAGGATTCACGGAGCCTGTGGTGCCATATATACGGCCAAGAACCAAATTGTTGGCGTAATACTCTACGTGCCTTCATTGGAGCAGATCAAAACGATTGATCCTGGCCCTGTTGACCCGTTCACTGCCGCTGCTCGCCCCATCGAGGCCCTTCAACGATTTACATTTGTAGGACGTCCGGAGCATAGAGTGAAAGCGTCGGGGATCGTCACCGCCCGCTTTCAGAGGGATCTATACATTGCGGATGAGACCGGCAGTGTCCACGTCGAAACCAACCAGACCGCTCCACTTTCCCCCGGTGATCGTGTTGAAGTGGTTGGTTTCGCCGGCTTCGTGGATTACCGGCCGGTTGTGAAGGATGCCATTTACCGCCGGACGGGGACCGCCTCAGTTCCGTCCGCCATGCCGGTTCAGGCCAATAAAGTGCTGGAGGACGATACCTATGATTCCGCTCTGGTCACTATTGAAGGCCAACTCACCGCGCGTGCAGTACTACCCAGCGAGGAAGTGCTTGTTGTGAAGCAGGCCGGCACTTCGTTTAGCGCGATCGGTCAGTGGAAGTCGGCAGCCGCGAAAAAGACAGTGAGCGAGGGTAGCCAGATTCGACTGACCGGTATCCTGACGATGGAGAAGGACGGCTTTGGGCAGCCGCAGCTGTTCAAGATTCGTCTGCGCTCACCTGAAGACGAACTGCTGCTGAGTAATCCACCCTGGTGGACCCTAGGCAGAGCATTGTCAATTCTGGGCCTGGTGGCGCTGATCGCGCTCACGACTTCGGCCTGGGTCCTTGTGTTACGGCGCCGCGTACGTTCTCAAACCGTCGAATTGCAGCGCAAGAATGACGAACTTGGAGCGGCGTTGAAGCGTGCCCAAGAGGCGACCCAACTCAAGAGCGAGTTTCTCGCCAACATGAGCCACGAGATTCGCACACCGATGAACGGCATTCTTGGTATGACTGCGTTGGCGAGGAAGGCCGACTCGCGGGAAGAGCAGGAGGAATATCTCGCGGATCTGAACACTTCCGCGGAATCCTTGCTTACTCTGCTGAACGACATTCTGGACCTTTCGAAAATCGAAGCAGGCCGCATGGACCTGAATCCAGCGTCGGTTGCTATTGTCGATGTCGTTAAGGACGCGATCCAGCTGCTTCGCCACACGGCCACGCAAAAAGGCATCGAACTCCGGTACACTATCACACCCGGATTGTTCCGCACAGTTGCTGCGGACCCGGTGAGACTCCGCCAAGTGCTTCTGAATCTGCTGGGCAATGCGGTCAAATTTACGGAACGGGGCTCGGTGACAGTCTCGGCCGAGGTCGATCGGGAAGATGAAGCCACGATCTACGCAAAATTTGCCGTCTGCGATACGGGACCGGGGATTGCTCCAGAAAAATGCAAGATTATTTTCGAAGCGTTTCGTCAGGCTGACGGCTCTACAACGAGAAGATACGGTGGCACCGGTCTAGGTTTAGCCATTTCTGTGCGCCTGGTGGAACTCATGGGCGGAAGAATCTGGGTGGAGAGTACGGTGGACGAGGGAAGCACCTTCTGGTTCACGGCGAGGTTCGGCAAACTGGACGGCAAATTGAAAACAGATTCAGAGCCCTGGGCAGCTAATGCGATTGCCTAGTTTCGTGTCCCTGATTCCTATTCGGTCGTCGAGACAATGCCACGAAAAGTGCGGTTATCGGGAAGAGGGTTTTTCAGTCGGATCGGTCGGCGACTCGGAAACTAGCCACTAGCGGCCCGGCTTAAGAATCCGGCGTTATCGCACATTGTCGGCAGCTATTTCTTGCCGCGTCCCGAAGACTCATGCGCCCGAACCCGACAACCGACTCGCGTCGACTGGCGCAGGTGATTCAGCTCGTGGTACGCTAGGCGGCGCTCATCCCAATCATTTCCCAGGAGCTGAACGGTGCGAGTACGGAGCCTGCTCAGGCTGTTTCCCGCGATCCTGTTGGGCGAGCCGCTCGCTGACGGGGCAAGTGCAGCCGACGGACCGCGTGGAGCGGTTACTCGAGGAGCTCTCGAATGCTTCGGGACCGTCCGGATTTGAAGGGCCGGTGCGCGAGATCGTGGCGCGCGAACTCCGCGGGCAAGGCCTTGAGGTCTCGACCGACGGACTCGGCTCGGTGATCGGAGTGCTGCGCGGTTCCTCTGGCGGCCCGCGTATTATGCTAGCCGCTCATATGGACGAAGTCGGCGCGATGGTCCGCTTCGTCACGCCGGAGGGCATGGTCAAGTTCCAACTCCTGGGTGGGTGGCTCGACCAGGCGCTGGTCGACCAGCGCTGGACCATTCTGACCCGCAAAGGCCCCTTGACCGCTATCAGCGGACTACGCAGCGTTCACATCACGCCGGCGGACGATCGCAACCGCGTGACGTTGCGCGACGATGTCTTTCTGGATGTGGGTGCCCGGTCGAAAGACGAGGCCGAAGCGCTCGGCGTCCATGCGGGTGACCCGATCGTTCCTGCGGTCGCGTTCACGGAAATAGCGGATCGCCGCTATACAGGAAAGGCCATGGACGACCGCGTGGGTTGCGTGATGCTCCTCGAAACGCTCCGCCGGCTGAAGGAACAGGGCTCCAAGACTCCGAACACCATCTACTTCGTGGGCACGGTTCAGGAAGAAGTAGGCCTACGCGGAGCGCATACCGCCGCCCAAGCCATCAAGCCCGACCTCGGCATCTCGTTGGAGGCCGGAATCGCCGCCGACCACCCGGGCGGTCGGCCCGACTGGGCCCAGGAGCGGCTGGGTGCCGGTCCGGTAGTATATCTTGCGGACGCCGCAATGCTCGTGAATCTGAGACTGCGCGACTCCCACTACGCCGGCTCCAACTACGATGACTTCTTTCGGAAGACCACCCAAGTCGCCAAGGTGATCTGTATCCACAATGCGATGGTTGTCAAAGGGGATATCAGGGCTGTGCGCCGGCCGGGTACCGCAGGCAACCAGGATCTTATTCCCTTTAACTCTAATCCCTTCGCCTTGAACCTCCACTGTGTGAGAATCCAGAAACAGCGCGCTACCTTGATAGATGGCAATCTCGTTACGTTTTAGCTGCGCTCGAATTACCTCAGTCTCTCGCGCAATAATGGCCTTGACACGGGAGGAGACATTTTCAATAGAAATGTCGACATGACTTCGCGATCCGTTGCCGTACAGGGCGCTTACAGCAAGGCCGCTCAGCTGAAATATAGCCTCACGCACCGTTTTGCTGGGAATAGTGCCGGTATGTACGCTCACACCTCCGATCATGCCGGTTCGGTCAATTACGGCGACGCGCTTGCGCGCCTTTGCCGCAGCGATGGCGCATTTCTGCCCGGCTGGGCCACTCCCGATTACAATAAGGTCGTATTCGGGCGCACTCACCTTGCCGGTCTCAATTCCGGAAATTTCGGCAGTAGCAATAGGCAATGATGAGTGGTTGACCGGTGTAGCATCTGCTCCCACGCCCTCGAATTCATTAATGATTGTCACCGCCATCCTGTCTTACCCTTCATCTTTCGTTTCATCACCTGGGCGTGAAACCCGTCGCGACGTCCAACGCGGATGTCGCAAGAAGATAATTCAGGTCTGCGCGTAACAGGTTGGCTTGGGCCGAAACTTCGCCCGCTTTCACCTTCCAATCTTCAGACAACAGACTTACACCCACAAAGTAGCGGTCGCCGCCGACCCGGCTTGTTTCTTGAGCTTGGGTTAGGGCGGCGCGAGCGGTCGTCATCATCTCCTTGGCAAGCTCTACGTTGCGATAGCTCAGGAGTGATGGAGTTACTTGGACACACCAGTCCTGAGATGACTTTATTCACCCTGCCGTGGAGCTTCATCCGCATAGCGACGAACGGCGGTGCGGGCTTGCGCAACAAGTTCCGGGCTGCGGCTCTCGATGAGGTCGCCGGCTTCGGCGATGATATTCTCGAGCACTTCGACGAGCTCCCGGACGCCCGTCTCGCGATCGATGATTTCAGCGGTTGATGGGATAAAGGATGGATTGCTCTCGATTTGCTTGGCAGCGCGTATGGCGCCGTCGGTGGCCTTGGCTTTGCTCGGGGCGGGAGTCATAGGAAACAATACTGCCTCTGCTGGATTGCAAAAGCAAGCGGTTGCGGATTGGCCTGTCTTTGGCGAGGAACGGATTCGCGGGGAAAAGAAAGGGCTTGAAGTCGTCTGCGTTCATCAGCGACTTCAAGCCGAAGATCTTATTGCTTGTCGTAGACGGCGACGGCGGCCACGGGTTTGCCTTGCAGGTCGGTTCCCTTCACGTTGACGGTCAGGGTCTTTCCGTCAGCGGAAGTCTTGCTGTGGGTGGTCAGGACGACTTTGCCACCTTTGCTGTAGCGCACCTCTCGTTCGTTAGCACCCATCCGCTTACTGAAAACAGCTTCATAGGGTGATTGGATGATCTTGCCCTCTCCGCCCTGCGCCGGCACCGTATAGTCCGACATGATCGCGCTACCATCCGCGGCGGTTCCGCTGATCGTCACATCGAGGTCGCTGCCGGCCTCGGCGATCGTCGCCGTTTGCTCCTTGGGCGGTGTGCCGGTCTCGTATTTCGATTTGGCAGTGTTGAGTGCTTTGTGGCACCGCGCCGCAACCGCACAGACACAGAAATAAAGACTACCCGAGCGTAAGACGGCATCATTTCTTTTTCGAGCCACTGGATTCCCGGCAGGCAGTTGACTGTTTCCGGCGCCTGCTGGCACTGCCCTGTGCGCGAACCTTGCCCTTTCCACCCGGCACTGCCGGGACCATCTTGCCAGCCCGCGTTTTCGCACGCTTCGGCTCCGCTGGTGTGGTACCAGACAAACCCGTATCGGGGCCAGTGCCTTGAGCTATGTCCAATCCAAAAAGAACTGAAAGGTCTTCGCCGCCGAGGACCTTGGTTGCAGCCGGCGCCTTCTTGACAAGCGGAAACACCTTTCCGGCCCCGGCGATGAGTTCCTTTTCGTCCACTTCATGCAACCGGAAGAGGAGGTCGGGCTGTTGGTCGATCCGGGCGCCGATGCCGTAGAGCACCGCCGCAACATGCTTGCACATCTCGGCCCAGTCCGGACAACTGCACGAGAGCTTGATCTCATCCGGCGACGGGAAAAGGCCGGTCTTCTGTCGGCAAACACGTTCCATGACACCCTTGGAGAACCGTCCCTGCAGAAGCTCGATGAGCGAATCAATCGCGCCGGCGCAGTCTTTGCAGATGGATTGCCAGCGCGCCTTCGTGACCGGGGCAACTTTCACCGCGACTTTGTAAATCTCCGAGCCACTGACCAGAGCTTTGATCTCGCCGGGCGCAATCTGAAGATCGATCACCGAACCGTTGCGCACATAGGTCCGGCCGCGCGGCAACCGGTTGGCAAAGTCGCTATAGCGTTCGAGGTTCTCGCACCACGCCTTGCCCCAGAAGGTCTTGACGATGGTGCGGCCTTCGACGATCACCGGCGAGACGGGTTGCCCCTTCTTTCTAAGCTTCGCCATCTCGCTTAACGCTTGCCGCCGCCGCTCCGCCACGGAGACATAGGGTCTCCATCCCCAGTAGTCCATTGATCACGTCTCCTTCAGCGCTTTGTTGATGTCGAGCGCAACCAGCTTGAGCAACTCCTCGTCTTTCAACTCCGTCAGGAGCAGGTCGGCGCCACCCTCCAGTAACTCCTTCGAGAGTTTCTGCTTCGATTCAATGATCTGGTCAATCTTTTCTTCTACGGTACCGTGGCACACGAACTTGTGCACCAGCACGTTCTTGGTCTGGCCGATGCGGAAAGCACGGTCCGTGGCTTGGTTCTCGACGGCCGGGTTCCACCACCGGTCGAAGTGCACTACATGGGAGGCGGCAGTAAGGTTGAGTCCCGCGCCCCCAGCCTTTAGCGAAAGAACGAAGAACCCCGCAGCTTCGTCTTCCTGAAAGCGGCGTACCACTTCCTTGCGCTTCTTTACCTCGGTCTCTCCGTGAAGAACCAGACCGGGGCGCCCGAAAACCGATCCGAGGAAACTCGCCAGCGGAGCGATTACCTCCCGGAACTGGGTGAAGACCAGCACTTTTTCCTGCTTCGCGGCAATGACCTCGGCGATCTCGCGCAAGCGCGCCCATTTGCCGCTGTCGTCTTCGCTCCAACTGCCGTCTCCCAGCCACTGGGAAGGGTGGTTACAAATCTGCTTGAACCGCATCAGGAACGACAATACCAGGCCCTTGCGCCGTATCCCCTCGGTATCCGCGAGTTGTTCAGCCAGTTCCTTCACCGCCTGTTCGTAGAGGGCGGCCTGCTTGCGGCTGAGTTGGCAAAACGCCTTGACCTCGGTTTTGTCCGGCAGGTCTGCGATTACCGTTTTGTCGGTCTTCAATCGCCGCAGAATGTACGGTCGCACGAGTTCACGCAGGGGGCCATATGAATTGTGAGGTCTGTCCGCAAGGCGTTTGACGAAGTTCGTGAACTCCTTCGACGATCCCAGCAGCCCTGGGTTGACGAAGTCGAAAATGGACCACAGGTCACCCAGCCGGTTCTCGATGGGCGTGCCGGTCAGCGCAAATCTCGCACGTGCGTTGAGCCCCTTGGCGGTCCGGGTCTGCTTGGTGTCCGGGTTCTTGATGGCCTGCGCTTCGTCGAGGACGACCAAACGCCAAGCGACTTCGGCGATCCACGGAACGCGGAGTAGCGAACCGTAGCTGGTAATCACTAGGTCCACATCCTGCAGTCGATCTGGCCCAAGAGTCTTGAGATCGGCTGCCGGAAGCGCAGACGGATGCGCGATGAGCGCCTTCAAACCAGGCGCAAAGCGTTCGAGTTCCGACGCCCAGTTAGCAAGAAGTGAAGCCGGAGCTACCAGCAGGCTTGGTTGCTGCTTGCCATTCGTTTGGCGCTTCAGCACGAGCAGCAACGAAAGCACCTGAATGGTCTTGCCCATGCCCATGTCATCGGCAAGGCAAGCCCCAAGACCGAGCTTCGCGAGGAGATAAAGCCAGCGGACTCCTACCTGCTGGTAGGGCCGCAGCGTACCGTTCAGCGCAGCGCCGGGGTCGATTCGGGCCAATCCTTCCGGGCTGCGGAGTCCTTTCAGGGTCTCCGCGAGCCAAGGGCCGGCGACCACTTGAGACCACTCGGCGTAGGCAGCGGCAGGGGTATCACCGGCGGCCACATCGGCGCCGGCGAGCAACCGCATCGCCTCCCTAAAGCCGAGCCCATTCTCCGCGGCCGTGCGCTCGACCTCGCGGAAGTGCTCCATCATGCGGCTCAACTGTTCCCGATCAACCTCGACCCACCGCCCTCGGACTAGCGCCAGCCCATCGGATTTGGCCAATAACTCCCCGATCTCAGCGGCGGTCAACCGTTCGCCGTCGAGCGTGACTTCCATGCGGAAATCGAGAAGCGCGTCCTGGCCCAGTCCCGATGGTGCCTTGCCACCGATTTGGGCCGTCACCTGCGGGCGCGGAGGACGGTTGGCCCGCCATGCCGCCGGCATTCGGATCACCACCCCCGCTGTTTCCAGTTGCGGTACGTCTCTTAAAAGCTGCATGGCCTCCTTGGGCGTCCACCGTAGCGGGTGAAAGATCTCACCTGCGTCGACAATGGCCTTCAGCCATGGGCAAGTCTCTGATGCTCGCTGCACGGGAAGGAGCAGCGACAATAGACGGTCCTTGTTTGCTGCGCCCGCATACTCGCGCAGAGCCTGCCCCAGCGGAAGATGTTGGGCCTTGGCCTGCGCCGACAACCGCGTTGTATAGGTTGCGAGAAAGGCAAATGGTGCTTCCTGGTCCTTCCGGTTTTCGGCAAGATTGAAGTGCACGCGGCCAACAAGGTTCCACGCTGGGTTCCGCTGCTTCAGGAAATCCTGTACCCCGCATTTCGACTCCACCAGCTCAATCCCGAATGCCGCGTCCAGTTCCTGCCAGAAAGTCTGAAGGACCTCTGCCGTCAGATACTCCGCGCCAGTCATGGGAGGCACAGCCCGGACTATCCGGTCTAACTCTGTGTTGGGTGGGGTTGGGACGCGCACTTTCTGTTGCTGCGCCTTGGTATCCGACTGGGTGCAGAGTGCGGTCACGTACCATGCACCGAATTCTCTCCAGTAGGAAAAAACAGGAGGAAGTGCGGTTCCAACTTCATCCGCACCGAGTTGGAGAAGTCCATGGCCCGATCCACGGTCGAAGGCATCCCGCAGGCGTTGAGTAAGCTCGGGATCAAGGTACGGCGCGTCAGCCACCTGGACTAAGGCGAGACGGCCGTGTGGAGTCAGGGTCGGGGCAAGAGAGACTGAACCCATGCAGGGAGTCTACCAGCTTGAGCGGCAAGGCCACGGCCGGCGAAGAACTCCACGGCGATGAAGTCGATGCCGTTATCGCTGGCGATGTCGTAAATGGTGATGATGTTGGGATGATTCAGCGCCGAGGCCAATTTTGCCTCTTGCACAAAGCACCGCTTGCGGTCAGCGTCCGCGACTTTCTCCGGCGGCAGGACTTTGATGGCGACGAGGCGATCATAAGCCGCTTCCGATCTGGGTCCATGGCGGGCCGGATCGCCGAAACTTTAATCGCCGAGCTGTCGTAAGCCGTCCACCTAACTAACCGTTAGTGAATTACAAGGGGATTTCCCGCCAGTTATCGTCGCAGTCGGGCGCACGCAGGCGACCCAGATGCAGCAGCGGCTCGGTAAAGCACCAAGTAATACCACTCGCCGCGGCCATCGCGGAAGGAATGAACGCGCTTGATCGGTACTACACGCGGGCAATCCGAATGACTGCTTGGTTTATCGCGGGAGCGCGGGAATGGTGGTTAAGGTTCCATCGGCCGTCGCGCGGAGACCGATCACACTGAGCTGTCCCCCCGCTGGCACGACAAATTCCACCATGCCTCGGAGGTTCGCCGCGCCGGGAAATGTAGTCGGCAACAGGAAGGAAGTGTGCCCGCGCGCCGGCAGGTTGATGGAGGAAGTTTGGAACAGAGACCCAGTGTCGTCGCGCAGGTTCACAGTAATGTCCGCTGGCGAATCTGCTACATTTTCCACCGCGACACCGGTGCTCAAACCGTGGGTATCGTCAAACACCAGGATGAAGCTGTTCGGCGTCCGGGTTTCCATAGGCACGGAGGCTTCCTGACCGAATGTGGTCCACCGAAAGATTTCGAAGCCGTTGATTTTTCCAGTGGTGGTCAGTTGGGCCGATCCCACCACTGCCGGCAGTGCCCCCTGGGCCTCGGTTTGGATCACCAGCGTTGCACCGGCCGCTAAAGTGCTCGTCAGCGACGATGTGGTCGTGTTCGTAGCAGTCTGTGGGAGCGACAGCGGAACGCGTAGCGGATTACCACTATCATCGAAAAACTTGAGCGTGAACTGCGCTGATGTTGCGCCTGTGTTCACGAGATAGAAAGTGCTCGTGAACCCGCCATTGTAGGTGACGTGCGCGACAGATCCTCCACCGGGGCCGACGTTTGCCATCACTGGGAGGGTTGTCAAAGCTGGACCATTCGCACGCAAACCAAGCACACTGATCTGGCCGCCCGCCGGCGCGTCGAACTCCACTGTGCCCCGCTTGCCAGCAGTCGCCGGATATTGCTGAGCGAGCAAAAAGGATGCGTGTCCGTGTGCGGTAACTGTGAGGATCGCGCTGTCGATCTGAGCGCCCGTGTCATCGCGAATCGAAACGGGTATGTTGGCGTCTTGCATTGCGATGTTTGCGATGGCCAGTCCAGTTGCCAATGTTCCCGTGTTGTCGAATGCGAGAATGTAGGAACTCGCATTACGCGTTTCAAGCGGTACCACTGCATTCCAGCCATGCGTAGGGTTGCTGAAAGTGCCAAACCCGCTTATGGAACCGTCGGTCTGCAACTGCCCCCACCCCTCAAGAGTTGTAGCGTTGGCGGGTCCAGTGCTTTCCACAACCATTTGTGCATTGGGATTGAGGATCTGATCGAGGGTTGAGGTCAAAAGAGGGCCAGCATTCGAACTCGTCTGCGGGAAACTAAACGGCAGCACCACGGGATCACCACTATCAGCGGAGAAGTTCAAATGTACGTCGGCTGCGGAGGTGCCGAGATTGATTGCAGTGACGGTGAAATTCCACCCTCCCTCCGATGTGACCTGTCCCAGTGATCCGGCATCTGCCAAGGCAGAGGCTTGCACGTTCACAGTAAACGCGGCTGAATCCTGTAACCCCGCACTCACGACTACAGTAGCCGGACCCGGCGGGGTTCCAGCAGGAATCAAGAAATTGATTTGGTTCCCGCTCACGTACTGAAGTGTGGCTGGCTGGCCATCGACGGTAACTGACACGTCAGCAAGCACCGGCAAATATGCTGGCTCCTGAGCTGTCAGAGTGAACCCGGCCAGATTTGCTCCATAGGCAGTTGCATACTCCCCGGGAGCGAGTGGACCCGGCTGGGAGTTCGCGAGATTCACGACCCCATCAATCTGCGGAGTCTTAAAAGTGTTTAAGAATTGATTGAATTCGAGCATGCCCGGCTGTACCGTTGTGGCGTTTTGGAACAAGCTGAACGCTTCGATATCGACAGGTGGTGGATCTAGCCCAGGAACGCCCGGATAGGCCTCCGGGAAGGTGTAGTTAAAGCCCAGAACATTCGGGTTATTCGATGCGAAGCGCAGAACAGAACTAGTCCACGCAGCCTGGCCCTGTGGCGTAATCGGGAAATCCGCCATAGGCGCGTTAGCCGAGATGTTTACCGTCGTATTCTGGTACGCGCCTTCCGAGATGATCCCTTTCTTTCCTAGTGCAGCGATATCCCGGAAGACCGCGTCCAACTTTTGGTACCAACAGGCCGTGGTGTATTGAGGTAAGGTCCAGCCCGGCTCCATATACGGCAGGGATACGCCTGCGACGTCAAACGGTACGCCAAGGTTGACCATTGTACTGAAAAACGCCTTCACCCAGAGGTCAGCGGGCGACAAAGTAAGTCCAGCGATGTGGAGCACTATCTTCGCATCGGGATCGGCTTGACGAATTCCTGCAATAGCCGCCTTAAGGAGTTGAGCCTCAATCGGCCAAACATTCTGCTCCATGAACTCGATAGCGTCGTACGGGGACGCGTTTTGTGGCACGGGCAACCGCTCTCCAGGGCGGAAATTCAGAATTCCGGTACCTATCTCGGTCCCCGGTGACCAAATGTCAATCTTAATGCCTTTGCTCAGAAGGTACGAGGCTGTCGCATAGGTGTAGGCCTGAAGTGCCGCAGCCGTGTCGTCGACGGAAAGACCCTTCCATGCTGCCGGCGCGTTTTGCGTACCTGCATCTGCTGCCATATCACTCAGGAATAATTCCATATATGTCTGCATCCCGAGGGATTCCGCTTCAAGCAACTCCTGTGTCGCCACCTGAAGGGAAGCCCAGTACGAGGGATTCCAAGGCAACGTTCCCCACTCGCTAAACGGCGTGTTCTCGAGGATGGGAACGCTTATAGTAGTCGCGCGGATACGGGCCCGCCCGATGCCGTTAGCGGCCATTATCGAAAAAGGATCATAGCCAGTCGCGCCGCCCCAGACGATCCAGACGATCGAATCAGCCGAGACAAACCCAGGTACGAAGTCCGGACGGGCCAGCGGGCTGGCAGGGAGTTGGTATGGCTGAAAGTTGGTGTTACCGTTGTTAATCTGGAAATTCCGAAATGTAGTAGTGACAGAGTTCATCGCATTCACATTCGCCGACATCAGACCGAATACAACTGGGCGTACGGGCCCCATCCAGGACCCGACGGTGACCCATGAAGTTCCTGCCAGGCTCATGAATTCAATAAGTGTTCCAATGCGCCGGATACGCAATGTCCCGGTTTGGTCGGCAGACGGAACACTCGCAGCAAATGTCTCACCCGCGACAGTGCCGGCAACCAAGAGTTGATCTGCTCCCGCCGTCCGTATTCGATCCAGCGTCAGAGAGCTTTGACCATCGAAGTAAACCTGGAAAGCAGCCCCCTCCAGGAAGGGGTTCGATCCAGCAGGAACAATGCGCTGGCTCCAGGAAACGTCCAATGCGTAGTCCACCTGAACATCGAAATCCCCTGGCGCGTAATACTGAGAGTAAACTGAGGTCACCGAAATCGGCAACGAACCGTCAGAAGTCAGAACCAAGCCATTTTTCATCTGATATGTGCCGCTGATCGAACTGGTGGACGGCGTGCCCAAAGACCAACGACAACTGTCGAGCGCACTCTCTTGAAAGCTATCGCTCGGAAGCTGGGCAAACGCGGTTAGGCATAGACTTAAGCCGAATGAAACCAGTCTGATCCAATGCATCGGCTAGCAGATCGAGGTTCTCAAGGCGCATGCTCCAACAGATAAATGCCAACAGTCTACGCCGAGAAGTGGAGGAACGCAAGAGCACGCAGAGCACGCTGTCGTTAGTATGTGATTTGTCCGGTCCAATTCACACATGATCTGTCCGCTTGTACCGGGGCGGGTGATGCTGGGTGGTGGACGAAACCCAGCAGTACTCAGCCGCCGAGATGGAGCGGATGATGAAAGTCCAAGACGTGCTATTGAAGGCCATGGCCAAGAAGATCACCTGGTGGGCGGCGGCTGAAATCCTTGGGGTAACGGATCGGACGATGCGGCGGTGGCGGGAGCGGATCGAGAAGGATGGCTACGCCGGGCTGGCCGATCGCCGCAAGGGGAAACCGAGTGCAAAACGGATCCCGCTGGCCACGGTAGAGAAGATGCTTAGCCTGTACAAAGAGACCTACTATGACCTGAACATGCGGCACTTTCACGAGAAGCTGCGGGATGAGCACGATATCCAGTTGAGCTGCACCTGGGTACAGAAAGCCTTGCAAGGAGCCGGCCTGGTAGCCAAACGGCACAAGCGGGGGCCGCACCGGCGGAGGCGGCCGCGACGGCCGATGCCGGGGATGCTGCTGCACATCGACGGCAGCAAGCATCGGTGGCTGAACGATGAACGCTGGTATGACCTGATCGTGATTCTGGACGATGCGACCAGTGAGATCTACTACGCGCAGTTGGTGGAAGAGGAATCGACGCGAACAGTGATGGCCGGCTTGCGCGAGGTGATCGAAACCAAGGGTATATTCTGCGCCTTGTACAGCGACCGAGGCAGTCATTTCTTCGTGACGGTGAAGGAGGGTGAAAAGGTAGATAAGCACCGCCTGACGCAGGTTGGACGGGCGATGAAGGAACTGGGAGTGCAGATGATCGCGGCCTACTCGCCGCAGGCGCGAGGCCGCTCGGAGAGGAACTTTGGAACCTGGCAGGGACGCTTGCCACAGGAACTCCGCCTAGCGGGGATCGCCACGGCGGCGGGCGCCAATGCCTTTTTGCGGGAACGGTACATCGGGGAGTTCAACGCGCAGTTCTGCGTACCGGCGGTGGAGAAAGGCACGGCATTTCGGCGGACCGGGAGGAGTGACCTGAACTGGATTTTCACGGTGCAGACCGAGCGAGTGGTGGAGAAGGACAACACGGTGGCGATCCGGGACCGGTCGTGGCAGATCGACAAAACACGATTCTGCAACACCTTGGCAGGAAGTACGGTAACGATCCACGAACACCTGGACGAAACCGTGTCGATCCGCTACGGACCTCATGTAGTGGGGCGCTATGACAGGACGGGAGAAAAGCTGATCAACGCGACAACCAAACAGCGCCGTGGAAAAGGCGGGAGCATGGAAGGCGGCGAAAACCAAAAGCAGGTTTCCACCGGCTCCCACACTCCCTTGGAAATCTCGCCAAGAGCGACGAAAGGTACCGCCGCATTCTCGCAGCAATCGTCGGTTGCTACGCGAAGGGACCTCGGACAATCGAAGCGGCCGGTTCCGTCCCGGATGGCGAAAACAACCAAGCTGTTCAAAA
>DAIUEW010000054.1:0-42586 GCA_036844925.1 Candidatus Sulfotelmatobacter sp.
CGATGGTGACATTGCTACTGTCCTGGCTGAACACCAGGTACTTGCCGTCCGCCGAGTAGGTTATGCCGCTATAACTGCCGCTCGGATCCAGTCCGAACGTAATGTAGTTCTGCAGGACAACGCCCGTGACGGTGTCGAACACCTCGACGGCTCCGTTACCATCGCTCGTCGACGTACCCAAAGTGAGGACGGCGGCGGTATGAGTGTTGATATTGGGGTTTAGCGCGACGGCTTTGGCGCGGACCCGGATGCCGAGGTCGACTTGCATGCCGGCTGGGGTGATGATCTGGCCATCGCTGACGACCCACGAGCCGTTCGGCTGCGGGCCAGTGACGTAGGTCGGGTACGGCACGGACTGAGCAGCGGCGAGCCCCGGAAGGCTCAGCCCCGCCGCCAGCAGGCCGGTGAGTGGACACAGACGATCGAGTCGAGACTTCCTTCGAGACTTATTTCGAACCTTAATTCGAGACATATATCGTTTTCTCCTTGGGATTTTTTTCATCACGCAACGTTAGTGGAAGGGACTTATAGCGGTACTCATCTTGTTCCCCAATCTCCAACAGGGCTTGGCACAAGCACTGAGTGAAGGGAGGCGACCAGTCTAGTTTTGGGAAAACACACCACGACGACGCCGAGATTACATTTTTGTCATCTTGGCTCTGAAGTGACGCCGAAGCCGAGACATTAGGGTGGAGTACAACTAGATCTCTTTGCACGGTGTGGTCGCGAATCTAACAGACGACTTGTGACGGCTTTATTACGATCATGTGAAATTTCCGTTACATTGTCAGAACTTTGTCTCGCGGATGGTGACGCGCGCAGCTCCGTCCTAGGCAGACTCTTCGTGGGTGAGTTATGCCAACAACTTGATCCCTAGGGACGGGTTCTGAGCGTAATCGACTGTTTGACAACAGTTACTCTTCCGATTTGACGGGCCGCGCTCTGTGTTAAGCTCGACGGCGCTTGCTTCGGAGGCGTAAATGCGTCGGTTTTACCCGGTAATCTTTTTTGCTACCGTCTTCATTTCTGCGCTGCGCGCACAAGACAAACAGTTCACAGATGATTGGACAAAGGGCGCAAGCTCTCCCGGCAGTATTCTGACACTCAAGGAAACGGGCCGGAATGTTATCAACGGACACACGATCGTCTCGTATCGAATTTTTGCGTCCGGACTGCCCAAAGGCCAGCATTTCACGTTGTGGACATGGAACTTGGGAAGCGAGCCATCGGCTGTAGCCGACGCATTTATCAACCCCGAGGGATTGATTGTCAGTCGCTTGGGCGATCCAAAACAGAAAGAGGATCCGATCGACATAAGGGCTTTCGCAGGTCGTGGCGAGCGAAAGCGGTTTGCCCTTACGTCGGATGATTGGACACTGCAGACGTTCGCCGAAGCCGTCCCCTTTCCCATCGAGCAGACTTCGAACGGGTGCCGGTTGTCTGTCGAGATGTCTGCTCCGCACTATGTGGGGGTCATTGTTCGCGCTTCAGGATTTCAGCCAAATGAAGCGCTCACCATCGACCTAGCATCTGGTCCTGAAGGCAGAAGACAACAGGCCACTGCCACACCCGACGGCACATACAATGCGGCGATTTTCCCAACGGTCAAGGGTCAGAAATCGGGCAAGGGCGGCGTGGCAATCACTACTCCGAAATGCAGCGTGGCAGTGCAATTTCCTTGGGGCGAAGGCAGCTATAAAATTCAATAACCGGCAATTGGTGGAAAATCCCGGTTACACTCATCGCCCCGTGCGCCGTGTTTCCAGTGATGGGTTGCTTCCGCCCAACAACGATTCGGGCGATACCCCCGTCTAGTTCCGACCTGTCGCAGACTCTGTTAAACATCGACGAGTGCGCGCAGGGGCCCCAGCCAGGGTTCGTAGCGTCGCCAGCGCGCGACGGAGGTGCGATAGATCGGCTGCCGAGCTTGCCACTTGCTGGGGGTGTTCACAGCCCGCGGATTCGATTCGGGGCGCAGGCACGCGTCGTGCCACGCCAGGCCGCAGGCTGCCATGATCCGCCGGATGACTGGTTCGGGCGCGCGGGTCAGGTCCTCGTAATCGACTTCGATGAAGCGATCCGCCGGCAGCACGCTCCGCCAATGGTCGATAAGCCGCTGGTAGTCGCGGAAATACGCGACGAGTTCGGCACCTCCGGTCGGAAACGCCAGGCTCGGATGGAAATTAGTTTGATGAATCGACAACGCCGTGTCGATTGCAGCGCGGCGGCAATGGATGATGATTGCCCGCGGGAATGCCACGTGGAAAAGCCCGGCCCAGAGAAAGTTGAACGGCATCTTGTCGGTCACTCGCGCGGCCGTCGGCGCGATCGCGCGCAGCACGCCGAGATAGTCTGCCGCCGCCTTGGCCAAGAATTCCGAGACCATATTCTCCGAGATCATGAACTCCGAGACCAGATTCTCCGTAGGAACAAACGGCGTCTCAATCCCGGCCGTAGCGTTCCCGGCCGAAGAAGAGCGGTGCCACTCCGCCCCGCGCTGGTTCCAGAAATGCAACTCGCCGCCCGCCCCAACCTCGGGATGCATGGAGACGATCTGCTCGACGAGAGTTGTGCCCGACCGCGGCATGCCGAGGATCAGCACCGGTGTCGCATCCGAGCTGCCAAGTTCGGACGCCCGCGCGATCCATTCGGGTGTGCAGCGGGCAATCAGGCGGTCGATCTCGACGGAGAACGCGGCCGAATCGAACGACGCAAAGCCGCGGCGCACGGCGTCTGCGGCATCGCAATGCTGCATAGCCAAGGCATAGTTGCCGAGGTCTTCCGCAGCCTTGCCGATCGCGAGGTGAAGCCGCAGGAGTTGCCCCGCTTCGAGCCCCGGCGTGGCCAGGGCGGCTTGCATCCCCTGAAGCAGACCGTCGTCGCCGCGTGTAACGGGGCGACACCGGACCAGGTCGTAGTAGCTTCCCGCCAGCAGCGGCGCGATCGCGATCGCGCGTTCGAAGCATGCACGAGCCTCGTCGAAACGGCCGAACTCAGCGAGCAGATTGCCGAGCAAATCATACGCCATGGCGTTCCTCGGATCGGCTACCAGCGTCTCTCGCAGCATCTGTTCGGCTTCCTGATTGCGATCCTCGATCAGCAGCGCCCGCGCCTTGCCAAGGCGGCCGAAGCTGGTCTTACCTCCGGTCGCCGCCGCGCGGCGAAAACAGCCGATTGCCTTATCGCGATGACCCAGTGTATAGGCCAGGGCGCCGGCGCGGAACCACGCCTCGGTCAGGGATGGGAGCAGCTTCGTGGCACGGTTGTACGCAGCGATTGCCCCGCCGATGTTGCCCAGCTTCTCCAAGGCAATTCCCAGGCGGAAATATGCATCGTCGTAACGCGGATTGCTCGCGACGGCCCGCTGCAATGCCGCGATGGCATCCGGTACGCGGCCGACCTCGAGGCAGGCGAGGCCGAGATCGTGCTGGATGATGGGATTGGACGGCTGCAGCAGCGCTGCATCGCGCAACGGCGCGATCGCATCGGCTGGTCGCCCGGCCCTTAGGAACTGAGTGGCCAACGCAAGCAGAGGCGCCACCTGCTGCGGCGTGACTGGGTTTGGAGACTGGGACATGGAGCGTACCTAGCGTGGAAGCTGTAGCGTGGCCATCGAAATCGCCAGCGCAAATTTTCACCGACCATGATCTGCCAACGGAACCACAAACTCTTGCATGTTACCAACGCAAGATAAACGGTTTGTAAATAACGTTTAGGCGCCGCTTGCCAATAAGTTGTTTAACGGTTTGTCACCGTTATCGCCTTGGTCCCTCCTCCATTCCTGAAGGCACACTGCTCATGGAAATAGTGCGCTGTTGAGTATTGAGGACGTTCGACCGGCGAACGGTACAATGCGGCAAAGGCCTAAATACTGAGTAAATCCCATGGAGCCGCGGAACTCCACAACTTTGTATCTCGTTCTGACATGCCTTTGTTTGCGAGCCAACGTTCCCTGCCGGGGGCAGAATTCGGAGATTGCAGCCGACGCCTCCTCGGCGGTGGCGGCAATTGTTAGAAGCGTCACAGTCATTCCTCAAGCGAATAGTCTCACGATCGAGGTCGCCCTCAGCACACCGTATGTCCCAGAGGGAGTTCGACTGACGACTCCACATCGCCTGGTTTTTGACTTTCCCGGATATAAACTTCAAGGTGAAAACCGGCGTGTTCCGGTTAACAAAGGACCGGTGCAACAACTGCGCCTGTCGCTGTTTCAAGTTCAGCCACCCGTCACGCGCCTCGTGATCGATTCGAAAGACCCATTGAACTTTGAGGTAAGGCCGGCTGCTGGCAAAGTCGTAATTGAGATTGATTTTCCGAACGCTCCCTCCTCTCGCTCTTCAACGCATCCGTCGATGCCGGCGGAAAAGCCAATGTCAAGCGGGGTGCAGAATCATTCGCTACGGGAGATCCCAGTTCCCGTCGCAGGATCACGACCGAGCGCCTACAGCCTTCAGGCGAGAGCAAGAGCGCTAAAGCTGGAAGATCTGCAATCTTTGGAAGAGCGGGCACAAGCTGGCGATCCTGAGGCAGAAACCACACTTGCTCTTGCCTACCATGATGCTGGTGACCCCAAGGCCCAATTCCGACTTGGAAAGTTGCTCGCCGGAAACAGCCAATCTCCGGACGACCGAGTTTCCGCATACAAATGGCTACTGCTGGCTCAATCTTCGATCAAAGAAAGCTCAACAGTCTTGGGCGAGCTAAGAAAATCCATGAGCGAACAGGAGGTCGCCAAAGCCGAGCATGTAGTGGACAATTGGCAGGACGGCGCATGCCGAGAGCCTGCAATCAAATCAACCGAAACCGTGATTCGTGCGATTCGTGTTCTGTCCACGATCTTCCGACACTTGTCCCCTCCGCTAAAAACGGTGGGCTAAATCCGAGATTCAAAGACGCACAACTTAAATGGCGCGCTTCGTCTTGTTGGGTCATTCTTCCGTGATGAAACTAGAACACTATCCCAATGAACGCGCCGGGCCCGTTGTGCTTATTTCACGCGCTGATAGCAAAACACGACATCTCTTACCAGCGGTTCGACCGAGCTGACAACCGGCGTATCGAGAACGTCGTTGAGCCCGGAGGAAACGGTATCGGGAAGCTTATCGTTGGAGAGCAAATATCCTCCTGGTCTTAACATGGTGGCGATGTTGGCGCGAGCCAGCGCCTGCTCAAACTCTCCGTAATAGACAAAAATGTTGGTTCCAATCACCAGATCGAAGGTCTGTTCGGGTGGCAAAGTAAGACGCTGGTAGACGATATTCATATCGAGGGGAGTGACCTCGCGCACGATCTTCGGCGACATCTTCACAGCCCGGCTGCGCAGAACATTGACGCTCTGCGGCACCGGGATGGGCGCGACCGGACTTCCGATTTTGTCTCCGAGTTGCTGCCAGTAGGCAATAAAGTTCTTGCGAAAGTAGTCGCTCATCGGGCGCGCTGTGTTCCACGCCAGTTGCACGACGTAGGGACGTCCCCGGGCTGCATTCTTGCGCGCGTGCTCGATGTGCAGGTTCACATCCTGACTGATGTCAAGCGTGTATATCGCGATTTTGTCAGGATCGGCGATGCCTAAGCGAACCAACGAATCCAGCACAGCAAAAGGCTGGGTGGTTTGCGGCGGATAAAAGTCTGAACCGGCTTCTTTGTTAGTGAAGTCCAGTCCTGGACCCACGATGGCGACGCGATGCACACTGCCGAGACCGAGCAATCCCTTCTCGAGCATGCTGCGGAAGTGCACGTCCAATGAATAATCGGGCCAAAGGTTCGTGTCGAGCGAAATGCCGCGGTCTTGGAAAAGCTGGAAGCGACGGTCATCTTTTGGCTGCGCGTGATATTTCAGATAGTCATCCCGCATACGGGCCAGGTTATCGAGCAGGTACTTCTTGAGCGTGGCGCGCTGTTGCGGCGTACTCAGGGAAAAGCCACGCTTCTCCAGGAAGGTGCGCATCTCCATCATGCGCTCGGCTGGATGGGGCGCGGCCATACCAGCCATTAGGTCTCGGGCACGATTCTCGGCAAAGGCGTTTACCAGCGGGCTCTGCCCGTAGCGGACCAGGTAATCATCGTCAATACGATATTCTTTCGTGAACGTCACGCCGAAACGCATCAGGTTTGTGAGCGTATCTTCCGTCCCGCGGTCGAGGCGTTGTCGGATGGCGAGATCTTGGGCCCGTACCCAGGTGGACCATCGAGCGGCGTCGAGCGGACCTGCAGACTTGAGATCCGGGGGCAGCGCGTCGCTCATGGCTTTGAGAACCGGCTGCGCAGCCTGAAACGAAATAAATTCTGTCGTGGCCGCTGATTGCGAGAGCGATCTCAGACCACACCCAAGGACCATCGCAAGCACGATGGTCTTTCTTTTTGCAAACCTGCATCTCTGAAGATTGACCATAACGCTGTTACGCATCCTGCGAAATGAACGTTAGCATAGGTCGAAACAAAGAAGTTGTAAGCTCCGAGCAGCTCCGGTGTGATCTACGTCACATTCGCCTGTGATGCGGTATGCTGTCCTCCCCTTGCTGCAACCATTAAGGTTGGAAGGTAAATGTTGGCTCTGGGCAAACCCTGAATCACTGGCGTTGCCTGTCAGTGAGGAAGGCCCAGATCGAGGGGAAAACGACAAATGCCAAATGAACCAGTCAAACCAGCCACTGAGGGGTCCGCTTGGCGAGCGCAGCAGGTCTACGCCATGGCGGTTGTCTGTCTGCTCATAGGCCTGGCAATCGGTTACTTGTTCCGAGGGTCGCAGTCGCCCGCAGTGCCGCCGCGAGGGACAGCCAGTGCAAATGCGCCCTCCCCTGAGCCCTCACCTGCAAACGCCATGGCCGGCCATATGCCCAGCCTTGAAGAGATGAAACAGATGGCCGACAAGAAGGCAGAGCCGCTACTCGAAAAGCTGAAGAGCGATCCGAACAATAGCGATCTGCTGGTGGAGATTGGAAAAATCTATAATTCTACCCACCAGTTCAAGGACGCGGCCGGCTACTATAACAGGGCGTTGCAGGTCGATCCCAAGAACGTTGCCATTCGTACCGAGATGGCTTCGTGCCTGTATTATAGCGGCGATGTAGACGGGGCGATCAGCCAACTTCAGCAGTCGCTCAGCAACGACCCCAAGGACGCCAACTCTCTTTTCAACCTCGGGATGATCATGTGGCAGGGAAAGAAAGATAGCAAGGGAGCGGTGGCAGTCTGGCAACAGCTGCTGAAGTCGAATCCGCAATTGAGTGCAGATCGCAAAGCCACAGTACAGAAACTGATGGCTGACGTGCAGATGCATGGCAAGAGCTAGCGCCCAAAGCAAAACACGCGTGCTCGCCGCGGTTTGCGAGGGCAAAAGAGATTTGGATATTAAGGAGCAATGGACAAATGACGGACAAAAATAGAGCAGACTTGAGTCAGCAGTGGACAAGCGTGCAGGCATATGTATTGGCAGTGATCTGCCTGCTGGTGGGAATCGCTAGCGGCTGGTTCCTCCGCGGATCCCAGAGTCCGGCCGCCGCGACTCAAAGCGTCGTCGCCTCCGCACCACCTGCTGGGAGCGCAGAATCCAGCGCCCAAACTCCGACTCCGGCTGAGATGCAGAAAATGGCAGACACGCAAGCTGGACCGCTGATCGAGAAGCTCAAGGCTGACCCAAACAACGCCGCACTTCTCGCGGATATTGGGAACCTATATTACGACGCTCACGTCTTTCCCACTGCCATCGATTATTATCAGCGAGCTTTGAAATCAGAACCAGCCAACACAGGTGTTCGTACCGACATGGGGACGGCGTATTGGTTTAGTGGCGACGCCGATTCCGCTATCGCGGAATTTCAGAAATCGCTTTCTTACGAACCGAATAAAGCCAACACGCTATTCAATCTCGGCATCGTCGAGTGGCAGGGCAAGATGGATATCGATAAAGCAGTAGCCACCTGGCAGAAGTTGTTAGACACCAATCCGAACTATGGAAACAAAGACAAGGTTTTAGAGCTGATGGCACAGGCTAAGAAACACTCCGGCCTCAAGCCAGGCGCCCCCGCGCAATCGCAGTAGCAAAGCGAGCACTGCGGTTTTCACATTAATCCATCGCTCCAAACCCTTCTGATCTCGTTTTTCCGCGCCTTCCGATGGCTTCGCTCGGGCTATCTCTTTGCGTCCTCTGACGGGTTGCCCGTGCGGCATTCGCAAGTGCCAGCGAAGTGGAAGGGATTTGCGAGAGCGCAGGAATTACTCTCCGGGATTTTAGCGTCGACGAGGTAAAGGCACCGCTCATTGCACCACTCAACACGCTCGTGGGTGTCATCTGACAGGCGCGGCGCCGAGTTTCAAGTTTGCTGCACGGCCCGCGAACTATTGCAGAATCACGTCGCACTCACTGCGCCCGGCCTTTAGGGGCCCCGGGCTTGGCTGGGGCAGTCCCCGCCAGTTTATGTGCCACTCCATGACAAACCAGGCTGCAAGAGTTCGAGGCCCGGCTGTAACGGATAGGGGTTGCCCCGTTCGGGGCCACCACGCTGAGGTCGAAGTTCATCAAGCGTTCCCCTGAACCGTTGCCTGACTGCGACCCCATACCGTGCGCTGTGTGGCAGACCGAGCAAGAGAAGCCGTCTTTAATGTGACGCGCGTGTTCACTGAAGCTGGTATTGCCGAGCACGCGGCTAAGATCATGACACTTCGCGCACAAGGCGTAGGGTCCACCATTGACGCCACCGGCCGCGCTGGTATTGGGACTTTGAAACAGATTCGTGATCAGCTGGCCCGGCGCCGGCGCCTGACTGAACTCATATCGGCGCTCCAGGATATGGGCAAACGTTGAGCCGTGCGGGCCATTGGGCCCGCGCCCGCCAAATTCCCGGTTGTCGTCGCTGTTGTGGCAGTCCGTGCACAGGACGCGGACTCCCATGCTTCGTCCCGGGGTGCTGCCATCGAGGTTCAGCATGTTAAACCGCAAGCTGGGCTGCGGGAACGGGCTGCTACGATCGTGCATCACAGGATGGCTCGACGTCGCGATAGCACTGAACTGCGGAATAACGTTCAGCGGATCACCCGTGGAAACTGCCCGCATGGGAGCGTACCCGAACGTTGCACTTACCACCTTCCCCGTGCTGGAACCATGGCACCGCAAACAATTCTCATACTGGTTGACCGCTGGATTAAGAATAGAAACACCATCGACCGCGCTGATCCCTACCACCCGGCCCTGCGAAGGCCGCATCCCAGGTGCCCCGCCGAAAACCGGGACGTGGCTGGAGGAATGCGCGTTATGGCAATCGACACAGGTGGCGTGCCGATTCTGATTCAATAACGCGGCTTCATTGGCCTGGTGTGGATGCGTCTCCTGGGGTAACGTATGGCCGATCTTTGGTAAAGACATTTCAGCCAGGATATTGGGCGCGGCGGGAGATACATTGGAATTGCCGGCGTGACAAACGATACAGGCCTGGTCGGAGGATGCGCGCAGCAAGGAAGCCGGACTCTTAGCGTTATGCGACGTGTGGCACGATAAACACCCGTTCTGTGCAACCGTGGAATAAGGGCCCAGGGTCACCCGCTTCTCAACAGTCTCCACCGCTCCGGGGAAGACGCCCGCTGAAACTTGAGCCGCGACCCGGTTGCTCGCCGTGGCGTGAATGCCCGTTTTCCAGCCCTCCAGCGGATTAGCGTGATCGGTCAGCCTTCCGCCGACCTGCGTGCCGGAGGTTGTCCGACCGGACTGGGCGGCGGCAACAGCCATGCCCATCCCCGTACCACTGGGAATGGTGCTATGACACGCCAGGCACAGCGCGCTGCTGGAATTGTTGATCACAAGAAAATTTGAGTTGGGATCGATATTCTGCACATGCGGGTTGTGACAACTGGTGCATTCGACGTTGCCGTTGATGAGCGTGACAGCTCCGGTGGTATCAGCCGTGGAGGGCGGAGTGGCCGTTAGCGACGGGACCAGGTCGGCCGGGTTAGCCTTCAGCGGAAGCACAAAGCTGAAAGGATGCACCGTTTGCAAGTTGGTCCCCAATACGTCGGAAGCGTTCATACTTCCAACCATCGGCACTTGGCCCCAGGGTTGCAGAGTCCCCGGTGCCACGGTGCCATCATGGCAGCTCAAACAAAGGGTGCTGTCAGAACCCAGAGGTGGGGAGGGGTTGGTTTGATTCACCATAGTGCTGCTGGTGTAAACCTGGTAGGACTGAACACTGGAGAGTTTCTGGCTCCACAGCGGAACTGGCAACGTCGCGCCTATACTCGAATGCGGAGCATGGCAATACAGGCACGGGGCAGATATCGTTCCGGTGACTGGGGAAGGGCTTCCGGGCGACAAATTATGGGAGCCCAGTACATCTGCGCTGATCTGCGCCTGCGCCGCCAAGCTGGCAGTCAACGCCACAATTACCGAGGCCGCAAATAGTTTCGACTTCACTGCCCGACTCCCCCGGCCTGCTTCGTCAGTCCGAAGTAATGAAAAACCTGAACCCGGTGATTGTAAGAATCCACTACAAAGACGCGGTCGTTCAGGTCGATGAATAATCCCGTGGGCAGCTGAAACTCTCCCAGCCCCGTGCCCCGCTGCCCGAAGTAGTACAAGAGATTTCCCTGACGATCGAAAACCTGGACCAGCCCGCTCAAACCTTCCACAACATAAAGATGTCCTTCGGAATCCACGCCGATTCCTTTGGGACGAAACATTTCGCCGTGGCCCTCCCCAATGCTCCCGATGGCGTAGCGGAAGCCTCCGGAACGATCCAGCACCTGGACGCGGAAGTTCATGGCATCGACGACGATCAATTCGTCACCGTGCAGACGTAACTCCGTCGGAAAGTTAAATTCTCCATCGCCCGTACCGTTGTGGCCAATTGTCTGCAGAACATTTCCCTGCATGTCGAGCACAAAGATCTGGTTGCGCAGGGTGTCGGTCACATAGATACGCTGTGCAACGGAATCTACCGCAATCCCGGTGGGCCGCTTGAAGTAACCCTCCCCGCCCTTCAAGCTGCCGATCACGCGATCGAACTTTCCGCTGGGATCGAAAACGAAGATCTTGCCCGACTCCGAATCTGTGGCGTAGATTTTGTCCGCGGCATCGACCGCGACGCATTGCGGCTTATCCAGGCCGTCCTTTTCCTTCAATCGCGAAATGAACTTGTACTTCTGTTGCGCGAAGTCAAAAATGTGAATGCCGCCCGCCGCGGGGTCCGTTACGATGATTCTGTCTTTTGAATCCGACACCACTCCGTAGGGACCGAGGAGCATATGAAAATCTGGGGCGCCCGCCACAAAGTCGAGCACGCGGTTCCAGAAGCTACGCTTGGTTCTAACTTCGAGTTCGGAGCTGAAGGCGCGTTCGTAAACCAGCTTGCGTCCGCCCTCTAGTTCCAGTTGAGGCACGGTCACGCGGCCTTCTGATTTTGGTTTGGACCGTGCTGCCGCAGGGGAAATCAGCGCCAGCACCACCGCGCCGGCCACCAGAATTTTGCTGACCTGTTTTCCGCCCAGAGCCGCGCTCAGAAGATATTGAACCATCGCTTTATGCCGAAGTAATACGAGCCTACCATGGTTGGCGGGGTCCCGGAGGCGCTGAATCCCTGATCCAATTTGAGCCAACCCGCCTGGAAATCTAGTTTTCGCAGGCGGTACACCATAAGTATGTTGAAGTTTTCGTCGCTGTTGCGGGAACCGAGCGCGTTGCTTTGTGTGTCGCTCAGGGCTTTCGAAAAGATTCCGGAAATAGTGAGGCCACGAATCGGGGTGGATGCAACTCCGGCCGAGTAAGATTTGCCACTATAGAGCACCAGTGCCGCCGGATTCACAACGGGCAGCGGTACCGGCGTCGCCACCAAACCTGCCCCTGTCAGGAGCGCGTTCCCACTGGACTTGGTGTAGGAACCGCTGATGCTGAACACCGGGAAACTGAGAGAGGTCGAGTAGCTTTGGTTCGTGGTAGTAGACCCGGAAAGCTCATTCAGCGAGCTCTTCCCGCCGCTTGCAAAAGCGCTCCAATAAGACTTACGCCCGAACTTGCGGCCGACGCTGCCGGAGTAGCCCTGGTTGGAGCCTGTATATGCGGCCAGCGCGGTTTGCGTGTCCTGCGCATAACTGAAAGCTCCCGAAAAGGTCCAGCGCTGGATGCGATGGGTGTAGGCAACCGAACCGCTCAGGCCACGCATGGCCTGGTTCGTGGTATTGATCGAGGTTTGCGTGAGCCCCACCGTTCCCGTGAACTGCCCGCCAAGAAGGTCGTGAAAATAAGTCACTCCTCCGTAGTAGGAATCTGATACCAGCGATTGTCCCAGGAAACTTTGCTGCTGGCGATCGGCGAAGGCGTGGAGGTGCAGATCCAGCTTGGGTATGTCGTAGCTGGCATAGTTGTTCAGGCCCAGACTGTTGGTGGAGTATTTTTGTGAAATGTCTTGTGGCGGCAGGCCGACAGCGAGCAGCGAACTCAAGAGTGAGCCTTCCAGGTTATCCGTGTAGTAGAGACTCGTGCCCAGACTCAGGTTCGTGATGGGGGCGATGTTGGCGCTGCTGTTCGCGGTGTCGATGGTGGTGGTGTAGGTAGAGCCTTCCGAACTTGCACTGAGTGCTGATCTGCTGACTCCGGCTGAAAATTCACCACTCAACGGCAGAGCATGTCCGACGCCGAAAGAAAGCGAATTGTCGTGGGAATTTTCCTGTTGCGCCGCCTCTCCCGAGAGGAACTGCGGCGTTGAGGAGTTCGACCCAGTGTACTGATAGCCGCCACTCAAAGAGAAGCCCGCAATCCGATACGATGACATGGCGGAGAACGCGTCCTGATGCTCGTTGCCATTTGCGTTTGCGCCGTAAATCGAATAGGAATTGCTTCCGTCGGAGAAGCTGAAATGAAGGTTGGGTAAGCCATCCAGATTTACGCCCCAGTTAACGGCAATATTGTCGCTATCCCCGTGAGTGGTGTAGTTGGGCAACCCTGGAATGGCAAAGTTCCCGCTGCTGTTGTAAATCTTGGAGTAGGAGATGGAGCCGGGGAAATGGCTTCCCGTAAAGATACCCGCGCTGCCGTTCACGCCACCGGCTGAGGTAATCGACTGAAAGTCGGAGTTGAGCCGCGATTGACCGTAAAACGGTTGAACATCGAAAGAGAGAAAATTGGGATTGTAGTACGAGCCGGACAAGTCGGCGATGCCGGAGGGACTCAGACTGTGGTCGGAGCCCGCTAGATTGGAGTAGTCGCCGGTATAGCCGAACGAGATGGTACTGTTCAGCCTCATGTTGGCCTCGCCGACAACGACTTGCGCCGGTGCGGGCACCACCATCGCCAGTAAAACTACGACCGGAATGAGTGCAGATCGTCCCACGTCTGAGGCAACTCCTTATTATGGGGATGGCAATCCCCGTGCCAGCTTAAACTTCTATCTATGCCTATGATTACTAAAGAGCTAAATCATGTGCGGAGACGGACATCGGGCGGTTTTTGGGGAAAAGCACGCTCTCGGTGGGGCGAAAAACCCGATTTGGAACACGTCCGGTCGTATTAGCTTTTCCAGCGATCGGGACACACTATTAAGAAGATGCTCCGAGGCTAGAGATTTTCGGGAGCTAGAGCTTTTCGATCTTGGCATGCTTGCTCAGCTTGGCGGCAAAAGCGGAACGAAGTTGCTCAGTCTTTTGCTCTGCCAAGTGCTTGCGCACCGAATCCTTTACCTCGGCAAAGGTCCGCATTCCGGCGGGAATATGAGCGTTGAGCCGCAGAATGGTGCAATCGTTGGCGTCAAACTTAACCAGATCGCTGACTTGGTTGGGTTGCATGGCGGACAGAGCCTTCACCACCTCGGGAGGCAGTTTCGAACTGTCCGAAGCCTTGTGGTCGCCCATCATCACGCGGAAGTCATCGTCGGAAATCTTTTCGGCCAACAATCCGAATTCGTCGTAGCTCTTGGTGGCCTTGGCCTGACGCAGCGCATCATCGGCACGTTTATGCGCTTCCTTCAACTGGTCGGCGCTCGGGTTCTGAGGCGGCAGAATGGAAATGCTCTGGAAGGCGAATGATTCAGGAACGCGAAAGCGCTCAGGATTTTTGTCGAAGAAAGCCTTGGCCTCGGCCACGGAGACAACCGATTTATTCGCCACCTCAACCTTGAGAAGATCATCGATCAGCAACGAGCGCTCGATCTGGGTCCGAACTAATTTCCGGTCGCCGTGGAACTCCTCCTGCACGAACTGCTGATACTCCGCCGGGGAATTGAATTTCTTGCGGAAATCCGCAGTGGCACGCTCCATGCGCGCCGGAGGCACGGTCATGTTGCGGCGCTTCGCCTCCTGGTATACCAATTCTTCGAAGACCATCATCTGCGCTGCGCCCTGGCGGATATCCGCCTCCATCGACTGGGGAACGCCGCCGTTATGCTGGCGCGCGTAGGGAAACAGCGCGACCATCTCGCGGGCCAGGTCGCGGTCGGTGAGCACCGCGCCATTCACCCGAAGCAGCGGCTTGCCCACCGGCTGAAAGGTAGGGCCGTCACTCTCTGCCTTTGGCACCAGCGCCGGAGCGTGAGAGGCAACTTGAGCTGAAGCCGTCGCCGATATTGTGAGCAACGCTGCCAGCACCACGCGGATTGAGAATTGGGATTTCATGACTTCCTCATTCTAAAAAGAAGGGGGAGGAACCTTCCTCCCCCAGCATAACAAACAGACTAGACGGTCGGCACGTTCATCAAGCCGTGCGATTCGTTCGACTCGCCACCATGGCAGTTGCGGCAGAATTGCGCTACCGCGTTGCCACCGGCCGTGGGGGTGTACTGGCCACGGATGAAGAACATCGTTTGGAAGTTGCCGTTTGCGTTGGCGTAAACGGTCATGCTGTGCTGATCGTGACAGGTCGTGCAGGTGACCGCGTTTACTGTGGTCCCGAAAGTAGACAGCGGGTTTCCGCCGCCGACCCAGATGGAAGCCGGGTAGTTCTTAAGGAACGCAGTTCCGTTAGGCCCGGTCATCGAGATCGGAGTGGCAGTTGCGCCACCGCCGGTGCAATCCCAGTTGTACGGGGCGCCGCAGCCAACAACAGCCGAGCCACCCACCGGGTGATCGTTGTTGTAAGCCGCGCCAGCGGTCGGAGCTGCTTTGGCGAGCAGTGTTGGAGCCGTTCCGCCCACGATGGGCAGAGTCTCAACCGTGTGTCCCTGCATCATGCCAACAGTGGTCAGAACGCCGTCATGGCAGCTCAGGCAGAACAGGATGACCGTGTTGGCATCATGAGCGCTGGTGATCGTGCCACTTGCCGGCAGGGTGACTGGATACCTCGCCGCGCCGTCGCCGCTGAAGTCAAAGGTTTTACCGAAGAGAGGGGTTAGGTCCTGGCCCCACAGAGCATACATACCGTTCTGGGGATCAGCAGTAGTCGCTTTGCCGTTGCCGAGCGAGCCACTGTGCGGAGCGTGGCACATAACGCAGCCACGGCCGTAGCCATTGTGGGCCCCGAGGACGTCGGTCTGTGCCATCGCTACGCCGATGGAAGCCACGACTACGAGGATTACCATTGCGATTTTCTTCATTTTGAAAAGCCTCCTAATTAGGGTGCTAGATAAAACTGCTGTACGCGTAGTGGAACGTGCAATCGCCCAGCCAGCAGCGTATCCGCCGTAAGTCTAAGATTATAAATATGTTAGCTAGTTAATCTGGCGCGAAAACCGGGCGATTTAGGGGAAAAGCACCCTCTGGGTGGGGGTAAAGACCCAGTTTCAAACACTTTCCGCGGTTGGTCAGAATCTTCCTTTGCCGCGCGAATCGGGCAGTGAAAGTGGCTCCGCCAAAGTGGAAGCGTTCGAGCGGACGTAGGCATCCGCCTGAGCGACCATCATTGAGACCAGAACGGGGAGGCCTGACACAGGAAACTGCCGCAAACGGCGTCCGCGCCGCCTTCTGAACAGCGAGCTGAAGCGTTGCCTAATTTTTCTTCACCGCCGCATTCGCGGTGGGTAAAGGCTGCTCTGCTGCCGGCGGCTTCTGCGAAGCGGCCGCGCCGGCGGGCTTCTGCTCTGCGCCTTCCCGGCGCGCCTTCTCAGCAGCGGCCTCAGCGTCAGTTATGTAACGGAACATCTGGACCCGGCCGGGGAAAGTCTCAGAGACGATGACTCGGTTCAGCTTGTCGATCGCGATTCCCCAAGCGCCCATGAACTGGCCGGGATAGTATCCATGGTCGCCGATGTAAATAAGCAGGCGACCCTGGCTGTCAAAAACTTTGACTTTGTCCTGGGCATCGTCGACCACCCAGATGTGGTTATCGCTATCGATCGCAATGCCCTTGGGCCGCTCCAGATCCGCTGGCCCGTCGCCGTTCTTGCCGAACATGCTGATGAAGCCACCATCGGCGTCGAAGATCTCAACGCGGTTGTTAAAGGTGTCAGTGACATACAGATTCGCTTCGCTATCGACGGCCACGCATTCGGGAAGAGAGAAAGTTCCGGGATCAGTCTGATTGTGTTTCTTGCTGGGCTTGCCGATCTGACGCAATAGCTTGAAGGTGTCGGCGTCGAAGACATCGACGACGTCCAGGCCGGCATCGGCCACGTACAGGAACCGGTTCTCCCGATCAAGAGCAATGCCGCCGGGACGAACCAACACCTCCGTTCCGACAACCGCTTCCGCCTCGTGCTTCGGGTTGAAGACGAGCACGTGATGCAGCTTGGCGTCGCTGACGAAGAGGCGATCATTGTCATCCAGCGCCACGCCCACGATCAGAGCGAAGTTTGCCTGCTTGCCGTTGCCGATCAGTTGGACATTCTTGGTCTCGGGATCGAAAATGAAGACCGCGCCCACGGCTTGGTCGGCCGCATAGATTTTGCCCTTTGAATCCACGCCTACTCCGTAGGTGCGAATCAGCTGAAAGGGAAGGTCGGTAACTTTGATGTCGTCGGCGTTCTGCTGCCCGGCCAGGCGATCCATCCATTTTTGCTTGGGCTTCTCTTTGGCAAACATTTTGGAATCGATTTTTTCCCCGGTGAAGAGATCGAGGAACTTGACCCTCGTGATTGCCGGGGGATTCGGCCAAATGATCTTGCTGATATCAAAATAGGCCTTCACCCGCTGGTCACCCGGCTTGACCGGGGCCGCGGCGGGCTTCTTCTTGTCCGCACGGAGCGGCACAGGTGAAGCCAACGCAAAGAGCATTGCCAGCAAGCTGATCAGGGCTGTGGTGAGTCTCCATGTCCGAGGCAAATATGTTCGAGGCGAAGTCCGAGGCGAATTTGTCCGATGTTTCAACATGTCACTGCCCTCCAACCTTCACGTCCGTCAGATCCAATCCATTCGCGTGGCAGGTCTTGCAGAAGTTCATATTGTTCTTTTGGTCCTTCACCAGCATTCCTTCCTCATTGCCGGAGTGCGCTTGATGACAGGTCAGACAATTGATGGGGATCGTCGCCTTGGTCTTCGGATTCATTACGTCGACAACCGCGTGCTGCGCGGTCGGATGTCCCATGCCGTACTTGAGCGGCAAAATCGTGACCTTGTTGAAGTAGTTCTCCGGCAGCTTCACCTTGCCGTCAAAAATCGTGACCAGATGTTGGCCTTCCACTGTCTTTGGATCAGCGTCAGGACCGTGGCACTCGAGGCACAGCGCGTTGGTGGTGCTCGCCCGCAGCAGGTGCAGGTTTTCGCCGCCATGCGGTTCGTGACAGGTTCCACATCCTTGCTGGAACGCCGGTTGGTGGTGCACGCGCTTCTTGGCGAGATCGGCAATGTCACTGTGGCAGCCCAGGCAGATATCCACCGCATTGGTCTTGGGAAGTCCCGGCTGCCGGCTAGCGTGAGGGCTATGGCAACCGGTGCAATCGCCCGCCGCTCCCGGATGTTGCACCTTTGCCTTCTCGATGAGCTCTGTCTTGTCGGAATGGCAAGTTACGCAAAGCGACTTGGCGTCGGCCTGTGTCAGCACGACTTTCCCATCCTTGGCCGGCGCGTGGCAGACTTCACACTGCTTGTCGGCGAAGGGCGGGTGCATGAATTTTGCCATCAACTTGGGAGCGTCTGACTGATGAGGGTCATGGCAGGTGAGGCAATCCGCCTTGTCGAAGGGCTGATTCTGGTGCGCCTTTTGCAGTTCTGCGCTCTTAGCATCGTGGCAGTCGAGGCAGAGGGCCGGTGTGGACTTCGTCAAATGAAAATCAAACTCTACCTTCCCCACTTCGCCAGTCTTATGGGTAACGTGGCAGGTGTCGCAACCCATGTCGAGGGCTGCGTGCCGGCTGCCCTTTGCCGGAACATTCAAGCCGGTCTGGTGGCAGCTCAGGCAAAGGTTCTCTTTCTGGTCACCGGAGACTGGCTTCAGCAACTGATTCTTATTATCCGAGCTGTGGGGGTCGTGGCACTTGAGGCAGTCCCGAACCGCTGGACTGTGCACCGTACCTTTGATATCAGCCGCCTTCTTTTCGGCGTGGCAGGTCAGGCATAAACCATAAGGGGTCGTGGTGATCAACTTCACCCGGGTTACATCCTTATTGGTTCGGATTTCATGACAACTGGTGCAACCCATCGCAATCGCAGAGTGGACCGCCTTACCTTTCGTCTTGTCCTCGTGGCAGGCAATGCAGGTGGAAGGATCAGCTTTCGGATCGAGTGGTACCGGATGTTGAACCGCCTGGGCCGTCCCGGCGAGTATGACCGAAAGGGCAAACAATCCAAACAGCCTGAATCGCGTTGCGATTTTGAAGTGCGTGTTGGAGCAGGTCAGAGTCACTCAGACAATACCTTGTCCGCAATTGTGCACGAATTCGGCCTTAAGCGCCAATCTGCCAAAATCTTGTGTACTCATCGTACAGATATGAAAACAGATAGCTTGTCAGGTTTTGGAGAATCTCTTGCAAAGTTGCAACTGTTGAGAAAGTCATCAAAATGAGGATTCTCCCACAGTGGCACTGGTGAAATGACTCAAGTATTTCTGGCGTGGGCCACCCAAGTGTTGTGATCTTTGTCACGCAAGAGGTTCCTTCGCGTTGGGAGCTTCCGGTGCGACGTTCCAATCTCTGCGACAAAAATTCCTGCGCACAACTCGGGCCCCGCGGCATCATGCTGCGCCAAATTCCTTCGCAACCTCACGGAGCATGTGTGATATAGCTCACAGCGAGTATGGATTAACGAGCAGTTTGTCTCCCTTATCCCCGCAATTTCAATAACTTCGCTTGAGTTTCCGACAATGGCGGGAAACGTGCTTTCCCTAGTTGGGGAAGGGGAAATATATGGGGGCAAGCATTCACTCCGTACATCGGAAAATCTGGCAGACGCTCGGCGCGATTAAGACCGGCGTCATTCTACTGATTCTGGTTGTCATTCTCTCAGCGGCTGGAACAGTGATTCTGCAGCGCCCTGCGACCGATGTCGATGAGATGCAGCGCGCCTATTCGCCACAAGTGCTGCGTCTGCTCGACGGGTTAAGCCTGACCGATGTGTTTCATGCCTGGTGGTTCATATTGCTTCTCAGCTTGGTGAGTCTCAGCATCATCTCGGCTTCTATTCAGCGCTTCCCCAATGCCTGGAGATTTTTTTCGCGTCCTTATAAGAGTCCGGACGAGAGTTTCCGCAAAGCCCTCCCCCACCATAAGTTGATTCCGATTCAAGATGAAGAAGCAGCCTTGAGCGTCACCGATCGGGTGTTGCAGAAAGCTGGTTTCAGGCCGGAGCGAATTGTTCGCGAAAACAGTTTTTCTCTTTTCGGCGAACGTAATCGCATTTCTGAATTGGCGGTATACATCGTGCATGCCAGCTTGCTCCTTATTTTTCTTGGAGGCATCGCCGATGCGTTGTTCGGCTGGCGCGGATTCGTCACCCTCACGCGCGGGCAGCAGACAAGCCAGGTGGACCCACAGAAAGGCAGCAGACGGACTCTGCCGTTTGCCGTCCGCTGTGACGGCGCGGGTCAGGAGAACTATGCCGATGGCAGTCCGAAACGCTGGTGGTCCGATCTGGCAGTTCTGAAGGATGGGCAAGTAATCCAGCGCAAGCAGATCGTGGTCAACGATCCGCTGGTTTATAACGGAATTCGCTTTTACCAGGCAAGCTACGGCAGAACCGGAAAGATTGACCGGCTGATTCTCAACGCTACTCAGCGCTATGGCCAGGGCTCCAAGGAAATCGCGATTGGATTGGGCGAGACCCTCCCTTTGGATGCGGATACTACAGTTCGGCTCGCCGAGTTCATTCCCGACTATGTGGTGGGCGATGGACAGGTTTACGCCCGCTCCAACGACTTGGAGAATCCAGCCGCCCATCTGGTAGTGGAATCCAAGAAATCGGGCCAGCCCCTCAACGTCTGGCTGCCGCCAATTCCAGGGCTTGAGCAGAACGCATCTTCACCCTATTCATTCGAAGGCAAGGACATACAGATGGCTTATTTCACCGGCCTAGAGGTTTCGCATGAGCCTGGGCAGTGGGCGGTCTGGGCCGGCGTGGTCGTGATGGGTCTTGGTCTGGCTCTGGTCTTCTACTTCGTTCACGTACGGGTGTGGGCTGTGCCGGTGCGCGACGCACGCGGCCAGCTAAAACTTTGGATCGGCGGAACGGCCAACAAGAATAAAGATGTGTTTGAGCACCGCTTTCGCGAACTGGTTGAACAAGTCGAATCCGAACTCAAAATCTCAGTGCAGGCAGACGCCGAGGCGCCTGTTAGTGCACTCGCCGGCAGGTGAGACCCGGCACGGAGGATGTGTTATGGCACAAGTCGCAAGAGTTGAACAGCAACCAGCAGCGACAGGTTCCACGTTGGTGGTAATGGTGGGATTGGGCGTCGCGTTCCTGTTATTCATGGCATTTCTGAACGTGGTCAAGAGCGGTAATCTGCTCAACGATTCCAACCTGCTCTACGCGGCGCTCATTTTCTACGTCGGCGCGGGAACGCTTTACCTGGCATTCGGAATCACCGGCACTCCTTCCTACATTCGCTTCGCGTCCCTGTCCACCTGGGTGGGATTGCTGGCCACCACCGGCGCGGTGGCGCGCCGCTGGTATGAGGCAGGACATCCGCCGTTCGCCAGCATCTACGAAATGCTACTCATGTTCGTGTGGACGCTCGCCGTGCTCACATTGGTTGCCGAAAAAAAATATGGAGTGAAGGTCATCGGAACGGTGACCATGCCGGTGGCAATCGTCGGCGTTGTGCTGATGCAGTTGCTGCGGACTGAAGTGCATCCGCTGGTGCCAGCGCTGCAATCGACCTGGCTGCACGTGCACGTAACCCTGGCCATGCTGGCCTATGCAGCCTGTGCACTCAGCTTCGCCCTGGCTATGATGTTCTTGATCCAGGACAAAATGAAGACCGAAACATTTCTGGCGGCGACGAGCCTGTTTACCGTCGCCACCTATGTGGGCGTGCTGACTCGCTTCGAAAAATGGGGAGGCCTCAGCGTCGTAGCGTGGAACCCGGAAGAAAAATCGGAAGTATTCTTGTCCAAGGGCGTACGGCTTTTCGTGGTGATTCCTGATCTCGGCTGGATGCTCCTGCTTGTGTTAGCGGCGGTGGCCGCACCTTCGGTCCTTTACTTGATCTGGCGCAAGACTCACGATGTGCGCCTGCTCGACACGGCCAATAAGGCCGTTTTTCTGAGCATCCTGCTCCAGGTAATGGCCTTATTGTTTTTCGTTTTACGTGCCCGCGATGGCCGCTATACTTCGCTCGACGCTGATGGTTTGTTCCAAACCAGTCTGGCAGCGAGCCCTTTCATACTATCCGGCATCGTGGGCGGAATCTTTGTCTCCCTACTCTATCTCTTGCTGCTGTGGCGGCGGGATGACCTGCAACGGATGCTGCCTAGCGCGGACGAACTCGACCGCATCACCTACAAGACCATCGCGATCGCATTTCCCTTACTCACCCTGATGATCGCGGCGGGCGCCTACTGGGCCAATCGCACCTGGGGCTCTTACTGGAGCTGGGATCCCAAAGAAACCTGGGCGGCGATTACGTGGCTGGTGTATGCCGGCTATTTGCACATGCGAATCACCCGCGGGTGGCGAGGACGGCTCGCTGCTTACTTCGCCATCCTGGGCTTCGCTGTGGTGATGTTCACTTTCTTTGGAGTCACCTATTTGCTTCCCGGGCTCCATGCTTATGCCTAGCCACCTTAAATCTACGGCGACTGAGACGTCGCCTGAAATCTCCCACACAACGGCTGTGTCGCGCAGGCCGGGGAAAGCCGAGTACATTATGTCCGCAGAATCGTCGCAGAAAGAAGATTTTCGATTGAGCTCCGTGCGCGTCAACTGGCAGCTCAAAGCAATCTTGCCGATAGGCTTCGTGCTGCTGGCAGGACTGTTACTCTTCACTCTTGCGACGGTATCTTTACGGGATCCGGAACGCCACGCCGTACTGATCGTTGCAGGAGCGGGCGCTGTTGCCATCTGCGCCGTGTCAATGTTCGTGCTGGCTTACTTAATTCAGCGTCCCATGGTCGAATTGCAGGAGAAAATGGAGCAGGTGAGCGAGGGCAACCTGGATGTTGCAGTCAGCTTTTCCAAGCGCAACGACGAAATCGGAGACCTCGGCCGTAACTTCAATCACATGATGCTGCAGTTGCGCGAGAGCCGGGAAGAGATCGAGCGCCTGCATCGCACGCAGATATCTCGTGCCGAGCACCTGGCGACGCTCGGCGAGTTGGCCACAGGTTTAGCCCACGAAATTCGCAATCCTCTGGCCGGAATCGCAGGGGTGATTGAAATCGTCGGCCGCGATCTGCCTGCGACCAGTCCGGCCCGGGCGGTCGTGAAAGATGTTCGCCTGGAAATCACGCGCATCAGCCGCACACTGACCGATCTTCTGGAAACCGCGCGGCCTCGACGGCCGGAGATTCGCCGCAGTAACCTCAACACTACTGTGGAACATGCCGTGATGCTGGCTCGACAGCAGGTGCTCTCCAAACCAATCAAGATCGAACTGCAAAAGCAGCCCGATCTGCCTGAAGTTGAGCACGACAGCGATCAAATCCATCAGGTGCTTCTGAACCTGCTGTTGAATGGGGTCCAGGCCATGGAGGGAGCTGGCACGGTGCGGGTTGAGATCGGCTCGCGGGAAGGTTACGCCAGTGTGGTTGTCAGCGACACGGGTCGTGGCATCTCTGCTCAGAATCTACCGAATATTTTCCGGCCTTTCTACACTACCAAGGGTAATGGCACAGGCCTTGGCTTGTCTCTCGCTCGCCGTATCGTCGAAGATCATCATGGTCGCATCGAAGTCAACAGCGTAGTAGGGTCTGGAAGCAAGTTCATCGTGCTGCTGCCCTTTCAGATGCCCAATGTTATAACTGCAGCCTCCTAAATCCTGTCCCGCCCGACGAGTTGCGAGAGCAGTTTCCCTCCCTTTCGTAGTAAATTAAACACCGATGCCTGCCGAGAAAATCATGGTCGTCGACGACGAGCGCCTGGTGCGCTGGTCGCTGCGCCAGAAGTGCGAAGAGTGGGGATACCACGTGATCGAGGCCGATGCCGGCGTCCCGGCGCTGAAGCTCGCGCAACACGAATCGCCCGATCTCGTCCTGCTCGACGTGCGCATGCCTGACCTCACCGGCATCGAGGTGCTGGATCAACTTAAGAAAAGCGGCGACGCCCGCGCCGTCATCATGATCACCGCCGATCCTCAACTCGATGATGTCAAAGCTGCACTCAAGCTCGGAGCTTATGACTTTGTGGGCAAGCCGGTCGATTTCGATGAGCTTCACGTCACCATCAAGAACGCGCTCGAGGCCACCAGCCTTCGCACCGAGGTCCAAACCCTGCGAAGTGAGGTGCGCCGCGGAGCCGGCTACGAGAGCGTAGTCAGCGTTTCCTCGAAGATGATCGAACTGATGAACTTCGTGCGCAAAGTCGCGGCCAGCGAAGCTACTACGATTCTGATTCAAGGGGAAAGCGGCACTGGCAAGGACCTCATCGCCAAAGCCATCCACTACGAAAGCTCGCGCCAGGAAAAACCATTCGTAGCGATCAACTGTTCAGCCATTCCAGAAACGCTGATGGAGGCCGAGCTCTTCGGCCACGAAAAAGGCGCGTTTACCGATGCCAAACAGATGAAGAAAGGGTTGTTCGAGGCCGCTGACGGCGGTACGCTTTTTCTCGACGAGATCGGCGAACTCTCTCCGCTGCTGCAAGCGAAGTTGCTGCGCGTGCTGGAAGACCAGGTCATCCGCCGCGTGGGCGGCATCAAAGACATGCAGGTGGATGTACGCGTGATCGCCGCCTCCAACCGCGATCTCGAAAAGGCAGTGCGCGAAGGTCAGTTTCGTCAGGATCTGTACTATCGGCTAGCCATTATCGCGATCTTCATTCCACCGTTGCGCGATCGAAAAGAAGACATCCTGCCTCTGGTGGATTTCTTCATCGACCGCTACAACCGCAGGTTCAAGAAATCAATTCGTGGCATTACGGATGACACTCGCCGCCTTATTCTCAGTCATAACTGGCCGGGCAACGTGCGCGAGCTGAAAAACACCATCGAGCGCGGCATGATCCTGGAGGAGGAACCGCTATTGCGTCCGTTGTATCTGCCATTTTCCGTCGGCGAATCGGGCGGCCGCACCGTCTTTGAGCGAACTTCACCCGCCGACGGCGGACAGCCATTGCCCAACGGCCGAAGCCTGCCCCGGCTATATATCCCGGAAGGCGGAACATCTTTGGAAGAGGTCGAGCACGCGATGGTCGAGTTGGCCATGCGTCAAGCCAACGGCAACCAGACCCACGCCGCCAAGCTGCTCGACATCAGCCGCGACGCCCTGCGCTACAAGCTAAAGAAATTCGGCCTGATCCGCGGTGATGAAGAAGGTGCGCAGGCCGGCGTGGCTGAGGAGTAGTGAAGACCGTCGATCTCTTAGAGAATCACTGGAAGAAATTGCGGACCGGAAACTTAATTTCATCAGTTCACAGAATTGACCGAATCTGGAGTAAGCAGGACAACTTCGCATCCCGAAACGCTCGAACACGTCAGGATTGCGCGCCGCACGAGACGGGCGAAACTGCCCTCAGGAAAACTTATCTGGAACTTTGCCTCTGATAGCGCCTTGCCAACGGACTTAAGTTTTTCTGAACCGCTTATGAACTGCACATCTTCCACCTTCGGGCCGGGGCTGAAGAGCAGAAAGAATTCTGCCGTCGCCGATCCTGGGACCAGCCGTTTGAGCTTGACGCTGCGCAACTGGCTCAATTCACTGCCGCTCGGATCGCCGCTAAGCTGCTGCAGCGCTGTGCCGGTCAGGTGTTCGAGACGGTGGCGGATTTCCTCTTCTCCATCGCCAAAAGCACGAGCCCCAGGTGAGGCTAGGGCCAGACGATACATGTGGATTGCATTCTCCGTTCTTTTTTCCTGCTCGTATATCTGGCCCAGGTGATTGCCGACGACCTCCGATTGCGATAGCAGCCACGCCGCGTAGATGTAGCCTTCCGCCTGATCAAGATTCCCGAGACGAAAATGTACCCATCCCAAAGTATCCCAGAACATACCGATCTTCTGCGTGCACTTCAGATCTTCGGGAAGAAGGTTGGAAAGTTCTACATCGAGGGATTCCTTCTCCTGCTTGTCGACTGCCTGCCGTGCGTATTCCAAAGCTTTGGATAGACTGGCGTTGGCGTCGGCAAGTTCGTAACCGATATCGTTCAGAATCTCCGGCTTTGCGTCGGCTGCCACAACTTTTTCTAGAATCGCGGTGCCCTTGACGATCTGCCCGGCTTGCAAGTATGCGGTCCCGAGAAGATTTTCGGCGGCGGGCGAAGGGTCGCTTTTCGCGGCCGTTTCAAGATAGGGCAAGGACTCGGCGTAGCGCTTCTGCTGCACGAGCATCGACCCTAATTCAGTGTTCGCCCGGAGATCCTCCGGGGCGATTTTCAACACCTCACGCCAGGCATCCATAGCTACGTCGGCGCGGCGCAAATGCTCAAGCGCGATAGCGTAGGTCCTGCGCGCCACCACCTGTTTGGGGTCGGAGTCGATGGCTTTGCGAAAAACGTCGAGAGCGGAATCGCTCTGCCCCGATGTCATGTACACAATTCCCAACATCAGCCAAGCCCGCGTAAACTTTGGATCCAATTCCACGGCCCGCTTGAATGCGGTCATGGCAGCCGGACGATCACCTAGTCCTAGGGCATTGCGGCCATCACCTTCCGACTGGGTCGCATCGGGAGAGAGGCTCGGCGGCAATTCCGCAATACCGCTCATGAACTCGCGCAAACGTGCTACACCGGAAGCATCCGGAATAAACGACCCGTTCGGGATGACTGGCGGGTTTAGAACAACCGACGCGCCGTACGCCGCCGTCTGAACGTATTGGTTCACGTCGTTCTGTAGGTTCTTGAGAAAACTTCTATAGTCATCGAACTCGGCGGCCGGAACTTCGTGCAGCTTAATCAGCAGCCGGCGCTTCGCGATCAGCACACCCTGATCCCGGGAATAAGAGGCGTGGTATTCCGCGAAGTCGTACTTCAGATCCACATGGGAGGGCGTCTGCGGCGTATAGCCCTTGGGCAGCTCCACTTTGGAATCTGACACCGTCTCCATGGTAGGTCCAAGCCAGATCGGATACTTTGCATCGTCCCTGACTGGCGGCATGAAGAACGGCAATCCAGGAACGGTAAAGTGATGATCGCCCTTCCAGTCGGGATATTCTTTGCGGTTGTAGGAATAAGAAAAATGAAAAGGTTCCCCGATCGCTTCGGGTGCACTTGCGCTGACGTCGCTCACGGTTCCCGAATAACCGAGCCCGTACGAAATTTGCTGCACCAGATCTTTCCACTGGGGTTGCGGCACCTGACGGAAGGCCGCACGCATCAAAACCTCGCTGTCCCCTCGAGTCGTGTCCTCAACTTTCGCGTCGAACGTGCCGTCGTCGCTGAGCCTGCCATCGATTGTGAAGGCCTGCGTGCTGGGGACAGGCGGATCGGCGGGCGTGGTCAGCAGCTGTATCGACCTCTCTCCCAACATAACCAACGCCTGCTTGTCGCGCAGACGTGTAACCAGATAGCCGGAAGGCGCAACCTCTATGGTGGTGTCGAGCCAGATAGCTTCTTTGTCTTTGCTCTGCGGCAGGTAGCCAATAATGTGGTCGAATTGCGCCGGCGACGGAACCTCGGGATCGAGTCTCCAACTGGAATTGATGAGCGCAGGATAGAGGGTAATGCCCGAAGCCTGAAGCAAAGAAGCCAGTAGCGTGTGCTTGTCTTTGCAGTCGCCGTAGCTATTGGTGAGGACATCGTCGGCGGCGTGCGGTTGATATCGTCCGATGCCAAACGCTATTCCAATATAGCGGTACCGCAAGCTCACGAAGCTGTAAAGCGAGCGCAGCTTTGCAGCATCATCCGTCATGCCCTTAGTGAGTTCCGCAGCTTTGGCGCGGATGGCCGGGGCAGGTTCGATGCGGTCTTTTTGCAGGTTCCAGTACCAGCGGCCTACTTCTTCCCAGCTTTGAAAGCTGCTGATTTGGACGTCGGGTGGAGGAAGTCGCCCGAGCGCTGCTTCCGTTTGTTTTTTCTCATCGCTCCCCGGCTCCTTGCTGTTTTGCAGTTTAGGGTAGGTCCAGACATAAATTCGGGAACCCGCTTCAGTGGCGATGGTTTGCGTCGCTTGCGGTCCCTTCGCTTTGACCGCGCGCTCGGCGGGGACACAGATCTCCAAGCGCTCGCCAAGCACAATGCCGTCGTGGTGAAAACTGTATTGGAACCAGAACTGCCCCGGAATCAACGACTTCGTGGCGTGCCAGTGGGCCTCATATTCGAGAATGTCGCCCTTGCCCAACCCTTTCACGGCAACGTGTTTCTCCCTCAGATCGCTATAGAAAGGAGCACTGCGCGTGATTTCTGAGTCCAAATCCTGCACATTGTCCGCCGGCGTTATCGTTATGGTGCCGTCGGGCTTGCGCACACGCACGTAATCGATCTCGACAGTCTGCGTGGCGGACTGATATGGAAAGTTCAGCAGGCCCCACTGTTGCACGCCAGCGTCGGTCTGCACGCGTACCCGGCTGGTTTGCTCACGGGTAAGGTTCCCGTCGTTGTCGAAGGCAACCTTGGTCGATAACTGTTCAATGACAGAGGCCTCTTGGGAATAATCGTCCCTGGCGGGGCCGTGAGGCGGTGACGTTTGCGCGCGGCCAGCCACAAACGGCATCAGCACAAAAGCAAGAGAAAGGGCGCACCAGCGACGGATCATAACTTGCCTGTATTTATCGTTGGTGTGCGTGAAAAACGCAAGCTATAAATCGCGGCTGGCCCAACAAGCGCCCAACAAATTCCGCACGCCCAGTGTGACATCTAACCTTGTCCACAGCCCGTCACCTGCGCAATCATGGCCGAGGCCGTGACGCTTGGCACAAGCCAACTCGCCGCGCCCCGAAGTCGTTTGTTTCAAAGATCTCAGTCCAAGCAGCCTTGGGAAGGAATGCATCTCGCTCGGCGTTGGCCATGTCTTCGCTACTACTCTTTACAAAGACTTACTGGGATATGGTGCCGACAAGCGCCGCTTGAGGCGTTTGCAAGTGGAACAGCCGCCGCAAAGCAGCCGTCATTTTTTCCTGCTCCACCTTTTCTGGAAGTTCCTTGAGTTCACGGGCCAGGGACCCTGCGACCCTCTGCGTCATACGGGACATGACTGCGTCTAACATTTCATCCTGGTCCTTGGAAAAAGGCCCGTTCTCTTGTCGGAAGGAATCCAGTTCTTGCCGGCAAATCTCGTCCAGCCGCTGGCGCAGTGCAACAATGGTTGGCACCACACGCTCCGCCATCAGCTTGCGGCGGAAGCCTTGCGCCTCGGCTTGCAGAATCTTCTGTGCTTCGGCGGCGGCAGTTTCACGCTCACCCGTATTGTGGTCTACCACGTTTTCCAGGTCGTCAAGGTCATAGAGGAAAACACCCTTCACTTCGCGCACCGCGGAGTCAATGTCACGCGGCATCGCAATGTCCACGATCACCAGCGGCCGATCCTTGCGCCCGCGAAGCATGAGCTCGGCTTCCTCGCGGCTCAAAATCGTGTGCGGACAGGAGGTCGAACTGATGATGATGTCGGCCTCAGCCATGTGCTGCCAGCGCTCTTCAAAAGAGATCGCCTGTCCACCCAGCTTCGTGGCCAACTCAGCGGCGTGCTCGAGTGTGCGGTTGATCACTTTGACGGAGCTGGCGCCGCGGTTGAGCAACCCGCGGGCTGAGAGCTCACACATTTTGCCCGCGCCCAGGAGCAACACTTTCTTGTTTTCCAGCGTCCCGAAAATCTGGCGTGTGAGTTCCACAGCGGCGTAAGGAATCGAGACCGCCGCGTTGCCAATCGCCGTTTCGCTCCGCACTCGCTTCGAGACCGTGAGCGCCTTCTGCATCACAGCATCCAGGAACCTGCCGGTTACCCCAACCTTCTGCGCCTGCTGCCAAGCCTGTTTCACTTGGGAGATGACCTGCGGCTCGCCGACCACCATCGAGTCAAGGCTCGAAGCGACCCGGAAGATGTGCAAGAGCGCCGCTTCGTCCAGCAAGCGGTAGAAGTGCTTCCACTCGCACAGCTTGAGTCCATATTCCGCGCCAAGCAGCCGCATCACCGAGTTGGCTGCCAAGGTAACGTCGTTCACCCACAGCAGGAACTCGGTGCGGTTACAGGTGGCCAATACAATAACTTCGTCGATTCCTTCGGCCCGCGACAATTGCACCAGGACTTGGTAACGGCGGTCTTCGCTGATCCAGAAACGCTCCCGAACCCCGACTGGGGCTGTGCGGTAGTTCAGGCCAACGACCATCAGAGTGGGTTCCAAAGCGTTAACTCCTCCCCGCTACTCTTATGAAAAGCACTCTGCGGGCCAAACGGAGCTTTTCCTGGGAACGAGAGATTTGCCTTTTTTATCTTATAGTTAGGATGGTTTATTGTTGAAACAGCGGGATTTGGGGGTGGTGGCTGCGGAGTCTCACCCGCGATTGGGGTGAATTGACGCGCCGATTCCAGAGCCGGCTCCGTCATTTGCCAATCGAACGCGGGCATAAAAGCCGCCTTGGAATCCAACTTTCTGATAGGCGGGATATAACGCTGGCCTCGTTTCTTTTGGCCCCTTGGAAAGTTCATTTGACCACTGAGACACCGAGGCAAACACAGGATCGCCAGGTAGCGCTCGACTCACGGCGGGATCGCATGAGTGCTTTTGCGCCGACCAAGTTCGCGTGAACTTTTCTCTTGGCGCTCATCTCTTGGCGCTAATCACGCGCCAAAGCGCGGTACCCGCCAAAGTTCAGTAGAGTTTGTCACATCTCCTGGTGACACTAATCACTTTAGGAAGTTGGTCTTCCGAGAAATTTTCATCATCTGTTCACGCCAGCTCAAAGTTCCAGTCACACACTCCTGCTATACGACAAGAGGAAGTTCTTTCCTCGCTGGACCCCGCTCTTGCGGTATCCCCGGCGAAATCCCAGGTGAGCACCAGGCTCTCGATCACAAAGAATCATAAGAAAAAAGAAGAGAGGAAGAAGTATGCATACCAAAGAATGGATGAAGTCGAGTTGCGCTTCGCTGTTGGTGGCTGCATTGACGATGCAGCCAGCCTCCACCCTAGCCCAAAACGCAAAGAGTGACGGAGTTGCAGCCCAGAACAAACTTGTCGAGATCGCTCCGAGATCAAGCGCTGAAGTCGCCCGCTACACCCGTAGCATCGACGCCGCACCTGTTCTCACCCATGCTCAGAAACTCGCTCTGCTGCAGAACAATATCAAGTACGTCTTCGTTCTCTTCCAGGAGAACCGTTCTTTTGATTTCCACTTCGGCACCTACCCTGGAGCCCGTGGATTGTTCTCTCAACCCGCCTCCCAAACGCCTGGCCTTGTGCAGCCGATCGTTCTGACGAACGGCACGGTCAGCACCATCTCGCCGTTCCTGATGCCAACTTCGATCACCAACGTCCTTGGCGCCACGGTGCCTCTGTACCCTGAGGACACGGATTCGGTGAATCACGGCCACACCGCCATCGCCGCTAAGCTGAATCTGAACTCCAGCAACGTTGCCCAGAATGATCGCTATGCCTTCACTGAGGAAGGCCTCTCCGGGACACTGACCTGCACTTCAGAGACTTCGTGCACTTACAGCGGACCGCCTCCGTCGGAGGCCCAGGTGCAAAGGGGCGAACTGATCGTCAGCCACATCGACTGCAATACCGTTCCATTTCTGTGGAATTACGCGGATCGCTTCACGATTTTCGACAACTTCTTCGACACCGTGATCGGACCTTCCACGCCCAATGCCCTCGCCATGTTCTCAGGCCAGTCAGGCGTAACCCAGTGGGTGAAGCATCCACAGTTGGGCCTCAATATCAACACGACCAACGCGGCCTTGCCGGTAGTCGGCGATCCACAACCTTTCTGGGGCTCCGCTCTGGACGTCTTTACTCCCACGGGGAAGAAACAACCCACAGAGGGCGGAGGTTCTGCGAGCACCAACCCTGCTTCCAACCAGACCTATGCCAGTTTGGGGCTCTCGTTCATGGGAAACCAAATTGAGAGCATCACGGCCAATGACTCGAACCCCGCGTTCGATCTTCTGGACGTGCAAGCGGACATCAAGAAGATCGCCGGCAGCACGCACGGACCGGTGAATTGGGCCTGGTATGAGGAAGGCTATGATCACGAGCCGACCGATCCCGCCGGCGTAACCACCAATGTCACCTATGTCGCCCATCACGATGCGCCACAGTACTTCGGCTATGAGGCCAACAACCCGAACGAGACTGCAGCGCACATGAAGGGCCTCGGCGACTTCTTCACCGCGCTCAATGCGACCGCCCTGTCCGGCACCGGAAGCGGCGGAGTCTATTACGTCCGCGGCGGATTTGGCAACATTGATGGCCTCATTCCCCGCTCACCCAGCCCGGCCGTGCAAGCCGCTTTCACTGGCAACGACGATCACCCAGGCTACTCCGACGCGCAGATCAGCGAAGCCCTTCTGGGCGACACGATCAATGCGATCGCAGCCAGCCCGTACTGGTCGCAGAGCGCCATTATCATTACTTACGATGAATCGGATGGTCTCTACGATCACACGCAACCGGCAATTCGTTCCTTCGATCCCAACGGCGTCGCTCTCGATCAGGGTCCGCGCATTCCCGCGATCGTGATCTCGCCCTATGGTGTCGTACACGGAATCTCCCATGAAGCTACCGAGCATGGCTCGATCATCAAATTCATTGATGAGCTCTTTAATCTGACTCCGCTTGCCGAACTTCCCGACGAAGCGGCGGCTCGCGCTTTGGGCAAGAAGACCTATGGCCAGAAGTACCTTGGACCCTCCGACGCACTCACTCCCGGCGTCGGTGACATGTTCAGCGCGTTTGACAATGGCCGCTTAACCGGTCAAGTGCCGCCATTGCCAGCTCAGTACGCGATGATTCCACACTCTCAATTCGCCCTGCCCCACTTCGGTGGACAAGGTTGCCGCATTCTGCAGATCGTTCCGACCGACGTAGTCGCGGGCGGAGTACTGGATCCGGCACCTCAGGACGTCAATCCCCGGCCGGGCGCCAACCCTGGTGTTCCGTTCGAGGGTGGCTGGCCGTCGAACTAAGGGATCTTTCAACCACTTACTCCGGCGGCCGGATTCTTTCCGGTCGCCGGATTTTTTGCACGCCTCAGCTAATGTTCTTGGAGGAGCAGAACTCGAATGAGCAGGATTTCAGTAATTCTATTTGTATGCCTTGTGGCTACAACCACCACGCCGGCACACGCTGGGGCAACACTGAATAAAGTTAAGGTTGGTGCTTCGTTGCCCTGTGGTGTCAATATCGAAGAGCCCGAATGGTCCACACAGGACGCGCATGGAAATCACGCACTTCTCGACCTGGATATATGCAAGGCGGTAGCCGTCGCGGTGCTTGGGGCAAATGCGAAATTCACCGTCAAGTCGTATCGCGACGAAGAGGATGCGCTGAAGGGCTTGAAATCGGGCGAGATCGCCCTTCTTGCCAGCGGATCTCCGAATTTCCTCAACTCTGCAAACACAGGCTTCGGCTTCGCGCGGCCCATTTTTTATGACTACCAGGGATTTCTGGTGAATAAGGCGATGGGAATCACTTCCCCAGAGGATTTAGCGGGGAAGAAAGTCTGCTTCCTTGGCGGCACTGAGATCGAATATCAACTGGGAAGTTACATGACGCGCCAGAAGATCAAGTGGCTGCCTTTTCCTTTTCAGGAAGAGGGCGAGATGGAGGCGGCACTCATCACCGGCAACTGCGCCGCCGTTACTGCTGACGTCTCGCAACTGGCCTACGAGCGGATCGCTTTTAAAGGCATGGCAAAGAATTTCGAAATTTTGCCAGACGTCATCGCCAAAGATCCGTTGGCGCCGACCTATCTGCTCGATGATCCGCAATGGGCCACGATTGTGAACTGGACGGTCGAGGCTTTGATTCAGGCAGAGGAGAGCGGAGTCATGCAGTCGAATGTCGAGGAGATGAAGAAGAGTGACGATCTGGTGATCGGACGTTTGCTCGGCAGCCGGCGCGGCTACGGTCAATTGATTGGGCTCGACGATGCCTGGGCTGCCCGCGTCATCGAGGCGGTGGGAAACTACGGCGAGATGTTCGAGCGCAACCTCGGCTCAGGCTCAGCGATGAAATTGCCGCGCGGCCCAAACCAGCTGTGGACCGAAGGCGGCCTTATGTACGCGCTGCCCATGCGCTGACTTGCTCGTCGCAGTTGGGCGGTAACACCGAGTTCAGTGCGCCACTCGCGCCGGCACACTGTCTTTCTCTTTCGAAGCGTTCGTGCCGGGTTGGTAGACGCAAAAAGGCTCCTCACTGAGATAGTTGCCGGTGGCGGCAAAAGCTCGTGCGCGGCAACCCATGCAAACATTGCGGAACTCGCAGCAGCCGCACTTTCCCTGCAGGTTGTTCACATCGCGCAGTTCATTGAATACCACCGAGTTCTCCCAGATCTCGGCGAACGGCTGTTTCTTCAGATCACCCGCCAGTGCCGGCAAATATCCGCAGGGATAGACTTCGCCTTGATTCGAGATGAAACAAACGGCAGTTCCGGCCAAGCACCCTTTGGTCATGGCGTTCATGTCGGAAGGATGAGTTCCAGGATGCCCCACGGCCTTTCCTATGCCCTGAGGTTTGAGCTCGATGCCGGTTGAGCCAGGCATCGTCATATCTGTGGGGCCAATCCTCGGCGACTCCGAGCCGAGCGGGCCCTTGTTTGGGGTGCTCTGCGTTGCTTCCTCCGCACATTGTGCAGCCTGAGCGGCCGCCGCGGCAGAACGGTGCTCCGCCGCCCGCCGCTGGCGAACCACGCGGAAGTAGTGTGGCGCACAGGTGGCTTTAAGCTCGATGCCACCTTCCAGCGACTGGTCGTAGAACCAGTTCAGCATCCGCTCATACTCTTCCGGCGGAACCATCTGTTCGGCGGCGATATCCACACCGCAACCCACCGGCACCAGCAAGAATGTGTGCAGTGCGTCCGCTCCGATCGACTTCGCCAGTGCGAGCACTTGTGGAAGCTGATGGGCATTGTGGCGTGCGATCGTAGTGTTGATCTGCACCGACATGCCGAGATCTTTCAGATTGCGGAAACCGGTGATGGCGGCATCGAAAGCGCCGGGAATGCCGCGGAAAGTGTCGTGCGTGAGCGCATCGGCACCGTCCAGACTGATGGCAACCCGCCGCACGCCGCTATCGACAATCTTCTGCGCGACTTGTTTCGTAACCAGCGTGCCATTCGTGGCCAGCGCCACGCGCAGGCCTTTGTCCGTGCCATAACGCGCCAACTGGAAAATGTCCGAACGGAAGAGCGGTTCCCCACCGCTCAGCACCAGGATAGGCGTGGACACCGCCGCAATCTGATCGATGATCGCCTCTGCCGCTTCGGTCGTAAGATCGGAGGGAGAACTCAGCTCCGTAGCGCTGGCCCGGCAATGGATGCAGCGCAGATTACAACCCTTGGTCAACTCCCAGAAAATCAGTCGTGGCTTGTTTTGGATTGCTTGACCTGAATGGTGCCCGTCGTCTTTTAACGTAACCATTTGCGATTACCCCCCACTTGAACGCTTTCGTCCACCCACGGGGCAACGATAAAAGGGAACGCGTCTGCCTGCGGTGACTCTCATCACCCGGAATTGTGATCTCAGTCACGTAACCTGAATACCCTTGATTGTGGGGGGATGATTGTGGGGCTGTGGGGATGGGATCGATTCTCCCCAGCCGGTTGTAGGCATGCAATTCCGCCTGCACTCATACAAGCAACTGGCGAGGGGCCACGGCTAGTTATGGTTTGCGATGCTCCGCAACGCTGATGTGTTGCGGATCACCATGGTCGAGCCTTTCGATTGCACGATCTGGCGCTTCTTTAGCTCCGCAAAAAGCCGGGTAACCGTCTCTCGCGAAGTTCCGATCATCTGCGCGATTTCCTCGTGGGTAAGCCGAATCTTCAACCGGGGCTCCGGTTTGGCGCCTTCTCCATTCTTGGAGCTCCATTCCAAAAGCAGCGTCGCCAGCTTCTCGGCGGCGGAGTGCGATAGCCCGAGCGAGCGCACTTCCTTGCAAGCATTGTGATATTTTTCGCCTAATTGCTCTGCCACTTTGAAGCAGGCCTCCACATCTTCCTTCAGAAACCGCAGAAAATCATCGCGCTTGACGAAATTGACCTGGCAGGGGTCAATCGTTTCCGCGGTCACTTCATAAGGTTTACCCGAGATGGTGGCGCTCAGCCCCAGCACTTCCCCAGGCTCGGCCAGCTTCACAATCATGGTTCTGCCGCTAGGGGAGTTAATGGAGAGCTTTACACTGCCTTTGCAGATCACGAAGATGCCTCTTGGCACCTGCCCTTCCACAAACAGCACAGCCCCCTGGGGATAAGCGGTCGCAAACTTGATGTTCTCGAAGTTCTGCAGTGCGGTGGGGGGCAAATCGCAAAAAATCCGATCAGCGCGCAACTTGCAGGTAAGGCAGCTTTCCACGATCTCCATTCCGTATGGCGAGAGCATACCAGCCTCCTTGGTCTGAAATCAGTGTCGGTCCGGATCAGGCGCTTGGCTGTGCTGCCGGGCACACGCTGATGTGATGTCCCTCACATTCAGGCTGTTGTGATCTACATCACATGCGTCTGTGATCTGCCTTGCTGCGTTCAGCTCTGGCGTCGTCCATGCTTATGCAGTCGAATGGAAACAAAGGAAATACATAAATTTTATGCGTAAGAAGGCAGGCAGTTCATCATGAAGCGCAAGTTCAAGACTATGGATGCAAACGAGGCGGTCGCCTATGTCGCCTACCGGGTTAACGAGGTCATCGCCATCTATCCCATCACCCCTTCCTCGAACATGGGCGAGTGGGCGGACGAGTGGTCATCGCAGGGAATCCAGAACATCTGGGGTACGGTGCCCCACGTAATGGAAATGCAGAGCGAGGGCGGCGCCGCCGGCGCGGTCCATGGCGCGCTGCAGACCGGTTCGCTAGCCACCACGTTCACTGCCTCCCAAGGTCTCCTGCTCATGATCCCGAACATGAACAAGATTGCAGGAGAACTTGCTCCCACGGCCTTCCATGTTTCGGCGCGCACGTTAGCCACTCACGCGCTCTCGATTTTCGGCGACCACTCGGATGTTATGTCGTGCCGCATGACCGGCTTCGCCATGCTGTGCTCGAATTCCGTGCAGGAAGCCATGGACACGGCCCTGATCGCGCACGCGGCCGCACTCGAATCGCGCATTCCTTTCTTGCATTTCTTCGATGGCTTCCGCACCTCGCACGAGGTCAACAAGATCGAAATGCTCACGGAAGACGATATGCGCGCGCTCATCAACATGGATCGCATCTTCGAACATCGCCAGCGTGCGCTTTCGCCCGATCACCCGGTCCTGCGCGGTACTGCACAGAATCCCGATGTGTTCTTCCAGATGCGCGAGCGGGCAAACTCCTACTATGACGCTTGCCCCAAAGTGGTTCAATCCGTAATGAACAAGTTCGCCGAGGTAGTGGGTCGCTCCTATCACCTGTGTGACTACGTAGGCGCGCCGGATGCCGAGCGCGTAATCGTTATGATGGGCTCAGGCGCCGAGGTCGCTCACGAAACTATCGAGCATCTCAATGCTCAGGGCGAAAAGCTTGGACTGCTGAAAGTCCGCTTGTACCGTCCCTTCCCGGTGCAGGCGTTCCTGGAAACCTTGCCAGCCAGCGTGCGGAAGATCGCCGTCCTCGATCGCACCAAGGAATCTGGAGCCATTGGCGAACCGCTCTATCTTGATGTCGTGAACGCGCTTCATGAAGGAGTGAAAGCCGGTTACAGCCCTCGGCAAACTCCGCCTGCGGTGGTGGGCGGACGCTACGGGCTCTCCTCGAAGGAGTTCACTCCGGCCATGGTCAAGGCGATCTACGACAACCTGAAAGCGGATCAGCCCGATCACCAAATAAAAGATCACTTCACTATCGGCATCCAGGATGACGTTAGCAACACCAGTTTGTCTTACAACAACGAGTTCTCCACCGAGCCGGACAATGTTGTCCGGGCAATGTTTTACGGCTTGGGCGCAGACGGCACGGTCGGCGCCAACAAGAATTCGATCAAGATCATCGGCGAGAACACTGACAACTATGCCCAGGGCTATTTCGTCTACGATTCTAAAAAGTCCGGAGCAGTCACCATTTCTCACCTTCGCTTCGGACCGCAGCCCATTCGCTCCAGTTATCTCGTCTCAAGCGCCAACTTCGTCGCCTGTCATCAATGGATATTCCTTGAGCGCTATGACATGCTCAGCGCCTTGGTTCCGGGCGGCACGTTCCTGCTCAACAGTCCGTTCAGCGCCGATGAAGTTTGGAACCATCTCCCACGCGTAGTGCAGGAGCAGATTATCGCCAAGCGAGCGAAGTTTTACGTGATCGATGCCTATCAAGTGGCGCGCGACACCGGCATGGGCAGCCGCATGAATACGATTTTGCAGGTGTGCTTCTTCGCCATTTCTAAAGTCCTGCCGCCGGACCAGGCGATTGAAGCGATTCGCAAGTCGATTCGCGACACCTACGGCAAGAAGGGCGATCAGATCGTGCAGCAGAACATGAAGGCCGTCGATGAGACTCTGGCGCACTTGTTCGAAGTGAAAGTCCCAGCCGAACTGACCAGCTCGATTGAGATGCCTCCGCCGTTCTCACCTTCAGCGCCGCAGTTCGAGCGCGATGTTCTGGGCATGATCTACGCAGGACGCGGCGATGAGTTGCCGGTCAGCGCATTTCCTGTGGATGGTACCTTCCCCACCGGAACCGCGAAGTGGGAGAAGCGCAACCTGGCGCTCGAAATCCCTGCGTGGGATCAGAAGATCTGCATCCAGTGCGGAAAGTGCGCCATGGTTTGCCCGCATTCGGTCATCCGCATCAAGGTCTACGACTCCAAAGAATTACAAGGGTCCCCGGCAACATTCAAATCCACTGTGACCCGCGACAAAGAGTGGCAAGGTCTCAATTACACGATTCAGGTCGCGCCGGAAGACTGCACCGGATGCGGCATCTGCGTGGAAGTTTGCCCCGTCAAGAACAAGGCCGAAACCCGTCTTAAAGCGATCAACATGGTGCCGCAGCCTCCGTTGCGCGTGCCCGAGCGCGAAAACTGGGATTTCTTCCTGAAGATTCCGGAAGTTGACCGTCGCAATATTAAAGTCAGTAACATCCGTCAGCAGCAAATTCAGGAGCCGTTGTTCGAGTTCTCCGGCGCCTGCGCCGGTTGCGGCGAAACTCCATATCTCAAGCTGATGTCACAGTTGTTTGGCGACCGTGCCATCATCGCAAACGCCACGGGATGCTCGTCGATTTACGGCGGCAATCTCCCGACCACACCCTGGACCAAGAATGCAGCCGGCCGCGGCCCCGCCTGGTCCAACTCTCTTTTCGAAGACAACGCCGAGTTCGGCCTGGGCTTCCGTCTCTCTATCGACAAGCAGACCGAGTTCGCGCAAGAGTTAGTCCGGCGCGTGGCGGGAATGATCGGAGAAGAACTCGCGACCGCACTTCTCACGTCCCCACAGAAAGATGAAGCAGATATCTATGAACAACGCCAGCGCGTAGATCTGCTGAAAGAGAAACTTCAAGGCGTGGATTCCGCTGACGCTCGGCAACTTCTTTCCGTCGCCGACCTGCTGGTCAAGAAAAGCATTTGGATTGTTGGTGGAGACGGTTGGGCCTATGACATCGGCTATGGCGGCCTGGATCACGTGTTGGCCAGCGGGCGCAACGTCAACGTGCTGGTGCTCGATACCGAGGTCTACTCCAACACCGGAGGTCAAGCATCGAAATCCACACCGCGCGCCGCAGTGGCGAAATTTGCTGCTGGTGGCAAGCCCGGCCCCAAGAAAGATCTGGGACTGATCGCCATGAGTTACGGCAACATTTATGTCGCGAGTGTAGCCATGGGCGCGAAAGACGAGCACACGCTAAAGGCCTTTTTGGAAGCCGAGGCCTATAACGGGCCCAGCCTTATCATCGCCTATTCGCACTGCATCGCTCATGGCATCAATATGACCACCGCAATGTCAAATCAGAAAGCGGCCGTCGATGCCGGACAGTGGCTGCTCTATCGCTATCACCCAGATCGGGCTGCTCAGGGCGAGAATCCGCTGATCCTCGATTCGCGGACGCCAACACGCAAGGTTGCGGATTTCATGCAGATGGAAACACGCTTCAAGATGCTCACCAAGAGCCGGCCGGAAGAAGCCAAGGAACTTTGGCATCAGGCACAGCATGACGCCGAAACTCGCTTTCGCCTTTATGAGTACATGGCGCAGCGGAAATCTGACAATGAACCGGCAACGACCAAGTAAAGCGCAGACGGAGACGCAGGAGAAATCATGATTGACCTCAAGACCACGTATCTGGGTTTGCAGCTTCGTACACCTTTGGTCGCTTCAGCATCACCGCTGTCGCAAGAGATCGGTGGCATTCGCCATCTCGAGGATGCAGGCGCCTCTGCGGTTGTGTTGTATTCGCTGTTCGAAGAGCAGTTGCGGCAGGAAAGCATCGAGCTTGAGCAACATCTGGAGGAAGGAACGAACAGTTTCGCGGAGGCAGCAAGTTTTTTCCCCCAGCCCGATGAGTTCCGGATGGGACCCGAGGGATATCTGAACCACATTCATCAGGCCAAGAAGGCAGTATCGGTGCCGATCATCGCGAGCCTCAACTGCACTTCCGCGGGCGGATGGACGCAGTACGCAAAGCTCATCGAGCAGGCGGGCGCAGATGCGCTGGAATGTAACATCTATTCGATCCCCACCGATCCCGATCTCGCTTCAAGTGCGGTAGAGCAGCAGTACCTCGACATTCTCAAGGCCGTAAAGTCAGTGGTGACAATTCCCGTCGCGGTCAAGCTCAGCCCTTTTTTCAGCAATATGGCGAATATGGCGAGGCGATTTGACGAAGCTGGCGCGAATGGACTGGTGCTGTTCAATCGCTTCTATCAACCCGACATTAACCTTGACGAACTGGAAATCCAACCGAACGTGTTGCTCAGCACTCCACAAGCGCTGCGGCTTCCGCTGACCTGGATCGGTATCCTTTACGGTCGCCTTCATGCCAGCCTTGCTGCGACTAGCGGTGTGCATGGCCCCGAGGACGTGGTTAAGCTGCTAATGGTCGGTGCCGACGTCACTATGCTCTGCTCCACGCTGTTGAGAAACGGAATCAACCATCTTCGGCACATCGAGGCGGGCCTGTTGGACTGGATGGAAAAGCACGAATACGAATCCGTTCAGCAAATGAAAGGCAGCATGAGTCAGATCCACTGCCCCAATCCCTCAGCCTTCGAGCGCGCGCAGTACATGAAGGCGGTCAAGAGTATCCGGCATGTTGCGCTCACCGGCCACGAAGCCTGGAGAATTCTCAGCGGAAGCTGAAGGTTTTTTCGCAGACCGATTCGGAGAAGGGCACGACTCTCCAAGCTGTAGAAAGGCTCAACGGTCACCTGAGCCTGAGCGACTTTGGGTGGCGCAGCGCTTCAGCGCTGCGGTCAATTGCACTGCTCTGATTCCGGCTTTAGCCGCTGAGGCTGCCGGCGCTTCTGCCGCGCGACCCCGGCAAATTTCTGACATCTTTCCTCTCTGTCCTTCTACGCAAAGGGCATGAGTTTGTGGTATGGAACGCGTAGAAAAAACCGTTTTCATCCCGCGATAGACAAGCAGCGCGGGCACGAGCCAGTGCTCGTGCCCCGACTCGCATCTGTGTCCCGGGCACAGATGCTCCAACTGAAGTTCTACTTCGCTTGCAGAGACTCGATGTATTCGGTAAGGTTCGCCACGCGTTGCTGGACCTCAGCCTCGTGTCCACTGCTTATGCTGCGAAACAACGGTCCCCAAACTGGCATCTCTTTGGACCCGTGCGCGGGAAGGTCGGACGTGCCACGGAGGATAGAGCTGACTTTCGGAGCGGGATATTTCCCTCCGTTGTTCTTGCTCAGCAGGGTAAGGTCGGCGGGAGGAGTCTTTAGCGCGCTGGCGGCAGGACCTCCGCCCTTGCCATCCGTTCCATGGCAAACGGCGCAGTATGACGTGTACATTTCCTTGCCGGATGCGGCCGATGTTGGCTTGACGGTGACATGCTTGATGGTTGTCTTCGTTTGGTCCTGCGTCTGATCCTGCGCGACGGCCATGCAGTTGAAAGCAATCAGGGCAGGAACTATCAAAATCAGTTTCTTTCTCGACATTGCGTTTTCTCCTTGATTAAACCAATGCTTCTTCTCTGAACTCTAAACGCGCTTGGAAGCCCAACCGGCTGCGTTGCTGCCGGCAGTAACGGCGACAAGAAGGATGAGCATCTTTTCATTTTCAACTTATTATTGGTCACCCACTCCACCATGGCTGTGACCAAGAGCACAGTCGATTGTACCCGCCCGAATCGTACACCTCCTCGATCTTCGGTACAAAATTTCATAAACCCCTTCGTCGCTCCGGGGTGTAGCACGGAAGCTGTGCACCCCTCACATACATCCGTGATGTTCGTCACATTCAACTGCGCCCTGGCCAAGCATAATTACTGACAGTTTTGTGGACAGTTCTAACCACTTCAAGTGGGGAGTTTCCATGGCAAAAGGACGTGTTTCCATCGTTGTCGAGCACTGTAAATCCTGCGGCTTCTGCGTGGAGTTTTGTCCGTCCCACGTGCTCGCGCTCTCTTCCGCTTTCAATTCCAAGGGTTACCATCCACCGCATGTCGTGCATCCGGAAAAGTGCAGTGGTTGTGACTTGTGCGGAATGTACTGCCCTGACTTCGCTATTTTCGCGACCAAGGTCGCACCCACCGGAGGGGACAAATGAAGGCCGATCCTCGCGGAGTACTGACTGGCACTCACTTCATCGACGGCGATCACGCCTGCTGCGAAGGCGCGCTGTCCGCCGGGGCTCGATTCGCCGCCGGATATCCCATCACCCCTTCCACCGAAGTGGTGGAGCGCTTCGCCTCTCGTGTTCCTACCGTAGGCGGGACGTTTATCCAGATGGAAGACGAACTCGCGGCCTCGATCACGTTGCAGGGCGCCGTGTGGGCAGGGGCTAAAGCTTTTACTGTCACCTCCGGTCCGGGCTTCTCATTGATGATGGAACACATCGGCTACGCGGCCATGACCGAAACTCCTTGTGTGTTTGTGGATGTGCAGCGCGGAGGACCGTCGACCGGCCTGCCCACGCTTCCCGCGCAAG
>DAIUEW010000055.1:0-41689 GCA_036844925.1 Candidatus Sulfotelmatobacter sp.
GTGGACTATGCCTTCGGAGTGAGCAGCATCCAGTCCGTCCGCAATCTCAATGGCCAACGACAGAATCAAATCGGTTTCCATCGGTCGGCCAGCAATACGGTGCTTTAGCGTCATGCCATCCAGAAACTCCATGGCGATGAACGCTTCGCCGTGCTGGTCGTCAATTTCGTAGATGGTGCAGATGTTCGGGTGGTTCAATGCAGAAGCAGCTTTAGCCTCACGCTGAAAGCGGCTGAGCGCCTGCGGGTCTTTGGCTACATCATCCGGTAAGAACTTGAGGGCGACAAGACGCCCGAGTTTGACATCCTCGGCCTTATAGACAACACCCATTCCGCCGCCACCAAGGTTCTCGATGACGCGGTAGTGCGAGATGATTTGACCGATCACTGGAGCAGAATCCTACGTTCGTGAAACAGGCAAGTCAATGAAAGCGATGAGGTTGGCAGCATGTCGAAAGGATTGTTGGCGCTACATCAGATTTCACCACTAACGCGGGCTTGCTTGCCAGTGAGCTTCGGGTGTCCCTCTCTTATCTGCTTTTGGACGTTCTGGTAAACCTCTGCCGCGAACGCGGTAGAATCAGCGTGACGCCATGCGCATCACGAGCCGCCGCGGAACCATCGTTTTCTTCCTCTGCCTGGGCATTGGCCTGGTGGCGCTGGCGGTCGCTCTCAACGTTGGATGGATCATCCTCAACTGGCGCGAGGGAGTACTGCTCTTCTTCGGAATTATCTTCTTTGCATTGATAATTGCCGGAATGATCGTGAATACCAGCTTTCTGGTGCGCGAGATTCGCCGCAGCGAACAACACGATAGTTTTATCAATGCCGTAACCCACGAACTGAAAACGCCGGTTGCCTCGATCCGCTTGCATCTTGAAACCTTGCTGCGTCGCGATTTGCCCGAGGCACAGAAGCAGGAGTTTTACCGGGTGATGCTCAGCGATACCGATCGGCTGACAGAGACGGTGGAACAGGTGTTGCGCGCCGGACGCGCCGGGGACAAGAAGGCCGGGCGTGAGAAGTCCACGGTCGACTTCCGGCAACTGGTACGGGAGTGCATGGCCGCGGCAATAACGCGCCATCATCTTCCCGCGGAAGCTCTGCGCTATGAGGAGGTCGCATCCACCAACGGTGGAGGAATGCCTGTGCTGGGCAGCGACGAGGACCTTCGCACCGCAGTTTTCAATGTGCTCGATAATGCCATCAAATATTCCGGCGACCATGTGAACGTGCGGGTGCGCCTCGATGCTCCCGATGAAAAGCGCATCGTACTTAGCGTGCAAGACCACGGCGTCGGCATTCCGCCCGACGATATGAAGAGCATCTTCAAACGTTTCTACCGGGTCAACCACCGGTCGCTGGCGCACGTGAAAGGTACGGGGCTGGGCCTGTTCATCGTGAAGTCGATTGCGCAAAAGCATGGCGGCAAGGTGGTCGCAGAGAGTGCGGGCGAAGGCCAGGGCACGACCATTACCCTGGAACTGCCGAGGTCGCTTTCATGAGGACGAATGCATGAGCCGTGTGCTAGTGGTGGAAGACGAAGCTCATCTGGCGCAGGGATTGCGCTTCAACCTTGAAGCCGAGGGCTACTCTGCCGAAATTGTGGGGGATGGAGAAGCGGCCACCGATCGCCTGCTCGACAAGAAAGAAAACTTCGACGCCATCGTGCTCGATATTATGTTGCCGGGCAAAGATGGTTTTAGCGTGGTTTCAGAGTTGCGCGCCGCGCGGAACTATGTGCCAGTGCTCATGCTCACCGCCCGCAGCCGGCCAGAAGATGTGCTGAAAGGCTTTGCGGCAGGGGCGGACGACTATCTGCCCAAGCCGTTCGACCTATCGATTCTGCTAGCACGTTTGCAGGGACTGTTGCGGCGCAGCCAGTGGATGCGAACCGCTCATCCGGCGGGGAGTTCGGATGCTACCGATTCGACCCGCCCCCCATCCGACCCGCAAAGCGTTGAAGACTTCGGAACATTTTCTTTCGAGGGCAAAACCATCGACTTTGGCGGCCTCGAACTACGCACCGCTGATAACGTAATCCATCTGACCCTGATGGAGTCGGAACTTCTGCGCCATTTGGTGCGCAACGACGGGCGCGTGGTTTCCCGCAAGCAGATTCTCGAAGAAGTCTGGGGCTTACATGAAGACACCGACACGCGCGCCATCGACAATTTTATGGTGCGGCTGCGTCGTTACATCGAAGACGATCCAGCACAACCGCGCCACTTGCTTACGGTTCGCGGCGTGGGCTACCGCTTTCTGGCGCATCCGGAAAAGAGGTGAGAGTAGCCATCCAGAAACTGTGCCCTCGACATACTGCGGCAAAAGAAAAACCCTTCCGCCGGATGGTTCTGGCGAAAGGGCAGCTGCTGCGGAGCGAAGAATCTACTGCTTGTCATAGACGGCAGTGTTCACGACCTTTTTTCCCGAAGAATCGGTTGAATGTGTGGTGAGTTTACGGGTCTTGCCATCAGCCGAAATAACGATTTGCGCGGTGAGAGTGACTTTGCCATCTTTCTTGGCGGTCGCCTCCAGTGTCCGGTCGTCAATCCTTTTATAGGACCGCATGTCTGATGTGGGATCGCCAGTGACAGGATAGTCTTTGCCATCGAACTTGCCCGTCCACTCATTATGCGTAGGCTTCCCTTGAGCGTCGACGCCGTCGAGCGTGGCTTTTATGTTATCGCCGGCAGCCTCATAGGCGACGGTTAGATTTTTCTGTGTCCCAGGAGTTATCTTTGACTTGGCCTCGTTCAGCTTCCAAGTTCCCAGGTGCGGATTTTGAGCCGCGCACATCGTTAGACCGACGAAAAGCGTTAACACCGTTAATACGGTTTTCCTTGCTCTCATGTTTTCTCCAGGGTGTGAAACGGTTTACCCGCAAGCGGGCAGCGCATTCTAGCGCCGCGTGACGGTTTCAAGCAAGCTTGAAGCCTGGCAAGCTCTAAGCCCGACAAGCTCTAAGCCCGACAAAGCTCGGCAACCAGCACTTCGCGCTGGTCAAGCGCCAGCCGATCGATTCGGCTGAGAATCATTGCGTAGGCCGACAGCGAAATTGCCGCCAATCCAAGCAGGAGGATTGTGGCGATCCAGAAGTTCCCGTACGATCGCGCTAACCAGAAAGCTCCGACTCCGACACTCACAATGAAAAGCTGAACACCCAGGCTGATCAACACCGTGATTTGCGAGGCGCGCTGCCGGCCGAATTTTGAATAATCCAGTTTTTTCGGCGAATACAGTGACAACAGATTGCCAGCGGAAAAATTTATGGGGGCAGCGAATAACAATCCCGCCAAAGTCGCGATGGTAACGTCGAATGCGGGAGCGCGGTAGAGAAAGCCTACCGCGATCCACGCCACCAGAGTTTCAAGGGCTAGAATGCCCGCGTGCGTGAGATTCTTGGCCAACACAATTTCGCGGAAGTTTACGGGAGAGGCGAAGAAAAACTGAATGCCGCCGGCGTCGCCGCCAAAGTTGTTGTATGCCAGATTGGTCAACATCAACAGCGTGTAGGCCGCGGCGGCGGGGAACGCCATCTCCGGCGTGCGCGTCAAAAAGACCCCGGAGTGCCGGGCAGAATTCATCGGTCCCAGGCGGAAGATAACTAGCACAAAGATCGGCATTATCAGGGTGAGCAACATGGGGCCGCTGCGAAGAAGATAGCGAATTTCTTTTTCGAGCACAGCAGCCACCGGAGCGGCGAATCCAGGGAGATTCCAGCCCAGGCGTAGGATCCGATCTTTCGGAAGAGCCGACGCCGCCGCGACTTCGCTTAAATTCTCGCCACGATATTGCGCCTGCAGCCGCACATGCAGGCAGTATCCAGCAATGAGGGCAAAAGCGCACAGCAGCCCTAGCGAACTGAACGCCACCGGCCATTGGGGATATATTCCCTGCGTGATGGCATCGGCGGCGAGGCCCGGCGGCAGAATGCCCTGCACTGGGCCTGCAAATGCGACGAATCGCTGGACATCTCTCTGCACACCGGGCCGGGCATGCTTACCAAAATGTCCAGCGAGCGGCCCGATCAACTGAAAGCTCAGCATGAGCAGAACAAACAGGATGCCCATGACCTCCCTCGTACGGCGCTGCGCCAGCCAGCGCTCTACCCAGGCGAAGATCATCTGCATGAATAGCAAATTGAAGGCCGCGAAGGTCAGCAACACTAGGAGGGCCCATGGCAGCAACGCGGCCTTCGCAAATCCCACACCTACCAAAATTCCGAAACACCAGAGGCTGCCCAGAGCGGTCGCTGGGTCGAATCCGCCATAGACGAATCGCACCAGAAAATACGAACCATAGCTGAGCGGGAACCGCAGCAGATCCGACGAGTCCGGATTGTTGGTGAAGGCGGTCGCCATGATCGGAAAGAATTGCCAAAAAAAGAAGATCGGCCACAGCAATAGCGCGATCAACTGGGGTTTGCCTTGTGAAACGAAAAAATACGTGCCGATACACATGCCGAAGGCGCCGCCAAATCCAGCAATGGCGAAGGCGAAGGATACGAAAATTCGCGACGCCAATTCCAGCGCGCCCCGCGTGCTTCGCAGAGTGTTCACGAAGAGCTTCCAGCGCAGCCATGCGATGGCCGCAAGCTGGGCGCGTCTTGGCGGGGTAAGACTCAGTTCGCTAATGTCGGTTACTCCATTATCCCAGCCACGAAAGCTCCTGATCCGCGTGCCTGGCGCCCCCCACAGTGCGCAGGAAAATCTGTTCCAGAGTCAATTTTTTGCTGGAAGTCGCGTTCTCCCCTGGACCATCACCCGATGGTGCTGGCGTCTGTGCCTCTACCCCAGCGCGCAGCTCATCGAGCGATCCCTGCGCAACCAGCCGACCCTGGTGAATGATGGCGACGTGACTGCACAACCGCTCCACGATTTCCAGAACATGCGAAGTAAGGAAGATCGTAGCCCCGCGCGTGATCATGCGTTGCAACATTGCTTTCAGGGTTCCGGCGGCAATTGCGTCTACCCCTTCAAAGGGTTCGTCGAGGAACAAAACTTTTGGTCCGTGAATCACGGCAGCGGCCATTGCCAACTTTTTCTGCATACCGTGGGAATAGTCGGTAACGAGCTTCCTGGGTTGATCGGCGAGCTGCATGAAGTCGAGAAGCTCGACGGTACGCCTGGCCGCAGTTTCGCGGTCAAGCCCGTACATGCGTCCAGCGAAGTTTAGAAATTCCGAACCGGTGAGCCGACCGAACAGCGCCATGCCCTCGGGAACGACGCCGATTTGCCGCTTCACTTCCACTGGATTCTTTTCCAGATCCAACCCGAGGATTTCGATGCTTCCGGAGGTGGGTGCAAGCAAGCCGGTGAGCATCTTGATGGTGGTCGATTTCCCGGCGCCGTTCGGGCCGAGGAAGCCGAAGAATTGTCCGGGGGAAACCCGCAAGTCGACACCATCGACGGCGAGCAACTCCCCGAAGCGACGCGTGAGGCCTTGTGTGGAGATAGTGGGGGCTAGGTCCATGAAACCTTTGAATCTAGCACACCACAGAGAATCTCCGCGCGGCTACCGCTTCTCCTTAGCTGGCGTATCTTTCTTCTCAGCCTTCTCAGCCGCCTTCTTCTGCATGTCCTGAGTCCAGGGTGGGACAATACCGATCACGCGGGCGTAAGCGATCGATTGTCCCAGGTGTTCAGCGGCGTGGCGCACTATGAAAAGCAAAATACCGCGCTCGGTATTCTTGCCGCCGAACCAGTCCAGACTCTTGTCGAGGTCCGCGTCGGGCATGGCGGTGATTGCTTTCTTCGCGTGAGCGAAAGAATCTCTCAAGGTCGCGATGACCTTAGTCTTATCGGTGGTGAACTTCTCGAAACCTTTCACATCGAACCCGGCGGGTGGCGGCGTACCCACAAGTTTGTAGAGGTTGTAGTTCGCGGCGCAGACATGCAAGAAGACTTCCGCAAATGAACGCACATCGGGTGCGGGGCGCCACGTGTACTTCTCAGCCGGAATCGCTTCCGCCAGGCGGGTGAATTTGTCTTCCTGGATCATCACCTCAGCCAACACTTCAGAACGATATCCGGTTACCCCGGGCGTCCCGTCCTTATAAGGATTCACTTGCGCAGAGGTGGAAATTGCGACAATTGAAAACACAGACAAAAAGACGACCGCAGGAATGCGTTTCATGGAAAGTCCTCCTTGTGTGTTGACTCAGTTTAGCTACTCGCCGCCAGTTGTCTAGAACCAAGTAAACAAAGCGGCATGAAAGACATCGAATCGGGGCCGAGCACACCTAGAAACCCGGTGGCCGTTGGCCCGAGACTTTGAAGGCGCGTTCCAACGCCAATCCAGCGCTCGCAATCGTGCCTTCGTCGAAGAGACGTCCGATCAGCGTGATTCCGTGCGGCACACGGCGCGCGGGAGAAAACGTGGGCATCGGATGATTGGGATCCGGAGCCCAATCACTCCTCGCTTTTGCGACCTCCACGAAACCTGCGCGCAGCGTGAGCGAAGGATGACCGGTGAAGTTCGTGATTGTGAGCATTTCGTCACGCAGCGAAGGCACGAGCAGAAGGTCCACTTGAGAGAAGATGCGAGCCATCTCCAGGGCCACCTTGCGGCGGAAGCGGTCTGCCTGCACAAAATCTACTGCTGAAAGGAAGCGAGACTCGCGAAAAATATTCGGCCAAGCATCGGGCACCTGGGCTTTGAGCTGATTCATTCCGCCGCTCAAGGTGAGTTCTTCAAAAGCAGCAGCCCCTTCGGCGAAGAGAATCAGATTGAGCGAACCATAGGGCCAGTCGGGAATCGCAACCTCGACAGGAACCATACCCACCTTCTTCACCGCCTCCAAAGCGGCGCGGTCGACGGCGGTCGCTGGATTTTGGTTCATCCAGCCTGGAAAATAACCCACGCGCAGTCCCTGCACGCTCGCGCCAGCATCGAAGTCGAGCCTACTGGGCACGCTTGCGAGGTCCCCGGCGTCAGGCCCAGAGATGGCGTGCAGCACCAGCATCGCGTCTTCAACCGTGCGCGTCATGGGGCCGAGCTTGTCGAGCGACCAGCACAAGGTCATGGCGCCGGTGCGCGCGACGCGTCCATAGGTTGGACGCAGCCCGGTAATTCCGCAACGCATTGACGGACTGACAATGCTGCCTCCAGTCTCACTTCCGATAGCGAAAGCCACCAGCCCCGCAGCGGTGGCGGCGGCCGGTCCCGCGCTCGAACCCGAAGACGCTTCTTCCAACAGCCAGGGATTCATGGTTTGGCCACCAAACCATATGTCGTTGAGCGCCAGCGCACCTAAGCTCAATTTGGCAACCAGTACCGCGCCCGCATCATGCAGCCACTTCACCACGACCGCATCGTCGGTGGGCACACGGTTCCGGAAAGGTTCGGCGCCGTACGTAGTCCGGATTCCAGCCGTGTCGATGAGATCTTTGGCTCCCCACGGAATGCCGTGCAATGGACCGCGATAGTTTCCGGCAGCAATCTCCTCATCCGCCTTTCTTGCTTGCGCCAGAGCGAGATCCCGCGTGAGCGTGATGATGCAATGGAGCTTGGGATCGAACTGTTCGATGCGTTTCAGATAAATGCGCGTAAGGCGATCAGAAGTCAGCTTGCGCTGTTCAATCCATTGAGAAAGCTGGGTAATCGGGGCGAAGGCGATGTCCTCGTCTCCCGTTGGCAGTGAACCGGGGTCGGAATTGCTGCGGATGAAGCGATCGCGCTCCAGGCCTCGTTTTGCGGCAAGACCTGGGAGCACCGGATCCCATCGCGTCGCAGGCGCAAGGGTTGGCTCCAGCGTCACCTTGCGCGGCCCCGTGCGCCGCTCGTAAAGCGCCGCCATGGTCTTCCGCCAACTTGCGGCTGCCATGATGCGTTCACTGGCGCTCAATTCAACCCGCACCAGTTTTTCCGCTTCAGCAAATGTAGCAGGCGAGACCTCAGGCCCGACGGAAGGCCCGGTGCCGAATGCGCCGGGGGAACCGGGAGGCAAGTCCGAAGGTTGTTGACCGTAGCTTCGGAATGTCGCAGCTATCAAACCAAGAGACGTTTGGGTCAGGAACTCTCTGCGCGATTTCGACATGAATCCTCCGAGCGGCATTGTAACGTGGGCATCTCGGGAGAAGGATTTTACACACCACGCCGCAGGCAGAGATCGAGAAACGGCCTTCCGATTCGCTGCCGGTAGTCGACAGCACGCGATCGCGGGTTTACATCACTAATCAGAGCGGAGAGGCTAATGCGGTCTACAGCGCGTCGGGCGCGCTGTTGAAGATGATTGAGTAGCCGGCCGCGTGCGTTCGTCGGTCGGAAGCAAAACGCCCCGGCTTTACGGCCGGGGCGTTTTGTTTGGAAGGAGCTAAAAGCGGTCTAGAACAAATTCCACAGGAACTGGTTGTAAACCTCGTGGTGGAATTGCACCTCCGAAGGCTTTACCACCGCTCCCAACAGGCGGGGGCAGCGGTCGGCCGAGGCCTGTTTCAGATCGGCGTAGCGCGCCTTCACATCTTCGCCCAGTAGCTTGGTCGTCCACTCGGCGTTGCGGAAGTTTTCGATCGCCGTGTAGATGTTGTCGGGCAGATAGCGCTCCGCCTGGCGCAGGTTCTTGATCTTGGCCGTGGTGCCTTCGAGCCCGGTCCTGAAGATCGAGTACATCACCAGGTACGGGTTGGCGTCAGGAGCGACCGCGCGCACTTCGGTACGCATACTGCGCTCGTTGCCGATCGGGATGCGGATCATGGCGCCGCGGTCCACTGCCGACGCCTTGAGCTGGTTGGGCGCCTCGAAGTGGGGATCGAGGCGGCGATAGGCGTTCACGCTGGAATTAAACACCAGGCAAAGATCGTTGCCGTGAGTGAGCACACGGTCCAGAAACTCGTAGCCCAGCTTGCTGAGCTTCTCTTCGCCCTTGGGGTCCCAGAACAGGTTCTTGCCGTTTCCGCTGACCGAAACGTTGGTGTGCATGCCGCTGCCGTTGACCCCCACCACCGGCTTGGGCAGGAAGCAGGCGGTAAGGCCCATGTTGCGGGCGACCTGGCGGCAGATCAGCTTGTAGAGTTGGATGTGGTCGGCGGCCGCCACCACTTCCGCATAGCTGTAATTGATTTCGAACTGCGAAGGCGCGACCTCGGGATGATCCTTTTCGTTCTGAAAGCCCATGGCACGCTGCACTTCAGCAGTCGTGTCAATAAATGTGCGCAAGGGATCGCCGGGCAGCGAGTGATAATACCCGCCCGTATTGACGTACTCGAACTTGCCGGTCTCGTTGTAGCGGCGCTCGGCGTCCGGGCCCTGGAACAGGAAGCCCTCGATTTCATTGGCTGCGTTGAGGGTGTAGCCATGTTTCTTATGCTGTTCCGTCGCAAACAATTTGAGCACGCTGCGAATGTCGGCGCTGTAGGCTTCGCCGTTCTTGTCGATGACTTCGCCGAACACCAGCACTTTGCCCGGCCCGAAGACGTCGGCCGGCCCCCAATAGAAGGCGCTCCAGTCAATGCCCAGGCGGAGATCGCTTTCCCGCTGCGCCGTGAACCCGCGAATCGAAGAGCCGTCGAAGGTGAGGTTGTCATAACTCTTCAGCAAGAACTTCTTGTCGTAGTCCAGCATGTGCAGCCGGCCTTCCAGGTCGCTGAAGAGCACAGTCAGGGCCTTGATCCGCTTTTCGTCGGTCAGATATTTGAGCCGCTGTTCCTGGATCTTCCCGGCGGCGACGCGGTTCCGGCGCTGCTCCTTCGCCTCCAGATTCAGCTCTTCGAGTTCGTCGTAGGTGAGTGCCAGGAAATTACGCAGTTCGTTGGGCATGGATGTCTTTCAGTCTCCTATTCGTCTTCCGCAAGAATGATGTCGGTGAGTAGACACTGACACAAGCAGTTCAAAAGGTTGGGTTTCAACCAATCAGCATAACGCGAGTTTAGAGCCCGCGACAATCGAAAAAGCTGATCGGCGGCATAAAAGAGATTTATCTAAGAACTATTCTGGAACATGCCGCTACCTCACGCCCAAACCTGCCCCGGGCAGCACCCGAATGATGACGCCAAGCGCAGTCAGCACTGTGACATAGTAGATTGTCGTGGCGCGGCTGGGACGTGCTGGCAGACCACTGGGAAAAAACACCTGGTATCCCGCACCAAGCGCCACCAGGAAGAACATGTTCTCTCCCAGCACGAGCCACAAAGCCAAGCATGCGGTGAGCAGCACGATGCGTTCGGTTTTGCTCAAGGCCAGCACAGCCTGTCCGCCATCCAACACCCAGACGGGAATTAGATTCAGGAGGTTTAGCACGGCACCGGCACGCGCCAGCGCGGCCCAGAGTGGGCTGCCAGTCTGCCACCAAAGGGCGGTGCACGCCAGGGCTGTGAGAAACCCAGCCAGCGGCCCGGCCAGGCTGATCGCGGCCCGCGTTTCAAGTGGTACCCCCAGAGCCTGCCATCGCACATAGGCTCCCAGGCCGGGCAAAAAGACCGGCATCTCGGCCGGCAGGCCGCGGCGTTTAATGTCGATAAAGTGTCCCATTTCGTGAAGAAAAATCAGCACGGCAAAGCCGATGCCAAACTTCATTCCAAACGCAGCCCAATAAATTCCCACGAACGCCACAAAGCTGAGCAGAAACTTCAGCTTGAAAATGGCGGTGAGCAGCATTTTGCTTTTGGCGAGCAGGACCGCGATCGGACCCACCGGTCCCAGCTTTCGGGCCCACTTGTTATCGCTCGGGGGAGCGGATTCCGCTTGACTGGCAGAGTCCAAGGAACGCGCATGCTGCTGAATCCAGATTGCCTGGCGCGAGTTCGGAGGCAGCAATGGCAGGCCCATCATCCACACTTCCCGAGCCTGCCAAAAATCTCCTTTCGCCTCCAGCGCCTTCGCCTCGGAAGCGAGTTGGTCCAGTTTTTCGGAGTGCACAAGCGCATGACACTGGTCGCATACGAGTGCTCCGGGCGGGAGCTCGTGCGAACACCGCTTGCAGTTGCGAATGAGGTCGGGAGTGATCGTGGACACGGCTTGGGCAGAATGCTTTTTATTTCTACTAAGATTCTACTCGGCTTTTATTCGCAGGGCGATTAGCGCTTCAACGCAACGGCTGCACGCTATGGCTAAATGGGCCGAAGACTTCGGCGGGTCGGTCCGCGGTAATTCGTGCGGCAATCCGGATTCCCACGAAGAGGATGACCAGGCCAATCAAGCCGCCGACAGGATTTCCCACTACCTCAAGGAACGGGGAAGCCAGCCCAAACAATGCGAGCCGCCCAAGCAGAGGAGCAAGATTCATCTTCGGCCGCTGTGGCTGCGACGGTGGAGTTTGTTCCGATTCAGACTCCAACTGACGCTGCTCGTCCTGGAGCTTCTGCCGCTGACTCTGAGCTTGCCGCTGATGGCTGCGAGCGTAGTGAATCATTACCGGAACGGCGGCGATCGAGACCGCCGCATACGTCAGCAGAACTGCGGCAATCTGATAGCGCCTGCCTCCTACGCCGTTCGATCCCTTCATCATCGCTTTGCCAACCATCCAGCCCACGGCGAGCGAGATGTAGCCAATGATAATTCCAGTGGCGATCTCAAACGCGGCATAAAGAATCATTCCCGCGACCGCCGCGCCGACACCGTAGAGCAGCGCTCGGGTGTACGCCGCGTGAGTATCTTTCGCGGATTCGTTGCGTGAAATCTCAGCGCAGCCGCCACAAGTGATCGTCCCGTTCACCCGGTAGTAATTTCCAGCAATCGGCTGGTGGCAAAACTGGCAGTGATCGTTTTCCGGCGGGCCGACGTACTCCGCTGTGCCAAATTGCGGTGTGGGATTGCTGAAGCTGTCACTCATGATCTGTCACACATGGCCCGGAACGATAACACGAAGTCGCATGTCAAGGAAGAGATGAATTCACAGTCATGCGAGGTTGTGTTGATCTGGCAATCAGCAGCCGAGCAATCGAAACGCTGGAAGTACGACAAAGAGTCAAGGCTGGGCGTAATAGCCAGTACGCGTGCGAGCCGTCACCCCCGGCCGATCGACCGTCACCGCGAGTGAGTGATATTCATCGGCATGGTCTGCCCGAGGGGCCTCGAAAGAAAGAACGTAAAAAGCATCGGCATCCGCGGCACAGGCTGTGATTGCCGCCGTGATGTCATTGGTGGTGTTCAGGACGCGGCCTCCAGTCTGGACTGCCAGTACCTGCAGGCCCAGGTCCCCGGCTTGCGCATCCTGGGGTGAGGCTACACCCTTCAAAAATTCCTCGTAGTACGAAGTCCGAATTCCAAAATCCGCTAGACCGAGCGGGTCGATGCAATAGAGCGTGACGTCTGATTGCCTGAGCTCGTTGGATAACGACACGATCGAGTTGAAGAGTTGTTCCCCCTCTTTGCGTGTAAGTTCGATGTTCGGTCCCGAAAACAACGGCCATCCCGGACTGATCCAAATCATCAGTTTTCTGCCCGGCCGAGTCGCCTCGTACGCTGCGAGCGAGTGAATGGTCTTGAGCGACATGTCAAAACGCTCTGTCGCGCCGTAGAAGCCTTGAGACCGGTTGATAGACCGCAGCCCGGTTTCGATTTGATCGTACAGTGCCGCCAAAGCAGTTCCATCGCGAGATGACTCACCCTGAATTTTGTTTCCAGCATCGGCAAAAACAAGTAGCGAGACTGGCTGCGCGAGCTTGCCGCCATTCTGCAGCAAGAACTTTCTGATCTCCTTCCGTTCATAACTAACCGCCTGGAAGGGAGCGTTGACGGCGTCAACGACCAAAATGACTTCGAGAGGTGGATCGCCACTCGCGGAGGCGCTGCCATCCACGGCATGAAAGGAAAGGATACTCTGCGGCAGTTTATCGTCGAGAAGGGTGAAGTCGTGCATTTGCAGGCCACGAACCGGTGCGCCGGATTTGTCGGTTATCTGCACCTCGAGTGTGATCTGCCGGTTCGCGACGGTGGGGGCCGGATGAGTGGGTGCCGGATGAGAAGGAGCTTCTGCCGGCGCGGCAACCCGAGGTTTAAGCTGCGGCGTGGAAGTCTGCTGTCCGGAGGTGACGGCCAGGGGCAGAAGCAGGAGAAAGCAGAATCGAAACAATCGTTCCATCCGAGCCACCTTCGCCGCTAAGTTGGACCCGTGAGCGACGCCGAGGACTTGCTTACTGCTGGTGTGCCGAGGCTCCGGCTGCGATCTCACGCAATGCACTGACAAATCCGGCGGCGGCGTTCGGATCGGCCAGCGCTTCGAGGTGCACCGTAGCCGAGAACTGCGGTGACTCGGGGCGGAATCGCACCTGCAGAATGTCCTGGCGGCGAGCCGACATCAGAGCGTTCAATTCCGCGGTGGGATCCTGCTTCCAGTGTGTCCGCGTAGTGAGGATGATAGGGCCAGGCTCGTAGACTTCCCATTCGCGCCCGTCGCGCTTGCGAGATGAGATTCCCCGGTTGTGTGCGCTCCAGCGGTGCCGCACGACTTCGAGATGGAAGCTTGGGGAGCCGCCCAGATCGGCTTCAAAAGTGAGAGTTTCTTTTTGTCGGTGCCAGCAACTCACCAGCCATTGCACGGGTAGAGCACGGGGCCGGAACTTTACGGTTACGCGGGCATTTTCGAACCAGTGGGAAGGGAAATGTATACGCGCCTCAACCCGGGAGCTACCCAACCAGTGCGACTCCAGGATGCGCCCCTTGCCGGCGCACGCCGTCTGCACCCAGCGCAAGGCAGTCGCTCCTTTTTTTCGATTGTAAGTAAAAAACACGAAGTACCACAGCCCCAGGATGGCAACCGACGCGACCACGTCAATCAGCAGAAGGCGCCCCACAACGCTTCCTCAGATGCTTATGGTACGACCGAGGTTGCGGAGAAGCAAGAGGCGAGCGCCACTAATTTGAGGTAAAGATTTCACCCCGTTGGGCCGGCTGTGGAAAACCTGTGACTAATCCCGGACACTTGCGACATTTCTGCGCCATCTGGTAACCGAGCCGAATTGGAGTAAATCGTAATTCATTCGGCGCATTCCGCCGCTTGCCTCGAGTCTCGATACAATGGCGACGTGCCTGTCACGGTTCGAAATTTTCAAATCCGGGATTTTCAGTCCGAAGATTTCGATTCATTGTGGAGCATTGACCAGCATTGCTTTCCGCCCGGGATCTCCTATTCGCGGACCGAACTAAGGTCCTACGTGCGGCGGCGCGGTTCTTTCACTCTGGTGGCCGTGAACACGGTCGCAGAAGCAATGGCCGATTCCGACTTGCCAAAGGACGACAAAAATTTGGCAGCAATCGCACGAACCAACCCCGCCATCGCTGGCTTCATCGTCACCGAGGGCGGACGCGGCGCGGGTCATATCATTACCATTGACGTGATCGCCCCTGCCCGGCGCTTCGGGGTGGGATCGTTGCTGCTGCGGGGCGCTGAAGATCGCTTGCGGTCCGCGGGTTGCCGATCGGTCGAACTCGAAACGGCAGTGGATAACGTTTCTGCGCTGTCGTTCTACAAACATCACGGCTACACGGTGATCGGTACCTTTCCGCGCTACTACTCGAACGGCGTGGACGCTCTGATTCTTCAGAAGCCCCTCACACCAAAATAAACTGGTACTAAATAAATCTGGTACTAAACAAACCTGGTACTAACTGAGAAACGCAGGAATGATTTGCACTCGCCCGCGTTGTCCAGATATCTTGCCTTGTGGTGAAACGCGCCGTCAAAGTTGCGATTCAGGGCGAACTCGGTTGCTTCAGCCACGAAGCCGCGGAACGAATGCTGCCGGGTTGCACGATCGTCCCGTGCGCGCGATCTGCCGAAGTCTTTGACCGCGTGGAGCGGGGATCGGTCGCCGCTGCCGTTATCCCAATTGAAAATTCGCTGGCGGGAACAGTGGCCGAGCACGCCGATCTGCTGCTCGCGCGCGATGTATTGATTGAAGCCGAGTTTCTGCTCCGCATTGTGCACAACGTGATCGCCGCTCCGGGAGTGAGACTGAAAGATGTCCGTCGCGCCTTCTCGCATCCCGTCGCGCTCGACCAGTGCCGCGACTTTTTCCGCAAGCATCCCCACATCGAACCGGTGCCTTTCTACGACACGGCTGGTAGCGTAAAGAACGTCACCGCTCAGTGCCTTTCGGACGCAGCCGGAATCGCGGGAGGCCATGCGGCTCGCGAATACTCCGGGAAAATCCTTCAAGCCGGAATTGAAGACGACAAACGAAATTTCACGCGGTTTTTCCTGATTCGCAAAACGACTCGCAAGACGGGAAGAGCCAATTCAGCCAACGCAGGGCGGAAGGGAAGTGAGACCCCGGCTCGTTCCTATGGCCGTCTCGTTCCGCGAGGCGCTAACAAGACTTCCATCGCGTTCAAAGTCAGGAATGTCCCCGGCGCGCTGTTCAAATCCCTCAGCGTCTTCGCCCTGCGCGATATCACCTTGAGCAAGATCGAATCGCGCCCCATACGCGGACGCCCCTGGGAATACGTCTTCTATGTCGACTTCCTACGCGGCGATGACGAACCAGCGCGGAACGCCCTCCGCCATCTGAGGGAGGTCGCTGAGTTCGTTAAGGTGTTGGGGATTTACCCGGCAGCAGGGTTACGACCTTGATTGAGTACACAGCCGCATTAGCCCCGGTACCTTAGGCATCATGTGGCGGAACACAAAAGACCGATAGAATGAACGAACTCCTGCCGCATCGCGGGGGTGAAACCTTTCCAGAAGATTAACATCTAAAGCTTGAGTGGGTTACACTCAAGGAGAGCCAATGAGTCAACAGCCGCTTTCCGAGCAAGCGCCTAAGCTTCGGGAAATAAATGATGTACGGGCTTTTCCCGTACTGCCTGTGCGGGACACGGTTTTGTTCCCGCATGCCGTCCTGCCTTTAACGGTAGGCCGAGAGAGTTCCGTTCAACTGATCAATTCGCTCGGCGAGGATAAGACCATTGTCGTGGTGGCGCAGCGCGAAGCGCGCGTCGATAGCCCCCAACCGAGCGACCTTTATACCGTGGGCACTTCTGCCATCGTTCATAAAGTCGTAAAAATGCCGAACCAGAGCCTCTTTGTGTTCGCCGAAGGCCTGGAGCGGGTGCGTTTGGGCGAGTTCACGCAATTGGCGCCGTTCATGCGGGCTCGTGTGTCGCCCATACCTGAGGCGGCTCCGCCCGAAAGCTCCGAAATTGAAGCCCTGCAGCGCAATGTTTTGACGCTGTTTCAGCAGATCGTCGCCGGATCACCGACCCTTTCCGATGAGCTTTCAACCGTTGCCCTGAACATCGATGAGCCTGGCCGTCTGGTTGATTTCATTGCTTCATCCCTGCCGTCGCTCTCGACGCCCGATAAGCAAGACACCCTCGAAACTCTCGACATCCAGGTGCGGCTGGGAAAGATCAACCAGCATCTGGCAAAGGAACTCGAGGTTCAGCAGCTTCGCAACAAGATCCAAAGCGAAGTGCAGGACCGGGTGCAGCAGACGCAACGCGAATATTACTTGCGCGAGCAGATGAAGGCTATTCAGAAGGAACTGGGTGAGCAGGATGAGGGCCAGCGCGATGTCGATGACCTGAAAAAGAAAATCGACGAAGCGGGCATGCCTGAGGAAGTGAAGAAGGAAGCCCTCAAGGAGTTGGGCCGCCTTTCGCGCATGTCTCCCATGGCCGCCGATTATTCGCTGACGCGCAATTATGTGGAGTGGCTTGCGGTGCTGCCTTGGGCCAAGACCTCTGGGCAGGAAATCGAGATTCTGAAGGCCAAGGAAATTTTGGATACGGATCACTACGATCTGGAAAAAGTTAAAGATCGCATTCTCGACTATCTCTCGGTGCGTCGCTTAAAGCCCAATATGAAGGGACCGATCTTGTGCTTTGTTGGCCCTCCCGGCGTAGGTAAGACGTCGCTCGGCAAGTCGATTGCCCGCGCGTTGGGCCGAAAGTTCGTGCGCTTGTCTCTGGGCGGCGTGCACGATGAGGCCGAAATCCGCGGCCATCGCCGTACTTATATCGGTGCGTTACCGGGACAAATCATCCAGGGCATACGACGCGCTGAAACCAAAGATCCGGTTTTCATGCTCGACGAGATCGACAAGGTTGGGCGCGACTTCCGTGGAGATCCGGCATCGGCGCTGCTCGAAGCTCTTGATCCCGAGCAGAATTCGAGCTTTCGAGACAACTATCTCGACGTTACCTTCGATTTGTCGAAGGTGCTGTTCATCACAACCGCGAATATGCTCGACCCCATCGCCGAGCCGCTTCGCGATCGCATGGAGATCATTGAGCTGCAAGGTTATAGCGAGGAAGAGAAACTCCACATCGCGCGTCGTTATTTGGTTCCGCGTCAAGTGGAAGAGAACGGCATCACGACCGAGCAAATCGATTTTCCCGACGAGGCTTTGCGTTATGTGATTCGTCACTATACGCGCGAAGCGGGGGTGCGCAGCCTCGAGCGCACCATCGGAACCATCTGCCGCAAACAGGCGCGGCGGCTGGCCGAGGGCAAAACCGAAAAGCTGGTGGTCACGCAGGAAATCATTCAGGAATTTCTGGGTGGCATCAAGATTCGCACTGAAGGCGAAATTGAAGAACGCACTGAGCGACCCGGCGTGGCCGTGGGTTTGGCCTGGACGCCATCAGGCGGCGACGTGCTCTTCGTCGAGGCCAATGCCATGAAGGGCAAAGGCGGATTCACCATGACTGGGCAGATCGGCCAGGTGATGCAGGAATCCATGCAAGCTGCGCTGACCTGGGTGCGCTCGAACGCCGCGCATCTTGGAATCGCGGAAGACTTTTTCGCTGACCACGACATTCACATGCACGTGCCGGCGGGTGCGATTCCGAAGGACGGACCGTCAGCCGGCGTGACCATGGCAACGACCCTGGTGTCGCTGCTTTCGGGCCACCATATCCGGCCGCTCACGGCCATGACCGGGGAGATCACTCTCAGTGGCAATGTGCTTCCAGTTGGAGGCATTAAGGAGAAGGTGCTTGCCGCCAAGCGTGCGGGAGTCACTACGATCATCCTGCCCGCTGAAAACAAGATGAATGTGGATGAGGATCTCACTCCTGAGCAAATCGACAACCTCACCATTCATTATGTGAAGACGATCGGGGAGGCGCTGCGCGTCTCGCTTCCCGCGGTGGCGGAGTCACTGGAGGCAAAGTCGGTTGTGTCGTCGTCAAAGGACTCGAAGCCCGAGCATTCGGCGATTCAGCCGGTCCCGGCGCCGGCAGCGGCTCATGACAAAGTTGTGAGTTGGCATTCGTAAACATTAAACATAGTGGCTAGTGGTCAGCGATTGATTGCTAGTCACCTGGCGAGGGCGCGGCCGAAAGCCGTGCCCTTTTCTTTTCCTCCAAACGTATTACCCCATCGCTTATTACCTCATCCTCATCGACTTCCCTTCGTATAACTTCGTTTCCGCGGGCAGCGGAATTCGTGTACCCGCGCTAAACTGGAAACTGGTCCGATGCGCGTACGAGTCCTCTTTTTTGGCATATTAAGGGATTTGGCGGGCAGCTCCGGAAATTCACTGGATCTGCCTGAGGGAGCATTGGTGCGCGATGTCCTGGATCACTGCGTGAAAAAGATTCCAAGTCTGAATAAATCGCTGCCTTCATTGGCCGTGGCAGTGAACCAGCAGTATGCGGGGCCGGAGACTCAGTTGAAATCCGACGACGAAGTGGCGCTACTGCCGCCGGTGAGCGGCGGGTCGGGAAAAGAGGAGGGCGAGCCCTCCGGACAGCCGGCGAGACGGCGGCGCTACGCCTCAATCGTTCGCGAATCGATTGATACGCAGGGCGTGCTTGATCGCATCAAGCACCCCGAGGACGGAGCTGCTGTCGTCTTCGAAGGTGTGGTGCGCAACCAGACGCGCGGGCGCAAGACGCTTTATCTTGACTATGAAGCGTACGAGGAGATGGCGTTACGGCAGATGGAAGGCCTCGCCGGGCAGGCGCTGGCGCAATTCGAGGTCCGCGACGTCGCGCTGGTGCATCGGTTGGGTCGGCTCGAGATCGGCGAAACCAGCGTGTTGATCGTGGTCGCCTCGGCGCACCGCGGCCCTGCCTTTGATGCTTGCCGTTGCCTGATTGATACTCTGAAGCGAACCGTCCCCATCTGGAAAAAAGAATATTTCGCAGATGGCGCGGTGTGGGCTGACGGCGAACCTTTTCCGGCAGAAATTCCTCATGGAAGTTCTTTTGACCGAGGCAGCCCCGGACCAAGCCGCGCATCTAAGTGATCGGGCTGAGACGAGGGTATCAAGTTCGCGCGGCTCCAGATTAAAGTCCCAGTTCGCAAGAACATACGCAAGAACATAAAAAGACAAGCATGATGGAGAAAGTTGCGCGTTAGCGGCGCTGCGAGCTTTTCGCGGACCAAGCCTGTCCTCAGCTTGTCGAACGGAGTGTCCGCGCCATCCCGACATCGCAGGTATACTTCTTTCACGGAATGAGAAAACTCGCTACCCCGATTCTCATGATGCTGGCCTGCGTTGCGGCGCTCGCACAGCAGCCTTCCAGCCAAAGCCAACCGGAGACCACGCTCAAGGTCGATGTCAAACTGGTCAATGTGTACGTCACTGTTACGGACGATCATGGTTCGCCGGTTGCGGGACTAAAGAAAGAAAATTTTCGCGTGCTGGAGGACGGCCACGAGCAGACGATTTCGGTGTTCGACAAGGAATCTGCCCTCCCACTTTCGATCGCGCTCGCTATTGACACCAGCCTGAGCACCCGCCACGATCTGCCACTGGAGCAGGCTTCAGCCAAGCGTTTTGCCCGCGTTATCTTGCGGCCTGTGGACGCTCTCTCGGTTTTTGGCTTCAGTGAAACGGTGTCGCAGTCCCCCTTTGGCTACACGTCAGACTTGAAGCACGTCGAAGAGGGAATCGACCACATCCGGCTGGGAGCAGCCACGGCACTGTTTGATGCCGTTTATCTGGCGTCGCGGTCCCTCGACCGGCGGCAGGGACGCAAAGTGATGGTGTTGATTACCGATGGCGGCGACACCATCAGCAAGATCGATTACACCGAAGCGGTGCGCGCCGCCGAAGAGGCGGAAGCGATTGTCTACAGCATCATCGTGGTGCCGATCGAGAACAGCGCGGGACGCGAAACCGGGGGCGAGCACGCGCTAATCCAGCTCTCGGAAGATACTGGAGGCAAATATTACTATGCGACGTCCATGTCGCAACTCGACGACGCCTTCCGGCAGATCAGCGACGAACTGCGCACGCAATACCTGCTGGCTTACTATCCTTCGCAACGGCTTTCGAATTCGCAGTTTCGGCGTATTCACGTTGAAGTTACAGGGCCGGCCGAGGCGTCGGCCTACCACGTCCGGCATCGAGCGGGTTACTACACTTCGAAGTCAGATTTCTGAAGCGAAAGCTTTTGTGAACTTAGAGAAACATAGTGCGCCAGTTTGATATCCTCAGAGCTTCGTCAAAACGCCGATCATACAGATGTTGAGCTCTCGATTAAGAAAGGCTCTGTGATTATTCCGAATCAGGAGTTTGCGATTTTAAATTTCAATTACGCTTGCCGTTTTCCGGGACGCTTGCTTTTTGCGGCGGCCCTCCTGCTCGTTTCGCCATGGCTTACGGCCCAGACAGTCGGTACGGGAAGCATCGTAGGCCTCGTCGCTGATCCTCAAGGGAAGGTCGTTGCCGGAGCCAAAGTTGACATCAGGAATACAAAAACGGCCGCGATGATTCATGTGACGACTTCTTCCGCGGGATGGTACTCCTCTGGTCCGATTCAACCCGGCAGTTATTCCGTACGCGTGGAGGCTAAAGGATTTAACGCGGCTCACCTGGCTTTAGGGGTTCGTGTGGGCAACACGTCGACGGCCAATGTGAGGATGCAGCCTGGGGCTGCAGGTCCGGTGATCGAAGCGCAGGGTGGAGCGGCCGTCGACATCGAGCAACCAACCGTGCAGAGTGTTCTGAATGCCGATCCGGTTGGGAAGCTGCCGATAAACGGGCGAAACTTTCTTGACTTTGCTCAGTTTGAACCTGGGATTCAACTGCAGGATGACAGCGTCTTTGGTCCGACTAAGAACGGTTTGTCGTCGATCTCATTTCTGGGGCAGTTCGGCCGCTCGGAGAATATTGATGTGGACGGAGTCGATATCAGCGACGAGATCATAGGCGGCACCACGCAGAACATTCCGACGAGCGCAATCCATGAATTCCAGATTGCTCAGTCTTTGCTCGATCTCTCAACTGGGCTGACATCCTCCGGCGCGTTGAATGTGATCACCCGCTCGGGCAGCGACGAGATACACGGTGAGGCCTTTGGAGTGTTCCGTGGCGATGAAGGGGCCGCGGCACTGCCAGGTTCGCCAACCGATTCGTTTTCGCGCGAACAATTTGGAGCCGCTGCGGGTGGGGCGATTATCAAGGATAAAGTCTTCTGGTTCGCCGATGCCGAGCGTTCCAAGCAGGATCTGACGGCGGCGATACCCTTCACTTATCCTTTTGACACTTTGAGGGCCACTCTGGCAGAGCCTTACCGCGAGTTCGACACCGATGAACGTGTCGATTGGAATATGAAAGGCAGCACACGGGCATTCTATCGTTTCAATTTCTTTCAGAACAACGACCTCCGCCCCTACAGCTCGGCCAGCTCTACGCAGCAACTCCGTAATGACAACAATATTTTGACGAACGCCCTGGGCGTCGATTTCATCACCGGACTGTATGCGCACAGTCTCCGCTTTGAGTACCTCAAACTCCGCAGCTCGACAACGGATGCCACGAGCGGACTCGCCTCGGTCGATAATCCCATCCCTGGACTGGGAATTAACATTGGCGCGTCTACCTACGGGAATTGCATCCTCAGCAATGGTGGGAACTTTTGCGGCGGGCCGAGCTGGCTGTCGCCACAAAAGGAAATTCAATCCGACAAACTCGCGAGCTATGACGGCACCCGTGTTTTGGGCCAGCACATCGTTCGCTATGGCGCGACGTTCAATCGCATCGACGGCGCACGTTTGGCGGCCACTGCGGCCTTTCCGCAAGTAGGTACGACATCGCTAGGGCTAACGCCATCTTCCAATCCAACATCGTATGCGGCAGATTGGGTGAGCTTAGGCAATGGAGTTGGGTTCTCCACTGCGCAAGGGTCATTTGGCTTGCCTGGAGGAGGATTGAATCCCGGCAATCGTCTGGAACTGTATGTCGGAGACGCGTGGAAGGGTAGGCCGAGATGGACCTTCACTTATGGCCTCCATTATGTGCATGACACCGGCCGCACTGACAGCAATCTGGGGTCCCTGCCGGATCTGAATCAGTGGGGGTCGGGATACGGCAATCGCGTTCGCAATCCGAATCTGAACCTTGCTCCTCAAGCCGGCTTCGCCTGGGATGCGGGAGGAAATGGGAAGACAGTGATCCGTGGTGGGGCCGGTTTATATTACGCGAACTCTCTGTGGAACAAAACGCTGCTCGATAGCCCCGCGCGTCTTGCCAAAGGCGTTTTCAACGACACGCCGGAGGTTTGCTTAGGAGGTGTAGCATCGCCGTTCGCCTGGCCTACCAGTCTGGTCGGTGTCACTTCAATCGCTGGAGGCGCGGCTGCGGTCGTGAACACCGCTACGGGCTTGCAGGCGCGGCCCAATTTCTGCGGCGGCACCATCTCGACTGTGGCTCCTCAAATTCTCGCGCTCAGCGGTGCCTATCAGGCAGCAAGCGCCGCCCTCACCAGCGGGCAACCGAATAGCGCATTTGTTGGGACGGCCCTCTCGGCGCTGAATAGCAACGGCTATGATCTTTTCTATCCCGGCTACCGCACGCCGCGGTCGTGGCAGATGAACCTTGGGCTTCAGGAGCAAATTGGTGCGTTCACGGTAGTCAGCATCGACTACCTCCGCAACATCGGTGAACACTATTTCATTATCCAGGACATCAACCACAGTGGAGCGGCGCGCAGTTTCAACCAGGCCAATGCTGTCGCCGCACGCGACGCCGCGCAGCAGGCCAATGGGTGCCCCGCAGGTATTGGTCAGGCCACATGCATGATTGCGGCTTTGGGCCAGGCGGGAGCGCAAGCAGCCTACTCTACGGCGGGACTTGATTCCAATCTTCAGGCAACTGGCGGCGGACCCTGCTCCTATTGCGCGTTTCCGGGTACCAACCCCGTTAGCGGAAACACTGGGGCTGTCGGCGGAGTGGATATGCAGTTTCCCGTCGGCCGATCGGTGTACAGCGGCGTGCAGGCAAAACTGGTGCAACAGATCGACAAGCCAATGCGCGGCGTGAAGGACGCGAGCTTTCAGATCTCCTATACTCTCTCCAGATTTATCAGTCAGTCGCAGGGTCAGGACTTCGTCAACGTCGCGACGGACAATGACGATCCGACCAGGTTCAGAGGGCCGGATGCTCTCGATCGAAAACATCAGATCTCGTTTGCAGGCACCTTTGATCTGCCGTTTTTTACTCGCCCGTTCTATACCAAGATCAGCCTGATCGGGCACTTCTATAGTCCGCTTCCGCAGAATCTGCAACTGCCGGAGTTGACTAACGGAGGTGAGATTTTCGCCACAGACTGGCTGGGCTCAGGATTGGGAGCTGCCGGGGCCCCAGAGCCTTTGCCGGGAACTCAAATTGGCCAGTTCGAGCACGGTACCAATATTGACAACCTGCAAGCTGTGATCACGACCTACAACCACAACTTTGCCGGAACCCTTACACCAGCCGGCCAGTGTCTTGCAGGAAACACCGCGCCCAACAACTCTTTTACCTGCCCAGGGTTAATTTCCGGCTCGCCCGTGATGACGCCGAGCGATATGGCGGCTCTGGGTTGGGTGATGCCTACAATTCCTTCAGTTGCTCCGCAAGCTGTGGGGATACCTTGGCTGAAGTCGATGGATTTGAAACTATCGTGGCCCATGAAGATTCGAGACCGGGTGACTATCGAGCCGAGTGCCAGCGTTTTTAATATCTTCAACTTTTGGAACGCGTTCCCAGCAGGAAACCTACCCGGTGCATCTCTTCTTCCAGGCCCCAACGGACTCCTGGCGCCGAATGTAGTCGGCGGCGTGACGGAGGGGTCGAGCCTTACGCCGTTCCGCTCGACTTTCCAGTCGGGAACCTACGCACTTGGCACGCCAAGACAATTCGAATTCGGATTGCACATTAGCTTTTAAGACGAGAGAAATGTGAACCACGGGGATCGCGAAGTCACACGAAGGCAGCTCTTCGTGATACTTCGTACTCTTGGTGGTCCAAGCCTCGATTTTCGTGGTATCCCTCGGAGGACTCATGAACGAAGTGATCCTGAAGCGCTTCGAAAATCCCGACGAGGTGCGCACCTTTGAAAAGGGAAAGTTTGAACTGGTTCACGTCGGCGGGATGACGATTGGCCGTGCAACGTATCAACCCGGCTGGAAGTGGTCCCTTCACGTAGGAAAGGCGGCGGGCGCAAGGAGCTGTATGGTAGAACACGTTGGATTGGTCGTGTCGGGGAGAGCGACGGCAGCCATGGACGATGGCCGCGTCATCGAGATGAGAGCCGGCGATCTCTTCTACATTGCCCCGGGACACGATAGTTGGGTGGTTGGCGAAGAGCCCTACGTGTCACTTCACTTCATGGGCGCAGATCAGTACGCGCAACAAAAGAAAAAATGACAGAGCAAGATCTGCTCAGTTGCATGCATTGCGCGAAGTGTGAATGTGCGTGCGCCTTACAGCGTCCCCCGTATTCTTCGAGCGGACAATTCCGTAGCTCGCCTCCACGCAAATATTCGGATGAGACTAAACCGTGCAGGTAGAACAGCTCGGAGTAGGCCTCGGGAAATTAATTCCAGAAAATCATCGCGCTGGCTTTTGGCAAGTCATTTGCTTCGAAGAGTTCCGACCGCAAGAAACTGCGTGTCCCATTTTCGGAGGATTTCATGAAAAACCGAGTTCCGTTATTGTGCTTCCTCACTGCTCTGGTTCTGTTCCTGAGCGTAGGCATTTCGCTCGACGCCCAGCAAACGACGCAGCAGACAACAACGCCGGACCCACAGGCGCAACAACCTACGTCGGATCAACCCGCTCCGCCAGCCGCGTCGGAACAATCCACGCAGCAGACGCCTAGCCAACCCCCTTCGCAGACGCCTGACCAAACCACCCAGTCAGCGCCCAATTCGCCGGCGGAGTCCGCGCAGCCCACCGGCGTCCAGAGTTTCAGCGGCACAATCGTAAGGTCAGGCGACAGGTATATGTTGCACGACGAATCCAGCGGCAAGACTTACGATATCGACCACCAGGATGAAGTTCAGAAGTACGAAGGCAAGCGGGTGAAGGTGCATGGCACCCTGGACGGTAAGATGATCCATTTGCAATAAGTTGAGTTCGAGAGATAGACCAACGCTGATGAGAGGGCCGCGGCGCAAGTCGCGGCCTTCGTGCGTTATCCCAGCCGCGCTGACGATATAATTCAATACGATTCGGTATTACCAATCACATCGTCAGGAGCCTTTTTGCGGATCGATCACAGAAATTGCAGGCCGCTACTCAGCCTCTGTCTGGTGTTCGGTTTCGTTGTGATTCAGTCGCTGGAGGCGCAGTCGACGCCGCTGGACCAAGCCAGTCTGGACCAGGCCAGGATCCTTGTCCGGTCACGCACGTCAGCTGACCAGGCGAAGTCCCTCCTCGTCCAAGTCATTGCCACGGATCCCAAGAACGCCGAGGCGCACTTTCTGTTGGGCCAAATTTTCTACGCCTTTGCCGATTTCTCAAAAGCTTCAGACGAAGCTTCGAAAGCCATAACCCTCGATGACGGCAAGTCCGACTCTCACTTGTTACTGGGAAACTCCCTGAGCGGACTCCTCGATTCAGCCGGAATGTTCAAAAAGATGTCGTTGGCACGTCAGATGAAAGCGGAATTCGAGCGCGCCGTGGCCGAGGATCCCAAGAGCATACCCGCGCGCGCGGCGTTGGTTGAGTTTTATATGCAGGCTCCCTCTATTGTTGGTGGCGGCAGAGACAAAGCGATCGAACAGGCCAAACTGGTCAGCGGACTCGATCCCGTGGAAGGCCATTACGCCATGGCCTCCGTTGATTTGAGTCAGAAACTATTCTCCGATGCCGAACAGGAATACAAAGCAGCCATTGCAGCCGATCCGAAGCGGGCGAAGTCGTATGTGCAGCTTGCGTTTGTCTACATCGCTGAAAAAAAAGATTCCGAGACGCCTGCGCTCTTCAAACAAGCCGTGGAAGCCGATCCCAACTATCTACCGGGCTATTTCGGCGTTGCTCGATCCGATCTGCTGGCCCGACAAAATCTCGACGAGGCGGAGCGTTTCTTGAAGAAATATCTCACTCGCTGGCCAGAAGAGGGTGACCCCGGCTTAGCCAACGCTCACTGGCGACTCGGCCAGGTCTACGAGAAGCAGGGAAAGAAAGATCTTGCCATCGCAGAATGGCAAGAAGCGCTGAAGATCACACCGACCTACAAACCTGCGCAGGATTCTCTAAGAACAGCGGGAAAATGAGATTTAAGTTTCGATTTCAAAAGACGACGAGGCGCATCCACACTTGCCAAAACAGCGAAAAAAGACGATGAGCGAGATTTTATCCTCGCAGGCACCGCCGGTGAGGTCGTGCAACCGCTGTGCGTAAAGTAGACTTTGAAACATTAGCCGAGACAACAACCGTATCTCGGCCCATCCTGTATGTGATCGGACTGCAATTTTAGTGAGCGCTAGCCTTCTCCGAGCCCAATCCTGTATTGGAGCGAACCAGCAGTTCATTGAACTTACGCTGAGAAGTCGGCTCGTTGCTTAGCAGCGTACCGACAATCCCTCCGAGGAATACCAGCTATTGAAGATCGCTGCTAATCCCGACCTTACGCAGGAATTCTCGGTCTTTCGGTGTCAAGGCGAGTTCATCGGGCTCGTCAAACACTTGGTGCATTCCTGGGCTGCGATAAACCGCCAAGGGCAACGCGTCGTCATCAACCAACGCAAGCTGCTCCGTTTCGCCAGTCGCGAAGTACCGTAGCATTTTTCGGATTGTCATTGCCAACTCCTGGTTGGGTCGTCGCCGCCTTCCCAGCCTTCAGTCCTCCGTCCCGAATTTCTTCAGGTCTTCCGGCCCATCTGCCAACGCCACCGCCTCTTTGCCCTGGACCAGTTCCCGGATGCTTTCCACTACGTCAGGATTGGCCAAGGTGGTGATGTCTCCAGTATTCATGTTGTTGGAGAGGGCGGCGAGAACACGGCGCATGAGCTTACCGGAGCGGGTCTTGGGCATATCCGGAACGATGTGGATGTGCTTCGGACGGGCAATCTTGCCGATGATGGTTTCAATGGCCGTGTTGACCTTGTTCACAATCGCCGGGCTGGCTTGGATACCGGGCTTCAGGGCGATATAGACTTCAGGCACGCGGCCCTTGATCTCGTCCGCTATCGGCACCACCGCCGCTTCCGCCACCTCCTCAACCGTTAGGCACGCAGACTCGATTTCCTTGGTGCCCAGCCGGTGGCCGGCCACATTGATGACATCATCGACTCGGCCGAGAATACGGAAGTAGCCGTCAGCGGCCAGCACGGCTCCATCCGAAGCAAAGTACGGCCAGTCGTGCCAATCCTTGCTGTTGCGATTCTTGCAGTATTTTGCGAAGTACTGGGAGACGAAGCGGTCATGATCACCCCAGATGGTTTGCATGATCCCTGGCCAGGGATTCCGGATGCAGATGTTCCCCGCCTTCCCTGATCCAGCCGCGACTTCCTCTTGGTTTTCGTCATAAATTACCGGATAGATTCCAGGCACGCCTGGGCCGGCGCTGCCTGGCTTCATCGGATCAAGCCCGGGCTTCGTGCTGCACAGGAATCCTCCGTTTTCGGTTTGCCACCAGGTGTCCACAATCACTGCCTCGCCTTTGCCCACCGTGTCGTGATACCACCGCCAAACCTCTGGCTCGATGGGTTCTCCCACCGTGGTCATGTGCTTGAAATGATAGTTGTACTTGTTGGGTTCGTCGTGACCGGCTTTGCGCAACATGCGAATAGCCGTGGGCGAAGTGTGGAAGATGTTGACATCCAGACGTTCGGCGATTCTCCATACCCTGCCTGCGTCCGGGTAGGTTGGAACACCTTCGTAGATCACACTGGTAGCAGCCAGGGCCAGCGGACCGTAAACGATATAGGAGTGGCCGGTGATCCAGCCGATGTCGGCCATGCACCAGTACACATCTTCGGGATGAATGTCCTGGATGTATTTCGAGGTACCGGTCACATAGGCGAGGTAGCCGCCCGTGCGGTGTTGGCAGCCCTTGGGTTTTCCGGTGCTGCCGCTGGTGTACATAAGAAACAGCGGCGCCTCCGCATCCATGGGGACGGGAGGCACGATCTCACCCGAGTATTTCGGGAGGATCTCGTCGACGAAAAAGTCGCGCCCTTTCACAAATGGCGAAGCAGACGCATTCTGGCCCCCGTGCCGCCTCCAGACCAGGACCTTATCCACGGTCTGGCCTTCCTTCTTGGCTACCTCCAGCGAAATCTCGGAGGCGGCTTTGTGATCGATGAGCTTGCCATTGCGATAGTAACCATCCATCGTGATCAGGACGTGGCTTTGGGAATCGGCGACGCGCATGCCGCAAGCCTCGCCGCTGAAGCCGCCGAACACAACGGAGTGAATCACACCCAGGCGGGCACAGGCCAGCATAGTGATCGGCAACTCGGGGACCATTGGCATGTGAACGGTGACACGATCTCCGGCCTTCAAACCGCAGAAATCGCGCAGCAGCGCCGCAAATTCATTCACTCGCACATAGAGCTCGCGGTAGGTGACGGATACCGGCGCTTCGGATTCCGGCTCGGGGACAAAGATCAATGCCGCTTTGTTTTTGTACTTGGCGAGGTGCCGGTCCACGCAGTTGTACGAGGCGTTGAGCTTGCCGCCCACGAACCACTTCCAGAACGGCGGATCACTGGTGTCGAGCGTGGTCTGCCAGTACTGGTCCCAGCTCAGAAGGTCGGCGTACTCCCGGAAACATTCCGGGAAATTCTTCTCACTGAAGCGTTCGATGACGTTGGGATCGGTCAGATTCGCCTGGCCGATAAATTTCGCGGAAGGATAATAGTATTCTTCCTCCCGCCAATGAACTGCAATCTGAGCTTCGCTGGTCTCGATCACCGCACCTTGCGTCCGAAGAGTCCGAGCCATATCAGTCACCCCTTAGATTTTTGAATTTGTGATGCAATCCCGACAGTCCATCTCCAGTGTTTCCTGGGTTGGCGGAGCGCGCCCTGGCGCTCCGTTCAAGCCCACATGATGGAACATTCCGTACCTCACTGCAACACCTTCTGGAAGCTAGGCTACCGCCGATACCTTTCTGCCTGCCAGCCCCGCTTCCGGGACCGCCGGGCGCCGGGCAGCCAGTTCGCAGAGCAGGGCAACGCCCGCCAGAACTCCCGCCGTGTAGAACGCCATCTGGTAGTTCTTGTACTTGTCGAACAACACTCCGGCGATCCTGGGACCAATGATGCCGGCCACGCCCCATGCGGTGAATAACATTCCGTAGTTGAGACCGGCGTTCTTGGTGCCCCAGAAATCCGCCGTGGTGGAAGCATTGACCGAGAGCTGCGTTCCGTAGCACCAGTACACGATGAACACCATTCCGTACAGCAACGTCACATTGCCGCCCACCAGGTAGAGAATGGGCATGGAAATCATCGAGATGGCGATCATGAGTCGCAGCGTGTTCAGCCGGCCCAGGGCATCGGACATCCACCCGGATAGGATGCGGCCTGAGGCGTTGCCAACCGCTCCCACCACCAGGGTCATGGTGGCGAGCGCCGCCCCCGTAACGCCTACACTCTTGGCAAATGGAACCAGTTGGCTGATCACCATTAGTCCAGCCGAAGTACCCAACGCATAGGCCACCCACATGAAGTAAAACGCGGGCGTGCGCAGCACCTCGCCCGGGCTGAACTCATGGGTGGTCGCAGCAGCCTTGGCGGCGGGCGCGGGTGCCCAACCAGCGGGCTTGTATCCGACCGGCGGATTATGCAGCAGGAAGGCGCCGAACACGGTCATGACCAGGAATATCCCCCCGAGAATCATGAAAGTGGTGTGCACGCCATAAGCGGGGATAAGCTTCAGGTTGGCCAACGGCCCAAAGATGGCGGACCCTCCGCCGTATCCGCCCACCGCCAGTCCTACGGCCAAGCCGCGCTTGTCGGGGAACCATTTGGCCATCACTGGGATAGGCGTGGAGTAGCCAAATCCGTTGCCTAGCCCGCCAATCACCCCGAAGCAAACATATAGGTAGTTCAAGCTGTGTGTGAAGGCACATAGGAAGAAGCCCAGGCTCACCAATACGCCGCCCGTCAGGGAAACCCAGAATGGGCCGAACTTGTCTTGCAGCCGCCCTGCCACGATAAACGTGAGTGCGAACACGACCACCGCGATGGTGAAAACCATGGAGGTATCAGCCCGCTTCCAGCCAAATTCCTTCTCCAGTGGGGCCACAAAAATGCTCCAGGCATACAGCGTGCCCAGCGCCAGGTTCATGGACATCCCGCCGACCACTCGCCACCAGCGACTTATTCCAAGCGTGCCGGTGTCGGATGCAACATTTTCGTTAGCCACAGTTTTTCTCCTTGTACGGAAATAAAATGAGAACCGGAAGCCTGTCCTTCTTTACAACCACATTCGACTTCCGTACGGCACGTGCGTACTGACTCATCAAAACGGACCACAATTTTCGCGCGATATCATTCAGCGGTTCAGCCTCATGCAGAAGCCCAAACTTATCCTGCAACTGTGGTCCGGCTTACGGCTGTGTCTTCTGCAAGCTGGCGGTCACGTTCACGACTGAACCCGCCGCTACGGTAAGCTCCCGCCTCCAGTCGGAAAACCCTGGCAGGGAAAAGATGACAACGTGCGCCCCGGTACTAACTGGGATTTCAGACGGTGTGCTGCCTACATACTTGCCGTCAAGAGTGATCTCGGCTCCGGCGGGCGTCGAACTGAAATTACACTTTACTTTCTCTACCTTCTCCAGAGGTACTTCCCGCACCGAGCCAGCCGACGGTGCTGGCGCTGGCACCGGAGAGCTCTGCTGTGGCGCAACTGCAGCCGGGACGGGCTGAGTGGCAACTACGGCCGCAGTCGTCGCCAGACCGGCCTTTCCGTTCCTATCTACCAGCGTGTACAACTGGCCTCGCACCTTGCCCTTGTCATCCACGTAATACACGGTTATGCCGTGCTTCTCCCTTCTGGCGTCGAAACTTTCCCCCTTGGGCAGGGGCCTGCACCGCGACCATTTTGACTCAATGGTGCAAGCGACGCGGAACGAAGGCTGGTCGTCCTCCTGCACAAGCAGCGTATTTGTCACTGTGGATGTTTTGCTGGAGTGACAATACGCGTCGTAGTTGGTTGGGTCGCAGTTCTTGGGAACTCCGCTGTCATCCAGGGTGACGGAGTGAGTTTCCGAATCCAGAACCTTGATCCGTATCGTGGCAGGACGCACGGCCGCGTCGGCGAACAGGGACACCAACAGAAGGCCCACTTGCAGAACGACAACTCTGCATTGCTTCATGAAAGGCTCCTCTGAGTCACGCCTTTTCAGCCCTACAGGCCGATCGGCGGAGACAATATCTTGCAACCGGCCCCAGATTTGGCAAAACATTGTCCTCCCAGAATCGGTCCCGCGCAACCGATTCTTTCGTTCGGGAGGCTGAGAGGGCGAATTCGGCTCGGGTTTCCCGAACCTGTCCGCCCTCCTCGGAAAGTAAGAAATCGGCCAACCGATCCCCGTTCTAGAACGTGAAGATCGGCCCGAATTCGCTGCGGTGGTCTTGCCATTCGTTGGACGGTTTTCCCGCAATGGTATAGATCGGGAGGCCATCCAACATTCGCGTGGCGTAGATCGACTGCTCAAAGCCGAACGTGACGTAAGGGTTAAGTTTGTAGTACAGCGTCGCCGCAGTCAGCTTGCCCATCAAAAGCGGCAATGGCGACAAAGTATTGGCATTCGTAGTGTAGCCGGGATAGTTGAGGTCCCGATTGGGCACCTGGTCCTTGCCGGCGTGCAGAAAAAGTTGCCAACCTGCGTTGTGGCCTTTCGGATCGGCGTTAAACCAGCGCGAGAGCGGCAATCCGAGATTGACGAATCCGCCAAACGCCCGGATGGCCCTTTGCCGAGCCACCACGACATTGCTCTGCGGGCAGAGTGCAGCGCTCGCGACGTTGATGTTGCAACCGAGTACCGCGCCGCCAGCGGCGGCGAGCGGACCGCCATCGAGAGTGGCGAAGCCAGGGTTGTAGCCAGTGGCGGTGGAGTTCGCCCCGCCAACTATGTTGCTCAGCCCGCTTGTATCCGTAGCATAAGAGTCGACCTGGCCGCCGAAGAAGAAACGCAGGTCGCCGCCGCGATAGGCGCTTACTACTAGAGTGAACCACCGCGTCGGCAGTTGCACTGCTCCTTGCACGCCATAAATGCTACTGGATGCGGTAAAACCGTTGGGAAAGGCAGCTACGTAGTTGGCGGGAGTGAGACCTGCGCCGCAGGTTGCTACCTTGGTGCAGTAGGCCGAGTTGGGAACGATGGATTTGCGGCGGCCGTCAACTCCAGAAAAAATGATTTGCGCGGGGGCTACACCCGGAGCTTTGTCGAGCTGGAATTGCAACGCCACTCTGCCTTCTACCTCAGGACGGCCGGAGTCAGCGCCCTCACGCTCGGCCTGAGCCAGTTGGGCCGTCACACCCAGAGACCCGAGCTTTTCGATCTCGCTGCTGGTCGGCATCATGATCGCAAAGGTGGGTGAAAGTTTGAAATTGCGCGATGAGGTGCCCAGCTTCTGCACCAACCCGAACTGGAATTGCGGAGAACGCTCGTAGATGTCGCCGTACCAGTAGCCCAAGGCCGTGGTTTCCAGAAGATTGGGCAGCGCGCTGGATCCGAACAGCGTCCAGTCCTGTCCGCCCTCGAAGTAAATGTCTGTCGCGTCGCTGGCGGCATAGTCCAAACGCGCCCAGCCCTGGCGGAATGAGAACTGGCTGCTGCGAATGGACGAAACGTCGCGGTTGTCCACTTCGGTGAAGTTGCCCTCAAAGTCGCCTTCCATACGCCCGGTCAGGGTGAGTTTGGGCGAAATATCGGCGAATTCGAAGTTGGCTCCGATACGCGCCGCGCGCGCCTTTATATGGAAGTTGGGATCCTTGGTCGGGCCGGTGGTCGTGGCAAACGTGGTGTTGTTCAGGAACAGGCCCGGAAACGGCATGTCGTCGCCGTTGGGATTGCTGTCGTCATATACCACCGTGGATTTCAAAAATCCGTAAGGCGTCATCTTGACCGGCCCCATCTTGAAAGCGGCTGCTAGCCCATCCTTTTTGGGCGGATCGACCGGAAGCACGCGGACCGGGGCAACCGCCGGAACGACTCCCACCGGGAGCGGCTTTTCTCGTTGCGGCGTCTGCGGAGTTGTAGCAACAGGCGGCTGCTGGGCTTGAGGATCGGAGGTGGCTATTGAAACCGTCGCCGGAGCTTCAGCCGCAGAGGCCGAAGGCGGCACTCCAGCAGAAGGTTGCGCTGTGGCATTCGTGGCCGCAGATAAATCCCCCGCGCTCAATACTCCCTTGCGGTTGAGCGCATCCACCAGAAGTTGAAACTTGACCTCAGGAGCGGCGTTGCGAATGGCGTTGGCTTCCGTGGGAGCAAGCACGCCTTTCATGACGAGAACCCCAAGCAGTGCGGTGACATTGGCGTCGCCCGCAGTTGGGGTCAAGCTCGGACTGGCCGGAGCAGACGTAGCTTCGGCACTGGTTGCGTTCGCTCCATTTGCGTTTGCCGGGTTCGCATCGTTGCTTCCTGCTAAAGCGGGCACAGTCGCGGTGGCCAGCAGTAGAAGGCTCGACAGCCACTTCTTGAGATTTGGCATAGACGGTAATCTCCTCGTTCAGGTCGGCGTAGACCTGCAACAGAACACGGGTGCGAAATCTATAGCCGTTCCATTGCGTTGTCAAGTTTTCTATGCGGGTGGGCAGCGGGTTACTTTGAAGTAGCCCATGCGTCTCCGGCATCGGTTGTTTATTCGTTGTTATTGCAAAACGCGCAGTGATGCCGGTCACTGCTCATTGTGATGGAACCATCCGAAGAAACGATCCTGGACCAAAATGGGAAACTGGTTTGGTGTGGCTTTGAATGAGCTGAAAGTATGGCGAAAATGGCATGACGAAATCCGGCTGGCATCGCCACGGCTGGCATCGTTGCAAAGGGGGGCCGGTTTGTGATCTGTATCACTGCAGATGCTTAGAGCGCGGAGCAAAATCCATTCGACCCTGTTAGTATTCGCTCGCTCTCTCGGAGGTTCTCATGAGCGCTCTCTTGCAGTGGCCGATGGAAATCCGCAGCGAGGTTGAAGAGGAGAAAACAATGAGCCTGGTCAATCCGATTGTGCAAAAGTGGGTCGATGAAGGGAAGGAAGCTCCGGAAGCTTTTTGGGGACGCGCGGCAGATCAGCTGCCGTGGTTTCGCAAATGGGACCGAGTGTTGGATTGGACTCCGCCGACCTTCAAGTGGTTTGTCGGCGCGCAGACGAATCTGGCCTACAATGCCCTCGACTATCACGTGAAGCGCGGCTGGGGCGGGCACGCGGCGCTGATCTATCTGAATGAACGTGGTGAGCGGCGCGTCTTTACTTATGCCCAACTGCTTTACGAAGTAGAGCGGGCGGCGGCGGCACTGCGCGGCTTGGGCATCAAGAAGGGCGATCGCCTCACGGTTTACATGCCAACCTGTCCCGAAGCCATCATCCTGATGCTGGCGACGGTTCGCATTGGGGCCATTCACTCCGTGGTGTTCGCGGGCTTTGGCGCGAAGGCGCTAGGCGACCGCGTCCGCGCCAGCGGATCGCGCTTGGTTTTCACCGCCGACGTGACCTACCGAAAGGGCAAGGACACTCGCCTCAAAGAGATCGTCGATGAAGCGCTGCAGGGCGCGAGTGATGTGGAGCACGTCGTCGTTCTGAAACGTACCGCAGGGGAAATCCCGTGGACCCCGGGACGCGACATTTCCTGGGATGAGTTCCTCAGCCGCGCCAGCGGCCAGAGCGGCGACTATGTATCTATGGAAGCCAATGAACCGGCATTTATCCTTGCCACTTCCGGAACTACTGCGACCCCGAAGCTGGCGATCCACACCCATGGTGGCTATCAGGTTCATATCCATAGCATGGGCAAGTGGCTGTTTGCGCTCAGGCCTACCGATGTGTGGTGGTCGACCTCGGATATCGGCTGGATTGTGGGTCATAGTTATATCGTTTACGCACCATTGATCGTCGGCGCTACTACGGTCGCTTTTGAGGGCGCACTGGATTACCCGGCTCCGGAAGCGAATTGGAGGGCGGCAATTGAGGAGTTCCGGGTCACCGGCATCTTCACTTCACCTACTGCAGTTCGCATGCTGATGAAATATGGGGATGAACCGCTGCTCAAGACCGATCATACATATCTGGAGCGGGTGTTTTGCGCCGGCGAGGTCCTGAACGCTCCGGCTTGGGAATGGCTGCAGAAGAAGATATTCAAGGACAGGATTCCGGTGATCGACCACATGTGGCAGACGGAAACCAGCGGTCCTATGTTCGGCAATCCGTATGGACTGGGCATGCTACCGATCAAACCGGGTTCGGCAACGATCCCCATGCCGGGGATTGACGCCGCTGTGGTGCAAGTAGACGGCACGCCTTGTGGGGCAAACGAGAAAGGCATCATGGTGATCAGGCGTCCCTTCCCCGGCTTGACGCCGGCGCTGTGGGGAGAACCGGAACGTTATGGCCGCGATTACTGGGAGATCATTCGCAACGTCTACTACAGCGGAGATTCGGCACACATCGACGATGACGGCTATGTCTGGTTCGCCGGCCGCGCCGACGAGATCCTTAATGTTGCCGGGCACCGCATCGGCACCATCGAGGTGGAAACTGCGCTTCTCACTCATCCCGCGGTGGCAGAGTCGGGCGTGGTTGGCCGTCCCGATGAGCTTCGTGGCGAAGTGATCTCAGCCTTTGTGGTGCTGAAGCAAGGATTCAGCGCGTCGGAGGAAATGAAGAAAGAGCTGCTGGAACAAGTCCGCCATGAGCTGGGCCCGGTGGCTGTAATCGGTGATTTGAACTTTGTCGAGATGTTGCCTAAGACGCGCAGTGGGAAGATCATGCGGCGAGTGCTGAAGGCCGTCACCCAGGATCGGAATCCTGGCGACATTACGACCATCGAGGATGTAGGTTCCGTGGAAGAGGCAAGGCAGGCGTGGCAGCAGATGAGAGAGGCGCTTGATGCGCAGGCGGCGCTGGTTGGGCAACCTGGAATCGTCAGGAAGGTGTCTTGAGACATGAAGTGAATGACACTTCGCCGTGCTCCGCCGCTATGATGACGTGCTCAACCTAGCCGGGTCACTGCATCGGCACGGACGAGGTGGAGAGTGTCAATAGCGGTCGTTGGTATCGATGTTGAAGCCGAGGATGGCGTTTATTTCGACGGGCTGCGCACCGCGCATAGCTGGACGGAATTTCCAACTGGGCAGGGCGGCCATGATCTTCGCGGTCATCCCGGCCGGGCCAGGTTCGAGAACCTGGGGATTTCTGACGTTCCCCGAAGCGTCCAGTTTGCATTTGATCACAACGCGGGCGCGCGGCAGATCCCGGGCTATATCGGTACGAAGGCCCTGCGGACCGATCAGGGTTCCCGGATGCGAGCGCGCGGTGGCGAGATCGGCTTCCGCGAACTGCATTACAACGGTGCCGATTGCCGTGTCCACGTAGACGGTGTAATTATCGCCAGGAAGTTTTCCATAGAAATCAAACGCACCGCCGGATCGCGACGTCGCGACAATCGTGATCGCTGGACCCTCCTGGCCTTTCACGGATGAGCGCCCGGGAAGATTGGGATCGCTTCCGCCGCCGTCCGATCCAAAGCTGGGCAGACTCACGACGGTGCTGCCGCCGCGAACGTCCACGCCCGGCACGGCTGGAGAGCCGGTAGGCGCAGTGCCTGCGCCGCCGGGACCGGGAGTCGGCGAAATCCCGGCGCGAGCATTGGGCTCCGAACCGCGGTCATTTCCAGTTTTTCCCACACCTGTGCCTTCTCCAGTCAAGCCGCTTCCTGCGGCGTCGCCGCGACCAATGCCTGTGCCTCCACCGGAGCCGCCGAGGCCGGGCGTGTCTCCACCGGAAGGCGACATCGCGATTGAACCTTTGCCGCTAACGCCTGGCATCCCGACGTTCGAGCCGGGTTGTGCCGACATGACAACTCCGGAGTTGTCGCTGTTTCCGCCTGCGCCTTTGGGAGGAGCGAGAACTGAGCCAGCATCGCCCGAAGCGCCCAGTCCAGAGGCTTTTCTTCCCGAGCCCGAGAGTCCCGTGCCTGTTCCGACAGAAGGAGGAGGTGGAACGACATTGCTGGCCAGTCGGTTCTCTATGCCGGTCGGGCTTCCGCCCCGACTTCCCGCAGTGCCGTTGGAATTCGATCCGGTTACGGACGGCGGAGGCGGAACTATATCTACGCCGCCGTTGCCCGACGGACCGCGACGCGACCTTCCGGAACTCGTGCCTGTGTCCGCGCCGGAGGCCGACGGCGGAGGCGGAACGACCTGGGCTTCAAGTACGCCGGAGCCACCTGAGGTGCCGCGGGGGCCCGAGCTAACGCTGGGCGGAGGCGGTACAACGTCCTGCGTGCCGAAAAGTTTTCCGATGATGCTGCTTACAAACGATCCATTGCCCGCCTGAGTCGGCGGCGGTGGAACCACCGTTGGAGAAGAACCGCTGACGCCTCCGCTTTCGAGCCTGCGCAGATCACGCGCGGAATCCGCCGAGGGCGGAGGCGCAACGACCGAAGGCACAGGTAGATTAAGTTTTGCATTGCGTCCGCTTTCGCGCTCAGGCGCCGAAACCGGCGGAGGCACCACCGCAACATTGTTCATCTGCACTCGCGAAGGCGCGACTTCGCGGCCGCTCGCGGCAGGAGCGGGCGGAATCACGCTGGCGTTGAGCGCCGGAGCGGAACGCGCCTGATCGCGTGAGACGCGCGTGGAGGCGGGACCGATCACGTTGGGGTTCAAAGATGGCGAGGCCAGCGTGCGCTGGCGCGAGATATTCGGAGCCGGAGCAATGATGCTGGAATCAAGGACCGGAGCGATGAGTGTGTGTTCGGACCGGACGCTTGGCGCTGGAGCTACAACTGCGGCATTTAGAGATGGCGTGGCGCGAGAGGTTTCGGACGTGATGCTCGGAGCCGGTCGTACCACAGAGTCGAGTGTAATTCCTCTACGGGATTGATCCCGAGTGATGTTGGTTGGTGCCGCCGGCACTCCCTCAACCGGGAGTGGGCCGGGATTGGATTTAAGAGCGAGCAGGTTTGCGACCGAGCCTGCTGTAGCGGGAAGTTTGAGGGCGGGAGCGTCAACAACCCTCGCCGTCAGCGATGCGCCGCGTGCCACGTGAATCGTCTGCGTGCGGTGATGCGCTTCCCTGCCTCCAGCGCGGCCCGTGCGGCCGGTCTGGGCTCCTCCCAGGTCTTCGGTGCGCGGCAGCTCGTCGCCGGAATAGTAGATCACTTCGTTGGGAATTAGTTTAGGTATGGCGTAGGGACGAAGGCGCAGGATCTGCCGTGGGACAACCATAACCACGAACAGCAGGAATGATTCCAGCAACAATGCAGCGAGCATGCCCCGGTACGAGAAAACTCCATGCGGAGCTTCACCTGCCAGACGTGGTCGCGAGCGGGCAAATGCCGGACCGATGGATGTGACAAACTCTTCCCAGCGCGGCGACCATTCGACCAGCAGCTTTGGCGCATCGTGACGGTGGACGATCTTCACTTCTTCGAGTTGGATAGTCTTGGACAATTTAAGTCTAAAACCGTGGACGTTGTAATGCGATTCTTGGGTGGGGAAATGAAATGCTAGGCAGTCTCCTTCAACTGAATTTCAATACTGTCGCCCAAAGTAGTTTCAGTTCTGGCCAGCGTGTGGCTGGGTAACTCCAGGACTGAAGCTGCCTGCAAGCGGACGGGGGAGAAGCGCCAGGGCTGGAGGTTGTGCTCCGCGTGCACCACCGTCCCCGCGCGGTCTAAATAGAGTACGTCAATCGGGAATCGCATAGCAAGAGTATGAACTCCCCGGCAGGGACGAATCCAGAGACCACCACCATTACGAAAGTCATTTTCGGAGGCTCCCAACAGGCCGCGCAATCGTGACCAGTGGGTATCGGCCACCGCGAGGCTGGTGGCGAGATGCACATGGCGGGTTTGGTTGAAAGCTTGGCCGCGTGGGATTAATCCCGGCATGAACCGCTCCCGATTTCTTCCAGGATGTTCTGGTCGTTCTCGGTCACTTGCCAACGAGTGAGTGATAGGCCTGAATAAGTGCCGGACCAATGGTGACGAAGAGGAACGGTACCAGAATGAATAAAACCAGAGGAGGCACCATCTTGATGGTGGTTTTGGCGGCCTGCTCCTCGGCGCGCTGGCGGCGGGCGGTGCGGAGAGAGTCCGAGTGAACGCGTAAGGCTTGCGCGATGCTGGTGCCGAAGCGATCCGTCTGGATTAGGGTTCCCACGAGAGAGCGAATGTCATCCACGCCGGTGCGGTCGACGAGATTCCGCAGCGCCTCGGCACGAGGCTTTCCGGCGCGCATCTCGAGATTCACGAGATGGAATTCGTCGCTGAGATCGGGATGGGCATGATGCAAATCCTTGCCCACGCGCATGAGCGCCTGATCGAGGGCCAAGCCGGCTTCCACGCAAATGACAGTGAGGTCCAGAGCGTCGGGCAGCGCGATGCGGATGCGTTGCTGACGGTCTTTGATCATCCGTTTTAAGAAGAAGCGCGGAAGAAAAAATCCGAAGGCGGGGACGCAGACGAGCAACGGAAAGCTAGTGAAGCCTGAGAAAAGAACCACGCCCGCCAGTCCCAAAGTCGCCAGCGCGAGACGCGCTCCAAAATAGTAGCTGACGTGGCGCGATTCGCGGAGTCCAGCCTGAATAAGCCAGGCGCGAGTCCGCGAGACATCGGAGGGTGAAAGCGGAATGGCTTTGCTGAGGGGATCGAGAGCCTGCTCCAGCCGCTCCTTCATCTTCATTGCCGGCTTCGCGACCGTCTGCGCCGATTGTCCGCCCAGCGCGCGCAGGCGAGCTCCCAAGACCGAGCTGGGGGTAACAGCAGCCGCGCCGAAGGCAAACACTACGAGCACGATGGTCACGAATATGACAATGGTGAGAATCAGCAAGGGCATGTTTAAACCTGAATCTTAATGATCTTTCGGATGACGAAATATCCGACGGTCTGCAAGGCAATACTGATCACCACCAACATGTGGCCAATAGGATCATAAAAAAGAGGATGAACAAAGTCCGGACTGAACAAGGCAAGAACGGCCACCACGACCGGCGGCATAGCCATAAGCAACGCCATGGTCAGCCGGCCTTGTGCGGTATGAACCCGCACCTGACGCTGAATTTTGAAGCGCTCGCGAATTACGTACGACAAATTGTCGAGGATTTCCGCAAGATTGCCGCCGGTTTCGCGCTGCAGCATAACCGCGGTGACGAAAAACTTTATGTCCACCAGTGGCACGCGCTCGGTAAGATTCATGAGGGCGTCGCGCACCGGCATACCGAACTTTTGTTCTTCGAACAGCTTGCGGAATTCGGAGGCCAAAGGCTCGGAGGTTTCGTTGGAAATCATTTCGAGCGCTGTCGTAAAGGCATGTCCGGCGCGGACCGCGCGGGCCAAAGTGTCGATGGCTTCGGGAAATAGCTCCTCAATTTTTTCAAAGCGCTTCTGGCGCCGGTACGACACAACAGCATAGGGAAGGAATGAGGCGATGACAAGGGCGGCCCAGGCGACAGCTGGATTTCCGGCCCAAAGGAAACTTGCGACTCCAGCGATGGCGCCGCAGAGGAGGCACAAAGCCAAAAAATTGCCCGCGCGAAATTTCATTCCCGCTTGCAATAAGGCTTCCTGAATTGCCGAAACCCGAGCCGACCGGCGCAGCAGAGTGTCGAGGGCGGGAATCTTGCTGAGTTGCTCGTCGCGGAGCAGGGCAAATTCTTCGTCGGGCTCGAGTTCCGCAGCCTTTTGTACGGTCGCCAAACGATCTTTGATGAGGCGAGCCTGGGCGCTCCGCTGGTCAAACAGAGAAGCGACGGCGAAGGTTGCGAGAGCAACCACCACGAACACAAAAAGCGCAATCAGAAGTGCCGACATAGGCAATGTCTCTCTAACGCATTCCGACGAGCAACGTCCTCAAATCTCTGTCCTCGATTCAAATAACGCCGGCCGCAGACGCGCACCCGAAGTCGCCAGCCGGTCGGCAAATAAGGGTCGGATCCCCGTGGCCCGGAAAGCTCCGCGCACCTTGCCGTTTTCATCGATGGCGCGACGTTCGAACGTAAAAATATCCTGCATCAGAATGGCCTCGTTTTCCATGCCGGCGACTTCGCAGATGGAGGTGACCTTACGGGTCCCGTCGGACAAGCGGGCAACCTGGATAACCGCATGGATCGCCGAGACTATCTGGTGGCGCACAGCCCGCTCCGGGATATTCAGATTTGCCATCGACACCATGTTCTCGACGCGGGCCAGTGCGTCGCGCGGCGAGTTGGCGTGAACCGTGGTGAGAGAACCCTCATGGCCTGTATTCATGGCCTGCAACATATCGAAGGCCTCTTCGCCGCGAACCTCGCCAACCACGATGCGATCGGGCCGCATACGCAAACTATTGATCACCAACTGACGCTGGCGGACCGCGCCTTTGCCTTCGATGTTGGGGGCGCGGGTTTCGAGGCGGACCACGTGCTCCTG
>DAIUEW010000056.1:0-39949 GCA_036844925.1 Candidatus Sulfotelmatobacter sp.
TTCTCGAAGCCGGCGGCGAGGATCTGAACGACGATGGCGAGAATTGGGAGATACTGACAGCACCTTCCGCTTACGAGGCTGTGCTCGAAGCAGTGAAGAAGGCTGGAATTGAGCCGGCCTCTTCGAGTGTGGCTATGATTCCGCAGAACTACATCAAGCTCGAAGGTCAAGCCGCCAACACGATGATTCGGTTGATGGAGGCGCTCGAAGATCAGGATGATGTGCAGAATGTCCACTCGAACTTCGACATCGATCAGAAACTGCTGGAAGAAGTGGCTGGCTAATTGCTCCGCAGATTTGCTTGAAGCCGCCCCGTGGCGGCTTTTGTTTTTGAATGATGTCCGCGTCAAAAAGTTTTCAACACAACCGTGCATAATTCTGTGGAAAAGCACAGCAGTATCTTCGTAAGTGATTCAGCGAGAGATGGTTCAGCATTTTGCACCGGGGCGAGTGCTGGCACTTTCGTGGTGCTTCCGCCAAAAAGCACATCTTGTTCTACGAGATTCAGCCAACTTTGAAACTCAGACTCGACAAACTTCTGGTGGATTGCGGACTGGCTGCTTCGCGAGAGCGCGCTCAGGCCTTGATCCTCGCCGGGAAAGTTTTGGTCAACGATCAGAAGCTTGACAAGGCTGGGGCGCAGGTTGCGGCGGAAGCGACGGTGCGTTTGCTCGGCGAAGATTTGAAGTTTGTCAGCCGCGGAGGACTCAAACTCGAGCGCGCACTTGAGCATTGGTACATCAATGTCGAGGGGAAAATCTGTCTGGATGTCGGCGCCTCCACCGGTGGATTCACTGACTGCTTGCTGCAACGCGGTGCGTCGCGTGTGATCGCGATCGATACCGGTTATGGACAGATGGATTTCAAATTGCGCCAGGATCCCCGAGTTCGACTTCTCGAAAAAATCAACGCCCGGTATCTCACGGAGGACGTTCTCGCCGAAAAAGTAGATTTCATCGCAATCGATGTGGCATTTATTTCCGCGACGCTTGTTCTCCCTGCTGTGATCAGAGCAGCCCTTCCACGTTCCCTCGATCAGCGCCGTGGGCGCGAAGTGATCGTCCTGGTGAAACCTCAGTTCGAAGCGGGAAGGGAATTCGTCGGCAAGGGTGGCATTGTTCGGAACGAGGCCGCCCAGTCAGCTGCAGTCGAAAAAGTGAAGACCAGCTTGCTCAGCCTCGGATGTACTCAGACCGATGTCATCGAATCGCCAATCCTCGGCGCGGAAGGGAATCGAGAATTCTTGCTTCGTGGAACCTTCTACCAAACCGTGCGCCCGCGTTAAATCCCGCAAGCCATCGGAATATAATCTAGGCGGCGAGGGATCTGAATGAGAGAACTGAGTGAAAGGCTGCTGCAAGTAATCGATACTGCGGAGCCACGGCTTCGCAAGATCAGTGAACTGGATAGCACTGTGTCAGTATTGCCGGGCGGCTGGTCGCGCAAGCAGCTTATCGGACATCTCATTGATTCAGCGTCAAACAATCATCAACGATTCGTGCGGGCGGCGCTTCAGCCATCTTTGGATTTTCCCGGTTACGACCAGAACGGAAGCGCCCGCGTGCAAGCGACTCAGGATGTTGATTGGCAACTCTTGGTTGATCTCTGGGCCGCTTACAATCGTTACCTTGCCCACGTAATTGCGCATCTACCGGCCTCCAAGTTGGAAACTGCTTGTCGTATAGGCTCGGGAGAGGCGGTCAGCCTGAGCTTTTTAGCGACCGACTATCTCACGCATCTGCTGCACCACCTGAACCAAATAGGCGTCGCGGATTCAAATTTGATCACCGCCCAGACTGCTGTGCGGTGAGGCTTTTTCCCTCGAATTCTGTACAATCTTTCTTTCCCTCGACCAGCATGGCAAGCTCACTCTCATCTTCTCAGCAAAAGGTTGCTGCCATCGTCTCGCGGCCAGCGCGGCCGGAGGTTGCGCGCACGCTTCCCGAATTAATGGCATGGTTGCATGCCCATAGTTATGAAGTTATCGTCGATCCGGAGACGGCGAAATATACCAACGGCAAAGAGCCGGTGTTGCGCTCCCAACTGTCGTCCCGGCACCTGGATTTGATCGTAGTGTTGGGCGGCGACGGCACTTTGCTTTCGGCGGTCCGTGAGACCGCCGCTACTGATGCTCCGCTGCTCGGCGTGAATCTGGGTTCGCTCGGCTTTCTCACGGAGGTTCCGCTTTCATCGCTCTTCTCCATGCTCGACGCGATCGCGCAGGGAAATGCGCCCATCGAGCGGCGCTCGCTGATGCGCTGCGAATTGTTGCGAGGTGAAGAGATTCGAGGAAGTTACCTGGCCTTCAATGATGTGGTGGTAAACAAGACGGCGCTCGCTCGCCTCAACAACTATGACCTGTTCGTGGATCAGGCCTTTGTCTCCCGCTATCGATCCGATGGAATGATCGTCGCCACGCCCACCGGTTCCACCGCATATTCACTTTCCGCAGGCGGTCCCGTGGTTATGCCGACGGTCGCGGCCTTTGTGATTACACCGGTGGCTCCTCATTCGCTTACCCACCGCCCACTCGTCGTCCCAGATTCCGCAACGATCGAACTGTTATTGCATAGCGATGAGGATGTCGCATATCTCAGTTTGGACGGTCAGCCCGGCCTTGATCTGCGCGATGGTGACCGAGTCCGCTGCCGCCGCTCCGAGCACAGCGTCAGCCTGTTTCGCACTGATGTGGATTTCTTCCACGTGCTCCGCACGAAGTTGAAGTGGGGAGAGAGGTAGACTGTGCACGGCGGTGAAGCGTTAGATCACAACTCAGCGGAATATAGGTCGCGTATTTTCTCGCGGCGCCGAACAATTTTCACGGACTTTCCGCTCACCAGCACTTCTGCGGGCCGCGGACGCGTATTGTAATTTGAAGCCAGCGCCATCCCGTAAGCCCCTGCGTCAAGAACCGCAAATAAGTCGCCTTGTTCGACGCGAGGCAACTTCCGATCGCGGGCGATGAAATCGCTCGACTCGCACACCGGACCCACTACATCGACAATCTCCTGCGCCTTCGCTGAGGACCTCGCGAGTTGCAAGACGGGAACAATTTCATGGTAAGCGCCATAGAGCGCAGGCCGGATCAGATCGTTCATGGCTGCATCCACCACAAGAAATCGCTTGCCATCGTTTTGCTTTCTATAAACAACCCGGGTCACCAAGACGCCCGCAGGCGCTATAACCGCCCGCCCCGGCTCCAACAGGAGATGGACGTTCAAACCCCGCAGGGGATTGGTCACCGCGCGCGCATACCTCGCAACAACGGCCGCGAAATCTGGTTGAGGAGCTTGGTAAGCAACGCCCAGCCCACCCCCGGTATCCACGTACTCGATACTGTGCCCATCGGAACGCAACTGGCGAACCAGATCCGCGACTCGCATCACTGCCTCTGCAAAGGGCGCAACCTCGGTGATTTGTGAACCGATATGAACGCTGACTCCCGCGACCTTCAGATACCGCGCAGCAGAAGCCTTGGCGTAGAGTTCACGGGCACCGTTGATGGGCACTCCAAATTTGTGTTTGTGCAGACCAGTAGAAATGTAAGGATGCGTATCCGCAGCAACATCTGGATTCACGCGGAGCGCCAAGCGCGCAACGGTGCGCAATCGCGTCGCACACTCCGCTAAAGCCCAGAGCTCCGATTCGCTCTCCACATTGAAGATGAGGATCCCAGCCTTCAATGCTGCGGCCATTTCCTCGCGAGTTTTCCCTACGCCGGAAAATACAACCTTCCTGGCGGAGCGACGGTCCGCGGCCAGGACGCGCTCCAATTCTCCGCCTGAGACCACGTCGAAGCCGGATCCCTGCCGTGCCAGCAGTCGTAGAATGCTCAAATTGGAATTTGCTTTGACGGAGTAGCAGACCGTGTGCGGAAACTTTCTGAAGGCATCGTCAAACACTCCGAAGCGCTCGCGGATTGCTGTTGCCGAGTAGACGTAGAGAGGCGTTCCGAACCGTTCTGCCAGTTTTACTAATGAAATTTCATCGCAGTGCAGCACAACACTTACGCTTCGGTAAAATAAACCCTTCCGTTGCTGGTGGAGAACGAATCCGGGAGGGCGGTCAGAGTTAACATAAAGAGGTTCCGCAACTGCTCCGCGCCGCGTCATTTTCGTTTCGAAGATCCGCTCGCAGCGCTGTCTTTCACCTTGATTGCTACCACGGTTTGATCATCGAAGGTCTCGACGCCCGCCGAATGCTCGCCCGCAGCTTTGAACAGAGAGTTAACCACGCAGTCCGCCGATTTCCCCGCGCATTCCGCGATGATTGTCTCCACTCGTCCTCGGCCGAACAATTCACCGCTGCGGTTACGCGCATCCAGGATGCCATCGCTGAAGCACACAAACATGTCTCCAGGCTTCATTTTGAAACGGAACTCGTCGTAGCTGACATCATCGAAAAGTCCGAGCGGCAAACCCGTCGCCTCGATCACAGTGATTTTTCCATCGTGGACTAAGACAGGGCGCGGTAATCCCGAATTTGCCACTAGAAGCGTGCGATGCTCATCGTCCCAGACCGCATAAATGATCGAAACAAATTGCGCTTCAATGCGCCGCTCTGCCAGCGAAAGATTCACCGCCGACAGCATCTCAGCTGGGCCCGGCTCAATGGGCGCGTGGGAGCGCAGAATCCCGCTCACCAAAGCGGCATAGATGGCGGCGGGCGCACCTTTTCCGCTAACATCGCCGATCACAATTCCGAGGCGCGAAAGCGAGTACGGGATGAAGTCGTATAGATCTCCGCCGATGGCTCGGGCCGGAGTAAACTTCGCGGCCAATTCCAGATGCTGCAGCTTCGGCAGGGTTTGCGGAAGCAGCCGCATTTGCAATTCCCGCGCCAAAGACAAATCACGCTCGAGCCGGCGTTCCTGGCGTGCGATCTCCTCATACAGGCGGGCGTTTTCAATGGCAATCGCAACCTGTGCGGCGAGAGTCCCCATGGTGCGCCGGTGGTCTTCGGTAAAGAAGCCTCGGCGCGTGTGTTCCAGATCGAGCACTCCGACAACCTTGTCTTTGTAGATCAATGGCACGGCCAACTCTGATCGGGTCTCCGGGTTGCCCTCGACGTATCGTGGATCTTTGCACACGTCGGGCACCAGGATCGCCTGCCTTGTCTGCGCCGCATGTCCAACTAATCCGCGCCCGAGCGGAATGTCGTTCTTCATGTGAACATTTTCATTGAAGCGCAAAGAGAAACGATGCTGTAACTTTTCACCCGAAGGATCCAGCAATAAAATGCTGAACATCTGATAGTCAATGAGCCGCCGCAACAGTTCGGCGATTCGGCCCAGGAGTTCGTCCAGATTCAAGATCGAACTCAACTCACGCGCGATTTCGTTGAGCAGCAGGAGAATCCGTGCCTGCCGTGTGGTGCGCGTGTAGAGTTGCGCGTTCTCGATGCCCGCCGCCATGCGCGAAGCAATCAAAGTCAGCAGGTGCATGTGCTCTTCGTTGAAGTAGCCTGGATCTTTGGCTTCCAGATCAATAACCCCGATCACGCGGTTCTTCGTGGTCAGGGGCACGGCCAACTCTGAACGCACGTTGGGTATGGCGGCGATGTATCTGGAGTCGAGTGTGACATCATCGATCAGAATCGCTTGCCGTGCCTGCGCCGCCATGCCCGTGACTCCTTCGCCCACCTTGATCCGGGCGCGCTCCGCGACCTCTGGCGGATATCCAATCTGGAAGCGAAACCGCAACTCTTGAGTCTTTTCGTTGAGCAGGAGAATGGCGAAGATTTGGTAGTCGATCACTTCGCGTACGACCTCCGCGACCCGGCGCAGAGTCGTATCCAGGTCGAGAGAAGTTGCCATCACATCAGCCACTTCCAGCAACAGCGGCTCAACATGCAAGTGCTTTTCGTGCTTGTTCAGAGCTGACCCCATTTTTGTGTCTATGATAGCAGTCTAGTTGGGAGTACCTGATACCGAGTAGCCAGGCGAGCCCCATGTGGAGATCTATGCTCGGTACTGGGTACCGGAGTACTGGAAACTCACTCCCGCGGAACAATGCAGACGTCGGAGAGATTTCGGTAGCGTTCGGCGTAATCCAAGCCGTAACCCACTACGAACTCATCTGGGATAGTGAAGCCGACGTAATCGCCTTGCAAAGGCAATTTGCGGCGCGACGGTTTGTCCAGCAGGGCCGCGATCTTTAGCGAGCGAGGCTGATGTGCAAGCAGCAGCTTCTTCAAGACGGTAAGCGTCAATCCGGTATCGAGAATGTCCTCGACGACGATTACGTTCTTATCCTTCATGGACTGGTCAACGTCCTTCGTCAACTTTACTTCGCCGGTCGAATCCCAGCCGCTCTTGAGTTCCTGCGTGGGGCTGGGACGGTTTCCATAACTGGAGACGCCGATGAAGTCGAAGGTCGCGTCGAGCTTCACTTGTCTCGCCAGGTCAGCAAGAAAAATCGCCGAGCCTTTCAATACGCCGACAAGGATTACGGGCTGGCCCGCGAAGTCGCGCGTGATCTCGGCGCCCAGTTCGGCGATGCGCTTGGCAATCTCCTCGCGCGAAATCAGCACCTTGAGTTCTGTCATGGCGTTTCATATTAAACTAAAGTTAGGCGTCAGGGTCATGTCGATGACTGATTTCGCTCCGAAATCGAAGACACGGCCAGCCAACGGAGGAGAAAGAACAGATGAATCTGAGAAGTGTCCAACTTACGTGGCTGGGCCACGCGACTTTTCGCATTATTACGCCCGGCGGCCATATCGTCATTATTGATCCCTGGATTATGAACAATCCGGCCTGTCCGCCTTCTGAAAAGAAAGTCAAGCACGTTGACATTCTACTGTGCACACATGGTCACGGCGACCACATTGGAGACGCCGTTGAGGTCATCAAACAGCACAACCCACAGGTTGTCGGCATTCCCGAATTGTGCGGGTGGCTCGAGAAAAAGGGCGCCAAACAAACTGCCATGATGAATAAGGGCGGCACGCAGAAAATCGGCGATATCAAAGTCACCATGGTGCACGCCGACCACTCCTGCGGCATTCAGGATGGCGACCAACTAGTTTACGGCGGTGAAGCTTGTGGTTACGTCATCGAATTCGAAAACGGCCTGAAGATTTATCACGCGGGAGACACCAACGTTTTCGGTGACATGGCGATTATCCGCGAGCTATACGCGCCCGAAATCGCAATGCTGCCGATCGGAGATCATTTCACCATGGGTCCGCGCGAGGCGGCTTACGCGTGCAATTTGCTCAAGCCGAAAACCGTGATCCCGATGCATTTCGGTACGTTCCCAGTGTTGACCGGAAGTCCCAGCGATTTGCAGAAACTGGTGCAGGGAGTCGAAATCGTCGCGATGAAGCCCGGGGTCACCGTGGGCAATTGAATGCAGTTGATACCGTCAAGTGAGGAACGCTGATGGCCAAACAAGAGGTGAGAAAGCAAGACAGACCTGAATGGAGGCACTATGACCTGACCACTGACGGTCGTGTCGACGATTATCTGTACTCCATGTTGCCCAAGCGCGATGCTGTGCTGGTCGAGATGGAGGACTACGCGTCAAAGCACGATATTCCCATTGTCGGGCCCGCCGTTGCCCGCGTGTTACAGCAGTTCGCCCTGATGATCAATGCCAAAACTGTCTTTGAGTTGGGTTCAGCCATCGGATATTCGACTGTCTGGTGGGCTCAGGCCGTTGGCGAAAATGGCCGTGTCATTTACACGGACGGCGACAAGAAGAACGCCGAGCGCGCTCGCGGCTACTTCGATCAAGCCGGCGTGACGAGCCGTGTCACGCTCCATACCGGCGACGCTCTCGAAGTTCTATCCGAACAGAAGCAGCAATTCGACATCATTTTCAACGATGTGGACAAAGAGGATTACCCGCGCGTGCTGCGGCTGATTCCCTCCCGCCTGCGTCGGGGAGGTCTGTTCATCACCGACAATGTCTTGTGGAGTGGGCGGGTTGCGGAAAAGAATCCCAAGGACGCTACCACAAAAGCGATCCTCGAGTTCAACCGCCTGCTCTACGATTCGAAGGATTTCTACACTACGATCCTGCCTATTCGTGACGGCCTGGCGGTTGCCTGGAAGAGATAACGTAAAGCCAAGAATTGTCCATCCCTCGCTTCGTTCGGGATGACATCGATCAAATCGACTTCACGGGAATCGCGACCAGATCCTCTACCAGCCCCACTTCTTTCTGCAGAAATGGTTCGGCATAGGTCACGCCGCCCAGCATGCCGTAATAGCGCGCCATCGATTCCACTCGCGCATGGATCTCATCGTGTGCGGGAAAAAGATCTTTGCCAGCCTCCTGATCGCTGAACTGCGACTTGTAGGCCAGGATGGAAGCGAACTTCTGCTCGAACTGTTCACTGATGTCGACCACAAATGTCGGTCGCACGTCGTAGTACAGGGTGGCGTAGATGATCTTGAAAGGGCGATGCGGAGGAAGCAGCCAGCTCGCTGGTTTCTCTGTATTGCCTTGGCTGAGAGCTGACGGCTGAGAGCTGAGAGCTAACTTCGACAGTCCCGCCAGGAAGCACGCTTCGTATCCGAGAATGGAAGTCGTGTAGTGATCCGGATGCCGTCCTTTCCAGTAAGGCAGAATCACGACGCGCGGCCGCGTCTCGCGAATCACGTTGGCAACTTTAAGCCGATTCTCCCAGGTATTTTCGACGCGCCCGTCGGGGATATCCAGCGCCCGCCGCCAGCATGCGCCGAGAATTCTGGCTGCATCCGCGGCTTCACGTGCACGATTCTCCGCAGTTCCGCGAGTACCCCTTTCCCCTTGCGTGAGATCGAGAATGCCCGTCTGCTGCCCGCGCTGTGCCGCCTTGAGCAGTACGCCGCCGCAGGTCTGCTCTACATCGTCACGGTGGGCCGCAATCGCCAGGATGTCGAGGGACGGAGAGGTCATGAATCTGGAAGAGTACTAGTATGATGTGGCAGTCCGCAACCGGTAGGGACAAGGGCCATCATGGAATTGCGTAGGTTCTTTCACAACGGCAGGGAACTGCGTGCCGGATGGCGGCTGTCATTATTTTGTGTTCTGGTATTTGCGATCGGTTACGCCGCGAGAATAGGAATAGACCGGCTGCCGCTGCCGGAATATCACGGTTTGCATCCGGTGGGTCTTATCGTCGATGACGCGTTTCTGTTGCTCGTCGCGCTGATTGCGACCGGGATCATGGCGCGGTTGGAGCACCGCAGCTTTGCGGCTTACGGACTTCCGAGTATGCGTGCGCTCTTTGGCCGATTATTCTGGACTGGATCCCTGTGGGGCCTGGTGATTTCCTCCGTCGTTATCCTCCTGATTTTTCTCGGCGGTGGTTACCGAGTGCACGGACTGAATGTGGCGGGGGCCGAACTGCTCAAATTCTCCGGCCTCTGGCTTTTTGCAAACTTGCTGATCGGGCTCAGCGAAGAGATCTTATTTCGCGGCTATTTTCTGTACACATTGGCGGACGGCGTCGGATTCTGGCCGGCAGCCATCGTCGAATCGCTTGGTTTTGGTGCCCTGCACTATTACACCAAGCCCAACGAGCGCTGGGAAGATTGGGTCGCCGTGTCGCTATTGACGATCTTCATCACCCTTGCCCTGCGGCGCACCGGCAACCTGGCCTTTTCTATCGGCATGCACGCTGCTTTTGACTTCGCGTTCATCTATATTTTTTCCGGAATGAATGGTGGAGAGTTCGCCGTCGGCCGGTTGCTGAATGCGGAGTTCCCGGGCTCAATCAGGTTGACAGGTGGACTGCTTGGGCCCGAGGCCAGTTGGTTCACATTCCTGGTGACCACCGCGGCGATTGTCTTGCTGAACTTTACCTATCGAAAAACGAAGTGGCCCGTGCGGACGCAGGACTGAACGGGGGTAAGGAAAGCTCAGTCGAGATTACCTTGCTCGAGAACCACATTCTCGCGGACGATAAGCCGGTGCGCCGCCATTTCCTTTAGCGTGGGCAAGACGCGGCTTACATGTTCGTCGGTGTCCACGAAGAAAATAACCACGGGCAATTTGCCTCCCGCCTCGACCATGTGCGCGGTCTTCACTTGCTGGCGGCCTAGAAAGCCTGCTACCGCGTGAAAGGCAATTGCAGCGTAGACGTTTTCCTGGCGCAAGTAGTTCAGAATCTCCATGTGCAATGGCCGGTGATGCCACTGATCGGCTTCATTTAAATAAATTGTGACTTGAACCGCCATTGCATTAGGCATTGTACTCGCCTGGCTTCCATTCCTGCCGCAACAATCCGTACAGTTCCGAATCGACGAACCGGTCCCACTTGCGAAGATGTTCGCGCTGGCAGCCTTCGTGGCGCATGCCAAGCTTTACCAAAACTCTGCCGGATGCTGGATTGTGCTTGAAATGCGAAGCGTAGATGCGGTGCAGACCAAGGTCCTCAAATCCGTAGCGCAACATTTCCCGTGCGGCTTCGGTGGCAGAGCCCTTGCCCCAATACGGCGCACCCAGCCAGTAGCCAAGCTCGGCGTGCAGATGTTGCTGGTCGACAGTCAGGCCAATGCCACCAATCTGCCTGCCATCGCTGCGTAGTGAAATCGCCAGCCATATCCTGCCCGATTCTTGTGCGAGGACAAGGAAGGCTTTCGCATCCTGATCGGTGTAGGGATGCGAGATTCGTAGGGTAGTGGCCGCCACTTCGCGTGTTCCAATCAGTGGCAGCAGTTCTTCAATGTCGGATTCGAGGTTCGGGCGCAACCTGAGCCGCGCGGTTTCAAGGGTAGGAATCGTGCTCAAGGTCAGATCGCCCGCGCCAGCGCCATTCCGGCCAATGCCGCGCCAAGACACAGCAGATTATTGCTGAGAATGTTCACGAGCATCAGCCCCCACTGCCCGTGCTCGAAAAAAGCCATGGTTTCGAACGCATAGCTCGAGAACGTGGTAAACGACCCGCAGAAGCCAATGACAACAAGCAGGCGCCAATGCGGATCGATCAAGACGCGCTCGGTGGTCCAGATGAGGAAGAGACCGACAATAAAACTGCCAACAATGTTGATGAAAAGCGTGCCGTAAGGGAAGACCGGACCCAGCTCTCGGGCTGCGAGACGGCTCAGCAGGTAACGCAGGTTGGCGCCGAAGATAGCGGCGACAGAGATGGCAACAAAGTTTTTCAGCAAGCGATTTTCTCCTACAAATCGAATCGTAGATTTTGCAGGAGTTATCAGCCTTGGCCGAACAGACGCCTAGGCGGTTATGGCGAACTCCATCGCCGTGAAATTATTTAACCACAACGGGCGCAACGGCTCACAAAGGAAACTCTCGCATCATGCTCTCCTCGGTCACACTTCGCCCCTATTTTTTCCGCTCCACCAAATACCGCCCCAACTCCTTTAGCGTTTCCGCCCGTTCTCCGAGACTTTGTAATTCTTCAAACGCGGCGCTCACCAGTGAATCCGCCTTGCGCTCGGATTCTTCAATCCCAAATAAAGCAGGGTAGGTTGCTTTTTGCGCTGCGGTATCTTTGCCCGCCGTTTTGCCCAACTGCTCCGAAGTTTGCGTTACATCCAGAACGTCGTCGACAATCTGAAACGCCAGTCCGATCGACTGCCCAAACGCCCGTAGTTTTCGGACTTCGCTATCTTTTGCTCCGGCGTACAGCCCGCCGCTTACCAAGGAAGCCGTGATCAGTGCGGCGGTTTTAGAGCGATGGATGTATTCCAGCATCTCAGCCGTTGGCTGGGTATGCTCGGCTTCGAGATCCACAACTTGTCCGCCGATCATGCCATCGAGCGTGCCCGTGCCATGTGCGATCTCCCCGATGATCCGCACCCGCGCCTCGGCCGGGCAATCGAGCCGCGCGAGGACTTCATAAGCCTGTGTCTGCAGCGCGTCACCCGCCAGAATCGCGAGTGCCTCCCCGAAAACTTTGTGGCATGTGGGACGGCCGCGCCGCAGATCGTCGTTGTCGAGTGCAGGAAGATCGTCGTGGATCAGCGAATAAGTGTGCAGCATCTCGAGCGCCGCGCCCAGTTCTTCAATTTTCCTCGGCAACGATCCCGCAACCATGCGGCCGGCCTCCATGCACAGGACTGGCCGCAGGCGTTTGCCGCCGGCAAATAAGCTGTGCCGCATGGCCTTGTGAATCGACACCGGATCTTGGGTTTCCAGCGGAATCAGTCGGTCCAGCGCGGCATCGGTCAGCGCCCGGCCTTGCTCGAGAGTTTCTTGCAGCATTGAGGAGTGAGTATAGCAAGGAGCGACTGGTCAGTGGTTAGTGGTCGGTGGTCAGTCCTAGACTTTGGGGACGGCGGGGACGTTAATTCTGGTACTGATTACTGATTATTGGCCACTCTCTTCCAATGCAAAAAAGGAAGAGGACGCCGTCCGGCGCCCTCGCTCGTTGGATACTGAAATATAGTTACGCTGCAGCGGACTTTGCGATTGCCACGCTCCGCAAGACAGTACTCAGAACATTCTGCACGTCATCAGTGCGGCACACGTCGCTAGCACCAGCGTCAAGCGCGGCAATCCATAATTCCTCATCCGGGATGCGATGAGTACATACGATTGGCAGTGAAGGAAAATCGTTGCGTAAGTTGCGAACATCGCTCAGACGGGAGTCCTCCATATCAAGAATCACGGCTTCCGGGCGGTTTTTGGCGACTCGTTCCCTGAGTTCATCCCCGGAGCGCGTCAAATGCACGGAATGGAAATGAGAGGAAAGCCCACCCGCGAGCGATTGGGCGACACTCGAATCACTTTCAACAAGTACGACACTAAAGCCCATAGATCCTCCTGACCTACGACCGTCAAAAACGGTGGACTAGGGCTGCGGGGAGGGTTCGGCACCACTACTCCACAGACATTCCAACTTAACGAGCACCCGGACGTGGGCGACCTACCTGCGGGTAGGCGTCTTTTCCGTCAGGGCCTCAAAGGGGCTCGGCTTGGAGCTTCCCGTTTTTCTTTAGTAGGATTTCCACCTTGCCTTCGGCCTGCTCCAGTTCCTTGCGGCAGGCGGATGACAGATGCATCCCTTCTTCAAAGAGAGTGAGACTCTTTTCCAGAGGCACATCTCCCTTTTCCAGTTCCTGGACTATCTTCTCCAGCCGCTGGAGGCATTCTTCAAACTTAGCCAACGGGTTTCGCTCCGTCTCTATTGTAATGCTACGAACTGGTCCAGGTGTCCAGTCTTTTTTTGTAAAAATTGACTGAATGGACGACACTCTCTCCGCAAAAGGGAAATTCATGCTGTGGCGGAACCGCTGTTTCCCAGAGCCTCCAGCACGTCGACCGCAGAACTGTAGCGTCCCTGCGGCGCGCTGATTTGCGCACCCTGCACCGCGTGTCGAACCGCGAGCAGCATCTCGCGGGCAATGGCTACGCCTTCGGCCCTGGCAGCTTCCGGCGTCTGTGCGCGTGCCATGCGTTCGAGAATCGAGTCCGGCACAGAAACTCGGAGCTCGTTTTTCATAAATTCGGCGTTGCGCACGCTGACCAGCGGCCAGATCCCGGCCACCACGGGAATGCGGCAATGCTCGATCCTGCGTAGAAAATTCTCCAGCAGGCGAATGTCGAACACCGGCTGCGTCACTGCGAACTCGGCTCCCGCCGCAACTTTGTATTCGAAGCGCCGGATCTCCTCATCCAGGTCGGTAAGCCCAGGATTCGCTCCCACGCCGATCACAAACCCTGTGCCGGCTCCAATCGGGTTTCCCCCAATGTCCAATCCCCGGTTCAAGTTGTGGACGATATTCACCAAGCCGATGGCGTCCACATCAAAGACGGCCGTGGCATCCGGGTAGTTTCCCATCTTCGGCGGATCGCCCGTAATGCAAATCAGGTTCTTGATTCCGACCGCCGCTGCCCCTAGAAGGTCGCTCTGAATGCACAGCACGTTGCGGTCGCGGCAGGTGTAGTGCAGGATGGCATTGATTCCCACCTCCCGCTGAACCAGCAGAGAAAGGGCCTGGTTGCTCATGCGCGCCGAGGCCCGAGGACTGTCAGGAATATTGACCGCGTCCACGCCCACGGACTTCAGAAAGCGCGAACCCTCCAACTCCTTGCCAATATCGGTTCCCTTCGGAGGAACAATTTCCACCATGGTGATGAATTCGCCTCGGACCAGCTTCCCCCCCAGTACCGATCGTTGCTCTAAAGGAATGGCTGGAGAAGCGGCTGGCGCAGCCGTAGCCGTGATATGGGCCGAGGCTGCCTTGCCCCTTGCCTCGCCAACGCGCAGCGCAGATTTCATGACGCGAATGTGATCGGGAGTCGTTCCGCAGCATCCGCCAACGATACGCGCACCTGCGGCCACGAATTTGCGCGCGTAACTCGCCATGTATTCGGGCGAGCACAAGTAGATGTTTCGGCCCTCCACCGAGCGCGGAATGCCTGCATTCGGCTGGGCCGACAATGGCAGGGAAGTGGCCGCGCGCACCCGTTCGATGGCGTCCAGCATTGCCACCGGACCGACACTACAGTTGCAACCGATCACGTCCGCGCCCCATTCCTCAAGCCTCGGCGCAAAGGTTTCGGGATCAGAGCCATCCAGGCAGTTGCCGTCTTCGTCGATCGTCACCTGCACGATCAAAGGCAACGTTACCCCCACGTCCTTGGCCGCCAGCATCGCCTGATGAAGTTCCTCGAGGTATCCAAAGGTCTCGAGCATCAGCAGATCGACGCCACCTTCAGCCAGGGCTGTAATCTGCTCGCGGAATGCCTGACGGGCCTCCTCGAACGAGGTTTTCCCCAAAGGCTCGATTCTGGTTCCCAGCGGGCCAACCGAACCCGCAACCCAGACATCGAAGCTCTTGGCGGCCTCGCGGGCCAGTCGAGCTCCCATGCGGTTGATTTCCTGTACTTTGCCGGCGAGGCTGTGCCGTCCGAGGCGGAAAGCGTTGGCCCCGAAGGTATTGGTTTCGACGACATCCGCACCAGCCTGCAGGTAGTCGTGATGAATCCCACGGATCAATTCGGGCTGGGATAGATTCAACTCGTCATAGCAGCGGTTTATGAACACGCCCCTGGCGTAAAGCAGCGTGCCCATGGCTCCGTCGCATAGAGCGGGATTTTGCTTGATCCTTGTGAGAAAATCGCCTGCCATATGGATCAGAATACAGGATGAGGGTGTTTTCTGGCATCCAAGGAACAAGACGAGTAGCGGTTCTCCGAGCCGGTTTCGGCAAGCGCGGCGGAGTTTCGAGGCTCTGTTATAATCTGCTACTTCGCGCTTAAATCTCTGGTTTTCCTGTAGTTAGGAGCCTGACGTTTGAAGAAATCCGCTCTCTTGGTTGCGCTCGTACTCATCAGTTTTGGTCTTGTCTGCTGTGGCGGCGGGAGCTCGAAGAGTACCACCAAACCCGTCAGCGGATTGACCACCCGCGTTTTTGCCTCCCAGAGTATCGCCAGCCTGACGGCTTCGCCCGGCCTGATCATCATCAACGCAGAAACTGACACACTGGCGCGGGCAGCTGTAATCGGCGCCGGTACTTCGCCCGGCCTCATGGCCATCTCTCCCCAAAGAGCCACGGTGCTGGTTTTTGATGCAGCCACCAACAACGTCGACGTCGTCGATGCCAAGACCGAATCTCTGGCCGGAACGATACCCCTGCCTGGACCCACAACCAGCATGATCGCTCCCACAAACAGCGCCGGTTATGCGGCAGTGCCTGGGGCCCCGCTGATCGGATCTCCTCCCGGAGCCATCGAGGTGATGGATCTTCAGACTGGTGCCGTCACCTCTTCCATTAGTGTGCCCAGCGCGCAAACCGTGGTCTCGAATCCGAGCGGAACCGAACTTTTAGTCTTCAGCAACGATTCGGATGCCGTGACTGTTGTATCGCCACTGCTGGTGAACACCAGCGCTCCGGTCACGACCACAATCTCGGGTTTCGATCGTCCGGTCTACGCGGTCTTCAGCAGCGACGGCACCACGGCTTACGTCTTGAATTGCGGGCCCGAATGCGGCGGGACGCAGGCCAGCGTGCAAACGCTCTCCATTGCAACGTCGGCGGCGGGAACTCCCGTTCCCGTCGACGCCGCCACAATTGCCATGCTGAGCGGCTCCACGCTATATGTAGCAGGTACTCCCGCCACGAATAATGCGTGCACCGGCCAAACTACCGCGGCCACGACGTGCGGGCGCCTTGACATCGTCAACCTCGGTTCGATGACCGTGACCGGCAGAGTAGTCATCACCGACGGCTACCACGATCGCATCGATATCAGCAATAACGGCCAGCTCTTTATTGGTGCGCATACCTGTACAAACATCGGCAATGTCAATAACGTTACGGGAGAAGTGCGAGGCTGCCTTTCCATTTTTGATACGACAACGCCGGGTAATACCACGGCGGTTATCCCTCCGGATAATGGCGATGTATCCGGCTTTCAAACTATATCCAGGCCGGGTGCGACGAATGTAGAGAGCGATAGTGTCGAGTACGTAGCCGAGGGCGGAAACCTGCGCGTATACAACACGTTGACGGATAGTCTTCTGTTGGACACTTTCATTGAAACCGGAACGATCACGATCACCGGGCAGATTACGGACGTGAAGGCTGTAGACTTTTTTTAGCCGGCGGACAAGACTATTTCTCCGGTTCCAGTACCAGTCGATGAGCGGCAGTCGCATTCACCGCCTGCGGTGTGAATGGCAAGATGAACCTCGAGCCGTCATACCAGGCCTGCCATTGATCCATGTAATAGGGGCTAAGAAAATTTCCGCCCTGGCCCGTGACCGTATTCAGAGTGGATTGATCGAGGTCGGCCAGGTTCGCCGTGAAGCGTTCGGAGGGGCCGTGATGGCGCGTGACGGCCTTAACCGTGTAGCCGCTGCCTGACTGCTCTCTCACCCCCGGCGCGGCCCAACGCCGTATGAACGGAATCTTCCCCAGCACCGGATGATCGATTTCCACCGCGTTAAAGCTGCCCCAGTGCCATGATGCCAGATCTTTCGGGGCCTCCGGTTCGTTCACGGCCGCCTCCACGGCGGCCGCCAGCAGTTGGTCGTAATTCGGATATCCTTCGGGCAGCCAGCGTTTGGGTTGATGCAACAGAACATTCTGCAGCCACACCGTTCGCATCTCCCAACCATAAGTCTTCCAGCTCAGAGTTTTCTTCTGCTCTTCTAAAGCGTCGGGCGCAGGGCCCAGACGAGGCTCCAGCAGCAGGCGCGTGAGCTCTTGTGCCGAGCGCACCGCAAGCGTCGGTGCCGCCGACGATGCGGACATATGCCCATCCCAGTTGCGCATGAGATCGGCTGCCTGCTTCGCTCGTGCTGAGGACTTCGCAGTATGGTCGACGGAATAGACAAACCGCTCGGCGGCAAACAAATCATTTTCGGAGTGGATATCATCCTCGAGCGCCAGCATGTCCGAAGCCGCAAACTTACGCCCGGATTCAAGCACGTGATAGATGCGCTCCGTGCGCCACGGCGCCTCCCACTCCACGCTGATGGAATAGGGATAGCCGTCCGGAGTGATGCGCCCATTCGCCGTCGCAATTACTCCTGACGGCGGATTGTAGATGCTGGGCATCTTGTCGAAAGGAATGTAGCCGGCCCATTCGTGGGCATCATCGGCGCCGCTGACTGGCAGGCTGCCGTCACCCGCTGCTCGAATCGGAATGTGTCCTGTGCTCTGATACCCAACGTTGCCGTCTACGTCCGCATAAACGACGTTTTGTCCCGGCGCATCCAATTGCGAAAACGCTTTGCGAAATTCCTCCCAGTTCTGTGCTGCATCAATATCGAAAAACGGCATGCGCAGGCCGTCGTAGAGCGTCCAACGCAGCGCCACCTGTCGCGTCTCGCCCGGCAAAATATCCGTAATGATTGGACCATGCCGCGTGATTCGCACATCGACCGTCACATCCGGCGCGCCCTTGATGTGGATCACCTCAGTGCGGTGCTCAGGCTGCTGCCAGCCCTTTGCCGTCTGGTAGGCTCCTTGCGAGTTGAAGTTTTCGATGAATGCGTCCGCCACCGTGGGGCCTACATTCGTAAATCCCCAGGCTATTCGCTGATTGTGTCCGACAATCACGTACGGCATTCCGGGCAACGACACTCCTGCAACATCGAAGTTGGATGATTTGGTGTTCACGGTCGTGTTCACGGTAAGATGCGCTTCGTACCAAAGGTTCGGCATCTGGTGTCCGAGGTGCATATCGTTCGAGAGAAGCGGCTTGCCCGTGACGGTATGAGCGCCCGAGACCACCCAATCGTTCGATCCATTCACCGCTTCGGGAATACGCTGTGCCCAAATTTCGGCCCCTGTTCCTCGGTGCCAGGTAACAGAATTGTCGGGACCGTCGTCTTCGTCATCTTCCTCTTCGGAATCATCTTGATTCTGCTGGTTGAGGTCCTCTCGCATCACAGTGGGCGGGCGATCGTGCCACGAGCGATTCACATACAGATCAGCCGTCAACTCCGGCCCCAGCTTAGCCAAAATTTTCTCCCGCGCTAGCGCGTCGCCGAAGGTGTAGTAGTTGAGCTCCTTCACCATCCCGTTCGCGATGACGATCGAATCCTCCGCTTGCCAGGGCTTTGGCTGATACTTCAAGATACGGAACTCAATCGGAAGTTGGTTGCCATGGGACTCGATGAACGCGTTCACGCCGCGGGCGTAGGCATCGAAATAGGAACGATCGCGCAGACTAGCCATCTGTAAGGATTTCCTGGCCGCCGCCCGCAGTCCCAGAACGCGCTGTTCGCGGTCGATCTTCAGCGTGTCCTGGCCCAAAACTTCCGAGAGCTCTCCTCCGTCGAAGCGCCGCGTGATGTCCATCTGCCAGAGCCGATCCTGCGCCGTGACGTACCCCTGGGCAAAAAACAAATCTTCGAGCGTCGTGGCCTCGATGGTCGGGACTCCATGATTGTTGCGCGTCACCTTTGTCGACGCCGAAAGACCATTGATTTGGATAGTGCCATCAAGTTGGGGCAGGGCAGCGCGGGCGACAAAGTACGCGTAGGCGACAACACCCGCCGCCAGCAGAACCAGAATCAGCAGAAGCCAGAGGAAAATGCGGGCCCCCGTCGAACGACGGGCAGGAATGCCAGTTGCAGTTAGAGTGCTCATGAGCAACTCGATTCTAGGGGAGACAGGCGCGGCGCACAAACCCGGAATGAGTCCTGTGCATGCGAATGAACCATGAAGGCAACGGGAATCGTCAACAGCCGTTTTCATTGAAAATGAATTTCATTTTCAAGATTACCGATGCTATCCTGACTGGGCATGCTGCAGAACCGCATCGATGACCAGCCTTCCATCTCTCGCGAGATGGTGCGCGAGGCGCAGGAGATACTGCACCGTCATCTCAAACGTGTGGGATTAAAGCAGACGGCGCAGCGCGATACGATTTTGCGCTCATTTCTCGAAACCCGCGACCATCTTTCTACCGACGAATTGCACCGCCTGGTCCAGAAGAAGGACGCGGGCATCGGCTATACCACCGTATATCGAACGCTCAAGCTGCTGGCGGAGTGCGGATTAGCCAGCGAAGTTGCCTTCCACGACGGCATCGCCCGCTACGAGCATCAGTACAACCGGCGGAGCCATCATCACATGGTTTGCACCGAGTGCGGCAGTTCGGTGGAATTCTTTTCCCGCGAAGTGGACCAGTTGGAACAGGAAATCGGGCGCAGGCATCACTACACCACCACCCGTCACACCTTTCAGATTTACGGCATTTGTGAAAACTGCCGCAAGAAAAACGCAGCCGCGCGACCGGTCTGAAAGAATCATGCCCATCACCTGTCCTGATTGCGCATCACCAATGCCCGATACCGCTGCCTTCTGTCCAGGCTGTGGCCGCGCCATGCTTCCCTCCGAGCGTGCCCGAGGGACGGTGGGTATCCTGCCGGAGACTTTCGCGGGCGCGCTGGCTTACTTTCTTGTGCCGGCGATCGTGTTTCTTCTTGTGGAGCCTTACAGCAAGAATCGCTTTGTGCGTTTTCATTCTTTTCAATGCGTCGGAGTGTGGCTGGTCGCCGTGGTAGCTGCAGCGGTGCTCAGGATTTTGGGCGTGGTGTTGGTTGTTATTCCGCGACTTGGACCCTTGTTAGTCTGGCTGGTGTCCATGTTGGTCATCCTCGCCTTCATCATGACTTGGATCGTGCTCGTAGTGAAAGCTTTGCTGGGCGAAATGTTCAAACTTCCGGTGGTTGGTGAATTTGCGGAGAAGCAGGCGAACCAAATGTAGGGATTGCGATTGGTAGCTGTGCTACGGCAATGGTCTGGTCTTGACGTTTTCACGGAGGATGTTTGCGTGGCCTTGACTTTCTTGGTTTAAGCTGTCAAACCTATTAGCTTTTACCAGGCTCACCGTAAGCGCCGCATAAGATGTTTCGGTCAGCTTAACTTCTGTTTAACTGGGGCGTTCATTTGAGAGTTAGAGTCTTCTACCACGACAAGTGCTTCGACGGAGCATCTTCAGCCGCGCTATTTTCCCGTTTTTATCGGGAGCGGATTCGCGAAGATGCCGACTTCGTCTTCTCCGGCCTCCTGCACCGCGCCGGCGCGCTGTTTGACGAATCCAACTTCGACGGCGACGAGAATGCCATCGTCGACTTCAAGTACTCCAGTTCACCCAAAATAACCTGGTGGTTCGACCATCATGAGAGTGCGTTTCTATCGCCGGCGGACGCTGCGCACTTCGAGCGTGACCAGAGCAATCAAAAATTCTACGACCCGGCATTCAAGTCCTGCACAAGCTTCATTGCCATGATCGCAGAGCAGCGCTTCGGCTTTGACCCTGCACCCGTAGCCGACCTTGTACATTGGACCGACGTCATCGATGGCGCGCTTTACTCTGACGCCAAGACCGCGGTCGAGATGAAGGCTCCGGCGATGAAGTTAACCATGGTCATCGAATCCGCGCCAGACCAAAGATTTGTCCCCAACCTGATTCCCCTTCTCGCGACCAAGTCTCTCGCGGCCATTCTGGAAGAGCCATTCGTCGCTCCGCTTCTACCGCCGTTGCTTCGGCGGCATGAACTCTCCATCGAAATCCTCAAGCAGCGAACCGAATGCGTCGACGGAACAATTTTCTTCGACGTCACGGATCAGGATCTCGAGGGCTACAACAAGTTCGTCCCTTACTACCTCCATCCCGAATCCATCTATAGCGTCGGACTTAGCAAAAGCAGTTTTCGCGTTAAGGTTTCGGTGGGATCGAATCCGTGGGCTCCGCAGGAACCAGTGGTCAATTTGGCTAAGATCTGTGAACGTTACGGTGGCGGAGGACACGCTCGCGTAGGAGCGATCTCTTTCAACGTGAACCAGCACGCGGCGGCGATCAAGGCTTCTCGCGAGATCGTGAATGAGCTTCGGGCTGCGGTTCGGGGGCGCAAGAGCTAACCTGTTGTATGCCCGTTTCGCATAAAATCGACCTGCACAGCGCCCAGAAAAGTCTGCTGCGAGCGGTCGCCTCCGTGGAATTTGCCAAGGGAATTCTGGCAGTATTTGGCGGCGTGGTCGCAATTCTGTTGCTTCACAAAGATACCTGGGTGATGGCTGAGAGTCTCTTGGCACTGTTTCATATCAGCACCGACCGCCGCTCCGCTCAGCTTTTTCTCGACCTTGCCGATGACCTCACCGATGCCCGGCTATGGTGGGCGGTGAAGATATTGTTTGTCTACTCGGCCCTGCGCTTCGCGGAGGGCTATGGCCTGTGGCATCAGCGAACCTGGGCGGAATGGTTCGCATTCGGCTCTGGGACGCTGCTTCTCCCGTTCGAGATCCGGGAACTGCTTCGCGGCATAACAATTCTGCGCTCTGGGTTTTTTGCCGTAAATATAGGAATCATTCTCTACATGTTTTTCTTGCTGCGCGAAGGCCGCCGGCAGCGTCGGCAACTGCATTCGGCTGACGCCAAGAGCCCCGGCGGAAGCGGCATCTAGGGCTAGCGTCTGGGGTCCTAGGACTCTGGCCGCGAATTCTTTTTCTGCATCATAATTGTCAGTGCAATTACGCAGGAGGACATATGCGTGTTTCTTTTCTCTGCACGTTTCCGTTTGCGTTGCTCGTGATTTTCGCGTTCGGGATGGCCTTCGGCCAGGATACGAACTTTGCCATGGGCCCACAGTATTTGGGAAATTACGGCTCGCCCTTGTTCGCACGTCCGATTTCCACGCCAACGCTGTCGTTCACAGCGCCACCCCTCGAGAATGGCGCCGACGACGCGACTGGAGTGCTTATTCCCGGCGCGGAGGATCGAACTGTCTTACCGCCTCAGGCGGTTACTGAGCCTGCGATCGATTTGCTTCCCATCTACTATGGCGAGCGTCCGATCAGCGTCATCGACATCAACTCGCCCAGCGTGTCAAACGAACCCTCGTTCGCCGCCACCCTTCCCGCTAGCGTTCTGGACACGGGAGTTGAGCTGGTGACTACAACGCAGGCTCTGCGCGACCGTGGCTATGGAGTCCCACTGGCTGAAGCGGCTGCACATATGAAAGCGCGATCCCGTCCTGCGACCCGTGTTTATACCAATGCTGACATTGATCGATTGCAAGAAGGAAAGTAGGAGGGTCAGGCGATGAATCGTTAAGGTTTGGAAGGACTGATCGGATCGTCTCCATGACAAAGACCAAGGCAGGCGAGAGTGCCGACCACGGCGACTCCCGCGCCAATCGCCAGCCGCGAGTCCAAGGCAGGCCCGCTGGCGCCCGCGCCCTTCCCGGGCTTAGGTGGATCGGCACAGCGTTCCTCACGAGTGGCTTGCCCACCTTGATGCACGATCGTATCGGAGGACGCTGCTTGCTTTGATCTCAACAAGGCTGCGCTGTGGGAGTGAACACTCACGTCATTCCTGGAGACGACGATCTTCACCTTCCCATCGACATCGGTCACATCGTATTCGGTTCGTTCTGCGGTCGTGGGGGTGATGCTGACGCAGCCGACCAGCACCTGCATTTTGGTCGTTGTCACCAGTTGCAAACTCCCATGGGTAAGGACGAGCGTATCACCCTGGAATTGCGTCTCGGTCTCAGGCAGTACCAGTACGCTGGAGCCCGCAACGTCGATTCTCGAACTGTGACCTCTCTGTGTTTGGACAAGGGAGTCGGGAAAAATCGCAGCAATTGCAGGCGCTTGTACGCCATTCAGCCATGCCCCTCCATCGCTGTGGAGCATTCCTCGAGTGGCGTCCTGTGCCATCAGCGCCGACGGCAACATGACGATCATCAAACCGCAAACGAGATTACACCATTCAGGCAAACAGAGCTATGCCTCCGCACCAACCGCCTGTGCAAGGATAGCTTGCCGAATACCTTGCGGCTATTGACTGGGATGATGACCGGACTCTTGTCCCCAACGCGGAATCGGATTCCGCCGACAGCTACGCTCGCGCGAAGTCGATAAACCCGTGCTGCACATCGGTGCGAATCAGTTTGACACGCAGCTTGTCTCCCACATCCACTCCCTGTTGCCCTTGGGCCAGCAGTCCTTCGACATGGGGCTGTAATGCTCGAACGAACGTTCCATGGGGGGTTACGCCGGTGACGACGGCGTCGAACACGGCGCCGATTCGATTCTGCATCGCGACCGCAGCCAGACGCTTCGACATTTCACGCTCGACTTTGCGCGCAGCATCTTCCTTCGCGGTGCAGTTGGCGGCAATCGCCGAGAGTTCGTCGTCGGAATAGGGATTGGGCTTTCCCCCGAGTTCTGCCTTGATAAGTCTTTGAGTCACGATGTCAGGAAAGCGGCGATTGGGAGCCGTGGAGTGCGTGTAATCCTGAACCGCCAGTCCGAAGTGTCCCGGCGCCGGATCTCCCGGACGCTCCAAAACGTACTCTCCCGGCCCAATCAGCTTGATCACAGCCAGAGAAAGGTCGGCAAAGTGATCGCCATCTGCGGTTTTGCGCTTGATCAGAAAATCGTTGAGCGCCTTGGAATCGGGGTCGGCTGGAAGTTTCTCGCCATACGTCAGCGCCAGTTGCACGATGCGATCCCATCGCTCGGGTTGCTTCACGATTCGGCGCAGCGACGATACTTTTTCCAGCATTCGCGCGACCACTCCGTTCGCCGCAATCATGAAGTCTTCAATCAACTCGGTGGCATGGTTTTTCTGCTGCTTCACCACACCGACCACCTGGTCATTCAGCACCAGCGGGAGCAGTTCTTCGGTCTGCAGGCTGAGCGCCCCGTTTTCATAGCGTTGACTTCTCAGCCTCTGTGCCGCCTGGTCCTGCATCCGCAACTGCGCTTGCAGATCGGAGGGAGCCGATACCTTTGCCGGCGCGGCTCCAGTGCCCTCCAGCCAAGCTCCCACTGAGTTGTATTGCAGTTGGGCCTGGTTGCGAACTACCGCCGGGTAGACGTCGCTCGAAGTAACATGGCCGCTGGCATCGACCACAAATTCAATCACCACGCTGAGCCGGTCTTGATTTTCCAGCAGGGAGGTCTTGCCAGTGGAGAGCTCTTCCGGCAGCATCGGGAAGTTTCGGATTCCCGCATACACCGTCGTCGTTTCTCTTGCGGCATGCTGATCAATCGGGCTTTGCTTGGGAATAAACGCATCCAGGTCGGCGATGCCGACGAGAATCTTTACATCACCGTTCGGCAAATGCTCCGCAACTTCGATCTGATCCAGATCTCGCGATGTGTCGTTATCGATCGACGACCACAATAGTTTTCGCAAGTCGCGCACGTTCGGTCCGGGAGCGATGGCCGGTGGATGCGCTCGCAACTGCGCCAGTTGCTGCTGAACGGCGGGTGGGAAGTCAGGATCAAAACCGTGCTGCCGCATGATGTCTTTGGCCACGGCTTGCAGATCGAGGTGAGAAGAACTGATGTTGGGCATGGCTGGGAACAAATCATCGACACAAGACATTGACCACGAAGGTCTCTAAGTACACGAAGGTTGGAACTCTGAAATCTACTCGGTGACCACCGCCTTCACCAGGTTTCGCGGATGATCCACGTTGTATCCTTTTTTCGTGGCCACGTGGTAGGCGAAGAGCTGCAAGGGAATCACCTCGACGATTGGTAACAAGAGCTCAGGCGCCGACGGAACAAAAAACACATCATCAGCAATGCCCTCGACCTCTTTATCACCCTCCGTTGCCACCGTCACTATTTGGCCGCGCCGTGACTTCACCTCTTTCATCACTTCGAGGGTGCGCTGGTAGCGCAGCACGGAATCCGGATCATGCTGGTCGTACGTGGCCAGCACCACGACCGGGAGTTTTTCATCGACCAGTGCGTTCGGTCCGTGTTTCAGCTCTCCCGCAGGGTAGCCTTCCGCATGCGCATAAGAAGTTTCCTTGAGCTTGAGCGCTCCCTCGCGGGCGATTGCGTAGTGTACCCCGCGGCCGAGGTATAGGAATTTTTCCGCTCTAAAATGTTTCTCGGCGAATTGCTCGGCGAGTTCGTCCCAGATGCGAAGATGGGTTTCAATCGCATCGGGAAGCCGCAACAGCTTTTGCAGATAAGAGCGAGTAACCTCTGAGGTCATTCGGCCGCGCTTGCGCGCCAGAAACAACGCCATCAAGTAAACAACTGTCACCTGCGTGGTAAAACTCTTGGTCGCCGGCACCGCGAGTTCCGGGCCGGCTCCGGTAATCAACGCCGCACTCGCCTCGCGAGGGATCGTCGCTTCCGCCACATTGGAGACCGCAATGGTCTTTACGCCGCGGGTCAGCGCCTCACGTTGTGCCGCGACCGTATCCGCGGTCTCCCCAGATTGCGTAATGACCATCACGATCGGCTCTACCGCGGCGTGCGTCGAGCGATAGCAGTACTCGCTGGCGTATTCGACATCCACGGCGACGCCCGAAAGGTCTTCGATCATGATCTCGCCCGCCAGTCCCGCGTGCCGGCTCGACCCGCTGGCAGCGATGATCAGCTTTTCGAAGCTCAGTAAGGCGCTTTCAAGGGCGTGCAGTTCGCCGGGAAAAAGAATGTCATCGCGCAAATGCTGTTCGATAGTTTTGGCGATGGCTTGGGGCTGTTCATAGATTTCCCGGCGCATGGCATGCGAAAAATCGCCAGAGTTGGGCTTGAAAGGCGTCATGGTTGGCTGCGGCTGAGAGTAAATCATTTGCCGCACGGCAGGCAAACCGGCGCAGCAGAGTGATGCCTTTCAACATCTGGCAGAGCCTTGAGGGATGAGGGTCTCGCCTGCTAAGATTCGCGATTCAGTGGGGAGGACTCATGCGCGATTACTTCGTCTTCGTTTCTATCGCAGCTCTGTCGGTCGTGTCTTTGGCGGCTTTGTCTCTAGCGCAACAACCTACCATGCCGACTCAGTTCGGCGAGGGTAGTCACTCTGGCCCCGTCTCCACCGACCCGAAATCGACGGAGATGTGGGAATCAAAGATCAAAGCAGAGTGGGAGGCGATTAAGAACAAAGACAAGAAAGCGTATGCTGACCTGCTGGCGGATGACTATCAGGGAGTAGAAGTCGACGGCAAAGGCGAACGCAATAAAATCCAGGCTATAAACGAACTGGTAGACCAAAATGTCTTCAACTATACGCTGTGGGGATTTAAGTTGATCCCCCTCGAGCCGGATGCAGCTTTCCTAACCTACGAAGTCACGATGCAGTTTCCGCCGAAGGCGCAGGTACGCTACTCACGGGTATACATCACCGAGCTTTGGATGAAGCGGGCGGGGCAATGGAAGGAAGTGCACTACCAGGAAACGCATGTGAAGTAGCCTCTCTACACCCAGAGATTTATTGCAACCAAGGCAATAGCATTGCCATCCATTCTCCGAGAGGAGAAATCTCATGAAAAAAATGCTCTTCGTCACCTTGCTGCTTTCAGGCAACTTCCTCCTGGCGCAGGATAGCTCTTCCGCGAACACGGACCAGCAGGGTTCGAAAGACTCCAAGGGGCAGGTCACGGTACGAGGATGTGTAAGCCGATCCAATGGGGACTACACACTGATGAAGGAGAATCCGGCGATCACTTACGAACTGCAGGCGACCGGCAAAACCGGGCTCAAGCACTATCTGGGATAGCGGGTTGAGGTAACCGGCACTGAGGGGCCGACTTTGAGCTCCAGTTCCGACGCCACGAGGAGTTCAGCCGCTCCGGTGACGTTAACCATCATCTCGATTAGGACCATCGACAAGGATTGTTCCGAGCGTTCAGTTTCACGCTAAAGAGCTTTTCGATTCGCTGCAGGTTGACAGCGTACTCACTGGCAGTCTGGGGGCATGGCCTGAATCTCCGACTCAGACGTGCAAGGAGGCTTGGTCTTGGCTGGCTCGAATCGGGATGGGTGATTGTAGCGGAGAACGTATAGACCATCATTGTTGGTGAGGTAGATCAACCCGTGACCGCCGTCTGGAAGCAAGCTGGTGACTTTGTTGAAGGTCTCCAGGGTCTTTGGATTCTTGGGATCGCTCAAGTCGAGGACGCGAACGGTTTCGGTAGGATGGCTGTTGCTGGTGAGAGTTGTCGGTGTTTTTTCTGGAGCCTCAGCGATCGCTATTTCTGGGCTTACCATCTCCAGGTTTCCGGAGGTCGCTTGATTGGATTCAGCCGTTCGCTTTAACAGTGCGGGCAGCTCCGGCTTACTGACGTCGACGATCATGAATCCTTGCTTCGCCGCTTGCTGAATATACAAATACACTTTGCCCTTCTCCTTCTGCAGCAACATCTGGCTCCCAGTCGCTTGCGGCAAAGGCAAGTGCGCGATTACGGTTGCAGGGACGTCGGTAGGTTTAGACGTGGGTTGCTCGCTCGCGCTGGCCGCAAAGGCCGGGAACAGAGAGAGCGAAAATACGAGCGTGAGAGTTCGAAGGGTCCTTGAGAAAATCTCCATAAATCACTTCATCTCACTTCCCAAAACTGACGCGAAACTGCTTACGTTTCGCGTCTCAAGCAACTATACCACCGGTCGAGCGCTCGCTACTGCTCGGCTATCACGCCGACGCATCCGTTAGCGCTTTGCGTGGTACAAATCGTGCCAGCCTGAAAGGGCATAAAAACGTGGTTCGTGCTCGGGTCGACTGAGATGCTGTGCGCATTGGAGCCGGTCGGCAAGTTGGCCAACCACTGGTTTGTTCCGGCGTCAATGACCCCCATGACCGCATTTGGGAGCATATCGCGGGCGGCAAGGTAGTATTTATTGTCGCCAGGGTTGTACCAAGTCTCGTCCACGCCACCAACGTTGTTGATAGTGGCAAGGATTGCCCCGGAGGTTCCGTTGATTATGTACTCATTGGGCGGGAACGCTTCGCCATCGTGATCGGCGCAGCCGACCAGGAAATTGTCTCCTGGCCCTTGGACGATGCCGGTGGGCATGCAATTAAGCATCACAAAACTATTGACCACCACAGGCCCGTTTCCGGTTCCGAGTTGCAGATCGATCACATCGACGCTGCCAATGTTAGTGGTAGCGACGGAATTTTCATTCGTCAGCAACCATTTGTTACTGTTGGGGTTATAGGTCATGCCGCCCAGTCCCGCCGGGGCGATCGCGCCAGCGCACGCCGATGTGGGAGCCGTTTGACTACAGAACGCTCCGTTTCCGTAGTTGAGTATTGGGCCGTGATGGCAGGGAATCGTATAGGCTGTGCCGCTGGGAGTTGTGCCGATGCCGGGTAGGCCAGCCGGACCGTCAGCCGCCGCCGATCCCGATACTCCACTGAAGACATGCGGATTAGAAGGGTCCGGGCAAGCGAATGTGTTTCCGACCGTGTCGACCGGTACACTCGATGTTAGTCCAGCGCCTCCTGATGCTGAACCGCCGGCGCCGTCATAATAAATCTGTCCAATAATGCAACTGGGAGGATTAAACGAACCTCCGACGCTCGGGTCAAGCACGGGTGACGGCAATGGAGTGCCCCCGCCTGAAGTCCCGGTCCCGGGAATACCAGTTCCGGTTCCTTGAAGAGGATATGGAAAAGGTCCGCCCGCAACAGACGGAAAAGGATAAGTTGACGTAGCTACATCGTACCCCGGGGGATAGGGACCGTAAGCAAGCGTGGAATCAATCGGCAAGCAGTGCTGCTGCGCGAGCGTTCCGGTTTTGTTGACGATGTGCGACATGTCGATGAACGTGATGAACGGCAGCCCTGGGTCGCCGTTAATGACCGCGAGGACATTGTGGGTGTCATCGTACGCCATCTCGTCAGCGCGATCATCGCCACAATCCTGAGCTGAGCCTGCTTCGCCGTTCCAGGATGCGACGCACGGCGCAATGCCCAAGGGACCGTCATAGTCGGCAGACACCCCAGTTGGGATGCTAGCGACCATGGTGGGCGGAGTGGGAGGATTCGTCGACAAGTTCATCGTAGTCATATCGAAAACCACGACGTTCGAGCTGCCGTTGCCGACAAAGAGAAATTTGCCATCCGCTGTGCTGGTGTTGCCGTCTGGTCCGGACATGGGGTTCACACCGTTTCCGCGAGAGGCACAGCATTGCGCGCCGGGGAACCCGCCAAAGTTATTATTCGCTCCAAATCCCGTGTTCAGATGGAACTTTGGCCCTCCCTCCCACGATACATCGGATCTGCAGGCAAACCTGGTGAAGTTGCCAAACACATCAATATCTGGCGGAATCACAGCCACATTGACAGGAGGTGTAACGCCGGGTTGCGGAATTTGGAAACAAGCACTCGCGCCGTTGCCTGCGCCCGTTACTGCATTGGATCCTTGGAGGGCGTTCACGGCCAGATTCTGGGATGTATCGATCACGATTACCGCCAAGCCAATGCGGTCGGAAATGTAATCCAAGAAGTGACCCGCAACGGCAGGGTTCGGGGCGAGCGTGCTGATGTCGAAAGAGTTGAACGGACCGCCGGGTTCGCCGCTGGAGTTGTGCTCGGGCGCAGGTATGACGTTGATAACAGCGTAAGCGCCGTTCTTGGTTGTGCCGCACACCGGACAATTTGTCGTTGTGCCGCAGCCGCTCACGATCACAAACAACGCGGTGAGAAGAACAGTAAGAAAAATTCTCGACCTCATCGAAATTCCCTCCTGCGATTTCCCTTCGGGACCAGCCTGCGACCAGCCCCGGCGTTTATCAACCCGTTAACCATTCCATTCGCAATCTACACGCGAGCGGACTAGAACCTGAACTGCAGCTGTTGCAGAATTACGTAATAATTTTGCGGCACAGCGCCTATCGTGCTGGGTTCCTTTAGCCGATCAATCCCCAGATTGATCGAGTACTTGACCCAATAATTGGGATACCAGGTAAGCCCTAAAGTAAACTCGTCGGTGTGGTAGTTAAACGTAGGCACAAATCCCGGCGTGAAGAAACTCAAGAGATTCGCACCCGGTTCGTTGGCCTGAATTCCCGTGTATCGGAAGCCAACGCCCCATGCTCCCAACCCTCGTCCCTTTCCGCCTGGAGTGTCGGGCCCAAAGAGCGGATGGTTCACGCGTGGTGTGCCGTTTTCCGGCTGCTTTTCGCCCGTGAGCAAATAAGTCGCGCTGAGATCCCAAGCCTTCGCGATGATTGACGGAAGACTCAGGAAGCCGAGCCCTCCCACCTGCTCGGAGCCGACATTGTTGCGGGACATATTGAGTTGATCGTATTCGCCGCGAAGAGAGAGCGCGGATTTAATGTAGGTAAACTCGCCGTTGTAGCGCTGGATCGGCCCATTGATGGCGAACTGCGGGAAGAAAGTATACGCAACATCGGGCAGAGTCGCACTGAAGCTTTGATCCCCGGAAAGGCCGCGGGAGCGCGCACGGTCAATCGATCCGCCGAAGGCAAGTCCCTTGAGCCAGTCGCTCTTGGTTTTGCGCCATGGATAGAAGCGAAGCCGTCCAATGACTTCCGGTTGATTGGTGGTGTTGGCGATTGCGTATCCCTTGCCGTTGAAAGCTCCCACCCAGTACTGCATGACGCCGCCGGCAATGTCGCCATGAAGCGCGATGCCAGGGCTGCGAAACGCCGAGGCCGCCGACGGGTACAACATCGACTGGAAACCGCGCTCTACGAAGTCCAGGTTGGTGGCGCCAGTTCCGGCCTCCTGAGCGAATGGGACCTTGAATTGGCCAGCCTGAAATTGGAACTCGGGCCGGATTCGTACGTTCAGGTAAACGTCGCGCACTACCGAACCAGTAGTAGCGGCTGCGTCCGTGAGCAGCGCAAAATCAAAGTGGGAACCATAGTTGCCCTGGAAGCCGAAGCGAGCGCGGCGCAAAATAAACGTGTCTGAGGGCGCACCGTCGCCCTTGTAGGCACGGTAGTCGTTATCTACATAGCCGTAGGGGCTGATACTGAATTGCCCGTCAGGACTCCTGATAAAAAAGTGTTCTCCGTTCCATCCAGCCGTGAGGGGAGGTTCTTTTTTGGGAGCTGCGGCTGGCGCAGCCTGATCCACCACTGCGGCGATCGCTACAGGATCGGGCTGAACCAGAACTGCGTTTGTCAGCCGGACGCCTTCGCCTGAAGCGCTAACTGGCTGTGCGCTGATTGCAGCCGAAGGTGCGTCCGCGACCGGGTGAATCTGAGGTGTGCCATCGACGGCAGCCTGAGTCTTTCCGTTTACCAACTTCTCGACCAGGGTCTTGAGCTCCTCAATGGTCTTGCGCTGCGCCGCAACTTCGCCGCGCAACTCGTTGACCTCCTCTTTGCTTGCCACATTCGAAGGCGCAGCGGCAGCTTTGCCGTCAGACGGCGAGCCTTGGGCATGGGCGAGCGGACCAGAAACCATGAGACCGGACACGATGAGAATGACCAGCGCGAAGGAAGTTGTTAGCGAACGCATGCTTGTCCCCTCTCGGAGTGACATGTAACTCCAACCAAGTCCGGCTCGCGGCGCGTGCGCAGTAAACACACCTCAGCCTGCATCAGCCCGACACTAAAGCGGCAACGCGAAACAAAACTTCTTTGCGAACGAGAACACGTCTGATAAGCAGACCATTTCCAGACGCAACGGTTTAGCACAGTCGCAAATGCACTGTCAACCTGAATCTTGAATTGTGGTGTCAGCGCTCAAGGTTTCGGACCATAACGGGACGGCGAAGAAGCCGTTCCATTTCTCTCCTGCGTAAAGAGAATTCGACCTGATCACACGAGCAATGGGAAGGTACTATTCTGGTTCAGACTCCTAACTTTCATCGCGAAGTAATGCAAGATTCGCGCCGTTGTCTTCCTGCATTGTCTTCCTGCATTGACAGATGGTGAGGCTACTTGGTAGTGCCGTAACTCGGTTGAATGGAGCAGGTTTCCTAAGTGTCTTGACCGCGGTTTCCTAATTCTTCTAAGAGAGAACGCGCCACGCGACCTCATTTGTTTTCAGCGGCATGACCGCCCCTATCAAAGGTGGTCTATGGAGCTTGATTACTGATATTTGCGATTCCAATCCCGCGGGGCTGGACGTTTGCGGACCTCGTCTTCGCCTTTTCGATACCACCTAGTGAATTCCCTCATCGAATTGCAACTGTGAATACAGAGAGGTTTTAAAATTTGGCTAGCCGAGAACCTGGCGTTGAAACGGTTTCTGCTCCAAGGGCGGGGCTAATTTTTTTGTTCTCCTGTGTCGAAATAACCGCACCCTACCCGTCATCCCTATAGAGGCGGCTTTAACATTCAAGTTGGCCACCGAGGAGGTGAACGATGTGTCCATTCTGTTTGGCAACCATGGGATTAGTCGTCGCCGGGGCGGTTTCTACCGGCGGTCTCGCAGCTTTGGCTGTGAAAGTTTCTCGCAAAAAGAACGAAGCAGAAGAAATCATCCCGAATCTGAATGATAAGGAGAAATGAAAATGTCGACAAGCAAAGAGAGAGACAAGGAACGCGGGAAAGGGCATCTCGCGATAAACACCCCCCCGATCGTGTCGCAGCAGGAGTGGGAGGCTGCGCGCCAGCAACTCCTCACGAAGGAGAAGGCCTTGACTCGCTCCCGTGACACGCTGGCCGCCGAACGCCGGCGGATGCCTTGGCTGGCGGTGGACAAGAAGTACGAGTTCGACGGACCCAAGGGCAAGGTAAGCCTGCTCGATTTGTTCGAGGGCCGCCGTCAGTTGATCGTCTATCGCGCCTTCTTCGAGCCCGGGGTGTTCGGCTGGCCCGAGCACGCCTGCCGCGGCTGCTCCCTGGGCGCCGATCAGGTCGCCCACCTGGCCCATCTGAACGCCCGCGACACCACCCTCGCCTACGCCTCACGCGCGCCGCAGGCGGACATCGCGCGCGTGAAAGCGCGGATGGGCTGGGAGATGCCTTGGTACACCATCACGGACAGCTTCGACAAAGACTTCGGCGTCGATGAATGGCACGGCCACAACGTGTTCTTCCGTGACGGCGAGCGGGTGTTCCGCACCTACTTCATCAACAACCGCGGAGACGAGGCGATGGGGAGCATCTGGAGCTACCTCGACATCACGCCGCTCGGCCGTCAGGAGACTTGGGAGGATTCGCCAGCAGGCTACCCGCAAACCCAGCCGTACAAGTGGTGGAACTGGCACGATAACTACAACGCCGAGGCCACGCCTGACGCGAAGTGGGTGGATATAATCACCGACCCTCAAGGAGCCGCCGCCCGAAGGCGCGACGAAGAGGAGAAAGCGAGCTAGAGAAGGGTGAATCACTTCTCTTCGAGCGGCCTTTCGCCGGCCGTCATCCCGAGCGCAGCCGTTCTTCCGGCGGAGCGAGGGATCTCCCGCTGCGTGGGCTGAGTTCTTATGGAGATCCCTCGTCCCGCTGGTGAAAGCGCGGGCCTTCGGGATGACGCCACCAGAGCTGGGTTTCAACCTGTGCCACGGCCGACGAAGTATATAACTGCAGACAGTGAGGTCGAGAGAGACCTGAGGACAATGAAAACAGCGCCCACTGTTTCCCGTCATATACGCCAGCGGAGAGAACGATGACAGACTTCATGCGAGATGAACTTCGGGCCCCTAAGGTAGTCGATCGGAGCACCTCCCACGCCGAGCTGGACGCGTTGCGGCTTCGAGAGAAGGCTCACACAGGATTCTGACGCCCGGTCAGAAGTTGTAAATTAGTCTAGGATTATGAGGTCGCGTCGCGATGGCCCCGTAGCTCAGTTGGATAGAGCAGCGGTTTCCTAAACCGTTGGTCGGCGGTTCGACTCCGCCCGGGGCCCCCATTTTTAGAGTTTGCTTTCAATGGGTTGGAGAGATCCTCAGAAGCTGGGTGGCGTCCAATTCTCTTCCACTGTAATGTAACTGTAATGCTTCAGCCGTCTTGAGCGTTTACGTGAACACCTTAATTTATTAGTGTGGGGCCCTTTTCGACGAGCTCCCCGATCTCTCCGACAGCCGGCACGCCGGACTCCCTTGTCTTAGCAGTGCGCAATTTTTCCAACAGATTGATCGCGTCTCGGAGATATTCGGGAACTCGTGCTGTATAGAAACGGAGCACGCCTTGCCCTGCATGCCCGAGCAGTTGGTCGATAATCGTGTCCGACACACCCAATCCCGCCAGTCTGGTCGCGAATGTGTGGCGACACTGGTAAATGGGGAATCGAGGGATCCCCGCAAGTTTCAGAGCGTTGTGCCAGGCAGTTTTAACGCTGTGGATGTGTGTGCTCGGGCGTTGCGGGTTGAAAAAAACATACTCGGACATACCCTCCGTGGCAGCGTGCCACTTTTGGAGTTCGGACGCTACAAACTCTGTCATCGGCAAGGCGCGAAGCCCAGCTGCCGTCTTGGATTGCGCAACTGTAATTACTGCTTCTTCAAAGTCAACGTCTGTCCACTTCATTCTGAGAGCTTCGATTCCAACGCGCATCCCCGTATAAAGCAGCACGGTCACAATCAATCGCAATCTGACGTCACAACACATCAGGATTCTCGGTTCTTCGACGAAGGATATTACCCGGGGAGCTTTGCGGGTTTTCTTTTCGTCGAATAGCTTCACGCCGTCGAGTGGACTATGAGTCAGCAGCCTACGTTCTACCGCAAAATTGAATGCAGCTCGGTATGCCGCTATGTCCCTGTTTACACCCGCTGGGCTGACTCCCTGTTTTATTCGGGATTCTTTGAAGCGATCAAAAGTGAAAGCATCAACATCGGTAATCCGGCACATTCCGCAAATGGGTGCTAAGACCCGCTGGGACAATTTGTAGCGCTTTTGAGTGGCTAGGTTTTGGATCTGCGCAATGTAAGAATCCAGCAGCTCGTCGACGGTCAGAGTCTGTGACGGCCTCACCGCTACACGCCCCAGACCGAGCTCCATTTTTCTCTTGAGAAGCAGCGATTCGGCATCACGGCTTACGGAAGAATGTGAGGATTCGAAATACTGACGTCCGTGCCACACGTAGGTGATCCAGTAGATATTCCCGCGCTTGTAGATTCCGGGGCGGCTTTTCATGGCGCACTCGCCACACGCTTTTTGCAAAGCTGGTACGCGGTAAAGACACTGATCCTGTATTTCGTCGCAAGTTCCCTGAACGTAGCTTTGGTCCGCGCTCGTTCCTTCCGGAGTTCTGCCACCTCCGTGGGTTTCAATACGCGCAGCGGAGGACGTCCGAGGCGTTTGCCAGCACGCCGAGCCTGAGCTATGCCTGCGCGGACCCTCTCACCCATTCGAATCCGTTCCTGCTTAGCCATGGTCGCCAGCAAGGAGATCACCACGTCTTTGAAGGTGCCGCAGGAATCCAGGTACGGTTCGGTGAAACTTTTATAGCCGACCTGGTAAGACGTCAGGCGTTCGAGGTATTGCAACGTGGCAAGTGTCCCCTCGCGCGTCAGTCTGTCGAGTGACCAGAACAGCAAAACATCAAATTTCCGCTGGGAAGCATGGAGGAGCATCTTTTGAAACTCGGCGCGCGCGGCGACGGAACCTGTCTCGTGATCGATGTATTCAATGGGCGCCTGCCATCCTCGCCGCCGACAGAATTCTCGAAGTTGAGCGAGTTGGTTTAACGTTTCTTGCGTGTTGGTAGAAACCCGGGCATAAATTGCAACAGCTATTCCATTGGCGACGCGCGTTCCCGTGACGGTTCAACGATGTCGCCAAGCGTTGTCCTTACCCATCCCGTTGGGAGTTTTTCAGGCATTCGTCACGACTAACTACGCGCAGCGCGAAAATTGGGGAGAAGCCGAATTATCGCACAGGGGCACGGTTTTGAAGCAGGGCATCAGGGCGGGGTGTTTGGTAGTGAATACAGTCTAAGGAGCGTTAGAAAACCCTCTCAAATCTGTCCCTCAGCCGCCCTCGTAAACACTGGGTTTCTGTACCATGATCCAGAGCGTTAGAAATGTGTAGTTTTCTAATCACCCCATAGAGGAAACGCTTGGGCTCGTTCAGAACCCGTCAATAAGTGAAATGGGGATGTTACGACATTTGCCATTTTCGGCTTGCACAAAGAGCCAGACTAAGTCCGGCAAAATTCTCGTCCACTGATTCTGGGAGCAGGGCTGATCCCCGCAGCCGCTGTCGTCGTTGTGGAAGGTGACGCGTCGATCAGACCGGAGATTTTCTCGGTCGCCGGTCTGCGTTCAGGGAGTGCGGCATTCATGCTTGGGGATTCATTTTCCCATGGATCGCGCCATGGTATCGTTTGGATGTAATGAACTAGACGGCTATCAGGAACGGCGCCCGTCTTCTCGATATGCAGCGGCTAGGTGACGGAGCATTTGCGCCACTGCCTGTGTGTCCGTTATCCACGCTAGAACACCGGAGAATCCTTATGCCGTTGCCCCGTATCCTGCGGTTTGCTTCGGTTGTCCTGGCTTTGGCGTGCGCAGCCTATCTTTGCGCACAGGCCGCGCCTCCCGCCGACCTCGACGAGTACGTCGCCCGTGCGCTGAAAACCTTCGACGTGCCTGGCATTTCAGTCGCCATTGTCAAAGACGGAAAGATCGTGCTGGCCAAGGGCTACGGAGTGCGCAAGCTGGGCGACCCCACCCCGGCGGACCAGTACACGATGTTCGGTATCGGATCGAACACTAAGGCCTTCACCACGGCAGCTCTCGCCTCGCTCGTGGACGATGGAAGAATCTCATGGGATGACCGAGTCTACCAACGCCTGCCAGGATTCGTCATGTATGACCCATATGTTTCCCACGAAATGACGATCCGCGATCTGCTGACGCACCGCAGCGGCATGGGCTTGGGCGAAGGCGACCTGCTGGCCTTTCCTCATACGACCTACACGCGTGAGGAAATCATCACGAAGCTCCGCTACATGAAGCCGAATTCGAGCTTCCGCAGCCGCTACGCCTACGACAACCTCTTGTACATGACGGCAGGACAGATCATTCCCGCCGTCACTGGAAAGTCTTGGGACGACTATATCCGCGAGCACATCTTTGCGCTGCTCGGCATGACGCATTCCAACTTGAGCGTGAACGAGTTCAAGCCCGGCGACAACTACGCTGCAGCCCACGAAGAGCTGGACGGGAAGCTGCAAGTTGTGGATTTCGATCCTCTGGACAACATTGCTCCCGCCGGCTCCATCAACTCCTGCGCCGCGGACATGGCGAAGTGGGCGCTGCTGCAGCTGAATCATGGCCAGTTCTCCGACCGAAAGGAACGGCTGTTCAGCGAAAAGCAATCGCGCGAAATGTGGTCGGGACAGACGATTTTGCCCATCGCCGATCCGCCTGCGCCCCTTGCGGCTCTGAAGCCGAACTTCGCCGACTACGGATTGGGCTGGGGCTTACGAGACTACAAAGGCCGGAAGATGGTGGGGCACACGGGCGGCGTACTGGGAGCTGTTTCGCGTGTCATGCTGGTTCCAGAGGAGAACCTCGGCGTAGTCGTGCTGACCAACGCGGAGCAAGGCGGTGCCTTCGACTCGATCCTTTTCCACATTCTTGATACCTACTTCAACTTGCCCCCGACAGACTGGATCGCCGCCTACAAGTCCGCTCGCGACAAAAAGGAACAAGAGGCCGCCGAAATTTTGAAGAAATCCGCGGCGGAACATACCGCCACTTCAACACCTTCCCTGCCCCTTGCGAAATATGCCGGCGTGTATGCCGACGATTGGTACGGAACCATCACCATCCGGCAGAACGGAGATCATCTCGTGATGACCTTCGACCACACCCCGACCATGATCGGCGACCTTCAGCACTGGCAGTACGAAACGTTCAAAGCGCATTGGCGCGACCGCAGAATCGAAGATGCGTACATCACCTTCGCCCACAATCCGGACGGCAGCATTGACCACGCTAGAATGGAAGCCGTGTCGCCTTTGGCGGACTTCAGTTTCGACTATCAGGATTTGCTGCTGAAGCCGGTGCTTGCGAAGTAGCATCCGCTGGCTCGTCTGTGCAATTGAACCTGCGACGTCCTGCGCCAGTTCGGCTGCCCCCGTTCTTTCGCCAAATTCTTGGCAGAGGACGCGGCCTGACCTGCATTTTGAGTGCTATCGCCAGGCGAAAAAGCGAACTCAGCACGGGACACGCAAGACAACAATATGCCACGACCGGATTATCGGTTGCCCGACTTGTGGCAACAACATACTCAGCTACTCCACCGACAGACCTAATTCGGGGAAAAGCAGTGGTTTTAGAATGAACTCGGAAAATTGCTCTGGTGTCATTGACTCATCTGGCGGCTGGGGCTGGCCCCCGAAATTGCCCAAGGAAACGATGCGGCCCTTTTCAATCTTGAAGCGTCCCCTTCGCGTCAACCCCGGATGAGAGATCGGGCAGGTCAACTGCATGACGCCAGTATGGGGATCAATTTGTAAGAGTACTGTGTCCACCGGCGGTTGCCTCGGTATCATCTCAATAGATTCTGAGTCGCTAGAGACATCGAATTGAGGACCGCGGTTATCGTTGAATTCGAGAACGTCCGCCATAATCGCATCATGGATTATGCGCCACACGTCGAGCCACGCGGGAACGCTCTGAGCTAAGACTCCTCTTGGCTCAGCACTTGATGTGGACGCCCTTTGCCGCTGCAAACACTCTTTTACCCAACTCATCTAGCTTTCCTTACTTCTGGCTACTATTCTTTCGCGCCTTTCCCGATGTTTCTTTACGGTGTCTCTCCTTTAACGCCACCGATTTGAGAACTGATATTAGGCCAGGACCGTCAAAGTGCTCTTCCATCGCGACCCTCACCGCGCCGGCACTACTCAACGCGGCCAAATCTTACTGTCTGTGCAACGGGCAGGTCAACGGGAGCGGTGGAGTCGGCGCCGTAATTGGCGTTAAATCGCGATTACACTCAGAATGGTTTCGCAATGAACTACTGCTGCGCAGAGTTAGAGAAGCTCATCCATCCCCAAAGCGGTCTCGGGCTTATGAGGGTGACCAACAAGAGGGGAACTCGTTTCTTTCTCCTGTACCAGAAAGATTGGAACGTTCCAGTGGCTGAGGGTGGTATTCAAATACACTTCTGTCCTTTCTGTGGGAGCAAATTGATCTGGCCTCCCATGGAAGGGAAAGTGGGATCGTAGCACTCGGTCGTCACCTCAAAAGCGTGCGCTTCTCTGAGCCGTGAGGTGTCTAATAGAGGCATGCGGCAAATGATTCTCAGTCTCTGGGTTCTCCTGCTGACCGTCTGTTTGTGGGCACAGCCGTCGTCAACCAATAAGACGGAAAAGGCTGCTATTCGTCGCGCAAAGAACCTGATAGTGTCGTCATTTGATCGAAGCTTGCCGAATGTGAGTCTGGAATTTTTCCTGAAGAACGAAGGTGAAGGCGCACAGATCAAGTGGGAAGTGAACGACTGCGGGGAACAGAATGGGAGTCTAGCGACGAATGACAGGCGCGACCCTCCCATGTGCGTCGAGGCCGAGTTTGAAGCCAAGAACCGGACCGCCGTAACCGTCCTCGTTTCAGTCGGAACGTTCAAAGGAGGGCCGTCGGGCGTTCCAGCACTCCTGAGGGTGACAATTACCGACCTGAGCGGGATCAGCCGTCCCGTGCGTCATCTGGGCGATTTGCCCATGGAGTTGCAACGCCCGGCACCCAGACTTCCACGAGACGTACCTGACCCTGTGGGCGCACTGTCGTCGGTCCCCAATCACGGGAGGATCGGGCCTTCCGCTGTGTAACTGTTGCAAAATCGCGACTACGCTCAAAACCCCAACTGACGGGAGAACAGACGGCGCAAGCTTGTGACATCGCCTGTTCTCAACAGTTGACGTCCCGGATGATCTGCTTTGGCAGACGATTTTCG
>DAIUEW010000057.1:0-39575 GCA_036844925.1 Candidatus Sulfotelmatobacter sp.
CGCTCAACATGATTGACATGATCGGCGTGGGGCCGTTCATCACCATGCCGCTGGTTTTGAGTGCGATGGGCGGACCGCAGGCACTGCTGGGATGGGTGGTGGGCGCGCTGCTGGCAGTTTGCGACGGTTTGGTGTCGGCGGAATTGGGATCGGCATTTCCGGGATCTGGCGGATCGTATCGCTACTTGAGCGAGATTTATGGGCCGAGGAAATGGGGACGGCTGATTTCATTCTTGTTTATCTGGCAACTTTCCTTCAGCGCTCCCCTGTCGATTGCCAGCGGATGCATTGGACTGGCAGGCTACGCCGCCTATTACTGGCCCAGCCTAGAGACGGTGTACGCCGCGCACAGCGCCGCCTTGCGCGTTCCCTGGGCGGGAGGGCTTCAGGTGAGCTGGATCGTGACTCCGGGGACCGCACTTGCAATAGCCATCTGCCTCGGCACGGTCTTTCTGCTCTACCGCCGGATCACGGTGATCGGGCGCCTTTCGAAAGGGTTGTGGCTGATCGTGATGGCAACGATTGGTTGGATCATCTTTGCTGGGCTTACGCACTTCAACGCCGCCCGCGCTTTTGATTTTCCTCCCGGTGCGTTTGCCCTTTCGCGCGGATTCTTCACAGGCCTGGGGGGCGCCCTTCTCGTGGCCACGTATGACTACTGGGGATACTACAATGTTTGTTATCTGGGCGATGAGATAAAAGACCCGACCCGGAATATTCCGCGGGCTCTATTGCTTTCTATTCTGGTAGTGGGCTGTCTATATCTACTGATGAACTTGTGTATTCTGGCCGTGGTGCCTTGGCGGGAGCTGCTACAGGCGGGGAAGAACAACAGCGGATTGTATGTTGTGTCAGTGTTCATGCAGAGGATTTATGGGGCCTGGGCGGCGCGGTTGGTGACTGGACTGGTAATGGTGACGGCGTTTGCGTCGGTCTTTTCACTGACTCTGGGATATTCGCGAGTTCCTTATGCGGCGGCCTTGGACGGGAACTATTTCCGGGCATTTGCCAAAGTGCATCCGGTGTACCGCTTTCCGCATGTTTCGCTATTGGCCCTCGGGGTGGTGGCGGCGGCGTTCTGCTTTCTGCGTCTCCGGGATGCAATCGCAGCGCTGGTGGTAATCCGCATCCTCCTGCAATTTCTGGTACAGGCGGTTGGGCTGATCGTGTTCCGGGTCACTCAGCCCGACGTGGTGCGCCCATTTCGCATGTGGCTGTATCCTCTGCCGGCGTTGGTGGCGATTGCAGGTTTTCTTTATATCTTATTCAATCGCGAGAACTGGCAGAAAGAAATGCGCTACGCGCTCGTAATCTTGCTGGCAGGGCTGGTAATTTATATGATTCGGGCTTGGCGCAGCAGTGAGTGGCCGTTTCGAGTGGGAGATTCTCCCAGTTAGCTTACGACCTTATATAGCGGCCAGCTATTCTATTTATCGCAAGACGGAGGAATTATCGTGATAAGGAAACTTAGCGGGATTGTATTGTGCGTCACCGCGCTCCTGGCTCTGAGCACGGCTCAGGACATGAAGCCGAAGGATGATCGTCGCACCGTCACGATGGTGCTCGACCACACGGTGGCGAATCTGGAGAGCGAATTTGTTCCAGCGGCAGAAGCGATGCCGGAAGATAAATTTGGATTCGCCCCGACCAACGGCGAGTTCAAAGGTGTGCGTACATTCGCCCAGCAGATAAAACACGTGGCGGCGGTGAACTACGAACTTGGAGCCGCGATTCTGGAGGAGAAGCCGCCCGTGGACATTGGCGACGAATCGGGGCCGGCCTCAGTCGCTACCAAAGCTGAGATTCTTAAGTACCTCAATGATTCCTTTGTCTACGTCCACAAGGCAATACAAACCATCAACGAGAAAAATCTGGTGGAAACGGTGAGAAGTCCGTTCGGAGAAGGAAAAGTGAGTCGTCTTGGCCTGGCGACGGGCGTGGCGGCGCACGGCTATGACCATTACGGACAGATGGTCGTATACCTGCGCATGAACGGCATCATACCCCCAGCCAGCCGATAGACGCGGGTGTTTCGCCCGGAACCTAGCTCTGTGAACGGCTCGCGTGTGTGTTGCGAGCCTTGACGAAAAAGCTGGTGAGATATTGCTGAAAGCTTAGGTTGGGTTCTTCGGCGGCGCGGACGGGATAGGAATCTACCGCTTCGAGAAAGCTGTTGATCTCCATTTGAACCTGCTCCGTTTGAACCTGCTCCGCAGAATCGAGTTCCCCTGGCTGGATCTGTAGCTGCACCTTGGAGTTCATCCTTTTTCGAGATGAACCCACGGACGATCGGAAAGTTTCGCGATTCTTTCCGCTATTGATGCTGAAAGGTAATCGTTCCCCGCGATCAGCCGCGAGCACGGCCTGTAATCGAAGTAAGAAGCAATTCAGCGCGAAGTCCGCTACGGGCAAGATGAGTTGCGACAGATTTGCGTGCTTTGTTTGCGTCCGCGCGGGGATCGAGAAACGCGATGACCGAAGGACCCGCTCCGCTGAGCGCGACGCCTAAGATGCCCTGTTTCCCGGTTAACTCGTGAATGCTCGGAAGCAACGGGCATAATGGAGCGCGGTACGGCTGGTGAATGCGATCTTCGAGAGCGGAGGATAGCAAGTCGTACCGCCCTTGCATGAAGGCAGCGAGCAGCAGCATGGAGTTCTGAATATTCAAAACGCAGTCGGCTCGAGAGTATTGCGAGGGAAGCACGCGCCGAGCCTCTTCGGTGCGCAAAGTCTGCTCCGGGACAGCCAGCAGCAGCGGCCACTTCCCTTTGGGGCGGATGCAAACCACCTCCGCATCGGCCTCACCCGACATGCGAGCAACAGTGAGACCGCCCATCCAGCAGGCGGAGACGTTATCAGGGTGCTGCTCACGCCGAGATGCCTCTGCAATGATTTGGGCGTCTGTCCAGCGCAAACGCCCGAAGTGATTCGCGAGGGCAATGCCGGCGAGACGAGCTGCGGCCGAAGATCCGCAGCCCCTTCCGATCGGAATCTCGTTCTTAATGCGAAGAGACAGCGGAATCACTTTCTCGTCCGCCGATTCAAGAATCTCACGGTATGTACCGAGGATGAGATGATTCTCCATCGCCTGGCAAATCTCCTGGTCGCGCCCTGTCGCCGTAATGGAGAAGCTGTTGGCTCGGCGGGCATCGATGGTGATGTGGAGATTCATCGCCAAAGCAGCGGCATCGAATGCGGGGCCGAGATTGGCCGAAGTGGCAGGCAGCGCTAGATGCAGCGAGGCTGGGCCAGAACTCACTTTTTTGTTCTTAACCATTCGGATGGGTCGGATCGGATTTCTCTGCCTGCTCCAAAGTCTGGATCACGGCGTCTAAAGCAGCATCCAGAACAACGGGAGGGTGGCGGAACGAATTCAAGCGTGCACTTTCATTTTCATACGGAGAACCCTTGAAGAGATCGCCGCGATGGAATTCCATGGTGTAGTCGGGATCTTTGAGCAGGTTTCCCGTAAGGACGAGAACGACGCTCTCCTCAGATTTCACGAAGCCTTGCCGCAACAATTTTTTCAAGCCGGCGAGAGTAACGGCCGACGCGGGCTCACAGCCAATGCCCTCAGCACCGATTTCAGCTTTGGCCTGAGCGATCTCGACTTCGCTCACCTGTTCACACATTCCGCCTGTCGTTTCGAGAACTTTCACGGCTTTTTCCCACGAGGCCGGGTTGCCGATGCGGATCGCCGTGGCCCGAGTCTCCGGCTGCACGCTGACCAAGTGCTTTCCTCCAGCTTCGCGCACAGTACGCACCAGCGGGTTGGCGCCCCCTGCCTGAATCACAGACAGTTTCGGCAGGCTCGAGATGAGACCCACATCAAGCATCTCCATTAGAGCCTTGCCTATCGCGGAACTATTGCCGAGGTTGCCGCCGGGAACGATGATGTGGTCGGGCGGCTGCCAGTCCAGTTGCTCAAGCAATTCAAGCGCGAGAGTTTTCTGCCCCTCGAGGCGAAACGGGTTGATCGAATTCAATTGATAGACCGGAGCGCTCCGCACCAGTTCCTGGAGCAAGTGGAGGCAGCCGTCGAAGTCAGTCCGGAGTTGGCACGTCAGAGCGCCGTAATCGAGCGCTTGAGAGAGCTTGCTCCACGAGATTTTGCCCTCGGGCACGAGAACAAGACTGCGCATGCCACCGCGTGCAGCGTATGCGGCCATGGATGCCGACGTGTTGCCAGTGGAGGCGCAAGCCACCCATCGGTATCCGGCTTGTCGCGCGAAGGTAGCGGCCACCGTCATCCCCGCATCCTTGAATGAACCCGTCGGATTCATACCCTGATGTTTGGCATAAAGCCGGAGCACCCCTGTGACCCGCGATAATTGCGGCAATTCATACAGTGGAGTGTTGCCCTCGCGCAGAGTAACGATGTTCTGCACAGACTGCGGTGCCGGGAGAAGTTCACGGAATCGCCACACGCCGCTGAGGTCGAGAGACGCGCTTGATCCCCGACGTTCCCGCCACACCGACTTCAGCGCGGCAGCAGACAGGCAGGATGATTTCCACGAGGGATCGGTAATCTCAAGCAGGTTTTGGCACTGCACGCAGCGGAAATCCTGCTCAGCAGAGTGCGTAGTCGAACCGCAACCGATGCAGCGGAAATGAAAGCTGGCCTGGGCCAAGCTTGGGTCAGAATCCGGTTTATCGGAGCCTCGGTCAGAAGTGGCAGCAGGGCGCATGAGTCACAGACTATCTCTGGCCTCGCAGGTATTGGTCGGTTCGATTGATCCAATCGGCGCGCGGCGGATTGAAAACGTCGAGATCCACCGTGTCTTCGAGCGCCTCAGCCTTGTGCGGCATGTTCGCCGGAATGCATAGAACCTCTCCGGCGTGGACCACAATCTCCTGGCCATCGATCCAAAACTTCAGCGCACCGTCGAGAATGTAAGTGAGTTGTTCGTTGTGGTGGCTGTGCTCGGAAACAATGCATCCTTTCTTAAGAAGCACTCGCGCCAACATAATTTCCTGACCGACGACGAACTGCCGCTGCAGCAGTGGGTTCAGATCTTCAAGCGGTATCGTATGCCAGGGTATGAATTGAAGTTGCGTCGTAGTGGCGCCATGCTTCGTAACAGCGCGTTGAGCACGGGAATGAGATTTTGCGTTCCTGATTTTTCCAGCTGCGGAAATCTTGCTCTTCACTTTATTCGCCATTAGAGTGTCACTCGTTTGAGATATGAATTCGGTCAGTGAACCTTGCCTTCATAAAGTTTCACGGCATTGTCATGCAGATAAGCGTGAGCTAGCTCCAGAGCGCGCGCTTCGGTGATCTCATTTTCCGAGATCATCTCGGCCAGCGCCGCCGCGAGGGCCATACGCGACGATTCCGCTCCGAGCCAGTAGCTTTCTTCTGCCCCCAGAACCTGATTGTACGGGAAACAATCCGTTCCGAATGTAATCTTGTCGGGAAAAGTTTCTAGCCACATTTTGAGCGTGTCCTTGAAGGCAGAGGGATACTGGGCGAGTTCGCCGAAAGAGGAGTCCAGGTAAACATTCTTCATGGCGGCAAGCCATACGGCTTCGCGCTCGAGCGGGTAGCCGCCATGGATCATGACGAACGTGGTGCTGTGGTAGCGCGGATCGCGCAGCACACTCTCCAGATTCATGATATTGCTTTGTGACAGATTGAAGTAGTCGCCGATACCGACCGCCGTGTGAATGTGCACGGGCAGATGCAGCTTGCCACCCTGAACAACCAGGAAGCGGAAGATGAAATCCTGAAAGGTCCGATAGTCTTGCTCGCCCGGAATGCCACCCGAAACGCACTTCTGATAGATGGCTTCCGCCTGGTCTCGGGTTGGATCCGAGAAGGTGGTGGGTCGAAAGTACGCTACCTCGAACTTCATGGCGATGCCGCCATTCTTGCTATTATCTTCCAACGTCCGCACGATGAAGTTCAAATATTCATCGAATTGAGCGGGAGGATTGCTGACGTTTTCCTGGTGCATCCAGCGATGCAGCATTTTCTCTTGCAGTGGGATATAGACTCCTTCATCAGGATTGCGGGCGGTCTGGCGCACGTTGTTGAACGGCCACATAAAAGAATCCGCAAAGAATACCCAGGGAAAGCGCTTAGGATCGAGATAGTCCGGCATCATTGCACGGTTCGCAACGGAACTCTCGGTGTTGATCTTGTCAAGAATGATGTTGAAGTAGGCGGTGCCCGCGTATTGCTTTTTCAACTCCGCTTTTTTCGCAACCAGCCACTTGGAATGCTCCGGGGAAAGATCAGCGTAGGGATATCCGAACAAAGCCTTCGCTGCCACAATGAGTTCGGGATTGTCGTCCCGCGTGCGCAGAGCCTCGCTGAAGTCAGGCGGAGCAGCCATAGCGTCAACGTCGGGATCGTCGGCGAAGCCGGGGTGAGCATGGTGATCGAACGCAGGGATCTTTTCGATTTGTGGCAGCAGTCGCTGATAGATCTGCTGAACGTCCGCACCGGGAAGCGGCCTGGCCTGGGCCGAGGCAAAAGACGACAAGGCAACCGTGATCGCAAGCAGGAAACCGGGGCGGACTTCGAACGACCATCTCATAAAGTACCTCGGGCAAAATTTCTCTCGCCTGCATGGCATTCATCGCAGCGCTGGAAGCGGTGCGCCACCTAAACGTGGCAATGCCGACAATCACGCGCACTAAGCGCATCGACAAACTCTTGCAATCGCGGACTATCGGCCGACTGACGTCGCCTGCCACGCTATGGAAGCTTTAAGTATGCGGGCAGCGGCTTCGCGCAGGTTCTCCACCGACGAAGCAAACGAGAAACGCACGAAATCCTTGCCCGCCCGGCCGAACGCGGCTCCAGGAATAGCGGCCACCCCAGCTTCTTCCAGAAGGATTCGACAGATTTCTTCCGCGCTCGCCCCCGTACCGCGAATGTCGACCCAGGCATAGAAAGCGCCCTCGGGAGCTTCGCACAGGAATCCGGGAACCCTATTAAGTTCTCGGACGAACTGTTGCCGGCGGCGGAAGAATTCGGCGACCATGCGCGGCGTATTGGCCTCGCGGTCGCGCAGAGCATCAATGGCTGCATACTGTGTGAATTCGGCGACGCACGTGTAGCTGTTGACAGCAACCATCGCGAGAGCAGCCGCGACCTCCGGCGGAGCAACGGTGTAGCCGAGCCGCCATCCGGTCATCGCGAAGCTCTTCGAGAAACCGTCGATGATCAGAGTACGTTCGGCCATTCCTGGATAGCTCACCATGGAAGCGTATTCGCCTCCGTAAATAATGCGAGCGTAAATTTCGTCGGAGAGCACCCACAGGTCGTGCTTCACGGCCAGTTCCGCAAGAGCCCGCTGGATGGAATCCGCACAGACCGTCCCCGTTGGATTAGCGGGAGAGTTGGTGATAATCATTCGCGTTCGCCGAGTAATCTTCGCGGCAATTTCCGACGGATCAGGCTGGAAGTGATTGCGGGACGAGAGCTCAAAAGGCACCGGAACGGCACCCAGCCCAAGTGTAATCGAGGGATAACCAGGGAAACCAGGATTGGGGTAAAGAACTTCATCACCGACTTCGAGCAGGGCCAACATCGCAAAGAATAGAGCAGCTTTGCATCCGGGAGCTACCACGATATTACCGGCGGAAACGCTGATATTGCGAGTGCGCCGCAGGTAAGCGGCAATCTCCTCGCGCAGCGCGGGAAGTCCGGCGACCGCGCAGTAGCGGTCCCTGCCTTCGGCAAGCGCCTTCGCCGCAGACTCGATCACCGACCGGCCGGGATGAAAATCAGGCTCGCCCAATTCGAGATGAATAATAGAGCGGCCCTGGCTCTCCAATTCCTTAGCACGGGCGAACACTGAGAGCGCGCCTTCGCCGCTCATCACTGAAATTCGAGATGCTATCGATCGCATACAGTCTTTCTAAGGAGGAGAGCCAGATGCGCGATTATTGCGTCGCCAGAAACGCGACGCTTCGCGCAACTCACCCAGATCCTTTCGCCACGCAAGAAACGCTCGCTCAGGATGACAACCTATAATCCTTTATACATGCCGCCATCAACGAGCACGGTCTGGCCTGTGATGTAAGAAGCACGCTCGGATGCCAGCCAGACGATGGTGTCGGCAACTTCGCGCGGCTCACCCAGGCGCTTTAGTGGCGCGTCGGCAGCCCAGCCCTCGAAAATCTCATGCTCGTTTTTTCCTGAAGCAGAAGCGCGAGTCGCGGCCAATTCCTTCAGCCGGTCGGTGGCTGTGAAACCGGGCCCCACGTTGTTGACCAGGATTCCATCTTTGCCGAACTCGTTCGCAAGGCTCTTCACCAGTCCGACCACGGCCGCCCGCACGGCATTCGAAAGTATCAGGTCGGTCACCGGTTGTTTGGTGGTGATTGAGGTCAGCGTGATGATTCGGCCCCAGCGTTTCCGCTGCATGTGAGGAATGACCTCGTGCGCGAAATAGACCGTGCTGAGAAAATTCATCTCCAGGGCACGTTGCCATTCTTCAAAGCTGGCGGCCAGAAATCCCTTGGCGGGCGGGCCGCCGGCATTGGTTACGCAAATGTCGATGCCGCCCAATTTTTCCGCGATGGATGCAACGAAACGGCTGACCGCGCCGGCATCGGTCACATCGAAAGCTTCGGCAATTACCTCGGCGTTGTGCCCTTTTCTGATCTCCTCAGCGGCCGCTTGCAGCGTTTGCTGGGTGCGCGCACACATTGCCACACGGCAGCCTTCGGCAGCGAAAGCTTCCGCCGTAGCCCGGCCAATTCCCTGACTGGAAGCCGCCACTAGGGCGACGCGATCTTTCAGGCCCAGATTCATGAATCGGGAATTATAAACTGTACGAAGCGCATCACTCGGCTTGCAGACAGGCGTGTTCGTAATTAACCTTGAAGCCAGGCATCGAAAGAAGAGGCATCATGAAACGACAGTCCCGTCACTCTGAAACCCATCACTCTGAAACCAAAGCGGTGCGCGGTGCGGCAGATCTGGAGAAGAAAAACGGCCCGATGGCCACGCCTATTTATCAGACTTCCACATTCGAAGTCACCGACAACGACGAGCAGTTGCGCGCCACGGACACGGACCACTTCTACACGCGCTACGGCAATCCCACGAACACGGTTGCCGAAAAGACAATTGCGGAGCTCGAAGGCACAGAGGGGGCGCTGACATTCGCCTCAGGCATGGGCGCAATCACGACGACAATCATGGCACTACTGAAGAGCGGCGATCATGTGGTGGCGCAACGCGATATTTATGGCGGCGCGAGTAAATTTCTATCGCAGTGGCTGCCGAAGATGGGGATTGAGACCAAGTTCGTCGACACCACACAGTACGAGCAACACGCGCGTGCGATTCGTCCAAACACGAAGCTGCTTTATCTTGAGTCGCCAACGAATCCTACATTACGCGTAGTGGATTTCAAGAAACTGGCGGCTCTGGCCAGGCAGCATAAGCTCCTTAGCATGATTGACTCCACATTCGGGACGCCTGTCAACCAGCATCCCGCGGAATTCGGCATCGATTTGGTCATGCATTCCGGAACAAAATATCTGGCCGGCCATTCTGATCTGATCTGCGGCGCGGTCTCCGGACGACGGGAATTGATGGAACGAATCTGGGGGACTCGGACTACCCTGGGCAATTGTATGGATCCGCACGCGTCATGGATGCTGGTTCGAGGACTGAAGACGCTGGCGCTACGTGTGCCTCGCCAAAATGACAATGCGCTGCGGGTGGCGGGGTTTTTGTCGCAGCACGCCAAGGTGCGCAGCGTGCATTATCCATTTCTCAAGAGCCATCCAGAGTATTCGGTGGCCCGCGAGCAGATGAGCGGCGGCGGAGGCATGGTCAGCTTTGAGGTAGAAGGCACGGGCGAGGACGCGCGCCGCGTGAGCGAAGCCATGCGCCTGTTCACACTGGCGCCGAGCCTGGGCAGCGTAGAGTCGCTGGTTTCGATTCCCGTGCTCACTTCGCACGCCATGGTTCCCGCCGCAGAGCGCGCCAAGATGGGCGTCACCGAACAGTTGATCCGGCTCTCGGTGGGAATCGAGAATGCTGACGATCTGATTGCGGACCTCGAGCGGGCGCTCGAAGCCGTGAGCGCGCGGGAGCGCGTGCCGGTAGGGTAGTCACGTCAGCTTCTGTACCTGGACCGGAGGATCAGACCCGAGCAAGCGATGCGGGAGTTATCCCTCTACTGACCGGACTCCCCTTGCGCCCCGTTGCGCTGTATAGCTAGAAGATAAACTTTAAAGCCAGCTGCAGGATGCGCGCGAGATGTGCTGATCCCGCCCGAAATATAGGAAGACCGGCACAACTCGGATCACCCGCCGAATTGTCAGGACCACCATAGCACGTGATTTGATTGGCGTTGGTTTTTGCCCCGCCATTCGCATTATCGGCGGCGGAGCCCGCATCCCCGCCAAGATATGAGAATTCCGTATGATTGAAGACGTTAAACGCTTCAGCACGGAACTCAAAGTATTTGCTCTCGGTAATGGCGAAGTGTTTAATCAGCGCCATGTCGAAGTTTTCCCGCCAGGGATTTTGCAGAATATTTCTTCCGGCATCCCCGAAAGTCAGGCCGGTGGGCGCGACGAACGCTGCGGGATTATAGAGCAACGGTCCAAAGCCGGGTTGCGATCCTGCGAGCGGGCTACTAGAAACATTCGCTTTAGGGTTACCGACCAAGTCTGGGTACGAAAAGGCTGACGCGATGTTATTCGACACGCCAGCGTTGTCCTCCGGAGCAATGGTTCCATTTCCAAGGTTATAAACACTGAACGGAGAGCCACTTTGAATCAGCGTTATTCCGGACCATTGCCACCCGCCCAGAAAAGTGTGGGCCATGCCTTTCCCTTTGAAAAAGGGGAGGTCGTAGACATAGGCGATAGTGACATTGTGCCGCTGGTCAAAATCAGAACTTGCTCGATATGCGTTCAGGTTGTAGGAGTTTACAAAGCCGAGGTCGTTGTAGTCCGAGGAATCGTCAATCGAATGACTGAACGTATACGCTACGTTCAGTTCCAAACCGCCGATTTGATGGCGGACCGTAGCTTCGAATGCGTTGTAGTTAGAAGATGCAGTCTGATCCTTCCGCGTAATGCTACCGATGCCCGCAAAAGGTAAGTATGGATTTGCATTGTTTCCGCACGCCACTGCGAGATTGTTCGCCCAACTCCCCGTCGTGGTTCTACCATTCACAGTTGCAGTCGCCTGCGCACTGACCGGATCAATCGAAACCGTTCCGCAATCGCTCGGGGTGATGACCTGTCCCGGAGCGTAAGGATTCAGACTGGCCGGCACGGGCACCATCTGGTTGTACGAATACGTGCGAGTGAGATGCACACCGGCGCTCCCCACATAGGCAATGGTGGCCACAGTGCTCCTTCCAAGGTCGTGCTGGATATCGAGGTTCCACTGCTGCACGTATGGCCAGGTGGCTTTATTGGGAAGCGAAACAAAACTTAAAGGAGTCGTGCCTCCGCCGAGCAAACCAGAATTAAGATTGTTATACCCGGAGACATTTACCACACTGGTGGTCTGAGTGTTGATATTGTATTGCTCCAACGATTCGGTGTTGGCCTCGTTGCCGTTGGTGTGCTCGAAGAAGATTCCGTATCCACCGCGAATCGCCCACTTCCCGTCCCCTTTCGGATCAAAGGCAAAACCAATACGCGGAGCCGGATTCCACCAGTGATTTTTCAAGCATCCTGAAGGAACGCCGGGCGTAACTCCGCAATCAACCCATCCGTTGTGAGGATTTCCAATCACCAACCCTGTCACCGGATTCACGCTGCTGGCCCCCGAAACATAAAACGACGGATCGAAGTTCCATGCCAGATTGTTTTTTTCGCGATACGTGCCGTAGAAGCTCATTCGCAGGCCAAGGTTTAGCGTGAGCCGACGCGTAGCATGCCAGTCATCCTGGAAAAACGCTTCGTAAATATTGTATTCCTCGTGCATTTTGAAGGCGTTTTGCTCCTGGGTGTACGAACTGATATTACCCAGAAGCAAATCGGCATAAGCGTTGCCACTCGTAACTGTGTTGCCTGTGTTGGCAAAAAACAACTGACCATTTACGCCAAACGTCGGCTGGGGAATTTCATTCTTGTGAGCATTGACCACATATGCGCCAAACTGAAAGTTGTGACTGCCCACGACCTTTGTGACAGTGTCGCGGTAGGTGAAGGTTGGGTTGGAATTTAACGGACCCTGTGGGACATAGCCGGGATCTTCGGAAAAGTTGTATAGACTGTCCGCCACGGAAATGCCTGGCACCTTACCCCCGAAGCCATTGTTGTAAAGGCCGATCGCAGGAAAACCGGACGGACGCTGCCACGGGCCAGTCAGGCTTGTGCTGATGTGGTCAGTAGTGTAGCTTGCGACGAACTCGTTGAGGAGCGTTGGAGAAACGTTGGCAGTAAGGTGAGCGACCATACTCACGCCCGGATTGTTGAAACTTGTCTGAACCGTCGGGAAACTGGTGCCATCGGTCCACAAGGGCACGGGATACTGCTGGGTCCACGAGTCGTGGATGTAGCGGAAGCTGGCACGAATCTTATCGTTGATGTTGTGGTCGACCTTGAAAAGCTCCTGACGCCAGTGCGTAGGCAGCGTTGGCGGGTTGTACCACTCATCGAGCGCGGCACCGACGTTGCCGGATGAAAGGTTCGGTAGTGGAATTAAAGCATTGAGGGCTTGATTGACAGGACCGTTTGCTGCAAACCCTGGAACCACGCTAAGATTCGGAGTAAATCCCTTGGCTGGTCCAGAAGAATTCGTAAAGCCGGGTACGACGGGGCACTCGCCAAATGAACCCAGAGCGTTAGGGCACTGATCGGTAAAGTTGCCACCGCGATCCGCGACCGTGGGAACCGGCGTTGTCGAAAAGAAATTTGTGGCCGGGATTAGCTCGCGCCGCCATTCTTCCGACCAGAAGAAAAATGTCTTCTGTTTGTTGGTATTGTAATGGCCGGGTATGTAAACAGGCCCACCGATGGTGCCTCCGAAATCGTGTTTCTTGTATGCAGGAACAGAGGTTTCGCCAAACTGGGTAGCATTAAAAGCATCATTGCGAATGAACTCGTATAAGTCGCCGTGGAACGAACTGGTACCGGACTTGGTCTCGACTTCTACCGTGCCTGAACCGTTCCGTCCATATTGCGCCCCGTAATTCGATGTCAGCACTTTTACTTCAGCAATAGCGTCGATGCTGGGGTAGACATTCAGGGTGGTGTTGCTGCCATTGTCTTGAGAATCGCCGCCATCTACCTCAAAGTTGTTGTATTCGGTGCGGCCCCCGTTGACGCTGAAAGCAACGGTCGAAGCACCGGGTTCGCCTTCGTCGGCGCCAGATTGGTTGGTAACCCCCGGAGAGAGGGCGACGAGTTGTGTGAAGTCGCGACCGTTCAATTCGAGCTGCGAAATCTCTTTTCCTGTGATCTCGCCGGCTAGTTCAGACGACTGGGTTTCGACTTGCGCTACTTCCGCGCCTTGCACAATCACCTCGGTGCTGATCGCCCCCACTTGCAGCGCCACGTTGACGCGGGCCTTGTCAGCAACACGCAAGATGATTCCCTTGGCTTCGTACTTTTTGAAGCCGGTTGAAGAAACCGTTAAGTCGTAAGAACCGATGGGTAGCGATGCGAAAAGGAAATCCCCGCTGCCGTTGCTTTCGGCTGTCCGGTTGATGCCGTGTAGCGCATCCGTAACCACGACTTGAGCGCCGGGGACCGCTGCTCCGCTGGAATCAGTCACCGTGCCCGTGAGGGAAGCCGTATCTTGAGCGTGAACCACCGCGCAAAACGTCAGGACCACCAACGTGATCGTCAACAACCTACGATTCGATTTCATGATCAAATCTTCTCCTGATCCGCAGTGGCGCACGCATTCTACAAATTATCCGCGCGCCCCCTGACCCAGATGGCGCCAGTCACTACCTGTTCGAGCAATCCCCAAAACTCGCCGTCCTGAAGCAACCCACAGAGGCTTTATTAAAACGTATGAATAGTGCGTTTTTTAGGCATCTGATGTCAAGAAAAAAGCGTATTCAACAACTTGATCGGATGTATTTGTGCAAGATAAGTACCCTCCCTGGCTGGCGCGGCGAACGGTTACAGCAAGCTCTGAGTGGAATCCCGGACGACCAATTTCGGTTCCATCTTGCGATGCTGGGCGGCTACCTCGCGTTTTTCGAGCACCGATTTGATGCCTTCGAGAACAATGCCTACGGCGGCTGCGCCCATCGCTTCCATCGGTTGCCGAACAGTCGTGAGAGCGGGCGTGTAAAGCGCTGAGGGCGCGACATCATCGAATCCGATCACCGAGCAGTGTTCTGGAACGCGGCGTCCGGCGTTGCCGAGGGCGCGGATGGCGCCGAAGGCGGTCATGTCGTCGAAGGCCAACAAGGCCGTAAACTGACGCTTCTCCTTCAGCAGCTCCTGAGTGAGTTTTTCTCCCGCCTCGAAACTGGAATGGGGGTCGCGCGACTCCGGCAGGTCGACAACTAAGCGGGGATCAAGTTCGAGATCGCGAGCTTTGGCACAGTTGCGGATGCCTCGCCAGCGCGGCGAACTGTCAGCCAGGGTTTTGGGTCCGCGAATAAAGGCGATTTTGCGATGGCCGAGGGAGTGCAAATGCTCGAGCGCGGCGTAGCCGCCAATTTCGTTGTCGACGATCACCGAACTCATCGCGTCTCCTTTGAGTTCGCAAGCGATGAGAGCGGTAGGGATACTGCTTTTTTCCAGATCGGCGAGCACGTTGATATCGAGAAAGAGCCAGTTGGCCAGGACCACCAACCCTTCGATGCGGCGGTCGAGCAGCATTTCGAGATAGCGTTCGAAGCGGCTGCGCTCGTTGTGCACGTCAGTGAGAATCGGCAGGTAGGAGGCCTGATACAGCGTGTTTTCGATGCCGCGCAATACTAGTGTGCAGTATGGATCGGTCATGTCGAAGACCATGACGCCGACGGTATGGCTGCGCTTGCTGCGCAACGAACGAGCAAACTGATTCGGCCGATAGCCCAGCTTTTCCGCGGCGCGCTCAATCCGCTTCTTGGTAACCGGCGGGATATAACGCGCAAGCGGGGCATCGTTCAGGACGATCGAGACCGTGGTGGAAGAGAAACCACTTTCCTTCGCCACATCGCGGATCGTTACCATCTATGGCTCCCCCCTGGAGTGGCGCACTTGCGAAACTCCTCAATTCCCTTCCCGCACGCTTGAATTCAATGCGGAGGTTGGCGGACACTACAGCAGAGAGTGAGACGAGTGTCAAGGGCAGGATTCCTGTTAGAACTCGTGAGCTACCTGCTGCTGGCTCATATGGCGGCGGCAAACGCGCCGCAAACTTCATCCTCAACAGTCCCTGCGGGTACGCCAAATGGGGCGCCCGTCGCCCCATCTCGAGCCGCAGACCCGGAGCAACTTTTCCTGGCAGGACAAGATGCATTGAACCATGGCCGCCTGGAGGAAGCGGAGCGCGACTTCCAGCAAGTTTTGGCGCTGAATCCAGGAGTGGGTGGAGCATACGCGAATCTGGGCGTAGTTTACATGCGGCGTAAGCAGTGGGCCCAGGCGCTCACGGCGCTTCATAAAGCCGAGCATTTAATGCCGCAGGTGGCGGGTATCCGGCTGAACATCGGGCTCGCCTATTTCCGGCAGAATGAATTTCTTAAAGCTATTCCGCTCTTCGAATCGGTGGTCCGCGATGAGCCGGATGCGCTTCAGCCCAGGCACCTCCTCGGACTCTGCTACTTTTTTGCGGAGCGCTGGGCCGACGCAGCCGGCACGCTGGAACCGCTTTGGACGCAGGAGTCCACGCAACTGAGTTATCTCTATGTGCTTTCCATCGCCGCCCACCGCGCAGGCCGAAAGGAATTGGACGATAAGGCCACGGCGCAACTCGTAAAAGTCGGCGAAGGCTCTCCTGAGTTCCATCTTTTTATGGGAAAAGCGCATCTGAATCTCGAGCAGTATGACATGGCTCTGGCCGATTTTCAGGCGGCGGCGGAAGCAAATCCGAAGCTGACTTTTGTTCATTTCAACTTGGGGCTCACCTATCTGAAGAAGCAGGACTACGAGCATGCGCGCGACGAGTTTCTGAAAGATGCCGCGGTCGAACCCGATCTGGCATTCAACTATGATGAGCTCGGTGATGTCTACTCGCTCATGCAACAAAACAGCGACGCGGAGAAAAGTTACCGCGAGGCCCTGCGTCGCGATCCTCGCCTAGTGAACTCCTATATAGGACTCGCCAAGGTTTGCCAGCGGGAGGGCAAGTACCAGCAGGCGCTGAGCGCGATTGATTCAGCAGGCAAGCTCGATTCCCGCCGCACTGACATTCACTACGTGAGAGGACAGGTGCTTCTGCATATGGGGCGAAAAGAAGAAGGTAAGAAGGAACTGGAAACCTCGGTCCGTATCGACAACGAACGCCGAGCTGAGCGGGAGAAGCAGGTAGAGGGCGGCGTTTTGCCGTCGCCAGAGCTTTTACAGCCCGATCTCCCACATGCCGATTCCCCCCAGGATGAGCCACACTGATCCTCGTCAGGAGCGCGCCAGCGGAGGCAGGCAAGCACGCCGCGATTCATCGGCCTAAGGGCCGAAGGAACTCTGGTAACCTGTATCCGGCAGTATCAAAATTGGTAAGTTGGAATCGTTTGACCGTGATTCCAAATGAAACTTGGACCGAGTGCTTTTTCCTGAACCAGAGTTTCAACATGTAATGAATTAGGAGGATCACCTTGTCGAAACCAGCTGCCTCAAGAGGATGGACCTTTGCTTTTTGCATTGTTCCGATATTGGCCGTCATTTTCCTGGATGTGCCGCTTGTTGTTGCTCCCGCCAGCCATCGTGGCAATGCCGGCGCCCTCTCTGCAACCTCTTTCGACTCGCAGCCTGCTGCCTTGAAGCCTGCCGCGCGAGACCGAATTCAGGCCAGCTATGCCACTCTTCCCCTGGCCTTCGAGCAGAATCAAGGCCAGACCGATAGCCAGGTCAAGTACGTGGCGCGGGGTGACGGATACACTCTATTCCTTACGGCGAACGATGCCGTTTTCTCGCTGCACTCCCCGTTAAAGTCGCGTGATCGATCCCCCGTCGGACGCAGTGCTCTGCCGAAGGCGACGATGTTTTCTGGAAAGCGAGATACGCAAAACGCCGTGGTGCGCATGCAACTCAGCGGCGCGAATTCGCTGGCTAAAGTTGAAGGTAGCGACAAATTGTCCGAAATCGCGAATTATTTTATTGGCAACGACCCAAGGAAATGGCGCAAGAACGTCCCGCGCTACGCCCGTGTCTCCTACCACGACGTTTATCCCGGCGTGAACATGGCCTTCCACGGGGCTCAGCGTCAGTTGGAGTTCGACTTCGTCGTTGCTCCGGGCGCGGATCCTCAGCCTATTGGTTTTCATTTCACCGGAGCACGAGGCATAAAGACGGATGACTCGGGCAACCTGATCGTTTCGTCGACAGCCGGCGATGTTCTTTTTCACAAACCTGCGGCCTACCAGGACCAGAATGCTGCGCGGCAAGCTGTCGATGCAAGCTTCGTCCTGAAAGCCGACAACCAAGTTAGTTTCGAACTTGGCAAATACGATCATAGCCGCGAGTTGGTGATTGATCCTTCCGTGAGCTATGCGTACTCGACGTATCTCGGCGGCTCGCTCGAAGACGATGGCTTCGCTATTGCCTTTGATAGTAGTGGCGACGCCTATGTGACGGGAGAAACTGACTCCCTGGATTTTGCCGGAGCGAGTCGCGCAAGCAGTGGCATTTTCAACGTTTTCGTCACGGAACTCAATCCCGGCGGCTCGGCCACGATCTATACCAGCTACATCGGGGGAACGGGCGACGACAGCGGTAATGGTATTGCCGTCGACACCAACAACAACGTCTACGTCGGCGGCGGCACAACCTCGCCCACTGGCAGTTTTCCCACGACGCCGGGTGCTTATCAAACCACCATGAACGGGACCGGAAACGCCTTTCTGGTTAAGCTCGACTCCACTGGCGCACTCAAGTACGGCACCTACCTCGGGGGAACCGGATCTGACACCGCTCTGGGGTTGGCGTTGGATGGCGCCGGAAATGCGTACCTCGCAGGAAAAACCTCCTCCTCGAACTTCCCGACCAAGAATCCCCCCGCTGGAGCCATCACGGCGGGCGGCTTCCTTGCGAAGCTGAACCCTGGAGGTAACGGCCTAAACGATCTCATATTTTCCACATACATTGGCGGAGGTTCTTCCGATTTTGCAGCAGAGGTCGCTTTGGATTCATCTGCGTCGCCTGCCATCGCCTATGTAACCGGCCAGACTTCCGGCTCCCTGCCAGGGTCACCCCTCAATACGTTTAGCGGTGGCCTTGAGGATGCGTTTGTCGTGGCTGTAAAAGCCGATGGAAGCGCTTACGTCTATTCGCGGTATATCGGCGGCTCAAATATCGATATCGGTGACGGGGTCGCCGCTGACTCGTCTGGCGCTTACGTTACCGGAGAAACCGCGTCAAGCACCACCTTCCCTCTTTCATCGTCCCCAGCGCAAAAAAACTTTGGCGGCGGTGCTTTTGACGCCTTTGCTACGAAATTGAGTCCTGCCGGCGCTATTGTGTATTCCACTTTCCTCGGCGGCAATGCGGACGATGTTGGCGCCGCGATTGCAGTTGATGGCAGCGGTAACGCCTACGTCACAGGCCAGACTAGTTCCTCTAACTTCCCAACCCAGTCTCCTACGCAGACAGGTTTCGGAGGAGGAACTTCCGACGCATTCGTGACTGAGCTCAATGCGGCCGGTTCGCAGTTTGTCTTTTCCACTTACCTTGGTGGAACAGGGAACGAGGACACGGCCGGTAATTTCGGCGATGTAGCCGTAGACAGCGCTGGTGCCAACATCTATGTCACCGGAAACACTGCTTCGATGGACTTTCCGAACACCGCAAAATTCTTTGAACCTAACTACAGGGGTGGTGCCTCCGACGCCTTCGTGGTCAAATACGCTCAGGTCGGGGCCCAGACTTTTTCCCTCGCAGCGAAGGCGCTTTCGCCCGCCTCGGTGAATCCCGGAGGCTCAGCCACTTCAACCGTCACGGTAACCCCTACGAATGGCTTTACAGGTAGCGTGACCCTCACTTGTTCTGTTTCCCCTGCCGTGACGCTTGGGCCCGCTTGCGGCACGGCATCGGCCACGCCCGCAAGTGCGGCAACGCTCACGGTCAGCACGACCGCCGCAACAGCCCTTCTGCGGCATTCTCCGAGTCGTCACTCGCCCGGTACCTTCTACGCAATGTTCCTGCCGGTAGCTGGCCTTTCACTGATGGGGGCCAGTTTCGTTTCAATCCGCTCGGGCCGGAAGAAGTTGTTCGCAATCCTCATGATGGGAACGATATTCGCCGCGCTAGCCCTAATGCCAGCCTGCGGAGGCGGCAGCAACAAAACTAGCGGGAACCCAGGCACGCCTGCCGGGACGTACACAATTACTGTCTCAGGCACGGCAACGGGAGCAACCCAAACTGGAACATCTCCAGCTCTGACTCTCACAGTCAACTAGCCGTAACTTCGAACCCCAGGCCGCCTCTTATCAAAGGCGGCCTGAATTCTTTCCTGGAACACTCCGGCGCATTGGCACGATGCGCGACTGTAGTCTAAGATTCTGTGTGGCGTATTCTGCCGGAGCTCTGTCGTATCAAATTATTCTTGGGGCTGTACAGTTTCCGGCACTTTCCTGCCGGTTCGGGCAGCTTTTGCGTCGTTGGAGGAATCGAAGGTAGTGAGTTCCTATCTACTCATGGTGAATTTTAGGCGGGCCAAGCCCTCATTAGTCTTCGCGTTCGTGCTGTTACTATTGCCGGCGGCCGCCTACGGGCAGTCGTTTACGCTTACTCCATCACAGCTTCATCCGGCGGCGGTAGATCCGGGCGGTTCTGCAACAGCGACCGTCGAGCTGATGCCGACTATGGGCTTCGACAGCGTGGTTGATCTCACTTGCACGGTTGCGTCAAATCAAGGGACCACGACCCCTCCGGTGTGCAAGGTGAGCCCGACTTCTGTAACCCCTGGCACCGAGGGCGCCCAGCTTTCGCTGACCATTGCAACGTTGGCATCCACCCCCGCGGGTACCTATCAAATCACGCTGACTGGCACCAGCGGCTCCATCGCAGTAACCGCCACACTCTTTTTGAATGTTACGGATTTAACCGAGGACTATACGATCTCGGTGTTGCCAACTACAGCGGTTCCGAGCCCGGTCACTGCCGGAAACACGGCGAATACGACCGTGACCGTCGCGCCGCTCGGCAGCTATACCGGAACGGTCACGCTCTCGTGCTTGTCGGTTACTCCAGTGGTGACAGGAGCGCCGGTATGCTCGTTCAATCCCGCCTCCGTAACCGTGACTAGCGGCACGCCACCAACTTCCCTTCTGACCATCACCACCTTCGGAACTACTGGGGTTCCCACTTCTACTTCGGAGAATCGTTCCGCTCGGCGCCTTTTCTATGCCCTGTGGCTGGCGCTCCCCGCGCTGGCGATTATCGGAATAGGAGCAACCGGCAACGGTCGCGGGAAACTGATGGGCATACTTATGCTCCTGGCAATTGCCAGCGGACTGATCTTCTTGCCAGCTTGCAGTTCTTCCCCAAAAAACACTGCCACCAACCAGATCACGCCGACCGACACTTATACCTTCACCCTGAGCGGCGCAGACGAACACGGCGCCGGACCCAGTACCGCGATTCCGGCAACCGTCACGCTGCAAGTCACCCCGGAAACATAGGACTTTCATTCATGTGGCGACACCGTGAGACGACCCAGCGCGGTCTCGGCATGATCTTCCTGGGGACGGCTATCATTTCTTATTCGATAGTACCTAACGCGGTTGTCTTAGGATCGAGCATCCCTGCGCACGCGCCCACCGTGCGCTGGAGCGAGGACCGGCCGGGATGCACTTTCTCCCACGGCGACGATGGCAAGTACAGTTACGGTCTTTGGTCGGGGGACGTTGGCATCGTCCTTGCGGTGGACGCCCGCGAGGTGCAGATTATCCGCCATCGCGTCGAACCCATCTTCGGTGTTTTATTGACCGTGCGCTACCGTGGAAACGACAGCCTGGATGAAAGCCCTGACGGAATTACTCTGCAGTTCATGAAGCACTTCAAGGTGGTGCAGACCGCACTCGACCCGGCCGATTACAGTCAGAAAATCCAGGCCGACGCCGATGCGCTTGACGATGAAACCAGGCGCGACATCGCGAAGCATCCCGATCAGAAAGAGGCGCGCCTGGCGCGCTTGCAGGAATATCAGAAATCGGTTAATGAATTGATCGAGTTTCTTGGCACAAAAAGTCTGCGCGCCGCACATCTGGACGGCGCCACTCCGGAAGTGAGGGGCTGGGTTTTCTTCAACACGGAAACAAAGTGGCTAGGAGGATGGAAGTCCCAAGAGGAATTCATCCTGCGCCTCCCGCTTGCCGGGAAGGTCTTCGAGTTTCCATTCAAACTGCCGCCTCAGGCGGGAGAACTGCTTTTGCAGAAACGGCCGTGAGCGTCGACTTCGGGCGTCAGACCTCGGCCGTCGGCTTTTGCAGCGTCATCTCTTCCGAACTTACAGCTTTCCCGGTTCGCTTCAAAAAACGTCAATCCCGAATCCAGGGTCCGAAGCCCGACGCCGCCTCATGAGGCGGCACGTCGATTTTGTCGCTCCAGTTCGGCGGCTTGACGCATGACAATATCGCGAAGTGATACCAATCCCTTCAGCTCTTTGCCATCCACAATTGGCAGATGCCGGAAGCCGAACTCGTGCATGATGAAGAGACACTCCTCGATGCTTTCGTCCACGTGAACTGCGCGCGGGTTCGCGGTCATTACTTCGGAGACCGCAGTGTGCCCCGGCGTTCGGCCCGCGGCCACCACGCGGTTCATGATGTCGCGCTCGGAAAAAATGCCGGCCAATTCGCCATTGCGGAGCACGGGCAGCGCTCCGATGTTATGTTCCATCATGAAGCGCGCAGCCTCCAGCACAGTGCTGGAAGCATCGATGGAGTAAGTCTTGCGGTCTTTGACAAGGTCGCGGAGGGTAGCCATAACTGCTCCTTTGAGACTGTGGCGAGCCCGGGCACGCAGGCGGGAAGCCCCACCTATTCACGGGCGGCACTACCTTATCACAAAAGAATACCGCTTTTTCGCCTAAAGATTAAGAGCAGAAATTTCAGGACGCTGGTCGATTCCGAATAGCTAAGGGCTTTACTGCAGATGGTTCAGCCGCACAGGGCTTGAATCGGCAGAGCTCTCGCCGCGCGGGGTCATCGACACCACAACATACTCGCGCTCTTTGCCATCGAAATGGGGTGCCCGAAGCAGCATCTTATCTTTTTCCAGCCGGAATTGCGCCCATTCCCCGATCGGCAGAAGCGCGGCATGCTTGGCGTGTTTGGGACGGATTCGATAGACCACCTGGTCAGCCTGAAGCAGATACTCGCCGCATGAGAGCTCTTGAGTTTTGCTATGCGAGTCGATTCCGCTTTCGTCGGCAAGAGCTTTTTCGCCTTTGTCGTCGACTCCACACCGGGTCGACTCCATCTGCACCAACTTCCCAGACTGGTAGGCCTTCGGCTCTTTGGCATAGGAGAGCGCAGCCAACAAAATCGACGCCAGCACGAGTGATTTGAAACGCATGAAGTGAATTGTTGCCGACTTTGCACACGCTGGTTAGATCACTTCGGTCACCGGACGGAAGTAACGTCACGACTGACTTGAGAACCGCACGGCGACTCACTGGCGCCTAGCGCTCGACTAACCCTTCCAACGTTGAGAAGAATGCCGGATAGGAGATCGCCGCGCACTCACTGCCTCGAATCAGAGTTTCTCCGTGCGCCCGCAGGGCAGCGATGCTGAACGCCATCGCGATCCGATGATCGCTGAACGATTCAAGTTCCGCACCACGAAGCGCCTGCGCACCCGGAATTTTCAGGCCATCTTCGCGTTCCTCCACCTCCGCTCCCATCGCGCGAAGATTGGTGGCGATGGAAGCAATGCGATCCGATTCTTTCACGCGCAATTCTTTCGCATCGCGTACTTCAATTCCCTGCTCTGTGTAGGGAGCGATCGCCGCCAGTACGGGAATCTCGTCAATCAGCGCAGCCGTGTCGGCGCCGGCAATCATTGCGCCTTTCAGACGTCCGCCCGTGACCTGCAGAGTCCCCACCAACTCCCCATGAGCCTCTTCCAGCTGAGTTACAGAGATGTGCAGCCCCATCTGCATCAGAATGTCGAGCAGGCGGGCGCGCGTGGGATTCATCAGCAAATTCGTAGTGGTCAATTGCGACTCGGGGAAAAGCGCGGCGGCGCAAAGAAAAAAAGCGGCACTCGAAAGATCGCCGGGCACTCGAGCTTCGATGCCCTTCAAACGCTGCCCGCCGCGAATTCGCACTTCGTTTCCCTTGCGCTCGACATTTGCGCCAAAGGCTCGCAGCGCCACTTCCCCGTGATCGCGTGTCCGCATCGGTTCCTCGATGCGCGACTCACCCTCAGCCAGTAAGCCGGCAAACAGCAGGCAAGTCTTCACTTGAGCGCTGGCGACCGGCATCTGGTAGTGGATGCTCTTGAGGTCACCGCCGGTAATGCGCAGCGGCGGTCGGCCACTTTGCGATGCGATTCGTGCGCCCATTAACGTGAGTGGCTTAATTACGCGCTCCATGGGACGCCGCGAAAGCGATTCGTCTCCCGCCATTTCGCTGGAGAATCTTTGTCCAGCCAGAATGCCGCTCAGCATCCGGATGGTGGAACCGGAGTTTCCACAATCCAGCGGCTGCTTGGGAGCCGTCAGCGATAGTCCGCTTCCCTGCACTTCGATAACGTTGTCAGCATTTTCCTTGCGCTCCCACCTCACACCGAGCGAGCGCAGGCAACCGAGCGTGCTGACGCAGTCGGCGCCCGTCGAATAGTTTTCAAGGTGCGACGGCCCATCGGCAAGTGCCGCCAGCATCGCGTAGCGGTGGGAAATGGATTTGTCGCCCGGAAGGCTCACACTTCCGCGAACATTGCGTGCGGAACGCACGCTAACCTGTGAATCGCTTTTCATGTGAGATCAAATATAGCGGAAGGGTTAAGGGGTCTGCTGGTCTACAGAAATTCTAGATTGTTGATTTGTGGTTGCTGTTTGTTGATTGAAAAACCCCGAAAGCTACGGCATTCGATTAGTGATCAAACGTCTAGACGAACGCCTTCGCTTCAGCACGCGCTTCCCGCAAAATCTCTGGCGGAATCTCCTTCAACCTCAAGCTGAACTCGAACATCGGAGTTTCGGTGGCGCGTCCCCAGCGGGCCACTTCCCAATGCGCGCGCACGATCTTCACATCCGGATGGGCTGTCAAATCGAGCAGGAGTGGATACTCTCCGCAATAAAATTTCTGCGGAAACGCAACCACCGGCTTCGCGCCCCAAGTTGTGCCATCCGCTGAACCCAAAATGCTGACATCAAGCGACTCCTGCTCGATGATCTTCGTGATTTCGAGGGTTAGCAGGAATGCGCGGCTGGCCGCGCCGCTCAAGTCCACGCCGGCGCTGTCTCCCTTGGCGCTAACCAAGGTCCTCTCTGCGACCAGGAACGTATCAATCATGGCGGGAAAATTGTAGCACGCGTTCCGCGGTATCGCGGCGTGGCGTCGCATCAAACGCGAAACACAGAAATCGTTTCGGGTAGATTACGGATTCGTCACACGCTGCACGCCTGCCGGCGCCGCCAACATCAGCGGCTCCTCCGGCATCACAATCCACGCGATGGGATAGGAGATCAGGCCGATGCCCGTCATGAACGATGCGATCAGCCAAACCAGCCGGACCGCCGTCACATCGATGTCAAAATACTCGGCGAAGCCAAGGCAGACGCCTGCGATTTTGCGTCCCTTACGCGGCCGAACCAGCCGCTTGCGTGCCACCGACGCACCCACGCGAGTGCCGCAATAAGCGCAAACACTGGCGTCGTCCTGAATTACTTTCCCGCAGTAGTTGCAGTACATATGTCCACCCTCGAAGAACCTCTCTACAAGACACTACGTAATTGTAGCGCGGAAAGTTCCGTGCAGGGCATCTCCGAAACTCGCCAGTTTGATAGGGAGGCGAGCCAAACGCGCGATTATTGCGTCGCAAGGAACGCGACGCAACGCGCGGCTCGACCAGATCCTTCGCTTGCGCAAAGAACGCTCGCTCAGGATGACAATCAGACCAGCGGACCTTACTCTCGATAGGCTTCCCGAATGTGCTTGCGGGCCCGCTCGGCGGGAGGAGTGCTGCCGTTCTCGGCCAGGACCGTCTCATATTTCTTCATCGCCAAATCCCGTTTCTGCAGCAAGTCGTACATTTCACCGGCGGCGAGGTTGGCTTTCTGTAGCGTCTCTGGATCAGGGTTCGACGCTTCGCTCACCAGTTCATAGGCGTTCGCCGCTCCGGAATAATCCTTCTGGCCGCGCAGCAAGTCACCTAAACCCCACGCGGCGATTTCATAATGGAGGCCGTCGTATTTCCCCTCCCGTCCGTTCTGCCAAACTTTGCGATAGGCTGCAGCCGCCTCCGGCGCGTGGCCGCCGGAGCGCAGCAGATTGGCTTCCTCAAGAGGAAACAGATAGTTTCTCGGATAGAGCGCCGTAAGCTCGTGCATGAGGTCGCGCGCTTCGTCGTACCGGTGCTCGCGGCGCAGGAATAAGCTCAGTACTACCTTGCCGTCGACGCTGTTTTCTCCGCGGGTATCGGCCACCTCGCGCAGATATTCCAGTCCTTTTTCTTTGGTTCCGCTCAGCCCAATCAGCGCCACGGCCACTTTCACACTCCATGGCAGGCTTCCCATCACATAGTTGTGGGTGCCAACGACCAGCTTCGCATCCACATAGCCGGGATTCAGTTCCAGCACGCGTTCGTGATCGCGACGCGCGCCCACGGCATTGCGCAGAGCCGAGAACCACGCCCGTTCCACCAACGCGGTATACAACGCGAACTGCGCCCGCGTTACGCCGCGCGAGTAAAGCGCACCAACGTCGTTGGGATTTGACTTCAGTTCCTGTTCTTCGAGATTCTCCGCGCGCTCCACCAACTGCTTGATCTGTTCCTTCACCTTGGGATCGGCGCTTCGGTGGGCCTCGCCGATAAAACTGTCGCTGGCATATTCGCCGGAGTTCATCGCACCCATCCGGTAGAGCTCACGCAGCAAAACCGTAGACAATAGATGATTCACTGCGGAAGGATCGTTCGGAGACTTGTCGACTATCTTTTGGAACTCCTGGATCGCGCGGTCATACTCCATGTTGTAGAAGTGGTCGAACGCGACCTCAACCGGAGAATCGTGATCCGAAGAGGAAATCGAGAGGGTAAGAGGGGCGCTTGATCCAGCAGAGCGGGCTTGGCTGGAGGCCTGAGGCAGCGGCAGACAGAGAATGACAAGCGACGGCAACCAACTTCTGCGAACTAACCAACTCGCGAATAACAAACTCGGTTGCATCCCCAAGTGTGAATCTCTTGAATCTTAGTGTAATTGAAATTTGTGGAGCACGGGACGAACCAAAGGTGTTATCTGATGGTACTCAACAATTTCGGGATGGAGTCTCGCAGCACGCCCGTTAATCTCCGCAATAAACGGCCAAGGGACCAGAGTAACCGGGCAACTTTACCCGACTCTCCGCGTAATAATTGCGTAGCCGTAGCGGAAATCATGGGTGCAGAAAATTGCAAACATTTGAATTGAAAAGATCTTGACATTGGAAAAGTTTGGCTGTTGGCTTGCGTTGCACATGACAACGCCCTCCCCTTAATCTTTATGGCTGAAGTAGTGCACGATGCGCAGCAGGAGTTTTGGCGGTCGCCTACCGTTCTCCCGGTGGCGGCCGAACCCATATCACCGATTGCATCCCTGCAAGGCATGACGGACGCCTGTGCCGATTGCCACAGCGAGTTCATGATCGGCGCCCGCTTTTGTCATACTTGCGGTCTGCGGCGCCCGGCGTTGGGCAAGGCTGACACCTCCGTTCGTGATGCGGCTGGCCTCTTGGCCCGCAGCGTCGCGTCTGTGCGACCCTGGGTAGACTCGGTCGCAGCCTACTGGCGCGAGATCTCATTTCCCGACTGGCTCCATTATTTGCACTTCCACGAGATCAAACGCTGGGTGGGTCTGCCGACCGGCGCCCTGATTGCATTCATGATAGGTCTGGGATGCGTTGCGGGGGCCATGGGGATCAGCCTCTTCTACCGAGCCTCGAATCTCGCCGAATTTCAGGCGATCCAGATGTGGCGCATCGAATGGCTTCTGGCCGCCACGGCTTCTTTTGTAGCTGGAATTTTGCTGAAGGGACCTTCGGACGGTGATAGCGAGTAAGGTCTAGTCAGACTCTCCGCAACCGCCTCACTCTCCACTTGCCGATGCTGCGGTGCGCCGCTGCTCATTCATCCGGTAGAGATGATGGATGGGAGCCGTACCGCGTCCCAAGGGATAGCCGGCAGCAATGGCTGCCATCACATAGATCTTGGCCAACAAGGTGGCTTCGGCCAGCCCGCGATCAAGGGCCAAGTGGCAGGCGATCGCCGTCGCAAAGGCGCAACCGGTTCCATGGGTAGAATTTGAGCGCTGCCGCTCAGCTTTGAACACTTCCTGCTCAATGCCGCGCTTGGTAGAGAAACTCAAAAGATCAGTGGCTTTCTCCAGATGGCCGCCGGTAATCACCATGGCGACGCTTCCCATCTCGTGGAGCTTCGCTGCCGCTGTCCGCATCTCATCGAGATCCGTCACCTTTAAGCCGGTGAGGACGGCAGCCTCGTCAACATTCGGCGTGATCGCGTTAGCGAGCGGGATTAGCTTTTCGATGAGCAGCTTAATTCCGGGAGTATCCAAGAGCTCCGCGCCGGAGGATGATTTAACGATTGGGTCCAGAACCACATTGGACAGTTTGGCCTTGCCCGAGCGTCGATTCAGAAACTCCGCCACCGCCTTAACTATCTTCGCACTCCCGAGCATCCCGATATGGACGGCTGCGATGGGAATGTCGGCCGCCAGTTCCTCCAAGGTGTCGGTCACCAGAACCGGATCGAGCGCCTCCACACGCCGAACGCCAGCCGTCGACTGTACCGTCATGGCCGTGATGCAGGCCACGCAATAGCAGCTATGGGCGGCTATGGTTTTGACGTCGGCGGTTACGCCCGCCCCGGAGGAGGGATCGAAGCCTGCGATTGTCAGTATGACCGGAGGTTTTCCCGGCATGGTTTTCCTTGCGTCGTTTTCCTTGAGTCCAGAACTTGGGTCCAGAAGAGGATCAGTGCGAGGCAACTCGCTTGGTGCTGCGTTCGAGAAAGTCCCCCAATTGATAGTGCATGAACTATTCCCTAAACGCCACGTCTTTTCTGAAAAAAACTGTTCAAATCCCGGCAACCTTTTTCCTAAAACACTAACAGTAAATGACTTATACAGGTTTCGCTGCTAAGTTACTGAATCGACTGAAGATGAAAATTCTTCCCCATCTACCCGCGCCTGGGTATTTACTGATATATAAATAAGCAAACCCATTGTTTTGATAGATATGGTGCATGTTGCCTATAATTAACAACAAGTTACGTAAGATATCGATTACTAGCAGATCATCTTTTGGGGGGTTGACAAGCCCCGCCCGCATCTCTACGATGAACAGATCGTTAACGAGAAAGCCTAGCTAGGGGACACTTTTGAGTATGCGAGGAGAACTGAATGCAAAGACGTATGGCTCATGGACTGATGATCGCTTTATTGATCGTCGGCCTGGGAGCGGCTCAGGGCCCGAACAACTCGGAGGCAAGCTCTACCCCCATTAAGCCGACTAAGGTTAAGCCCAAAATCCGCAAACAGGCCAGCAAAAACCAGGCTTATCAGATTGGCACGGCGTCATGGTATGGGGAGTACTTTGAAGGCAGGCCCACAGCCAGCGGCGAAGACTACGAGATGTACGACATGACCGCTGCTCACCCCACTCTTCCTCTAGGGAGCTACGTGCGGGTTACAAACCTGCGCAACGGGCGGGCCGTTGTGGTCAAGGTAAATGACCGTGGTCCGATTGTGTCCGGCCGCATTATCGACCTCTCCTACGGAGCTGCCCGGGTTCTGCAATTTGAAGAGCGCGGGTTACAAAAGGTGCGGCTGGATTTGGTAAAGACTCCGACCGAGCGCCAGGCTTACCAGACCGTGGCCTATAACCATCCACTGGCGCAAGTCCGCTAAACATTCTAAACTGCAAGGGATGCAGGTCACTCTGCCCAACCTCATCCCTTCAACGAATTCGCGAAATCCCGACATTCGCAGCGCCGATCCCCGCCAGAAACTGATCGTTGCTCTTGACGTTTCCACAGCGGCGGCGGCGAAAAGAATTGTCGCGGCCATTGGAGATTCGGCGCTCACTTACAAGGTCGGGATGCAGCTCTACACAGCCGAAGGCCCGCAAATGGTGCGGGATTTGGTGGCTTCGGGCCGGCGCGTTTTTCTCGACCTTAAGTATCACGACATTCCAAACACGGTGGCGTCAGCCGTGCACGAAGCCGCCAAGTTGGGGGTAAGCATGCTGACTGTGCACGCCTCCGGCGGCGCAAGGATGCTTCACGCTGCGGTGGATGCGGCCCGCGGCGGCAACCCGGCTTTGATTGTGCTCGGCGTAACGGTCCTTACCAGCCTGGATGAGAACGAGCTCGAGAAGGTTGGATTTCGTGGAACCGTGCGCGATGAGGTTTTGCGTCTGTCTGGGCTTGCACTGGATAATGGGTGTCAGGGAATCGTCACCTCCGCTCGCGAGGCGGCCACGCTTCGCTCCGAACTCGGCGGCAATTTCGCTATCGTAACTCCCGGCGTCCGCCCGGCGGGTACCAGCAACGCAGACCAGGCACGCGTCGCCACCCCTGCCGAGGCGATTGCTGCAGGCGCAAGCCACATCGTAGTCGGCCGTCCCATCACCGAAGCGGCGGATCCGGCAGCCGAGGCGCGTGCAATTCTGCAACAGATCAGCTCGTAGCCATAGAAAGACTCCTCGGCAAATACTTCTCGCGAATTGCAGGGACCGGCGTACTATGGCTGGCTGAAGGTCGTGCCAAGCATCCCAATTGACATCGTTATCCAATTCGTATAAAGGACGACAAATGCTGCAGAAAAGTCTCTGGCGTGCAGTCCCGATTGTTGTCATCAGTCTGGCACTCGCCACTCCTGCCAAGGCAGATAACTTGAGCAACGCTGGCAGGAACATCGTAACTGGAATTGTGGCGGTGACTGCGGCCATCGCCGTGGTCGCGACCGTTGTGATCATTCATTATTCAAAAAAGCGAACCATCACAGGGTGTGTCAAGCCGACAGAAAACGGAATGACTATCACTGACGAAAAAGACCAGCGAATCTACACGCTCTCCGGCAACACGGGTGGTGTTATGCCTGGCGAGCGGATGCAGTTGCGAGGGCAAAAACTAAAATCGATGGGCTCCGATAAGACGCCCATTTGGGACGCAAGAGCGGTGATCAAAGACTTCGGCGTCTGTCGACCTTAGCCAGATGAGGCTCCGAGCCTGCCTCAAATAGGATCATCGGAGAATTTGACTACCATTTCTGACCATGGTCTGGGCTATCAATGAGAGAAGCGCTATCTCCAAGTTGAAGGCCAAGTGCATTCCGTCGCTAAGTCAAGAAGACATTCCAGCTCAGATACTGCCAAGATACTGCCCACCGAAAGGATCTGTGAAACGAAAACCTGAAGATCATCACTATCTGAACGAAGGACCATGTTCGGTTCGTCCCGAAGAGGTGTGCACAATCGGGAATCCAAAAACATCACGGAGAGTTGATCTCATGCGAAACATCCTGCTCTTGCTGTGCGTATTCGGAACGCCCTACGCCTCACAGGCGCAAAGCGATAAAGCTTCGTGGACGAACTTAAGCACTCTGCAGACGGGGCAAAAGATTCAAATCGTCGATATGAACTCCAAGAAACATTCCGGAGCGTTCCTGAAGTTCTCCGACGCAGCGATCCGGTACCAGGACAGTGCAGGCGACCAGAGCATTCCAAAGCAAGACGTTCGCCGGGTGAAGTTCATGGAGAACCGGCACCGGCTGCGCAGTACCCTCATCGGGGCGGGCGTGGGTGCAGGTGTTGGGGCCGTGATCGGCGCAGCCGCAAACCGCCGCTGCTCTAACTTTTGTGTGATCAGCGAAGGCGACACAGCCGGAATCGGCGCTCTTGTCGGTTTCTTAGCGGGCGCGGCCGTCGGAGCTTTGATTCCCACCCACAGCACGATTTACAGCGTGAATGCGAATTAGCCGCTTCGGAGGATTGACTCCTCAAACACAGTTCTGACTTTTTCAGTCGACCACTAATTTTGACCGTGGTTTCATAGGTAAGCCAATGAAAGAAGTTGCCATTTCCGAGTTCAAGGCTAAGTGCCTTTCTCTGCTTGAGCAGGTGTCCCAACCTCATCCCTTCAACGAATTCGCGAAATCCCGACATCCGTAGCGCCGATCCCCGCCAGTCGGGTGTCGTTCTCGAATGCCGGCTCGGCACGGTTGCGAACGGTCGATGCGGCTCTCCCACTCGCTGACCCAATGTTTTCGCCGAAAGTTCCCAGGCGCTCGGGTCAGGCCATGTTTTTTCCGCACTACCCCCGCCCAGGAAAATCGCCTCTTCCATGACTCCCTCTTGTCCGCCTGATTTATTGGTTTCCTGAGAGCGGATGAAATGAATTAAATTATGGCGGCTACCAGCGGCGAGCGGGAGCGCCACCATCCACGTGGAGTATCTCTCCGCTTACATGACCTGCTTTTGCCAGGTAGAGAACAGCGTCGACAACGTCTTTTACGCTCGCGACTTTCCTCCTTGGCTGCACCGTTTGAGCTGAGTCCTTCGGATTATTCCTGTGCATTGGCGTGTCCGCTTCGCCGGGGGCTACGGCGTTGAAGCGGATACCGTCATTTGCGTACTCGACTGCGAGATTCTGGATCACCGAATTCAGGCCTCCCTTTGTAATCATCGAAACCGAGCCATTTACGCCGTCGATCGGCCGGTCAGCAAGCGCCGCAGAGATGCTGACAACGCTCCCCGATTTCTGTTTCAGCATCTGTTTCACTGTGAGCTGAGTGATGTAGACGAATCCCAACAGATTGGTTGAGACCAGAGCGTTGATGTCCTCGGTAGTGAAGTCCATGAACGGCTTGGTGTAGAAGATTCCGGCGTTATTCACGAGAACATCGATGGTTCCGAAGTGGTTGATCGCAGCTTCGACAGCTTTCGCAGCGGTCTCCTGCTTACCGATATCGCCATCGACGAGAACCAGGCTGGGTGATGCAGTCTTCGCCAAGTCGGAGAACGATCGACTGGCATTTCGAGATGTTCCGACGACGTTATAACCTTCCTTCAGGAAGGCCTCGACCAAACCTGAACCAAATCCTCCTGATGCCCCTGTGACGATTGCTGTTTTCTTCCCTGACATATTCCTACCGTTCCTAATCCTGTTCACCGAGGGTTTGAACATACGTCTTGCCGTATGGGTAGAAGAGTTCCTTGCGGCCTCGCTGCCACGCTGCTTTGAGTTCAGGCTTTGTGATGTCCCAGTCGGGCCGGCATTTCTTGAGGACCGCGCGCAGGTCCTGGCGCAGATCTTCCAGAGTGGGCCGGCCGAAGAACCAGTAGCCGTTATAGATCTTGTAAATGACAAGACCAGGCTCGAGGACGATCACATGGGGGATCATGGGATTGTTGACGGGATCAGTGTATTCGGCGATGTCGAGATCTTTTTGGACGACACGGCCCGCGTCGGAGAGGAACGGCCAGTACGCTCCGACTCCGCTGCGATATTCATTTGTCTGAGTGATGTTGTCGGTGCTGATCGTCACGAGCCGACAGTAGGCAACCTCAAGCTCGCGATGGAGTTGAACAAGCCCTTCCGCGTGCCGGCGGTCCTTGGGGCAGAAGCCTCCGCGGCTGAGGACCACAACCATTGGATTCTGTCCTTGCAGTTCGGAAAGCTTCCGGCGTTTCGCGGTGTGGTCGGAAAGCTCGTAGTCGGGGAAGATAGCACCTGGAACAAGGTCAGATCGCATAGGAAACCTCGGCTCTTGGATGCCCGGCGTTTGGTTACGTTTCAGGGATTAAGTAGCCAGCGCAGTCACAGGGTCATCAGCCGCGCGCCGTCCCCGCAGGTCCCCGACTGAAGAACCGACAAAGTCCCGGACCAATGCGGCAATCGCATCGGCCGCCGTGTCCAGTGCGAAATGACCGCCGTCAACGATGTGCACTTGGGCTTTCGGCACGTCACGACGATAGGCCTCCGGTTCCGACGGGTCGAACGAGAGCTCATACTTGCCCCAGATCACCAGCAAACGCGGCTGCTTCTCGCGCATCCATGCTTGCCACTTCGGGTAGGCGTCGACATTGGTTCGATAGTCGTAGAACAAATCGCTTTGAATTTCAGCTTGCCCCGGCTGACTCAAGAACGCGAATTCGTCGGTCCACAGATCAGGGTCGTAGCGATCCACGTTGGGATCGTTTCCCACATGGCGCGTTCGGGTCGTTGCAAGCGACAGGAGATTGGTGCGCAGCGCGCTTTCATTGGCTGCGCGATCGGCCCAAAAGGCTCGCCGCGTCTTCCAATTCGCACCCAGGCCCTCGTTGTGTGAAACTGCGTCCTGGACGATGAGAGCTTCTATGCGCTCCGGGTGCGCCAGTGCCATCCGAAAGCCCACGGGTCCACCGTAATCCTGCATGTAGAGCGTGTAGCGTGAGAGCCCGAGCGCCTCTGAGAAGTGATTCACGATCTCCGCGTAGTGATCGAAGGTATAGGCGAATTTTTTTGGGTCCGGCCAGTCGCTGTGTCCGAAACCCGGGTAATCAGGCGCGACCAGGTGATAGCGATCGGAGAGCCGGGCAAAGAGCGGCTCGAACATTCGCGACGAAGATGGAAGCCCGTGCAGCAGTAGAAGCGTCGGTGCATCTTTCGGGCCGGCCTCTCGGTAAAAGATGGAGACCCCATCGATCTGTGTCGTGCGATAAAAAGTCGGGTGTTCCACGGGACGTTCCTTTCCTTGCCGCCGGCGAGCCGGATAACCGGGCCGGACGACAAATGTCCGTTGGGTTCTGTGCTCACGATGCGCGTGCCTCTCTCACCTCGCTGTTTCGGGCTTCGATGGCCTTGACCGAGTTCGCAAACGCCTTTTCCAAAATGCTCCTGCCGATGGTTCCGACCACGAGGCCGAGCACCCATCCCTTGAGGTTCTTGCCCTCACGTACGACGACCACGTCAATGTCGGTCATGCCGTCGGGCCGGCGCGTGAAGGTGTAGGTGTGGCCCGACGCGCCTCCCCAAGTGTTGGAGTCGGTGGTCGTGAGGACGACGCGGTTGGGATCGGACCAGTCGTAGCGCAGGCGTTCCCAGATGCCGCCCGAGCCTTCCGTGACGTCGGCCTGCGATGGGCCGCGGTTATGCACCTTGAGGTACGCGTCGGCGCTGTTGCCAAAGAGCTTCGAGCGGCCGGGCCCGAAGTCGGTGAGCCCGGCGATGTACTGTTCGGGCGTCGAGGTAGTTGTCTGATGGAGATGGATCGTGGACATGCGTGCTCCTTTCGCTAACGGGCGACGAGTTGCTGCCCGCCGTCGATGTCATAGGTCGCGCCCGTGAGGGCCGTGTTGATCATGATGTGCACCGCAAGCGCGGCGACGTCGGCCGGTCCGACGACGCGCCGGATGGGAAGCGTAGCACGAAGCTGATTGCGGCGGTTTTCGAGTTCATCGCCGAGGAGCGATGCCGACAACGGCGTGTCAACAAAGCCGGCGGCGATGAGGTTGACTCGGACGGGCGCGAGTTCGAGCGCCAAGCTGGCTGTGAGGGCGGGCAGTGCAGCGGTGACGGTCGGCACGATCCCGAGACCGATACCTGGGCGCCGGCCGCCGGTGCCGCCCACGAACAGTAGCGTGCCTCCCGGTCTTACCTTGTGGGCGTTGCGGGCGACCTCGAGCATCAGCAGGAGGTGTGTGTCGAGGGCGCGGCGCGCCTGCTCGAAGTCCATCTCAAGCAGGCGCCCGTAGTGCGGTCGGCCGGCCGTCACCATCACGTGGTCGATCGTGGCTGGCAGCTCACGGAAGAACCGCTCGAGGGAAGCAGGGTCCGTGGCGTCGAAGGCCGCAGTGCTCAGCGCTTCGAGCTCACTCGCAGCGCGCTGGAGCGGTTCGGGATTCCGGCCGGTGAGGATCACCTTGGCCCCCTCAGCGCGTGCTCGTCGAGCCGTTTCGAGCCCGATGCCGGCGCTACCCCCAATCACGACGACGGTTTGCCCGAGGAGTTCGGGTTCGCGCTGAATAAGAGAGGTGATGGTCGCGGTGCTCATGATTCCTCCAATCAACACCCGGCGTGGGCGGCGGCTCCATCGACATGCCGAGCTGACCCTGTTTCTCGATTGCGTTGCTGACCAGGTTACATCGTCAGAACGACGCGAAACTCTGCCTTGCCGCTCATCATTCGCGCGTAGGCCTCGTCCGCTTTTTCGAGCGGATAGGTTTCAATCATGGGACGCACGCCACTGAGTTCCGCGAAGCGCAGCGTGTCCTCGGAATCAGCCGGGGTTCCCGCGGCCCAGCCTTGAATGGTTCGACTGCCAATAATGAGCTGTACTGGCGTGACCTCAATGGGATCGAAAGTCGCTCCGATCACTACGAGCTTGCCGTTCGGACCCAGACCGTCGATTAGCTCGGACATCGCCTTCGAGCTCGGAGCAGTCGCCAGAATCAGTTGTGCGCCGCCCAGTTTTTGTAATTCCTCTGCTGCGTTCGTCGCTTTGCTATCGATGTAGACGCTCGCTCCGAGTTTCTTTGCCAGTGCCGCATTTTCAGAGCCGCGCCCGATCGCCGCGACTTTATAACCAAACTTGTTCGCGAATTGAATTCCGAGGTGGCCCAGGCCGCCGATACCCTGCACGGCTACCAGATCGCCGGGGAACGCGCCGCTATGCCGTAGGGCGTTGTAGGTAGTAATTCCGGCGCAAAGCAACGGCGCTGCGTCGACGTCGCGCAGGCTGTCCGGTATTGCCGCCAGTGCTTCCACCGGAGCTACCATATATTCCTGGTATCCGCCGTCATAACTGATACCCGCAATTTTCACGTTTCGGCAATTGACAAAATCCCCGCGACGGCACTCGCGACACGTACTGTCATGGCCGCCGTGCCAGCCGACGCCGACGCGCTGCCCCTTCTTCCATGCGGAAACACCTTCTCCCACTTCATCGATGATGCCCGCCACTTCGTGCCCTGGAACGCGGGGATACTCAATCCCGGGCCAGGCGCCTTCCACGGTGAGCACGTCACTGTGGCAAACACCACAGGCCTGCACCTTGATCCGCACGTGACCTGAGCCGGGTTCGGGAATGTCGCGCTCGACCATCTCGAAACCTGCTCCCGGTTTAGAAATCTGTGCGACCTTCATTCGCGCTACTGCGATTGGTGCTACTCTCCTCGTTGCCATAAAACCCTCCTATGAATTTTTCACTCATCTTGAAAAGCACTAACTGCGACTGCAGGTGGCGAACGGCTCAGGCGGCGCCGGGAGCTTGATACCAAGTTCCTTCAACCGCTGCTCGCCGCCGGCTGGCCGCGAAAGTTCGTGGGTTACCATTTGCCCTTTTGAACTTGCAACCATTGTCTTGATCACATTGGATTCAAATCGATGTTGCCGGATGCAGGGAAGATTAGGCGCACATTATGCGCGACGTCCCGCAGGAGGCTGACGCTGTTTGTTATTCTCTTCATGTGCTTACAATTGTGCCCAGCGGGCTCAACTGTCGATTTTTCGCTTCGACGGGAACTTAGATCCGGCGAATAGAAACGTGGGGTCCGACTCCCCTGTCGCTCCAACTTCAGAATTGTCGATCAAGTGGGGATTCCACTCTGAGGGTAATGTATGTCAGCAACGGCCCCGACGAACACAAACAGCGACATTGAGAGCGCCGGCAAGCCTGCCGTTCCTTGCGTCTTCGTCCTTTTCGGCGCGGCCGGCGATCTGACGAAGCGCAAGTTAGTCCCAGCGCTGTTCAACCTGGTAAAAGCGAAGTTACTTCCTGACAGTTTTGCCGTAATCGGCGTTTCCGTCGATGACCTGAGTCCAGAGGCGTTTCGCGATCAAGTCAGTGAATTCCTTCCGCCGGATGCCGGCCATGTGGCATGGCTCCGGCAGCGTCTTTTCTACGAACGTGGCGACTTTGGGAATCCGAATACATTCACGATGCTGCGGGAGCGGCTCGCGAGAATCGATATCGAACGCCAAACCGAAGGTAATTACCTCTTTTATCTCGCGACTGCGCCGAAGTTTTTTGCACCGATTGTCCAGCAGTTAGGAAAAGCCGGCCTGTTGAAGCAAGACGACGCGCACTGGCGTCGTGTCGTGATCGAGAAACCCTTCGGACACGATCTGGATTCCGCGAAGGTCCTGAATCGCGATATCAAAAGCGTACTGCAGGAAAACCAGATCTACCGCATCGACCACTACCTCGGCAAAGAAACCGTGCAAAACATCATGGTTTTTCGTTTCGACAATGCGATATTCGAGCCGATCTGGAATCGCCGCTACATCGACCACGTCCAAATCACCAATGCCGAAACGGTTGGTGTGGAGCGTCGAGGCGCTTACTTCGATAACGCGGGAACCTTGCGTGACATGGTACCCAACCATGTCATGCAGTTGCTCAGCCTGACCGCAATGGAGTCGCCGGTTTCGTTTCACGCGGATGCAGTACGAAATGAACAGGCCAAAGTCTTGCACTCTCTTCAGCCGCTCAACTCCGAAGACGTGTTGCAGCGCAGTGTGCGTGGCCAATATGGAGAAGGAATGCTGGGCGAGGAGACGGTGCCGCGTTACCGGTCGGAACCCGGAGTCGCTCCGGAATCGCGCACCGAAACCTTCGTGGCCCTCAAGCTCAACATCGACAACTGGCGATGGGCGGGCGTACCTTTCTATTTGCGTACCGGCAAACGTCTGGCCAAACGTCACACCGAGATCGCCATCCAGTTCAAGCGCATGCCGGTTGAGCTGTTCCGCAGCGCTCCCGTTCGCAAGCTGCACAGGAATACGCTGGTCATACAGATCCAACCCGTAGAAGGCATCTCGTTGAGTTTTGGCGCTAAGGTTCCAGGTCCCCTGCTGCGCGTTGGCTCGGTGGACATGAGTTTCGAGTATTCCAAATATTTTGGAGCTGATGCCTACACGGGGTACGAGGTTCTGCTCTATGACTGCATGATGGGCGACGCGACCTTGTTCCAGCGCGCGGACATGGTGGAAGCCGGATGGAGCGTGGTCGACCCAGTATTGGACGTTTGGAAAGCATTGCCGCCACGCAAATTTCCGAATTACGCATCAGGCACGTGGGGACCGGCCGAGGCGGATCAGCTAATGGAACTCGACGACCGGCAATGGAGGAAAATCGAACCATGATTCTCGCTGGTGACATTGGCGCTACTCGTGTTCGGCTGGCCGCTTTTGAAACCGAGGGCAATCGCCTGAAGTGCGTGGTTGAGAAGAATTACATGAGCCAGGAACATGGCGGATTGTCGGAAATCCTTGCGCAGTTCGTACGAACCGAAGGTATTCCGGTTCATAGCGCATGCCTTGGCGTGGCTGGGCCCGTGAGGTCAGGCCGGAGCAAGATTTCCAATCTTCCGTGGATCATTGATTCTCGCGAAGTGGCGAAGCAGCTCAAGCTCGATTTCGTCGGCCTGCTCAACGATCTCGAAGCCTACGCTTATGGAATCGACGCGCTCGACTCCAAAGATTTCATCACTCTCAGTGAAGGCTCGGAGAACGCTGAAGGCAACCGCGCAGTGATCTCGGCACGAACCGGACTCGGCGTGGCGGGACTCTATTGGGACGGCTTCCGGCACCATCCTTTCGCCTGTGAAGGCGGCCACGCTGACTTCGCCCCTACGAACGATCTGCAGATGGAATTGCTGGCATATCTCCAAAAGAAATATGGCCGCATCAGTTGTGAGCGAATTCTTTCGGGGCCTGGGATCAGGAACATCTACGAATTTCTGCGCGATGCTCACAAAGCAGAAGAGCCAGCATGGCTTAGAGATCAGATCAGCGCAGCGCCCGATGTTCCCGCTTTGATTTCCCAACTCGCGCTCGAAGGCAAATCCGCGATCTGCGATCAAACCCTCACCATCTTTGTCAGCGTATTTGGGGCTGAGACCGGAAACTGCGCCTTGCAATATATGTCCACCGGCGGCATTTTCATCGGTGGCAGCATCGCGGCGAAGATTGTGACCCGAATGAAAGACCCAGTATTCATGAAGTCTTTCCTGGACAAAGGCCGTATGGAAATCCTGCTCAACGACATGCCAGTGAAAATCATTCTGAATGATGACTGCGGCCTGATTGGGGCGGCCCGCTACACACTCGTCCAAAAAGCATTTCCTACAAGTCGTGCCAGCTAATCACAGGGTCGGGTGCCGATTATCCGCCTCGATCTTAGATCTGTCAGAGTGATCGTTAATGCTTTGGAAGCGGAGTAACGATTCGGAGGCGGTTAATGAGTGGATCGCCCCATTTCACCCCCGATCAGCGGCCACTGTTCCCGTTCAGAATGATTGTTGACACTCGATAGAGTGTCGAAATGCAAG